>NZ_JAATEM010000022.1 GCF_012034205.1 Streptomyces composti
GCTAGGCGACGGGGACGCCCAGGCCGGGTGCGGCGCGCTGCATGCGCAGGGCGTCCACGGACTCGGCGAGCAGTTCGTACTCGGTGGTGTCGTCGCCGGTGGCGACGCGCACCAGCCGTCCGGCGGCCAGCGCCTCGGCGACCTCCTCCTGCCGGGCCGGGTCGGCGCACCAGGTGCGCAGCACGGCGGGGACGTCGGGCACGTCGTCCGGGACGGGGACGAGCGCGCCCGGGGGTAAGTGCTCGGCCTCCGGCCGCGGGTCCAGGCGCTCGGCGATCCAGCAGGCGCGGTCCCGCAGCCACCAGAGGGCGAGCGCGAGGGTGGGCGCACGGTAGGTGCCGAGCGGTACGCCGATGCGCCGGCCGTCGCAGACGCCGTACGCCGTGACATGGCACAGGAACTCGTCGTGCACGTGGCCTCCCCCGCAGAAACGGTCCCGCACACCGAGTATGTTCACGGCTGAAGCACTGTCACCACGCGTTTCCGGCCAGTCTCCCTGGCATATGCACGCCCCCCGGCCGACCGGTTCTCAGCCCCTCCGCTCCGGGTGCCGCGACGGCCACCGGCACCCGGAGCCGACGGGTCCCGCCCCTGCCGGGGAGACGGGCGACCGCGGGACGGCTACTGCTTGACGGCGGCGTCGATGCGGGCCAGCTCCTCCGCGTCGAAGTCCAGCTTCCGGGTGGCGGCGACGCTGTCCTCCAGCTGCTGCGGGCTGCTCGCCCCGACCAGGGCGGAGGTGACGCGGCCGTCCCTGAGCACCCAGGCCAGCGCCATCTGCGCAAGGCTCTGGCCGCGGGCCGCGGCGATCTCGTTCAGGGTGCGCAGCCGGGCGACCAGGTCCTCGGTGAGGGCGTCGGTGCCGAGGAAGGGACTGTCGCTCGCCGCCCGGGAGTCCTCGGGGATCCCGTCGAGGTAGCGGGCGGTGAGCAGGCCCTGCTCCAGCGGGGAGTAGGCGATGGAGCCGACGTGGAGCTCGTCGAGGGCGTCGAGCAGGCCCTCGTCCTCGGGGCGGCGGTCGAGCATCGAGTAGCGCGGCTGGTGGATCAGCAGCGGGGTGCCCAGGTCCGCCAGGATGCGGGCAGCCTCGCGGGTCTGCTCGGCCGAGTAGTTGGAGACGCCGACGTAGAGGGCCTTGCCCTGCTGGACCGCCGAGTGCAGCGCGCCCATGGTCTCCTCGAGCGGCGTGTCGGGGTCGAAGCGGTGCGAGTAGAAGATGTCGACGTAGTCCAGGCCCATCCGCTTCAGGCTCTGGTCCAGCGAGGAGAGCAGGTACTTGCGCGAGCCCCACTCACCGTAGGGTCCAGGCCACATCAGATAGCCGGCCTTGGTGGAGATGACCAGCTCGTCGCGGTACGGGGCGAGGTCGGTGCGCAGGGCCTCGCCGAACGCCAGCTCGGCGGCGCCGGGCGGCGGGCCGTAGTTGTTGGCCAGGTCGAAGTGGGTGACGCCGAGGTCGAAGGCGCGGCGCAGGATCGCGCGCTGGGTCTCGGCGGGGCGGTCGGGACCGAAGTTGTGCCACAGGCCGAGCGAGAGCGCGGGGAGCTTCAGGCCGCTGCGTCCGGTGTGCCGGTAGGGCATGTCCGCGTAACGGCCGGGATGCGGGGTGTACAACGCGACTCCTAGAGGGGTCTCGACGCAAGGGTGATCCGTCGCCCCCACTCTCCCGTGACCTGCGGGCAGCAGTCCAACAGAAGAATCGGATGAGATTCAGCGGCTAGGCTGCTCAATCATGGAACTGCGTCACCTCCAGCACTTCGTGGCCGTCGCCGAGGACCAGCACTTCACCCGGGCGGCGGAGCGGCTGATGGTCTCCCAGTCGGGCCTGTCCGCCTCGATCCGCGCGCTGGAGCGGGAGCTGGGCACGCCGCTGTTCGTGCGCACCACCCGCCGGGTGACGCTCACCGAGGCCGGGCGGGCGCTGCTGAGCGAGGCGGAGCGGATCCTGGCCGGGGTGCGCGCCGCGCACGAGGCGGTGGCGGCGGTGCAGGGCGTGCTGCGCGGCACGCTGTCGATCGGCACCGAGCAGTGCATCGCCGGGGTGGACGTGGCCCGGCTGCTCGCCGCGTTCCGGCGGCGGCACCCGGACGTGGAGATCCGGCTGCGGCAGTGGGGGTCGGGCGCGCTGGCGGAGGAGGTCGCGGCGGGGCGCCTGGACCTGGCGTTCGCCTACCGCACCGGGACCGACTCCGACCAGCTGCGGCCGGTGCCGCTGACGGCGGAGCCGATGACGGTGCTGTGCCATCCCGGGCACCGGCTGGCACGGGCCGGGATGCCCGTGACACCGGCCGATCTGGGCGGGGAGGTGTTCGTCGACTTCCACCCGGACTGGGGACCCCGCCGGTCCACCGACGCGGCGTTCGCCGCGGCGGGCGTGCGGCGCACGGTGGCGCTGGAGCTGAACGACGTGCACAGCCTGCTGGACCTGGTGGACGAGAACCTGGGCATCGCCGTGGTGCCGCGGCACTTCCGGTACAAGCGCGAGTCGCTCACCGCGCTGCCGCTGAAGGACACCGGCGAGGCGGTGTACGAGACGGTCGCCCTGCTGCCCGCCCCGCAGGCCACCAGCCCGGCGGCCCGCGCCCTGATGACCCTTCTGGAGCACGAAGGGGCGTAGCACGCCCGGATGCGCCAGGGTGGATGCATGCATGCCAAGGACATTCTCATCGACGGCTACGGCCGCATCCGGGAAGAGGTCCACGCCGCCGTCGAGGGCCTCGGCACGGACGAGCTGCACGCCCGGCCCGGCCCCGAGGCCAACTCGATCGCCTGGCTCGTCTGGCATCTCACCCGCGTCCAGGACGACCACATCGCCGACGCCTTCGGCCTGGAGCAGGTGTGGCTCGCCGGCGGCTGGGAGCAGCGGTTCGGGCTCGGCCTGCGGCGCCGCGACACCGGGTTCGGCCACAGCCCCGAGCAGGTGGCCCGGGTGCGGGTCGGCTCCGGTGACCTGCTGACCGGCTACTACGACGCGGTGCACCAGCAGACGCTGGGCGCGCTGCGCTCACTGACCGCCGGGGACCTGGAGCGGATCGTCGACGAGCGCTGGGACCCGCCGGTCAGCCTGGGCGTGCGGCTGGTCAGCGTCCTGTCCGACGATCTGCAGCACGCCGGACAGGCCGCCTATGTCCGCGGGCTGCTTCAGAGCACGTCGGCGTAGCCGGGCAGCACCACGTCCCGGATCAGCGCGTTGCGCTCGTCGAACGGCAGGAAGGCACTCTTGACCGCGTTGACGGTGACGGTCCGCAGGTCCTGGACCGTCCAGCCCGCCTGCTCGACCAGCAGCGCCATCTCACGGGTCATGGTGGTGCCGGAGACGAGCCGGTTGTCGGTGTTGAGGGTGACCCGGAAACCGAGGTTCTTCAGCGCGGTGATCGGGTGCTCGGCGATCGAGGTCGCGGCACCGGTCTGGAGGTTGGAGGTGGGGCACATCTCCAGCGCGATGCGCCGGTCCCTGATCCAGGCGGCGAGCCGGCCGAGCTTGCCGGCGGCGAGGTCCGGGATGTCGTCGGTGATGCGCACACCGTGGCCGATGCGCTGGGCGCCGCACACCTGGACGGCCTGATGGATGCTGGGCAGGCCGTGGGCCTCGCCGGCGTGAATGGTGAAGGGCACGTTCTCGCGCCGCAGACGCTCGAAGGCGTCCAGGTGGTCCGCCGGCGGGAAGCCGTCCTCGGCTCCGGCGATGTCGAAGCCGACGACACCGGCGTCACGGAAGGCGACGGCCAGGTCGGCGGTCTCCCGCGTCCGGTCGAACATGCGCATCCCGCACAGCAGCGTGCCGACCCGCACCGGGGTGCCGGCGGCCGCCGCCTTGGCCATGCCGGCGGCGAGGCCCTCCTGCACGGTCTCGACCACCTCGGGGAGGGTCAGCCCGCCCCTGGTCATCAGCTCGGGCGCGTAGCGGACCTCGCCGTAGACCACGCCGTCCGCGGCGAGGTCGAGGACGTACTCCTCGGCGGTGCGCAGCAGGCCCTCGCGGTGCTGCATCACGGCCAGGGTGTGCTCGAAGGTGGCGATGTAGCGCACCAGGTCACCGGAGCCGGCGGCCTCGGCGTACCAGGCGGCCAGCTCCTCCGGGTCGGTGGTGGGCAGGGTGTGGCCGACGGACTCGGCCAGCTCCACCAGGGTGGCGGGCCGCAGTCCGCCGTCGAGGTGGTCGTGCAGCACGGCCTTGGGGAGGCGGCGGAGGGTCTCGGTGTCTATGCGCGTAGAAGTCATCAGCGGTGCTTTCCTGGGCAGGGGGTTCGGGTACTGCGGGCCGAGATCAGGCGGCGGGCTGGAGCAGGTCCCAGTGGTTGCCGTAGAGGTCCTGGAAGACGGCGACGGTGCCGTAGGGCTCGTGCCGCGCCTCCTCCAGGAAGACCACGCCGGCCTCGGTCATCCGGGCGTGGTCGCGGGCGAAGTCGTCGGTGTGCAGGAAGAAGCCCACCCGGCCGCCGGTCTGGTCACCGATGCGGGCACGCTGCCGTTCCCCCTGCGCGCGGGCCAGCAGCAACCCCGTCCCGGCACCCTCGCCGCCGGGCGCGACCACGACCCACCGGGAGCCGTCACCCCGCGGCGTGTCCTCGACCAGGCGGAACCCGAGCGCGCCGGTGTAGAAGCGGATCGCCTCGTCGTAGTCGTCGACGACCAGGGTGACCAGCGCGACGTGCCTCATCGTGACCTTCCTGGAGGTGGGGTTGACCGGAGAGGTTATACGTAAAACCCGACCGGACGCCAGTCCCGGCCGCGGGGAGTCCCACAACCCGCGCTCTGCCTGCAGCAGAACACCGGCCGTACCCGGCTCGGCGGTCACTACAGTCCGGCTCATGACGACAGTCGAGACGCGCTCGGTCGCATACGCGGCGGACGGCCTGACCATGACCGGCCACCTCGCCCTCCCCTCCGGTACCGGCCGGCGGCCCGGGGTCCTGGTGGGGCCCGAGGGGGTGGGGCTCAGCGACGTCGAGCGCCGCCGGGCCGAAGCGCTCGCCGAGCTGGGATACGTGGCCCTGGCCTTCGACCTCCACGGCGGTCGCTATCTGGCCGACCCGGAGGAGATGCTGGCCCGCTGCATGCCGCTGCTCGCCGACCCCGAGCGGATGCGGGACATCGGCCATGCGGCGCTCGATGTGCTCCGCGCGGAGCCGCGCACCGATCCGGACCGGATCGCCGCCGTCGGGTACGGCACAGGGGGTGCCATTGCGCTGGAACTGGGGCGCGCCGGCGTCGGCCTGCGCGCGATCGCGACGGTCAACGGGCTGATCACGGGGCGGCCCGGGGAGGCGGCGCGCATACGCTGCCCGGTGTGGGCCGGGGTCGGGTCGGAGGACCCGATCATGCCGGCGGCGCAGCGCGAGGCGTTCACGGCCGAGATGCAGGACGCCGGGGTCGACTGGCGTCTGGTGGTCTACGGCGGGGCACTGCACGCCTTTCACCACCCGCCGGTGGAGCACGCTGCGCTGCCGGGGGTCGGCCATCATCCCCGGCATGCACAGCGGGCCTGGCGGGACGTGGTCGGCCTGCTGGCGGAGTGTGTTCCTCTGACGGAGTGACCCGGGCGGGCCTCGGTATGCGGTCGGGCGGCGCCCTCGTGGACTCGTGGAGCGGCTCGGGCCGCTGCCGACCGAGGCGTCTGCTCGGCTGAGGCACGGGCGGCGGCCACACCGCCCCGCTGCCCACGCGGGGGCGGGCCGGGGGCGGTGACGGCGGCCCGCGCCTGCAGGGTGCCGCTGCGCCCGCCCGTGCCGCCCCGAGCGGCGCGACCGCCCGAAGCCGCGTCGGCACGACGACCGAAGCGAGGTCGGCGCGACCGCCGCAGCCAGGTCGGCACGACCGGCCGAAGGAGGAACGGCGTGGCAGCCCGCCCCGAGCGCCATGACCGCCCGCAGCTGCGTCGGCGCGGTCGGCGTGGCGGCCCCCGGCGGGGTACGAGGGGGTGCCGGGGGCCGCGCTTCCGGATCAGCCCATGACCGGGGGGTACGTGTAGGTGTTGAGGGTGGTCACCGCGGAGGCGGGGTCGCCGAGGTCGTAGTGGTCCACGGCGAGGTAGTTGGGCTTCTTGCGGGCGGCCGGCTGGCAGAAGCGGCGGGCGCGGTCGGTGAGCTTGGAGTTGTCCGTGGCCGCCGTGGCGGTCACCGGGACGTCACGGAAGTGGTTCATCACGAACAGCGGCCGGAAGCCGGGCTCGGTGCGGGTCAGCGGGATGGCGGTGCCGGCGTCGTACCAGCGGCTGTAGCAGGACCAGTCGGAGGTGCCGACGCCCGGACCCATGGACCAGAAGTTCTCGACCGTCCACTCCCGCTGGTACATCACGCCGAAGCTGTCCCGGGTGAGGCCTGCGGCCTCGTCAGCGGCGCGGCTGTGGTCGGTGAAGATCAGCAGACGGTGCCCCGCGGCGGTGAGTTCGGCCAGGGACGGCCAGCCGTGCTCGCGCACGCCGGTGCGGTCGGGCCGGTAGAGGACGTCCGACAGGCCGTCGACACGGGCGAGTTCGGCGCGCAGGACCGCGGGTTCGACGTAGTCCTCCAGGAACACGGTGACGAACTGGTCGGGGTGGGCCTTGAGGAAGTCGACCATCCGTTGCAGGTCCACCCAGAGGGCGACGGGTCTGCGGACCAGCGTGCAGCTGTTGTGGCAGAGGATGGCGCCGTCCGGCGTCTGGTGGATGTCCAGCATGAACCCCCGTACGCCGTCGGCGAGCTGGCGTTCGATGCCGTGCCGCTGATTGGGGAAGAGGTCGGCGAAGGGCGGCGCGAAACCGCCGTCGACGCCGTTGGCGTAGGCGTTGTGCGCGGTGAGGAAGGTGACCTGGTCGAGGGTGCGGCGGTCCGGGGGAGGCATGGGGCCGGTGACCGGGTCGACCGGGGTGAGGTACCAGGAGGCGAGGTCGTCCGCGCCGTTGCCGACGACGAGTTGCGCGGGGTGGGTGCCGCCGGCCGGTTCGGGGCTCAGGGCGAGGCGGCGGTCGGTGCCGGGCACGGTCAGGGTGAAGCGGTCGTCGCCGGCCGGGGCGATCTGCCAGGGGGCGTCCTGGCTGCCGCAGCCGACGGTGCGGGCCTGGTCGCCGGCGCGGCCGAGGCAGCTGCCGGGGCTGTCGGTGTTCTCCAGCAGGTAGGTGCCCCCGTCGGCGCGCAGGTGCCACTGCTGGCGGTCCTCGTCGCCGCGCGGGCGGTGCTGCTCGACGGCTCCGGAGCGGTCGGCCGCGTTGAAGCCGGTGACGGTGCTCTGGACGTAGTACGTGCCGGGTGGCGGGACCGGCGCGGCGCCGGCGGCGGGCCCGGGCGCCACGACCGCCGCGGCGAGCGCGGCGGTCGTGGCGGCGGCGGCGAGCAGGGCGTGGCGGGTGCGCATGTGGAGTGCCCCTTCGTCCGAGGGGTGGCCGCACGAGAGTCCACCCCATGTGGTCAGGTGCATGACACCACGCCCCACGGTGCGGCGTCAGGGGTTCGTCAGCAGTACAGGTTGCCGCCGGGCGAGACGCCGAGGATCTGGGTGAACCGCTGGTAGGTGTCGACCCGGCTCTGCACCTGGGCCGGGTTCTTGCCGTCGCACTCCAGGGAGCCGTTGATGCTGCGGATGGTCTGGCCGAAACCGGCCTGGTTGACCATGGCGGCATGCGGGGTCATGGTGCCCGGTCCTGTCTGGGTGTTCCAGTACCACAGGGCCGTCTTCCAGGCCACGGCCGCGTCGTTCTGCACCAGCCAGGGGTTGTTGAGCAGGTCGATGCCGAGCGCGTCGCCCGCCGCCTTGTAGTTGAAGTTCCAGCTCAGCTGGATCGGCCCGCGTCCGTAGTAGGCGTCCTGTCCTGCCGGGCAGCCGTAGGGGCGGCTCCAGTCGCAGTAGTGCGGGTAGTTGGCGGTGTTCTGCTCCACCACGTGCACCAGACCGCCGGTCTCGTGGCTGACGTTGGCGAGGAAGGCGGCGGCCTCCTGCTTCTTCACCGTGTCGCTGCCGGTGTTGGCGAAGCCGGGGTAGGCGCTGAGGGCGGCGGTGAGCCCGCTGTAGGTGTAGAAGGGGTTCCGGTTCGGGAACATCTGGTTGAACTGGGCCTCCGTCACCACGAAGGACCCGACGGGGGTTTCCGGCCCGTTGTCACAGGCGTAGGGCTCCCAGTACCAGGTGCTGATGGTCGGGTCGTAGCCCGGGTTGCCGTGCTCGGCCACGTAGGCCCTGCCGTCCGTGTAGCGGACGATGTCACCGGCGTTGTACCACTTCCCGGCCTGCCAGTCCGGGTAGCTGGAGCAGGCGGCGGCCGCGGCGGGGGCGGCGGGGAGCAGGACGGGTGCGGTACCGGCCAGCACGAGTGCGGCGGTCACGGCGGCGAAGCGGCGTCTCGACAAGGGATCAACTCCTTTGCGGGACACGGCCGCTCCCGCGCACAGGGCAGCAAGGGGCGACCCTCGACCGCGTGCACCGGGGAGCCGGTCACGGCGTGGGGGCGGCCGTGGTGGGGGGTGTCGGGCACACTCAACCGCTTTGGTCTGTACCAGTCAAGGGTTTAGACCAATAGATTGCGGGAGTCCGCTTCCACCGCTCCGCCTTCGCCGGCGCCGGCCGCCTCAGCCGCCCTCCGCGGGCACCACGACCAGGAACGCGTCCGACTCCAGATCCATGACCACCGTGGCCGGCTCACCCTGCGCACGACACCGGGCCGCGTACTCCCCGGCCGGCCACGATCCGCGCGGGGACCCCGCGGGAAACCGCTCCAGCACCTTCGCTCCCGATGCCGTGGTCATGGGGGCGGACACCTCCTGTGATCTGCGCGTGCTCACCTCGCCACAGTCCGTCTGCCCCCGCACGACCCGGACATGTCCGGCCCGGAGTCACGCCCCTCTGACCTCTACACATAAAGCCGAGATAAGCGCAAAATATACGTAAGCGGCACCAACCGCATACCGCATCAGTGCGGTCAGGTCTGCTAGTCGAAGGAGACGAACATGGCCAACGTCTCGCACCCCAGTGGCGACATCACGACCCACCCCGATGCATCGGAGATGCGGGCCCGCTACGAGCGCATGCTCGGCGGACGTGATGTGGTCCTCGTCGACGGACCCGTATTCCTGCTCGGCCTGTACTGTGCGGTGTCTCCGTGGATCGTGCACTACACGGCGAGCCAGCCGGCGCTGGTGACCCACAACCTGATCGTGGGTATCGCGATCGGCCTCCTCGGCCTCGGATTCACCGCGGCCCCCGCGCGCATGTACGGCCTGAGCGGAGCCATGTGCGCCCTCGGCGTGTGGATGATCATCTCGCCCTGGATCGTCGGCGAGAGCCCGGACGCCGGGGTCGTCTGGAACAACATCGTCGTGGGCGCCCTGACCCTGGTGCTGGGGCTGATGTGTGTCGCCACAGCGGCGAGGGCCACGACCCGGTCGTGACCCCCGGCCGCTTCCTCCCCTCCTCCACGCATGAAGGGAGCCGGAGGCCGGTCCGCGCCCGCCGCGGACCGGCCCTGACGTGTCCGGCGGTGACCGACCGGGGCGCCGGCGTCACGCCGGTCGCGCCGCGCACGCACCTCACGCCGTGCCACCCAGCGGTGCGTGCCGCCGGGATCCCTGGGCAGAAGCTTCAGAGCGGCTCTACTGCCGGGTCAGGAGAAGAGGGGCGATATGGAGATCGACGGCATCATCAGTGCCATCGTCATCGGCATTGTCATCGGCGTGCTGGGCCGTCTGGTGGTTCCGGGGCGTCAGCGCATCGGGATTCTGTGGACGATCCTCGTCGGCATCGTGGCCGCGCTGATCGGTTCGGCGATCGCGGCGGCCCTGGGCGTGGCCGACACCAAGGGTGTCGACTGGATCGAATGGCTCATCCAGATCGGCCTGGCCGCGGTCGGTGTGATCGCGCTGGACCGGGCGAAGGCCCGCCGCTGAGAACACGGCGGCTTCGGCCACGGACAGCGGAACGGGTCCGGGGCGCACCCCGCGCGGGGTGCGCCCCGGACCCGTTCGCGCCTCGGGCATGCCCAGGGTGACGGGGATGCCGGTCACGTCGTCGTCATGGGAGGTCGTCCATGGTCGTGAAGGATGCCGAACTGACGCATCTGCGTCGCTGTGTGGAGCTGGCGGCCGAGGCCCTCGAGGCCGGGGACGAGCCGTTCGGATCCGTGCTCGTGGGCGGGAGCGGTGACGTGCTCGCCGAGGACCGCAACCGGGTGGCCTCCGGGGATCGTACCCGGCATCCCGAGTTCGCCCTGGCGCGCTGGGCCGCGGAGCACATGGCGCCCGGCGAGCGGGCCGCCGCCACGGTCTACACCTCCGGTGAGCACTGCCCGATGTGCGCGGCGGCGCACGCCTGGGTCGGTCTGGGACGGATCGTGTACGTGGCCTCCTCCGCGCAGCTGACCGGCTGGCTCGCCGAGCTGGGCGTTCCGGCGCCGCCGGTGCGGCCGCTGCAGGTGCGGGAGGTCGCACCCGGCGTCACGGTGGAGGGCCCGGTGCCCGAGCTGACGGAGCGTGTCCGGGAGCTGCACCGCCGGTTCCATCGCGCGGCGGGCTGAGCCCGGGTGACCGCCGGGCCGGCCGGTGCCGAGGGCCCCGGCCGGCCCGAGGCGGCACCAACGGTTCTGCGCTCAGGCGTCCCGGCGCGGGCGGAAGCGGCGGTGCAGGGCGACGCCGCCGAGGAACAGCGCGGCGCCGGTGGCGGCGACCGGCAGGGTGTGATCGGCGCCGGTCTCGGCGAGGGCGCCGGTGGTCTGCTGCTCGGGGGCGGGGGCGGGCTCGCTGCGGGGCGGGACGGAGCGCTCGGGCTCCTGCTCGGCCGGCCGCCCGGGCTTCTCGCCGGAGGTGTTGACCGACTCGTTGCCCTCGGCGGCGTTGCCGGCCCCGGCCACGTTCACGCTGTTGCCGCTGACCTCGACCGGCAGATGCACGGGCAGCTGCACGCCGTTGCCGGAGGCCACGCCCGGGGAGTCCTGTGCGGTGCTCACTGCGGAGGCACCGCCGGAGGCCCCTCCGCCGGACCTGCCGTCGCCGTCCTCGTTGACGCAGGCGTTGCCCGCGGCGGGGTTGAGGAGCCCCACCACGTTCACCGTGTTGCCGCACACGTTGACCGGGACGTGCACCGGCAGCTGCACGGTGTTCCCGGAGAGCACTCCGGGGGAGCCGGCGGCGGCTCCGTCGGCCCCGGCATCGGCGTACGCCGGCACGGCCAGGCCCATCGCGCCCGACGCGGCCGCGACGGCGATCACACCGTTACGGGTAACCCGTCTCATAGGTGTCCTGCCTTCCAGACTCGGTCGCGAGCACTCGCCCGCACCGGGTGCAACGCGGGCCCACCATCCGAGTTATGGCTTATCCGTAAGTCACTCCCCGTTCACTCCAACGGGCGTCCCCGGGGTCGAAACTCCGGCAAAGCCGTCGAACTCACGGCGGCCGCCCACCCGTCCGAACGGGGGTGTGCCGGTGGGCCGTCCGGCCGGCAGGCGAGGCCGCCGGCGCCCGCTTATCGTGGGCCAGGGCGCCGGCTCCCGGTCGGCTCCGGGCGGCGCCCGTGGAGGCATCGATGCAGGCCAAGCTGTCCGTGCGCCCCTCTCTGCGGCGCTGCGCCGTCGTCGCGACGGCGACGCTGGCGCTGCTGGGCGCGGGCCTGCCGGCCGCGGGCGGCGCCGAGGAGCCGGATCTCAGCCGCTTCACCGGCCAGAAGATCAAGTGGTCGGCGTGCGAGGGCATGGACATGCCCAAGGACCTGCAGTGCGGCAAGATCACCGTGCCGCTCGACTACTCCGATCCGGACAGGGGCAGCCTCGATCTGGCCCTGGCCCGCTACCGGGGCACCGGCGACCCGAGGGGTTCGGTGGTGCTGAACTTCGGCGGCCCGGGCGGCTCCGGGGTGCTGGGACTCGCCCACGGCGGCAAGGAGTTCATGGGTCTGACCGACGAGTACGACGTGGTGTCCTTCGACCCCCGCGGCGTCGGCCGCTCCGCGCCGGTCAGCTGCGGCGAGGAGGCCACCAGTCGGGCGCTGGAGGTCACCGACGGCGAGGACATGTCCGATCCGGCGGGCATGATGCGGCAGTTGCGCGAGGTGGCCGCCGAGTGCACCGAGCACTCGGGACCGGTGCTGCGGCACATGGGCACCGTGGACGTCGCCCGCGATCTGGACCTGATGCGCGAGGTGCTCGGCGACGACAAGCTCAACTACCTGGGTTTCTCCTACGGCACCCGGCTCGGCGCGGTGTACGCGGCCCGGTTCCCCGACAAGGTGGGCCGGATGGCGCTGGACGGGGTGGACACCCTGACCGAGCCGCTGACCGAGCAGGGCCTGGTCAGCGCCAGGGGCCAGCAGAAGGCACTGGAGAACTTCCTGACCTGGTGCACCGAGGACATCGCCTGCCCGTTCGGGCAGGATCCCCGGCTCGCCCGCGAGCAGGTCGTGAGCCTGGTCCGCTCGCTGGACGAGGACCCGGTGCCCACGGACTTCGGCTTCGAGTTCAGCGGCCAGGACCTGGCCGGCGCCATGGGGCAGGGGCTGTACAGCAGGGAGCTGTGGCCGCTGCTGCAACGGGCGCTCGCCCAGCTGATGGAGGACGGGGACACACGCGGTGTGGAGGCCTTCGCGACGGGCGGGGTGACGCTGCCGGTCCCGGTGCCGCTGCGCGGCCACACCCCGCTGACCGACGAGGAGGAGGTCCCGCTGGACAACCTGCCGGCGGCGCTGATGGCGGTGAACTGCGCGGACGACCCGGACCGTCCGCCCGTGGCCCGGGTGGCCCGCGACTTCGCCCGGCTGCGGGAGGCCTACGAGGAGGCCTCGCCGGTCTTCGGGCGCTACCGGCTGGCCCAGGTGCTGCTGTGCCACGGCCGGCCCAAGGGGACCGACTACATCCGTGAGCGGGTCAAGGACGTGGACACGCCGAAGCTGCTGCTGGTCGGCACCCGGGGCGACCCGGCGACGCCGTACGCGTGGACGGTGCAGACGGCGAAGCGGCTCGGCTCCTCCGCGGTGGTGCTCGACAACCGGGGCGAGGGGCACACCGGCTACGGCTCCTCCAAGTGCGTCCACCGCACGATCGACGACTTCCTGCTCTACGGCTCCCTGCCCCGCGACGGCAGCTCCTGCGGCTCGGAGGGGGACGAGCGCAGGTAGCGCGGCCGCCGGCCGCCCGCTGGTGGCCGAGGATGCGCGGTCGGCCGGATTGCCCCGAATGCCCTACGGCGGAATCGGCTCTATGGTGCTGTCATGGAGCACGATCTGAGCCCCGCGACCCTTGCCGAACTGCGCCGCCCGCGGCCCTACCCCGCGGTCTCCGTGCTGACGCCGACGAACCGGCGCGATCCGCTCAGCGCCGAGGACGTCGTCCGGCTGCGCAATGCGGTGACCGAGGCCAAGCGGCGGCTGGAGGCCGATCCCGCGGTCACCCGGGACCGGCGCATCGAGGTCTCCAAAGAGCTGGACCGGGCCCTGGCCGAGGTGGATCTGACGCACTGCGAGGACGGCCTGGCCATCTTCGCGGCCCCCGGGGAGCACCAGGTGTGGACGCTGGCGCGTTCCGTGCCCGAGCGTGTGGTGCTCTCGGACACCTTCCTCACGCGCAACCTGGTCTCCGCGCACGCCGCGGAGCAGCCGTTCTGGGTGCTGTCCGTCTCCGCCGACCGGGTCACCCTGTGGAGCGGCGGGGTGGACCGGGTCGTCGAGGAGAAGAGCGGCGGCTTCCCGATGACCCGTCCCCCGGAGAACTTCGACCCCGAGCGGGTGGAGCGGATCGGCGACCAGCCGAGCGCCTTCCGGGACGAGAGCACCCGGCGCTTCTTGAAGGAGGCCGACGCCGCGATGGAGGCCGTACTGCGCCGCGACCCGCGGCGGCTGTACGTCACCGGCGAGCCGGCCGCCCTGTCCGCGCTCAACGAGATCGGCACGGTCACCAAGGACGCCGTGCACGTCCAGCACGGCGGGCTGGCCCACGGCCCGCACGAGGCGGTGTGGCAGGCGATCCGCCCGGTGCGGGAGGAGGAGGCCCGGCAGAGCACGGAGCAGGTGCTCAAGGAGCTCGAGGCCGCCAAGGGGCGCAAGGAGTACGCGGCCGGGGTGGACGAGCTGTGGCAGAGCGCCCGGGAGGGCCGGGTGCGGCTGCTGGCGGTCGAGGAGAACTACCAGGTGACCGTGCGCGACACCGGGGACCATCTGGTGATCGCGGCCAACGGTGAACTGGACGTGCGCCACGACATCGTCGACGAGATCGTGGAGCAGTGCCTGGAGACCGGCGCCGAGGTCCGCTTCGTCCCGGACGGCACGCTCGGGGACGCGCAGGGCATGGCGGCGGTGCTGCGGTACTGAGGTGCTGAGCAGGCTTCGGTGAGGGCGCCCGGACGCGCGCCGGAAGCGGCGCGCTGACGTACCGTCACACGCGGCCGCCTGCGAACGGGCGCCCGCCTCTCGAACGCCTGACTGAAACACCGCAGGTGCCCCATCGGCCCGTCAAGTCACTTGCTTACCATCCGAGTTGACGCCGGGGACCGGCCCGCCGCACATACCCCGGAGTAACTCCGCGAAGACGGTGGCATATGCCCTCGGCACCGCCCTATCGTGTGTTGCCGAATCCCTTACGAGCCGTCGTGGGCTGTGCAACAGTCGTAACAGTCCCTCCGCCTCGAAGGCCGTTCCGACCCGCATCGGAGTGCGTCATGCCGTCCCACCTCTCCGCGGACCGCTCAGCCGCCCAGCCGCCAGGGCGCGGCTCGGTCGACGCACTCATCTCCCAGACCCGGCGGCTCAAGGGCGAGGTGGACGCGGTGCGCCGCGGCACCCCGGCCGACGCCGCCGACCCGCGCAACCGCTTCCAGCGGGCGCTGTACGATCTGGCGCTGCATCAGCTCAACGATCTCGACGAGCACTTGGCACAGCTGCGGGAGGCCCCGCGGCACGCCTCCGGGCCGTCCTCGCCCGCACCGCCGGTGCCCCGGCAGGGCTCCCTGGTCAGCCGGGTCGGCAGCGCGGAGTGGAATCTGCTCACCGACGAGGCCAACTGGTCCCCCGAGCTGTACGGCCTGCTCGGCCGCGACCCCGCCGCTCCCCCGCTCACCCTCGACGAGCTGCCCTCACTGGTGCTCCACGAGGACCGGCCGAAGCTGACGGCGATGGTCACCGGCTGCCTCGTCGACGGCCGTCCCATCGACGGCGAGTTCCGTGTCGTCCTCCCGGACGGCGGCGTACGCACCATGCACATGATGGGCGAACCGGTGCTCGGCGCCGACGGCAGCACCGCCTCGATGTGGGCGGTGCTGCGCGATGTCAGCGAACTGCGCCGCTGCCGCAGGGCGGTCAGCGAGACCCGTGACTCGCTGCACCACCAGAGGCAGGCGGCCGAGCAGATCGAGCACCGGCTCGCGGTCGAGCTGCAGGAGGCCGTGCTCCCGGCACGGCACGGCACCCTGCGGCTCCCGCACACCGGCCCGCGCGGCGCACGGCCCCGGGCAGACCGGCCGGGGCTGGACATCGCCGCCCTGCACCTGCCCTCGTCCACCGGTCCCCGCATAGGCGGGGACTGGTACGACGCCCTCGACCTGACCGACGGAACGACACTGCTGAGCGTCGGCGGACTGACCGGGCAGGGCGTCGCCGTGGCCTCCGCCCGGGCGATGCTGCTCGGCGCGGTGCGCGGCATGGCGATGGCGGGCACGACCCCGGGCCCGCTGCTGACCTGCCTCAACGGGCTGCTCGACGCCACCGTGCAGCCCGCCCTGGGCAGCGCGCTGTGTCTGCGCTACCGGTCCGGCTCCCGCTCCCTGGTGTGGGCGCGGGCCGGCCGGCTCGCCCCGCTGCTGTTCCGCGGCCGGACGGGACGGGTGCTGGAGGCACCGGAGGGCATGCCGCTCGGCGCCGCCTCCGGCGCGGTGTACGGGCAGGCCGAGGAGACCCTCCTGCCTGGCGACCTGCTGCTCCTGCCCACCGACGGTCTGGTGCCGGGGTACGCGGGAGCGGAGGCCGCGCACCGCCTGCTCGCCACACTAGCCCCGCGGATCACCGGGGCCACCACCGCACAGGACTGCGTCCGGGCGATGGTCCGGGAGTTCGGCGAGCAGCACCGGGAGGACGACGCCTGCGTGCTCGTGGCACGGGTGACCGACTAGCGCGGATCACCGACGGCACGGCCATGCGCGGGGTGTCCGGCACGGACGGCCCCCGGCGTTCGGCACGGATCACCTCCGGCTCCGCACACGGATGACCCTCCGGCCCGGCATCCCGGACGCCGGCTCGGCGCCGGTTCCGTCACGCCGGTGCGGTCTTGCCGCCCCGCCCCTTCGGCTTCGGCAGCGCCAGCTCGATCTCCTCGCGCAGCTCCTGGATCCTCGGGTAGTCGGCGAACTGCGCGGTGAGCCGGTACATCTGGCGCAGCCGGTCCCAGGTGCGGTGGGAGGAGTTCTGCCCCATCGACACCAGGGCCAGCCGGGCGAAGCGGTCGGCCTGCTCCGGGTCGTCGGCGATGAAGCAGGCGGAAGCCATGGACAGGAAGTCGAAGATCTTCGACCGCTGCTGGGCCTCCACCCGCAGCGCCAGCGCCTTGTCCGCGTAGTGCTGGGCGTGGGCGGCCGCTCCCGGCTCGAACTCCGCCAGCGTGCGGTACGCCAGGGCCTGCATGCCGTACAGGTCCGCCTCGTTGAACAGCTGCATCCAGCTCGGCGGCGGCACATCGCCCTTGTCGGAGACGAACAGATCCTCGGCCTGGCCCAGGGTGCGGCGCATCGCCTGGCCCTTGCCCATGGACGCCTGCGCCCACGCCTCGATGGTGTGGAACATCGCCTTGGTGCGCGGCAGCAGTTCCTGGCCGGAGCCGGACTGGGCGAGCTTCATCAGGTCCAGCGCATCGTCGGGCCGGCCGAGATGCACCATCTGGCGGGCCGCCCGGGACAGCGCCTCACCGGCGCGCGGCCGGTCGCCGCCCTCCCGCGCGGCGTGCGCGGCGATGACGAAGTACTTCTGCGCCGTGGGCTCCAGGCCGACGTCGTGCGACATCCAGCCGGCCAGGACGGCGAGATTGGCGGCGACGCCCCACAGGCGCCGCTGCAGGTGGGGTGGATGGCGATAGGCGAGCATGCCGCCCACCTCGTTGAGCTGGCCGACCACCGCCTTGCGCTGGAGACCGCCGCCCCGGGCGGCGTCCCAGGCGCGGAACACCTCCACGGAGCGCTCCAGTTCCTCGATCTCCTGCGACCCGATGGGGGCGGCCTCGTAGCGGTCGAACCCAGCGGGGTCGGCGTGCAGGGGATTGTTCAGGCGGGGAGCGTCGGCGGTCAGCGCCGGATCGGTGTGCAGCCAGTCGTGCATGGCGCTGCTGAGTGCGGATCCCGCGGCGAGCGCGGCGCCCGCGCCCACCAAGCCGCGTCGGTTGAGCATGAGGTCCATTCCCGTGAATTCGGTGAGGACCGCGGCGGTCCGCTCGGGCGCCCACGGGAGGGAGTCGGGATGTTCCGCGTTCTGGCCGCTCTGCCGTTTCCCTGCACGCCCGCGCCGGACCAGACCGAGGTCCTCGATGGTCACGACACGGCCGAGACGCTCGGTGAACAGAGCCGCCAGCACCCGCGGTACGGGATCGCGCGGGATCTCTCCCATGTCGATCCAGCGCCGCACCCGGGAGGTGTCGGTCGCCAGCTGGGGGTGGCCCATGGCCGCCGCCTGCTTGTTGACCAGCCTCGCGAGTTCGCCCTTGGACCAGCCGGCCAGGCCGAACAGGTCCGCGAGCCGGGTGTTGGGTTGTCCGCTCACGTAAGCCCCCAGGTTCTCGGCTGAGTTGACAGTAGCCCGGTGAGAGTTGCCGGGCGACTATTCGCCACGGTTCGCCAGGGTGCGCCAGATGGTGTGCCAGGGGACATCGGGTGTCGAGTAGGAGTGCGCCACCACGACCCGGCCGCCCTTTCCGGTACGGCCGGTGCATTCCCCCAGGGTGCGCCTGGAGGGCCCGGGCCGGGTGGGGCACTGACGTCGCAGGCACACGAAGGGATCTGTCTCGCCCATGTACGCAGCATCGTCCTCCGTGTCCGCCCCGCCCCGGCCGCTGCGTTCGCGTCCGTCGGACAGCGGCCCCTATCTCGCCCCCGCACGGCCGGCGGCTCCCGTGCTCGGCGCGGGACGGGTACGGCGCGCTCCGGGGCCCGGCACACAGCCGGTCAGCGGCAGACTCGACCTGTCCGGCCCGCAGGGCGCCCAGTTGCGCACGGCGATCGCCTCGGTGCACCGGATCTGCCCGGAGTTCTCCCCGGTGCAGGTGCTGCGCCGCAGCGGACGGTCGGTGCTGCTGGTCGGCACCACGGGCCGCAGCACCGCGGTCGCCAAGTGCTTACTGGACCACTCCCCCGCCTGGTCCGAGCGGATCCGCCACGAGATAGCGGCGTACCGCTCGTTCGTCCGGCACCGTCCGCCCGTGCGGGCGCCCCGGCTGATCGCGGCGGACCCGGACAACTGCACGCTGGTGATCGAGCGGATGCCCGGCCGGGTGGCGGCACTTCAGCGGCACCCCACGGAGGCGCCGCCGCGGGCGGACATCAGGGCGGCACTCGGAGCGATCTGCCGGCTGAACTCCTGGCGGCCGGCGCCGGGGACGTTCGACGCCCCGCTGGACTACGCGGCCCGCATCGCCCGCTATCACGAGCTGGGGCTGCTCACCGACCGGGACATGGGTGATCTGCAGAAGCTGCTGCACGGCATCGCGGTCGCCGCGGGGCGGCAGGGCATGGGGCAGTTCTGCCACGGGGACGCCCTGCTCTCCAACATCCTGATGTCACCGGCCGGTCCAGTGCTGGTGGACTGGGAGCACGCGGGCTGGTACCTGCCCGGCTACGACCTGGCGACGCTGTGGTCCGTACTCGGTGACGCGCCGGTGGCGCGGCGGCAGATCAGCCAGATCGCGCAGTCGGCGGGCCCGGCCTCGCGGGACGCCTTCCTGGTGAATCTGATGCTGGTGCTGACCCGCGAGATCCGCACCTGTGAGACGGCCGTGCAGCGTTCGATGCAGGACACGGCCCCGGCGGCACCGGGTCAGGCCCAGCCGGGTGCCGCGCCGTCCGGCGAGGAGCAGCGGCTGCTGCTGCGGCGGCTGCACGACGACTGCCAGCTGGCCCGCCGGGCCGTGCGTGCGGCGGTCGGCACTCGCTGACGGGGACGAGGATCCGCGGTGCGCCCGACGGGGGCGCACCGCGGATCTCGTATGTCCTGGGCGGTTCCTGCGCAAGGGGCCATTGGTGTACTCCTGTGCTGCGCCGCCGGCCCCGGGGCCGCCGCCACGAAACTCCCGCACACCTCGATTGACAAGGGAATTCCTCCCCTGCTGGGCATGATTGACGGATCGTCGGACCGGCGGTACCACTGACGCACCGCTCGGCCCCGAACGGCTCATCCCGCTCGTTCGTCCCAGGAGGCTGTTGTGCGAGGATCCCCCATCGAGTCCGTCCGGCCCGCCGGGCGGCGGCGCGCCCGGGGGGCCGCGGGTGCCCTGGCCGCCGCGGCGCTGACGCTGCCGCTGCTCGGCGCCGCCCCGTCGTCCGGGGCTCCGCCCGCCACCGCCCGGCTGCAACAGGCGTTCGCCGAGGCGTCCGCGGAGTACGGGGTACCGCAGAGCGTGCTGCTCGGGGTGTCCTATCTGCAGTCCCGCTGGGACAGCCACGGCGGCGCGCCGAGCGTCGCCGGCGGGTACGGCCCGATGCACCTCACGGACGCCCGCACGGCGCTGGCCACGGCCGGCCACCACGGACGGGGCACGGAGGATCCGCGGGGCGACGACGCCCGGCCCGCGCCGCGCCCCGGGGACCTCGGCTTCCGCGCGGGCACGCTGCCGCCCCGGCTGACCACCCTGCTCGAGGCCGCCCGGCTGACCGGGCTGAGCCCCGAACGGCTGCGCGAGGATCCCGCCGCCAATGTGGCGGGCGGCGCGGCGCTGCTGGCCGAGGCCCAGCGGGAGCTGGGCGCGCCGGCGAGCGGCGACCCGGCCGACTGGTACGGGGCGGTGGCCCGCTTCTCCGGCGCGGACGACACCGCGACGGCGACGGCGTACGCCAACGAGGTCTTCGCGGTGATCCGCGAGGGCGAGCGGCGCACCACGGACTCCGGTCAGCGGGTGGCCCTGGCCGCCCGTCCTGATGTGGTGCCGGACCGCTCGGCGGTGCGGCGAGCCGGACTGCGGGCCGCCTCGTCCGCCGGTACGGAGTGTCCGCCGACGATCTCCTGCGAGTGGATCCCGGCGCCGTACAAGGAGTTCGGCGACGGCGACTACGGCAACCACGACCTGGCGGAGCGGCCCGCCTCGCAGCGCATCCGGTACATCGTGGTGCACGACACCGAGGGCGCCTGGGAGGGAGTCCTCGACATGATCCAGGACCCCACCTATGTGTCCTGGAACTACAGTCTGCGCTCCACCGACGGGCATGTCGCCCAGCACGTCAAGGCGAAGGACGTGGCCTGGCACGCCGGGAACTGGTACGTCAACGCCGGCTCGATCGGCCTGGAGCACGAGGGCTTCCTGACGAAGCCGGACGCCTGGTACACCGAGGCGATGTACCGCTCGTCGGCCCGTCTGGTGAGGTACCTGGCCGAGAAGTACGACATCCCGCTGGACCGGCACCACATCCTCGGCCACGACACGGTGCCGGGCCCGACCACCTCGGCCGTGCGGGGCATGCACACCGACCCCGGCCCGTACTGGGACTGGCGGCACTACTTCGAGCTGCTGGGCGAGCCGCTGAAGGCCACCGGCGGGAAGAACGCGTCCGTGGTGACGATCCGCCCGGACTACGCCGAGCACCAGCCGGTGTTCACCGGCTGTGAGCGCTCGCGCGAGCCGTGCCCGGCGCACGGCTCCAGCGCGGTGCGGCTGTACTCCGACCACGACGAGAAGTCCCCGCTGATCAGGGACATCGGGCTGGGCTCGGCCCCGACGACCGGGGTGAACGACCTGTCGTCACGGGTGTCCACCGGCCAGCAGTTCGCGGTGGCGGACCGCTGGGGCGACTGGACCGCCATCTGGTACCTGGGTCAGAAGGCCTGGTTCCGCAACCCGGAGAAGCAGCCCACGGCCGTGCCGTCGGCCGGACGGACCGTGACCCCGCGCAAGGGCCTGGACTCGGTGCCGGTCTACGGCCGCGCCTACCCGGAGGCCTCCGCCTACCCGGAGGGCGTGCCCGTCCAGGCGGTCTCCCCGCTGCCGTACACGCTGCCCAAGGGGCAGGAGTACGTGGTCGGCGGCGAGATGCCCGGCGAGTACTACTACTCGGTCACCTTCGATACCGGCTCGCACCGGGTGGTCACCGGCAAGGACCGCTACTACCAGATCCAGTTCGGCCACCGGATCGGCTTCGTCCGGGCGGCCGATGTCACGCTCAGCCCTGCTGGAAAAGCTCCGCGGGCAGGGGCTTGAGCAGCGCGTACAGGTCGTCGGTGATGGGCCGGTCCCAGGCGGCGATGGTCACCAGGACATGGTCGCTGCGGTCGAACTGGACGCAGGAGATCCGGTCCTCCGACAGCTTGATGCGCCGCACGATGAGCAGGTTGTCGCCCTGCATCACGGGTACGTCCTCGGTACCGACGACGGTCACTTCCTCGTCGTTCTCCAGCGCGAGCAGCAGCTGGGCGACCTCGAAGGGCACCTCGCCCTCGGCGACGTCGCGGGCCGGGGACCCCTCGGGCAGATTGCCGATGATCATGGCGGGTCCGCGGCCGCCGAAGAGGTCGTAGCGCAGGAAGACACCCTGGCAGCTGCCGTCGGGGGCGGGCAGCAGCCCGGCGCCCAGATTGCCGGGCCAGTCGCCCGGATCCATGGCCAGCACGTCGAAGTCGGGGCCGGCGGGGGTGGCACTGCGGCGGCGGAGGAACGACATGCCGCCATGGTACGTGGCCGCACCGGCGAACGGGCCGCCGGGCGGCGCCCGCCCGGGCTACCCGGGACGCCGGTGCCGCTCGTGGTGGCGGGCCACGCGCGGCCCGGCGGATCCGTCGCCCCCTCGGCCCGAGCCGGAGCCCGGTGCGGACCTCACCGCCGGCCCGCCCGGCACGGGCGCCTTCGCGGCCGGACCGGGGCGGTGTCCGCCGGGCCGGTCACTCCTCCGGAGGCACCGGTGGGATCACCGCCACGGGGCAGGCGGCGTGGGAGAGGACCGCCTGGGTGACCGAGCCCATCATGCGGGCGGGGGCCAGGAGGCGGCGGCGGTGGCGGCCGACCACGACCAGCTCCGCGTCGCGGGAGGCGGCGACGAGGTGGCCGGCGGCGTCGCCGGGCAGGGCCCGGATCTCGGCGGTCACCTCGGGACGGGCCTTGCGGTGGGGGGCGAGGAAACCCTCGGCCAGGGTGAGGGTCTCGTGTTCGACGGCGTCCTGGTCGACGGCCGGGCCCGGCATCTCCCCGGGCAGCATCCAGGTCTGCAGGGGCCAGGGGTAGGCGGCGACGATCTCGAGACGGGCGTCGCGCATCGCGGCCTCGGCGAAGGCGAAGGCGAGCGTCGCCTCGTCGGGGCTGTCGGTGTTCAGTCCGGCGACCACGCGCGGGCCGGGGCCCGCCCGGTAGCCGTCGTGCACCTGGCGTCCGGGCCGGGGCACCACGACGACCGGGCAGTCGGCGTCGCGGGCGACGGCCAGCGAGGTGGAGCCGAGGAGCAGGCTGGCGAAGCCGCCGCGGCCCCGGGAGCCGAGCACCAGCAGCTGAGCCGAGGCGCCCAGGTCGGCGACGACCGCGCCGGGTGCGCCGTCCAGGGCGGCGTACTCGACCGGCGGAAGCCCCTCGCGCCCGTCGAGGCGCTCGCGGATCCGGTAGAGGACCGGGCTGCCGGGCTCCTGCGGCGGTGCCGCGGCGAGCACCTCGGGCGGGGACCACAGCGGGTACTGGCGTACGTGCACCACCTTCAGCGAGGCCCGGCGCCGGCGCGTCTCGTCGATCGCCCAGTCCAGGGCGCGCAGACTGTCCTCGGACCCGTCGACCGCCGTGACGACCGGCTCACTGATCATGGGAATCCCTCGCCTCCGCAGTACGGCCGTTGCTCGTCCGCCCAGCCTGGCCCAGCCAGGGCCGCGCGGCGGCGTCCCCGTCCGCGTGTCCGGAAATCCGGCGTGCACACTCCCCGGTTCAGCTGCCGGTGCGCCCTCAGGTCAGGTCGAAGTCCCCCTCGCGGGCACCGGACACGAAGGCGCCCCACTCGTCGGGGGTGAAGATCAGGGACGGGCTGCCCGGGCGCCGGCTGTTGCGCATGGCGACGAAGCCCTCCACGAAGGCGATCTGCACATCGCCCCGGCCTCGGCTGCTGGACTGCCACTGCGCGTTGCTCAGGTCCAGGTCCGGCTTGTCCCAGCCCTTGGGCGGGCGCTGCTGGGTGGTGCTCTCGGCCACGTCCGTGCTCCTCCTGGTGTGCGTCGTCCGCGGCCAGCCTAGCGATCGGTCCCCGCCCCCGACAGGTCATGTGAGCGGGACCTTCGCGGGTCGGCGGGGAAAGGGCCTCAGGGGTCGGGGGGTTCGCTGCCCACGAGCCACATGGCGAAGACTGGGAGCCGCCGCAGCAGCGGGCGCACCTGGTGGTCGCCGTGCGGGACGCTTCCGGTGAGCAGGGCGTGCGGGCCGGCTGCGCGGCCTCGCGGGAGCCGGAGTGGTGAGTGAACGGTGGTGGGGCCCCCTCGTACGGCTCGAAGCAGGCGATGTCGGTGAGGGCGCCGGTGCGTTCGGCGGCACCAGCGGATGCGGATCCGCATCCCGGTGCGCACGGCGTCCGGACCGGGCGCGTCGAGGGCGTGCAGCAGCGCGGTGTCCGCACCGTCGAGGCGGACCAGGACCCAGGCGAAGGAGGCGGCCAAGGGCTGTCCCCCGCGCGGGGCGTGGTTCCAGGCCCAGGTGGTGACGGTGCCGGTGGGTGCGACCTCGACGAGTCCGCGCAGTTCCTCGGCGGTGACGGGGCCGTACTCGGCGGGCGGGACATGGATCCGGCGGTCGGAGCCGCGCACGCCGAGGACGACGCGTTCGCGCAGTCCGGTGAGGAAGGCTTCGCCCAGCGGCAAGGCGGACCATCGGTGGGCATGCGCGGTCGCGACCGCGGGCGGGTGACGTCCGGCGCGGTGGTTTGAACACCGAGCGCGGTACGGACGTACTGGTGCCTGCAGGCCCGGACACCGGGCCCGTTCGTCATGCCATCGCAGGACTGCGCGGAAGGACCACCGGGTGCCGCTCTTCACACGCTCCCGTCAGCTGCCGGGCCCCACCGCCGAGAGCACCCCGAACACACCGGGCGTA
Organism: Streptomyces composti; assembly: GCF_012034205.1. Classification (GTDB taxonomy): domain Bacteria; phylum Actinomycetota; class Actinomycetes; order Streptomycetales; family Streptomycetaceae; genus Streptomyces; species Streptomyces composti. Next base: position 24,176 of record NZ_JAATEM010000022.1, read on the forward strand.
CAAGGCGACCCGGCGGAGACCGACGCCCCGGAGAGGGAGCGGGACGCGGCGGCGCCGGACGCGGACGCGAGCGCGGCGCCGGACGGAAAGTCCGGGAGGGTGTCCGGGAAGGCGGAGACGTCGGCGGGCGAGTCGACCTCCGACGGTGCGGGTGAAGCGCCCGCTCCGGGCGAGGGCCCGGCCGGGGACGACGCCGGCCCGGTCTCGCCGGACGCCGGCCGCGAGTCGCCCGGCGAGAAGGCATCCCCGCCGGAATCGGACGGCGCCCGCCCCACGACCGGCGACGAGGACGGCACACCGGGCGGCACCGCGACCGTGACGGACGACCTCCCCGTCTCCCCCACTCGCCCCGGCTGGTTCGGTTGGCGGCGCCGTCATCCCCGTGCCGCACACCGGGTGAGCGTGGGGACGACGGTCCTGGCCGGTGCGCTCGTACTGGTCGCGCTGCTGATGCCCAACCGGCTGGAGCGGATGCACCTCGTGGCGTTCCTGCGGCTGCCCGCCGAGGGCATCCTGCTGGCGACCCTGCTGCTGGCCCTGCCGCCCCGGCCCCGGCGGATCACCGCCGTCGTCGCCGGTGTCCTCCTGGGCCTGCTCACCGTGCTGAAGTTCGTGGACATGGGCTTCTACCAGGTGCTGGCCCGGCCGTTCGACCTGGTGCTCGACTGGATCCTGCTCGACGACGCGGCGGAGTTCGTCCGGGAGTCGTTCGGCCGCGGCGGGCAGGTGCTGGCCGTGATCGGGGCGATCGTCCTCTTCCTCGCGGTACTGGTCCTGATGACGCTGGCCATGGTGCGGGTGACCGCCCTGATGGTCCGCCACCGGCACACCGCCACCCGGACCACGATCGTGCTGGGCCTGGTCTGGATCACGTGTGTCACCTTCGGTGTGGAGGTGGGCGGTGCCAAGCTCGCCACCCGGGGTACGGCCCAGATGGTGGAGAACCGGGTGGAGGCGGTGCGTGCGGGCCTCGCCGACGCCCGTATCTTCGAGAAGCAGGCCGCGGTGGACGCCTTCGCCGACACCCCGCCCGACCAGTTGCTGACCGGACTGCGCGGCAAGGACGTGCTGTTCACCTTCATCGAGAGCTACGGCCGGGTGGCGATCGACGACCCGGCGATGGCCGGGCCGATGGACGCGGCGCTGCGGGAGGGCACGGACCGGCTGAAGGCGGCCGGATTCGAATCGCGCAGCGCCTGGCTGACGTCGCCGGTGACCGGTGCGGGGAGCTGGCTGGCCCACTCCACCTTCCTGTCCGGCCTGTGGATCAAGAACCAGCAGCGGTACCGGAGCCTGACCACCAGCGACCGCATGACGCTCACCAAGTACTTCCGCAAGACCGGTGACTGGCGCACCGTCGGCATCGTCCCCGGGGTGCGGCGGGCCTGGCCGGAGGGCAAGTTCTTCGGCCTGGACCACATCTACGACTCCGAGCACCTCGGCTACCACGGCCCCTACTTCAGCTGGACGCCGGTGCCCGACCAGTTCAGCCTGGAGGCCTTCGAACGGCTGGAGCACGGCAGGAAGAACCGCGAGCCGATCATGGCGGAGATCATCCTGGCCTCCAGCCACAACCCCTGGTCCCCTGTCGCCCGCATGATCGACTGGGAGGACCTGGGGGACGGTTCGGTGTTCCACCGGATCAAGAAGGAGGGCACCGACCCCAAGGAGGTCTGGAAGGACCCGGAGAAGGTGCGCACCGAGTACCGCCGGGCCATCGAGTACTCGCTGCGCAGCCTCACCGAGTGGATGGAGCGCTACGGCGACGAGGACACGGTGCTGGTCTTCCTCGGCGACCACCAGCCGGTCCCGACCGTCACCGCGGGAAGCCGCAACAAGGACGTGCCGGTGACCATCGTGGCGCGGGACAAGAAGGTGCTGGACCGGGTGGCCCACTGGAACTGGACCGAGGGCCTCAAGCCCGCGCCGCACGCCCCGCGCTGGGGCATGGACAAGTTCCGCGACCGCTTCATGACGGCCTACGGTCCGCAGGGCGGGCGCTGAGGAACTGCCCGACCCGTGCGGTGAACCACTCCGGGTCGTCCAGCCACGGGTAGTGCCCGGCGCCGGGCTGCACCGCGAACTCGGCGTCCGGGACGATCTCGGCGCAGCGGCGGGCGAGCTCCGGGCGGGGGCCGCCGTCGAGCTCTCCGGCGAGCACCAGCACCGGGGCCGTCAGCCGGGCGAGCGCCGCCCGGGCGGCGGGCGGGTCCCAGGCGCCGTCCGCGCCGAACAACTCGGCGGCCTCGTCGTTGTACTGCGTGTCCCCGGCCCGGTCGTGCGCGCGGGCGGTCTCGTCCCAGCGGCCGTAGAAGAAGGGGGCGAAGACCGGGTCGTAGTCGCCGGTGCCGGCCAGCCAGTCCCGGTACGCCGGCCAGGCCTGGGCGTACCAGGGTTCGTCCCGGCGCAGCAGGGCCGCCGCCCGGCGGTCCTCGGCGGTGGCCGGCATGCCCAGCGCCCAGGGGGTGGCGGTGATCAGGGCCAGCCGTGCCACCCGCCCGGGGTGCCGGGCCGCATACAGCAGGGCGAGGCTGCCGCCCGCGGAGTGGGCGAGCAGGTCCATGCGCTCCAGGCCCAGGTGGACGCGGAGCGCCTCCACGTCGTCCACGAGCCGGTCGCAGCGGTAGGTCGACGGGTCCTTCGGGACGGACGAGTCCCCGGTGCCGCGCAGGTCGAGCAGGGCGAGCCGGCGGTGGGCGTCGAGTCCGCCCAGGTTTCCCAGGTAGGCGCTGGCCCGCATGGGGCCGCCGGGCAGGACGACCAGCGGTTCGCCCTCGCCCCGCAGGTGACAGGCGAGCGTGGTCCCGTCCGGCGCGGTGAAGATCGGCATGAGGGTGATCCTGCGGCGCGCGCCCGGCCATGTGCAACGGACTTCCGGAGAAAGTGCAGGCCCAGGTCTTGCATCGACCGGTGGTGACCTGAATTACTGACCCCTGAAGCTCAACCGAATGATCGGTCGCCCGGATTGATGCGATTCGTGTGCGATGCGTGAAGGGAAGGTCCTGATGACTCAGGCGGCGGACCTGCGGGACGCGGCGGAGCGGCTCGACGCGGAGGGGCTGCGCGCGCTGCAGCTGGAGCGGCTTCGGTCCTCGCTGCGGCACGCGTACGAGAACGTGCCCTTCTACCGCGAGTCCTTCGACAAGGCGGGCGTCCGTCCCGACGCCTGCCGGTCGCTCGCCGATCTGGCCCGTTTCCCGTTCACCACCAAGGCGGACCTGCGGGAGAACTACCCGTACGGCATGTTCGCCGTTCCCCGCGAGCGCATCCGCCGGATCCACGCCTCCAGCGGCACCACCGGGCGGCCCACGGTCGTCGGCTACACCGAGAACGATCTGTCCATGTGGGCGGACATGATGGCCCGCTCCATCCGCGCGGCGGGCGGCCGGCCCGGCGACATCGCGCATGTGGCGTACGGCTACGGCCTGTTCACCGGCGGCCTCGGCGCGCACTACGGCGCCGAGCGGCTCGGCTGCACGGTGGTCCCCGCCTCCGGCGGCATGACGGCACGGCAGGTGCAGCTGATCCAGGATCTCGAGCCCGCGATCATCATGGTGACCCCGTCCTACATGCTCACGCTGCTGGACGAGTTCGAGCGGCAGGGCATCGACCCGCGCGGCACCTCGCTGCGGGTGGGCATCTTCGGCGCCGAGCCGTGGACCGAGCAGATGCGGCGGGAGATCGAGGAGCGATTCGCCATCGACGCCGTGGACATTTACGGGCTGTCGGAGGTCATCGGCCCCGGTGTGGCGCAGGAGTGCGTGGAGACCAAGGACGGCCTGCACATCTGGGAGGACCACTTCTACCCGGAGGTCGTCGACCCGGTCACCGGTGAGGTGCTGCCGGACGGGGAGCGGGGCGAGCTGGTGTTCACCTCGCTGACCAAGGAGGCCATGCCGATCGTGCGGTACCGGACGCGTGATCTGACCCGGCTGCTGCCGGGCACCGCCCGGGTGTTCCGGCGCATGGAGAAGGTGACCGGGCGCAGCGACGACATGGTGATCCTGCGCGGGGTGAACCTCTTCCCCACGCAGATCGAGGAGATCGTGCTGCGCACGCCGGGTGTCGCCCCGCACTTCCAGCTCCGGCTGACCCGCGAGGGCCGTATGGACGCCCTGACGGTGCGCGCGGAGGCCCGCCCGGACGCGGACAGCGCGGTCCGCGCCTCGGCCGCGCAGCTGATCAGATCGGCCGTGAAGGACGGCATAGGGGTCTCGGTGGACGTGGAGATCGTCGATCCGGAGACGCTGGAGCGTTCGGTGGGCAAGATCCGGCGGATCGTGGATCTGCGGTCGGAGCAGCCCGCCGGGCCGGTCAGCTGAAGCGGTCGCGCAGCTCGCGTTTGAGGATCTTCCCGCTGGCGTTGCGCGGCAGTTCCTCGACGAACAGCACCCGCTTGGGCGCCTTGAACGGCGAGAGCTTCTCGCCGGCGTGCGCGATCAGTTCCTCCTCGGTGACGTCGCCGCGCGGGACCACCACCGCCGTGACGGCCTCCACCCAGCGGTCGTCGGGCAGACCGATCACGGCCGCCTCGGCGACCGCCTCATGGGTGTAGAGGGCGTCCTCGACCTGGCGTGAAGCCACCAGCACGCCACCGGAGTTGATGACGTCCTTCACCCGGTCGACGATGGTGAAGTAGCCGTCGGAGTCGCGCACCGCGAGGTCGCCCGACCGGAACCAGCCGTCGCGGAACGCCCGGGCGGTCTCCTCGGGCTTGTCCCAGTAGCCCTCGCAGAGCTGCGGTGAGCGGTAGACGATCTCGCCGGGGGTGCCGTCGGGCACGTCCTTGCCGTCCTCGTCGACCACCCGGGCGTCGACGAACAGCACCGTCCGGCCGCAGGAGTCCATGCGCCCCTCGTGCTCGTCCGGCCCGAGGACGGTGGCCAGCGGCCCGATCTCGCTCTGCCCGAAGCAGTTGTAGAACGCCAGGTCCGGCAGCCGCTCCTTCAGACGCTCCAGGACCGGCACCGGCATGATCGACGCCCCGTAGTACGCCTTGCGCAGCCCGCTCAGGTCGCGGGTGTCGAAGTCGGGGCGGTTGGACAGGCCGATCCACACGGTGGGTGGCGCGAAGAAGCTGTCCGCGCGCCCGCTCTCGATCAGGTCGAACAGCCGGTCGCCGTCGGGGGCGTCGAGGACGATGTTGGTGGCGCCGACGGCCAGGTAGGGCATCAGGAACACATGCATCTGCGCCGAGTGGTACAGCGGCAGCGCGTGCACGGGGCGGTCCCCTGCCGCCAGGTCGAGGGCGGTGATGGCGCTCAAGTACTCGTGCACCAGAGCGCGGTGGGTCATCATCGCACCCTTGGGCAGGGCGGTGGTGCCCGAGGTGTAGAGCAGCTGCACCAGATCCTCGGAGCGGGGTTCGGGGCCGTCGTACAACGGTGCCCCGTCCAGCCGGGCGAGCAGGCTGTCCTCGCGGTCGCGCAGCGGCAGGGACGGCACCTGGCCGGGGAGCCGGCCGGTGAGACCGGGGTCGGTGAGGACCAGGCTGCTGCCGGACTGGTGCACCAGGTAGGCGAGGTCGTCCCCGGTCAGGTTCTGGTTGACGGGCACGTGCACCAGGCCGGCGCGGGCACAGGCGAGGAAGCCGATCAGATAGGCGTCGGAGTTGTGGCCGAAGGCGCCCACGCGGTCGCCCGGGGAGAGCCCCTCGGCGAGCAGGAGCCCGGCCGCGCGGGAGACGGCGGCGTCCAGTTCCTCGTAGGTCCAGGTGCGGTCCGCGTACTCGAGTGCCGTGCGCGCCGGGGTGCGCCGTGCGCTGCGTCGCAGGACTCCGTCGACCGTGCTGCCGTGTCCGGGCGTCATGACTGACGATCCTCGGTCGGCGGGCGGGGCGGGGTCAAGACGCCGGTCCGGGGCGGGTGCAGGGACGGAGCGAGCGGCTGCCCGTGGCGGGCAAGGGCCGGACGGCCGGGCTCCCGGGATGGTTGAACGGTCGTCAGAAGTCCGTGCAGTCGTCCTGACGGTCGAACATACCGGTTGGTGCGCTCAGCCACTCCTTCCCCGACGACGTTGGGAGGCACGATGCGTATCCGCCCGAGACGGTTCGCTGATGTCCTTGACCCAGGCGCGGTGGCGCTCGGGGATCGTCGTCTCCGCATCGGCCCCGGTGACGCCCTCCACCTTGCCGGCGGGCATCACCACGTCCAGGCCGTGGGGCCGGCCGCCGGTGCGGGCCTCGATCCAGTCGAGGGCGCGGGCGAGCTCACCGGGGGCCGGTGCAGCGGACCGCGCCGAGCAGTCCGAGGCCGCCGGCCCGGCTGTTGGCGGCTGCGACGGCCGGGAACGGGGTGAAGCCGAAGACGGCGTGCTCGATTCCGAGGGTCTGGCTCGGCTCCGTCCGCACGGGCGCAGGATGCCGCACTCCTCCGGACGACGGAAGAGCCTTCCTGACGGTTCGCCAGTTCGACTTGATGGGTCGTCAGATCATGCGGTGTGCACACCCATTGACACACAGGCCACTCTGACAGGAAAGTTTCACTCCGCGAAGCGATCGCGAAAGATTCTTTCAGACGGCGCGGCAGGCTCAGGAGCCGGGAGGAAGCCCATGGCGGGCGACGGAGCGAGCGGCATCACCAGACGTCAACTCGGTCGCGGGACCCTGGCGCTGGGAGGTGCCCTGGCCCTCGCCGCGCTGCCGGCGGGACCCGCCGCGGCGGCCCCGGCGGGCGGCGGGCGCACCACCCTGCGGCACGGCTCACCCCACCGGGCCGGACTGCTCGCCGAGCATCTGGACCGGCTCGTCGCCGACGCCGAGGCCTTCCTCGGCCCGTCCCCCGAGCACCCCTGGTACGCGGGCGCCGTACTGCTCGCCGGCCGGGGCGGCACCGTGGCCCTGCACCGGCCCATCGGCATGGCGGTGCGTTACCGGGCCTACGACGAGGAGACCGACACCGGCATCGAGTTCCCCGAGGACCAGCAGATCCCGATGGCCGAGGACACCGTCTTCGACCTGGCCTCGGTGTCGAAGCTGTTCACCTCGATCCTCGCCGTGCAGCAGATCGAACGCGGACGGCTGGAGCTGGAGGCCCCCGTCGCCTCGTATCTGCCCGGCTTCGGGCGGGCCGGCAAGCAGGAGGTGACGATCCGCCAGCTCCTCACCCACACCTCGGGATTCCAGGCCTGGATCCCGCTGTACCAGGAGCCCACGTACGAGGAGAAGCTCCAGCGCCTGTACGACGAGCAGCTGGTGAACCCGCCCGGCACGGCCTACCTGTACTCGGACCTGAACCTGATCTCCCTCCAGCTGGTCCTGGAGAAGGTCACCGGCCGCCCCCTGGACACCCAGCTGCGCGAGGAGATCACCGGGCCGCTCGGCATGCGCCGCACCCGCTACAACCCACCCGCCTCCTGGAAGCCGAAGATCGCCGCCACCGAGGACGCCCGGCTGCCCTGGTCGGGGCTCGACCGGGGCCTGGTGTGGGGCGAGGTGCACGACGAGAACGCGTACAGCCTCGGCGGGGTCGCCGGACACGCAGGCGTGTTCTCCGACGCCTGGGACCTGGCGGTGCTCGGCCGCACCCTGCTCAACGGCGGCTCCTACGGCAGGGCGCGCATTCTGCGGCCGGAGTCGGTGGAGCTGATGTTCACCGACTTCAACACCGACTTCCCCGGCGACGAGCACGGGCTGGGCTTCGAGCTCTACCAGCACTGGTACATGGGCGCGATGGCCACCCCGCGCACGGCGGGCCACACCGGCTTCACCGGGACGGCCCTGGTGCTCGACCCGACCACCGACTCCTTCCTGGTCCTCCTCGGCAACTCCGTGCACCCGGTGCGCAGCTGGCGCTCCGGATCCGCTCCCCGGGTGGCGGCCGCCAACAACCTGGCACGTGCGGTGCCGGTGCGGCCCGCCCAGGGACGGGCCGCCTGGTTCTCCGGAATGGCGAGCTCCACGGAGGCGACGCTCGCCCTGCCGGCGCTGGACACCGGGCGGGGCGACGCCCGGCTGCGCTGCGCCCTGTGGTGGGACACCGAGCCGCGGTCCGACGTGCTCACCCTGGAGGCCACGGACGACGGCGGAGCCACCTGGCGTCCTGTTCCCTTCACCACCGTGCCCCGGCGGGGTGAGCCCGTGCCCCACCCCTCGGGCACGGCCACCGGCTGGTCGGGGCGCGTCTGGCACACCCTGACCGCCGAACTGCCCGCCGCGCGCGGCCTGGTGCTGCGCTGGCGCTACTCGACGGACCAGCTCTACGTGGGCCGCGGTGTCTACGTGGACGCCCTGCGCGTCGAGTCGGCCGGCCGGGTGCTCTTCGACGAGGCACGGCCCGCCGACCGGGACCGCATCGAGGCGCGGGGGTGGACGGCTTCGGCGAACTGACCTCCGGCCGGCCCGGCTCGTGGTCCGCCGGGCGGCCGGCCGTGCTCGCGCTCCGTCCGGCGGCCGGCCGTGCTCGCGCTCCGTCGGCCGACGGACCTCCGGACCCTGGTCAGTCCCCGCTGCTCTCCAGTACGGCCATCGCCGCGTTGTGTCCCGGCACCCCGCTGACCCCGCCGCCGCGGACCGCGCCCGCGCCGCAGAGCAGGACGTTGCCGTGGCGGGTCTCCACGCCCCAGCGGCCGGTGCCGTCCTGGGCATGGGGCCAGGACAGGTCGCGGTGGAAGATGTGGCCGCCGGGCAGTCCGAGGTCGCGTTCGAGGTCGAGGGGCGTCCTGGCCTCCAGGCACGGGCGTCCGTCCGCGTCGGTGGCCAGGCAGTCGGCGAGCGGTTCGGCCAGGTGGGCGTCGAGCTGGGCGAGCGTCGACTTCAGCAGCTCCTCGCGTGCCGCCTCGTTGTCGTGCCGGAACAGCCGCGCGGGCGTGTGCAGGCCGAAGAGGGTGAGGGTCTGGTAGCCCCGCGCGGCCAGGTCCGGGCCGAGGATCGTGGGGTCGGTGAGCGAGTGGCAGTAGATCTCCGACGGCGGCACGGCCGGGAGTTCACCCGCGGCCGCCTGGGCGTGCGCGGCGGCCAGCTGCTGGTAGCCCTCGGCGATGTGGAAGGTGCCGGCGAAGGCCTCGCGGGGGTCGACCGAGCTGTCGCGGAGCCTGGGCAGCCGCTTGAGCAGCATGTTCACCTTCAGCTGGGCGCCTTCGGCGGGCTCTGGAGGTGTGTCGCCGGTCAGGGCGGCCAGCTCCTGCGGGGAGGCGTTCACCAGGACGTGGCGGGCCGCGGCGACGCCCTCCCCGTCGGCGGTGCGGTAGGTGACCTCGGCGTCGGTGCCGTCGGTGTCGATGCGCACCACCTCGTGGCCGGTGGCGAGGACGGCGCCGGCGTCGCGTGCGGCGGCGGCCAGCGCGCCGGTGAGGGCGCCCATGCCGCCGACCGGGACGTCCCAGGCCCCGGTGCCGCCGCCGATCACGTGGTAGAGGAAGCAGCGGTTCTGCTTCAGGGACGGGTCGTGGGCGTCGGCGAAGGTGCCGATGAGGGCGTCGGTGAGGACGACGCCGCGTACCAGGTCGTCGTCGAAGTGGCGTTCGACCGCGACGCCGATCGGCTCCTCGAACAGCGTCCGCCAGGCCTCCTCGTCGTCGACGGTACGGCGCAGCTCCTCGCGGGTGGGCAGCGGCTCGGTGAGCGTGGGGAAGACCCGCCGGGCGACGCGGCCGGTCATGCCGTAGAAGCGCTGCCAGGACTCGTACTCGCGGTCGGAACCGGTGAGCCGGACGAAGGCCTCGCGGGTGCGCTGCTCGTCACCGGCGACCAGCAGGCCGGTGGGGCGGCCGTCGCGTTCGGTGGGCGTGTAGGAGGAGACGGTGCGGGAGCGCAGCCGGAAGTCGAGTCCGAGCTCGGTGACGATCTTCTGCGGCAGCAGGCTGACCAGGTACGAGTAGCGGGACAGCCAGGCGTCGACACCGCTGAACGGCCGCGTGGACACGGCCGCTCCCCCGGTGTGGTCCAGCCGCTCCAGCAGCAGCACGGAGCGCCCTGCCCGGGCGAGGTAGGCGGCGGCGACCAGGCCGTTGTGGCCTCCGCCGACGATCACGGCGTCGTAGGTCCCGGACGGGTGGAGTGCGGTCATGCTTCTTGGTAGCACGCGAAGATCGCGGGCGGCCAGGGGGCGAACCGGGTGCCGGGGCGGCCCGGGGGCCGGGCGCGGGGGAGGCCACCGGTCACCGTCCGTCCGCGGTTGCGCGGCGGCGCAGTGCGGCCACGTGTCGGTAGAGGTCCACGGCCTCGGTGTCGCGGCCCAGCTGCTGCAGGCACTGGGCCTCGTCGTCGCGGCTGGCCAGGGTGTCCGGGTGGTCGGGGCCCAGGACGCGCTCCCGCGCCTCGGCCACGGCCCGGTACTCGGCCAGCGCCTCCGCCCACCGGCCCAGCCAGCCCAGGCCGACGGCCACCTCGCGGCGGCTGACCAGCGTGTCCGGGTGGTCCGGGCCGAGGGTGCTCTCCCGCAGGGCGCACACCTCGCGGGACTCGGCCAGCGCCTCCTCCCAGCGGCCGAGCCGGCCGAGGTTGACGCCGACTCCGTGGCGGGCGCGCAGCGTCTCGGGGTGGGTGGGGCCCTGGACGCGGGTGCGGTCCCGGACGAGTGCGCGGTAGTGCTCGAGGGCCTGGGTGATGTGGCCGAGCCGGCCCAGGCTGATGCCGATCTCGTAGCGGGCGGCGAGGGTGTCGGGATGGTCGTGGCCGAGGACGGCGGCCCGCGCCTCGGCGACCTCCCGGTAGATGTCCAGCGCCTCCTGCCAGCGGCCCAGCAATCCGAGCGTGTAGGCGACTTCGTAGCGGCTGACCAGGGTGTCCGGATGGGTGGGGCCGAGCACCCTGGCCCGGGCGCGTGCGACCTCGCGGGCCATGCCGCAGGAGTCCTCGAGGCGGCCGAGCCGGCCGAGGTTGAAGGCCAGGTTGTGCCGGCAGCGCAGGGTGTCGGGGTGGTCGGGGCCCTGGGTGCGCTCACGGGCGGAGAGCACCGACAGATAGACCTGGTGGGCGTCGAGGGCGCGGCCCAGCTGGGCCAGGACGTAGGCCATCTCCTGGCGGGCGGCGAGCGTGTCGGGGTGGTCGGCGCCGAGCGCGCGGATGCGGGCCTCGGCCACCTGTTTGTACTCCTGCAGTGCCTCGGCGGCGCGGCCGGTGCGGCTGAGCGCGAAGGCGACCTCGTAGCGGCTGGCGAGGGTGTCGGGGTGCTCGGGGCCGAGCAGGCGGCGGCGTTCGGCGGCGACCGCACGGTGCACCTCCTCCGCCTCCGTCCAGCGCCCCAGCCGGCCCAGGCTCAGGCCCGCGTTGTGCCGGGCGGCCAGCGCGGTCAGCGTCTCCGGGGGCGGGGTGGGCGGGTCGTCGGGCACGGACCGGTCGGCGCGCACCGCGCCGGCGGGGCGGGGAATCCATTCCCCGGTCAGGCCGGCCGCGGGGTCCGGCGGGGTGGTCCGCAGCGTGCCGCCCGCGGCCTTGTGCCCGGTGGTCATGCCGCGGGTCCAGGAGGGTGAGCGCGCGGGCCGGCCGGTTCCGGCGCGCCGGCCGGCGGCGGGTGCCGCACCGGCTGCCCGCTCGTCCCCGGGTGTGCCCGTCGCGCCGGCCGTCATCCGGCCCTCCCCCGGCGGGAGGGCCACCCCCGGCGGGAGGGCCGCACGCTCCGCCCAGCCGGGCCGCGTTCGGCCCGCCGGGCCCGCCCGGTCCTGCCCGGCCGGCGCCGCCCCGCTCACCGGCTGCCCCCCGCTCCCCGGCACCACGAGCGGGCCCGCTCGGAGCGCGGCCAGGCGACCGGACAGCTCCCGGGCCGTGTCCGGGCGGGCCTCCGGGTCCTTGGCGAGCAGATCCAGAATGATGCGGTCCAGCTGCTCGGGCAGTTCGGCGCGGTGGGTGCGCGGTGGCCGGGGCGGGGTGTCGCGGTGGCCGACCAGGACCGCCCAGGCGTCGTCGAGGTCGAACGGCGGCACCCCGGTGGCGAGCTCGTACAGCACGCAGCCGAAGGAGTACAGGTCGCTGCGCCGGTCCACGGTGGAGCCGCTGATCTGCTCCGGCGACATGTAGTGCGGGGTGCCCATCGCCACACCCGTGCCGGTCAGGCGGGAGGTGAAGCCGATGTCGTGGCCGAGGCGCGCTATGCCGAAGTCGCAGATCTTCACCGTGCCGTCGGCGGTGCGCACGATGTTCGCGGGCTTCAGGTCCCGGTGCACCACGCCCTGGTCGTGGGTGTAGGCGAGCGCGGCGGCCACCTGTTCGGCGATGTCCACGATCTGCTCGACCGGCAGCGGATGGTGCTTGTTGTCCTCCAGGAGCTGGCTGAGGTTGCGGCCCTGGAGCAGCTCCATCACCAGGTAGAGCACGCCGCCGGACTCCCCGAAGTCGTGCACCACCGTGATGCCCCGGTGCTGCAGGGCCGCCGCCACCCGGGCCTCGCGGCGGAACCGCTCTCTGAGCACGCGTCCGAACGACTGGTCCTGGCCGGAGCCGAGCGGCTTGAGGCACTTCACCGCGACCTGCCGCCCCAGAGACTCGTCACGGGCCCGCCACACCTCGCCCATGCCGCCGCGCCCGATCAGGTCCAGCAGCCGGTACCGGCCCTGGATGAGCCTGGTGTCCCCCATCTTTCGCGCACGCCCCCGTCGCTGTAAGCCGTGCCCTCCCCTGGCTCGTCCAGTATGGCGACCATCCGCCCGACTTTGTACGGTGCCGTGTACTCCTGCGCACTACCTCCGCACCCGCGGCATACCCAGGCCGATCCAAGGAAATGATCTCCCATTGGATCTCGTTGCTGCCGCCGCCGAAGCGTTGCGGAAATGGGGAACGGGCGTGGAGGGAGCGGCGATGCCGTGCGGGGGCGCGGGGGCCGTCCACACCCGCAGGCCCCGAATGCCGCCGGGCGCGGGGGCCGGTGTGCCGGCCGGCGGCCCCGAACGACGCGAGCGCGGCGGCCGGGCGACGCGGGCGGCCCCGCGTCAGGGCGACGCCAGGCGGCCGTGCGCGGTGACCGCGGGCGGCGCCGGGCCGCCCCGCACACCGCTCGGCGGCCCCGGACCGCGCGCTCCGAGGCGCGTCTCGCCGGGGCGCGCCGCATCGGCGCGCCTCTCGTCACCGACGCGGGACGTCAGAGCAGTACGGCGAGGAAGTCCGTGCAGGCACGGGCACAGGCGCGGCAGGCCTCGGCGGTCTGCTCGGCCCCCGGCTGCCGGTCGAAGACGTGTGCGCTCTCCAGGGCCACCTGGCGGCACCACTCGACCTGGACCCGGATGGTGTCCTCGTCCACCTGGCTCTGCTCGGACAGCACGCGGCAGGTGGCGTCGCACACCTCGGCGCACATGATGCCCTTGCGTCGTACGAGTTCCTGGTTCTCGGTGCCGTCCGGATCCACGAGGCTCGCCCGCAGTGCGCACGCCCTGGCGGTCTCGGTGCACGCCTGGGCGCAGGCGAAACGGTCCTCGAGGAACCGGAACAGCTCCTCCTGCGATGTGGTCGTCACACAGCGCGAGTAGCCGGGGCCGCTCGAGGCCAAACCCTTTCGGTGTCCGGGTCGCGCCCGTTTCTCCCGGCCGGTTCACCGGCCCGTCCGGGGGTACCCGCGCTCCATGACGAACACCTCATGGATCGAGACGGCCGACCTCGCCGCCGGGCGCGGAGCCCTCGGCATCGGGATGGTGGTGGCGGCGGCCGTGGTCGTGGCCCTGCTGATCGGCGCCTTCGCCTTCGGCAGCCGGCGGGTCCGGCAGGCCGGGCGCGTCCGGCCGCGCCCGGAGGAGCAGCCGCGGATGCCGGAGGGAGGCCCGGTCCGGGAGGTACGGGAGAACAGGGAGCCCGACGAGATGCCGACGGGTGAGGGACGGCTGACCCCGCACGAGATGCCGGGCCGGGGCAGCTCGGGCACCGGCGCCGCACAGGAGCGGCCCCGGTGGGACGAGGGGAGCAGCGGCGGTTTCGGCAGCGGCGGGCCGGGCGCGCGCTGAGCGGCCGGTGAGGCGTCCACGAGCGGTCAGCCGCGGTGATGCGGCGGCTGCGGGTGCGCGGCAGCCGCTTGCGCGGTTCCGCGGGACCCTGAAGGACGTCGCCCTGCCGGCCTGAACCACCCTGCCGCACACTCGCCTGAAGGGGCGGGTCGTGCGGCCCTCTGATGCGCCGGACGGCGCGGGTGAGGGCCGCACGGCCCGCCCTTCGCCTGTCCGCGGTGACATGGATCACAGCATCTCGGTGCATCGTTTCGGGGGGCCGGGAGTCTTTGTCAGGGGTGCAAGGGATTGCCGGACACGGGGGCGCAGGGATGGAGCGATGGGGGGCCGACGGCTTCGACGCGTTCGTGGCCGCCCGCTGGTCGTCGCTGCTCCATGTCGCCCGGCTGCTGACCGGCGGGGACCGGCAGCGGGCCGAGGACCTGGTCCAGGAGGCCCTGGTGAAGCTGTGGTTCGCCTGGCCGAGGATCGCCGAGCAGGCCCCGGAGGCGTACGTCCGCCAGGTGCTGGTGCGGATGGCCGCCCGGTCGGCGCGCAGGCGGTGGTGGGGCGAGCGCCCGGTGGAGCGGCTGCCCGACCGGCCCGGCCCCGGCGACATGTCCGCGGCCGTGGCCGAACGCTCACGGCTGGAGGAGGCGCTGGCGCTGCTGCCGCCGAAGCACCGGGCCGCGGTGGTGCTGCGGTACTGCGAGGACCTGTCGGAGACCCAGGTGGCCGAGGCTCTCGGGTGCCCGGTGGGCACGGCCAGGTCGCACGCCTCGCGCGGGGTGGCGCGGCTGCGGCAGATCCTGTCCGGCACGGTCGGGCACCTGGGGTGAGGGGAGAAGCGATGGACGACTTCGAGCGGGAGCTGGCCCGCATGATGCGCGAGTCCCACCGCCCGAGCCCGTACGGCCCCGACCAGCAGCAGCGCCTCCACGCCGGCATCCGGTCCCGCCGCCGGGCCCGGATGCTGTGGCGGGCCGGCGGATCCGCGCTGGCGGTGACCGGCCTCGGCATCGGCCTGGCGCTGCTGCCCGCGCTGAACGACGGGTCACGGCCGGAGGACCGGCAACGGCTCCCGGCCGCCACGCCCTCGGCACCCCCGGTCCTGCCCAGCCCCACCGAGTCGATGCCGCCCGGCGGTCCCGGCACCTCGCCGCCGGATTCCTCGGATGCGGGCACGTCCGTGCCCGGAGACGGCCGCACCCCCACCTCCCTGACGCCCTCCCCCACCGGAGACGGCCGCACCCCCACCTCCCAGACGCCCTCCCCCACCGGGAGCGCCGGGACTGCGCCTCGGCCGCCGGACGGGCCCTCCCCGTCGGCCTCGCGGTCCGCGCGGTTCGCCGGCTCCGGGCCGGACGGCCCGGAGAAGACCGACAGCGGATAGCGGCCCCGGACAGCCCCTCCGCCCCGATCGCGCACACCCGCGAGTACCGGACGGCTTCGCTCCGGTACTGGGCCCCGTGCACCCAGATGACCGCCCGTGGCGCCGCCCGGCAGCCCCCCCTTCCGGGGCCCGTCCGGCGCCGGAAAGAGACCGTGACCCGTCATGAGAACCGCGAGGCGGTCGGCACCGTCCGGCCGCCGCCCCTCCGCCGCGAGCGCCGCCCCGGTGGCCCTTCCGCGCCGTGCGCCGCTGCCCGCCCCGCACACCGGGCCCGTCCTGGACGTGGTCGTGCCGGTCCACAACGAGGAGACCGATCTGGAGCCGTGCGTGCGGCGGCTCCACGCCCATCTCGGCGAAACGTTCCCCTACTCCTTCCGCATCACCATCGCGGACAACGCCAGCACCGACCGCACCCCGCTGATCGCGGCCCGGCTGGCCGACGAGCTGCCCGGCACCGAGTGGATACGGCTGGCCGAGAAGGGGCGCGGCCGGGCCCTGCACGCCGCGTGGTCACGCTCCCGCGCCCCGGTGCTCGCCTATCTGGACGTGGACCTGTCCACCGACCTCGCGGCGCTGCTGCCGCTGGTGGCACCGCTGATCTCCGGGCACTCGGACATCGCGATCGGCACCCGTCTCGCACGCGGCTCGCGGGTGGTGCGCGGACCCAAGCGGGAGTTCATCTCCCGCTGCTACAACGGCCTGCTGCGCGGCACCCTGGCGGTGGGCTTCTCCGACGCGCAGTGCGGTTTCAAGGCGGTGCGGCGGGACGTCGCCGAGCGGCTGCTGCCGCTGGTGCAGGACCGGGAGTGGTTCTTCGACACCGAGATGCTGGTGATCGCCGAGCGCGCCGGCCTGCGCATCCACGAGGTGCCGGTGGACTGGGTCGACGACCCGGACAGCAGGGTGGACATCCTGGCCACCGCGCTGGCGGACCTGCGCGGCATGGCCCGGCTGGGCCGCACGCTGGCCGGGGGCCGGCTGCCGCTGACCGCGCTGCGCCGCACCGGCACGCCGGGCGGGGACGGGCTCGGGCTGCCGCCCGCGCTGGTGCCGCAGCTGCTGCGCTTCGCCGCGGTCGGGGTGGCCTGCACGCTGTTCCATCTGCTGCTGTTCACCTCCCTGCGGCCCCTGGCCGGCGCCCAGGCGGCCAATGCCCTCGCCCTGCTGGCCAGCGCCGTCGCCAACACGGCGGCCAACCGGCGGCTCACCTTCGGGGTGCGGGGACGCGGCGGGGCGCTGCGCCACCAGCTCAAGGGCCTGGCCGCGTTCCTGGTGGGCCTCGCCCTCACCAGCGGTTCGCTCGCCGTTCTCCAGCACACCGCGCCGGACGCCGGTGCCCGGGTGGAGCTGGTGACGCTGGTCGCCGCCAACCTCGCCGCCACGCTGCTGCGTTTCCTCCTTCTGCGGGCCTGGGTGTTCCCGGGCCACCGCTCCCGCCGTACGACAGGAGCCTCCGTCTCATGAGCACCGCCGGGACCAGCCGGACCGACGATCCGACGCCCTCCCCGCCCGTCTCCTCGGCCTCCTCGCCGCGCTCTCCCGCCTCGCCACCCTCCCCCGCCTCGCCCTCTTCGACCTCCCCGCGCCCCGAACCCGCCTCGCCGGTCCCGTCGGTCTCGCCGTCTCCGTCGTCCTCGCCGCCCGGGGCGCCGGTCGCGACGGCCTGGCCGGTGCTGCCGCGCCCCGCGCCGCCCGGCCTGCCCGAGCGGTGGCGCCGGGCCGCCGCCGCCCGGTACGGCCCGGTCCTCGCCACGTACGGCGTGCTCAAGCTGGCCGGCTTCGCGGTGTTCATGTACCTGCTGGACTCGGCCGGCGACTTCCGGGAGAAGCACCCGCGGTTCGGCGGGGGCGAGCACACCTGGGACGTGCTGGGCAGCTGGGACGGCTGGTGGTACCAGCAGATCGCCCTGCACGGCTACGACCCGGCCCTCGAGCCGGTGCCGGGCGCCACCGGAATGATCACCCTGAAGGGGAACTCGGCGGCGTTCTTCCCGCTCTACCCGGCCCTGATGAAGCTGGTCTCGGCGGTCACCGGGCTCGGCCCGTACGGCTCCGGCATGGCCGTCTCCGTCGTCTTCTCCTTCGTCGCGGCGCTCGGCGTCCACGCCGTCACCGCCCGGCTCGGCGGGCCGCGGGCCGGTCTGGTCGCGGTCGGGCTGTGGGCGGTGTGGCCGGGGTCGGGTACCGAGTGGGCGGTGTACTCGGAGTCGGTGTACACCGCGCTGGCCGCATGGGCCTGCTACGCGGTGATGACCCGCCGCTGGCTCACCGCGGGCGTGCTGACCTTCACCGCGGGCCTCGCCCGCCCCACCGCGGTGGCCCTGGTCGCCGCGCTCGCCGTCGCCGGGCTGGTGGAGGTGTGGCGGCACCGGGAGAGGTGGCGCCGGCCGCTGCTCGCGGTGGCGATCGCCCCGCTGGGCACCGCCGGCTACCTCGGCTGGGTCGGCTACCGCATGGGCGACTGGAACGGGTACAGCAAGCTGCAGGACGGGGCCTGGGCGCACAAGTTCGACTACGGGCGGCACACCGCCGACGTGCTCACCTCGGTGGCCGTGGGCCGCACCGACTACCACTTCGCGATGCCGTTCGAGGACATGATCGGGGTCGCGGTGGTGCTGACGGTCCCGGTGCTGACGGTGCTGCTGGTGCGGCTGCGGCCGCCGGCCGTGCTGGTGGTCTACACGGTGCTGTCCTACCTGATGGTGATGGGAACGCAGCAGTACTTCGGCAATGTCTCGCGCTATCTGCTCCCGCTGTTCCCTCTCTTCATCCCGCCGGCCCTGGCCATGCGGCGCCTGCGCCGGCCCTCGCTGATGACGGTCCTGGGCACGGCGGCCCTGGCGTCCGGCTCGTACGCCGGGTACGCGCTGTTCGAGCTGGGGGTGCCGTAGAGCCTCCGGGGCGGGAAACGCCCTGGGGACCTTCCCGGCGGGACCGCCCCTGGTGCGCCCGGCCGCGGGTCCGTCCGGGTGCGGCCGGGCCCGCCGGTCAGTAGCGTGCGGGCATGGGCGGCGAGAAGGCGGCGAAGCTGCCGCGCAAGGTGTACGAGAAGGAACTGCTGCGGCTGCAGATCGAGTTGGTCAAGCTCCAGGAGTGGGTGCGGGCGGAGGGCGCCCGGCTGGTCGTGGTGTTCGAGGGGCGGGACGCGGCCGGCAAGGGCGGCACCATCAAGCGGGTCGCCGAGCACCTCAATCCTCGGGTCGCGCGGGTCGCCGCGCTCCCCCGGCCCACGGAGCGGGAGCGCACCCAGTGGTACTTCCAGCGGTACGTGGAGCATCTGCCGGCCGGCGGGGAGATCGTGCTGTTCGACCGCAGCTGGTACAACCGGGCCGGCGTGGAGCACGTCATGGGCTTCTGCACCAAGGAGGAGCACGAGCTGTTCCTGCGCCAGTGCCCGGTCTTCGAGCGGATGCTGGTGGAGGACGGGATCCTGCTGCGCAAGTACTGGTTCTCGGTGAGCGACACCGAGCAGCAGGAGCGGTTCCGGCGCCGGCTCGAGGATCCGCTCAAGCGCTGGAAGCTGTCGGAGATGGACCTGGAGTCGATCACCCGCTGGGAGGACTACTCGCGGGCCAAGGACACCATGATGGTGCACACCGACATCGCCGAGGCGCCGTGGTACGTGGTGGAGAGCGACGACAAGCGGCGGGCCAGGATCAACATGATCGCCCATCTGCTGGACTCCGTGCCCTACCACGAGGTGCCGCCCGCGGTGCTGGAGCTGCCGGAGCGCCCCAGGTCCACCGGCTACGAGCGCTCGCCCCGCGACCTGCGCACCTACGTCCCCGACCACGCGGCCACTCTCTGAGCGGCCCGGGAAGCGGCACGGACGTGCGGCGCCGCGAGGTCCCTCGCGGCGCCGCAGCCTCACCTTCCCCCGTACGAGTGACGGGGCGTCACTCGCCGATCGGCACCTTCCCGTTGGGCTGCGCGCCGCCGCGGGCGGCCAGGCCCTTGAGCAGCTCGGCGAGATCGACGCCCGTGGTGGAGCCGAGCAGCTCCATGCCCTGGGCGACGTTGTCGGCGACCGTGCGCGGCAGCCGGCCGGCGCCGTCCGTGGAGATCACGGTCATCTTGTCCACCGCGGCCAGCGGCTCGGCGGCCTTGCCGACCACCTGCGGCAGCACCTCGACCAGCATCTGCAGCACCGCGGCGTCGCCGTAGCGCTCGAAGGCGTCGGCCTTCTTCTGCATCGCCTCGGCCTCCGCCGAGCCCTTGGCCGCGATGGCCGCGGCCTCCGCGTCGCCCTCGATGCGCACCGCCTCGGCGAGCGCCGCACGCTGGGCCTTCTCGCCCTCACCGGTGAGCCTGGCCCGCTCGGCGGCCGCCTCGGCCTCCTTGACCGCGGCGATACGGCGGGCCTCGGCCTCCTGCTCGGCCTGGTAGCGGGCGGCGTCCGCGGGCTTGCGGACCTTGGTGTCCAGCTCACGGTCCGTCAGCTCGGCCTGCCGCTGGGCGACCTTCTCCTGCTCCTGGAGGATCTCCTGCTGCCGTGCCGCCTCGGCGAGCGGTCCGGCGGCGTTGGCGCGGGCGGCGGCCTCGTCGGTCTCCGCCTTGATCTCGGCCTGCTTCAGCGCGAACGTGCGCTGGGCGATGGCGATCTCCTCCTCGGCCTTGAGCCGGGCCTGCTCGGAGGCGCGCCGGGCCTCCGCCTCGGCGATGTCGGCCTCCTGCTTGGCGCGGGCGGCCTCGGGGCGGCCCAGGTCCTCGAGGTAGGAGCCCTCGGTGGAGATGTCCTGGATCTGGAAGGCGTCGAGGACCAGGCCCTGCCCGGACAGGCTGGCCTCGGCCTCCTCCGCGACCTGCCCGGCGAAGGCGGCGCGGTCACGGATGATGTCCTCCACCGACATGCGCCCGACGATGGAGCGCAGGGCGCCGGAGAGCACCTCCTGGGTGAAGCCGACGATGCCCTCCTGCTGCATCAGGAAGCGCTGGGCGGCGGCGCGGATGGAGTCCTCGGTGCCGCCGACCTTGACGATGGCGACACCCTCCAGGTTGGCCTTGACGCCGCGCAGCGTGACCGCGCCGCGGACGGCGACCGGGATGTGCCGGCTGGACAGGTCGAGGGTGAACTTCTGCTGCACGAACGGCACGACGAAGACGCCGCCGCCGACCACGACCTTCTGGCCGCTGTTGTCGGTGAAGACCCGCCCCGTCTCCGGGTCGGTGGACTTCTTGCCGCGCCGGCCGGTGACGATGAACGCCTCACTGGGTCCGGCGACCTTGTAGCGGGTGATGACCACGAGGGCCAGCAGGACGACGAGGACGACCGCGCCGACGACGGCGATCAGTACTGGGCTCATATGTGTGTATCCCCTTCAGCCCTCCCTTGGGGACGGCGCATCGGAACGACGGAACGACATGACGTACGGAGGTGCGGCCGCGCTGCGGCCGGCCCAGGCGGCACCGTGCCCGGTCAGCGCTCGACCGGGCGGACCACCACGGAGGTGGGCGTCGGGGACGACTCCACCCAGACCTCGGCGCCCCGGTCCACGGGCACCGAGCACTTGGCGGCCAGCTTCAGCGGCTGCCCGGCGAGGTGCACCAGCACTTCGCCGTAGCCGTCCGCCGGGATGGCGGTGACCACGGAGCCCGGGCTGCCGACGAGATCGCCGCCGCGCGGCGTGGCGGCCGGGTCGTCCCGCATCAGCACCCGGGTGAACCTCAGCGTCAGCCAGGCGGCACCGAGCCCCGCCAGGACACCGATCGCGGTGGCACCGGCGGCCCCGACGTCCGTGGTGGCCAGGGCGACGGCCCCGCCGAAGCCGAGCATGGACACGAAACCGGCGACGACCGGGAGCGAGAGCCACCCGTCGAGCAGTCCGTCCAGCACGCCGTCGAGCAGACCCTCCAGAAGCCCGTCGAAGATCAGGGAGAGCGCCAGCACCACGAGTCCGGCGATACCCAGCCCCAGGAACCAGTTCATTCAGGGCCCCCTGTCGTCGACAACCCCCGTGTGCGCATCCTGGCACATGGGCGGGTCGCGGCACATTGCCGGAGTCCGGCAATCTTTACGCCGTCTTGATGCCGTGTTCGACTACGGGCCGCTCCCGGTGCGGGCGGCGGGCTCCCGGAAGGGCCGCGGCTGCCTGTGAGCCGGCGGAACTCAGGTGGGGGTCGTCCAGCGGGGTGCGGTCTTTGCCCAGGCGGCGTCCCAGGCGGCGAGGTTGCGGCGGTGCAGGGCGAGAACGGTCGCGGCGTGCGCGGCGGCTCCGCCGAGTGCGACACCGACGGCGGCGATCAGGCCCCAGCCCATGCCCCGGCTGCGGATCTGCGCACGGGACATCGGCGGTTCGGTGGTCTCGCCGTCCGCGCCGACCCAGATGCGGACCTTGCTGCCGGCGGGCAACCCCGGCCGTACCTCGGCGCGGGCGGTGCGGGTGCGGCCCTCCCGGGTGACGAAGCGGACCTCCACCGGGTAGCGGGTCTCCTTCTCCTCCTCCGAACCCGGTTCGGGGTGGCGCGGGGCGTCCCGGGTGAGGGTGGCGGTCGCCTGGTACCGCGTCTCTCGCTGGTGCCGTGCGGTGTCCTCGTAGTGCCGTGTCGCCGCGTCGCCCACCAGGAAGGCGGCCACCGGTGCCACCGCCGACACCACGAGGAGCAGGACGACGCCGGTCCAGGCGCGGATCACGTCGGTGCGGCGGCGCAGGCTGTTGCGCCGCAGGGTGCGCATCCGCCACAGCGCCAGGCGCGAGGGCGGGCCGGGAGGCGGCTGGGGCGGCCGGGGAGGGACCGTCACGTCAAGGCTCCTCGAGGGAATGCAGGTCGTGCCCGGGCGCGGAGGGACGCTCCCGGGTCCCGTCCGGCGTCCGGCGCCGCAGGGGGCCGGCCAGGCTCGCGGCGCCCAGGACCGCGGCGGTGTGCGGGGACGGCACCGGGCTCACCGGGCAGCCCAGGCGGGCCGGGAGGGCGTGGGTGATGTCGGGGCGCAGGGCGCCGCCGCCGGCCAGCAGGACGCCCCGGCGCAATGCGGTGCGGGTGCGCGCGGTCCGGTCCTGGCGCTGCATCCCGGTCACCATCTCGACGACGGCGTCGGTGAGCTGCCCGGACGGTGTGCCGTCGGCCAGGTCACCGGTCCCCAGCGCCATGCGGCGCGCGTCGGTCACCTCACCGCCGACCAGCAGCACGGCCTCGGTGAGATGCGCGCCGATGTCCACCACCAGCAGCGGCCGGGTGTCGTCGGCGCCGGCGGCCACGGCCACCGCCCGCGCCGCGGGAACCGTCAGCACCTCGCGCGGGCGGAGGACTTCGGCGGCCGTGCGGGCCGCGGCGCGGAAGTCCGGACCGCCCAGGGCGGGTGTGGTGACGACGACCAGGGGCCGGCCGAAGCGGGGCAGCCGGTGGCCGAGCAGCCGGTCGAGCATCCGGGCGGCACCCGCCGGGTCGACGATGGTGCCGCGCTGGACGGGGTGCATCCCCCCGCGGCCCGGGAAGGTCACGGTGGGCACGTCGACCACGATGCCCCGCCCGGCGATCCACGCCCGGGTGCGGGCGCTGCCCAGGTCGAGGGCGACCGCCGGGCCATGCCGCCGAAGCGGCCGGACCGCGCCCGGTCCGGCCGCCCGCAGCACCCGTGCCCCCGTCATCGGACCGCCTCCCGCACCTGCTGGCAGCGGCCGCAGTAGCGGGCCTGCGGCACGATCCGCAGCCGCTCCCGCTCCACGGGACGGCGGCACAGATGGCAGCTGCCGTACGTACCGGCGTCCATGCGGGCCAGCGCGGCCTCGACGTCGGCGAGGACCATCCGGGCGGAGGCGGCGAGCTGGGCTCGGACCTCGCCCTGGCCGGGCCCTTCCGGAGCGCGCCCGCCGCCGGGCCGGGATCCGGCGCGGGCGGCGAACTGCCGCAGCTGCTCCCGGCGGAACAGCCGCTGCTCGTTCAGGCTCTCGCGCAGGGCCGCGAGGTCCTCGGACGTGAGGCCGGCGTTGTTCGCACCGGCCTGCGGGCCGGACAGCGTGTCGGGAGACACCATTTCACCCCTCAGGCGGGACGAGGACGGGGAAGACGGGGACGGCGCCGGTCAGGCCGCGCGGCGGCGGCAGGTGACGCAGTGGCGGGTGTACGGCAGGATCTCCAGGCGCTCCGGTGGCACCGGCTTGCCGCAGCCCTCGCAGATCCCGTACGTGCCGTCGTCGAGACGGGCGAGGGCCTGTTCGATCTCCTGGAGCGCGCTCTGGATCGCCTCGCGCTGGCGTGCGGTGAGCGGATCGTCGGGACTCGCCGATTCTTCGTCGAGTGCCTTGAGCTGGGCCAGCCGGGTGCTGCGCGCGTGCTCCAGGCGCCGGCGGATCTCCTCGGTGGCGGAGCTGCCGGGGCGCGGTTCGGTGCGGGGCACGTCGAGCGACATGTCAGGGTCCTCCAGGTCGGCATACGAGTGGATGTCCTCACCATGGCCGTATCCGGGTGCGGATCCCATGGGCCGAGGTACCCATCTGTGCGGGGTCGGCGGACCCACCCCACCCGGCCTGGGCACCGGGGTCCGCCGGAAATGGGGTGCGCACCCCATCGACGGGGCGCCGGGGCGCCGGGCACGCTGGCCGGTGATCGCCAGAGCAGGGGGCCGCGGCCGCACCGTTCGGCGCGGTGACCGACAGTAGAGGCAGACGAGTGTGAGGAAGGCGTGACCTCGGTGTCCCTGTACTGGCGGATCTTCGGCCTCAACGCGGTGGTGCTGGGCCTGGCCACCGCGCTGCTGCTGTGGGCTCCGGTGACCGTGTCCGTTCCGGTGCTGCTAACGGAGGCGGTGATCCTGGTGGGCGGTCTCGCGGTGATGCTGGTGGCCAACGCGGCGCTGCTGCGCATCGGTCTCGCCCCGCTGGACCGGGTGACCCGGCTGATGACCACCGTCGACCTGCTGCGCCCGGGGCAGCGCCTGCCGGTGCGCGGCGGCGGTGAGGTCGCGGAGCTGGTCTCGACGTTCAACGCGATGCTGGAGCGGCTCGAGGGCGAGCGTGCCGCGAGCAGCGCCCGCGCCCTGCTCGCCCAGGAGTCCGAGCGGCGGCGCATCGCGCAGGAGCTGCACGACGAGGTCGGGCAGAGCATGACGGCGGTGCTGCTGGCGCTGGAGCGGGCCGCGGACGAGGCGCCGGATCCGCTGCGGGCCGATCTGCGGCAGGTGCAGGAGATCACCCGGGAGAGCCTGGACGAGGTGCGCCGACTGGTGCGGCGGCTGCGTCCGGGCGTGCTCGACGACCTCGGCCTGGTCAGTGCCGTCACCTCGCTCGCCACCGAGTTCGCCACCCATACGGGCCTGCGGGTGCGCCGCAGCTTCGACGCCGATCTGCCGACGCTGGACCGGGAGGCGGAACTGGTGATCTACCGGGTGGCGCAGGAGGGGCTGACCAACGCCGCCCGGCATGCCGAGGCGCAGAACGTCGAGGTGAGCCTCCACCCCGACGGCGGGAATGTCGTGCTGGAGGTGAGCGACGACGGCCGCGGCGTCGGTGCCGCCCAGGAGGGCGCCGGCATCCGCGGCATGCGTGAACGTGCTCTGCTCGTCGGGGCCACACTGGACATCGTCCCTGCGGCCCCCGCCGGAACCACTCCCGCCGGAACCAGGATCCGGCTGACCGTGCCCGTCCTCAGGAAGCAGTCATGACCCAGCACCCCTCGCCCGGCGCCGAAGGCGCCGGTACCTCGCCGATCAGGATCCTGCTCGCCGACGACCATGCCCTGGTGCGGCGCGGGGTACGGCTCATCCTCGACCGGGAGCCGGACCTGGAGGTCGTCGCCGAGGCCGGGGACGGTGCGGAGGCGATCGCCCTGGCCCGCGATCACGAGGTCGACCTGGCCGTGCTGGACATCGCCATGCCCCGGCTGACGGGGCTGCAGGCGGCGCGGGAACTGGTGGCGCTGAAGCCTGGCCTGCGGATCCTGATGCTGACGATGCACGACAACGAGCAGTACCTGTTCCAGGCGCTCAAGGTCGGCGCGGTCGGCTATGTGCTGAAGTCGGTCGCCGACCGGGATCTGGTGGCCGCCTGCCGGGCGGCGATGCGGGACGAGCCGTTCCTCTACCCGGGGGCGGTGACCGCGCTGATCCGCACCTACCTCGACCGGGTGCGCCACGGTGAGGAGGCGCCCGAGCAGCTGCTCACCCCGCGTGAGGAGGAGGTGCTGAAGCTCGTCGCCGAGGGCCACTCCTCGCGGGAGATCGCCGAACTGCTGTTCATCAGCGTCAAGACGGTGCAGCGGCACCGGGAGAACCTGCTGAACAAGCTGGGCCTGCGGGACCGCCTGGAACTGACCCGCTACGCCATCCGCGCCGGGCTGGTGGAGCCTTGACTGCGCGGCTCCACGGGCTGAGACCGGGGCAGGTCCTCCGGTCGCCCCGGCACGCGGGCGTGGCCGCCGCCCGGTGGCCCCGGGGTGCGGTGGCCGCCGTCGCCGTCCTGGCCTTCCTGCTGCTGGTCCTCGCGCCGGGGCCCGCGGCCCAGGCCGGCCTCACCGGGGTCGCGGTGCCCGGGGCCGTTGCCGCGTCCGCTGTCTCGGCCGACCCGTCCGGTGTGCGGCCGGCCGCGGACGACGCGTACATGGGGTCCTCGCCCGTCGTTCTCAGGCCGCCGCGCGACGCCGGTGAGCGGAGCGTGCCCGCGGGGCCGCTGCTGTTCACTCCGCCGTACACGCCCGCGATCCCGCCGCGTCCCGCACCGCCCGCGCCGGTGCACGGCAACGCGCCGCCCGACGCCGCCCATCTGCCCGGTGACCTCGGCCGGGCGCCGCCCGCCGCCTCCAGCACCTGAGAGACCACCACTCCTCACCGCCGCGCCGCCCGCAAGGGCCGTGGCCCGCCTGCTGGAGGCATCACGTGAAACGTCCCGCCCGGTTCCGGGCGTTGTTCGCACTGGCCGTGGTGGCCGCGGCCGTGTTCATCGCCGTGACCGTCCCCGTGAAACTCGGTCTGGATCTGCGCGGCGGCACCCAGATCGTCCTCGAGACCCGGTCCACGCCCGGGGCCAGGGCCGACGGGGAGGCCACCGACCGCACCCTCGAGGTGCTGCGCGGCCGGGTGGACGCGCTCGGTGTCGCCGAGCCCACCCTGGTCCGCTCCGGTGACAACCGGATCATCGTCGAACTGCCCGGTGTGCAGGACCCGCGCCGGGCCGCCGACGTCCTGGGCCGCACCGCCCAGCTCTCCGTCCACCCCGTGCTCGGCCCCGACGCCCCGAAGGAGAAGGGCGAGCGCACCCTGCCCGACGAACAGGGGGAGCGGCTCAGGCTCGGCCCGGCCGCGCTCACCGGCACCGACGTGGAGGGCGCCGAGGCCCGCTTCGACCAGCAGGGCGGCGCCGGCTGGCATGTCACTGTCGACTTCGAGGACGACAAGAAGTGGGCCCGGCTGACCGGCCAGGCCGCCTGCACCCCGCCCGGCGATCCGCAGCGCCGGGTCGCGATCGTCCTCGACAACAAGATCATCTCCTCGCCGCAGGTCGATCCGTCCGTCGCCTGCGACGTCGGCATCACCGGCGGGTCCACCCAGATCACCGGCTCCTTCTCCAGCGACGAGGCGCGCGAGCTGGCGCTGCTGATCGAGGGCGGTGCGCTGCCGGTGCCGGTGGAGACGGTGGAGCAGCGGACCGTCGGCCCGACGCTGGGCGCCGAGGCCATCGAGGCGAGCGCCTGGGCGGCGGTCGTGGGCACCGCCCTGACCGCGTTGTTCATCATCGTGGTGTACCGGCTGCTCGGCTTCCTGGCCACGGTGGCGCTGGCCTGCTACGGCGTGATCTCCTACGCGGCCCTGGCGGCGATCGGCGCGACGCTCACCCTGCCGGGCCTGGCCGGTTTCGTGCTGGCGATCGGCATGGCCGTCGACGCCAATGTGCTGGTCTTCGAGCGGGCCCGCGAGGAGTACGGCAAGCGGAACCGGCCCAGCAGCCGCTCGTCGCTGACGGCCGGATTCAAGGGCGCGTTCAGCGCGATCGCCGACTCCAACATCACCACGCTGATCGCGGCGGTGCTGCTGTTCCTGCTCGCCTCCGGTCCGGTGAAGGGCTTCGGCGTCACGCTGGGCATCGGTGTGGTCGCCTCGATGATCAGCGCGCTGGTGATCACGCGGGTGCTGGCCGAGTTCGCGGTGTCGCGGCGCTGGGTGTACCGCCGTCCGCAGCTGACCGGCCTGGCCTCGCTCGGCCGGGTCCGCGCGTACCTGATGCGCCGTGACCCGCAGCTGATGCGCCGGCCGCGCCGCTGGCTCGCGGTGTCCGCCGTGGTGCTGGTGCTGGCCGGTGCGGGCCTGGTGGTGCGCGGGCTGAACTTCGGGGTCGAGTTCACCGGCGGCCGGCTGATCGAGTACTCCACCTCCACCGCCGTGGACCCGGACCGGGCGCGCGACGCACTGGCCGACGCGGGCTTCCCGCAGGCGGTGGTGCAGTCCTCGGGCGACAACCAGCTGACCGTGCGCACCGAGAAGCTGAGCAACGCCGAGGCGGCCGAGGTCGCCGACGCCATCGCCGAGGTGGGCGGCGGCGCGGAGAAGGTGCGCGACGAGCTGATCGGGCCGAGCCTCGGCGAGGAGCTGCGCCGCAACGCGCTGATCGCGCTCGGCCTGGCCCTCGGCGCCCAGCTGCTGTATCTCGCCGTGCGGTTCCGCTGGGTGTTCGGCACCTCGGCGGTGGCCGCGCTCGCCCACGACGTGGTGATCCTCACCGGGATCTTCGCCTGGCTGGGCAAGCCGATCGACGGGGTGTTCCTGGCGGCCCTGCTGACCGTGATCGGCTACTCGGTGAACGACTCGGTCGTGGTCTTCGACCGGGTGCGGGAGCTGCTGGCCAAGGACCGCAAGCGGCCGATGGCGCAGTCCGTGAACCAGGCGGTCCTGCAGACGGTGCCGCGCACGGTCAACACCGGCATCGGAGTGATCTTCATCCTGGCGGCGCTCGCGGTGCTCGGCGGAGCCTCGCTCACCGACTTCGCGCTCGCCCTGCTGATCGGCATCGGGGTGGGCACGTACTCGTCGGTGCTGACCGCCTCGCCGCTGGCCGTCGAGCTCGACGGCCTGCAGCACCGCAGGCGCGGAGGCGGCCGGGGCCGGCCGGGCTCCGGGCGCCCGAAGGCCGGTGCCGGCCGGGCGCCGAAGGGCCGGGACGGAGGCACCGGCGCACAGGTGTGACCCGGCCGGCAGGGTGTGCCGCAGGCCTGTGGCGCCCGCGTCGGGCGGCGGACACCGGGCCGGCGGGGCGGGGCGGACGACTCGTCGCACCGCCCGTCGCCCCGCCGGCCTCCCGGCCCGGGCGTGGAACTCGCCCGGGTCGCCCGGTGGTTCAGGCCGCCAGCGGTGCGTGCTCCGTGCCGTCGCCGGCCGGCTGCCGGGCGAACTGGGTGCGGTACAGCTCGGCGTAGCGCCCGCCCGCCGCCAGCAGCTCGGCGTGGGTGCCGCGTTCGGCCACCCGGCCGTCCTCGACCACGAGGATCAGGTCGGCGGCCATCACGGTGGACAGCCGGTGCGCGATCACCAGCGCGGTCCGGCCCTGGAGGGCCTCGGTGAGCGCCTCCTGGACGGCCGCCTCCGAGGTGTTGTCCAGGTGCGCGGTGGCCTCGTCGAGGATGACGACCCGCTGGCGGGCCAGCAGCAGCCGGGCGATGGTCATGCGCTGGCGCTCGCCGCCCGAGAGCCGGTAGCCGCGCTCGCCGACCACGGTGTCCAGGCCGTCGGGCAGGGACCGCACGAGGTCGTCGAGACGGGCGCGGCGCAGCGCGTCCCACAGCTCCTCCTCGCTCGCCTCCGGGCGGGCGAGGAGGAGGTTGGCGCGCACGGTGTCGTGGAAGAGGTGGCCGTCCTGGGTGACCATCCCGAGGGTGTCGCGCAGGGAGGCGGCGGTCAGGTCGCGCACGTCGACGCCGCCGACCCGCACCGCGCCCGAGTCCACGTCGTAGAGCCGGGGCAGCAGCTGGGCGATGGTCGACTTGCCGGCGCCGGAGGAGCCGACGAGGGCGACGGTCTGGCCGGGTTCGGCGCGGAAGGAGACACCGTGCAGCACCTCGGCGCCGCCGCGGGTGTCCAGAGTGGCGACCTCCTCCAGGGAGGCGAGGGAGACCTTGTCGGCGGACGGGTAGGCGAAGCGGACGTCGTCGAACTCGACGGACACCGGGCCCTCCGGGACGTCACGGGCGCCGGGCTTCTCCTCGATCAGGGGCCGCAGGTCGAGGACCTCGAAGACGCGCTCGAAGCTCACCAGAGCGCTCATCACCTCGACCCGCGCCCCGGCGAGCGAGGTCAGCGGCGCGTACAGGCGGGTGAGCAGCAGGGCCAGCGAGACGACCGCGCCCGGGTCGAGGGCGCCGCGCAGCGCGAACCAGCCGCCCAGACCGTAGACCAGGGCCAGGGCGAGCGCGGAGACCAGGGTGAGGGCGGTGATGAACACCGACTGGGCGGTGGCGGTGCGCACGCCGATGTCGCGGACCCGGCGGGCGCGCTCCGCGAACTCCCGCGATTCCTCCTCGGGCCGCCCGAACAGCTTGACCAGGGTGGCGCCGGGTGCGGAGAACCGCTCGGTCATCCGGGTGCCCATGGCGGCGTTGAGGGTGGCGGCCTCGCGCTGCATGCGCGCCATGCGACGGCCCATCAGCCGGGCCGGGATCACGAACACCGGCAGCAGCACCAGCGCGATCAGGGTGATCTGCCAGGACAGGGCGAGCATGACCGTGAGGGTGAGCAGCAGGGTGACGACGTTGCTCACCACGGTGGACAGGGTGTTGCTGAAGGCCCGCTGGGCTCCGATGACGTCGTTGTTGAGCCGGGAGACCAGCGCTCCCGTACGAGTGCGTGTGAAGAACGCTACGGGCATGCGCTGCACATGGTCGAAGACGGCCGTGCGCAGATCGAGGATGAGGTCTTCGCCGAGGCTCGCCGAAAGCCGGCGGCCCAGGATGCCGAGCGCCGCCTCGGCCACCGCGATCAGGGCGATGAGCAGGGCCAGGTGGACGACTCGCTGCTCCTCCCCGCCGGTGACGAT
Organism: Streptomyces composti; assembly: GCF_012034205.1. Classification (GTDB taxonomy): domain Bacteria; phylum Actinomycetota; class Actinomycetes; order Streptomycetales; family Streptomycetaceae; genus Streptomyces; species Streptomyces composti. The sequence continues at coordinate 54,362 of NZ_JAATEM010000022.1, forward strand.
GGTGTCGACCACGCTGCCGGCGAGCAGCGGGGTGGCGACCGCGAGCAGTGCGGTGGCCGAGCCCAGCAGCACGAACAGGGCGATCCGGCGGCGGTGCGGGCGGGCGAAGCCGCCGATGCGGCGCAATGTCACCCGTGCGAGGGGACGGCGTTCCTGTGCGTTCAGGACGCTGTGCAACTGTGTCCACGCTGTGGTCTCCATGCTCATGGAGCCGAACGTAGAACCTCAAGCAACGTTGAGGTCAAGCTCCGAGGTGCGAAGGTCCCGATGACGCTGCAGGAAACCCTGCCCACCGGTGCGCCCGACCCGCGGGAACGCACTGCCGTGTCACCGGAGTGCGCGGTGGGGCACGGCGGCTCGCGGGGTCCGGCGCGGACGGTCCGCCGGGTGCTGTGCGTGGTGCCGCTGCTGCTGGTGACCGTGGTCGCGGTGCGGCACCGCTCGGTCCTCGCCGATGGCTTCGCGCATCTGCCGGCGGCGCGCTGGCCGTGGCTGCTGGCCGCAGCCGGGGCCACCTGCCTGACCTGGGTGGCGGCGGCCTGCACCCGGCAGGGCGCGGTGCTGCCGCGGCTGCCCGCGCGGCGGCTGCTGGCCACGCAGTTCGCGGCGGGCGCGGCGAACCATCTGCTGCCCACCGGCCTCGGGGCGAGCGCGGTCAACCTCCGGTTCATGACGGTGTGCGGTCTGCCGCTGTCGCGCGCCTCGGCCGGTCTCGCGCTGTATCTCCTCGCGGAGGCGGTGGGCCGGGTGGCGGTGCTGGGCGGGCTGCTCGTCGCCTTCCCCGGCGCGCTGAGACCTCAGGTGCTGCTGCCCGAGGGGGTCTTCGGCCCGCTGCTGCTCGGCCTCGCCGGGGTGGCCGCCCTCGCGGCCGGCGCCCTGGTGTGCGCACGGCGGCTGCGCAGGGCCGTGTGCTCCTTCCTGCGCACCGCGCTGGGCGAGGCACGGTCGGTGCACACCCGGCCGGCCAGGGCGCTGGCGCTGTGGGGCGGGGCACTGGCCTTCCCGGCGCTGCAGGCGACCGCGCTGGTGCTGGTGGGCGTGTCCCTGGGGCTGCAGGTGCCGCCCGGGCACATGGCGCTCGCCTATCTGGCGGCCACGGTGGCGGTCGCGCTGGTGCCGACGCCGGGCGGGCTCGGCTCCGTGGAGGCGGCGCTGATCGTGGCGCTGGTGGCGGCCGGCGGCGCGCCGCCGGTGGCCACGGCGGTGGTGCTGGCCTTCCGCGTCATCACGGTGTGGCTGCCGCTGCTTCCCGGCGCGCTGACGCTGGCGGCGCTGGTGCGGCTGAAGGTGATCTGAGCGTAGGGTGCCCCTTCTCCGCGCCGCGCAGCCGCACGCCTCGCAGAGCCGCGGAACCGCACGCCGCCCAGGACCTCGAAATCACGGAGAGGGGCTACTCGCCATGCCGGTCCGGACCGAACGCCAGGGAGCCGTCACCACCGTCGTCCTGTCCCGCCCCGAGGTGCGCAACGCGGTGGACGGGCCGACCGCCGCCGAACTCGCCGACGCCTTCCGCGCGTTCGAGGCGGACGAGGAGGCGCGGGTCGCGGTGCTGTGGGGAGAGGGCGGCACCTTCTGCGCGGGCGCGGACCTCAAGGCGCTCGGCACGGAGCGCGGCAACCGGGTCGCGCCGGACGGGGACGGGCCGATGGGGCCCACCCGGATGCGGCTGTCCAAGCCGGTGATCGCGGCGGTCGCCGGACACGCCGTGGCGGGCGGCCTCGAACTGGCCCTGTGGTGCGATCTGCGGGTCGCCGAGGAGGACGCGGTGTTCGGCGTCTTCTGCCGCCGCTGGGGTGTCCCGCTGATCGACGGCGGCACCGTCCGCCTCCCCCGCCTGATCGGCACCAGCAGGGCCCTCGACATGATCCTCACCGGCCGCCCGGTGACCGCCGCGGAGGCCCGCGAGATGGGCCTGGCCAACCGCGTGGTGCCCACCGGGCAGGCGCGCGCCGCGGCGGAGGAGCTGGCTGCCTCGATCGCCCGGTTCCCGCAGGACTGCCTGCGCTCGGACCGCGCCTCGGTGCTGGACCAGGAGGGCCTGGACGCCGAAGCGGCCCTGCGCGCCGAACTCCGGCACGGCATGAACGTGCTGACCGGGAGTCTGAAGGGCGCAGCGCGCTTCGCCTCCGGCGCCGGGCGGCACGGCTCGTTCTCGGACATGTGACCGTCGCCGGTGCGAAGTGGCCCCGCGGATACGGCAGGATGATCGATCGTGCCTGACGGCGGACCCCGCCGGGCGGCACGACGTACTTCCCGGAACTTCGAACAGGTGACGAGACGTGACACGACTTCACATACGGTCGTCGGCACAGGTGTTCGGCGGAGGTGAGCGGTGACCCGCGAACTGACCGTGGACGACCTGGTGCGTGCCGGTATCGCCGTGGCCGCCGGCCTGCTGGCGGCCCTGGCGCTGCGCATGCTGCTGCGCTGGCTCGGCCGGAAGGCGGAGCTGACCCGCTGGCGCGGGGACGACGTGATCGTGGACGCGCTGCGCATGGTCGCACCGCTGGCCGCCGTCGCGGGCGGCATCGCCTCGGCGGCCGCGGCGCTGCCGCTGGCCCGCGGGGTGCAGCACACTGTCAACCAGGTGCTCACCGTGCTGCTGATCTTCGCCGCGACGGCGTCGGTGGCCCGGGTGGTGTCCGGCCTGGTGCAGTCCGTCACCCAGTCCCGCTCCGGTGTGGCGGGATCCGCGACCATCTTCATGAACATCACCCGGATCCTGGTCCTGGCCATCGGGATCCTGGTGGCGCTGCAGACGCTGGGCATCTCCATCGCCCCGCTGCTCACCGCCCTCGGCGTCGGCGGTCTGGCGGTCGCACTGGCTCTGCAGGACACGCTCGCCAACCTCTTCGCGGGCATCCACATCCTCGCCTCCAAGACCGTGCAGCCCGGTGACTACATCCGGCTGAGCAGCGGCGAGGAGGGATACGTCGAGGACATCAACTGGCGGCAGACCACGGTCCGCGAGCTGTCCAACAACCTGGTGGTCATCCCCAACGGGCAGCTCGCCAAGACCAACATGACCAACTACATGCGGCCCGAGCAGAAGCTGACCGTGCTGGTGCAGGCCGGCGTGTCCTACGACAGCGACCTGGAGCATGTGGAGCGGGTGACGACGGAGGTCGTCGCCGAGACCATGAAGGAGATCACCGGGGCGGTGCCCGAGCACGAGCCGGCGGTGCGCTTCCACACCTTCGGCGACTCGCGGATCGGCTTCACGGTGATCCTCGGCGTGGGCGAGTTCAGCGACCAGTACCGGATCAAGCACGAGTTCATCAAGCGCCTCCACCGCCGCTACCGCGAGGAGGGCATCCGCATCCCGTCCCCGGCCCGCACGGTCGCCCTCCAGCAGGGTTCGGTGGTCATCCCGCAGCAGCGGGGTGCGGAGAACCCGGATCCGGCCGACATGACGGCCGCCCGGCCGGTCTGAACCCGCCGGGACGGCCGCCCCCGCCCATGAGAGGCGCCCCCGGACGGCCGTTCCCCTCGGTGACCGGCCCGTGCCGGCGTGTGTTCTTCCGCCATCAGCGGTGCCCGCATGGCGGAAGATCACCGCTCATCCGGCGTGGACCCCTGTCGAGCGCGGGTCGATCACGAGATATCTTGATGTCGAGCAATGTTGCAGACGTGGAGCGGAGCACCCGGTGACTGACTCGACCATCATCTATACGCACACTGACGAGGCCCCGGCCCTGGCGACGTATTCCTTCCTGCCGGTGGTCCAGGCGTACGCCTCGCAGGCGGGTGTCACCGTGGAGACGCGTGACATCTCGCTGGCCGGGCGCATCATCGCCGTGTTCCCGGAGTACCTGACCGAGGACCAGCGCATCCCGGACGCCCTCGCCGAGCTGGGCGAGCTGGCCAAGACGCCCGCGGCCAACATCATCAAGCTGCCGAACATCTCGGCCTCCATCCCGCAGCTCAAGGCCGCGATCGCGGAGCTCCAGGGCAAGGGCTACGCGCTGCCGGACTACCCGGACGACCCGAAGACCGACGAGGAGCGCGAGATCCGCGCCCGCTACGACAAGGTCAAGGGCTCCGCGGTGAACCCGGTGCTGCGCGAGGGCAACTCCGACCGCCGCGCCCCGGCCTCGGTGAAGAACTACGCCAAGACCCACCCGCACCGCATGGGCCCCTGGTCCCCCGACTCCAAGACCAACGTGGCGACGATGGGCGTGGACGACTTCCGCTCCACGGAGAAGTCGGTCGTCATCGAGGAGGCCGGCTCGCTGCGCATCGAGCTGAAGGGCGACGACGGCTCCACCACCGTGCTGCGCGAGTCCGTGCCCGTGCAGGCCGGTGAGGTCGTCGACGCCGCCGTGATGCGGGTCGCCGCGCTGCGCGAGTTCCTGGCCGAGCAGGTCGCCCGCGCCAAGCAGGAGGGCGTGCTGTTCTCCGTGCACCTGAAGGCCACGATGATGAAGGTCTCCGACCCGATCATCTTCGGCCACGTGGTGCGCGCCTTCTTCCCGAAGACGTTCGCCAAGTACGGCGACAAGCTCGCCGCGGCCGGGCTGAGCCCGAACGACGGTCTGGGCGGCATCTACAAGGGGCTGGAGAACCTGCCCGAGGGCGAGGAGATCAAGGCCTCCTTCGACGCCGAGCTCAACGAGGGCCCGGACCTGGCCATGGTCGACTCCGACAAGGGCATCACCAACCTGCACGTGCCCTCGGACGTCATCGTCGACGCCTCCATGCCCGCCATGATCCGCACCTCCGGCCACATGTGGGGCCCGGACGGCCAGGAGCACGACACCCTGGCGGTGCTGCCGGACTCCTCCTACTCCGGCGTCTACCAGGCCGTGATCGACGACTGCCGCGCCAACGGCGCCTACGACCCGGCCACCATGGGCTCCGTGCCGAACGTCGGTCTGATGGCGCAGAAGGCCGAGGAGTACGGCAGCCACGACAAGACGTTCGAGATCCCCACCACCGGCACCGTCCGCCTGGTGGACACCAACGGCAACGTGGTCCTCGAGCAGGCCGTCTCGGCCGGCGACATCTTCCGCGCCTGCCAGACCAAGGACGCCCCGATCCGCGACTGGGTGAAGCTGGCCGTCACCCGCGCCCGCGCCACGGGCGACCCGGCCGTCTTCTGGCTGGACGAGACCCGCGCCCACGACGCCAACCTGATCGCCAAGGTCAAGCAGTACCTGCCGGAGCACGACACCGAGGGCCTGGACATCCGGATCCTCAACCCGGTCGAGGCGACCAAGCTGTCGGTCGAGCGCATCCGCCGCGGCGAGAACACCATCTCGGTCACCGGCAACGTGCTGCGCGACTACCTGACCGACCTGTTCCCGATCCTGGAGCTGGGCACCAGCGCCAAGATGCTGTCGATCGTCCCGCTGATGGCGGGCGGCGGCCTGTTCGAGACCGGCGCCGGCGGGTCCGCGCCCAAGCACGTCCAGCAGCTGATCAAGGAGAACTACCTGCGCTGGGACTCCCTCGGTGAGTTCTTCGCGCTGGTGCCGTCCCTGGAGCAGTACGCGAAGGTCACCGGCAACGCCAAGGCCAAGGTCCTGGCGGACGCCCTGGACCGCGCCACGGCGACCTTCCTCAACGAGGACAAGTCGCCGACCCGTCGCCTCGGCGGCATCGACAACCGCGGCAGCCACTTCTACCTGTCGCTGTACTGGGCGCAGGAGCTGGCCCGCCAGACCGAGGACGCGGACCTGGCCAAGGCCTTCGCCCCGCTCGCCGAGACACTCACGGCCAACGAGCAGAAGATCGTCGACGAGCTGATCTCCGTCCAGGGCAAGCCGGCCGACATCGGCGGCTACTACCAGCCGGACCCGGCCAAGGCCTCCGCGGTCATGCGCCCGTCGGCCACCTGGAACCAGGCCCTGGCCTCGCTGGCCTGACGCCGCAAGCCGGTCGTCACACGGGCAGTGACCGGGCGCCCCGTCTCCGTCCCCGCGGAGCCGGGGCGCCCGTCCGTTGCGGCACTGTCAGCGGCGTGTGGCACGGTGATCTTCCGGTGCGGCACCGACCACGACCCTGGAGCGCCCGTATGACCGATGTCCCCCCGTCCTTCGCGTCCTTCGCATTGCTTCCCGGCGCCGGCGACTCGCCCGTGATCCTTCATGTGCCGCACTCGGCGCGGGCGATACCGGACGCGGTCCGGGCCGGGATCGTGCTGGACGATGCGGAGCTGGAGCGGGAGCTGGACCACATCACCGACGCGCACACCGCCCGGCTCGCCGAGGAGGCCGCGAGCGCGGCCGGCCTCACCCCCTGGCGGTTCGAGAACCGGCTGTCCCGGCTGGTGGTCGACCCCGAGCGCTTCCCGGACGAGCGGGAGGAGATGCTGGCGGTGGGCATGGGGGCGGTGTACACGCGGACCACGCACAAGGACATGCTGCGGGACGAGGACTTCGACCCCGCCCCGCTGATCGAGCGCTATTTCCGGCCCTACGCCGAGGCCATGACGGAGGCGGTCGCCGGACGTCTCGCCGCCACCGGCCGCGCCGTGATCATCGATGTGCACTCCTACCCGAGCGCACCGCTCCCCTACGAGCTGCACGGCGACGGACCGCGCCCCGCCGTCTGCCTGGGCACCGACTCCTTCCACACCCCGCCCGAGCTGCTCGACGCCGCACGGCGGGCCTTCGCCCCCTGCGGGGACACGGGCCTGGACAGCCCGTTCGCGGGCGCCTATGTGCCGCTGGAGTTCCACCGCCGGCGGCCGGAGGTCACGGCGCTGATGGTGGAGATCCGCCGGGACACCTACATGACCGAGCCGGGCGGCCCCGCCGGCGGGGGCCTGGGCGGCCTCGTCTCGGCCCTGGCCGAGCTGGTGGACGCGGTCTCGCGCTGACCGGCGGATGAGGCGGGCACGGGCCCGGCTCAGGCCCGCAGCCACTCCGTGGTGATGACGTCCGAGCCGGTGCGCAGACGGAGTGCGAAGGGGCCGGAGGGCGGGCGGTCAATCGTGAAGCGGCCCATCTCGTCGACCGTCACCGGGGTGCCGGGCTGCGGTCCGCTCAGGATCTCGATGCCGGCCGGGCGGGGCGGCAGCAACTGGCCGAGCAGGCCCTCGGAGGTGACCTCGACGTCCACCGTGACCTCGCCCGCGGTGAAGGTGAGCATCCGGGGCGCGTCCGTCACGCCCCTCACCGGCAGCGCGTCGACCAGTGAGTCGAAGGTCAGCTCCGCCACCCGGGCCTCGAGGTCGTGCAGGGCGTAGGCGTCGACCGCGATCTGCAGCAGCTCCGGCGGCATCGGGTCCAGGACCGCGGCGGCCTGCCGCAGCTCCTCCTCCAGCGCCGTCGTGAAGCCGTCGTCCGGTTCCCCGCCGGCGGGTCCGTCGCCGAGTTGCCCGTCGAACGCGCCGCCGGGCTCGCCGTCCGGCTCGCCGCGGACTTCCTCGCCGTGGAGTTCCTCGCCGTCGAAGCCTTCGCCGTTGAGTGCGTCGTCCATGCCGTTCACGCTGTCCCCCGTGATTCGAGCCGGGCCCGTAGCCGGCGCAGGCAGCGCTGGCGCAAGGGTCCGATGCTGCCCACCGCGATACCGAGCGCGGCGGACACCTCCTGATAGCTGGGCGGCGGGGAGGCGATCAGCACCCTGAGCAACTGGCGGCAGCGCTCGCCCAGTTCCTCGAACTCCTGCCACAGCCGCCGCACCCGCTCGTTGCGCGCGGCCGCCTCCTCCTGCTCCAGCAGCGCCTGTTCGGGTACGCCCTCCTCGCTCACCCGGTCAAGCAGCAGCGGATCGTCGGTCAGCGTCAGCCGCCGCTGGTTGCGGATCACCTTCAGGCACTCGTGCCGTGCCGTGCGGGCCAGCCAGGCGCCCGCCTTGTCCGGTTCCCTGAGCCGGCCCAGATGCTGGGCGAAGCGGAACCAGACGGTCTGACTGACCTCGTGCGCGTCCGCCTCGGAGAGCCGATGGGCGCGCACCACCGACCAGACCAGGGGGCCGAGCCCCTCCACGATCGCCTTCCAGGCCGCCGCGTCCCCGTCGGCGGCGGACTGGACCAACGCGCCGACATCAGTACGGTCCACGGTCCCACCCCTCGTGTACGACACGTCATCGTACGCCGCGGAGGGGAGCGTTCCGGTCCTCATGGGCGGGCGGACGGTTGCACGACCGGCGCAGGCCGCCAGGTCGGCGGCAGCAGCGCGGGAACGCGGGCGCCGCGGACCTCGGCGAACTCGGTGACCGCGTCCAGCAGTTGCCGCCGGGCCTTGCGCGGGTCGGTCTCCGCCTGCGCGGTCATGTGCGCCGCGATCAGTCCGGCCACGACCGGGGTCGCGAAGGAGGTGCCGCTCCACTGGGCCAGCCCCTCGAACATCACCTGGTCCGGTTTGGCCGAGCCGTTCTCCTCGCTGAGCACGCCGGTGTGCCGCGGGTGGCTGCAGGTGCAGGCGTAGGAGAAGCCGTAGCGGCACTCCTCGTAGGTGGAGTGCTGGTACACGTACGGCACGGGGGTGTCGAATCCGGTGAGCGGACCGGTCAGGCGCTCGCCCGGCGCGTACACCCGCACCCAGGGGCCGTGGTTGGTGAAGCAGGCGCCGTACTCGCCGTCGCTGCGCAGCGCGCCCACCGACAGCACGGCGTTCTCGTAGCCGGGCAGGGTGGCGTAGGCGGCGGGCCAGAACGGCATGGCGCCGGCGTTGTTGCCCGCGGCGGCGACCAGCAGGGTGTGCCGCTCGCGCAGCTCCTCCATGAACGCGTCGACGCCGAGCAGTCCGTCGGTGCGGCCGTTGGCGGTGCCGGCCGAGAGGCTGATGATGTCGGGCCAGCCGTCCCGTTCGACGGCCTCGAAGAGCTTCTCGCCGAACTCGGACTCCAGGACGGCGCCGGCGTCGTTGAGCGTATTGCGCACCGTGATCTCGGTGTGGGGGGCGACGGCGGCGACGAGACCGGCGATGAACGTGCCGTGGCCGCAGTACTGCCGCAGCACGCCGTCCTCGTCGCACTCCTGGACCTGGGCGTCGCCGCGGGTGTGGGCCAGTGGCGGGTAGGAGCGGTAGTCGTGCATCAGCCCGGTGTCGATCACCAGCACGCCCACGGCGGTGCCGGGGTCGTGCGGGCCCTCCGCGGGGGCCGGGTTGGGCTGTCCGGAGGCGGGGACGGGCACCGGTTCGTCGCCCGGGCAGGCATTGACGGCGATGTGCACCACGTGGTTGCGGCTGATCAGCCGGCGTCCGGCCCGGCCCTCGGTCGCGGTGAGCGCCCGCAGGGCGTTCGCGACCGCCGGGTCGCCGCTGCCGTCGCCCTCCCCCGGGTCGGCGACCCGGATCCGGGTGATGCCGGAGCGGTTGGTCTCCGGGCTCACCCGCTCCACCCGGTCGGCGGGGAGTCCCGCGAACGTGGCGAAGTGCTGCCGCACGGTGTCCTCGACGATGCGGGCGTCCTCGCCGTCGCGGGCGAGCACGACGCCCTTCTCGTAGAAAAACTGGCCCGCGTCGTCGGGGCCGATCGCCAGGGGGACGTCGGGCATCGAGCGCTGGATCTGGGCGAACTGCTCGCGGAATCGCTGTGGTGCCATGAGATGTCCTCCGCAGGGGCGACGGCGGCATGACGGCCGCCGGGCTTTTCGTCAATCAGAGCCGGCGGGCGGCCGTTTGATACAACGTCGAATCTGTGGGCCGCGGTTGCGGAGCACTACCATCCGTGGGGTGACTGCGGGAGACGACGCGGTGCAGGAACTGCTTCCGATGGTGTTCGCCGCGCCCCAGGAGGCCCTGGCCGGGGCACGCCGGGTGCTGGCCGGGCGGCCCGCGCCGCTGCACGCCTCCGTCGCCCACCAGGTCATCGGCATCTGGCAGCGGGACTTCGGCGATCTGCGGCTTGCGCTGCGGCATCTGCGCCGGGCCCGGGACTGGGCGGCGCGCGCCGGTTCCGCCGAGCGGGAGGCGGACGTCCTGGCCACCCTCGGGGTCGCGCTGGTGCACGCCGGGCGGACCCGGCAGGGCATGGACGCCCTCGGCCGGGGCGTGGAGCGCGGCACCGGGCACACCCGGGCGCGGGTGCTGTTCAGGCGGGCGTACTCCTGGTGGGTGCTGGGGCACCACCGGGAGGCCCTGGAGGACGTGCGGCGGGCGATCCCCGTGCTGCGCCAGGCCGGTGACGTGATCTGGACCGCGCGGGCGCTGACCCTGCGGGCGACGGTGCATCTGGCGCTGGGCGCGGTGGACCGGGCGGACGCGGACTTCACCGCGGCCGAAGCGCTGTGGGACACCACGGGACAGGAGCACGACAAGGCGGACGCGGTGGAGAGCCGGGGCCTTGCGGCGTTCCGCGCAGGTGACGTCCCGGCCGCGCTGCGGCTGCTCGACGAGGCGGAGGAACGCTACGCCAAGCTCGGCACGCCGACGTTCATGCTGAGCATCCGCCGCTGCGAGGTGCTGATGGCGGCCGGTCTCGCCGCCGAGGCACTGGCCGAGGCGGACGCCGCGATCAAGGTGCTGGACGGGATCGGCGGGCAGTCCACCCGCAAGGCGGAGCTGCTGCTGGCCGCGGCGCGGGCGGCCCGGCTGGCCGGCGACCCGCACACCGCGACGGACCGCGCGGGGCTCGCGGTGCGGCTGTTCGCCCGCCAGCACCGCGCCTGGTGGGAGGCGCACGCGCGGCTGGTGCTGACCGAGGCCCGGCACGCCGCGGGCCGCCGCTCCGGGCGGCTGGTGGCGGCCGCGGCGGCGGTGGCCGGGCAGCTGACGGCGCTGGGCGCCCCGGCCGCGCCGGAGGCCTATCTGCTCGCCGGACGGATCGCCCTGGAGCTCGGCCGGGCGGAGGAGGCGGAACGGCACCTCGCCGTCGCCGCCCGCAGCCGGCGCGGCGGTCCCCCGCTGGCCCGGATGACCGGCTGGGCGGCGCAGGCGCTGCGCGCCCGGGCGGCCGGCTCCGCACGGGGCGTGCTGGAGGCCTGCCGGCGCGGCCTCGACGTGCTCGACGACCACCGGATGACGCTGGGCGCCTCGGAGTTGCGTGCCCGCGCCACCGCGCAGGGCGCCGAGCTGGCGGCGCTGGCGCAGCAGGCCTGCCTGGCCTCCGGCGGTCCGCGGCGGCTGCTGGTGTGGAGCGAGCGCTGGCGGGCCACCGTCCTGTCCGCCCCGCCCACCCGGCCGCCGGCCGACCCGGCGCTGCTCAGCGGTATGACCGCCTACCGGGAGATCGCCGCCCGCGCCGAGGAGGCCCGCCAGGAGGGCCGGCCCGTGCCCGCGCTGGAACGCGAACAGCGCCGCCTGGAGCGGGAGATCCGCTCCCGTACCCTGCACATGCGCGGCGAGGCGGCGGGCGACGGCGACCGGTTCGACGTGGGCACCCTGCTGCGGCATCTGGGCGACGACAGCACGCTGGTGGAACTCGCCGTACTGGACGGCCGGGTGCAGGTGCTGGTGTGCGCGCGGGGCCGGGTGCGGCGGTTCGAGGCGGGGCTGCTCACGGCGGCGGAGACCGAGGCGGAGCACGTCCAGGCGGGGCTGAGACGGCTGGCGCATCCGGGGGCGGCGGCGCGGCTGCCGCTGGTGGAGGCCGCGGGGCGGCGCCTGGAGGAGCTGCTGCTCGGCCCGGCGGCAAAGCACCTGGGCGGCGGCCCGCTGGTGATCGTGCCGCCGGGGCGGCTGCACCGGGTGCCGTGGGCGCTGCTGCCGTCCCTGCGGGACCGGGTGCTCAGTGTGTCGCCGTCGGCGAGCAGCTGGCTGCGCGCGAAGCGGACGGTGCCGCCGCCCGGGGGCCGGCAGGTGCTGGTGCGCGGCCCGGGGCTCGCGACCGGAGGTGCGGAGGTGCCCGAACTGGCGGACCGCTACGGCGCCGCCACCGTCCTGGAGCACGACGGTGCGACGGTGCCGCGGGTGCTCGCGGAGCTGGACGGTGCGGCGCTGGCCCACATCGCGGCGCACGGCGCGTTCCGCGCAGACGGGCCGATGTTCTCCTCTCTGCGGATGGAGGACGGGCCGCTCATCGTGCACGACTTCGAGCGCCTGGACCGCAGCCCGTACCGCATCATCCTGTCCTGCTGCGACACGGCCCGCTTCGCCGCCGTCGGCGCGGACGAACTCCTCGGGCTGGTCACCGCGTTGCTGCCGCTCGGCACCGCGGGCGTGGTGGCGTGCAGCGCCCCGGTCAACGACGCGGCGGTGGTCCCGCTGATGCTGGCCCTGCACAAGGGCCTCGGCGCGGGCCTGTCCCTGGCCGAGGCCCTGCGCGACGCGCGGGCCGCCCTGCCGGGCGACGCGGTGCACCAGGCGACGGGCTGGGCGTTCACGGCGTTCGGGGCGGCCTGACGCCCCGTCCCGGGCCCCGGCCGCCTCGCGTTGCGGAGGGCGGCGTGCGGGTGAACAGTGGAGATGTAACGGCATTGCGCCGCCCGGCCCTCGTCTCGCGTCCCGTCGCAGCGCCGCCCGCGAAGGCCGACGCCCGCAGGGGCCATCGCCCGCGAGGACGCGCAGCACACCGCAGAACGCATCGGGAACCGCCATGGCCATCTCCTCCCGCCGGCCTGTCACATACCGGGTCTGCGCATCCGCGGTGGCCGCGGTGCTCGCGCTGCCGGCGGGCGTCACGACGGCCCTGGCGGCTCCGGCGGCGGAAGGGAGCGCCGCCGGCGGCGCATCCGCGCGGACGGCGCCGCCACCGTCCGCGGACGAGCCGCCGGCGGAGGCCGACAGCACCGAACCGCCGCCCGCCACACCCTCCGGCACAGCGGATCCGCCGGACACCGACCCCGGCCCCACCAGCCCCTCCGACGGTTCTTCGGACGAGGGCGAGGTCGGTCCGGGGGACGACGGGGGGACCACCGGGGGCGACGGCGACGAGGAGAAGAAGGACGGAGAAAGGGACGGCGGAGGGGACGGGGACAGCGGGGACGACGGAGGGTCCGACGGGGACGATCAGGACGGAAAGAAGAAGGACGGCACGCGGACGGCGGCCGCCGCCGTGGCGGAGCAGAAGCGGGAAGTCGACGAGGTGACCGAGGAACTGAGGAACCTCGCCGCCGAGGCGCCCGGGGAACTCACGGCCAGTGTCGAGCAGTTGACGTCTCTTCTGGAGAAGACCTCGAGCGCCCGCACCTCGCCGCAGGAGCGGGAGGGGATCGTCGGGACCGCCCGGGAACTCGCCGGCGTCCTGAAGACGATCAATGCCTCCGGCATCCCCGGTGACGTCCGCAAGGACCTCGTCGCCGCCGTCAGGCGGCTGGTCTCCGCCCTGGACGTGGCCGGCGACCCCGAGGTGCCGCCCGAGCAGCGGGCCATGGCGGTGGTGGTCCTGCGCCGGTCGGCGGCCGTTCTCGAGCTGATCGCCGATCCCGGCACGCCGGAGGATGTGCGGCAGCGTCTGGCGCGCACCATACGGCAGTTGACCGGCGCTCTGACGATGGACGGCGAGCCGAAGGCGCTTCTGACGGGTGCCCCGAGGCAAGGGCTCCGGCCCGCCGGCCGGATAGGGGTCGGCCTGAGCACCATCGCCCAGTCCGAGACCTCCGACGGGACGCGCAAGGACCTGGCCGACGCCACGGACGAGGGCAGCAGGGCCCTGGAGGAGGCCAACGACCCCACCAGGTCCGGGGAGGAGCGGGCCGAGGCGCGCAAGGAGCTGAACGAGCAGCTGCGCCGGCTGAAGAAGCTGCTCGGGGAGGAGGCCGTGGCCCGGGGTCTGCCCGACACGGGCCTCGGCGAGGCCGCCGAACGGTGCACCGACGCCGTGTTCGCATCGGTCTCCGACCGGAAGCTCGCGGGTGAGCTCGGGCAGATCGGCCCCGCGGGCTGGGCCGAGAAGGGCGTCAAGGACTACTGGAAGTCCGAACGGGCCGAGCCCGCCGCCCTCGAGGTGTACGCCCAGTTGCGCAACGACGAGCACGACGAGGCCCGGTTCGAGATCGCACGGCTCATCAGCCGGCTCGCCGAAGAGGTGGTACCGGCGAGCGATCTCATCGCGACGATCGGCACCCCGGGACTGCAGTGCCTGCAGTCGTCCCGGCTCCTCGACGGGCAGGGGGTCGGGACGGGCACCTGGTTCGCCCTGGCCCAGGAGGTGGCGGCGCAGGGACGGCAGCCGGCGTCACTCACCGGCTCCGCCCAGCAGCTCGACGACGGGTACCGACATGTCGACATGCGTGGTGGCCACGCCGTACCGGGTGTCCTCCCTCCTCTCCTCCGACCGGGCGACCGGCCCCCGGAAGTGGAATGACGAGACGGAGTACCGGGGTGACTGGTCCGGCGCCCAGACCGCCGTCACGTACCTCGGGGTGCGGGTCACATTGATGAGGTTGTTGTTGTGCCGCACCCGGCCGTGGAAGACCAGCTGCTCCCCGCACTCCTCCACCGCGCAGTAGTGCGGGCTGCTCCGGTCCCAGGACCGGTGCACCTGGCGCAGCTCCCGCGCGTCGATCCTGCCCCGGTCCTTCCTCATGAAGGTGACCTGGAGCAAGACGTTGATCTCGTCGAACTCGGCGTTCCTGGGGATCTGGACGACGCGCTGCAGCTCGAACCGCTGCCCCACGTCCAGCGAGTCGCCGGGACGGTAGAAGAGCCCGCTGCTGATCGGGGTGTACTGCAGCTGGTCCACATAGCGCTCGGCCTCGCCGGCCCCCGCCGCGTCCAGGCTCTTGCGCCACTCCCTGACCCGGTCGCTCCCGCTGCCGTACTCGGCGGTCCGCCCGTAGACCGAGTAGTCGTCGATGAGGACGTAGGCCGGGATGCCCCCGTCGTTCTTCATGGAGAGCTTCAGCGGCACGTGCACATAGGGGTGCCTGGGGTCGGGCCGTGGCGTGCCGAACTCGGCCTTCAGGGCGATGTGCACGGGCGCCGACACCGGCTGGTACATGGTCGAGTACGCCAGGCTCACCGCGGACAGCAGCGCCGTGACCACCACACCGGCGGCGAAGGTTCTGGGCCGGGGCAGCGCCTGCCAGGCGCGCTCCCTGACCAGGAGCCACAGCGCCCACATGGCCCAGCACCACAGCGGCGCGAAGATCAGCAGATACGGCGTGAACTCCGTCTCCTCGAACCACATGAACAGCAGCAGGCCGGTGGTGGCCAGCGTGATCAGCGTCCCCAGCAGCACCAGCGCCCCGGAGGCTCTGCTGCGCCGCCGCCCGCAGTGGTCCACCGCCGCCACGGTCGCCGCGCCCAGGACCACGGCGGAGAGCACGAACACGGCTCCGGTGACCCGCTGGGCGAAGGTGAGCGCGCCGAGGGCGTCCGGCCAGCCGATCAGCATGTGCAGGATCGTGGAGGCGAGCATCCCGGCGGTCATCAGGACGGTGGTGGCGCGCCGGCGCCACGGGCGGTCGGGCCAGGTGCTGCTGCCGCCGCCGCTCCAGAACACCTGGCCGGGGTCGTCGAGGTCCAGGTTCTCCGGGTATCCCAGGCGGGTGAGCAGGCGCCGCAGCTCGGTCAGGGACCAGACGCTGCCCACGGTCTCGCTGCCCACGACGATGCGGCGCAGGCCCCGGCTGTCCGGAGGCCCGACCCTCACCCAGGGACGGATGCTCATGATCCCAGGCTCGGTCCGGCATGGGTCCGCTGCATGCGCGACTCCCCCGTCCGGCCCACGGCCGGCCCCGCGGACAGCACGAAGGGCCCGTCTCACCGGAGTGAGACGGGCCCTTCGTCCGAGTTCTGGCGACTCGCTCGCCCGTCGGGACGACAGGATTTGAACCTGCGACCCCTTGACCCCCAGTCAAGTGCGCTACCAAGCTGCGCCACGTCCCGTCGCGCGGCCGGGACGCCCCGGCGAACGCGCAGGTCAACCCTACAACATCCGCGGGAGTGGAACACGACGTTGTGTCGGGCCCCGGCGTCCGATTCCGCGCACTCTGTCGCCCCTGTGTGCGCGCCGGCACCGGTTACCGTCGCCACATGACCCAGTCCAGCTTCATCGTCCACATCCCCGACGCCGAGCTCTCCCCCGAGCCGCTCGCTCCGGAGCAGATCGTCTCCGGCTCGCCGGAGGTGACCGGCAAGGTCGTCTGGGAGTCGCCGGACGGCAAGCGGATCCGGGGCATCTGGCAGATCACCCCCGGGGTCGTCACCGACACCGAGGCGGACGAGCTGTTCGTGGTGATCAGCGGCTCGGCGACCATCGAGGTGGAGAACGGTCCGACGCTGCACGTGGGCCCCGGCGACATGGCCGTGCTGCGCGAGGGCGACCGGACCACCTGGACCGTGCACGAGACCCTGCGCAAGGCGTACGACATCCACTTCGGCTGAGACCGTCCGGGGCCGGCCGCACCGGCCCTTGCCGCGGGGGAGCTACCCCGTACCGCCGGGGGCCGCCGTGGTTCCGCGGATCTGCAGCGCCGGTCCGACCAGGTGGAGTCCGCCCGGCCCGCCGGGTGACTCCAGGCGGTCCAGGAGGCAGCGGGCGGCGCGGCGGCCCACCTCGTGGCTCGCGTTGTCCACGGTGGTCAGCCACAGGTGGCGCAGCCGGGAGAGGCCGGTGTTGTCGTAGCCGGCCACGGAGACGTCCCCGGGGACGTCGAGGCCCAGCTCGCCGGCCGCGGACAGGGCGCCGACGCAGGCGATGTCGTTCACGGCGAGGATCGCGGTGGGCCGGTCGGCGCGGCTCAGCAGCCGGACGGCGGCGCGGTAGCCGCCCTCCTCGGTCATGTCGCCCGGCGTCACCAGCGCCCCGTCGGCCAGACCGTGCCGGCGCATCGTCTCCTCGAAGCTGCGCCGGCGCAGCTCGCCCACGGCCCCGTATCCGGCGATGTGCGCGACGCGCCGGTGCCCGAGCCCGATCAGGTGCTCGGTGACCAGGCGGACGCCGTGCTCGTCGTCGCCGGCGACCACGTCCACGCCGGGCGGCACCTCCTCCCGGGCGCCCGCCAGCACCACCGGGATGCGGGCGGCGACCGGCTCCAGCGCCGCCGGGTCGGGCAGCGTGCCGACCACGACCAGCCCGTCCACCCTCAGATCCAGCAGGGGGTCGGCCGGGTCCTGCCCGGTGCGGCGGTTGAGGCGGGCGTCGGAGAGCAGCATGCGCAGGCCGCCGGCGTGCAGCAGGGAGTTGAGGCCGTCGAGCAGATCGACGAACCAGGGGTTGCGCAGATCGTTGAGGAGGACGCCGACGGTGCGGGTGCGCCGCTCGCTGAGGCTGCGGGCTGCGGCGTTGGGCCGGTAGCCGAGCTCGCGGGCGGCGCGCAGCACGGCCTCGCGCCGTTCCGGGCGCACCTGGTCGGAGCCGCGCAGCACCAGCGAGACCAGCGACTTGGACACCCCGGCCCGTTCGGCCACGTCGCGGATCGTCGGCGGTCTCATGGATGGACCGTTCCATGCCACGGACCGCCCTGTCAAAGCCTCCGCAGGGCCTTGACAGAGCGGCCGAGCGGCCTCCACTGTGGCGTGGACAGCTTCTGGAACGGTCCAAACAGCGGCCCGAGGAAGCCCGGCAAGCCAGGGAAGGCGCTCAATGGTGGATACGCTCGGTGTCGCCGTCGTGGGATTCGGCTGGATGGGGCGGGTGCACACCCAGGCGTACGCGCGGGTGCGGCACCACTACCCGCAGCTCGCCGTGCGCCCGGAACTGGTGACCGTGGCGGAGGAGGTGCCCGGCCGGGCGGAGGAGGCCGCGGCGCAGTTCGGGTTCGCCTCCACGACCCGGGACTGGCGCGAGGTGGCCGCGGATCCGCGGGTGCGGGCGGTCAGCATCACCGCGCCGAACTTCCTGCACCGGGAGATCGGCGTGGCCATGGCCGAGGCGGGCAAGCACATCTGGATCGAGAAGCCGGTGGGCCTGACCAGCGAGGACGCCCGCGCGGTGGCCGACGCGGCGGCGAAGGCGGGTGTGCAGGGCGCGGTCGGCTTCAACTACCGCAACGCTCCGGCGGTGGAAGCGGCCCGGGAGCTGATCGCCTCCGGTGAGATCGGCGCCGTCACCCATGTCCGCTTCCGGCTGTTCAGCGACTACGCCGCCCATCCCGAGGGCGCGCTGACCTGGCGGTACGAGCGGGAGCGGGGCGGCAGCGGGGTGCTGGGCGACCTGGCCTCGCACGGCGCGGACCTGGCCCGGTTCCTGCTCGGGGACATCGAGTCCCTGGCCGCGGACACCGCGGTGTTCGTGCCCGAGCGGGCCCGTCCGGTGGGCGCCACGGCGGGCCACTCCCGCGCCGCGGGCGGCGAGCTGGGCCCGGTGGAGAACGAGGACTATGTGAACTGCCTGCTGCGGTTCGCCTCGGGCGCCCGGGGAGTGCTGGAGGCGTGCCGGGTGTCGGTGGGCGAGCAGAACAACTACGGCTTCGAGGTGCACGGCACCAAGGGGGCGGTGTTCTGGGACTTCCGCCGGATGAACGAGCTGGGCGTGAGCCGCGGGACCTCCTACCAGGACCAGCCGGTGAGCACCGTGTACGTGGGGCCGGGCGACGGCGAGTTCGGCGCGTTCCAGCCGGGGGCGGCCAACGCCATGGGCTACGACGACCTGAAGGTCATCGAGGCCCACCGTTTCCTGCGCTCCGTGGCCGAGGGCACGCCCCACGGCGCCACGCTCGCCGACGCGGTGCACAGCGCGGCCGCGCTGGACGCGATGATCCGGTCGGCACAGCAGGGCGGCTGGGTCGCGGTCGCGGGGGCGTGACGGTCAGCGGGCCTCCTCGGCCCGCTTGCCCAGCCAGACCTTGACGGGGATCAGGACCAGCCACCACCACATGGCCGAGGACCCGATGACCAGCGCCAGCGGGATGGTCACGACGAACACGGCCACCGTCAGGCCCATGTCGAGCGCGGAGATGGTCACATCGCCCCGCTGCTCCTCCTCGTTGCGCAGCCAGGGCCGCCTGCTGATCAGGAGCAGCAGCGCGAGGTGGACGGCGCCGAGGGCGGCGACCACCGCCGAGTAGACGACGACCGAGATGCTCTCGCGGGCGTACTCCGAGACCAGGACGGTCGGGAAGGGCACCAGCGCGGCGAGACCCAGCCCGAGCAGGGTCAGCGTGATCACCTGCGAGTCGACCTGCCGCACGGAGTTGAACAGCATGCGGTGGTCGCGCCAGAAGCCGGCCAGCACCACCAGGCTGATCGCGTAGGCGCCCAGGTTGGGCAGCAGCTCGCGCAGGGCCTCGTGGAACTGCTCGTCGCTCAGGCCCGGCTCCATGGTGAGGTCAAGGACCAGCAGCGTGATGGCGATGGCGAAGACGCCGTCGGCGAGCGCCACCAGTCGCTCGGGACCGCCGTCAGCGGTGCGTTTCCTCATGCGCACGACGTTAAGCAGCGTTTCCCCGCCGAGGCTGGTGTGACACGGCGTCAGACGGCGGGTGTCCGGGGCGGGGCGGCGGGCGGCATGTTGTAGGGCGTCACCACCTGGATCGGGGAGGGCAGGACGGGCCCGGCGGGCGGCAGGGCGCCGTGGGCGCGCATCACCAGGTGGCAGGCCTCGCGCAGGTCGTGCCTGAGGTCGTGGTGGAGGACGGCGGACAGGCGGTGCTCGCGCAGCAGCCGGGTGTTGTCGTGGTCGAGGTCGTGCGCGATGTAGACCTCGCACACGCGCCCGGCGTCCTCGAAGGCGCGCAGGGTCGCGACATTGCCGCCGCCGATGGAGTACACGGCGCGGATGTGCGGGTCCCGGTCCAGGGCGGCGCGTACGAGGTCGTACTGTTCGGCGTCCAGGCCCTGCCCCTCGGCGATCTCGACCAGGGTGTGCTCGGGGTGGCGGGCGCGCATCACGCTGCGGAAGCCCATCTCGCGCTCCTCCTCGTTGCGGAAGAAGCCGCTGCTGAGGCTGGTGAGCACATGGGCGGGACGGCCGCCGAGCCACTGGCCCATGAGGTAGGCGGCGGTGGCGCCGGCCGCGCGGTTGTCGCTGCCCACGTGGCCGACGCGGGCGCTGGCGGGCAGATCGGTCACCAGGGTGACCACCGGGATGCCCGCGGCGGCCAGGCGCGCCACGGCCTCGGACATCTCGGGGACGTCCGGGGCCTTGAGGATGACGCCCTGGGAGCCGCGCCGGGCGATCCGGTCGCAGACCGCGGTCAGCTCCGCCACCGGGCCGGTCTCCCGGAAGTGGAAGCGGGAGCGGACCACGGCCGGGTGCAGCGAGGGGAGTTCGGCCTCCAGCGCGGCCCGTACGGCGGTGGAGAAGCGCTCCGGGGCCTGCATCACGATGTCCACCATGAAGGTGCGGCCGACCAGGCGGACCTGGGTGCGCTGCCGGTCGAGGTCGGCGATCGCCCGGTGCACCTCCCGCGCGGTGCTCTCCCGCACCCCGCCCCGGTGGTTGAGCACCCGGTCGACGGTGGCCTCGCTCAGCCCGGCCTGACGTGCGATCTCCCGGATCGGGAAGGGGTGTCCCATGCGCCGGCTCCCTGAGGGGTTTTTGATGGCTCGCTGCTGGTTGTTCGAGGGGTTTGTACTGACAAGAATGACAGAACCGAGCCACTCCGTGACCCGAGGGGGACGACGATGTCCTTCACCCCTGACCTGGACGCCTTCCGCGCACTCGTCGAGCAGCCGACCGAGCTCACCGCCCATCCCCACGCCACCGAGGTGCGCGACGGGGTGCTCCTCTACGACGCCGGACGGCTGCTCGGCGCCGGCCGGGAGGAGATCAGGGCGGAGCTGGCGGCGGCCCTGGCCGACGGCCCCGGCATCGTGGTCGTCCGCGGCGCCTTCCCCGACACGGCCGTGGTGGACCGGGCCACCGCCGTGTTCGACGCCCTGATCGCCGCCCAGCGCGCCGCGGGCACCGTGGCCGGGGACCACTTCGCCGCGCCGGGCGCCAACGACCGGGTGTGGAACGCCCTGGAGAAGGCGGCCCTGCACGACCCGGAGACCTTCGCCGACTACTACGCCAACGAGGTGGTCGCCCTGGTCTCCGCGGCCTGGCTGGGGCCCGCCTACCAGATCACCTCGCAGATCAACGTGGTCAACCCGGGCGGCGCCGCCCAGACCGTGCACCGCGACTACCACCTCGGCTTCCTCTCCGACGAGGCGGCAGCGGCCTATCCGCCGCATGTGCACCGCCTCTCCCCCGTGCTCACCCTCCAGGGCGCCGTGGCGCACTGCGACATGCCGGTGGAGTCCGGCCCGACGATGTATCTGCCGCACTCGCAGAAGTACGGGCCGGGCTATCTGG
Organism: Streptomyces composti; assembly: GCF_012034205.1. Taxonomy (GTDB): domain Bacteria; phylum Actinomycetota; class Actinomycetes; order Streptomycetales; family Streptomycetaceae; genus Streptomyces; species Streptomyces composti. Next base: position 75,377 of record NZ_JAATEM010000022.1, read on the forward strand.
CCTGGCGCCGCCCCGAGTTCCAGGAGTACTTCGCCGCACACCATGTGCAGCTTCCGCTCGCCAAGGGCGACGCGGTGTTCTTCAACCCGGCGCTGTTCCACGCGGCCGGCGCCAACCGCTCGGCGGGCGTCCGGCGCATGGCCAACCTGCTGCAGGTGTCCTCCGCGTTCGGGCGGGCGATGGAGACGGTGGACCGCGCGGCGGTGGTGAACGCGGTGTACCCGGTGCTGCTCGAGCGCAAGGCGGAAGGGGCCGGCGAGGAGTGGCTGGAGCGGGTGATCGCCGCGAGCGCGGAGGGCTACCCCTTCCCCACCGACCTGGACCGGGACCCGCCGGTCGACGGTCTCGCCCCGCCCTCGCAGGCGGACCTGGTGCGGCGGGCGCTGCGCGAGGAATGGACTGCGCAGGCGCTCCGGGAGGAGCTGCGGGCGGCCGGTGCACGGCGCGAGAGCCGAGGTGTGTGATGGGACTTCTCGACGACAAGGTCGTCCTGGTCAACGGCGGCAGCCAGGGCGTGGGCGCCGCGGTCGCGCGGGCCGCCGTCCGCGAGGGCGCGGCGGTGGCGTTCACCGGGCGGCGCCCCGGGCCGGGAGAGGCGCTGGCGAAGGAGCTGACCGCCGCGGGCGGCAGGGCGATGTTCGTGCGCGCCGACCTGGCCGACACCGCGCAGGCCACGTCGTCGGTGGCGGAGGTGGTGCGGGCCCACGGCCGGGTCGACTGCCTGGTGAACGCGGCCGGGCTCACCTCGCGCGGCACGCTGCTGGACACCACGCCGGAGCTGTTCGACCAGCACATCGCGGTCAATCTGCGGGCGCCGTTCTTCGCCATGCAGGCTGCCGTCGCCGACATGGTGCGCCGGGAGGCGCCCGGCACGATCGTCAACATCATCACCTCGTCCGCGCACGGCGGGCAGCCGTTCCTCGCCCCGTACGTCGCCGCCAAGGCCGGGCTGATGGGTCTGACCCGCAATGCGGCGCACGCCCACCGGTGGGACCGCATCCGGATCAACGGCCTGAACATCGGCTGGACCGCCACCGAGGGCGAGGACGCGACGCAGCGGACCTTCCACGGGGCCGGGGACGACTGGCGCGAGCGTGCCGCCGCCCGGCTGCCGATGGGCAGGCTCGGGCAGCCGGACGAGATCGCGGACTTCGTGGTGTTCCTGCTCTCGGACCGTTCCGGGGTGGTCACCGGGTCCGTGATCGACTGGGACCAGAACGTGCTCGGCGGTCTCGACTGAGCCCCTCCCCCGCAGCTCCGCGCCCCCCGTTCCAGGGGGCGCGGTTCACACCCCTCTCAAGGAGCAACACCTCATGCGTATCGGAATTCTCGGTCTCGGGCGGATCGGCGCCTTCCACGCCGAGACCCTGCACGGGCTCGGTGCCGTCGAGTCGCTGGTCGTCTCCGACCCGTTCGCGGACGCCGCCAAGGCCGCGGCGGAACGGTTCGGTGCCGAGGTCGCCGACTCCCCCGAGGCCGTGCTCGCGGCCGGGGTGGACGGCGTGGTGGTCGCCGCCGCCACGGACGCCCACCCGGGTCTGATCCGCGCCTGTGTCGCGGCGGGGGTGCCCGTGTTCTGCGAGAAGCCGGTGGCCCGCACCATGGCCGAGGGCGTCGAGGTCCTCAGGGCGGTCGAGGGGCACGACGTGCCGGTGCAGATCGGCTTCAACCGCCGCTTCGACGCCGGCTTCGTCGCCGCGCGCGAGGCGGTGCGGGGCGGGGAGCTGGGGACGCTGCACACGGTGCGCTCCACCACCCTGGACCCGGCGCCGCCGCCCGCCGCGTACATCGCCGCCTCCGGGGGCATCTTCCGCGACTGCGCGGTGCACGACTTCGACATCATCCGCTGGGTGACGGGCCGTGAGGTGACCGAGGTGTACGCGGCCGGCGGCAACCGGGGCGCCGACTACATCGCGGCCGCGGGCGACGCCGACACCACCGGTGCGGTGCTCACCCTGGACGACGGCACCCTCGCGGTGGTGTCCAACTCCCGCCACAACGGCCGGGGGTACGACGTGCGCATGGAGATCCACGGCTTCGAGGACTCCGTCGCGGTCGGTCTGGAGGACAAGCTGCCGCTGCGGTCGGTGGAGCCGGGGGTGACCTTCCCCTCGGGCACCCCGCACGACTTCTTCATGGACCGTTTCACCGAGGCCTACCGCGCCGAACTCGCCGCCTTCACCGAGGTCGTGGCGGGCCGCAGGACCTCGCCGTGCACGGTGGCGGACGCGCTGGAGGCGGGCTGGATCGCCGAGGCGTGCACGCTGTCACTGGCCGAGCACCGGCCGGTGCGCGTCGAGGAGGTCCGCCAGGACTGACGGCCGGCGCAACGGCTCGGGCCCGCTCCCTCGGCCGAGGGGGCGGGCCCGAGTCGTGTACTGCTCAGCGGTAGAGCGGGGGCCGGTCGACGAGGGCGACATCCACCCTGCCGCCCTGCTCCAGCGCCCGCACGCCCGCCTCGCAGACCGCCGCGGCGGCGTAGCCGTCCCAGGTGCCGGGACCTGTGACCTCGCCGCGGCGGGTGCTGTCCACCCAGGCCTGGACCTCGTCGTCGTAGGCCTGGGCGAAGCGTTCGGTGAAGTCCTGTGCGATGATGCCGCCCCAGCGGCCGGCCATGTTGGTGATCAGGGCGTGGCCGTCGCCGATGCGGGCGGTGCCGCGTTCGCAGACCACCTCGGCCTGGACCTGGTAGCCGAAACCGCAGTTGACGAAGATCTCCACGTCGGACAGGGCGCCGCCGGAGGTCTCCAGGATCACGAACTGAGGGTCGCTCAGGCCCTCGGGGGCGCCGCTCGACGGGGTGGGGCGCAGTACGGTGACCGCGGTGATCTCCTGGCCCAGCAGCCAGCGGGTGGCGTCGACCTCGTGGGCGACGGAGTCGCTGATCAGCATGGCGCTGGTGAAGAAGGGCGGGCTGGCCACATTGCGGTGCCGGTTGTGCAGCATCAGCGGCCTGCCAAGCTGGCCGGAGGTGAGCAGCGCCTTGAGTTTCACGTACTCGGCGTCGTAGCGGCGCATGAAGCCGACCTGGACCCGGCGGTGGCCGAGGGCCTGTTCGGCCTCCATCACACGCAGGGCGCCGGCCGCGTCGGGGGTGAGCGGCTTCTCGCACAGCACCGGCAGGTCGCGCTCGAACGCGGCGAGCAGCGCGGCCTCGTGGGCCGGCCCCGGGGAGGCGATGAGCACGGCGTCGACGCCGGCCGCCGCCATCGCGGCGGCCGGGTCGGTGTGGGCGGTGCAGCCGTCGACGGTGGCGGCCACGGCCTTGGCGCGTTCGGCGTCGGTGTCGGCCACGGCCACCACCCGGGCACCGCTGATGACGCGGTCGATGCGGCGTACGTGGTCGGCGCCCATGCGTCCGGTGCCGATGACGGCGACTCCGAGCGGCTCGCGACGGTTCATGGCGTGGGCCTTTCTGGTCGTCGAGCTGTGGTGGGTCCGGGTGGCCCGGCCGGGCTGCGGCCGCGGTCCCGCGGCCGGCCGGGGCCGGCGGTCAGGCGCCGCAGGAGCGGAGGAACCTGCGGGTGCGCACCGCGATCGGCAGCGGCTTGTCCGGGTCGCAGGGGTACATGTCCTGCTCGACGATGGCGAAGAGGTCCACGCCCAGGTTCTGGGCGGCGGTGAGGACGGGGCCCAGCTCGGGCACGCCGCCGGGCGGTTCGCACATCACGCCGCGCTGGACGGCGGGGCCGAACGGGATCTCGTTCTTCACCACGTCGGCCAGGATCTCGGGGTCGACCTGCTTGAGGTGCAGATAGCCGATGCGTTCGCCGTAGGTCTCGATCAGCTTGACGCTGTCGCCGCCGCAGTAGGCGTAGTGGCCGGTGTCCAGGCAGAGGCTGACCAGGTCGGAGTCGGTGGAGTCGAGGAAGCGCTCGACGTGCTCCTCGGTGTCGATGTGGGTGTCGGCGTGCGGGTGGACCACGATGTCCAGGCCGTACCGCTCCCGCACCTCGTGGCCGAGGCGCTCCATGCCGCGGGTGAGGTGGCCCCACTGCTCGGTGGTGAGCTCCGGCGGTTCGAGGATCTCGGCGGTCTTGTCGTCCCGCCAGAAGGAGGGGATGACCACCAGGTGCTTGGCGCCCATGGCCTGGGTGAGGGAGGCGACCCGGCTGACCTGCTCCCAGGTGGAGTCCCACTCGGAGGGGCCGCGGTGCAGCCCGCAGAAGATGGTGCCCGCGGACACCTTCAGGTTCCGCCTGCTCACCTCGTCCTTGAGGCGGGCCGGGTCGGTGGGCAGGTAGCCGTAGGGGCCGAGTTCGATCCACTCGTAGCCGGCCTCGGCGACCTCGTCGAGGAAGCGCTGCCAGGGCACCTGCAGCGGGTCGTCGGGGAACCAGACGCCCCAGGAGTCGGGTGCGGAGCCGACCCGGATGCGGTCGAGCGCGACTGCCATGTCAGGACTTTCCTTCCGGGGTTGCGGCCGCGGAGGCCTTGAGGTCCGTCTCCTCGGGGAGCTCCTCGACGTCGACGCCGCGGACCTGGGCGAGCTCGTGCTTGAGCGCGGCCAGTTCGGCGCCGCCCGCCATGTGGTTGGTCAGCTCCTCGAGGCTGACCTCGCTGCGGTCGGCGGACAGTTCCATGGTGCCCAGGCGCAGCACGCTGAAGTGGTCGCCGACCATGTAGGCGTGGTGCGGGTTGTGGGTGATGAAGATGACGCCGAGGCCGCGGTCGCGGGCGGCGGCGATGTACTTCAGCACCACACCGGACTGCTTGACGCCGAGCGCGGCGGTGGGCTCGTCGAGGATGAGGACGCGGGCGCCGAAGTAGACGGCGCGGGCGATGGCGACGCACTGGCGCTGGCCGCCGGAGAGCGTGCCGATGGGCTGCTCGAGGTCGTCGAGGACGATCCCCATGTTGCGCAGTTCCTCGTCGGCGGTCTTCTTCATCCGCTCGATGTCGAGGCGGCGCAGCGGCCAGGGGCCCTTGGTCATCTCCGAGCCGAGGAAGAAGTTGCGCCACACCGGCATCAGCGGGACGACGGCGAGGTCCTGGTAGACGGTGGCGATGCCCCGGTCGAGGGCCTCGCGCGGGGTGGAGAAGCGCACCGGTTCGCCGTCGACGAGGAACTCGCCCTCGGTGTGCTGGTGCAGCCCCGAGATGATCTTGATAAGGGTGGACTTGCCGGCGCCGTTGTCGCCGAGGACGCAGGTCACCCGGCCGGGGTGGACCTCCAGGTCGACTCCGTGCAGGGCGCGGATGTTGCCGTAGGACTTGCCCGCGCCGCGCAGTTCGACCAGCGGGCGGTCGCCGTGCGCCGGGGTGTCCTGCACGGTGGTCCCGTGGGTGCCGGTGGTCTTGTCGGTCATTGCGGTCACCTCCGGGTCGCCGTGCGCTGGACCCACAGATTGATGAGAACGGCGCCGAGCAGCATCACGCCGAGGAAGGCCTTGAACCAGTCGGGGTTCCAGCCGGCGTAGACGATGCCCTGCTGCACCATGCCGAACATGAAGGCGCCGAAGACCGGGCCGATCGCCGAGCCGGCGCCGCCGGTGAGCAGGCAGCCGCCGATGACGGCCGCGGCGATGTAGATCAGTTCCTGGCCGACGCCCTCGCCGGACTGCACGGTGTTGAAGGAGAACAGGTTGTGCATGCCGACGAACCAGGCGCCGAAGCCGACCAGCATGAACAGCGAGATCTTGGTGAAGGTGACAGGGACGCCGACCGCGCGGGCGCTCTCCTTGTTGCCGCCGACGGCGAAGATCCAGTTGCCGTACTTGGTGCGCAGCAGCACCCAGGTGGCGAGGGCGGCGAAGACCAGCCACCACACGACGGTGATCTTCACCTGGACGCCGGCGACGTCGAAGGTGGAGGCGAAGATCGCCTTGGCCTGCTCGAAGCCGTCCATGTCGCTGATGGAGTCGGTGGCCACGTTGCCGGTGACCAGCTTGGTCACCGCGAGGTTGACGCCCTGCAGGATCAGGAAGGTGCCGAGGGTGACGAGGAAGCTGGGCAGCCCCGTCTTGATCAGCATCCAGCCGTTGAACAGTCCGATGCCGAGGGAGACGGCGAGGGCGACGATCACGCCCACCCAGACGTTCAGGGTGAGCTGGTAGCTGAGCATGCTGGCGGTGAGCGCCGAGGTGATCACCGCGACACCGGCCGACAGGTCGAACTCTCCGCCGATCATCAGCAGGGCCACGGGCAGCGCCATGATCCCGATGGTCGACGACTGGTACAGGATGTTGGCGATGGAGCTGCCGTCGCGCACGGGCGGCGCGGCGAACAGGAAGAAGATCAGTACGACGACGGCTCCGAGGAACACCCCGACCTCGGGCCGGGCGAGCAGGCGCAGCGCCAGGGGGCGCCGTGCCGTCCGGCCGTCGGTTTCCTTCGGGCCGGGAGCCGGCGGTGTGGTCACCGCCGGCTGGGCCTGCTGGGTCATGCTCATCACCGGGTGCCCTTCGCGGCGAACTCGGCGACCGTGTCGACGTTGGACTTGTCGACGAACGCAGGGCCGGTCAGCACCGGCTGCTCACCGCCGCCGCTGTAGTTGCCGTTGTTCTTGTAGAGCCACAGACCGTCGACGGCCAGGTACCCCTGCAGGTAGGGCTGCTGGTCGACGGCGAACGTGATGTCACCGTTCTGGATGGCGCTGGTCAGCTGCTTGTTGAGGTCGAAGGTGGCGACCTTCGCCTTGCTGCCGGCCTCCTCCACGGACTGCACCGCGGTCAGCGCGAAGGGCGCGCCGAGGGTGGCGACGTAGTCGATCGAGGAGTCCTGCTTGAGCTTGGCGGTGATCGTCGACTTCACCGAGGGCATGTCGGTGCCGTTGACGTTGAGGATCTGCAGCTTGCCCTCGAAGGTCTTCTTCACGCCGTCGCAGCGCTGGGTCAGGCCGATGTTGCCCTGCTCCTGGATGACGCAGACGGCGTTCTTGGCGCCGACCTCGTTGAGCTTCTTGCCGAAGGCCTCGCCGGCGACGTTCTCGTCCTGGCCGAAGAACTCCAGCAGGCCGAGATCCTTCCAGTCGCTGACGCCGGAGTTGAGGCCGACGACGGGGATGCCGGCCTTCTCCGCCTTGGCGATGACGCCCTTGAGCGCGTCGGGCTTGGCGAGGGTGACGGCGATGCCGTCGACCTTCTGGTCGATCGCGTTCTGCACCAGGTTGGCCTGGTTGCCGGCGTTCGGGTCGGCGGAGTAGACGAGCTTGACATTGTCCTTGGCGGCGGCGGCCTGGGCGCCCTTGCGGACGATGTCCCAGAAGGTGTCGCCGGGCGACTGGTGGGTGACGAGGGCGACCGTCATGCGGGGCGTGTCGGCCTTGCCCGCCGACGCGTCGGCACCGCCCTCCTCGGCCTTCTTGCCGCCGGAGCTGCTGGAGCAGCCGGCCAGGGTCAGGGCTGCTGCCGCGGCCACCGCGACGAACGGCGCGATTCTGCGGGAGCGGGTGTGAGAAGAGCGGTCCATCTGTCCTGCACCTCACTGTGCTACGCGGGGAAGGGATGACGGGCGGGTCCGGCGGTCCGGACCGGCGCCCTGCGGAGTCCGGATGGAACCACCGGATTCCGGATGTCTGCCAGGGAGAACGGCTGTCGTGCTGGGACCGGATCCAATCCCCTGACGCGCCCTCTGTCAATACTTTGTTAAGACATCATTTCACGAGCTAGTCCGAATGTAAGTACAAACTATTGACAGCGCCACCCCCTGAGACCTACACCTTGGAGGCGGCAGGTTCCCGAGAACCACGCCCCCACCGTGGCAGGGCGCCCAGGGACCCGCATCCCCAAAGCCTCGAGGAGCGTCGCTCAATGGCCGACTCACCACAGTATTTCGACCTGATCACCATGGGACGCATCGGGGTCGATCTCTACCCACTGCAGACCGGTGTGCCGCTGGCGCAGGTGGAGACGTTCGGCAAGTTCCTGGGCGGCTCCGCCGCCAATGTCGCCGTCGCCGCCGCCCGCCTGGGACGCTCCACCGCGGTGATCACCCGCACCGGCGACGACCCCTTCGGCGCCTATCTGCACCAGGCCCTGAAGGACTTCGGCGTCGACGACCGCTGGGTGACCCCGGTCGCCGACCACCCGACGCCGGTCACCTTCTGCGAGATCTTCCCCCCGGACGACTTCCCGCTGTACTTCTACCGCCGGCCCAAGGCCCCCGACCTGGAGATCCACACCCACGAGCTGGACCTGGAGGCGATCCGGGCGGCGGGCATCTTCTGGATCACCGGCACCGGTCTGAGCGAGGAGCCGAGCCGCTCCGCCACCCTGGACGCGCTCCGGGCCCGCGCCAAGGCGGGCACCACCGTTTTCGACCTCGACTGGCGGCCCATGTTCTGGCGCGACCCCGACCAGGCCCGCCCGTTCTACCGCGAGGCCCTGCGGCACGCCACGGTGGCCGTCGGCAACCTCGACGAGTGCGAGATCGCCACCGGGGTGCGCGAGCCCGCCGCCTGCGCCGAGGCGCTGCTCGCGGCCGGCGTGGAGCTGGCGGTCGTCAAGCAGGGGCCCAAGGGCGTGCTCGCCGTGCACCGCGACGGCACCCGGGCCGAGGTGCCCCCGGTGCCGGTGGACGTGGTCAACGGCCTCGGCGCGGGTGACGCCTTCGGCGGCTCGCTCTGCCACGGCCTGCTGTCCGGACGGTCCCTGGAGGAGACCATGCGTCACGCCAACGCCGCCGGTGCCCTCGTCGCCTCCCGCCTCGCCTGCTCGTCCGCCATGCCGACGCAGCAGGAGATCACGGACCTTCTCGCCCGGGCCGCCGCGCCGAGCCCGACGGGCCGGCCGAGCCAGTCCTGAACGGAGCCCTGTCTTGAACCTCAGCATCCCCGACCTCACCACGGTCCGGGCCCGCAACCCCGAGGCCGTCGCCGAGGCCGCCGCCCGCCGGGTGCGCCGCCCGCTGCTCGGCGACAGCGGGCGGCTGATGATCGTGGCCGCCGACCACCCCGCCCGGGGCGCGCTCGGTGTGAACGGCCGGCCGCTGGCCATGGCCAACCGCGCCGACCTGCTGGACCGGCTGTGCCGCGCGCTGTCCCGGCCCGGAGTCGACGGGGTGCTGGCCACCGCCGACATCCTCGAGGACCTGCTGCTGCTCGGGGTGCTGGACGGCAAGGTCGTCATGGGGTCGATGAACCGGGGCGGCCTGGCGGGCGCCTCCTTCGAGATGGACGACCGTTTCACCGGCCACCGCGCCGAGGACATCGAGCGGCTCGGCTTCGACGCCGGCAAGCTGCTGGTGCGCATCGACTACGACGACCCGGGCTCGCTGACCACCCTGGAGTCCACCGCCCGCGCCATCGACGCCATGGCCGCACGCCGGCTGCCGGTGTTCGTCGAGCCGTTCATCTCCCGCCGCGTCGACGGCCGGGTGCGCAACGACCTGTCGGCCGAGGCCGTCACCCGCTCGGTGGCCATCGCCTCCGGCCTCGGCGGCACCTCCGCCTACACCTGGCTGAAGCTGCCCGTCACCGACGACGCCGACGACATGGCGGAGGTGCTGGCCACCTCCACGCTGCCGGTGGTGCTGCTCGGCGGCGAGGTGGGCGACCAGGAGGCGGCCTACGAGCGCTGGGGCAAGGCGCTGCGGCTGCCCACGGTGCGGGGGCTGGTGGTCGGCCGGTCGCTGCTCTACCCGGCGAAGGGCAGTGTGGAAGAGGCGGTGGACACCGCCGTCAGCCTGCTGTGAGACGCCCGTCGTGACGAAAGGGAACCCATGACGTATCACCTTCCCGCGGGCAAGGCGCACGCCGGCCCCTATCTCGTCGACGTCACTCCCGAGTCGGCCGGCTGGGGCTTCTCCAGCCTGCGCGTGCTGCAGCTCGCGCCGGGCGGGACGCACACCTTCGACACCGGCGAGAGCGAGTGGATCGTGCTGCCGCTGGCCGGCGGCTGCACCGTCGCCACCGCCGACGACTTCGGCCACGACACCTTCGAGCTGACCGGCCGCACCAGTGTGTTCGACGGGGTGAGCGACTTCGCCTACCTCCCCCGCGACGCCCGCGCCACCATCACCTCCGTCCGGGGCGGACGCTTCGCCCTGACCGGCGCCCGCTGCACCCGGCGCCTGCCCGCCCGCTACGGGCCGGCCTCCGGCGTCCCCGTGGAGCTGCGCGGCACCGGCAACTGCTCGCGGCAGGTGAACAACTTCGGCGCGGCCGGGGTGTTCGACTGCGACAAGCTGATCGCGGTCGAGGTGCTCACGCCGGGCGGCAACTGGTCCTCGTTCCCGCCCCACAAGCACGACGAGCACCGGCCGGGCGAGGAGTCCGTGCTGGAGGAGATCTACTACTTCGAGTTCGCGCCCCACGGGAACATCCCCGGCCTCGGCTACCAGCGGGTCTCCCCCTCGGGCCCGGGGCGCGAGACGGACGTACTGGCCGAGGTGCGCGACGGCGACGTCGTGCTCATCCCCGACGGCTGGCACGGGCCGTCCATGGCCGTGCCGGGCCACCACATGTACTACCTCAACGTCATGGCGGGCCCGGAGGCCGAGCGCGCCTGGCTGATCTGCGACCACCCCGACCACGCCTGGATCCGCGACACCTGGCCGGACCAGCCGGTCGATCCCCGACTGCCCCTCTACACCGCACCGGAGAGGTCCCTATGAGCCCCGCAACCCGCCGACTGACGACCGCCCAGGCCCTGGTGCGCTTCCTCGCCGCCCAGTACACCGAGCGCGACGGCGTGCGGCGCAGGCTGATCGCGGGCACCTGGGGCATCTTCGGCCACGGCAACGTGGCCGGCATCGGCCAGGCACTGGTGGAGTACGGCGACCTCATGCCCTTCCACCAGGGCCGCAACGAGCAGGCCATGGTGCACGCCGCCGTCGGACACGCCCGCCAGCTCAACCGGCTCTCCGCGCAGGCCGTGACCACCTCCATCGGCCCCGGCGCCACCAACCTGGTCACCGGCGCCGCCCTCGCCACCATCAACCGCCTGCCGGTGCTGCTGCTGCCCGGCGACTACTTCGCCTCGCACTCCGCCGATCCGCTGCTGCAGCAGCTGGAGCACCCGGTGGAGGCCGATGTGTCGGTCAACGACACCCTGCGCCCGGTCAGCCGCTACTTCGACCGGATCACCCGCCCCGAGGCGCTGATCCCCTCCGCGCTGAACGCGATGCGCGTGCTGGCCGACCCCGCCGAGACCGGCGCCGTCACCCTCGCCCTGCCGCAGGACGTGCAGGCGGAGGCGTACGACTGGCCGGAGGAGTTCTTCGCCGAGCGCGTCTGGACCGTGCGCCGCCCGGCGCCGGACCCGGTGGAGCTGAGCGCGGCCGTGGCCGCCGTGCGCGCCGCCCGGCGCCCGCTGATCGTGGCCGGCGGCGGGGTGCACCACAGCGAGGCCGAGGAGGCGCTGCGGGCGCTCGTCGACGCCACCGGCATCCCGGTCGCCTCCACCCAGGCCGGCAAGGGCTCCCTGCGTCACGACCACCCCGCCGACCTCGGCGGCATCGGGCACACCGGCACCGCGGTCAGCGACGACCTGGCCCGCACCGCCGACCTGGTGATCGGCGTCGGCACCCGCTACACCGACTTCACCACCGCCTCCGGCACCCTCTTCCAGAACCCGGACGTCCGCTTCCTCAACCTCAACATCACCGCCTTCGACGCGCACAAGCTGTCCGCCCGCACCCTGGTCTGCGACGCCCGCACCGGCCTCGAGCAGCTGACCCGGGAGCTGGCCGGGTACCGGGTGGACGGGGACTACGAGGCCGAGTACCGGGCGGGCAAGGAGCGCTGGGACCGGATCGTCGAGGACGCCTGCGCCGCGCCCGACGAGCACGCCGTGCCGACGCAGACCCAGGTGCTCGGCGCGCTGGACGGGGTGGTCGGCGACGAGGACGTGGTGATCAACGCGGCCGGTTCGCTCCCCGGTGACCTGCACAAGCTGTGGCGCGCGCGCAGCCCCCGCCAGTACCACCTGGAGTACGGCTACTCCTGCATGGGCTACGAGATCCCGGCCGCCATCGGCGTGCTGCAGGCCGCGCCCGGCACCACCGTGTGGGCGCTGGTCGGCGACGGCACGTATCTGATGATGCCGACGGAGATCGTCACCGCCGTCCAGGAGCGGCTGCCGGTCAAGATGGTGCTGATCCAGAACCACGGCTACGCCTCCATCGGCGGCCTGTCCGAGTCGGTGGGCGGCGAGCGCTTCGGCACCGCCTACCGCCATCGCGCCGCCGACGGCACCTTCACCGGCGCCCCGCTGCCGGTGGACCTGGCCGCCAACGCGGCCAGCCTGGGCATGGACGTGCTGCGCGCCAAGACCGTGCGGGAGCTGCGGCACGCGCTGGCCGAGGCGCGCTCCTCGGACCGCCCGACCTGCGTGTACGTGGAGACCGACCCGGCGCCGACCGCTCCCCCGGCCGAGGCCTGGTGGGACGTGCCGGTCGCCGAGGTGGCCTCGCGCGAGCCCGCCGTGCAGGCCCGCGAGCGGTACGAGGAGCAGGTCGCCGCGCGCCGCCGTCATCTGTCGGCCTGACCGTGACCGCGCGCACGAGGGGAGGAGCGTCCATGGCGAGGACCGGTGGCCCGGCCCGCGAAGGAGCCGTGACGGCGCTGGGCCGGCTGGACCTCGCCGTGGACCGCGCCAGCCCGGTGCCGCTCTACCACCAGCTCGCCCAGCAGCTGGAGGCGGCGATCGAACGGGGCAGGCTGGCGCCGGGCGACCTGCTGGGCAACGAGGTCGACCTGTCGGTGCGGCTCGGCCTGTCCCGGCCGACCGTGCGCCAGGCGATCCAGTCGCTGGTCGACAAGGGCCTGCTGGTGCGCCGCCGCGGGGTGGGCACCCAGGTGGTGCACAGCAAGGTCCGGCGCCCGCTGAAGCTGAGCAGCCTCTACGACGACCTGGAGGCGGCGGGGCAGGCGCCCACCACCGAGGTGGTGCGCAACGAACCGGTGCCGGCCTCGCCGGAGGTGGCCGCCGCCCTGGGGGTGGCCGAGCACAGCGAGGTCGTCCTGCTGGAGCGGCTGCGGCGCACCCACGGCCGGCCCGTCGCCCTGCTGTGCAACTACCTGCCGACGGGCCTGCTGGAGCTGGACGACGCCCGGCTGGCGGCGACCGGCCTGTACCGCATGATGCGCGCGGCCGGCCTGACCCTGCACAGCGCCCGCCAGACGGTGGGCGCCCGCTCGGCCACCGCGGCGGAGGCCGCCCGCCTGGACGAGCAGGAGGGCGCCGCCCTGCTCACCATGCAGCGCACCGCCTACGACGACACCGGCCGCCCGGTGGAGTACGGCACCCATCTGTACCGGGCGTCGCACTACACCTTCGACTTCCAGCTGCTGGTCCGGGCGTGAGGACGTCCTGGTCCGCCGGATGCGCGGGCCTCACCGGTCGGGAAGGGCGCCGGACGGCGCCCCGGGGCGCTCGAGGGAGGCGCTGAACGGCGTCACCGGCCGCTCGAGCCGCTCGCCGTCCACCACCAGGTCGACCGCCTCGTCGTAGAAGGCGAGGTGGTCCTTGATCACGGCCACACCGGGCAGCGGGTCGGGGTAGCTCCACAGGACGTTCGGCGGCACCTCGGCCTCGCCGCGGAAGGACCAGTAGCAGGCGATGCCCTTGTAGGGGCACCGGCTGCTGTGGCCGGTGGGCTCGAACAGCTCCAGGCGCACGTCCTGGGGCGGAAGATAACAGCGAGGCGGCAGGGAGGTCTCGAACAGCAGTACGGGTGTGTGCGTGTCGGCGACCACGATGCCGTCGATCTCCACCACCACGTGCCGGGTGCTGGGCAGCGCGTCCACCCGGCTGTGCGGGTCCCGGGGGTGGACGAAGATCTCCTCGTCCTCCTCGTACCAGTGGTCCAGACCCCGGTGGGGCCGCAGGAACCACTCGAAGGCGAGGTGACCGGCGAGGTCCTCGGCGGGGAACACCCAGGCCGCGTTCGGACGCACCTCACCGCCGGCGACGAGGTCGTAGAACTCCTGGGAGCCGGTGTGCAGTCCGGTGCGCGGCCGCTCGGCCGGGCGCAGCAGATCGGTGCGTACGTCCTCGCGCGGGAAGGCGTACCGCGGCACGGGCAGGCCCGGCTCCCAGACCAGCACGGGGCGGCGGCTGTCGACGACGGTGATGTCCCGCATGCGGCCCCGCACCCAGCGCTCGGAGGGCTCCCACAGCAGGCCTTCGGGGGTGGCGCGCAGGGCTCGGGCGCCGGGGTGGGTGGTCATGGGAGGGCTCCCTCGCGGACGGCTCCGGGTACCCCTCCACGGTCCCACTCCCGGGGCGGGTGGCGCAGCGGACGCGGGCGTGTGCGTCAGCCGGCGCGGCGGGCGAACGGGCCGTCCAGGGCCGCCCACTGGAGCAGCATGATGGTCTTCGCGTCGTTGATCTCGCCGGTTCTGATCATCTCCAGGGCGCGCCGGAAGGGCAGTTCGAGGATCTCGATGTCCTCGCCCTCCTCGCCGAGCCCCCCGCCCTCGTGGGTGCGGGTGGAGGCTCCGTACTCGGCTGCGTAGAAGCTGACCCGTTCGGTGACCGAGCCGGGGCTCATGTAGACGTCGAAGACGTGCTGGACGGGGCCGATGGTGTGCCCGGTCTCCTCCACCACCTCGCGCCGCACGGCGATCTCCGGGTGCTCGTCCTCGTCGTCGAGCACCCCGCCGGGCGTCTCGATCAGCATGCCGTCGGGGTGTCCGTTGACGTACACCGGGAAGCGGAACTGGCGGGTGAGCAGCACCGTCTCGCGTTCCGTGTCGTACAGGAGCATGGTGGCGCCGTTGCCCCGGTCGTGCGTCTCGCGCTCCTGGGTGCTCCAGGTGCCGTCGGCGTGCTGGAAGTCGAAGACGGTGGTCCGCTCCACGTACCAGTGACTGGACAGCAGTCTCACATCCCGGACCTTGACCCGGGGGTTGCCGGTGAGGTCCCGTCCGGCCTGGTCCAGTCCGGTCCGGCCCCGGCGGTCGGGGGTGTCGATCCCGGCGGTCATCTCCGCTGCTCCCCTCCTGTGTGCACGCCCGGCGGGCACGCGCAGACGCGCGAGAACGCGCGAAGGCCCCGCAGGCAGAAGCCCGCGGGGCCGTTCACACCGTCGGGACGACAGGATTTGAACCTGCGACCCCTTGACCCCCAGTCAAGTGCGCTACCAAGCTGCGCCACGTCCCGGTGCTCTCCCACGCGGTGATCCGCGTGATCGCGCGAAGGTCACTTTACCGCACGCCCCCGGCCGCGCCGAAGCGGGCCCGGTCGCGCGACAATCGGCCCCATGAGCAGCTCCATGGGCAGCGAGGACGGCGCACCGGCACATCCGGCCCCGAGACGGACCACTCCGGCGGGTCCGGCAGGCCCGCCGCCGGTCGCCCGGGACCGGGACGGCGAGGGACGGGCGCGCAACGCCCGGCCGCGGGACGGTCTCGGGCGGCCCCTGCCGTACGGGGCGCAGGGGGTGCCCCGGCAGCCCGAGGGGGTGGTGCGGCGGCCCGAGGAGAGCGTGGCGGAGGCGCAGCGCCTGCTGGACGAGGGCAAGCCGTTCCATGCGCACGAGGTGTTCGAGGACGCCTGGAAATCGGGGCCGGAGGAGGAGCGCGAGCTGTGGCGGGGGCTCGCCCAGCTGGCGGTGGGCCTCACGCATGCGGCCCGCGGCAACGCCACGGGCGGGGCGCGGCTGCTGCGGCGCGGCGCCGGTGCGGTCGAGGAGTGGGCGCGGAGCGGCGGCGAGCGTCCGTACGGCATGCATCTGCCGGGGGTGATCGACTGGGCGCGGGCGCTGGCGGCAGAGGTGGAGCGCGGGGAGGCCCAGGGCCCGGTGGACGCGGCGGCCAAGGCACCCCGCTTGGCCGGGGGATCGTAGGCCCGGCTCGGTGGCGGGTCGCAGCCTCCGCCCACGGGCGGTCGCAGCCCCGGCCGACGAGCGGGTCGGGGGCGTGCGGCAGACTCGGGGCGTGCGAACCATTCATGTCATCGGCATCGGCGCGGGCGACCCCGATCAGCTGACCCTGCAGGCGGTCAAGGCGCTGCGGGACACCGACGTGTTCTTCATCCTCGACAAGGGCGAGGTGAAGTCCGACCTCACCCGGCTGCGCCGGGACATGCTGGCGGCGCACGTACCGGAGGGGACGTACCGGGTCGTGGAGGCGCGGGACCCGGAGCGGGACCGCTCGGCCGGCGGTGCGGCCTACTCCCCCGCGGTTGGCGACTGGCGCAGCGCCCGCGCGGACATCTACGAGGAGCTGATCGCCGGGGAGCTGGGCGAGGACGAGACCGGCGCCTTCCTGGTCTGGGGCGACCCGTCGCTGTACGACAGCACGCTGGGGATCCTCCAGGAGGTGCTGGAGCGGGGGAAGGTCACCTTCGAGTACGACGTGGTGCCCGGCATCAGCAGCGTCTCGGCGCTGGTGGCCCGGCACCGCACCGGCCTCAACCGGGTGGCGCGCCCGGTGCAGATCACCACGGGCCGCCGGCTGGCCGAGGGTTTCCCGGAGGGCGTGGACGACGTGGTGGTCATGCTCGACGCCCACCAGGCGTTCCGGCGGTACGCCGATGAGGACATCGACATCTACTGGGGTGCCTACATCGGCACCCCGGACGAGATCCTGGTCTCCGGGCGGCTCGCCGAGACCGCCGAGCGGATCGAGCGGCTGCGGGCGGAGGCCCGTGAGCGCAAGGGCTGGATCATGGACACCTATCTGCTGCGCCGCCGGACAGCGGAGGAGTAGCGGGGCGTCGCCGGCCCGGGCGGGTCAGCCCTCCGGCAGGACCGTCCGCAGGCGGTCCAGGGCCGCGGCCACGTCCGGGACCGCCGTCACCCCCCGCGGCAGGGGCGGGCGGCGGACCACCACCACCGGAAGCCCGAGCTCACGGGCGGCGGTGAGTTTCGCGGCGGTCGCCTCGCCGCCGCTGTCCTTGGTCACCAGCACGTCGATGCGGTGGTCGCGCAGCAGCGCGGTCTCCTCGCCGGGGGTGAACGGGCCGCGTGCGGTCAGGGTGTGCGTGTGCGGCGGCACGGGGGGCTCCGGGGCCTCCACCGACCGCACGAGGAAGTGCAGTTCGGTCAGATGGGCGAAGGCGGCGAGGCCGAGCCGACCGGTGGTGAGGAACACCCGCCGCCCCAGCCGGGGCAGCAGGTCCGCGGCGGCGTCCAGTGAGGGGACGGGGTGCCAGCGGTCGCCCGGTCCCGGCCGCCAGCCCGGCCGGCGCAGCACCACCAGGGGCACCCCGGTCAGTGCGGCGGCCCGCGCCGCGTTGCCGGTGATGGCCGCGGCGAAGGGGTGCGTGGCGTCGAGCACCGCCCGCACCTGATGCTCGCGCAGCCATGCGGCCAGTCCCGGTACGCCGCCGAAGCCGCCCACCCGCACCTCGCCGGGGAGGGCGCGCGGCCGTCCGACGCGTCCGGCGAGCGAGGTGGTGACCCTGGTTCCGGGGCGGGAGTCCAGCGCGGCGGCGAGGGCGCGGGCCTCGCCGGTGCCGCCGAGGACCAGGACATGGGCAGACATGAGTGCGAGCGTAGAGGGCAAGCGGCGGTTGACGTCGGGCCGGGTGCGGGTGCGGCCTACGATGGCGCCGGCGACTGGAGGAGTCATGGCCGTGGACCTGAGCAGGCGGGCCTACCGGGTCCAGCGATGGGCCGCCCGCGCGGCGCTGGCCTCGGCCACGGCCGCGGTGCTGATCCCCCTGGTGTACGGCGGGTGGCGCGGTCTGCTGCTGCTGGTCCTCGGCGTGGCCGCGCTGGGGGTGAGCGCGGTCGCGGTGTGGTGGACGCTGACCCTGCGCGGGCCGCTCAGATGGCTGGCGGCGCTGGTCGCCGTCTGTGTGCCTGCCGCCGTGGTCGCGCTGTTCGCCGCCGCCCTGTTCTGGGCGCTGCTGCTGTCGTTGGCGCTGTGGGGAGTCGCGGTGTGGAGCGGCCGCTTCGCACTGCGCGGCACGGAGGGCTCCGGGCGCTCGGCGCGGGAGCGGCGCGCACCGCCGCCCAGGCGCCCGGTGCTGATCATGAATCCGCGGTCGGGCGGCGGCAAGGTGGGCCGCTTCGGGCTGCGGGAGAAGGCCGAGCGGCTGGGTGCCCGGGTGGTGCTCCTGGACCCGGAGAAGGACGACGTCACCGAGCTGGCGCGGGCCGCCGTGGCGGACGGCGCGGACCTGCTGGGCGCGGCCGGCGGTGACGGCACCCAGGCGCTGGTCGCGGCCGTCGCCGCCGAGCACGATCTGCCGTTCCTGGTGATCAGCGCCGGCACCCGCAACCACTTCGCCCTGGATCTGGGCCTGGACCGCGGTGACCCGGCCTCCTGCCTCGACGCGCTCCACGACGGGGTGGAGCTGCGGGTCGACCTGGGCTTCGCGGCGGACCGGCCGTTCGTCAACAACGCCTCCTTCGGCGCCTACGCGGCTCTGGTGCAGAGCCCCGCCTACCGCGACGACAAGATCGGCACCAGTCTGGAGATGCTGCCGGACCTGCTCACCGGCCAGCAGGGGCCCCGGCTGACCGCCCGCGCCGGCGACACGGTGATCCACGCCCCGCAGGCCGTGCTGGTCAGCAACAACCCGTACCGCACCGACGACCCCTTCGGCCTGGGCCGGCGCGACCGGCTCGACACGGGGGTGCTGGGGGTCCTCGGAGTGAAGCTGGAGGGTGCGGTCGGCTTCGCCGCGCTGCTGTTCGGGCCCGAGCCGAGCGGGCTCACCAAGACCACCGCGCGGGAGGTGGTCGTCGAGGCCGACCGGGAGGAGATCGAGGTCGGTCTGGACGGGGAGGCCCTGGTCCTGCCGGCGCCGGTGGTGTGCCGGATCGCGCCGGGCGCGCTGCGGGTCCGGGTACCGCGCAAGCGGCCGGGCGCCACCCGTCCCACGGGCCTGGACCTGCGGCGCCTGCGCAAACTGGCCGCGACGGTGGGCCGCACGGCCGCCCCGCACCGGCGTCACCGGGAGGCCGCGCCGGCCGGGCCGGGGCAGCCGAACGAGCCGGGCGCATCCGGGCCGTCAGGCCGATCGGGCGCACGGCAGGGGCCGCCGCCGGGGCAGAACAACCCCGCGAGGTCCTCCGGCCGGGACGGCTGACGGGCGGTCGGCTCAGCGCAGCAGCAGCTGCAGCCCGCCCACCACCGTCGCCGCGATCACCAGCTGCTCGAACAGCCGCTGGTCGATCCGCTCCACGGCCCATCTGCCGATCAGCGCGCCGGGCACCACGAACAGCACCAGCACGGCGTCGAGCAGCAGCGACCCGGCGTCGATCAGCCCCAGTCCCGCACTGAACGGCACCTTGGACGCGTTGACGATCAGGAAGAAGAAGGCGGAGGTGCCCAGGAAGCCCAGCTTCCGGAAGCCCGCGGAGAGCAGATACATCGACATCACCGGGCCGCCCGCATTGGCGACCATGGTGGTGAAGCCGCCGAGGACGCCGTAGGAGCGGGCCTTGATCCGGCCCGCCCGGCCGGTGACCGCCTCCGGTTCCTCCTCGCGCTCGGCGCCGCGCCGCCGCCACACCGTCACCCCGGCCATCAGCAGCAGGATCGCGCCGATGGACATGCGGACCGCCTGGTCGTCGGCCCAGGTGAGGAAGAGGGTGCCCACCACGACACCGGCGGCGACGGCCGGGAACAGCCGCCACAGCGTGGGCCAGTGGGCGTGCCGCCGGTAGGTGAGCACGGCGAGCACATCGCCGGCGATCAGGATGGGCAGCAGCACACCGGTGGAGGCCCGGGCGGGCAGCACCGCGGCGAAGACGGCGAGGCTGACGGTGTTGGCCCCGCTGACGGCGGTCTTGGAGAAGCCGACCAGGCAGGCGGCGATGGCCAGTGCGGCGAACTCCCACCCGGTGAGCTGCGTGATCGTGTCCATGCGCGGCTGATGTTATGTCCTGACAAGCAGCCCAGGAAGAGCCGTCTCAGCGGCCGGCCGGCGCCCGCCGGCGCGCCGGGCGTCCGGCGCCGGTGTCCAGGACCTTCGGCATCAGCCGCCCGCCGCATCGGGAGCCCCGGTAACCGGGCCGCCCGCGGGGTCCCGCGTCAGTGACGCTCGACCAGCACCGCGCTGCCCTGTCCGACGCCGACGCACATCGTCGCGAGGCCGCGCTCGGCCCCCGTGCGCCGCATCCGGTGCAGCAGGGTCGTCAGGATGCGCGCCCCCGAGCAGCCCAGCGGGTGGCCGAGGGCGATGGCGCCGCCGGTCGGGTTGACCAGCTCGGGGTCGATGCCGAGCTGGTCCACGCAGGCGAGCGCCTGGGCGGCGAAGGCCTCGTTGAACTCGGCCTCCTGGATGTCGCCGATGCTCCAGTCGGCCCGGTCCAGCACCTTGCGGGTGGCGGGAACGGGTCCGATGCCCATGACGTCCGGGTGGACGCCCGCCGAGGCGCCGGCGACATAGCGGCCGAGGGACTCCAGGCCCAGCTCGTTCAGCGCCTCCTCGCTGACCAGGAGCAGTCCGGCCGCCCCGTCGTTCATCGGCGAGGCATTGCCCGCCGTGACCGAGCCGCCCTTGCGGAACACCGGCTTCAGCCGGGCCAGCTTCTCCAGCGAGGTGTCCTCGCGGATGCACTCGTCGGCGTCCACGACCACCCCGTCCGGGCGTTCGACGGGCAGCAGCTCGTCGTCGAAGACGCCGTTCTTGCGGGCCTCGGCCGCCCGCTGGTGGCTGCGCAGCGCGAACTCGTCCTGCCGCTCGCGGGAGATGCCGTAGCGCTCGGCGACCTCCTCGGCGGTCTCGCCCATGGACAGCAGCCCGTGCAGTTCCTTCATCGCCGGGTTGACCAGCCGCCAGCCGAGCCGGGTGTCGAAGGTCTCCATGCGCGGCGGCAGGGCCTCGTCGGGGCGGGGCAGGACGAACGGGGCGCGGCTCATCGACTCGGAGCCGCCCGCGATCACGATGTCGGCCTCGCCCGCGGCGATGGTGCGGGCGGCGGTGGTGACGGCCTCGAGACCGGAGGCGCACAGCCGGTTGACGGTGGCGCCGGGCACGGACTCGGGGAGCCCGGCGAGCAGTGCGGCCATCCGGGCCACGTTGCGGTTGTCCTCGCCCGCCTGGTTGGCGGCGCCCCAGTAGACGTCGTCCACGCGGGCCGGGTCCAGCGCGGGCACGTCGGCGACGAGACCTCGGACGACGGCGGCGGCCAGGTCGTCCGGACGGACCGGGGAGAGGGCTCCGCGCAGCTTGCCGATCGGGGTGCGGCGGGCGGCCGCGAAGTGGACGGGACGCACGAGGAGGACTCCTGACGGAAACAGAGGGCTGTGCCGTGTCCGGCGCCTTGTTAATTAGCACCGCTAGTTTCGAACTATAGACCGCGGGGCGGTCGGCTGGGAAGATCCCCAGGACTCGGCCGCCTCACACCGGATGATACGGAGGAACCATGCCCCCGGCCCGTGCCCACCACCTCACCGGCACCCGCGGCACGCTGGCGGTCCGCGAGTGGTCCGGCGACCAGCGGTACCTGGCGCTGGTGGTGCACGGATACGGCGAGCACACCGGCCGGTACGCGCCGCTCGCCGAGGTCCTGCTCCGGCACGGCGCCCTGGTCACCGGGCCCGATCACATGGGCACGGCGAGTCGGCGGGCGAGCGGGTGCTGATCGAGGACTTCGAGGAGGTGGTCACCGATGTGCACGCCGTCGCCCGGCGGCTGCGCGAGGAGCACCCCGGTCTGCCGCTGGTGGTGATCGGGCACTCCATGGGCGGGCTGATCGCGGCCCGGTACGCCCAGCGGTACGGCGAGTCGCTCGCCGCCCTGGTGCTCTCGGCGCCGGTGATCGGCGACTGGGAGCTGCCGCGCCGGCTGCTCGCCCTGGACGAGATCCCTCGCACGCCGGTCAGCCCGGCGGCGCTCTCCCGCGACCGGGCGGTCGGCGCGGCGTACGCGGCCGACCCGCTGGTCTGGCACGGCCCGATGAAGCGCCCGACGGTCGAGGCGTTCGCCCACACCCTGGACACCGCGGCCGAGGAGGGCGCCACGGGCCCGCTCCCGCTGCTCTGGCTGCACGACGACGACCGGCTGGTGCCGCTGCCCGGCAGCCGCGTCGGCGTGGAGCGGCTGAGCGGCGGCCGGCACACCGAGCGGGTGTTCCCCGGCGCCCGGCACGAGGTCTTCAACGAGACCTGCAAGGCGGAGGCGTTCGAGACGCTGACGCGCTTCCTGGACGGCGTTCTCGCAGGCCGGGCCGCTGCCACGCGCCCGCCGTCCGGTTTGTGACCGCCGGTTGGGGGCACCCGCACTGCCCGGACCGACGAGTCGAGGAGCACTGACTGATGACTGTTGTGCGCAGCACCCTGCCCGAGGAAGCCCGCCGGGTCTCCTGCGAGGCGCTCCAGGACACCCTGGTGGATCTTCTCGGTCTGTCGCTGATCGGCAAGCAGGCGCACTGGAACGTGGTGGGCCCGCGGTTCCGCTCGATCCACTTCCAGCTGGACGAGGTCGTCACCGCCGCGCGCACCCATGCCGACGCGGTGGCGGAGCGGGCCGCCACGCTGGGCGTGCCGCCGGACGGCCGCCCGGGGACCGTGGCCAAGGTGTTCTCGCTGCCCGCGCCCGACGAGGGCTGGCTGCGCGACACCGAGGCCGTGCGGGTGATGACGGACGCCCTCGGCACGGCCATAGCCCGCCTGCGCGAGCGCGTCGACGCCACCGAGAAGGCCGACCTCGTCACCCAGGACCTGCTGATCTCCGTCACCGCCGATCTGGAGAAGCAGCGGTGGATGTTCGAGGCGGAGAACGGCCCGGACGGGACCTGACCGGGGCGGTGCACAGGCACGACGCGGCAACCGCACGGAAAGGACCCCCGATGGCCGACGCCTTCGAACTCGACGCGCTGTGGGAAGAGTTCCATCGCGTGGTGAACATGACCTCCACGGAGCTCGCGGCCCGGCTGCAGGTGTCCGAGGCCGGCGGGCACGCCGAGGCGCCGCCGCCGGAGGACGAGGCCACCGGGCTGCGCGTCCTGGCCGTCCTGCAGAAGCGGCGCACCGACCTCACCGAGGACGACGCCGGGGTGATGTGGGAGGTCGTGGACGCCGTGGACGCCCAGCGCGGCCCCGGGCACGGGCCGGCCGCCGAGGACCCGGCCCGCCGGCGCCGTCTGATGGCACTCGGCCACGACCCGCTGCGCGCGTGACCAGGAGCGTGACCAGGAGCGGCCACGACCCGCTGCGGGCGTGACCCCGAGCAGCCGGGGCGAGCGCGTCGTGCGGGCGCTCGTCCCGGCGCCGCCTCGGCCTCGTCGACCGAGCCCCGCCCCTCCCCCTCCCTCTCCGTTCCCGGGACAACGTGATCACCGCGCGGCACAATGGCCGCAGGCCGGTCGCGGCCGTACGGGTGAGGGAGAGGAAGAGACGTGAGTGAGAGCCACGCCCCCGAAAGCCACACCCCGCCGAGCGGGTCGGCCAGGCTGAACACCGGTGTGGCGCACAACGCGCGCGTGTGGAACTACTGGATCGGCGGCAAGGACAACTACGAGGTCGACCAGAAGGTCGGCGACCACGTCGCCTCGATCAACCCGATCATCCGGGACATCGCCCGAGCGGACCGGGAGTTCCTGGGCCGGGCCGTGACCTGTCTGGCCGCGGAGCGCGGAGTGCGGCAGTTCCTCGACATCGGCACCGGGCTGCCCACCGCGGACAACACCCATGAGATCGCCCAGCGGATCGCCCCCGACGCCCGGATCGTCTACGTCGACAACGACCCGATCGTGCTGACCCACGCCCGCACCCTGCTCACCGGCACGAGGGACGGCGCCACCGACTACATCGACGCCGATGTGCACGACCCCGACACGATCCTGAGCCGTGCCGCGCACACCCTGGACCTCGACCGCCCGGTCGCGGTGATGATGCTGGGCATCCTCAACTTCGTCCTCGACACCGCCGAGGCCCGCGGGATCGTGCGCCGGGTCATGGCCGCGCTGCCCTCCGGCAGCTTCCTGGTGCTCACCCACCCGACCTTCGATCCCGAGGTCGGCGGTGAACTCCAGGTCCCCGCCATGGAGTTCTGGAACAAGAACGCCACTCCCCCGATCACCGCCCGCAGCGGTACCGAGATCGCCGCCTTCTTCGAGGGCCTGGAGCTGGTGGAGCCGGGCCTGGTGTCCTGCTCCCGCTGGCGCGCCGCCTCCGACTCGGCCGTCGTGGTACCGCAGTACGGGGCGGTGGGCGTGAAACCCTGACCCGGTCCGGCCGGGTCCGCGCCCCGCACCGCCGGCCCGCACCGGCCGGCGGCCGGGTGTACGACCGGCTTCACCGCAGTCCCGCACCGTCGAAAGTATGATCAAGCAATGTCTGACATGACCGAGACCACGCCCGGCTGGCTGACCTCCGACGAGCTGGAGTCGGCCCGCGCCCGCATGCCGATCCTGTACGTCGAGGCCGTTCCGGTGCGGGTGGACGACAGCGGCGAAGTCACCAGCGTCGGGCTGCTGCTGCGCATCGGACCCGACGGAACGGTCAGCCGGACACTGGTCTCCGGCCGCGTCCTGCACCACGAGCGGGTGCGCGACGCCCTGCTGCGGCACCTGGAGAAGGACCTGGGCCCGGTGGCGCTGCCCCGCGTTCCGCCCTCGCTGCAGCCGTTCACCATCGCGGAGTACTTCCCCACCCTCGGCGTCACCCCGTTCCACGACCCGCGCCAGCACGCGGTGTCGCTGGCCTACATCGTGCCGGTGACGGGCGACTGCCGGCCCCGGCAGGACGCGCTGGACCTGGTGTGGTTCAGCCCGCAGGAGGCCGTGTCCGAGGCGGTGCAGAGCGAGATGCCGGGCGGGCACGGGGTGCTGCTGAAGCAGGCACTGGCGCACGCGGGCTGCGTGATCTGACCGCGGTCCGCGCCCGGCTCGGGTCACCGTCCGGCCGGGCGGACTCGCGCGCCGGCTCAGCTCCCGGTCTTCTCCGGGTGCGTGAGGTTGGTGCCGGTGGCCGGGTCGAAGACATGCGCCTTGCCCATGTCCACCCGCAGCTCGATCGGCGCGCCCTCGCGGGCCCGGGTGGCGGCGTTGAGCCGCGCCACGACCTGCTGTGCTCCGCCGGCGCCGGTGTCGCGGGCGCCCGAGTCGGTGGCCAGCTCCTCCAGTTCGGCGGTGCTCACCGGGCCGCCCTCGGCGCTGAAGTAGACGTACGCGTCCGAGCCGAGGGACTCCAGCACGTCCACGCCGGCGGTGATGGTGGGGCCGCCGGTGTCCGCGGCGAGGGCGGCGTCCTCGAAGGCCTCGGGACGCAGCCCCAGGATCACCTCGCGCGGCGCCTTCTGCCGCTCCAGGGCCTGCCGCGCGGCGTCCGGCAGCGGGAACTCGCCGATCGGAGTGCGCAGCCGGCCCGCCTCCAGGGTGGCGTTCAGGAAGTTCATGGCCGGGGAGCCGATGAAGCCGGCCACGAACAGGTTGCGCGGGTGGTCGTAGAGCTCGGCGGGGGAGCCGACCTGCTGGACCACGCCCTGCCGCATCACGACGACCCGGTCACCGAGGGTCATCGCCTCGGTCTGGTCGTGGGTGACGTACACGGTGGTGGTGCCGAGCCGCCGCTGCAGCCGGGAGATCTGGGTGCGCATCTGCACCCGCAGCTTGGCGTCCAGGTTGGACAGCGGCTCGTCCATCAGGAACGCCTTGGGGTCGCGCACGATGGCCCGGCCCATGGCGACGCGCTGGCGCTGGCCGCCGGACAGGTTGGACGGCTTGCGGTCCAGGAAGTCGGTGAGGTCGAGGATCCGCGCGGCCTCCTCCACCTTGGCGTCGATGGTCGCCTTGTCGACCTTGGCCAGGCGCAGCGGGAAGCCCATGTTCTCCCGCACGCTCATGTGCGGGTACAGGGCGTAGCTCTGGAACACCATGGCCACGTCGCGCTCCTTGGGCGGGAGGTCGTTGACGACCCGGCCGCCGATGCGCAGCGTGCCCTCGGTGATGTCCTCGAGTCCGGCGATCATGTTGAGGGTGGTGGACTTGCCGCAGCCGGACGGGCCGACCAGGATCACGAACTCGCCGTCGGCGATGTCCAGGTCCACGCCCTGCACGGCGAGGGACCCGTCGGGGTAACGCTTGCTGACTCCCTCGAGGACGATCTCGGCCATGGGGGGCGCCTCCTTGCCTTCGGACTCATCCCTTGACCGCGCCGGACGTGAGGCCGGCGACGATCCGCCGCTGGAAGAGCAGGACGAACACGATGATCGGGATGGTGATCACCACGGCGGCGGCGGCGATCGACCCGGTGGGCTGCTGGAACTGCGAGCTGCCGGTGAAGAACGCGATCGCGGCCGGCACCGTCCGGGCGGACTCGGTGGAGGTCAGCGAGATCGCGAAGAGGAAGTCGTTCCAGCAGAAGATGAACACGAGGATGGCGGTGGTGAACACGCCGGGCGCCGCGAGCGGCACGATGACCAGGCGGAACGCCTGAGCGGCGGTCGCCCCGTCGACCTTGGCCGCCTTCTCCAGGTCCCAGGGGATCTCCCGGAAGAACGCCGACAGCGTGTAGATCGCCAGCGGCAGCGAGAAGGTCATGTACGGGATGATCAGCCCGGGCCAGGTGTCGAAGATGCCGATGATGCGCTCGATGTTGAACAGCGGCGACACCAGGGAGATCGGCGGGAACATCGCGATGAGCAGTGACATGCCGATCAGCAGCTGCTTGCCGGGGAACCTCAGCCGGGCGACCGCGTAGGCGGCCATGGTGCCGAGGACGACCGCGATCAGGGTGGCGATCAGGGCGATGCCGATGGAGTTGATCAGGGCGCGGGTGAACTCGGACGTCTCGAAGATGCCCTTGTAGTTCTCCAGGGTCCAGTCGGTGGGGATGTAGCTGCCGTCGGTGAGGGTGCTGGGGTCCTTGAACGACAGCGCGGCGATCCACCACACCGGGAACAGGGCGTACAGCACCACGACGACATTGACGATCGCCCATCGCGTGGCGTGGGTCTTGCCGACGGCGGCCATCAGCGCTTCACCTCCGCGCCGGGTGCGGCGGCGCCGAACAGCTTGACGAAGGTGAAGGCGATGATCCCGACGCAGATGAAGATCAGGACCGAGATCGCCGACCCGATGCCGAGGTTCAGCGCGGTGAACAGGTTGTCGTAGCCGAGGATGGACACGGAGCCGGTGTCCTGGGCGCCCGCGGTGAGGATGTAGATGTTGTCGAAGATCCGGAAGGCGTCCAGGGTGCGGAAGAGCAGCGCCACGAGGATGGCCGGTTTCATCAGGGGCAGCATGATCCGGACGAATCGCTGCCAGGCGGTGGCGCCGTCGACCATCGCGGCCTTCAGCGTCTCGTCGGGGACGAGGGCCAGGCCGGCGAGCAGCAGCAGCGCCATGAAGGGGGTCGTCTTCCACACCTCGGCGAGGACGATCAGCCACAGGGCGGGCCACTGCTCGGTCAGCGGGGCGTCGCCCTCGGGCAGCAGCTCGGCGAGGTAGCCGAGGTCGGGTGTCCAGGCGTACTGCCAGGAGAACGCGGCGACCACGGTGACGATGCCGTACGGGATGAGGACGGCGGTGCGGATGGTGCCCCGCCAGAAGAGGGTGCGGTGCATCACCAGCGCGAGGCCCATGCCGAGGACCAGTTCGATGGCGACGGACACGCCGGTGATGAACAGCGTGACCCAGAAGGCGTCCCACCAGAACGGCGAGGACAGCACGGCCCCGTAGTTGTCCAGGCCCACGAACTCGGCCCGGCCGGGGAAGCGCAGGTCGTAGCGCTGGAGGGACAGGTAGACGGCGTATCCGATGGGGTAGGCGGTCACGGCGAGCATGACGATCACGGCCGGTGCACACAGCAGCCAGCCCAGGCGGCGCTCCTGCCGGGCACCCTCCGAGAGCGCATTGCCGCGCGGTGGGCGGTCGGTCACGGGATCACACCCTCGGATCGCAGGGCCTTGTCGATCTGGTCCCGGATGGTGTCCACCGAGCTCTCCGGGTCGATCTCGGAGGGCGGGGAGAGCGTGTGCGAGACCGCGATCGACACGTTCTGGTAGGCGGGGGTCCGGGGGCGCACGCTCGCCGACTGCAGAGCGGCCAGCACCTCCCGGTGGAAGGGGTACTCCTTCTGGAACGCCGGCTCGTCGTACAGGGCGCGCAGGGTGGGCGGCAGGCCGCCCTCGAGCGCCGCGGTGAGCTGGTTCTCCCGGTTGCGCAGGCAGAGCGCGGCCTCGAAGGCGAGGTCGGGGTGGCGGGAGTAGGCGCTGACGGCGAGGTCGATCCCGCCGATGGTGGGCCGGGCGGGCCGGTCCTCGTCGACGCGCGGGTAGGGCGCCCAGGCGAAGTTCTTGAACAGCTGCGGGTTGTTCGCCTTCATCGAGGGATAGACGAACGGGTAGTTGAGCTGGAACGCGGCCACTCCCGCCTCCATGGCGAGGCGGTTGGCGTCCTCCATCTGGTTGGGCAGCGAGGGGTCGGCGGCCGGGGACTTCGCCAGCTCCCGCATGATCGAGGCGGCCCGCACGGCCGGGGCGCCGAGCGAGGGCTCGGTGGCACTGGCGTTGAGGATGGAGCCGCCCGCGCTGTTGATCAGCGTGTTGAACCAGACGGTGAGGCCCTCGTACTGGGCTCCCTGGATCTCCACGTAGTGCGGCTTGCGCTGCCGGGCCAGCTCGCGGGCCTTGTCCAGCATCTCCGCCCAGGTCTTCGGCGGATCGGGCACCAGGTCCTTGCGGTACCACAGCAGCTGGGTGTTGGTGTTGTAGGGGACGGCGTACAGCTTGCCCTTCCAGGTGGCCGTCTGGATCGGCACCCGCAGGGTGCCCTCCATGGCCTGCCGCTTCATCTCACCGGTCCACTCGCGGATCCAGCCGGCCTCGGCGAACTCGGCGGCCCAGGTGACGTCGAGACCGAGGATGTCCAGGGAGTCGTCCTCGGCGGCGAGGCGGCGGACCATCTGCTGGCGCTGGCCGTCGGCGGCGCGGGGCAGCTTGTTGTAGACGATGCGATAGCGGCCGCCGGAGGCCTGGCTGCACCGGTCGGCGGCCTTCTGCAGGGCGCCGGAGTCCTCGGGGAAGTTGTACCAGTTGATGGTGGGCCGGCCGCCGGAGTCCCCGTCGTCGCCGCAGGCCGCGAGCGTCCCGGCCAGCAGTGTCAGCGCGACGACCGCCCGCATCCGCCGCGCCCTCCTGGGGCGTCCGCACCTCGCGTGCACGCGCTCCACACCTCGCTTCCGGGACGGCGGCGCGGGTGTCGGACCCCGCGGTCTGCTTACTCGGCGAACGCTAAACAGGACATAGCGCGACATCAAGGCCAAATGCCTTGGATTCGCCCGAATGCACCTCGGGGCGAGGTTGGTGTCAGCCCGCGGAGCCTCCGGGCACCACCAGGCCGGTCTCGTAGGCCACCACGACGGCCTGGGCTCGGCTGTCCAGGTCTAGTTTGGTCATGGTGCGGTTCAGATGGGTCTTGACCGTGGCCTCGCTGATGAAGAGCTGCTCGGCGATCTCGGTGTTGGACAGTCCGCGCGCGGTCAGCCGCAGCACCTCGCGCTCGCGTGCGGTGAGCGCCTCCAGGGAGGCCGGGGAGTCCGGCACCGGCTCCGCGCGCTGCACATAGGCCTCGATGAGCCGGCGGGTCACGCTCGGGGCGAACAGCATGTCGCCGCGCGCCACGGCGCTGACCGCCTCCAGCAGCCGTTCCGGCCCGGTGTCCTTCAGCAGGAAGCCGGACGCCCCGGCGCGCAGCGCGGCGTACACGTACTCGTCGAGGTCGAAGGTGGTGAGCACCAGCACTCGCGGCAGGCCGGATCCGTCCTGAGGGGTCCCGGTTCCGGGTCCCGCGGCGGCCTCGGCGAGGATGCGCTCGGTGGCGGCGATGCCGTCCATGCCCGGCATGCGGATGTCCATCAGCACGACGTCGGGCCGGGTCCGGGCGGCCAGGGTCACCGCCTCCGCACCGTCGGTGGCCTCCCCGACCACCTCCACACCGGGTGCGGCGCGCAGCAGCGCGACCAGCCCCGCGCGGATCAGGTCCTGGTCGTCGACCACGAGCACCCTGATCATCCGCGTATCGAAGTCCTCATCTCCCGGTGGCCGGCGCCGCGGTGGGGAGGGTGAGGCACACCCTGAATCCGCCCCCAGGGCGCGGACCGATGTCCACGGTGCCGCCGTAGAGCCTTGCGCGTTCGCTCATGCCGATCAAGCCGTGCCCGGAGGAAGGCGGGACATTGGCCGGAAGTGGTCGTTCCCCACGGCGCCCGTCGTCGGTGACGGTGACGGTCAGCTCCCGGGGCCGGTAGGCGACGACGACCGTGGCCCGGGCGGGGCGGGCGTGTTTGATCACATTGGTCAGGGCCTCCTGCACCACGCGGTAGGCGCACAGTTCGACTCCGGGCGCCAGTGGCCGGGGGGTGCCCTCGGTCCGCAGCTCCACCGGGACGCCCGCGGCCCTGACCCGCTCGGCCATCTCACCGAGCCCGGACAGTCCGGGCATCGGCGCGTACGGGGCGCCCCCGGCCACCGTCTCCGCCAGGGCGCCGGACGGCTCGTCCGCGCCGCCGTCGGGGCCGCCGCGCAGCAGGGTCAGCATGCGGCGCAGCTCGCCGAGCCCCTCCTTGCTGGTCTCGGTGATGGTGCGCAGGGCCGCGCGGGCGGTCTCCGGCTCCGAGTCGAAGACATAACTCGCAAGCCCGGACTGCACATTGATCACCGACATGTGGTGGGCGACCATGTCGTGCAGCTCGCGGGCGATCCGCCGCTGCTCCTCGGCGACGGCGCGACGCATCCGGTGCTGCTGCTCGCGCCGCAGCTGCTCGGCGAGTTCGGCGAGCCGGTCGGCGCGGCGGGCGGATATCTGCGCGGCGATCCCGACCCGGCAGCCGACGGCCGGGAAGACGATCGCCTGGGCGAAGACCGCGGGTGTGGCCTGCCCGATGCGCCAGCCGGCGTACACCCAGATCGCGCCCACCGCCGCGGTGCAGACGAGGGCCGGGCGCAGGGGCCGCAGCGAGGCCACCGTGTACAACCCGAGGAACGGGCCCATGGAGTTGACCACGGGCCAGTAGCCGAGGGTGATGAACAGCACCCACGCCGCCCCGCTCACCAGGAAGACGGTGAGCGGGGCGCGCCGGCGCAGGGCGAGCGGGGCATTGACCAGACAGGAGACGGCGATGCCGAGGCCGTCCTGGGGCCGCCATCCGGTCCCCTCGGGATCGCGGCCCACCAGGATCGCCACCGTAGTGAAGGCCAGGGCGATCAGGACGTCGAGCCACGGTTCCCGGCGATCGGTCAGGCGTTTGATCCAGCGCACGGGCGCAGCGTACGGGCATGACCGGGCCCCGGCCGCCGCTTCCCGGCGGCCGGGGCCCGCTGGGCCTGCGCCGTCGGCCCCGCCTCGGATCACTTCAGCCGTCGCCTCCGCCCACGCGGCTCACCTAAGGAAGTGGCCGCAGCACTCGGAGTTCCACCCAGCGGTGCGAGCTGATGCCGTTGTCGACACCGGCGCCACCGTGCTCAGGATCAGTGCCGCGCAGAGCGGGGCGAGCAGTGTCCTCGCCCTGAATCCCCCGTTCCTCTTCACGGTCGAGTCCACGCCCGCCCCCCCTGCGGCCCCCCGTCGGCGAGGTGTTGCCCTCGCTCACCACAGAAGCTACGCCGCCGGCCGTCCCGGGTCGTCAAACCGCCGTTTGATCGTCGGGGTAAACCTTCGCGGTACACCGGCGGGCACGCTCAACCGTGGTGGCAGCGAGCGCGTGCCGCCCGGCAGGGGGAGAGCGAAGGCCGCCGGAACGGCGAAGAGGCCGCCCGGAAGCTCCGGTACGGCCTCTGATCTGCGACTCTCGCAAGTCGGGACGACAGGATTTGAACCTGCGACCCCTTGACCCCCAGTCAAGTGCGCTACCAAGCTGCGCCACGTCCCGTTGCCCGCCTGACCTGGGGATTCCCCCGGCCGAACGCGCACGGAAACCATACCGCACTCGCGGTGGTGATCGCGCACTCCTTTCCCGCTTGACCTCAAGTTCGATCGAGGTTGCAGCATCGTCGGCATGACGACGACCGAGCAGACCAAGCGTGTGTACGGGTACGAGGACGTGCCCGGACTGATGAGCCTCATGACCGGCGACGAGAAACACGGACCGGCCGCCACCTCCACGCTGGACGTGCTGTGGGTGCTCTACGACCGCGTGCTGCGGGTGAGCCCGCAGACGGCCGACGACCCCGGGCGCGACCGGTTCCTGCTGTCCAAGGGACACGGGCCGATGGCGTACTACGCGGTGCTGGCCGCCAAGGGCTTCCTGCCCGTGGAGTGGCTGCCGGACTTCGGCTCCTTCGGCTCCCCGCTGGGTCACCACCCCGACCGGACGCTGGTGCCGGGCGCGGAGATCGGCAGCGGCTCGCTGGGCCACGGCCTGCCGATCGCGGTGGGCACCGCCCTGGGGCTGCGGGCGCGGGGACTGCACGAGCCGCGGGTGTGGACGCTGATCGGGGACGCGGAGCTGGACGAGGGCAGCAACCACGAGGCGATCGCCTACGCCGGGCCGGCCGGCCTGGACCGGCTGCACGTGGTGGTCGTCGACAACTCCTCCCGCAGCCACGCCCGGCCCGGCGGCATCGCGGCCCGCTTCGAGGCGGCCGGCTGGTCGACACGCACCGTCGACGGACGCGACCACGAGGCGCTGTACGCCGCGTTCACCGCACCCCATCCGGGCCGGCCGCACGCGGTGGTGGCCCGGGTCGAGCCGAAATCCGCCTGACGTCCCCACCGCCCGACCGGACCGGCCGAACCGACCAACTCGCCCACCCAGAAAGAGGAGCGCTCCCCGTGGACACCATGCGTGATCGTCTGGCCCCTGTCGTCACCCGGCTGCTCGACGAGGACCCCCGGGTCGCCGTGGTACTCGCCGAGGTCGGCATGGCCGGCTTCGAGACCGCCCGGCGCCGGCACCCCGACCGGGTGGTGAACGTCGGCATCCGCGAGCAACTGCTGGTGGGAGCCGCCTCCGGAATGGCGCTCACGGGGCTGCGCCCGGTGGTGCACACCTTCGCCAGCTTCCTGGTGGAGCGGCCCTTCGAGCAGGTCAAGCTGGACCTGGGGCACCAGGGGGTGGGCGCGGTGCTGGTGAGCGCCGCCGCGTCCTTCGACTGGCCGGCCGGCGGCTACACCCACATGGCGCCGGGCGACGTGGCCCTGCTGGACACGCTGGACGGCTGGACCGTGCACGTGCCGGGGCACCCGGACGAGGCCGAGACCCTGCTGCGGCAGGCGGTGGGCGCCGGGGACGACAAGGTGTACGTGCGGCTGTCGGTGCAGTCCGGCAGCCGGGCCATGCCGGTCGACGGGGCGCGGTTCCTCACGGTGCGCGAGGGCAGCCGAGGTGTCGTCGTCGCGGTCGGGCCGATGCTGGACCAGGTGCTCGCCGCTACGGAGGGCCTCGACGTCACCGTGCTGTACGCCACCACCGTGCGTCCCTTCGACGCCGCCACGCTGCGCTGGGCCACCGGGGGAGCCGCAGCGGACGTGGTGCTCGTGGAGCCGTACCTGGCCGGCACCTCGACCGGGGCGGCGAACGACGCGCTGCCGGACGTGCCGCACCGGGTCCTCGGTCTGGGCGTGGGCCGGGCCGAGCTGCGCCGCTACGGCACGATCGAGGAACATGTGGCCGCGCACGGCCTGGACCCCCGGTCGCTGCGGGAGCGGATCACCGGCTTCCTCGCGGGACGGCGCACCCCGGCGGGCGTGTGAGACGGCTCCTGGCGTCAGGCAGCCCCGCCGGCGGACCGGTCCGAGGGCGGCAGGCCCAGCGTCGGATGGGCCTCCAGGAGGCGGGGCGGGGCCGCCTGGCGCCAGGAGTCGGCGAGGATGTCGCGGAGTTCGGTCTGGTTCTCGAGGGCGGCCAGCCGGACCCGGACCCAGGCGAACTGCGCCTCGTGACCGGCGATCCAGAACTTCTCCGGCTCGGCGAGGGCCAGTTCGTCGCGCTCCTCCTCGGGGCAGCGCACCGCGACGGACGTCTCGTCCTCGGGCAGCGTGGCGAACATCTTCCCCGCGACCCGGAAGGTGGGCATGCCCCAGGCGGTCTTCTCCGCGGTGTCCGGCAGGGACAGCGCGATCCGTCGTACGTCTTCCGCATCCGGCATGGCAGGCACCGTAGCGCCTGCCACTGACCATCACCCGGCGGGAGAGGCGGGGGCGGCTTCCTGGAGCGCGTCGAGGACGGGCTTGATCAGCGGGTGCTCCTCCGCGCCCCGGCGCACGGCGGCGAACACCCGGCGGGTGGGCGCCACTCCGTCGACCGGCCGCACCACCACACCGGCGAGGTCCATGCCGCGCAGCGCGGAGCGCGGCACCAGCGCCACCCCCGCGTCCGCGGCGGCCAGCGCGACCACCGCGCGGAAGTCGTCCGAGGAGTGCTCGAGCCGCGGCTGGAACCCCGCGTTCTCGCAGGCCAGGACGACCACGTCATGGCACGGGTTGCCGGGGTAGGGGCCGATCCACGCGTCCTTGGCCAGCTCGGACAGCGGCACCTCGGCGGTCTCCGCGAGCCGGTGGGTGACGGGGACGACCGCGTCGAACGGCTCCGCGTACAGCGGCACATGGGTCAGCCGGGGGTCGTCGGCGGACGGTGCGCCCCGGTACTCGACCGCGACGGCCACGTCGACCTGCCGGTCCAGCACCATCGGCAGGCTGGCGTCGCCCTCTGCGTCCCGGACGCGGATGCGGATGCCGGGCGCCGACCCGGCGAGGCTCGCCACCGCGGGCGCGACGACCTCGGCGATCCCGGTGGCGAAGGAGGCGACGGTGACCGTGCCGGCCGAGCCGGAGCTGTAGGCGGCCAGCTCGGCGGCGGCCCGCTCCAGCTGGGCGAGGATCGCGTTGGTGTGGCTGAGCAGGATCTCCCCGGCCGGGGTCAGCCGGACACCCTTGGCGCTGCGTTCCACCAGCTGGTGACCGGTCTCCTGCTCGAGGGCGGTGAGCTGCTGGGAGACCGCAGAGGGGGTGAGGTAGAGCGCGGCGGCAGCCGCCGTGACCGTACGGTGGTCGGCCACCGCACGGAGGATGTGGAGCCGCCGCGCCTCGATCATGTGGCCGATTGTCTCAAACGTGACGGAGCACTCCGCCCGGGCCGGGCGAAGTGCTCAGATCGTCACGAGACGCGAAACGCGAACGCGCGACACGAGACGGGGGGGGGCGGGGGCGTCTCCCCGCTCAGGCCGCGTCCAGTTCCGCGCGGGCGGCGACGAAGGCGTCCACGGCGCGGTCGACGTCCTCTGTGCAGTGGGCGGCGGAGAGCTGGACGCGGATGCGGGCCTGGCCCTGCGGGACCACCGGGTAGGAGAAGCCGATGACATAGACGCCGCGGTCGAGCAGCAGCTCCGCCAGGCGCCCGGCCCGTGCCGCGTCGCCGATCATCACCGGGGTGATGGGGTGGTCGCCGGGCAGGATGTCGAAGCCCTCCTCGGCCATCCGGCGGCGGAAGCGGGCCGTGTTCTCGGCGAGCCGGACGCGCAGGTCGTCGGCCGACTCCAGCAGGTCGAGGACCTTCAGCGAGGCCGCGGCGATCACCGGGGCGAGCGTGTTGGAGAACAGGTAGGGCCGCGACCGCTGGCGCAGCAGCGCGACGATCTCGGCGCGGGCGGCCACATAGCCGCCGGAGGCGCCGCCGAGGGCCTTGCCGAGGGTGCCGGTGATGATGTCGACGCGGTCCATCACGCCGTGCAGCTCAGGGGTGCCGCGTCCGCCGGGGCCGACGAAGCCGACGGCGTGCGAGTCGTCCACCATCACCATCGCGTCGTAGCGGTCGGCGAGGTCGCAGATCTCCCGCAGCGGCGCCACATAGCCGTCCATGGAGAAGACACCGTCGGTGACGATCAGCCTGCGGCGGGCGTCCGAGGCCTCCTTCAGCTGCCGCTCCAGGTCCTCCAGGTCGCGGTTGGCGTAGCGGAAGCGGCGGGCCTTGGACAGGCGGATGCCGTCGATGATGGAGGCGTGGTTGAGGGCGTCGGAGATGACGGCGTCCTCGGGGCCGAGCAGTGTCTCGAACACGCCGCCGTTGGCGTCGAAGCAGGAGGAGTACAGGATCGTGTCCTCCTGGCCGAGGAAGGCCGACAGGCGGGCCTCGAGCTCCTTGTGCACCTCCTGGGTGCCGCAGATGAAGCGGACCGAGGCCATGCCGTAGCCCCAGCGGTCCAGGGCCTGGTGGGCGGCGAGGATCACCTCGGGGTGGTCGGCGAGGCCGAGGTAGTTGTTGGCGCAGAAGTTGAGGACCTCGCCGGGCCGGCCGCCGGCGGTGACGTTCACCGTGGCGGACTGAGGGGTGCCGATGACGCGTTCCGGCTTGTGCAGGCCGGCGGCGCGGATCTCGTCGAGGGTGGCGCGGAGGTCGTCGCGGACGGAAGCGAACATGGCGGGTGCTCCTGAGGGTGGTGGCGCGGAAGCGGTCGGCGCGGCGGGCGGGCCGGGGTGCGGCCCGCGGGGGCGTCAGGCGGTCCAGTCCAGGATGACCTTGCCGCCCTTGCCGCTGGCCGCGTCGTCGAAGGCGGCCTCGAAGTCGCGGTAGCCGTAGCGGCCGGTGATGACCGGGGCGAGGTCCAGGCCGCCCTCGAGCAGCACCGACATCGCGTACCAGGTCTCGAACATCTCGCGGCCGTAGATGCCCTTGATGGTGATCATCGAGGTGACGATCCGGGCCCAGTCGACGGGGAACTCCTCGGCGGGCAGGCCGAGCATCGCGATCCGGCCGCCGTGCGTCATGTTGGCGACCATGTCCCGCATGGCCTCGGGGCGGCCGGACATCTCCAGGCCGATGTCGAAGCCCTCGCGCAGGCCGAGGGTGTGCTGGCCGTCGGCGATGCTCGTCTCGGCGACGTTCAGGGCGAGGCTGACGCCGATCTTGCGGGCCAGCTCCAGGCGCTCCTCGCTCACATCGGTGATCATGACGTGGCGGGCGCCCGCGTGGCGGGCCACGGCGGCGGCCATCAGGCCGATGGGTCCCGCCCCGGTGATCAGCACGTCCTCGCCGACGACCGGGAAGGACAGCGCGGTGTGCACGGCGTTGCCGAACGGGTCGAAGATCGCGGCGATGTCCAGGTCGACGGGGACGCGGTGCACCCAGACGTTGGAGGCGGGCAGCGTGACGTACTCGGCGAAGGCGCCGTCACGGCCGACTCCCAGGCCCACGGTGGCCCGGCACAGGTGGCGGCGGCCGGCCAGGCAGTTGCGGCACTTGCCGCACACCAGGTGGCCCTCGCCGCTGACCAGGTCACCGGTCTTGATGTCGTCGGGGACGTCCCGGCCGGTCTCCACCACCTCGCCGACGAACTCGTGCCCGAGGACCAGCGGGGTGCTGACGGTCTGCCGGGCCCAGCCGTCCCAGTTCCGGATGTGCAGATCGGTGCCGCAGATACCGGTGCGCAGCACCTTGATCAGTACGTCGCCGGGTCCGACGGCGGGCTCCGGAACGTCCGCGAGCCACAGCCCGGGTTCCGCCTTCTCCTTGACGAGCGCCTTCAACGCAACGGCTCCTGGGGTGTGTCCCGGCGCCGGGGCATGCGAAGGAGGCCCGGCACCGGGGAGAGGAGTGGAATCGCACTGCAATCTGCCGTACAACACCATCACCGGTCCATCGAGGATTTCTTAAGCTCGGCCACAGCTTTCCTTCACGCGTCACCTCATCGGCGGTGCAGCCCGCGCGACGTTTCCGCACGGGTCAGAGCAGCAGCCCGCCGTCCTCCCCGCCCTCCAGGCGCACGACGAGCCGGGCCGCCTGCTCCTTGATCGCGGCGAGGCCCTCCTGCCCCCAGGCCCGCGGCTGGATGTCGCAGACCGACACGGTGCCCAGGACCATGCCGGTGCTGTCGATGAGCGGAGCGCCCAGGTAGGAGCGGATGCCGAACTCGTCGACGACCGGATTGCCCGCGAACCGCGGGTAGTCGCCGACGTCCTGCAGGGCCAGCGCCCTGCGCCGCGCCACCACATGCGGACAGAAGCCGTGGTCGCGGGGCAGCGACCGGCCGAGCAGCGAGCCGGTGCCGTCGCTGCGCACGGCGGGCGGGGCGGCCGGGGTGTACAGACCGGCGAAGAACTGCCCTTCCTCGTGCAGGAAGTTGACCATGGCGTACGGGGCTCCGGTGAGCTCGGCGAGCCGGTGGGCGAAGGCGTCGAGGGCGGGCTCGGGTCGCTGTCCGAGTCCCAGCAGCTGCAGTCTGCGCCTGCGGGCGGGTGCCTCCTTGTCCTCGGGGGTGAGCAGCAGACGACCGGCCGGGCGGGGCGGGTCGTAGCTCATGGGCGTGCTCCGTGTGGTCGGGGCGGTCGGACGTGAGTCATGTACGGGCTCCGTGACGGTGTGCGTGGGATCACATGTGGGCGCCATGTCCGGTGGCGGTGGCCGGGGCGTAGGCGATGAGATGCCTGACGAGGGTGAGCAGGGTCTGGACGCCGGAACTGGAGATCCGGGCGTCGCAGCACACCACGGGGATCTCGTCGGGCAGGTCGAGTGCGGCACGCACCTCCTCGGGGTCGTAGCGGTAGGCGCCGTCGAACTCGTTGACGGCGATGATGAATCCGAGCCCGCGCTGCTCGAAGAAGTCGACGGCGGGGAAGCACTCCTCCAGGCGCCGGGTGTCGACCAGGATGACCGCGCCGAGGGCGCCCTCGCAGAGCTCGTCCCACATGAACCAGAACCGCTCCTGGCCGGGCGTGCCGAACAGGTAGAGCACGTGGTCCTGGTCGAGGGTGATCCGCCCGAAGTCCATGGCGACGGTCGTCTCGATCTTGTTCTCGATGCCGTCGAGGCTGTCGGTGGCGGCGCTGACCGTGGTGAGCAGTTCCTCCGTGCTGAGCGGCGCGATCTCGCTGACCGCGCCGACGAAGGTGGTCTTGCCCACGCCGAACCCGCCCGCCACGAGGATCTTCAGCGCGGTGGGGAAGACGTCGGCGCCGTGCTCGGAGCCGTCGCCGTAGTCAGAGCTGTCGTCGTAGTCCATCGAGCACTGCCTCCAGAAGGGCCCGGTCCGTCGGGGTGTGGTGGAACGCGGGGGGCTTGGTGGTCAGCGCCCCGCAGTCGACGAGGTCCGCCAGCAGCACCTTGGTGACGGCCACCGGCAGCTTGAGATGGGCGGCGACCTCGGCGACCGGGACGGGGGCGCGGCACAGGTCGAGGGCCTGTGCGTGTTCGGGGCCGAGGTAGCCGAGGGGGGTGGCTCCGGTGGCCATCACCTGCGACAGCAGGTCGAGGGCGACGGTGGGACGGGTGCGGCCGTTGCTGACGGTGAACGGGCGCACCAGCCGCCCGGCGGCGTCGTCCAGCCAGGGCCCGTCGCCGGCCGCCGTCGCGCTCAAGACCTCATCGCCGGGGAAGCCGGCGAACCCGGAGATGCCTGGGGCTCGGCGGCGTGCTGCCGGGGTGCGGTCACCAGGTAGGGCCGGACGCTCTTGACCAGCATCGCCATCTCGTAGCCGAGCACGGCCGCGTCGGCCTCCCGGCCGGCCAGGACCGCGAGGCAGGTGCCGGATCCGGCGGTGGTGACGAACAGCAGGGTGGAGTCCAGCTCCACGACCACCTGCCGCACGTCGCCGCCGTCGCCGAAGCGGATGCCGGCGCTGCGGCCGAGCGAGTACAGGCCGGAGGCCAGGGCGGCCATGTGGTCGGCGCTGTCCGGGTCGAGTCCGTGGACGGACTTCACCAGTCCGTCGCAGGACAGCAGAACGGCGCTGCTGGTGTGCGGTACGCGCTGCACGAGGCCGCTCATCAGCCAGTCGAGATCGGATACCTGGGCGGTCGGCGCATCGCTCGCCATGGTGGATCGACTCCTTGTCGTACGAAGGTCAGCGGGAGCGCTGGGACTCGGGCCGGGGGTGGAGGTGGTCATCCGGCGGATGCGCTCCCGTCGTGCCGGGGGGTGTGCTCGATACGTGCCGGGTCCCGTGCGGGAAGGGGTGTGCGGTCGGGTGCCCCGGCCCGCTCGGCGGGCCGGGGCTCGGCGGACCGGGCGTCGTCGGGGTGCTGGGTCTCGGCCAGGCCGATGCCGCGCCGGAAGGCGGCCATGAGGTTGGGGTCGTGGCCGGGGACCTCCTCGGACTCGTGGCGCGGCACGGGGCCGTCACGGAGCTGGGGTGCGATGTGCTCCTGGGCGCGGCGGCGGGGCAGTTGGGGCCGGCCCATGGTGCCCCGCACGGCGCCGGTGCGCGGGGTGAGCGGCTCGTTCTCCTTCTCGGCGAGGACCTGCCGGTCGTCCGCGCGGATGCCGGGCACCGCCTCGGCCGGGGTGGGCCGCGTCTGCCGTGCGCCGCGCACCGGCAGCGGCGGGGCGCCGGACCGGCCGTCGGCGGACCGGGCCGAGGGAACGAACGGGGCGGTCCGGGCGGGCTGTTCGGCCTGCGCGGGAGCGGAGGACGCGGCATGCGTCACGGGCGCCGCCGGCCGGGCGTGTCCGGTGGGCCGTGCGTGCTCCGCGGGCCGGGTGTGCCCGGCGGACGCGGCGGGCGCGTCGGGCGCGGACACCGGTGAGGGCGAGGGCTTGCCGCCGGGACCGGGCCGGGGCGGCGCCGGCTGCCGCTGCCACTGCGGCACGGACGGGGTGGCGGCCGGGGTCAGCGGCACCCCGGCGGGCGGTGTCGCCCCGCCGGTGCCGCTGCGGGTGCCGGCCGTGCCGGTCCCCGTACCGGTGTCCTCCGAGCGGCCCTGCCCGCCCGCCGGGGCCGCGCCCGGCTCCGCGCCGAGCAGGGTCTGGGGCACCACCAGCACCGCCTGCACGCCGCCGTAGATGTTGGTCTGCAGCCGCACCTGGATGCCGTGCCGCCTGGCCAGCTGCGAGACCACGAACAGCCCGATCCGCCCGTCGGCGAGCAGACTGGCCACATTGACCTGGTCGGGGTCGCTCAGCAGGGCGTTCATCCGCTCCTGTTCCTCCACCGGCAGGCCGAGCCCGCGGTCCTCGACCTCGACGGCGAGCCCCGAGGTGACCCGGTTGGCGCGCAGCAGCACCTGGGTGTGCGGGGCGGAGAACACCGTGGCGTTCTCCACGAGTTCGGCGAGGAGGTGGATGACGTCGGCGACGGCGTGCCCACGCAGGGTGCCCTCGATGGGCGGCACCAGCTTGACCCGCGAGTACTGCTCGACCTCGGCGATGGCCGAGCGCAGCACCTCGGTCATGGAGACCGGGTTGCTCCACTGCCGCCGGGAGACGGCGCCGCCGAGCACGGCCAGGTTCTCCGCGTGGCGGCGGATGCGGGTGGCCAGGTGGTCGACGTGGAAGAGGCCCTTGAGCAGCTCGGGGTCCTCGATCTCGTTCTCGAGCTCGTCGAGCGTGGAGATCTCCCGGTGCACCAGGGACTGCAGCCGCCTGGCCAGGTTGACGAAGACCTCGAGCTTCTGCTCGCTGCCCGCCTGGCTGGACAGCCGGGAGGCCTGCACCACGGCGGTCACGGCACCGTCGTGCGCGCGGGCCAGGTCGGCGGCGAGCAGGTCGAAGTCGTCGGCGTCCCGGGGCGGTCCGCCCCGGCGGACCGGGGGCGGCGGGCCGTCGCCGCGG
Source organism: Streptomyces composti (assembly GCF_012034205.1). Lineage (GTDB taxonomy): Bacteria > Actinomycetota > Actinomycetes > Streptomycetales > Streptomycetaceae > Streptomyces > Streptomyces composti. The sequence goes on from NZ_JAATEM010000022.1 coordinate 116,647, forward strand.
CGCAGCGTCTCGACCAGGGCGCGCAGTTCGCCCTCGCGCCGGGCGGTGCTCCGGCGCAGCAGGGCGATGCGGTCGCGCACGGAGCGCGCGGTGCGGTCGGCGGCCACGGCGGCGATGACGATGCCGGCGAGCGCCACGCACACCGCGCCGCCGAGCACGGCCCACAGGGCGGGGCCGGGCCGCACCCCGGTGGACCGGACCATGAACAGCACGGCGGCGCAGGCGCTGAGCGCGACGGCGACGGGCGGGAGCACGGCGAGCCGCAGCAGCTGCGGCCGTATGTGCGTCTCGGCCAGGGCCGCGGCGGGTCTGACGGCCGGGCGCCCGTGCCGTCCGCCCTCGCGCCGGGACGTGACCTCGCGCCGGGGCACGCGCCCGCGCACGGCCGGCCCGGTCTCCGACTCGGCACCCACGCCTCCCGGCCGGTTCCCTCGTCCGACTTGTGCCTGCACGTACCGGTCCCCGCTCCCTCTTGCGACGCTGTCGACCGACACTCACCGTAGTCGTCACCGCATCATGCGCGATGGGCAGTTGACAAACTCCCCCGGCCTACGTCCCGCTCTGGTATGAGGCCTCGTACGACAGACCGATAACCCGGCCGACCAGCGAGAGACCGCCGATCACGAACCGATCACCCCTGTTCAGAAGCGGTCATAGGTGATCGATGCGATGAGAGTGGCCCACACCTCCGCTTCGTCGGGCAAGGCCGTTCGGGGACTCCACCGGGACGGGCGCACGCCAGGAGTCCCGGCCCGCCCACCGCACGGATGTCACTTTCCGTAAGCATCAGGCCCAAGGTTCCGGCGGCCTGGTGCGCAGGTGGCGGGGACGGGGGCCGCGGCTATCGTGGTCGAAGGGGCCGCGACTGCTGGTGAACCTGGTGAGCGAGGTCTCTATGACCGGATCGACTCCGCGCGGCGCCGAGGGCGCCATGGGACGCGGCTATGCGCGGCACTCACGGGTCCAGCACCGCGCCGACGACTACGGAATGCCCCTGCTGCGCCGCGCCGTTGACGCGGCTCCGCTGCCCGCGGACGGCGAGCCCTTCCGGGTGGCGGATCTGGGCGCGGCGGCCGGGACCAACTCCCTCGATCCCATGCGCCTGGTGGTGGAGGGGATCCGGGGGCGCACCGGGGAGGCCACCCCGGTGACGGTGGTGCACACGGACATTCCCGCCAACGACTTCAACACCATGTTCGCGACGGTCATGAGCTCGCCCGGGTCCTACGCCCGCGAGCCCCAGGTCTTCGCGTTCGCCGAGGCCCGCTCCTTCTACGAGCCGCTCTTCCCGCCCGCGGAGCTGCACCTGGCCTGGAGCGCGATCGCCGTGCACTGGCTCTCCCGGGTGCCCGGACCCGTACCCGGCCACATCTTCTCCACCCGCGCCACCGGCGAGGTGCGCCGGGCCTTCGAGGAGCAGGCGCGGACCGACTGGGAGTCGTTCCTGACCCACCGGGCCCGGGAGCTGTGCCCCGGCGGGCAGCTCGTGGTGCTGGGCGGGGCAGCCGCCGACGACGGGTCCAGCGGTGCCGAGGCTCTGATGGACACCGCCGACGCCGTGCTCGCGGACCTGGTGCGCCAGGGCCTGATCACGCCGGACGAGCACGCGAACATGACCATCCCGACCTGGAACCGGTCCCGGGAGGAGTTCCTGGCCCCGCTGCGGGCGGGGCCGGTGGCGGACGTCCTGCGGCTGGAGGAGCACGACCTGGTGGTGCTCCCCGACATCCATCTGGAGGAGCTGCGCAGGACCGGCGACGTGCAGGGCTTCGCCGAGCGGGTGACCGGGTTCTTCCGGGCGGCGTTCCAGCCCTCGCTGCTCAGCGCGCTCGACACGCCCCCCGGCCGTGACGGCGCAGCGGCGGGCCCCGGCGACAGGGCGGACGAGGTGGCAGAGGCGTTCGCCGCCGCGATGCGCGCCCGGATCGCCGCCGACCCGGAGGCCGTCGAGACCCACTGGCATGTCGTCCCGCTGCGCATCACCCGCGTGTGACGGGCTCCCGCACCCGGAGAGGCTCCCATGACGCACGCCCCGGCGGCCCGGCGACGACACGGCGGACTGACCGTGCTGCTGCTCGCGTCCTTCATGGGCATCCTGGACGTGCTGATCGTCAATGTCGCCGCCCCCTCCATCCAGCGGGACCTGGGCGCGGGCTTCTCCACGATCCAGATGGTGATCAGCGGATACGTCCTGGCCTACGCCGTGATGCTGACCACCGGGGCGCGGCTCGGCGACTCGCACGGTCCGGCGCGCGTCTTCCTGCTGGGCGTGCTGGGGTTCACGGCGCTGTCCGCCGGGTGCGCGGCCGCGCCCTCGGCCGCCGTGCTGATCGTCCTGCGGCTCGGCCAGGGGCTGGCGGCGGCGCTGATGCTGCCACAGGTGCTCGCCCTGATCCAGGTGCTCTTCCCCAGGGAGCAGCGGGCCCGGCCGCTTGCCCTGTACGGGGCCACGCTGGGGCTGGGGGCGGTGCTCGGGCAGATCATCGGCGGTGCCCTGATCCGCGCGGACGTCCTCGGGCTGGGCTGGCGTGCGGTGTTCCTGGTCAATGTGCCCGTCGGGCTTGCCGTGGCCGCCTGCACCCCGGTCCTGCTCCCTGGGCAACGGCCCGCCGGACGCCGCCCCCTGGACGTCCCCGGGCTGCTGCTGACCGCGGTCGCCATGACGCTGCTGATCTTCCCGCTGATCCAGGGCAGCGCCGAGGGCTGGCCGCCCTGGGTGTGGCCGGCCTTCTCCGGCTCCGCCCTGACGCTGGCCGCCCTGTGGCTCGTGGAGCGAAGGCGGGAGCGGGCGGGCGGATCACCTCTGATCCCGCCCTCGCTCTTCGGCGGTTCCGGCTTCCGGACCGGGCTCGCCATCGCCCTGATCTTCTACACCGGCAACTACGGGCTCTTCCTGCTGCTCGCCTATGTCTTCCAGGACGGGCTCCACCTGTCACCGCTCGCCTCCGGCGTCGGCTTCCTGCCACTGGGGGTCGGCTTCGCCGCCGCGTCCCTGCTCAGCCGCCACCTCGCCGACCGCTACGGCAGCCGGGTGCTGCTGATCGGCGCCGTGGTCATGGTGGCCGGGTACGTCATCCTGATCGCGACCCTCGCGCCGCACCCGGCGTACTCCGGGCCGGTGACGGCCCTCCTGCTCGCGCCCGCGCTGCTGGTGTCCGGGGCGGGGCAGGGCATCGTGTCGGCACCGCTCATCGGGGTCGTCCTGGCCACCGTCCGCAGGCAGGACGCCGGGGCCGGATCCGGCATGGTGCTGACCGCCAACCAGCTCGCCTCCTCACTCGGGGTCGCCGTGCTCGGTGCGCTCTTCGTCGCCCTGCTGGGCGCCGATCCCCAGGAAGCGGGGGCCGGCCTGGACGAGCGGGACTTCACCGCGGCCCTGATGGGCTGCTCCTGGCTGCTGCTCGCCCTGGCGGCGGCCGTCGGTCTCCTGGCCCGCCGCCTTCCCCACGGCGACCGGCCCGGCACCTCCGCACCGGCCGGCACGGACCGCTCGGCTCGGGGCAGCGAGCAGGACGGCGGGAACTGAGCGGGAACTGAGGGTCCCGCCGGCCGTCACCGGGCTCGGGTCCGGCCGGCGTCACCCGGCCCGGGAACGGCCGCCGTCAGCGGCCGCCCGCGAGGTCGAGGCCGCGCCCCGGCTCCCCGGCGGGCTCGCCGGAACCGGCCGCGGCCGGGGCGCCGGGCCGGCGCCAGTGGCGGGTGACCGGTGCGGACACGCCGCGCCACCAGGCCTCCACCGGCAGCTTGCCCGCGGGCTCGAACGGCTCGCCCGGGTGCGGGAAGGCCACCGCCTGGCCGGCCTCCTCGGCCACGTCCTTGGTCCACTCCCCCGGCTCCGCCCAGGCGTGCGGGGCGAGGTTGAAGGTGCCCCAGTGGATCGGCAGGAGCACCCCGCCGGGCTGCCCGCCCTGGAGGTCCAGGTGCGCGCGCAGGGCCTCCTCGGGGGTCATGTGGATGTCGGGCCAGAACTCGGAGTACGCGCCGAGCTGGATCATCGTCGCGTCGAACGGCCCGTGGACCGATCCGATGTCCGTGAAGCCGGTGAAGTAGCCGGTGTCACCGCTGTGGTAGACGCGGTGCTCCTCGCCCGCGACCACCCAGGACGCCCACAGGGTGTGCTGGGTGTTGCGCAGGCCCCGGCCGCAGAAGTGCCGGGCGGGGGTCGCGGTGAGGGTGAGGCCGCCGACCCGGGTGGACTCGTGCCAGTCCAGTTCGCGCAGCCGGTCCTGGGAGACGCCCCAGTGCTCCAGGTGGGCGCCGACGCCGAGCGGCACCGCGAACAGGGTGTCGGTGCCGGCCAGCGCCTTGATGGTGGGCAGATCCAGGTGGTCGTAGTGGTCGTGCGAGATCACCACGGCGTCGACCGGGCCGAGGGCGGCCAGCGGCAGCGGCACCGGGTGCAGCCGCCGGGGCCCGGCGAAGGGGAACGGTGAGCAGCGCTCGCCCCACACCGGGTCGAAGAGGACCCGCTGCCCGTCGATCTCCGCGAGCACGCTGGAGTGCCCCATCCAGGTCAGGCGCAGTCCGGTGGCCGGCGGGCGGGCGATGTCGGCAAGCGTGGTGGGGTGGACCGGCACCGTGCCCGTGGGAGTGCGGCGGGCGCGGCTCTCCTTGTCGAGCAGGGCCTTGGCCAGGTCCCGGGAGGAGCCCGAGGGGCGGGTGCGCGCGGGGCCTCCGGGGTTGACGAAGACGCCGTCCTCGAAGTGCGGGGATCTGCGGATGCGCGCCATGCGCTCACCGCCGGGGTCCGCGCCGAAGGCCGGGGGCCGCAGCGCGCGGAGCCCGGAGATCTGGGTACGGAATCCGGCCACGGTGCCTCCAGCTGGGATCGGTCAGGTTTTCCATTATGTGGGGCCGGTCCGGCGGCCCGGTGCCGTTCGGCCGGTACGTGCGTCCCTCGCGGTGACATGTACGGGCTAGGGTGACCGCCGTGACGAGGGTGCGGTTGAGCGTGGCGGAGCGGCGCGAGGAGATGCTGCGGGCTGCCATCGAGCAGATCGAGGAACGGGGTGTGGCCGCGGTACGGATCTCCGACGTGGCCTCGGCGCTCGGGGTGAGCAACGCGCTGGTGCTGTACCACTTCGCCACCAAGGAGCGGCTGGTGGCCGCCGCGTTCGCGCATGCGGCGGAGGCCGACCTGGCCCGGCTGCGGAAGCTGCTGAACCGCCGCACCACGGCGCTGCGCAGGCTGCGCGCGGCCGTGCGCTGGTACGCGCCGACCGGGCAGGCGAAGGGCTGGCGCCTGTGGATCGAGGGCTGGGCGATGTCCCTGCGCGACCCGGCGCTGCGCGAGGTGGCCAGGGACCTGGACCGGCAGTGGAAGGCGGCGCTGGCACAGGTCATCGAGGAGGGCGTGGCCGCGGGCGAGTTCACCTGCCCCGACCCCGCGGGGGCGGCCCTGCGCCTGACGGCGCTGCTGGACGGGCTCGCCGTCCAGCTGACCTCGTACACGGGAACGATCCCGCGCTCCCGCGCCAGGGCCTGGGTCGAGGAGGCCCTGGCACGGGAGCTGGAGCTTCCTGCTCCGGACCGGTGAGCCGCCTCGTTCCGGTTCCGGACCCGGAAGAACCCCGATCGGCAGGGCGGGCTCAGGCCACCGCCCCGATCCGCGACCGGATGTCCTCGGGGGACAGCGTGCCCTTGGGGGTGACGTGGTCGCCGGAGGACTCGCCGCGCAGGCGTCGGCCGATCCACGGCACCAGGTACTCCCGCGCCCAGTGCACGTCGTCCCGCCGGACCTCCAGGGTTCCGCGCGGTGGCTGCGGGGGCCACGGCTGCTCCGGGTCCGCGGGGACCTCGAGCCCCAGGACCTGCCCGGCCCGCAGCGCGACCCGGGTGTGCCCCTCGGGCGAGAGGTGCAGCCGGTCCGCGTCCCAGGCCCTGCGGTCCTGCACGCTCCTGAGCGACCACAGGTCGAGCACCGGGCAGCCGTACCGGTCGGCGACCGCCCTGACGTGCCCGTTGTAGGTGGCGATCTTGCCGCGCAGGTGCTTGAGCAGCGGCACGCCGCGGGTGTCGAACCCGGTCGTCACCATCACGGTCCCGGCGGCCTCGGTCAGCCGCGCGACCGCGCGCTCGAAGCGCTCGGCCACCTCGTCCGGGTCGGTGCCCGGCCGGAGGATGTCGTTGCCGCCGGCACAGAACGAGACCAGATCGGGGGCGAGTTCCACCGCCTGCGGCACCTGGTCCGCGACGATCTGGTCGAGCAGTTTCCCGCGCACGGCGAGGTTCGTGTACTGGAAGTCGCCTTCGGGCCTGCGGTCGGCGAGGAGCACGGCGAGCCGGTCGGCCCAGCCGACGAATGCCCCGTCGGGGCCGGGGTCCCCGACGCCCTCGGTGAAGCTGTCCCCCACCGCCACGTACGACCCGATCACTGCTGCGCTGTCACTCTTCGAATCGTCTGCCACAGCCCCTCATGATTCACCTTCCAATGTGACCTACGCGACCGTAGGCAGGGCTTGACGGACGGTGAGATAAGCCACTCTCAAGAATCCGTCCACCACGGAACGCGGGGCGGGTGTGCCCTGCGCAACACCGAAGGCCGGACCCGGGGATCGGGGTCCGGCCTTCGGCGGCGTGTCAGGGAGATGCAGCGGCTGCCGCGGGCGTCAGATGGCGACGCCCTTCGAGCGCAGGTAGGAGATCGGGTCCACGTCGGAGCCGTAGTCCGGCGTGGTGCGGATCTCGAAGTGCAGGTGCGGGCCGGTGACGTTGCCGGTCGCACCGGAGAGTCCGACCTGCTGCCCGGCGCTCACCGTCTGGCCGGCCGAGACGGACAGCGAGGACAGGTGGGCGTACTGGGCGTAGTGGCCGTCGTTGAGCTTGATGACGACCTGGTTGCCGTAGGCGCCGCCCCAGCCGGCGGAGACCACGGTGCCGGCGCCGACGGCCTTCAGGGAGGTGCCGGTCGGAACGCTGAAGTCGACACCGGTGTGGTAGCCGCTGGACCACATGCTGCCGGCCACCTTGTAGGCGGTGCCGACGCCGCCGCCGGGCACGGGCGAGCTGAAGCCGGAGGTGGTGGCGGCCTGCTGGGCCTTGGGAGCGGACTGCTTCTGAGCCTTCTCGGCCTGGGGCTTCGCGGCCTGGGGCTTCGCGGCCGGCTTCGACTCCGGCTCGGCGGCGGTGGACTTCTTCGGCGCGCTCTGGGCGGCCTTGCCGTCGATGGTGAGCTTCAGACCCGGGTGGATGAGCGACGGGTCCTCACCGACGGCCTCGCGGTTGTCGGCGTACAGCTTCTTCCAGCCGCCGTCGACGCCCTCCTGGTCGGCGATCTTGGCGAGGTAGTCGCCGGCCTTCACGGTGTACGTGCGGGCCTCGCCGCGCTTGTCGCCGTCGGCCTTCTGGCCGGCGACGGAATGCGCCTGGACGGTCTTTTCCGGGGCCACCTGCTGGGGGGCGGCGTTGGCCGAGGTGGCGCCGAGAAGCGGCAGCGCGAGTGCGGCGCCACCGGTGCCGGCGACGGCGATGGATCGGGTGAAACTAAGCGTCCTGGGACGGCGGTGCTTACCCTTCGCGGGCATGACGAATTCCTCTCCGGCGCCTGCGAGGTGAGCTGTCGGGTTCGGGCTGGAGATGCCCGGCCGCGCCTCAACGCGACTTAACCCCAAGCCTGTTCCGGAGACCGGTCCAGGCAGTCTTACCTGTGGGTCCCCCGCTCCTGCCGAACACGGGTCAGTGGTGTGTGCGGGCTCCGGACGGCGGCAGGATTAGGCGTCCGTCCGGATCGGTGTGGAACGTAAGCGAGCAAGACGCAATGGGACAAGCACGAGGTTCCCTGCGAAGCCGTTTTTCCGTGATCCACAGGCACAAATGCGGTCACCGAGCGTCGCACCGGAATCCGCGCGGGCGGCGAATTCCCTTGTGATGCACGTGAATTACGTGAACATGGCGACAACACATCGTCACGGATATGACGATGCTCACGCACCCCATTCCCATCTCCCTTTCTTCCGGGGCACGTTATGGCGAAATGACCTAAACGGACAGAACGGTTCAAGAGATGATTTGGCGGCCGTGTCGCCGGCGCCGCGACAGGGCGCGCCGAGCCCGGCCGTCCCGCCGGACACCTCGTGGCATATCGCCCATATCGACGGGGTAGCTCGTTCTCGTTGCCCTGGGCAGCCATGTCGTATCGTCGACAGAGCCTGCCGCCGAGCCGTGCGGCGGCGCAGAGTGGGAGGAGCCCCCGTGACGCAGCACATCCCGGCGACCGAGCCCGAGCTGGCCGGAGTACGCAACTTCCGCGACGTGGGTGGCCTGCCGACCGTGGACGGACGACGGGTGCGGCACGGCATGCTGTTCCGCAGCGGTCATCTGGCGCACGCTACGGCCGAGGACGCGGCCTTCCTCTCCTCCCTGGGGCTGCACACGATCTTCGACTTCCGCAACGCGGCCGACCAGAAGCTGGAGGGGCCGGACGTCGAGCTGCCGGGCGTGCGCAATGTGAACCTGCCGCTGAGCGACCCGGCCGACGGCGCCGAGTTCTGGAAGATGGTCCGCGACGGCGACCTGGAGCAGCTGCGCGAGATCCTCGACGACGGCAAGGGTGCCGCCCGGATGATCCACTCCTACCGGACCATGATCGTCACACGGACCGCGGAGCACTCCCGGGTGCTGCACTCGCTCGCCGAGGACAGCGTCCCCGCACTGATGCACTGCGCGGCGGGCAAGGACCGCGCGGGCCTGTCGGTGGCGGTGACGCTGCTCGCGCTGGGCGTCGAGCGGGACGCGATCTTCGAGGACTATCTGAAGTCCAACGCCAAGCACCGGCGCTACAAGGTGCGCCGCAGCAGCGACGCTCCCGCGGCCCACTCGCCCGAGGTGATGGAGCTGCTCAGCCCCCTGTTCGACGCCCGTGCCGAGTACCTGTCGGCCGCCCTGGAGACCATCGACGAGACCTGGGGCGGCGTGGACGCCTACCTGGAGCAGGGGCTGTCGTTCGGCCCCGAACACCGGCAGCGGCTGCGCGAGCGCCTGCTGGACTGAGCGCCGCCGGGCGGCGCACCTGCCGCCGGCCTTGGAGCCCGCTACTTGGCGCCCACCTCGAACAGCAGGTAGATGAAGGCGGCCAGGACGTGACCCACCGCGATGTAGACGAAGAGCCTCACCCACAGCGCGCGGGGGAACCTCTCCTCCATGTCCCTGGTGCTCCGGCCTGCGTCCTGCGTGTGCGTGTCGTCGGTCACGGTGCCTCTTCACGGGTCGGGCCCAGGCACAGTGCGGCCGTGGGACTCTGCAGCAAGGTGTGGACGAACAGCAGCTCGAGCCCGTCGGGGTCCTCGGCCGCGATCCGGTGCGGGGTGAGCGAGTCGAAGTGGGCGCTGTCGCCCGGCCCCAGCCGGTGCACCCCGTCCCCGAGGCGCAGCCGCAGCCTCCCCTCGAGGACGTACAGCCACTCCTCGCCGGGGTGGACGCGCACGATGTCGCCCTGGGAGCCGTACGGCACCCGCACCCGCAGCGCCTGCATGCCGCGCCCGGAGGCACCGGCCTGCCAGTACGTCCAGCCGCCGGCGGCGGTGGGCTCCATCCCGGCGGCGTGGATCACCGCCTCCCGGCCGGTGGCCGACTCGCCGAGCAGCTCGGAGACCGTCGTACCGTAGATCCGGGCCAGCTCGAGCAGCACCGGCAGGGAAGGCTGGCGCTGCCCGGTCTCGAGCCGGGACAGATGCGCGGGCGACAGGCCCGCCGCACGGGCCGCGGCCTCCAGCGTCAGCGAGGCGCGCCGCCGCAGCGCCCGGAGCTGGGGCGCGACCGCGGGAAGAGCGGCGGCCGCTCCGGCCGGCCGCCCCGTCTCGGGGAAGCTCATGTCTCCATTCAGCCGGAGCCTTGCCCTCAGGGCAAATCTCTTGCCTCACAGGCAAAACGCGGCTCTCACGCCACGGGCCGTCTCACCCCTGCGCGGCGGCGCACTCACCGCCGCGGGACGGCTCGCCTCACCTCTGCGCGACCGCCTGCTTCACCAGCGTCCTGCCGAAGTCCCACATCAGGCCGCCGCCGTCGTGCGCGTCGTCCATCACCGCGGTGAACGCCGCCACGAAGCGGTCCACCTCCCGCTCGCCGATGATCAGCGGCGGGATCAGCTTGATCACCTCCATGTGGTCCCCGGAGACCTGGGTGAGGATCCGGTGGCGCTGCAGCAGCGGGACCACGACCATCTGGGCGAACAGCCCCTTGCGCGCAGCCTGCAGCATGGTCCAGCGTCCGCGCAGCTTCAGCGAGCGGGGCCGGCCGAACTCGATGCCGATCATCAGGCCCCGGCCCCGCACATCGGCGAGCAGCTCGTACTTGTCCTTCAGCTCCGTGAGCCGCCTCTTCAGCAGCTCGCCGGTGGCCCGGACGCCCGCCACGATCTGCTCGTTCTCCATGACCGACAGCACCGCCAGGCCCGCGGCCATGGCCTGGGCGTTGGCCCCGAAGCTGGCGGAGTGCACGAGCACCCGGTCCATCGACGAGTAGACCTTCTTGAAGATCCAGTCCTTGCCGATGGTGGCCCCCACCGGGACGTAGCCGCCGGAGAGCGCCTTGGCCACGCACACCAGGTCCGGCTCGACTCCCTCCTCGTGCTGGTAGGCGTAGAAGTCGCCGGTCCGGCCGAGGCCGGTCTGCACCTCGTCGGCGATCAGCAGCGCCTTGTGCCGGTGCAGCAGCTCCTGCGCGGCCCGCAGATAGCCGGGCGGGGCCTCGTGCACGCCCTTGCCCTGGATCGGCTCCACGATCAGCGCGGCGACGTCGCCCTTGCGCAACTCCCGCTCCAGCGCGTCGAGATCGCCGAGCGGTACGGCCGTGTCCGGCAGCAGCGGGGCGAATCCGTCCCGGAAGCCGGACTCGCCGTTGACCGACAGGGAGCCGGTCGTCAGCCCGTGGAAGGCGTGCTCGCAGTACAGCACGCGGGGCCGGCCGGTGACGTAGCGGGCGAACTTCAGCGCGCCCTCCACCGCCTCCGTGCCGCTGTTGCCGAAGAAGACCCGGTCCAGGTGGGGGCTGTGCGCCAGCAGCTTCTCGGCGAGCAGTCCGGGCAGCGGCTGGCAGTCGAAGCGGGTCAGGTCGGCGAGGTTCAGGTCCAGCACGTCGTGCAGCGCCTTGCGGACGACGGGGTGATGGCGGCCGAGGCCCATCACCCCGAACCCGGCGAGCATGTCCAGGTAGTCGTTGCCGTCCGCGTCCCAGAAGTAGGCGCCTTCGGCCCGCTCGTAGACCTTGTCGAAGCCGATGGTGTGCAGCATGCGCGGGAGCTGGTGGTTGAGGTACTTCTGGTGCAGCTCGTAGCGCTCGGCTCCGCGTTCGGCCAGCAGGGCGCCGAGGTCGAAGTCCCCGGCCCGCGAGGACTCCGACGGGGTCTGGGCGGTGGTCATGCCTGGTGCTCCTGTCGGTCCCGGCCGGCCGGCCCGTCCGGTGACGGCGCGGACAACTCTCCCTCGAGGCGTTCTTCCTCGAGGCGTTCTTCCTCGCTGCGCTTCTCCTCGGGGGTCCCTTCCCCGAGGTCCTGGAAAGTCTCTGCTCCGAGGCGCCCGCCCCCGAGGCCTTCCTCCCCGGCCGGCACCTCCTTCACGGCGAGGCTCGCGCTGATCCGGCCGGCGACCTCGACCGGCGTCAGCCCGATGTCGGCGAGCACCTCGCTGCGCTTGGCGTGGGCGAGGAACTGCTCCGGGATGCCGAAGCGCCGCACCGGCACATCGACCTCGGCGTCACCCAGCGCCAGCGCGACCGCCGAGCCGACGCCCGCCGCCCGGCTGTTGTCCTCCACCACGGCCACGAGCCGGTGCCGGGCCGCAAGGCGGGGCAGCTCCGGGTCGACGGGCTTGACCCAGCGCGGGTCGACCACGGTGCAGCCGATGCCGCGTGCCTGAAGCAGCTCGGCGGCCTGCAGACAGATGGGCGCCATCACGCCGACCGCCACCAGCAGCACCTGAGCCTCGTCCGCCCGGTGCAGCACGTCCATGCCGCCGACCCGGTCGAGCGCCGGGATCGCCGGTCCCACGGACTCCTTCGGGAACCGCACCAGGGTCGGCGCGTCGTCCACGGCGACCGCCTCGCGCAGCTGGGCGCGCAGCTGATCGGCGTCACGGGGTGCGGCGATGCGCAGGCCGGGGACGACCTGGAGGACGGACATGTCCCACATGCCGTTGTGGGAGGGGCCGTCGGTGCCGGTGACACCGGCCCGGTCCAGCACGAAGGTGACCCCGCAGCGGTGCAGGGCCACGTCCATCAGCAGCTGGTCGAAGGCGCGGTTGAGGAAGGTGGCGTAGACGGCGACGACCGGGTGCAGTCCGCCGGTCGCCAGGCCGGCCGCGGAGACCGCCGCGTGCTGCTCGGCGATGCCCACGTCCCACACCCGGTCCGGGAACCGCTCGGCGAACGGGCCGAGGCCCACCGGGTGCAGCATGGCGGCGGTGATCGCCACCACGTCCTCCCGCTCCTCGCCGATGCGCACCATCTCCTCGCCGAACACCGACGTCCACGACGGCCCGCCGGCCGGGGCCAGCGGGGCGCAGGTGAGCGGGTCCATCACACCGACGGTGTGGAAGTGGTCCTCCTCGTGGGCGAGGGCGGGTTCGTAGCCGCGGCCCTTCTCGGTGAGGCAGTGGATCAGGACGGGGCCGTGGAAGCGCTTGGCGCGGCGCAGCGCGGACTCCACGGCCTTGATGTCGTGCCCGTCGATCGGGCCGACGTACTTCAGGCCCAGGTCCTCGAAGAGCCCCTGCGGCGCGAAGGCGTCCTTGAAGCCCTTCTTGGCGCCGTGCAGCGCCTCGTAGAGCGTGGTGCCGACGACCGGGGTGCGGGTCAGCACGTCCTTGCCCCAGGCCAGCACGCGTTCGTAGCTGTCGGTGGTGCGCAGGGTGGCCAGATGGTTGGCGAGGCCGCCGATGGTCGGGGCGTAGGAGCGCTCGTTGTCGTTGACGACGATGATCAGGGGCCGGTTCTTGGCCGCCGCGATGTTGTTCAGCGCCTCCCAGGCCATGCCGCCGGTCAGCGCTCCGTCGCCGACCACGGCGACCACATGGCCCTTCTCCCCCAGCACGTCGCGGGCCTTGGCCAGGCCGTCCGCCCAGCCGAGAGCGGTGGAGGCGTGGCTGTTCTCGATGACGTCGTGCTCGGACTCCTCGCGGGAGGGGTAGCCGGACAGGCCGCCCTTGCCGCGCAGCTTGGAGAAGTCCTGACGTCCGGTCAGCAGCTTGTGGACATAGCTCTGGTGGCCGGTGTCCCACAGGATGCGGTCCACCGGCGACTCGAAGACCCGGTGCAGGGCGACGGTGAGTTCCACCACGCCCAGGTTGGGCCCGAGATGACCGCCGGTGCGGGCGACCGCGTTCACCAGGAACTCCCGGATCTCTCGGGACAGTTCGACGAGCTCCCCCTCGGACAGCGCCTTCAGGTCGCGTGGTTGCCGGATTCTCTCCAGGATCGTCACGCCAGGGCCCCCTTCACTTCCGTGCTGTTCAGCTCACGGTGACGGCCGGCTCCCCCGCCGCTG
>NZ_JAATEM010000023.1 GCF_012034205.1 Streptomyces composti
AACTCCTTTTGCAGCTCCGGCTCTTGGGCGTACAGCCCGAGAGCCGGAGCTTTTCTGCGTTGATGTAAGGTCAGGGAGCATCGTTGGCTCGTTCCCCCACAGGAGGCCCCCGGGTGGAGGTCCAGGAGACTCGCGTCCAGACGGACCGTGTCCTCACCATCCCGAACATCCTCAGCATGGCGAGGCTCGTCGGCGTGCCCCTGTTCCTGTGGCTCATCCTGCGGCCCGAGTTCGGCGGTCCGAAGAGTGACGGCTGGGCGCTGCTCGTCCTGGCCCTCAGCGGTGTCACCGACTATCTGGACGGCAAGCTCGCCAGGCGCTGGAATCAGATCAGCAGTCTGGGCCGGCTGCTCGATCCCGCAGCCGACCGGCTCTACATACTCTCGACCCTGGTCGGTCTCACCTGGCGCGAGATTCTGCCGCTGTGGCTGACCTGTGTGCTGCTGGCGCGAGAGCTGGTTCTGCTGGTGATGGTGGGTATCCTCCGGCGTCACGGCTATCCGCCGCCGCAGGTGAACTTCCTCGGCAAGGCCGCCACGTTCAACTTGATGTATGCCTTCCCGCTGCTCCTGCTCAGTGACGGAAGTGGCTGGATCGCGTCACTCGCTGCTATTTTCGGATGGGCGTTCGCCGGATGGGGTACAACCCTGTATTGGTGGGCAGGAGTCCTCTACGTGGTGCAAGTCCGCCGACTGGTCCGGGCGGACGCCATGGCCGAAAGAACCCGCTGATAGGCACGCGCATGTCGGTGCGGTCGCCCGCCTGAAAACTGTGCGGGACAATCCTGGTGGGTGAAGTCGGCCAGACTCGTCGTCTCTTCGAGGAGGACGCTTCCGACATGAAGGCCGTTGTGATGGCCGGGGGCGAAGGCACGCGCCTGCGCCCCATGACCTCAAGCATGCCCAAGCCGCTCCTGCCGGTGGCCAATCGGCCGATCATGGAGCATGTTCTGCGGCTGCTCAAAAAGCATGGGCTCAACGAAACCGTTGTGACCGTCCAATTCCTGGCGTCACTCGTCAAGAACTACTTCGGTGACGGCGAAGAGCTCGGCATGGAGCTCACCTATGCCAATGAGGAGAAGCCACTCGGCACCGCAGGAAGCGTCAAGAATGCCGAGGAGGCCCTCAAGGACGATGCCTTTCTCGTCATCTCCGGCGATGCACTGACCGACTTCGACCTGACCGAGCTCATCAATTTCCACAAGGAAAAGGGCGCGATGGTCACGGTCTGCCTGACCCGCGTGCCGAATCCCCTGGAGTTCGGCATCACCATCGTGGACGAGGACGGAAAGGTCGAGCGCTTCCTGGAGAAGCCCACCTGGGGCCAGGTGTTCTCCGACACCGTGAACACCGGCATCTATGTGATGGAGCCCGAGGTCTTCGACTATGTCGAGCCCGATGTGCCCGTCGACTGGTCCGGCGATGTCTTCCCGCAGCTGATGAAGGAAGGCAAGCCGATCTACGGCTATGTCGCCGAGGGCTACTGGGAGGACGTCGGCACCCACGAGAGCTATGTGAAGGCGCAGGCCGACGTCCTCGAGGGCAAGGTCGACGTCGACATCGACGGCTTCGAGATCTCCCCGGGCGTCTGGGTGGCCGAAGGCGCCGAGGTGCACCCCGACGCAGTGCTGCGCGGACCGCTCTACATCGGCGACTACGCCAAGGTCGAGGCCGGCGCGGAGATCCGCGAGCACACCGTCATCGGCTCCAACGTCGTCGTCAAGAGCGGTGCCTTCCTGCACAAGGCCGTCGTGCACGACAACGTCTATGTCGGGCCGCACAGCAACCTCCGCGGCTGTGTGCTCGGCAAGAACACCGACGTCATGCGGGCGGCCCGGATCGAGGACGGCGCGGTCATCGGTGACGAGTGCCTGATCGGTGAGGAATCGATCGTCCAGGGCAATGTGCGGGTCTACCCGTTCAAGACCATCGAGGCCGGTGCCTTCGTCAACACCTCGGTCATCTGGGAGTCCAGAGGCCAGGCGCATCTCTTCGGCGCCCGCGGCGTCTCCGGCATCCTCAACGTCGAGATCACCCCCGAGCTGGCCGTGCGGCTGGCCGGTGCCTATGCGACGACCCTCAAGAAGGGCTCGACGGTCACCACCGCCCGCGACCACTCCCGCGGTGCCCGCGCGCTCAAGCGGGCCGTCATCTCCGCGCTGCAGGCCAGCGCCATCGACGTGCGCGACCTGGAGAACGTGCCGCTGCCCGTGGCCCGGCAGCAGACCGCGCGGGGCAGCGCCGGCGGCATCATGATCCGGACCACGCCCGGTGTGCCGGACTCCGTCGACATCATGTTCTTCGACGGCAACGGCGCCGACCTCTCCCAGGCCAGCCAGCGCAAGCTGGACCGCGTGTTCGCACGCCAGGAGTACCGGCGTGCCTTCCCCGGCGAGATCGGCGACCTGCACTTCCCGTCCAGCGTCTTCGACTCGTACACCGGCTCGCTGCTGCGCAATGTCGACATCACCGGGATCGCCGAGTCCGGGCTGAAGGTCGTCGTGGACGCCTCCAACGGAAGCGCCGGTCTGGTGCTGCCGAGCCTGCTCGGCAAGCTCGGGGTGGACTCGCTGACCATCAACCCCGGACTGGACGAGTCCCGGCCGACCGAGACGGCCGACCAGCGGCGTTCGGGACTGGTCCGGCTCGGGGAGATCGTGGCCTCCTCGGGCGCCGCGTTCGGTGTGCGCTTCGACCCGGTCGGCGAGCGGCTCTCGCTGGTCGACGAGAAGGGCCGGATCATCGAGGACGACCGTGCCCTGCTGGTGATGCTGGACCTGATCGCGGCCGAGCGGCGCAGTGGCCGGGTGGCGCTCCCGGTGACCACCACCCGGATCGCCGAGCAGGTGGCCGCGTATCACGGCACCCAGGTCGAGTGGACGACGACCTCGCCGGACGACCTCACCCGCGTCGGCCGCGAGGACGGCACCATTTTCGGCGGTGACGGTAAGGGCGGCTTCATCGTCCCCGAGTTCAGCAGTGTCTACGACGGCACCGCGGCCTTCGTCCGGCTGATCGGCCTGGTCGCGCGCACGCAGCTGACTCTCAGCCAGATCGACGCGCGCATCCCGCGGGCGCATGTGATCAAGCGGGACCTGGCGACCCCGTGGGCGGTCAAGGGCCTGGTGATGCGCCGGGTCGTCGAGGCGGCCGGCGACCGCCATGTGGACACCACCGACGGCGTGCGGGTGGTCGAGGCCGACGGCCGCTGGGTGATGGTGCTGCCCGACCCGGCCGAGGCGGTCACGCACCTGTGGGCCGAGGGGCCCGACGACGCCTCCGCGCAGGCGCTGCTCGACGAGTGGTCGGCGGTGGTGGACAGCGCGGGCCGGTGACGGCGAACCCTGAAGGACCCTGAAACCGACCGGGCCCGTGTGCCGGGCGTGCCCCGACAGGGGGTCGCCCGGCACACGGGCAGGGTCGTTCGAAGACAGTGGGCGCGGCGTGCGACGATGTGCGGCATGCCGCAGCAACCCCCCGTTCGGAGCACTCCCCAGCGGCCGCCGCGCCCGGATGCGTCGATGTCGTTGCTCACCAACGTCATGGACCACAGTCTCGACGACGGCTACGCCGAGGCCGCCGCCCGGAAGAGGGCCGAGGGGGAGGGGGGCCTGCCGAGGACGCTGAGGGCCAAGCTGGGGCTCGCCGCGGGTCTGGTGCTGGCCGCCCTGGTGGTGACCGTGGGAGCGGCGCAGGCACGGGTGGCCGCACCCGTCGTCGCCAAGGAGCGCGAGGAGCTGATCGACCGGATCGACCGGGAGACCGCGGTCGCCGACCGGCTGGAGAAGAGCGTCGACGAACTGCGGGAGGAGGTCAGCGCCCGGCAGCGCGAGGCGATCGGGCACGGCGGCAGCGGTGACCGGTCCGAACTGGTCGGCATCCTGTCCGGCGCCACGCCGGTGCACGGGCCCGGAGTGAAGCTCGTGGTCGACGACGCCAGGGACGCGAGCGCGGGCGGTGACGGTGACCCCCGTTCCACCTCCGGGTTCTCCGACACGGGCCGGGTCCGCGACCGTGACATGCAGCGCGTGATCAACGGGCTGTGGGAGTCCGGCGCAGAGGCCGTCGCGATCAACGGACAGCGGCTCACGGCCCTGTCGGCGATCAGGGCGGCGGGCGACGCGATACTGGTCGACAACAGGCCGCTGGTGCCGCCGTACACGGTGCTGGCGGTGGGGAACGGCCGGAATCTCAGCGACCGGTTCCAGAACAGCGCGGACGGGCTGTATCTGCACGCCCTGCAGGAGAACTACGGCATCCGGACCGCCCTCTCCGTCGAGGACGACCTCCGGCTGCCCGCCGCACCCAGCGTCATCGTGCGCACCGCACAGCCGATATCCGAAACCGAGAAGGGCACATCGTGATCGCCGTACTGGGCCTCGTCGTGGGAGTCGTGGCCGGCCTGTTGGTCCGGCCCGAGGTTCCTGCCGCCGTCGAGCCGTATCTCCCGATCGCCGTGGTGGCGGCGCTGGACGCCGTCTTCGGCGGCTTCCGGGCCATGCTCGACGGGATATTCGACGACAAGGTCTTCGTGGTGTCGTTCCTGTCCAACGTGGTCGTGGCCGCGCTGATCGTGTTCCTCGGCGACAAGCTGGGCGTGGGCGCGCAGCTGTCCACCGGTGTCGTGGTGGTCCTCGGCATCCGCATCTTCTCCAACGCCGCGGCGATCCGCCGGCACGTGTTCCGGGCGTGAGGCCGATGAGCGAGCAGGACGACGAGCGCGAGCGCGGGCCCGAGCAGCCCGGCGGGCCGGAGCACGGCGGCGCACGCGAGCAGGGGGCGCCCGGGCGGGCGGGCGGCGGCCGGCCGAAGGCCGCGCCCCCGGCGGCGCGGGCGGGCGGGCTGCGCAAGGAGCTGCCGGAGGAGGTGCCGGGAGAGGCGAGAGCCGGCGGCAAGACCGGGGCCGAGGCGGGCGCGGCGCACCCCGCGGGGCAGGCGGGCGACCGGCGGGAGTCCGGCTCCGCTGCCGCGCCGGAGCTCACCGGGCGGCAGCGGCTGATCAACGGGCTGTGGCCGCCGCGCGTCACCCGGGCCCAACTCATCGTGGCGCTGCTGCTGTTCGGCCTCGGCTTCGGCCTGGCCGTCCAGGTGGCCTCCAACAGCGAGACCGACAGCGCCCTGCGCGGTGCCCGCCAGGAGGATCTGGTGCGCATTCTCGATGAACTCGACGACCGCACCCAGCGTCTAGAGGACGAGAAGCAAGGGCTCGAGAAGCAGCGCGACGAGCTGGAGAACAGCTCCGACCAGGCCGAGGAGGCCCGCAGGCAGACGATCGAGAAGGAACGGCAACTCGGCGTGCTGGCGGGCACCGTGGCGGCTCAGGGCCCGGGCATCACGATGACCATCGAGGACACGAAGGGGACGGTCGAGGCGGACATGCTGCTCGACGCCATCCAGGAGCTGCGCGCCGCCGGGGCCGAGGCGATCCAGGTGAACGGCGTGCGGGTCGTCGCCGGGACCTACCTCGCGGATTCGGGCAACGGAGTGAGCGTCGACGGGAACAAGATCAACGCCCCCTATCGTTTCAAGGTCATCGGCAAGCCGCAGGACCTGGAGCCGGCTCTCAACATTCCCGGAGGCGTGGTGCAGACTCTCGAGAAGGAACAGGCCACCGTAGCCGTGGAACGGTCGACCAAGATCGTCGTGGATGCCTTGCGAGCGGCGAAGCGGCCTGACTACGCTCGGTCGTCCTCGCAGTGAACGGGGGGTATGCGGGGGGCGTCCGGCGCGGGCATGAGGTTGCGGGGGGTCGGCGCACCGATTGGCTGGTGCGTGGTGGAAACTGTCTGGTGGATACGGACGTTGTGAGGATGTCCGGGTCGGCCAGAGTGTTCAGTCAGGGTTCGTCCTGCCCCACGGGCGGGTCTGTTTCGGTCAAGGGGAATCGCCCGTGAAGTTGTTTGCGAAGTTGTTCGGCAAGAGCGCGCGAGAGGGCAGCGGCGACGCCACCTCTCAGCACCGCGCACAGTCCGAGGCGGAAGGGCAGCGTCCGCTGTTCCGGGACGAGGTCGGCGGCCAGGGCGCGCCGTCGGTTGACCCCGCCCAGCAGGGCGGCATAGGTTTCGGACAACCGTCAACCTCAGGTACGGGTGGAGACTTTTCGGACCCGTACGCGTCCCAAGTCCCTGGTGGGCAGCCGCGGCAGGAGGATCCGTCCATGTCGGCCCTGGTGTGTACGAGGTGCGGTAACCGCAATGCGGAGAACAGCCGCTTCTGCTCCAATTGCGGCGCCCCGCTGAGGCCCGGTGTCACGCCGGAGCGGTCCTCCGAGACGACGTCCACCATCTCCATCTCCGGTATCGAGGCCTACGACGCCGAGACGACCGGGCAGACGCAGGTGCCGGCGCTCTCTCCCGAGGCGCAGGCGGCCGTGGACGCCCTGCCCATGGGGTCGGCGCTGCTGGTGGTGCGCCGCGGGCCGAACGCGGGCAGCCGCTTCCTGCTCGACGGCGACCTGACCACGGCCGGCCGTCATCCGCAGAGCGACATCTTCCTGGACGACGTGACCGTCTCCCGTCGGCACGTGGAGTTCCGCCGGGGCCCGGACGGTTCCTTCACCGTCGCGGACGTGGGCAGCCTGAACGGCACCTATGTCAACCGCGAGCGGATCGACCAGGTCGCCCTGTCCAACGGCGACGAGGTGCAGATCGGCAAGTACCGGCTGGTCTTCTACACGAGCCAGCGGGGCTACTGACCCTCCCCGGACGCCGACCGGGGACCGAGGGAAGGTTCATGCCTCATACACCGAGCGGCGGTGCCGGGCACGGCACCGCCGCACCGGACACCGGACTGATGAGCATCGGCACGGTGCTGAACGTGCTGCGCGAGGAGTTCCCCGAGGTCACCATCTCCAAGATCCGCTTCCTGGAGTCGGAGGGGCTGGTCGAGCCGCGGCGGACCCCGTCGGGATACCGCAAGTTCAGCGCCGCCGATGTCGAGCGCCTCGGCCTGGTGCTCAGGATGCAGCGGGACATGTATCTGCCGCTGAAGGTGATCCGGGAGCATCTGGCGGCGATGGAGCGCGGCGAGGCGGTACGGCTGCCCGCGGTGGGCGGCCGGCGGGACGTGCACAGCGCCGTCGAGTCCACGGCGGACGGGCCCGTCGCGGCCCGTATCGGCCGGGAGCAGCTGCTCGCGGCGGCCGGCATCGACGAGCGGACGCTCGCCGAGTGGGAGTCGTACGGGCTGCTCACCCAGGTGGAGGACGGCGTCTACGACGCCGAGGCGGTCACCATCGCCGAGCTGGTCGGCGAACTGGGGCGGCACGGTATCGAGCCGCGTCACCTCAGGGCCATGAAGGCGGCCGCGGACCGGGAGGCCGGTCTGGTGGAGCAGGTCGTCGCCCCGCTCAGACGGCACCGCAACCCGCAGACCAGGGCCCGTGCCGAGGCCCGTACCAAGGAGCTGGCCGGGCTGACGGTGAAGCTGCACGCGGCGCTGGTGCGGACGGCGCTCGGCGTCCGTCAGCCCTGACCGGGAATCCTGTGACGCCGGATCCGCCACCCGATCCCGGTCCGACTACCCAAACGTCCCGGGCACGGCCTAGGGTTGCTGTGTGAACGAGCTCGATGTCGTAGGTGTCCGGGTCGAAATGCCCTCCAACCAACCGATCGTGCTGCTGCGTGAAGTGGGAGGGGACCGCTACCTCCCCATCTGGATCGGACCGGGGGAGGCGACGGCCATCGCCTTCGCCCAGCAGGGCATGGCTCCCGCACGGCCGCTGACCCACGACCTGTTCAAGGACGTGCTCGAGGCCGTGGGCCAGGAGCTCACGGAAGTGCGCATCACGGATCTGCGTGAGGGCGTCTTCTACGCGGAGCTGGTCTTCGCGAGCGGGGTGGAGGTGAGCGCCCGCCCGTCCGACGCCATAGCGCTGGCGCTGCGTACCGGGACGCCGATCTACGGCAGTGACACGGTGCTCGACGACGCCGGCATCGCCATCCCCGACGAACAGGAGGACGAGGTCGAGAAGTTCCGCGAGTTCCTGGACCAGATCTCGCCGGAGGACTTCGGGACCAGCAGCCAGTGACCGACCGCCCCGCCAGAGGCCATTCGGCTACCCTTTCCCGGCGGACGGGCACGGGAAACCACTCTTAGGGTGATTATCACTCGGCGTGCCGAGTGTGGCGATCGTTGACGCACCCTTGGTGACTGCCTACCGTCGAGGAGGCAGGTCAAGGACGGAGGTCGGCGTGAGAAGCAGCGGCGACGGTACGGCGGGAGGTGCCCCCGGGCGCAGCCTCGGGGCGGGTGGGCCGTATCCTCCTCCCGGCTCCCGGCTGCGTTCGAGCATGGGCTATCCGGCCCAGAGCGGTACCGCCGCCCGCGCTCCGCAGCGGCCGACACCCGTGCCGGACAGCGGAGGGGCTGCGTCCATGGCGTCCGAGCAGATCGGCTATCGAGGGCCCACGGCCTGCGCCGCGGCCGGCATCACCTACCGGCAGCTCGACTACTGGGCCCGCACAGGGCTGGTCGAGCCGAGTGTGCGACCGGCTTACGGGTCGGGCACCCAGCGGCTCTACAGCTTCCGGGATGTCGTCGTCCTGAAGATCGTCAAGCGGTTCCTGGACACCGGGGTCTCGCTGCAGAACATCCGCACCGCCGTGCAGCATCTGCGTGAGCGCGGCTTCCGCGACCTTGAGCGGATGACGCTGATGAGCGACGGCGCGACGGTCTACGAGTGCACGTCGCCGGACGAGGTGCACGCCCTGCTGCAGGGCGGTCAGGGCATCTTCGGGATCGCCGTGGGCGTGGTGTGGCGGGACGTCGAGAGCGCCCTGTCCCAGCTGCACGGGGAGCGCATCGACACCGGCGAGACGCTGATCGGCCACAACCCGGCCGACGAGCTGGCCCGCCGCCGCAACCGCGCGGTCTGAGGCGGTTGTCAGTGGCGTAGGGCAGCATCAAAGACGTGAGGTCCGCGCCTACGATCCTGCATCTCGACATGGATGCCTTCTTCGCCTCGGTGGAGCAGGCGTCCAAGCCGAGCCTGCGCGGTAAGGCCGTGATCGTGGGCGGGCTGGGACCGCGTGGGGTGGTCGCCACCTGCTCCTACGAGGCCCGGGTCTTCGGCGTGCACTCCGCGATGCCCATGGCGCAGGCGCGGAGGCTCGCCCCGCACGCGGCGTATCTGGTGCCGCGGTTCGCCTTCTACCGGTCGATCAGCGAACAGGTCATGGAGCTGCTGCGGGCTCTTTCGCCGCTGGTGGAGCCGCTGAGCCTGGACGAGGCGTTCGTGGACCTGGAGGCCGGCGGGACGGCCTGGGACGAGCGTTCGGCGCGGCTGGCAGGCGCCAAGCTGCGCGCGGACATCCGGGAGGTCACCGGGCTGACCGGGTCGGTGGGGCTCGCGGCCTCCAAGATGCTCGCCAAGATCGCGTCCGAGCACGCCAAGCCGGACGGCCTGGCCGTGATCGAGCCCGGAACCGAGCGGGAGCTGCTGGCCCCTCTGCCCGTGCGTACGCTTCCCGGGGTGGGCCCGGCCACCGGTGACCATCTGCGCCGCGCCGGCATCCACACGGTCGGCGAGCTGGCCGAGGCCGGTGAGGACGAGCTGGTGCGGCTGCTCGGCAAGGCGCACGGACAGTCGCTCCACGCGATGGCGCTGGCGCGCGACGAGCGGCCGGTGGTGGCCGAGCGGGAGACCAAGTCGGTGTCCGTGGAGGACACCTACGACGTGGACATCCACGACCGGGTGCGGGTGGCGATGGAGGTGCGCCGGCTCGCCGACCGGTGCGTGCGCAGGCTACGCGCGGCCGGGCTGTCCGGCCGGACGATCGTGCTCAAGGTGCGCCGCTACGACTTCTCCACGCTCACCCGGTCCGAGACACTGCGCGGCCCCACGGACGACCCGGCCGTGGTGCGGGAGGCGGCGGCGCGCCTGCTGGACTCCGTGGAGACCACGGGCGGGGTCCGGCTGCTCGGCGTCGGCGTGAGCGGACTGGCCGACTTCACCCAGGAGGACCTCTTCGCACAGGCAGCGGGAGAGCGCGAGGAGGAGTCGCCGGACACCGGCGAACCGACGGCCGAGCCGGCCGAGGAGGCACCGGCACCCCCCGAGCGCAGCTGGGCCGCGGGCCACGACGTGCACCACGCCGAGTACGGACACGGCTGGGTCCAGGGCAGCGGCCTCGGCCGCGTCACCGTGCGCTTCGAGACCCCGGACTCACCCCCGGGCCGCGTCCGCACCTTCCGCATCGACGACCCGGCCCTCGAGCCGGCGGACCCGCTGCCGCTGGTGCCCCGAGGAGCGTCCCCCGCCTCCTCGGGAGCGTCCCCCGCCTCCTCGACAGCGAGGACCTGGCGTCCGGACGACGCGGGAACGGACGACGGCGCGGCGCCCGCGGGCGCCGCGCCGGATGACAAGACGGCGCCCGCCGGGACGACGTCGCACGGGGGTGCGGCGCCACCCGGTGAAACGGCGGCGGAGCCGGCCTCGGAGGTTGCCGGGGCGGGACGGCGGGAGCGTCAGGCCTGCTTGTCCTTGCCGGCGAGTTTGCCGAAGTCGCGGTCACGGAGCGGGGGCGGGGCGGCGACGTCCAGTCCGTAGTGGTGGTAGAGCTGGAGCTCCTGCTCCGGGGAGAGGTGACGGCCCACGCCGAAGTCGGGGGCGTCCTTGATCAGGGCGCGGTCGTAGGGCACGTGGAGGGCGCCGTCGATCAGCTCGCTCGGTTCCAGGGGAACGAACGCGTCCCTGCTGAACAGGCCGGTGCGTATCGCCGCCCACTCGGGTACGCCGGTGGCGTCGTCGAGATACACCTCGTCGACCGTGCCGATGCGGTTTCCGTCGCGGTCGAACGCCTTGCGGCCGATCAGGTTGCGCGGATCGATGTCGGTGTCCACGGGCCACCCCTCCACTGGTCGCAAAACTCATCCGTAAGTACTACAAAAAGGCACAAACGGTGCAGCGGCCACTCGGAGGTTCCCGGCCAGGGCCCGGCCTTGCCCTCGCTGGTACGCTGGCAGACGGCTGCTGACCCCGTGCGGGAGAGTCCTCCAGGCCCCACTGGAGGCGCCGAAGGAGCAAATCCTCCCCGGAATCTCTCAGGCCCACGTACCGCACGGACGAGGTCACTCTGGAAAGCAGGGCGGGTGTCACGGCTTCCGCTCTCACCGACGGTGAAAGCCGGGTCCCTTACGGCGATCCGGTGAAGCTCTCAGGTCGAGATGACAGAGGGGGAGGCCGTCCGGGCACCCGCGCCGTGGTGCCCCTCGAAGGTCGTCAGACCAGGAGGCCTCCGCAATGACCGCCCACCGCACTCCGCTCTCCGAGCTCGAACAGGGAACGCCCTTCGAGCAGCGCCACATCGGCCCCGACCACGAGGCCCGGGCCAAGATGCTCGCCCAGGTCGGCTACGGCTCGCTCGACGAGCTGACCGCCGCCGCGGTGCCGGATGTGATCAAGAACGCCGGCGCGCTGGACCTGCCGGGCGCCCGCACCGAGGCCGAGGTGCTGGCCGAGCTGCGCTCGCTGGCCGACCGCAACCAGGTCCTCGACTCCATGATCGGGCTCGGCTACTACGGGACCTTCACCCCGCCCGTGATCCTGCGGAACGTGATGGAGAACCCCGCCTGGTACACGGCCTACACGCCCTACCAGCCGGAGATCTCGCAGGGTCGGCTCGAGGCGCTGCTGAACTTCCAGACCATGGTCGCCGACCTCACCGGCCTGCCGACCTCCGGGGCCTCCCTGCTCGACGAGGGCACCGCCGCTGCCGAGGCGATGGCGCTGTCCCGGCGCATGGGCAAGAACAAGAAGGGCCTGTTCCTGGTCGACGCGGACGCGCTGCCGCAGACCATCGCCGTGATCCAGACCCGCGCCGAACCGACCGGCGTGGAGGTCGTCGTCGCCGACCTCAGCGAGGGCATCCCCGCCGGGATCGCCGAGCGCGAGATCAACGGCGTGCTCATCCAGTACCCCGGAGCCTCCGGAGCCGTACGCGACATCAAGCCGGTGATCGACCAGGCGCACGAGCTCGGCGCGCTCGTCACCGTCGCCGCCGACCTGCTGGCGCTCACCCTGCTGAAGTCCCCCGGCGAGCTGGGCGCGGACATCGCCGTCGGCACGACCCAGCGCTTCGGCGTGCCGATGGGCTTCGGCGGGCCGCACGCCGGCTACATGGCCGTCCGGGAGAAGATGGCCCGCAGCCTCCCAGGGCGCCTCGTCGGCGTCTCCGTGGACGCGGACGGCAACAAGGCCTACCGGCTGGCGCTGCAGACCCGTGAGCAGCACATCCGCCGCGAGAAGGCCACCAGCAACATCTGCACCGCCCAGGTGCTGCTCGCCGTGATGGCCGGCATGTACGCCGTGTACCACGGTCCCGAGGGCCTGCGCACCATCGCGCGGCGCACCCACCGCTACGCGGCCGTTCTCGCCGAGGGCCTGCGCGCCGCCGGCGCCGAGATCGTGCACGGCGCCTACTTCGACACCCTCACCGTACGGGTCCCGGGCCGGGCCGCCGAGATCGTCGCGGCCGCCCGCGACAACGGGGTCAACCTGCGTCAGGTCGACGCCGACCACGTCTCCATCGCGTGCGACGAGACCACCGGCCGGGCCCAGCTCGCCGCCGTCTGGCGCGCCTTCGGCACCGAGGGCGACGTCGAGGCGCTGGACGCCGGCGTCTCGGACGCGCTGCCGGACGCCCTGCTGCGCACCGACGAGTACCTGACCCACCCGGTCTTCCACCAGCACCGCTCCGAGACCGCGATGCTGCGCTACCTGCGCCGCCTCGCGGACCGCGACTACGCGCTGGACCGCGGCATGATCCCGCTGGGCTCCTGCACCATGAAGCTCAACGCCACCACCGAGATGGAGGCGGTCACCTGGCCCGAGTTCGGCGCGCTGC
This sequence comes from Streptomyces composti, assembly GCF_012034205.1. Lineage (GTDB taxonomy): Bacteria > Actinomycetota > Actinomycetes > Streptomycetales > Streptomycetaceae > Streptomyces > Streptomyces composti. The sequence continues at coordinate 12,845 of NZ_JAATEM010000023.1, forward strand.
ACCCCTTCGCGCCCGCCGAGCAGGCCGAGGGCTACCTCACCCTCATCCGCGAACTGGAGGAGCGCCTCGCCGAGGTCACCGGCTACGACAAGGTGTCCCTCCAGCCCAACGCCGGGTCCCAGGGCGAGCTGGCCGGTCTGCTCGCCGTCCGCGGCTACCACCGCGCCAACGGCGAGGAGCAGCGCACCATCTGCCTCATCCCGTCCTCCGCGCACGGCACCAACGCCGCCAGCGCCGTGATGGCCGGAATGAAGGTCGTCGTCGTCAAGACCGCCGACAACGGTGAGGTCGACGTCGAGGACCTGCGCGCCAAGATCGAGCAGTACCGTGACCAGCTGGCGGTGCTGATGATCACCTACCCGTCGACGCACGGCGTCTTCGAGGAGCACGTCGCCGACATCTGCGCCCAGGTGCACGAGGCCGGCGGCCAGGTGTACGTCGACGGCGCCAACCTCAACGCCCTGGTCGGCCTGGCCAAGCCCGGCCACTTCGGCGGCGACGTCTCGCACCTGAACCTGCACAAGACCTTCTGCATCCCGCACGGTGGCGGCGGTCCCGGCGTCGGCCCGGTCGGCGTGCGCGCCCACCTGGCCCCGTACCTGCCCAACCACCCGCTCCAGCCCGAGGCCGGGCCGGAGACCGGGGTCGGGCCGGTCTCCGCGGCGCCGTGGGGATCGGCGAGCATCCTGCCCATCTCCTGGGCGTACGTCCGGCTCATGGGCGGCGAGGCCCTCAAGCGCGCCACCCAGGTCGCCGTCCTCGGCGCCAACTACATCGCCAAGCGTCTCGAGCCGCACTACCCGGTGCTCTACACCGGCCCCGGCGGGCTGGTCGCGCACGAGTGCATCATCGACCTGCGCCCGCTGACCAAGGCGACCGGCGTGACCGTGGACGACGTGGCCAAGCGCCTGATCGACTACGGCTTCCACGCGCCGACCATGTCGTTCCCGGTGGCCGGCACGCTGATGATCGAGCCGACCGAGTCCGAGGACCTCACCGAGCTCGACCGGTTCTGCGAGGCGATGATCGCGATCCGTGCCGAGATCGAGAAGGTCGGCTCCGGCGAGTGGCCCGCGGACGACAACCCGCTGCGCAACGCACCGCACACGGCGTCCATGCTCGGCGGCGAGTGGGACCACCCCTACAGCCGCGAGGAGGCCGTCTTCCCGGGCGAGGTGAGCGCCGCCGACAAGTACTGGCCGCCGGTGCGCCGGATCGACCAGGCCTACGGCGACCGCAACCTGGTCTGCTCCTGCCCTCCGCTGGACGCGTACGAGGACTGACGACCGGCGTCCGAGAACAGTGAAAGGGGCTCCGCCCCGGCCGCACGGCCGGGGCGGAGCCCCATTTCACGTCCGGACCGGCCGGAGGCCGGTCATGCGCGGTCGATATGGACGTTTGTCGACTTCACACGGGCCGTGGCCTCCATACCGACCTCCAGGCCCAGGTCCTCGACCGCCTCCCGGGTCAGCAGGGAGACCAGCCGGTGCGGGCCGGCCTGGATCTCCACCTGGGCGGCGACGTCACCGAGCTTGATCGCGGTGACGATGCCGGGGAAGGCGTTGCGGGCCGAGGTGTAGGAGGTGCCCTCCTCGGCGGCGGTCGAGCGGGCGAGTTCGACCGAGAAGGCGGCCAGGTCGCGCCCGTCGATCAGGCGTCGGCCGTTCTCGTCGCGGTGGGTGGTGAGGCGCCCGGCGTCGGCCCAGCGACGGGCCGTGTCCGGGCTGACGCCGAGCAGCCGCGCTGCCTGGCCGATCGTGTAGGACTGCATGCCGATCACGATAGGCCGCGGGGAACCGGTGGCGGCCCGGTACCGGTCCGGTGACGGGCTGCACCGCCCGAGGCGTCCGGAACGTTCGCTCGAAGATCCGAAAGTTTCGTCCGCTCGGGGCTGCGACCTGGCGGATGCGAGTCCCGCTGGCCGCAGATTTGCCCTGCACAAGGTCTTGCCACCCTTTGGTGGCTGTCTCTAGGGTGCGGCAACAACGCATGTTTCTGGATCTCGACCGAAACTTTCGACAGCGGGGCGGGTGCACGGACAGCCGCCCCCTACCCTCAAGGAGCGCATGACATGGGCGACCCGGCACTGTCCCGCCGCGGCTTCCTGGCGGCCTCCGCCGCGGCCGGTCTGGGTATCACCGCACTGAGCGGCTGCGGCGGCGACTCGGACGGAGGGTCGTCGGGGACGACCACGATCGAGTGGTGGAACATCTCCACCACCGAGCCCACCAAGACCGTCTGGGCCGCCCTGGCCAAGAAGTTCGAGGCGCAGAACCCCAAGGTCAAGATAAAGATCGTCCAGCTCGAGAACGACGCCTACAAGGCGAAGATGACCGCGCTGACCTCCTCCGGGAAGCTGCCGGACATCTTCCACACCTGGGGCGGCGGTGTGCTCAAGCAGCAGGTCGACGCCGGGCTGGTCGAGGACCTCACCGACCGCACCAAGGACTTCTCCGAGGGCCTGCTGCCCGTCGCCAAGGAGCCCTACCTGCTGGACGACAAGCTCTACGGCATCCCCTTCGACATCGGGATGGTCGGCTTCTGGTACAACAAGGCGCTCTTCAAGAAGGCCGGCATCGGTGAGCCGCCCACCACCTGGAACGGATTCCTCGACGCCGTGCGCAAGCTGAAGTCCGCCGGCGTCACCCCGCTCGCCCTGGCTGGCAAGGAGACCTGGACCGCCATGTACTACTGGGCGTACCTGGCGATGCGCACGGCCGGCATCGACGCCCTCGCCAAGGCCAACGAGGAGAAGGACTTCACCGGCCCCGGATTCGTGGAAGCCGGCGAGCACTTGAAGGAGCTCGTGGCTCTGCAGCCGTTCCAGAAGGGCTTCCTGGGCGCCTCCTACTCCACGCCCACCGGCCAGGCCGCCACCGTCGGCAACGGCAGGGCGGCGATGGAGCTCATGGGGCAGTGGGCGCCGGTGGTGCAGTCCGACGCGGGCAAGGGGCTCGGCGACGACCTCGGCTTCTTCCCCTTCCCCGCGGTCGAGGGCGGAAAGGGCAGCATCACCGAGGTGTTCGGCGGAGGCGGGGGACACGCGCTGCGGCGCGGCGCACCGCAGGCCGCCGTCGACTTCCTGAAGTTCTTCGCCTCCGAGACCACGGACCGCGAACTGGTGAAGAAGACCGGCGTCCTGCCGGTGGTCCCCGCGGCCGAGGAGGCGCTGACCGACCGCAATCTCCAGGCCGTGCAGAAGCAGCTCAAGAGCGCCACCGGCTTCCAGCTCTACCTCGACCAGGCCTATGCCCCCGCCCTCGGCCAGGAGATCAACGACTCGGTGGGCGCGCTGATCGCCGGGTCCAAGTCCCCCGAGCAGGTCGCCCAGTCGATCACGAAGACCGCGAAGGAAGAGCAGTAGCCGTCGATGACCTCCACGTTCCCGCCGGTGGAGAAGACCGGCACCCGGACCGACCCGCCGCCCTCGCCCCGCTCCGCGGTGCGCGGGCGCCGGCGGCAGCGCACCCGGAACTGGCTCACCGCCGTCGGCTTCCAGGTGCCCGCGCTGCTGCTGTTCGCCGCGCTGGTGCTGCTGCCGATCCTGTTCGCCGGCTACGCAGCCTTCTTCCGCTGGGGCGGCTTCGGCATGCCGTCCGACTACATCGGCGGCGAGAACTTCACCCGGCTGTTCAAGGACCCGGTGTTCCTGGGCGACCTGTGGCGGTGCTTCCTGCTGGTCGCGCTGTCGCTGGCGCTGCAGCTGCCGTTCGCGCTCGCCCTGGCCGTGATGCTCAATCAGCGCATGCGCGGCCGGGCGGTGTACCGGATGCTGTTCTTCGCCCCGTACGTGCTGTCCGAGGCGATCACCGGTGTGCTGTTCGCCATGATCTTCGCGCCCGGCGACGGGCTCGCCGACCAGCTCCTCGGCAAGGTGGGCCTGGAGGGGCTGGGCGGTGAATGGTTCGCCGACCCCGACATGGTGATGGCGACGCTGTTCCTGGTGATGACCTGGAAGTACTTCGGCTTCCACATGATGCTCTACCTGGCCGGGCTCCAGGCCGTGCCGAAGGAGCTGACCGAGGCCGCGCTGATCGACGGGGCGGGGCCCTGGCAGCGCTTCCGCAATGTCACCCTGCCGCTGCTCGCGCCGACGATCAGGATCAGCGTGTTCCTGTCGGTGATCGGGGCCATCCAGCTGTTCGACCTGGTATGGGTGATCACCCAGGGCGGACCCGACCACCATTCCGAGACGATGGCCGTGACCATGTTCCAGTACGGCTTCAAGCGCTACCAGGTCGGCTACGCCAGCGCGATCAGCGTGGTCATGTTCGGCATCAGCCTCGTCTTCGCCCTCGCCTACCAGCGGTTCGTCCTGCGCCGGGACCTGGAGGGTGCCACCACGACCATGCGCGGAGGTGTGAAGTGACCCTCGCAGAGAAGTCTGCGAAGAGGCCCACGGACAAGTCCGTGGGGAAGCGCAGCCCTGACACCCGGGGCGGGCCCCGGTCCCCGCGCAGCCGCTTCCTGCGGTCGCTGCCGCTGCACGTGGTGCTGATCGTGGTGGGCGCGGTCATGGCGGTACCGCTGCTGTACGCCGTGCTCTCCGGCTTCAAGTCCACCGACCAGCTCTCCCGCAACCCCGTCGGGCTGCCCGACCCGTGGGTGGGTTCCAACTACTCCGGCATCCTGGCCTCCACGGACTTCTGGCGGCTGGTCGGCAACAGCACCTTCATCGCGATCGCCACGGCGCTGCTGGTGGTCGCGGTGTCGGCACTGGCCGCGTTCTCCTTCGCGCGATTCGCCTTCCGGGGGCGGGAGGTGCTGTTCACCCTGTTCACCATGGGGCTGATGTTCCCGTTCGCGGTGGCCGCGCTGCCGCTGTTCCTGCTGCTGCGCGCCATGGGCCTGCTGGACAACCCGCTGGGGGTGATCCTTCCGCAGGCCGCCTTCGGGCTGCCGATGACCATCATCATCCTGCGGGGCTTCTTCCGGCAGATCCCCGGGGAGCTGGAGGAGGCGGCCACGCTCGACGGCTGCGGTCCTTTCGGCTTCTTCTGGCGGGTCCTGCTACCGATGGCCAGGCCGGCCCTGGGCACGGTCTCGGTGCTCGCCGTGGTCACCAGCTGGAACAACTTCTTCCTGCCGCTGCTGGTGTTCACCGAGTCCACCTGGTGGACCATCCCGATCGGCGTGCAGCAGTTCCAGGGGCAGTACTCGGCGGACACCGCGCGGGTGTTCGCCTATCTGGTGCTGGCCATGGTTCCCGCGCTGGCCTTCTACTCGGTGGCCGAGCGGCAGCTCGTCGGCGGTCTCACCGCGGGCGCGACGAAGGGGTGACCGGGCTTCCCCGAAGCGCCCGCAGCCGTGCCGTCACCGCTTCCCGGCGGTCGCGTCACGGTGAGTGAAGAGGGCCTGACACGCGTCGGGGCCGGTCCGCATGAAGCTGATGCGGGCCGGCCCCTCGTGGTCCCCGGGCGGGGTCGCTCAGGCGGTGGTCATCACCTGGGCGGTGCTCCGCGGACGCTGTGGCGCGATGATCCTGCCGTCGGGCAGGAGTTCACCGGTGTCCTCGAAGAGCACGACACCGTTGCACAGCAGGCTCCAGCCCTGCTCCGGGTGGTGCGCCACGAGACGGGCGGATTCCCGGTCGGCGGAGTCTGCTGAGGGGCACGGTGGCTGGTGCTGGCACATGGCTGGGTTCTCTCGCTCTGTGGTGACCTGTGGGTCGGCTGTCGTGTCAGTTGCGCGGCTTGAAGCGTCGTTCATGGCCGCCCCCCGTTGTGATAAGTCGGTCGGAACCAGTGTTGCCCCATGGACGGTTTTCCGCAGGCATTTCGCGGCACCGCCCCTCACCAGTTCATGACGTGTCACCCGCGCGGACGGTTCAGCCCAACTGCACTGTCACTTCGGGTGGTTCTCGGTGACCGGATAGGGCTAGTCCGGCCCCGCGGGACGCTCTGCGCACCCAGCCGTGCACAGAGCGTCCCGAGGCGTGCAGCCGTGGTCAGGCCGGGGATCCGAGCAGGCGGGTGGGCGTCACGCGCAGGGTCAGCACCGGCAGGAGCTCGGCGACCCGGTGCGGGCGGTGTGCGGCGATGCCGGGCGGCGCCGGGGCGAGCGGGACGAGCAGATCGGTGGCGGCCGGGTGGCCGGTGGCGCCGTCCGCCGCCGTGTCGCCGTGCAGCCAGAGGGTCAGCATGTACAGGCCGGGCACCGACAGCAGCCGGGGCTGATACGGCTGCGCCATGGCCTCGGCCTGGCGCACCGCCAGCTCGGTGGAGGCGATGTACGGGCCCTCGAAGAACCGGGAGAAGGTCCAGCCGTCGGGGGTGAGCACCGCGTCCGCGGCGGCCACCGCCCGCTCGCCGCCGCGGATCAGGAAGCGCCAGCCGGCCAGCCGGGTCGCGGAGACGCCCTCGGCGGTGATCCGGTCGAGCACGTGCACGGGCAGCGGCAGCTCGGGCGTGAGCGGTCCCTGCGCGGCCGGCAGGGACGGTGTCCGGGCCTCGCGGACCGCGGTGGGGGAGGAGAGCGCGGTCAGGACGGAACGCAGTGCGGGCGCGGGAGCCTGGGGGACATGCAGCGGCATGGTGGGTCGCCTCTCATTCGAAGGCACGGTGGCGCGAGGGCGTGGCGTGGTGGGGCGTTGCGGACGTCGCTGTCTGCTCGCGAAGGTCAGAAAGGCAGGGGCCGGGAGTCGGAGCGCGAGGCGGGGGTGAGGCCTTACGAACAACGCCTCGCGGCTGGATCACTCGACCGTGGGCGCCAACCTTCTGCCTTGTGCAGGAAGTTTATACGACACGTGTTCAGACTGTGTTTCGCCTAGCTGCTCTTGAAGCGGCGCACAAGGGTACTTCAGGTCGATGAGACGCAACATTCATCCCGATTCCGGGCCAGGGGCACACGCATGACCTCGGAAAACACCGGACCGGCGGACGGCCAATTGCCGTCGGCGTTTTTCACGAGTTGTCAACCGGCCCGTAACACCCGTTCCGCGGCTTGCCTCGTGGATGTGCCGCTGGTCATATCGACCAGGGTAGCGGCGGGCGGCACCGGGCGGGACGTTATCGATCGCATCCGCTGGGCATCCTTGCTTGTGGACCGGGACCCGGCGGCCGTGTGACGGCCCGCCCGCAGGGAAGGACGCTTCGATGGGGGAGAAGGTCGCGGCAGGTCAGTTCGACCTGTCCGATCGCCAGCGCTACCGCGACAAGCTCCGCAGGTGTCTGACGGGCTTGGAGCGACTCCTGGCGGAGAAGCGGTTCGACCGCCCCAAGAACCTCATGGGGCTGGAGATCGAATTGAATCTCGCGGGTGCCGACGGCATGCCGAGAATGCTGAATGCCCAGGTGCTCGAACGCATCGCCAGCCGGGACTTCCAGACAGAACTCGCCATGTTCAATCTGGAAGTCAACATCGCCCCCCACCGGCTCGAGGGGCGGGTATTCGACCGGCTCGCCGAGGAACTGCGGACCTCTCTCGCCTATGCCGACCGGAAAGCCCGTGAGGTGGACGCCGGAATCGTGATGATCGGCATTCTGCCGACGCTCGACCGGGACGATCTGGTCTCCTCGAACCTCTCCGACGTGGACCGCTACACCCTGCTCAACGATCAGATCGTGGCCGCCCGCGGAGAGGACTTCAGTCTCGACATCGACGGTGTGGAGCACCTGCGCTGCACCTCGAAGTCCATCGCCCCCGAGGCCGCCTGCACCTCCGTGCAGCTGCATCTGCAGGTCACCCCGGCCCGCTTCCCCGACGTGTGGAACGCGGCGCAGGCGGTGGCCGCCGCGCAGATCGCGGTCGGCGCCAACTCCCCGTTCCTGTTCGGCCGTGAGCTGTGGCGCGAGTCCAGGCCGCCGCTGTTCCAGCAGTCCACCGACACCCGCCCGCCCGAACTGCAGGCGCAGGGCGTGCGGCCGCGGACCTGGTTCGGGGAGCGGTGGATCACCTCCGCGTTCGACCTCTTCGAGGAGAACCTGCGCTACTTCCCGGCCCTGCTGCCGATCTGCGACGACGAGGACCCCCTGGAGGCGCTGGGCGAGGGCCGCGCACCGTCGCTCGCCGAGCTGGTCCTGCACAACGGCACGATCTACCGCTGGAACCGTCCCGTCTACGGCGTCGCCGACGGCGTCCCCCATCTGCGGGTGGAGAACCGCGTGCTGCCCGCCGGGCCCACCGTCACCGACGTCGTGGCGAATGCGGCCTTCTACTACGGAGTGGTCCGCGCCCTCGCCGAGGAGAGCCGCCCGGTGTGGTCCCGGCTGCCCTTCGAGGCGGCCGCCGCCAACTTCGACGCCGCCTGCAAGCACGGCATCGACGCCCGTTTCACCTGGCCCCGGCGCGGGCGCTACGGCGGCACCACCGAGGTCGACGCGGTCGCCCTGGTCCGGGACGAGCTGCTGCCGCTGGCCGAGGCCGGGCTGGACGCCTGGGGCATCGAACCGGCTGACCGGGACCTGTACCTCGGGGTGATCGAGGAGCGCTGCCGGCGCCGCACCAACGGCGCGAGCTGGCAGGCGGCCACCTTCCACCGGGCCCTGGAGCAGGGGCTGCCCAGGGACGCCGCCCTCGCCGCCACCACCCGCCGGTACCGGGCCCTGATGGAGCAGGGCGACCCCGTTCACACCTGGCCGATCGGTCTGCCGGAGCCGGTCCCGACGGCCTGACCGCGTCCCGGGCCCGGCCGCGCTCGCGCGACCTGCGTTCCCGGCCTGAACGGCGGCACCGGTCCGACCGGTGTCCCGCTGCCCCGCCCGTCGGCGCACCCGCAGCCGCGCCCCTCATACTGATCGGACCTGATCAAAGCGGTCGGTGAAGTGGAGGCAGGTGTGCAGGCGGAGGCAGGCCCGGGGGCGGCCGATCCCCATGCCCGGGCAGGGCTGACCCGGACGGTGCTGCGCAGCGAGATGCTGCTGGTGCTGGCGCTGTCCCTCGGCGCGAGCGGCGTGTCCGCACTGATCAGCTTCATCGGCTCGGTCACCAGACCGGGAGGCCTGAAGGACCAGGCGGCCACCCTCAACGCCTCGGCCGCGCCCGGCCGTCCCTGGCTCGACCTGGCCTGGCAGCTGTTCGGCATCGCCACCGCCCTGGTGCCGGTCGCGCTGGTCGCCCACTTCCTGATGCGGGAGGGCGAAGGGCTGCGCACCCTCGGCTTCGACCGCACCCGCCCCTGGTCCGACCTGGCGCGCGGCGCCGTGATCGCGGCCGTGATCGGCAGCACCGGCATCGCCTTCTACCTGGCCGCGCGTGGCCTCGGCTTCAACCTCACCGTGGTGCCCGAGGCGCTGCCGGGCGTGTGGTGGAAGTTCCCGGTGCTGATCCTCTCGGCGGCGGAGAACGCGATCGTCGAGGAGGTCATCGTCGTCGGCTATCTGCTGCGCCGGCTCGGGCAGCTCGGCTGGTCGCCGGGGGCCGCGCTGGCGGCGAGCTCCGTGCTGCGCGGCTCGTACCACCTCTACCAGGGCATCGGCGGTTTCATCGGCAACATGGTGATGGGCGTGGTCTTCGTCTGGCTGTACCGCCGCTGGGGCCGGGTGGGTCCGCTGGTGGCGGCGCACACGCTGCTCGACATCGGGGCGTTCGTCGGGTACGCGCTGCTGGCCGGGAAGGTCGACTGGCTGCCGACGGCGTGACCGGAGCGGGGGCGCGCGGGAGGCGCCCCCGCGCGGACCCGGCGGTCAGACCAGCAGCTCCCCGTCGATGACGGTCACCGCCCGGCCGCTCAGCAGGGTGCGTTCGCCGTGCTGCCGGGTGCGCACGCGGCCGGAGCGGGCCGAGGCCTGCAGGCCGGTGAGGTCGGTGCGCCCGAGCCGCTCCGACCAGTACGGGGCCAGCGCGGTGTGCGCGCTGCCGGTGACCGGGTCCTCGTCGATGCCGACGTCGGGGAAGAAGCAGCGGGAGACATAGTCGTAGCCGCCCGCCGGGTCCGCGGCGCGGGCGGTGGCGATGATGCCGCGCTCGGAGTGCTCGCACAGGCCCTTGAGGTCGGGCCGCAGCGCGTGGATCTCCTCCTCGGCCGCCAGCTCCACGAGCAGGTCCCCGACCTGCGGCCCGGTGTCGTACGCGGCCCGCGGCTCGGCGCCCAGGGCCTTCACCAGCCCCTCGGGCATGTCGACGGGCGTGAGCGGTGCCGTGGGGAAGTCGAGGGTGACCGACCCGTCCTCCTCGGGGGTGGCGATCAGCACCCCGCTGCGGGTGGCGAACCGCACCGGCCCCTCATGGGCGCCGGTGGACCGCAGGACGTGGGCGGTGGCGAGCGTGGCATGGCCGCACAGGGCGACCTCGGTGGCGGGGGTGAACCAGCGCAGCGCCCAGTCGGCCTCACCGCCCGCGGGGAGCGGATGGGCGAACGCGGTCTCGGCGTGGTTCACCTCCAGGGCGACGTTCTGCAGCCAGGCGTCGTCCGGGAAGGCGTCGAGGAGCAGCACCCCGGCGGGGTTGCCGGCAAAGGGACGGTCGGCGAAGGCATCGACGATTCGGATCCGCATGCCCCGACCGTAGGGGCCGCACAAAGCCCCGGGCCAAGGCCAATTCCCGGCATCTGGCCCGGTTCTGGGGACCGGTGACCGCGTTCCGCCACCCCCTGCCGTTGGAGGGCCGAACACTCGGACGGTCTTGTCGTGCGAGTGTTGCCGATATATCGTTGAAGTATCGCGACAGATCAACGATGGAATGGAGTGTGATGGCGATGCGTACGCACGGTCACGAGCACGGGTGCGGTCCCGGCGGGCGGCGCGGCGGTTTCCCGGGAGACGCCGAGCGGCTGCGCGCGGCGTTCGGGCCCTTCGGGCCCGGTGGCCCCGGTGGGCCGCCCTTCGGTCCGGGGTTCGGGCACGGCCCCTGGGGCGGACGAGGGCGCGGCGGACCGAGGGGAAGGGCACGGCGCGGTGATGTGCGGGCCTCGATCCTCGCCCTGCTGAAGGACCGGCCCATGCACGGCTACGAGATGATCCAGGAGATCGCCGAGCGCAGCGGAGGGGCCTGGAAGCCCAGCCCCGGCTCGGTGTACCCGACCCTCCAGCTGCTGGAGGACGAGGGGCTGATCACCAGCGAGACCGAGGGCGGGGGCGGCAAGCGGCTGTTCTCGCTCACCGAGGAGGGCCGGGCGGCCGCCGAGGAGGGCCCCGAGGCTCCCTGGGAGGAGGCCTCGCGCGGGGTCGACTGGGAGGCGCTGAACGAGATCCGCCAGGCCGGCTTCGGCCTGATGGAGGCCTTCGGGCAGGTCTGGAAGACCGGCAGCAAGGAGCAGCGCGAGAAGGCCCTCGCCGTCATCGACGAGGCCCGCAAGAAGCTGTATCTGATCCTCGCCGACGAGCACTGACGGACCGGCACCCGCGAGGGAGGACGCCGGCCCGGCGCCTCGCACACGCCCGGTGTGCGGGGCGCTGCGCCGTTGCGGCAGAAGGGCGCCGGGGCGTCAGCGCATGCGGCGTATGACCGCCGCGTCGAAGACGTCCCACGCGCGGGGGTGGGGGCCCTCGTCGTGGCAGTGCCACGCCTCCCAGAACAGGTCGGCGAGCAGCGCGTCCTCGGGAGCGTGCACGCGATAGACGTACTGTCTGCCGTCCACCGCGGGCAGGGCCACCAGCCAGCAGCTGCTCTCCATGATCCGGTTGGACCAGTGGCACGGCCCGTGGGTTGCCTTCGGGGGCGCGGCGCAAGGCGGCGCGCGCCCCTCGGGGGAGAACGGCCTGATCTCATTCGCAAGGAGGAGATGCCGGGCGGCCGGGTCAGCTTCCTGTGGGACGCCGGAATGCTTCCCGTCGGGGATGACCGGACGCCGTGACGCTGATGAGGTGGGAACGTGCAACCCCGTATCCCACGCCAGTCCGACCGGGAACCGCAGGAGCGGTCCGGCCGGAGCGCGGACAGCGATGCCAGGCTCAGCGCGGAGCTTGCAGCGGCCGTCGCCGGTGCCCGCCGCCGGGTGCTCCGGGACGGGGACCGGCAGATCGACACCGCCCATCTGCTGCACTCGCTGCTCGAGAGCGACGCCGAGGTCCGGGCCGTCTTCGGTGAAGGTCCCGGGATCGCCCGGCTGCTCGGCTACCTGGTCCAGCGCAGCATCGGATACGGACTGCGCTGGCGCGGCGGGGTGGAGGACTCCGGCGGCATACCCGTGGTGACGGAGGCCGAGGGCTTCTCGCCGCTGGCCGCCGCCTGCATGGAGCACGCCCGGGAGCGCGCCCGGCGCCGTGGCGAGGCCGTGGCCCGGGGCGTGGACCTGCTCGCGGCGCTGGTCACCGACCCCCAGGCGCGGGCCGTCGAAGTCCTGCAGCGAGCCGGCCTCGACCCGCGCGACGTCCACACCCGCGTCGAGACGCTGGACGGCCCGGACCGCCAGGTGGAGGCGTCGCCCGGCGGAGGGTGGCCCGTGGGGCGTCAGGACCCGGCCTCCTGGTGACCGCACCGGCGTCCGGGGCGTGGCGGCTGCCGGACGCTTCCGCGCTCCCCTCCGCCACCGCTCACCCTGCCGTCCAGCCCGTGAGACAGGTGTCATGGGGGGTGACGCTCCTGTCGTCGCCTGTCATCATGGCCCGGTGCATACGTCTGTCAGTACCCGGAGCCGTCGCGGCAAGGGCATGGGCCTCGGCCTCGCTCTGCTGTCCGCGGTGGCCTTCGGGGGATCCGGTGTCGCGGCCAAGCCGCTGATCGAGGCGGGACTCGACCCGCTCCACGTCGTATGGCTCAGGGTGGCCGGCGGCGCCCTCGTCATGCTGCCGCTGGCGGTGCGCCACCGGGGGTTGCTGCGCAGCCGTCCCGGACTGCTCGCCGGGTTCGGGCTGTTCGCCGTCGCCGGGGTGCAGGCCTGCTACTTCGCCGCCATCTCCCGGATCCCCGTCGGCGTGGCGCTGCTGGTCGAGTACCTGGCGCCCGCCCTGGTGCTCGGCTGGGTGCGGTACGTGCAGCGCAGGCCGGTGACCCGAGCCGCCGCGGTCGGCGTGGTGCTGGCGGTCGGCGGGCTCGCCTGTGTCGTGGAGGTGTGGGCCGGGCTCGGCTTCGACGCGCTCGGGCTGCTGCTCGCGCTCGGTGCCGCCTGCTGCCAGGTCGGCTACTTCGTCCTCTCCGACCGGGGCGGCGACGCCGGGGACGAGGCACCCGACCCGCTCGGCGTGATCGCCTACGGGCTGCTGACCGGCGCCGCCGTGCTCACCGTGGTCGCCCGCCCCTGGTCGATGGACTGGGCGGTGCTCGCGGGAAGCGCGGAGATGAACGGCACCCCGGTCGCCGCGTTCGCGCTGCTGGCCTGGATCGTTCTGCTCGCCACGGTGATCGCCTATGTCACCGGCGTGCTGGCGGTGCGCCGCCTCTCGCCCCAGGTCGCCGGCGTGGTGGCCTGCCTGGAGGCGGTCATCGCGACCGTACTGGCCTGGATCCTGCTCGGTGAGCATCTGTCGGCACCGCAGATCTTCGGCGGCGCGGTCGTACTGGCGGGCGCCTTCATCGCCCAGTCCTCCACGCCGGCCAAGGGCTCGGTACAGCCGGTGGCCGGTGGCGGACCCGAACGGGAGTTGTCCGCTCCGGGGAAGGCGGCCTAAGGTGCCGATCATGCACGCGCGCGCACTTGTTCTTCCGCCTCCGGCCGCCTGAGGCGGGCGCTTCCGTCCCCAGGCCCGGCAGCTCGCCGGGTCCGGCGGTGCTGCCCGCAGAAGCGGTCCGTGGATCCCGCCGAGCCGGTGCTCCTGCCGAGCGCTGATCCGGCTCGTCCTCGCGGCATCCTTCCGAACGTCCGCGCTCCGCCCGCCCGGGCGGGTGCGCGCTGCTGCGGAGAGAACACGTGTCGAACGTCGCTTCCCCGGCCCTGCCCGTCGGGCGTGGCCTGCTCTATCTGATCGTCGCCGGTGCCGCCTGGGGCACCGCGGGCGCCGCCGCCTCCCTGGCCTACCGGGCCGGTGACATGGGGCCCGTCGCCCTGTCCTTCTGGCGCTGCGCGGCCGGCCTCGTACTGCTGTTCGCGGCCCGCCTGCTGCTGCGCGCCCGGACCGCCGGACCCGAGCCGCTGCGGCGCCGTGCGCTGCGCGCCGCGGCCACGGGCGCCGGGCTCGCCGTATTCCAGACCGCCTACTTCGCCGCCGTCTCCGCCACTGGCCTCGCCGTCGCCACCGTGGTCACCCTCGGCGCCGGGCCCGTGCTCATCGCGCTGGGCGCGCGGGCGCTCCTCGGAGAGCGGCTGGGAGGCACCGGAGCCGCCGCGGTGGCCGGTGCGCTGCTCGGCCTCGTGGTGCTCGTGCTCGGCGGGGGAGAGGCCACGGTGGACGCCTGGGGCGTGCTCCTGGCGCTGCTGTCCGCCGCCGGGTACTCGGCGATGACCCTGCTCACCCGCTGGTGGGGCCGCGACGGCCGGACGGACGCCTCCGGGACGACCGTGGACGCCTTCGCCGTCACCAGCGTGCTGCTGCTGCCGTTCGCGGCGGCCGAGGGCCTGCTGCCGCATGCCGAGGACCCCGCCCTGCTGGCAGGACTGATCGCCTACATCGCGACCGTCCCCACGGCCCTCGCCTACGGCCTCTACTTCGCCGGTGCGGCCGTCGTCCGGTCCGCCACGGTCTCCGTGATCATGCTGCTCGAGCCGGTGAGCGCGGCGGTGCTCGCGGTCACCCTGCTCGGGGAGCGGCTCACCGTGACGACCCTGGCCGGCACGCTGCTGATGCTGGGCTCGGTCGCGGGTCTGGCGATGAGCGAGGCGCGCGGAGCGCGCGGACGGGCGCGGGCGGAGGCGGCGGACGCGCTGCCGGTCTGACCGGGACCGGGGCTGTCCCGCCGGCCCCTCAGCGGGGATGGCGGCTGCCTCGGCGGCCCCTGAACGGGACGGGGCCTTCCCCCCCGCCGGGAGGGAAGGCCCCGCACGCCCGTATGGCGACTTCTTCCGGCGCTGTCACAGCTCCCGCAGGTACTGCGGGAGCCCGGTGCCCGGTGCGAGATCCGGGTCGGCGATCGGTGTGCCGTAGCCCTTGCGCACCGGGACGACACCGGCCCAGTGGGGCAGGCCCAGGTCCTCCGGCTCGTCATTGACGCCGCCGGTGCGCAGTTTGGCGGAGACCTCGTTCAGGTCGAGGCGGATCACCGCGGTGGCCGCCAGCTCCTTCTTGTTCGCCGGGCGGGTGTCGGCGGCACGGCCCGGCACCACGTGGTCCACCAGGGCGTCGAGGGCCCGCCGCTTCTCCTCGGGGTCGGTGACGTCCCGGGCGGGGCCGTGCACCACAACGGAGCGGTAGTTGACCGAGTGGTGGAAGGCCGAGCGTGCCAGCACCAGGCCGTCGACATGGGTGACGGTCAGGCAGACCGGCAGGCCGGGGGCGGCCTGGCCGACGGCGCGCAGCGGGCGCGAACCCGTCGATCCGTGCACGTAGAGACATTCGCCCACCCGCGCGTAGAGCGTGGGGAGCACCACCGGGGCGCCGTCGCGGACGAAGCCGAGATGGCAGACGTAGCCCTCGTCGAGTATCGAGTGCACCAATTCCCTGTGGTAGGAGGCGCGGTCGGGAGAGCGGGTGGGGACCGTGCGCTCGGTGCGCGGATAGCTGGCGGCGGTCTGCTCGGGCGGCGGCTGCGTCCCCTGCATCGCGTTCTCCATTGTACTAGTGCATAATCGGCTTTGTGCTAGGAGAGTATCGGATCGAGGGCCGGCGTGCAGCGGAGATCTCCGCGAGCATCGAGCGCGGGGTGCGCGAGGGGGCACTGCAGCCGGGCCAACTGCTGCCGCCTCTGAGGGACTTGGCCCAGGAGCTCGGGGTGAATCCCAACACGGTGGCAGCCGCGTACCGGACGCTGCGCGAGCGCGGGGTGATCGAGACCTCGGGCCGGCGCGGCAGCCGGGTGCGGCCCAGACCGGCCACCACCGGCCGCGACTTCATCCGGGTGGAGGTTCCGGAGGGGGTGCGGGACGTCTCCGACGGCAATCCGGACCCGGCGCTGCTGCCGCCGCTCGCCGAGGCCCTCGCCGCCGCGGCGGCCCGGGGCGACAGGGAGCCGGTGCTGTACGGGCACGCGCCCGTGGAGCCGGAACTGGCCCGGCTGGCCCGCGCCGAGCTGGACGCCGACGGAGTGCCGGACGGCCCCGTCGCCGTCACCTCCGGGGCGCTCGACGCCCTCGAACGGGTCCTCGCCGCCCATCTCAGGCCGGGAGACGCGGTCGCCGTCGAGGACCCGGGCTGGCGCAGCGTTCTGGACCTGGTACCGGCGCTGGGGATGCGCGTGGTCCCCGTGGGCGTGGACGACGAGGGGCCGCTGCCCGAGGACGTACGGCGGGCCCTGGCGGGCGGCGCGCGGGCCCTGGTCGTCACCGACCGGGCGCAGAACCCGACCGGCGCCGCCCTGAGCGAGGCGCGCGCCCGCGCCCTGCGATCCGTGCTCGCCGAACACCCGGGGACGCTGCTGATCGAGGACGACCACGGGCACCACATCGCCGGACTGCCGCTGCACCCGCTCGCCGGAGCGACCCGCAGCTGGGCCTTCGTCCGCTCCGCCGCCAAGGCCTACGGGCCCGATCTGCGGCTGGCCGTGCTCACCGGCGACCCGGTGACGGTGGACCTGGTGCGGGGCCGGCAGCGGCTCGGGCCCGGCTGGGTCAGTCTCCTGCTGCAGCGCGCCCTGGTGGGGCTGCGCACCGCCCGCGCGGTCGACCCCCGGGCGGTGGCGGCCTCCTACACCCGGCGCCGGGAAGCGCTGATCGACGCGCTGGCCCGGCGCGGGATCACGGCGCACGGCCGCAGCGGCATGAACGTCTGGGTGCCCGTCACGGACGAGACCGGCGCGGTGGCCCGCCTGCTGCACGCCGGCTGGGCGGTGGCCCCCGGCGCCCGCTTCCGGATGAGCGCCCCGCCCGGTGTCCGCATCACCGTCTCGACGCTGACCGAGGACGACATCGAGCCGCTGGCCGAGGCGGTCGCGGGCGCCCTGTCGGGGACGGGTGAGGCCCCGAGGACGTACGTCTGACATCCCGCACGGCCCGATGCGCCGTCCCGGGACCGGTGCGCCGTCCCGGGACCGGCCGCTACGCCCCTCGCTTCGGCCTCACCTGGGTGAGGGCGGCTCCCGCGAGCACGATCGCCGCGCCCACCGGAGTGGACCAGGTCAGGGTCTCGCCGAGGACGACGATGCCCGCCGCGGCGGCGATCACCGGGACGAAGTACGTGACCATCTGCCCCGTGGTGGGGCCGACCTCGGCGACCAGGCCGTACTGGATGAGCACGGCGAGGCCGGTGCCGAGCGTGCCGAGGGCGGCGACCGCCAGCAGCGGCACGACCGCGAACTCGGCCGGGACGCTGGTGAACAGCGGCGTGACCACCGCCAGCTGGACCGTGGCGAGCAGCAGCTGGCCGCCGGTGAGGGACAGATGGGAGTGGCTGCTGCCCGCCAGGGTGCGGCGTACGTAGATCCAGCCCACCGGGTAGCTGAGCGAGGCCAGCAGGGCCATCGCCGTGCCGCGCGCGTCCAGGCCGTGGAAGCCCTGCCAGGCGCCCAGCACCGTCAGCACGCCGAGGAAGCCGACGCCCAGCCCCGCCACCCGCAGCCGGGTCGGCCGGTCCTCGGACAGGGCGACCAGGGACAGCGCCATGCCCCACAGGGGCGACGTCGCATTGCAGATGCCCGCCAGGGTGGACGGGATCGTCAGCTCGGCGAAGGCGAACAGGGAGAACGGCAGCGCGTTCAGGAAGAAGCCGGCCACCGCCAGGTGACCCCAGGTGCGCAGCCCGCGCGGCAGCCGCTCCCTGCGCACCGCCATCGCGACCGCCAGCACCGCCGTGCCGAACGCCAGCCGCCCCAGGGTGACCTGGAACGGCGCGTAGCCGTGGGTGCCGACCTTGATGAGCAGAAAGCTGAAGCCCCAGATCAGGGACAGCGCGCCGAACCGCAGCCGCCAGTCCAGGCGGGGGCGGGGGGAGGACGGCACGGGTGCCTGCTGCGCCGCACCCGGCGCGGCGGTGGTGGTGGACGGGGAGAGGCTGCTCATGGCCTCCACGATGAGGGACGGAATCTCGTAGCACAATCGAGAATTTCCGCGTGATATCTCGTAGCATCGCTTACATGTTGAATCTGGAGCGCCTGCGCACCCTCGACGCCCTCGCCCGGCACGGGTCGGTCAGCGGCGCCGCCGCGGCACTGCACATCACGACCTCCGCCGTCTCCCAGCAACTGGCCAAGCTGGAGCGAGAGGCGGGGCAGCGGCTGCTCGCCAAGCACGGCCGCGGCGTCCGGCTCACCGATGCCGGACGGCTGCTCGCCGAGCACGCCACGCGCATCCTCTCCCAGGTCGAGCTGGCCCAGGCCGATCTGGAGGCGCAGCGCGGACAGGTCGCCGGCGAACTGCGCATCTCGGCGTTCCCCACCGCCGCCCGCGGACTGTTCCCGCTCGCCCTCGCCGCCCTGCGCGAGGAGCATCCGGCGCTCCGGGTGCGCTCCCGCGAACTGGAGCCGGAGCAGGGCATCGCCGGAGTGGTGCGGGGCGATCTGGACCTGGCGGTGGTCCTCGACTGGTACAACAAGCCGATGCCGCTGCCCGACGGGCTGGTCAAGGCGCCCGTCCTCGACGACCCGGCCGACGTCGCCCTCCCCGCCGGCCACCGGCTCGCCGGACGCGACGAGATCGACCTCGCCGAACTCGCCGAGGACGAGTGGATCACCTGGGGCGAGGGCGAGTTCTGCCACGAGTGGCTGATGTTCACCCTGCGCTCCAGGGGCGTCGAGCCCGTCATCGGCCACCGCGCCGCCGAGAGCCACACCCAGCTCGCCCTGGTCTCCGCGGGTCTGGGCGTGTGCATCGCCCCGGTGCTCGGGCGCCATCCGGTACCGGACGGCGTCGTCACCGTGCCGCTGAAGCAGCGGGTGGTCCGGCACATCTTCGTCGTCTGGCGCGCGGACGCCGACCGCCGCCCGTCGATCCGGGCCGCCGTGCACGGGCTCCAGGAGGCGGGCAGGAAGGCCGGGTGAGGCGGGCTACCGCACCGCGCCCAGCTTTCTGAAGTCCCAGGACACGATCTTCTCGGGGGTCAGGCGCAGCCAGGCGTGCCGGCCGTCGTGCGGCATCTCGTCCAGCCCGAAGTTCTTGCGGGCGAACAGCGTCTCGGGGACATCGAGTTCGGCGCACAGCTCGCCGGTGCGCGGGATCTCGCCCACGAACTCCACCCGGCCCGACAGCTCCACCCCGCGCAGCTCCTCGTACTCCTCCCCGGTGTCCACCACGACCGCCACCCGCGGATCCCGGCGCAGCTGCGCCCACCGCTTGCTCCGCACCACCGAGTACAGCCACAGCGAGGAGCCGTCCCACACGAACCACAGGGCGCTGACATGCGGCATGCCGTCCGCGGACACCGTGGCGACCCGGCAGGTCCGCTGAGTGGTGAGGAACTCGTCCAGCTCACCGGGCGTCATCATGATCTTCCGGCCCCGGCGCTGCGTGGCGGCCATACGTCCCCCTCTGGTTCCCGTCCTGCTCCCACGTCGTGCCAGAGATGATCTTCTGACATCACGTCAGAGAAGGATGAGATGTCTTTCTTCCGCGCGCAATCGTGACCAACCTCACCCCGCCCACCCGCCGACGCCCAGGGGGAACCGTGCCGTCGCACACCCGGCTCGGCCACCCGCTCGACGCGGCCGGCACCGCGCTGCTCACCGTCGAGTGCCAGGAGGGCGCCGTCGGAGCGGGCAGTGCGCTGCCCGAACTCGCCGAGGAGGCCCGCTCCTCCGGCGCCCTCGGCACCATCGCCCGCCTCGCCGCCGCGCACGCACGCGGCGTCCAGGCGCTGCACGCCCTCGCCGAACGCCGCCCGGACGGGCGGGGCGCCGGCCGCAACGCCCGGCTGTTCCACGCCGCCGAACCTCTTCCGGTGCGGCAGCCGACCGGCAGCGCCGCCGTCCGCGTCGCCGCGCCGATCGAGGTCACCGACGAGGACCTGGTGGTGCGGCGGCTGCACGGGCTCTCGCCGATCCAGGGCACCGAGGCCGACGCACTGCTGCGCAACCTCGGCCGCCACACCCTGATCGTGACCGGTGTCTCGGCCACTGTGGCCGTGCCCCACGCCGTGTTCGACGCGGTGGATTTCGGATACGCCATGGTCGTCCCCACGGACGCCATCGCGGGCGTGCCCGCCGACTGCGCCCGCGCCCTGATCCGTCACACCCTCGCCCTGGTCGCCACCCTGACGACCACCGGCGAACTGCTCACCCACCTGGCCGGCCCGACGAGCCCGGCCCCGCGGGCACCCGCGCCCGTCGGTGCCGTACGGTCCGGCACCGACCTGCTCAGGCCAGCGTGATGGAGTCCCCGTTCACGGTGATCTCCACGGCGGGCAGCGGCTTGGGCGCGGGACCGCCCTGCACACTGCCGTCGGCGACGGAGAACTCGCTGTTGTGACAGGGGCAGTGGATGACCCCGTCGGCGACGGTCCTGACCATGCAGCCCTGATGGGTGCAGGTCGCCGAGAACGCCTTGAACTCGCCCGCTTTCGGCTGCGTCACCACCACTTTCTCGTCGGCGAAGACCTTGCCGCCGCCCTCGGGGATGTCCGCGGTGGACGCCAGGGCGGCCCCGCCGGCGGCAGCATCGCCCCCGCCCGAACCCCCGCCGCCGTTGCCGTCCGAGCCGGCGTCCACCGAGGTGGAACCGCCGTCGTCCGAGCCGGAGCACGCGGTCAGCGCGGCGGTGAGACCCGCCGCTCCGACCGCCGCCACGACGGTCCGACGCGCCGGTCCCGTTGCGGGCTGCTGCGATGCGCTGGTCATGCCGGGGACTTCCTTCCGGTCGGGTTCGCGATCCGGTCTCAGGTACGGCCCGCGGGTCCGCCCTGTTCACGAGCTGCCGCACCCGGCCGGCCGGCCGGGAGCGACGGGGAGGCCATCCGGGACGGAGGGGGAGGCCATCCGGGACGGACGGGGTGGCCGGCCGGGATCAACGGGGAGGCCGGCGGGGCTCTTCGCCGCGCGCGCACGCTCCGCGGCCCGGGCGTGCCCGGCCTGCGAGGACACGCCAGTAGCCTGGGGCGATGCTCAAGGAAGTCATCGCCACCCGGTACATCGCGCCGCTGCGCGAGGGTGGCTCGCTGCCGGGACTGATCGAGGCCGACGACCTCGGCACCTACGTCCTGAAGTTCACCGGCGCGGGACAGGGCCGCAAGACCCTGGTGGCCGAGGTGGTCTGCGCGGAACTCGCCCGCCGGCTGGGCCTGCGGGTGCCGCGCCTGGTGACCGTCGAGGTCGATCCCGTGCTCGGTCTCGGCGAACCGGACGAGCAGGTGCAGCAGCTGCTCAAGTCCAGCGGCGGCACCAACCTCGGCATGGACTTCCTCTCCGGGGCGCTCGGGTTCGACCCGCTGGCCTTCGAGGTGAGCGCCGAGGAAGCCGGGCGGATCGTCTGGTTCGACGCCCTGGTGGGCAATGTGGACCGCTCCTGGCGCAACCCCAATCTGCTGCGCTGGCGCGGCGAGCTGTGGCTCGTCGACCACGGCGCGACCATGATCTGGCAGCACAACTGGCCCGGCGCCGCCACCTCGGCCGCCCGCCCCTACGACGCCGCCGACCACGCCCTGCGGCCCTTCGCCCCCGACGTGGCGTCCGCCGCGGCCGACCTCGCCCCCCAGGTCACCGAGGACCTGCTCGCCGAGGTCACCGCCGAGATCCCCGACGCCTGGCTGACCGGCGAGCCGGGCTTCGGCACTCCCGACGAGCTGCGCCGCGCCTACGCCCGGCCGCTGCTCGACCGCGCCCCCACCGTCCACCAGCGCATCCAGGGACTCGGAGGCGACCGATGAGCGAGCGTCAGGCGGGCGACCGCCATGTCTACGAGTACGCCGTGCTGCGCGTCGTCCCGCGTATCGAACGCGGCGAGTGCATCAACGCCGGGGTGCTGGTGTACTGCCGGCCCCTGGGCTTCGTCGCCGCCCGCACCCATCTCGACGAGGCCAGGCTGCTGGCCCTCGACCCGGACGTGGACCTGGCCGGGGTGCGGGCCGCGCTGCGGGCCGCCGAGCAGGTGTGCGCGGGCGGCGACGCGGCGGGCCAGGCGGCGCGGGACGACGCCGGACGGCGCTTCCGCTGGCTGATCGCGCCCCGCTCCACCGTCGTCCAGCCCGGCCCCGTCCACACCGGCCTCACCGCCGACCCGGCGGCCGAGACGGAGCGGCTCCTGCGGGTGCTGGTGCAGTGACTGGTGCGATGGCCGGGGTATTCCTGCGGGGCCCGGCGTGCTCGTGCGGTGCCTGCCGCCGTCGTGCCGTGCCCGGCGTCAGGCGCGGCGGCGCCTGATCAGGTAGCCGCCCGCCGCGGCCGCGCCCGCCGCGAACACGGCGCCGACCGCCACCTCCCAGGCGGCAGGTCCGGTGTCCGACGCGCCGCCCAGTCCGCCCGCGACGCCCCGCGGCGGGGAGGGCCTCGCCGTCGTGGGCGGCGCGGCGGGAGCGCTGCCGGTGGCCGCGGTCGCCGTGGCGGGGGGCGCGGTGCGCGTCGGCGCGGGCGATGGGGTGGGCGAGACAGGGGGAGTGCTCGGCGAGGCGGAGGCAGGGGACGTGGTGACCGGAGCGGGCGTCGGGGTGCCGGGCCGGGGGCGGCTCGTGGAGGAGGCGTCGCCCTGGTCGAAGCGGCGGGGGAGCACCTCGCAGGCGATGCCGTCGTCGTCCTCGTCCAGCCGGTGCGGATCACTCCGGTCCGCGTCGAGCACGAGCTGGGCGTCCTCCTGCCAGCGGAAGTCACGGCAGTCCAGGTCCAGATCGGGACCGGCGTACGCGGTACCGGCCAGGGGCAGGGCCGCGGCGAGCACGGTCAGCGTGCCCAGGGCACCGGTGCGACGACGCATGACGCGCCTCCTTTCCCCTTGCGGGTGGCTCGCGTCTCGACGCTAGGGGCGGCCCGGCGCCCAGGCGCGCAGCCGTAGGCCGATCGGGTGCCCGCGGTCGCCCGGGGCGCGAGCCGCCCCGCGTCCCGGCCGGTGCGGGGCGAAGCGAGCAGTGGGCCCGGCCGAGAAGGAGTGCGGTCGCGGCGGACCGGATGGCCGGCCGGGCCGACGCGGAAGCGCGGCCGGGTCGTGGCGGAGGCGGCGGGGAATGGATCACAGACGCGGGTGTGCCGTTGACACCGGGTGCCAGGGCTTCTAGCGTCACGTCTGCTGAAGGTACTAAGCGGTCGCTCACCCACGGGTGGCGGCCGCAGGAGCCGCATCCCAAGGGCGAGGAGAAGCAGCAATGTCCACCACTGAGCAGCGGGTCGCGGTCGTCACCGGCGCCGCGCGCGGAATCGGCGCCGCCACCGCCGTACGACTGGCCGCCGAGGGCCGCGCGGTCGCCGTGCTCGACCTCGACGAGGCCGCGTGCAAGGACACCGTCGAGAAGATCACCGCCGCCGGCGGCAAGGCCGTCGCCGTGGGCTGCGACGTCTCCGACGAGGCGCAGGTCGAGGCCGCCGTCGCGCGGATCACCGAGGAGCTCGGCGCCCCCACCATCCTGGTGAACAACGCCGGCGTGCTGCGCGACAACCTGCTGTTCAAGATGAGCGTCTCCGACTGGGACACCGTCATGAACGTGCACCTGCGCGGCGCCTTCCTGATGTCGCGGGCCTGCCAGAAGCACATGGTGGACGCCGGCTTCGGCCGGATCGTCAACCTGTCGTCCTCCTCCGCGCTCGGCAACCGCGGCCAGGTCAACTACTCCGCCGCCAAGGCCGGTCTGCAGGGCTTCACCAAGACCCTCGCCAAGGAGCTGGGCAAGTTCGGCGTCACCGCCAACGCCGTCGCCCCCGGCTTCATCGCCACCGAGATGACCAAGGCCACCGCGGACCGGGTCGGCATGGGCTTCGAGGACTTCAAGGCCGCCGCCGCCACCCAGATCCCCGTCGCCCGTGTCGGCGAGCCCGAGGACGTCGCCAACGCGATCGCGTTCTTCACCGGCGACGCGGCAGGATTCGTCTCCGGCCAGGTGCTGTACGTGGCCGGCGGACCCCTCGACTAGGAAGACCGGAACATGACTTCAGTGGAACTCTCGGGCAAGGTCGCCCTGGTCACCGGCGCCAGCCGGGGCATCGGCTACGGCGTCGCCGAGGCCCTCGTCGCCCGCGGTGACCGGGTCTGCATCACCGGACGCAACGAGGACACCCTCAAGGAGGCGGTCGAGCGGCTCGGCGCCGACCGCGCGATGTACGTCGTCGGCAAGGCGCACGACGAGCAGCACCAGGCCACCGCCGTCGAGCGCACCATGGAGACCTTCGGCCGGGTCGACTTCCTGGTCAACAACGCCGGGACCAACCCGGTGTTCGGGCCGATCGCCGACCTCGACCTGAACGTGGCCCGCAAGGTGTTCGAGACCAATGTGATCTCGGCCCTCGGCTTCGCCCAGCGCACCTGGCACGCCTGGCAGAAGGACAACGGCGGCGCGATCGTCAACATCGCCTCCATCGCGGGCCTGGCGCCCTCGCCCTTCATCGGCGCCTACGGCGTCAGCAAGGCCGCGATGATCAACCTGACCGTCCAGCTGGCGCACGAGTTCGCGCCCAAGGTGCGGGTCAACGCGATCGCCCCCGCCGTGGTCAAGACCAAGTTCGCCCAGGCGCTCTACGAGGGCCGGGAGGCGGAGGCCGCCGCGGCCTACCCGCTGGGCCGGCTGGGCGTGCCCTCCGACATCGGGGGCGCCGCGGCCTTCCTCACCTCGGAGCAGTCGGACTGGGTCACCGGCCAGACCCTGGTGGTCGACGGTGGCATCTTCCTGAACGCGGGTGTCGCCTGAGCAGGACGGCACCTCATGTGCCGACGCCGGTACCGCGGGTGCCGGCGTCGGCGCGCTCCCGGCACGGACGCCCTTGACGAAAACGGCGTCCGTGCCGGTGTATCGGAGCCGCACAGGGCCTTTGACAACGTAGTCATCGGGCGTCTCGTCTCAAGGGCCGTACAGAGTGCAGCCACCAGGCGGAACACTGCGGTAAGGTCTGCCGACCCTTGGTATGGCAGATCGAGGAGCGTGCGCGTGTTCAACCGGAACCGATGCCTGCGGCGCGTGGCGGCCATCGCGTCCATATCGGCGCTGGTCGCCGGCTGTGGCGTCCTGTCGTCCGACACCCCGGAGGACGAGGGACCGATCGTTGTCGGAACGACCAGTGCCCCCAGCACGCTGGATCCTGCCGCCTCCTGGGACGGCTCCTGGGAACTGTTCCGCAACATCTATCAGACCCTGCTGAGCTACCCCGTCGGCTCGTCCACACCCAAGCCGGACGCCGCGGAGAACTGCGAGTTCACCGACAACTCCAACCGCGTCTTCCGCTGCGAGATGCGTGAGGGCCTCCAGTTCTCGGACGGCACCCCCCTCGACGCCAAGGCGGTCAAGCACTCCATCGACCGGATCCGCAAGATCAACGTCAACGGTGGCCCGGCCGGTCTGCTGACCAGCCTCGACCGGGTGCAGGCGCCGAACGAGCGCGAGGTCGTCTTCCACCTCAACCAGTCCGACGCCACCTTCCCGTTCGTGCTCTCCACGCCCGCCATGGCGATCGTCTCCCCGAAGGCCTACCCGGCCAACAGCCTCCGCAAGGAGCAGAGCATCGTCGGCTCCGGGCCGTACAAGCTCGAGGCCTACGAGGAGGGCAAGCGGGCCCAACTCGTGCGCAACGACAAGTACAAGGGCTACGCGGAGCACAAGAACAGCGCGGTGACGATCCGCTACTTCCAGGACTCCGCCTCGATGGTCAAGGCACTCCGGGACGACGAGATCGACCTCACCGACCGCGGTCTGGCCGCCTCCGACGTCATAGAGCTGCAGGGCAAGACCTCCAAGGAGGAGGAGCTCCAGCTGGTCGAGGGCACCGGTGCCGACATCAGCTACCTGGTGTTCAACCCCAAGCACCCCTGGGTCGGCAAGAAGGCGGTCCGCCAGGCCATCGCCCAGGTCGTGGACCGCGGGGCCATCGCGCACAAGGTCTACAAGGACACCGTCGACCCGCTGTACTCCATGGTTCCCAAGGGCGTGACGGGCCACACGACCGGCTTCTTCGACGACTTCGGCGACCCGAGCGTCGACAAGGCGCGGCAGATCCTCACCGAGGCCGGCATCACCGAACCGGTGCCGCTCACTTTCTGGTACACCACCGACCGCTACGGCTCGGAGACGGCCCTGCTGTTCAAGGAGCTGAAGCGGCAGCTGGACTCCTCCGGCCTGTTCAAGATCACGCTCAAGAGCCGGCCGTGGAAGACGTACGTCACCGGCTACCAGAAGGGCGAGTACCCGGTGTTCGGCCGTGGCTGGTTCCCGGACTTCCCGGACGCGGACAACTACATCGCCCCGTTCGTGGGCGAGCAGAACGCGCTGGGCACCCCGTACGAGGCCACCGAGATCACCGAGAAGCTGCTGCCCACCTCCCGCAGGGAGAGCGACCGCGGCAACGTGGTGAAGCAGTTCGAGGAGGCCCAGCAGATCCTGGTGGACGACGTCCGTCTGCTGCCGCTGTGGCAGGGCCGGCAGTACCTGGCGGTGAGCCGGGACATCTCGGGCGCCGAGCGGTCCCTGGACCCGTCCACGATCATGACCCTGTGGGAGCTGTCCCGGAAGACCAGCTGGTAGAGCGGGTGACCCCGTTCGCGGGGGCCGCCCGCCGGGGCGCGTTCGCGGGGCGCGGTGTCAGTGGTCACCGGTAGGTTCTGAGACCTGCAAGTGACCACGACCGTGAGGACGTTGACGTGACCGACATCGCCATGCTGCCCGAGTCCTGGCGCGGGGTTCTGGGCGACGAGCTGCAGCAGCCCTACTTCAAGGAGCTGACCGAGTTCGTCGAGGAGGAGCGGGCGAAGGGTCCCGTCTACCCGCCCCGCGAGGAGGTCTTCGCGGCGCTGGACGCCACGCCGTACGACAAGGTCAAGGTCCTGATCCTCGGACAGGACCCGTACCACGGGGAGGGCCAGGGGCACGGCCTGTGCTTCTCGGTCCGCCCCGGGGTGAAGATCCCCCCGTCGCTGCGGAACATCTACAAGGAGCTCAACGCCGATCTGGGCACGCCGGTCCCGGACAACGGCTATCTGATGCCGTGGGCCGAGCAGGGCGTGCTGCTGCTCAACGCGGTGCTCACGGTGCGCGCGGGCGAGGCGAACTCGCACAAGGGCCGCGGCTGGGAGAGGTTCACCGACGCGGTGATCCGCGCGGTGGCCTCCCGGCCCGACCCGGCGGTGTTCGTCCTGTGGGGCAACTACGCGCAGAAGAAGCTGCCGCTGATCGACCAGACGCGGCACGTGGTGGTCAAGGGGGCGCACCCCTCACCGCTGTCGGCGAAGAAGTTCTTCGGCTCGCGCCCCTTCAGCCGGATCAACGAGGCGGTCGCCGCGCAGGGCCACGAACCGATCGACTGGACCATCCCGAACCTCGGCTGAGCGGCTGCCGCCGGCCCGGGCCCGGCCGCCGCTCCGGGGTGCGGGAGGCCGGCTCCGGTACCGCGTGCGTGATCATTCGGCCCAGCCCTCACGGTGCGGTTGACCTGCATCGCCGTCCGCTGCCGTTAGCGTCGGAGCGGACAGCGGACAGCGGACAGCGGACAGCGGACAGCGGACAGCGGACAGCGGGCGAGCGGTGCGGAGGGCGCGGTGGCCGAAGGACAGCGGCAGGTGGCGGCGGAGAACCTGCTGACACGGATCGGCCAGGTCGTGATGCTGCACCACGCCGGGGACCGGGAGGAGGCCCGGCACCGGCTGCTCGGCCTGTGGACCGAACTGGGCGAGCACGGCGATCCGGTGCACCGCTGCACCCTGGCCCGCTGCCTCGCCGACACCCAGGACGACCCGGAGGCCGAACTGGCCTGGGACCTGCGGGCGCTGACGGCGGCCGAGGAGGCGGGCGGCGGGCGCACCACCGCCGGCGAGCAAGCCGCCGCCGTGCGCGCCCTCTACCCGGCCCTGCACCTGGACCTCGCCGCCGACTACGCCCGCCTCGGCCGCCCCGACGCAGCCCGCGCCCACCTGCACCGCGCCCGCACGGCGGCCCGCACCCTCGCCGACGACCGCTACGGCGCGGGCGTGCGCAGCGCCATCCGGCGCCTGGAACTGCGGCTCGGAGAGGGTGAGGGCGGGGCGGACGGTGAGGGCGGGGGCGGCGGGCCGGTCGGGCCGCCCCGGCAGCGCCTCTGACACCGCTGGCCGCGCCTATCTGCCGTAGGCGTTTTGGCAGATGACCGCCTCCGGGCTGTCCGCGCGCCAACCGCCGTAGCGCTTGCCCAGGCCGCAGAGGTCGGGGGTACCGCGCAGGTCCCGGCGAACCTGTTCCGGGAGGCCGGAGAGGCCGACCGGCGGACGGGGGGAGGACTGGGCCGGACGAGGGGTGGCGCGGGGCCGCTGCCGGGGGTGATCGCCGGACGGGGCCGGGCCCGCCGGCGCGGGCCCGGCCGGGGTGCCGCGGGAGGACGGGGAGGCGGGATCCTCGGCGGGGCGGCTGGAGGGGCCGGCGATCTCCAGGGCCTCACGGGCCGGTGCCTGCACGACCTGGGGTCCGGCGCGCCCGTCGGATGGGGCCGCCGGTGGCTGGGAGGGGGCCGCAGGTCCGGGTGCGGCGGGACGCTGCACCGTGACACAGCCGGTCAGGGCCGACAGGGCCACGGTCACTGCGAGCGCCGCTGCGGTCGTCGTTCGATGCACCCGCGTCACTCTGCTGGTTCCCGCGGCCCGGCGCGGGGCGGACGGGCGCAGGATGCCCCGCACGGGTGATCTCCGCCCCCGGACGGAGGCCCCGCCGGTCCTCCGGGGTGACGGTCAGTCGCCGGTGGTGCCGTCCAGCCGTTCGCGGATCAGGTCGGCGTGGCCGTTGTGCCGCGCGTACTCCTCGGTCATGTGGGTGCAGATCCAGCGCAGGCTGACCGGGCCGCCCGCGTGTCTGTTGCGGCCCTGGACGTCTCGTCCAGGGCGAAGCCCGCCGCGTTGCGCCGGGCGACAGCGATCTCACCCTGCCAGGACGCGTTCGCCTGCTCCCAGGTGTCCGCTTCCGTGAGGTGGAACTCGCCGTCCGGGTCGGCCTCGCTGAAGCGGAGCGGACCCGGGTCGTCGTCCACCAGCACCTTGCGGAACCAGATCCGCTCCACCTCCGCCATGTGCCGCACCAGCCCCAGCAGGGACAGCCCGGAGGGCGGCACGGATGCCGTGCGCAGCTGCTCGTCGGCCAGGCCCTCGCACTTCCAGCCGAGGGTGCGGCGGCGGAAGTCCAGCCAGCCCTCCAGCGTGATGCGTTCGTCGGCATGGGCGGCGGGTATGCGGCGCTCGGTCGTCATGGAGGGACTCTCCCGGCACCGACCCCGCCTCTCCGGGCGTTTTCCGGAACCGGGTGCGAGCGTGTGAGCCTTCGCGGCCGCTCTCGGACCCGCCGGCGTGATCGGCGCCGGAGGCTCAGCTCCCGGTCATCCCCGCAAGCAGCTCCCGCAGGCTCTCCCGCAAGGCGGCGAGGTCGGGCACGCGGGCGCTGTAGGACCCGGCCACGCAGGAGAACATCAGCCCGTCCGCCCAGGCGATCAGCGACAGCGCGTGCCGCTGGGGGTCGGTGGAACCCAGCGCCGTGACCAGCGCGACGACCTGGTCGCGGAAGCGGGCCCCGGCCGCGTCGAAGTAGGCGCGCAGCTCCGGGCGGCGGGTCGCCTCCAGGGCCAGTTCGTAGCGGGCCAGGGTGAGTTCGCGGTTGCGGGTCAGCGCCCGGTGGGTGGCGAGCGCCAGGGCGTCCACCAGGGACTGCGTCCCGGCTGCCGGGTCGGGCATCTCGTGCAGCGCGAGCACCCGTGCCTCCCGGTCGGCGAGCCGGCGCACGGCCAGCTCGAGCAGCGCCTGACGAGTGCGGGCCACGTTCGAGGTGGAGCCCTGCGGCAGTCCGGCCGCCACGTCCACCGCCCGGTGGGTCAGCCCGCGCATGCCGCGCTCGGCGAGCAGGGCGAGGGCGGTGTCGGCGACGAGATCGGCGCGGGCGCTGCCGGCGGAGCGTACGGACATGGTGGTCAACCTACCCGTCGCACTACGCCTGTAGTACAGTCGAGGCATACCGCCACTACAGATGTAGTGAGCGCGTCGGGGTCAGGAGGCGCCATGACTGACGTGACACGAGCCGTGGTGATCGGCGGAGGCATCGGCGGTCTCACCGCCGCCGCGGCCCTGCACCGGCGCGGGGCGGAGGTCACGGTCCTGGAACGGGCCGGCTCGCTGCAGCCGGTCGGGGCGGCCATCTCCCTGGCCCCCAACGCGCTGCGCGCCCTGGACGTCATCGGGCTGGGCGACCGGATCCGCGCCCTGTCCGCCTGGCAGGGCGACGGCGGACTGCGCGCGCCCGGCGGCCGCTGGCTGTCCCGGTCCAGCGCGGCCGCCGCCGAGAAGCGCTTCGGCGGGCCCCTGGTCCTGCTGCATCGGGCCACCCTCATCGACCACCTGGCCGGTCAGCTCCCGCCGCACGCCGTGCGCACCTCCGCCGCCGCGCACCTCGTCGACCCCGGGGAGCCCGGCGACCCCTCCCGTCCGGCCCGGATCAAGACACCCGAAGGAGAGCTGACGGCCGACCTCGTGGTGGCCGCCGACGGCATCCACTCGGCGGTGCGCCGGACGCTCTTCCCCGACCATCCGGGCCCGGTCTACACGGGCTTCACC
Organism: Streptomyces composti; assembly: GCF_012034205.1. Lineage (GTDB taxonomy): Bacteria > Actinomycetota > Actinomycetes > Streptomycetales > Streptomycetaceae > Streptomyces > Streptomyces composti. The sequence goes on from NZ_JAATEM010000023.1 coordinate 43,350, forward strand.
ACCTGGCGAATCGTGATCCCGCTGCCCGGCGCCGACTTCGCCTCGCACGAGACCTGGGGCCGCGGCCGCCTCTGGGGCACCCACCCCCTCGAGGACGGCCGGATCTACGCCTACGCCGCCGCCCTCGCACCGGCCGGCGAGCGCGCCCCCGACGACGAGCGGGCCGAACTGCTGCGCCGCTACGGCGACTGGCACGACCCGATCCCCGCCGTCCTGGCCGCCGCCCGTCCCGAGGACGTGCTGCGGCACGACGTCCACCACATCACCGAGCCGCTGCCCGCCTACCACCGCGGCCGGGTCGCCCTGCTCGGCGACGCCGCGCACGCCATGGCGCCGACCCTCGGCCAGGGCGGCAACCAGGCCATCGAGGACGCCGTCACCCTCGCCCACCACCACGACGACCTGGCCGCCTACACCGCCGCCCGGCTGCCCCGCACCATGGACATCGCCCGCAAGGCCGCCCGGGTCGCCCGCCTGAACCTGATGAGCAGCAGGACCGGCGTCGCCGTGCGCGACACCGCACTCGCCCTGCTCTCCAAGGCCGGGCCGGCCCTGTTCCTGCGCGGATTCGACGGCATCGCCGACTGGCAGCCGCCCCGGGGACGCCCTTGACCGGCGGCGTCCCGGCGATCAGTGTGGCCGGGCAGGGAAAGTCCTGCCCCGGATCCGCCCGTGATCCGGACGAACCCCCGTAGAGGAGACCACCCAGTGAAGGTCGGCTGCATCGGACTCGGCGACATCGCGCAGAAGGCCTATCTCCCGGTCCTCGGATTCCAGCCGGGCGTCGAACTGCACCTGCAGACGCGCACGCCCGAGACCCTCACCCGGGTCGCCGACAGCCTGCACCTGCCGGACGGGCAGCGCCATGCCGGCCTCGACTCCCTGCTCGCGGCAGGCCTCGACGCCGCCTTCGTGCACACGCCGACCGCCGTGCACCCGCAGATCGTGACCAGGCTGCTCGAGGCGGGCGTGCCCACCTACGTGGACAAGCCGCTCGCCTACGAACTCGCCGACTCCGAGCGGCTGGTGCGGCTCGCCGAGGAGCGCGGGGTGAGCCTCGCCGTCGGCTTCAACCGGCGCTACGCCCCCGGCTACACGCAGTGTGCGGACCATCCGCGCGAGCTGATCGTGATGCAGAAGAACCGGGTCGGGCTCCCCGAGGAGCCGCGGACCATGATCCTCGACGACTTCATCCATGTCGTCGACACCCTGCGCTTCCTCGTCCCCGGACCGGTCGACGACATGACCGTGCGGTCCCGCGTCGTGGACGGGCTGCTGCACCACGTGGTGCTCCAGCTCGCCGGGGACGGCTTCACCGCCCTCGGGGTGATGAACCGGCTCAGCGGCTCGTCGGAGGAGATCCTCGAGGTGTCCGGCCAGGACACCAAGCGTCAGGTGGTCAACCTCGCCGAGGTGATCGACCACAAGGGCCAGCCGACCGTGCGGCGCCGCGGCGACTGGGTGCCGGTGGCCCGGCAGCGGGGCATCGAGCAGGCGGTGCTGGCCTTCCTGGACACGGTGCGTGCGGGCAAGCTGCTCAGCGCCCGGGACGCGCTGGCCACCCATGAGCTGTGCGAGCGTGTGGTCCGGGCGGTGCAGGAGCCGTCCGCCTGAGAGGTACCACGGCCGCGGTCACGGCCCAGGACGCCAGGATCAGCAGGGCCACCCGCGGCGGCCAGTCGCCGAGGCGCACATAGGGCGTGGTGCCGTGGGCCAGCGGAACCTCGTACACCTGGGTGGTGCTCGCGTCCGTGCCCAGCCACGGGCCGATGCGCTGCCCGCTCGGCCCGTACACGGCCGAGACACCGGTGAGGGTGGCGTGCACCATGGGGCGGCCGGTCTCCGCGGCCCGCAGCGCGGCCAGCGAGGCGTGCTGCTCGGGCGCCCAGCTCTGCTGGAACGTCGACGTGGAGGACTGCGCGAGCAGCAGGTCGGCGCCGTCCGCGGCGAGGCTGCGGCTCATGTCGGGGAAGGCGGTCTCGAAGCACACCATCGGCCCGAACCGCAGCCCGCCGCCCGACTCCATCACCACCTGCCGGGTGCCCCGCATCCGGTCCTCGCCCGCCGCCTTGCCGACGGAGGTCGCCCAGCCCAGCAGGGAACGGGCCGGGATGTACTCGCCGAACGGGACGAGGCGCATCTTGTCGTAGCGGTCCCCGGTGAGTCCCCGCGGCCCGACGAGCACCGAACTCTTGTAGATGCCGGGCCGGTCGACCCGCCGCGCGTCCACGTTGACCAGGATCTCCGCGCCCGTCTCCCGGGACAGCGCGGCCAGGCGGCGCGCCAGGTCTGGGCGGGCGGCCAGGTCGAAGCCGACGCTGCTCTCGCCCCAGACGATCAGGTCCACGTCCCGGCCGGCCAGCTCACGGGTGAGGCGCTCCTCGCGGGCGAACCGGACCTCGGCGCCCGCCGTGACCACGCCCGGCTGCACCACGGCCACCGACACATGGCCGTCGGTGCCGGGACGGGGCGACCACACCCACGCGGCGGACACGGCGACCGCGACCAGCGCCAGCCCCGCCACCGCCGGCATCCACGCCCCGCGCCGGGCCACCAGCACGGCCACGGCCACGTTCACCGCCACGATCAGGAAGCTCGGCAGCCATATCCCGCCCACCGACGCCAGCCGCAGCGCCGGCTCCACCTGCCACTGGCCGGCACCCAGCACCCCCCACGGGCCGCCGAGCCCCTGCCAGGACCGCACCAGTTCGATCGCCAGCCAGGCCGAGGGAAGCACGAGCATCGCGGCGGCCACCGACCGCCCCGGCGGCACGCCGCCGAGGAGCCGGCGCACCAGCCAGCCCCACGGCGCCCACAGCGCGCCCAGCAGCGCTGCGAGGACGAAGGTGAAGACGTGCAGATTCGGCAGCAGCCAGTGGTGCATCGCCAGCATGAAGCCGAAGCCGCCCCACCAGCCGTCCCGCAGCGCCCGTCGGCCGGTGGGCGCGCCGCGGCCGAGCAGGATCCACGGCACCAGTGCCACATAGGCGAACCACCACAGACCCGGAGCGGGGAACGCCAGGACGGGCAGGGCGCCCGCGAGCGTGGCGGCGACCGCACGCCGCCACGGGGAAGCCAGCCACTGGCCGAGCGTCTTCATAGGCGCCTCTCTACCCCGAGCTGCCTCCAGTGTGCGTCCCGGCGGTGATCCGCGACAGAGCGCCTCGATCAGCGGGGGTGCGCTCAGTCGACCACACCGGCGGCCCGCCGGCCGGGAAGGCTCCGCCACTTCTCCCGCACGACCACCTCGCTCAGCCGCCAGCCGTCCCGGGTGCGCACCATGCCGAACGCGTACCGGCCGCCGCACACGAAGCCGGGCGCGGCCGGGACGCCGTCGCCGCCCGTGCCGGTCCCCATCGGGGTGACGTAGTCGGCCTGCACCTGCGCGGTGTCCCCGGTGTCGTGCTCCCAGATCCCGAACCGCACCCGCCGGTTGACGATCAGATGCTGGCGCAGCGGAAACGCCGCGAGGCTCTCCGCCAGCCAGGCGGCCACCGCACCGGCGTCGCCCTCCACACCGCCGGCCGAGCGGTAGTCCGCCCGCCCGCTCTCGGTGAACAGTCCTCGGTAGGCCGCCCAGTCCCCGTCGTCCACGGCCACCGCGTACTCGGTCACCAGCTCGTCCACGGCCAGCCGGTCCCTCACGGTCGCGAGCTCCACACGCTGCGTCATCGGCACAGTGTTGGCCATCCCGGGCCCGGAGCCAAGAGGGCTGCGTCCCCGGGTTCGAGGGGCACGCCGCCCGCACAGGTCGCTCCGTCACCGTCCGGCGGCGCTGTCGCCGGTCGTCCGGGGTGAGCCGGCACGACCGCCGGCGGCCGGGACGTGAGGAACGGCGGAGGCGGGGTCCACGCCCGAGAAGGCCAGACCGATCACGAATCCGGCCGCCTCCTCCAGCTGGCGGGCGCGGCTCAGCGGTCCCAGGACCGCCGGCACTCCACCGACGTCGCGGACCAGCTCGCCGACGACGCTCAGTGCCGCCGGGTCGTCGCCGCACATGGCCACCGTCACGCGGGGCTTCTCACCGCGCGGGTACGTCCACTGCTCGGCAGGGAAGAGGTGGAACGCCTTCACGACCCGGGCTCCCGGAGCGAGCCGGGCGATCCGGCCTGCCGCCGATTCGCCCTGGCCGGTGAGCAGCGTGCCCGCGCCGTGCGCGACGGCGTTCGTGGGATCGATCAGCGTCACCCCGTCGAGCGTGCCGTCGGGCGCGCCGACCGAATCCAGCATCTCCGCCACGCCGTTCCAGGTCACGGCCAGGAGTACCGCGTCCCGCCCGGTGATCGCCTCGCGGGGCGGGACGGCGAGCACTTCGCGACCCAACCGCCCGGCGAGTTTCTCCGCCCTGCTGCGCGACCGTCCGCCGATCGCCACGTCGTGCCCGGCGCGTACCCAGCCCTCACCCAGGGCCGCCGCCATCGTTCCCGTGCCCAGAATCCCTATGCGCATCTGCCGGTGTCCTCTCCGTAGGGGCAGGTTGCGCAGTCACGGTAGAGAGGGCGACGCGCACCGATCGGTGCGCGACCGCGGCGCGATGATGGGGGGCGAGATGACTCACGACGCCCACTGCTACGAGCTCGTCGCCGACTGCCGTCTGCGAGCCGCCACCGATCTCTTCGCCCACATGTGGGATCCGGTCGTCCTGGCGGCCCTGCGCACCGGACCACGGCGGCGCCGCGAACTGCGCGCGGCGATCGGCGGCATCAGCGACAAGGTGCTCACCGACGCCCTGCGCCGTCTGCTGGCGAACGGACTGATCGAACGACATGCGCGCGCGGACAGGCCGCCACGCGTCGACTACGCCCTGACCGGCCTGGGGCAGAGCCTGGTGGAGGGACCGATGGCGGCGCTCGGGCGATGGGCGGCCGAGCACGGTGAGGACCTTCTCGAGGCCCAGGAGAAGGCGGCGCGCGGGGAGGGGCCCGGCACGGGCGCGTGACAGCGTGCGAAGCTACGTGCCGGGACCCCGGCTCCGGGCGAGCGGCCCCGAAGCGACGAGGTGCCCGGTCATCTGCGAGCCTGAGATGACGTGCCGCGTCGCCTGGAGGAAGTCATGAAGCGTCTTGTCACCGTGGTCACCGGGGGGAGCCGGGGGATCGGGGCCGCCATCTGCAAGCGGCTCGCGGCCGAGGGGCACGACGTGGTCGTCGGGTACGTCCGGGACCCGGACGCGGCACAGAAGGTGGTGGTCGAGGCGCGGGCGGCCGGGGTGCGGGCGGTCGCGGTCCAGGGCGACACCTCGGTCGAGGCGGATGTGGACCGGCTGTTCGACGAGGCCGAGAGCAAGCTGGGGCCGGTGACGGGGCTGGTGAACAACGCCGCGGTGACCGGGCCGCTGGGCCGGCTCGCCGACGTCGACACCGGCACGCTGCGCCGGGTCGTGGACGTCAACCTGGTCGGGGCGCTGCTGTGTGCACGGCGGGCCGCCCAGCTGATGACGCCCAGGGGCGCGGGCGTGATCGTCAACATCTCCTCCGGGGCCGCCACCATCGGCAGCCCGGGTGAGTACGTGCACTACGCGGCGACCAAGGCGGCCGTGGACGCGCTCACGGTGGGGCTGGCCAAGGAGCTGGGGCCGGACGGGATCCGCGTCAACGCGGTCGCGCCGGGCGTCATCGACACCGAGATGCACGCCGCGATGGGCGCACCGGACCGGGCGCGGACGATGGGCGCCACGGTGCCGCTGCGCCGCGCGGGGCGGGCCGACGAGATCGCCGCCGCGGTCGCCTGGCTGCTGTCACCGGAGGCCTCGTACACCACGGGGGCGGTGCTGCGGGTGGCCGGCGGACGATGAGCGCCCGGCCGCGCGGGCGGTCAGGCGACCTCGACGACCCGGTTGCGGATCGCCGCCGCCCACTCGATCACCAGGTGCTCGTACTCCGCCCGCTCCTGCGGGGACAGCGAGCCGCCCGCCCGCAGCCACAGCGCGCGTATCTGCTCGTTGACCTCGGCAGCGGGCCGCACGGAACCAGGGGTCGTTAATTCGGGGGACATGCGGACCAGCCTAGGGCCAGGCACTGACACTGCGCTACCGGACGGTCACCGGCCCGTAAACGTCCGGTCAGTGCGCCGGTTCGCCCGCGTCGGGGCTCAGCGCACCCGTGCCGACCAGCACGAGGATGACGATTCCCAGGGCGATGCGGTACCAGACGAAGGGCATGAAGCTCTTCGTGGCGATGAACTTCATGAACCAGGCGATCACCAGGTACCCGGTGCCGAAGGCGATCACCGTGGCGAACACGGTGGGACCCCAGGAGACATGGCCGTTCCCGGCCGCGTCCTTCAGTTCGAACAGGCCGGAGGCCAGCACCGCCGGGATCGCCAGCAGGAACGAGTAGCGGGCCGCGGCCTCGCGCCGGTAGCCCATGAACAGCCCGCCGCTGATGGTGGCGCCCGAGCGTGAGACGCCGGGGACCAGCGCCATGGCCTGGCAGACGCCGTAGATCAGACCGTCCCTGACGGTCAGGTCGGTCAGCTCCTTGCGCTGCTTGGCCGCGCGGTGCCGGCCCCCGTTCTCGTCCCGCGCCGCCAGCCGGTCGGCGACACCGAGGACGACGCCCATGCCGATCAGCATGGCGGCGGTGAGCCGCAGATCGCGGAACGGGCCCTCGATCTGGTCCTTGAGCGTCACGCCCAGCACGCCGATGGGGATGGAGCCGACGATGACCAGCCAGCCCATTCTCGCGTCGTCGTCCCGCCGCATCTGCTGGTCCGTCAGCGACCGCGTCCAGGCGGACAGGATGCGCCCGATGTCCTTGCGGAAGTAGATCAGCACCGCCGTCTCCGTGCCGATCTGGGTGATCGCGGTGAAGGCGGCGCCGGGGTCCTCCCAGCCCGAGAAGGCGGCGGTCAGCCGCAGATGCGCGCTGGAGGAGATGGGGAGGAACTCGGTCAGCCCCTGGACGAGTCCGAGGATGAGGGATTCAAACCAAGACATGAGGTAGCGGAGTCCAAGTGCCGGTCGTGGAACGGGCGACGGGCACACCGGACTGCCGCTCGCGCGGTGACTGATGATCGGGCGTGCCGGGGGCAGCGTAGCGCCCCGAGGTGAACAACCCCGGTACGGCGGCCCGGGCGGCGTCGTCCGGCGGGTGCCGGCGACGTGAACGGCGGGTGAACGGGGGACCGGGGCGCGCGGATGAAGGGCAGGCCGGGCGGGCGGGCCCGGGCCGGGGCCCCGTGGTTCAGGCCGCCGTCGGGCCGCTCACCGTCCAGCCGGGTGCCTGCGGACGGGGCGTCAGATCCTCGTGGCGCACCGGCTCGCCGCAGGCCCGGCAGGTGACGACCGGGACCAGATCCTCGCCGCAGCTGTGCTCGAGCACCATCGGCCGGTCGCCGTCCGGCCGCAGATGGCGGTTGCCCCAGTCCATCAGCGTCATCAGCACCGGCTCCAGCTCGATACCCGCCGCGGTGGGCCGGTACTCGAAGCGCTGCGGGCGCTCGCTGTAGAGCCGTTTGGTCAGGATCCCGGCCTCCACCAGCCGCTTCAGGCGCGTGGCCAGGATGTCGCGCGGCGCACCGATGTTGCGCGCGAGCTGATCGAACCGCCCGTTGCCGAGGCACACCTCGCGCAGCACGAGCAGGGAGTACTTCTCGCCGACCAGGGCGAGCGCGTCGGCGATCGAGCAGGGGCGCGGTTCCTTGGAGGCGGCCATGGCAGCAAGTCTAGGTGAGGGTTGGATTTTCCAACCCACCCGGTTATGGTGGATCCAGATTTCCTACTCACTGGTAATCGCCGGATCGCCACATGCCGGATCGCCGCGGTCACCGCCCGGACGGCCAAGGAGGCCCGCACCATGCGTGACGCAGTCGTCGTCGAAGCCGTACGCACCCCGATCGGCAAGGGCAAGCCCAACGGCGCCCTCGCCCACGTCCACCCCGTCGAACTCCTCGCCCACACCCTGCGCGCCCTCGTCGAGCGGTCCGGGATCGACCCCGGACTGATCGACGACGTGATCGGCGGCACCGTCGACCAGGTCGGCGAGCAGGCCATGAACACCACCCGCTACGCCGTCCTGTCGGCCGGCTTCCCCGAGTCGGTGCCGGCCACCACCGTGGACCGCCAGTGCGGCTCCTCCCAGCAGGCCGTGCACTTCGCCGCCCAGGGCGTCATCTCGGGGGCGTACGACCTGGTCGTCGCCTGCGGCGTGGAGTCGATGAGCCGGGTCCCGATGTGGTCCAACGTGCCGGCCGGGGCCGACCCCTTCGGCCCCGGTGTCGCCGAGCGCTACCCCGAGGGCCTGGTCCCGCAGGGCATCAGCGCCGAGCTGATCGCCGCCAAGTGGTCCCTCACCCGGGAGCGGATGGACGCCTTCGCCGTCTCCTCGCACCGCAAGGCGACGACGGCCTGGGACACCGGCCTGTTCGACGCCGAGGTCGCACCGCTCGAAGGTCTGACCCGCGACGAGAGCGTCCGTCCGGACACCGGACCGGAGGTCCTGGCCGGTCTCAGGCCCGCCTACCACGACCCGGCGTTCGCCGAGCGCTTCCCGCAGATCGAGTGGAACGTCACCGCGGGCAACGCCAGCCCCGTCAACGACGGCGCCTCCGCCGTGCTGATCACCTCCAGCGAGACCGCCGCCCGCCTCGGCCTGCGCCCGCTGGCCCGGCTGCACAGCTTCGCCGTCACCGGCTCCGACCCGCTGCTGATGCTCACCGGCGTCGTCCCGGCCACCGAGAAGGTCCTGCGCCGCGCCGGCCTGACCATCGACGACATCGACCTGTTCGAGGTCAACGAGGCGTTCGCCAGCGTCGTCCTCGCCTGGCAGCAGGAGACCGGCGCCGATCTCGCCAAGGTCAACGTGCACGGCGGCGCGATCGCGCTCGGCCATCCGCTGGGCGCCAGCGGCACCCGGCTCACCACCACCCTGGTCCACGCGATGCGCGAACGCGGCGCCCGCTACGGCCTGCAGACCATGTGCGAGGCCGGCGGACTGGCCAACGCGATGATCCTCGAGTCGGTGTGACGAGCGGACCCCGGACGGCCGGCCGGTGAGCCCGCACGGCCGACCGGTCCGGGACACCCGTCCTCAGTGACCGCGCAGCCGGTGCCGCTTGCGCCAGGCCACCACGGCACCGGCCATGGCCGGCACGGCGATGCAGGCCAGCGCGATCAGAAAAGCGGGCGAGGTCGGCGCCGAGGCGCGGGCGCCGGCGACGACATAGGCGGCGGTGTTCGGGATCGAGCCGAGCGCCGTCGCCAGCAGAAAGGGCGTCAGGCCCATCCGGGAGACCGAGGCGCAGTAGTTGGCCGCCGCGAAGGGGACGCCCGGAAACAGCCGGGTGGCCAGCATCGACCGGAAGCCGTGCCGGCTGAACTGATGGTCCGCCGCCGTCATCAGCCGCCCGCGCAGCAGCGGGCGCAGCGCGTCCTGGCCGAGCGCCCGCCCCAGACAGAAGGCGATCCCCGCGCCGAGCACGGTGCCCGCCAGCGCCGCACCCAGTCCCAGCTGGGTGCCGAACAGGGCGCCGGCCCCCAGGTTCAGCAGCGGGCGCGGCACGAACGCCACCGTGCAGGCGCCGTAGGCCACTGCGTAGGCCACCACGGCCGCCGCTCCGGACAGATGCGGCGGCCAGCCGTTGGTCAGCAGTCTCTGCGGCTCGAAGACCAGCACCGTCGCCGCGGCGGAGGCCAGCAGCACGACCAGCAGGGCCAGCCGTGACCAGGGCGAGAACAGAGCTCTGCCGCAGCGCGCGGCGAAGGGCGCAGGAGGAGGCGCGGCGAGCGTGCCCTCGGGGACGGCGAGCTGCGCCGCCGTGGTCGCTGTCGTGGCCGCGGCCCGGGGAGAGGCCGTGGCGGTGCCGCCAGAGCGGGTGGTGGCATCGAGCATCCGGTGACACTAACCGACATATGTCTGTGATCGCCGTAGTCTGCGTCTCATGGGTGTCACAGGGAAGCGCACGCCGCGCATTCCGGCCAGCCCGCTCGCGGACACCGTGCTGGAGCGGCTCACCGCCGCCTACGTGCCGGCCGCCGACCCGGAGCGGGCGGTGGCGATGCGGGCCTACATGAAGGACGTCTCACCCTTCCTGGGGCTGAGCTCACCGGTCCGCCGAGCCCTGGACCGGACCGTGGTGCGGGGGCTGCCCCGGCCCGACGAGACCGACTGCACCGCGATCGCCCTGCGCTGCTGGGAGCTGCCCGAGCGGGAGTACCGGTACTTCGCGGTGGACTGGCTGCGCCGCCAGGTGCGCCACTGCTCCTCCGGGTTCCTGCCCGTCGTACGGCATCTGATCACCACCGACCCCTGGTGGGACACCGTCGACCTGCTCGCCGCCCATGTCGTCGGCGCGCTGGTCGCCGCCGACGCCGGGCTCAAGGACGTCATGGACGAGTGGGCGGGTGACGACGACCTGTGGCTCGCTCGCACCGCCCTGCTCCACCAGCTGCGCTACAAGGAGCGCACCGACACCGAACGGCTCTTCGGCTACTGCCTGCGCCAGGCCGGCCACCCCGACTTCTTCATCCGCAAGGCCGTCGGCTGGTGTCTGCGCGAGTACGCCAAGACCGACCCGGACGCGGTGCGCGCCTTCGTCACGGAGCACCGGGACCGGCTCGCGCCGCTGTCGGTGCGGGAGGCACTCAAGAACATCGGCGCCTGAGCGGACCGTCGGGCGCCTGAGACCATCGGGCGTATGAGCGGACCACCGGGCGCCTGAGAAGAACATCGGGGCGCCCGACCGGTCGTCAGCCGCCGTCCGGACGCCCGGACATCACCGCCGGACGCCCATAAATCGTTCGACCGGAGGTCACGCGTCGGCGATGATCGTCGTCATGTTCCGGTACGCCTTCCACCTCGCCGCATCCGCCGCCGCGGATGCCCCGAAGGCTGCCGTTCGCTGCTTCCTCACCGCCGTCGACGGCGCCCGAGGCTGACCCTCCCCGGATCGTTCCGGCGGACCCCGCATGGGGAGGGTCGGCGAGTGACCGGGGTCCGCTTCCCTTTCACCACGTCACGAGGCTTCGAGGTACCGCCATGCCCAAGACGGCGTACGTCCGCACCAAACCGCATCTCAACATCGGCACGATGGGTCATGTCGACCACGGCAAGACGACCCTGACCGCCGCCATCACCAAGGTGCTCGCCGAGCGGGGCGCCGGCACGTTCGTGCCGTTCGACCGCATCGACCGGGCGCCGGAGGAGGCCGCCCGCGGCATCACCATCAACATCGCGCACGTCGAGTACGAGACCGACACCCGGCACTACGCGCACGTCGACATGCCGGGCCACGCCGACTACGTCAAGAACATGGTCACCGGCGCGGCGCAGCTCGACGGGGCGATCCTCGTCGTCTCCGCGATCGACGGGATCATGCCGCAGACCGCCGAACACGTGCTGCTCGCCCGGCAGGTGGGCGTCGACCACATCGTGGTCGCCCTCAACAAGGCCGACGCGGGGGACGAGGAGCTGACCGACCTGGTCGAGCTCGAGGTCCGCGACCTGCTCACCGCGCACGGCTACGGCGGCGACTCGGTGCCCGTGGTACGGGTGTCGGGGCTGAAGGCGCTGGAGGGTCACCCTCGCTGGACGGCCTCGATCGACGCGCTGCTCGACGCGGTGGACACCTATGTGCCCATGCCGGAGCGGTATCTGGACGCGCCGTTCCTGCTGCCGGTCGAGAACGTGCTCACCATCACCGGGCGCGGCACCGTGGTCACCGGAGCGGTGGAGCGCGGGACCGTGCGGGTCGGCGAGCGGGTCGAGGTGCTCGGCGCGTCCCTGGAGACCGTCGTCACCGGACTGGAGACCTTCGGCAAGCCGATGGAGGAGGCGCAGGCCGGGGACAACGTGGCGCTGCTGCTGCGCGGTGTGCCGAGGGACGCCGTGCGGCGCGGGCATGTGGTGGCCGCGCCGGGCAGCGTCGAGCCGCGCCGCCGGTTCACCGCCCAGGTGTATGTGCTGTCCGCCCGTGAGGGCGGCCGCACCACACCCGTCTCCACCGGGTACCGGCCGCAGTTCTACATCCGCACCGCGGACGTGGTCGGCGACATCGACCTCGGTGCGGCGGGTGTCGCCAGGCCGGGGGAGACGGTGACCATGACCGTCGAGCTGGGGCGCAGCGTCCCGCTGGAGCCGGGACTCGGGTTCGCCATCCGTGAGGGCGGGCGGACCGTCGGCGCCGGGACGGTCGGCGCCGTGCTGTGAACAGCGCCCGAGTGAGGGGAGTTCCTCTCATGTCCGGGCGTGCGCGGGGCACATCAGGGCGTGCGCGGGGGACCGCGGACCGGCTGCCGGCCGGTCGTGCGGTTCCCCGCGCCGCCGTGCGCGGCGCGGGCCCGGCACAATTGGCGGGTGAACGAAGCCGTACCTGTCACCCGGGTCACCGACCACGGCACCGCCAAGCTCATGCCCGACGTCGACCGGGAGCGGGCCTGGTTGCTGACCGTGGACGGGGCGCCGCAGTCCTACGTCGACCTGGACGATCCCGCGCACCTGGAGTTCGAGTACGCGCGCCGGCTCGGACATCTGCTGGACGTGGCCGGCGAGCCCGGGCGGGCCCTGGACGTGGTGCACCTCGGCGGCGGGGCGCTCACCCTGCCCCGGTACGTGGCGGTGACCCGGCCCGGCTCGCGGCAGGACGTCGTCGACGCCGACGGTGCCCTGCTGCGGCTGGTCGCCGAGCACCTGCCGCTGCCCGAGGGCGTCCCGATCGCGCTGCACGCGGCGGACGCGCGAGTCTGGCTCCGGGGCGCACCGGACGACAGCGCGGACGTGGTGGTCGGGGACGTCTTCGGCGGCTCGCGCGTGCCCGCGCACCTCACCACCGTCGGGCATGTGCGCGAGGTGGCCCGGGTGCTGCGGGACGACGGCGTCTATCTGGCCAACCTGCCGGACGCTGCGCCCTTCGACTTCCTGCGCTCCCAGCTCGCCACCCTCGCCACCCGGTTCGGGGAGCTGGTGCTGATCGCCGAGCCGGGGATGCTGCGCGGGCGGCGGTTCGGCAACGCGGTGCTGGCCGCCTCGCACCGGCCGCTGGACATCGCCGTGCTGAGCCGGCTCACCGCCGCCGACGCCTTCCCGGCGCGGGTCGAGCACGGTGCCGCGCTCGGCGCGTTCATCGGCGGCGCCCGGCCGGTGCGGGACGGGGACGCGGTGCCCTCACCCGAGCCCCCCGACGGCGCGTTCGGCATCGGCTGAGCCGCCGGCCCGCTCCGCCGGACCCGTCACCCGCACGGTGCGGCGGCGCAGCCGGCGCACATCGGGCACGCACAGCACCGCCGCCGTGGCGAGCACGATCAGCGCGGCGCAGCCCCACAGCGCCTGCGGGCGCCCGAACGCCGTCTCGGCCGGTCCTGCCAGGGCGGTCGCCAGCGGCACGAAGGCCACCGAGCCGAACCAGTCGTAGGCCGAGACGCGGGACAGCTTCTCCTCGGGGATCTCCTGGTGCAGCGCGGTCATCCAGGAGACGCCGAACACCTCCAGGCTGACGCCGGTCGCGAACATCACCGCGCACAGCACCGCCGCGGGCGTCGGAACGGCCAGCGCCGCGGACGGCAGCGCGAGCGGGAACACGCACAGGGTGCCGGTGCGCAGCAGGCGGCGGGGCTTCCAGCGGGTCATCAGCAGTGCCCCGACCACGGTGCCCGCGCCGAAGAACGCCAGCGCCAGCCCCCAGGGGGCGGCGCCGCCCAGATGATCGCGGGCGACCAGGGGTCCGTAGACCGCCTCGGCGGCGCCGACCACCGCGTTGGCGAGGGAGAACTGCACCACGATGCTCCACAGCCAGGGCCGGCCGGTGAACTCCCGCCAGCCCTCCCGGAGATCGGCCAGCAGTCCGCCGCCCGGGGCGCGCTCCGGGACGTGCCGGACGTCGAGCAGGGCGCGCAGGGCGGCGGCCAGGGCGAAGGCGGCCGCGTCCGCCGCCAGCACCCAGCCCGGTCCGACCGCGGCGACCAGGGCTCCGCCGAGGGCGGCACCGCCGAGGGACGCGCCCTGCATCGCCATGCGGAACACGGCGAACGCCCGTCCCGCCTGTTCGCCCTGCACCGAGGACAGCAGCATGCCCTCGGCGGCCGGCCCGAAGAACGCCTGGCCGGTGCCGCCGAGGGCACTGAGCAGCATCATGTGCCACAGCCGTGGCTCGCCCGCCAGCACCAGGGCGGCGAAGGCGGCCTGCGAGCCGCAGTTCAGCACGTTGGCCGCGACCATCACCCGGTGCCGGGGCAGCCGGTCCGCCACCGCCCCGCCGATCAGCAGGAACAGCACCAGCGGCACGGTGCGCGCGGCGGCCACGAGACCGACGTCACCGCCGTCGCCGCCCGCCTCGAGGACGGCGAACGCGGCGGCGATCAGCGCACCGCTGCCGCCGAGGCCGGTGATCACGGCGGAGGCGGTCAGCAGGGTGTAGTTGCGGCCCGCCCAGGCCGGGCGGTTCAGGGGCTTGGCGGTCGGCACCCCGTGACTATCGCCGGAGCCGCGCCGACTTGCCAAACCGGGCCCCGGAGCGGACCGGTCACCGGGCGAGCGCGGCGGCCCGGCACCCGGGTCACGCCGAGCTCCTCGGTCACTCGTCGACCACCCGCCGGTCAGTCGTTGGTCGGGGGCTCCTCGGTCAGGCGCACCGTGCTGAGGATCTTCTGCACGGTCGACTCCGGGATCTCGTCCTTCACGCCCTTGGCCCCGTACAGGTTCCAGGTGACGAAGTCACCGGCGCCGTTCTTGAAGGCGAAGGTGATCGCCTTGCCCTCGCTGTCGCACTTGCCCTTCTGCGGAGTGCCCTCCGAGTGGGCGGTCGCGACATGGCCCTTGATGCCCGACTTGGTGGTGTAGGGCTTGGGCTTGTCGAACTTGACGCTCTTCTTGTCGGGCTGGGTGTATCCGCCGTAGATCCACCACGGGACGCGGGTCTCGGCCGCCTGCTTGGTGTCCTTGGCGCCGTTCTCACCGCGGGTGCCGGCGGTGACGAGGGCGGTGTCCTCCTCGCGGCCGTCCTTGTCGCTGTCGGTGGTGCACCACTTGGACTTCAGGTAGGCGGGGGCGGTGACGGTGGTGCGCTCCCACTCGCCGTCCTTGCCCTTCCACTCGAAGCCCACGCTGGTGCCGGGGTTCTCGATCTCCCAGTCGGCGGGTACGTCGAACTTGGTGCCGAAGCGGGTGTTCACGACGACCTGCCAGCCCGGGATGGTCGCCTTCTCCTCCTCGCCGCCCCGCGGATTGTCGTTCGAGGGGGAGGTGCTCGGCTCGGCCGAGGTGTCCTTGGACGCGGTGGCGGACGGCTTCCCGTCCTTCTTGGTCGCCGTGTCGTCCTTGTCACCGCCGAGCACCAGGAAACCGGTCACACCCGCGGTGAGGACCACGGCGGCCGCAGCGATGATCGCCACCAGCTTGGTCCGGTTGCCGTTGCCGCCCTGCGGCGGCTGCGGCGCACCCGGCTGACCTTGGGCCCCCCACTGCGGCTGCTGGCCGGAGTAGGGGTTCGGCTGCTGATATCCGGGCTGCTGGTACGGATTCGGCTGCTGATACCCCGGCTGCTGGTACGGGTTGTTCTGCGGGTTCTGCTCGCCCCCGGGCGGTTGCTGTCCTGGCCACATGGGCAGCAACCCTAGCCGGGCCAGGGACACGATTGGGTCACCACCCTTTGACAGGGGCGTAGCAAGACGGTCCCGCCCCGGTCACCGCGCGGCTCCCGCACCGTGCCGCCACCCGCCGTGCCCTGGTCAGTCACGGCTACTCGTGGGTAACCTTCGCGCATGACCGCAGAGCAGATGTCCATCGGCGAGATGCTCGCCGCCACGGTGCCCATGGCCCGGACCCTGAACCTCCAGTTCCTGGAGACCACCCCGGAGCGCGCCGTCGTCTCGCTGCCGGACCAGCCCGACTACCACAACCACGTGGGCGGGCCGCACGCCGGCGCGATGTTCACCCTCGGCGAGTCGGCGAGCGGCGCCATCGTGCTCGCCGCGTTCGGCGACCAGCTCTCGCGCGCCGTGCCGCTGGCGGTCAGCGCGGAGATCTCCTACAAGAAGCTCGCCATGGGCCCGGTCACCGCCACCGCCACCCTCGGCCGCCCGGCCGCCGAGGTCGTCGCGGACCTCGACGAGGGCCGCCGCCCCGAGTTCCCGGTCACCATCGAGATCCGCCGCGAGGACGGCGCCGTCACCGGCGAGATGACGGTCACCTGGACCCTGCGCCCGAACGGCTGAGCAGCCCGGGGCACTACGGACGCCCCGGATCCGGGGGGCCGTGGCCGACGCCCGGCCCGCCGCCCCGCACGGACGCCCGCCTCGACGGCGGCGCGCCCCGGAGCCCGACCACGGACCGCACCCAGGACGGCGTCAGGCCGAGCTGCTTCGCAAGCTCCTCCACCGGCACGCCCCGCCCGTGCGCCCGCCGCAGCGCCGCATTGCGCTGCCGCAGCAGGCGCCTGGTGGCCTCCTTGCTCGTCACCGACCGGTGCAGCACCACCGCCAGGCGCAGGAGCAGCCGGCCCAGGGCGTCGTCCCGCCTTCCGCGCACTCATGCCCCCCATCAGCGCAGCCTCGTCCGATGCGACCACGGTCGGCGGTGCACGGCAGAGCGGCAAGGGCGCAGCACCGGCGCACAGAAGGCCCGCCCGGTTCCCTCACGGTCCCGGGCGGGGCGGCTGCGCCCGGCCGCCGCGGCCGGGCGCAGCCGCCGGTCCGGGCGGCCCGCTCGGCGAGGTGGACGTCAGACCGTGCTGCCCGCTCCGTACGGGGCGTAGAGATCGAGGAGGCGGACACGGGCGGCGTGGAGGCGGTGGGCCACGACGTTGCCGACCCATTCGGCGACGGCCTGACCGAAGACCGGGTCGGCGTGGCGGAGGGCGTTGACGGGAGCGGCGTCGAACTCGTACGCCCGCACCAGGGTCTCCGCCTCGGCGCCCAGATGCCAGATGCGCGGCTCGAACATCCAGGACCAGCCGACGAGTTCGTTGTGCCCGAGGCGTTCGATCACCGCGGGGCGGCGGCCGGGCACCCGCATGTCGAGGGCGACGGTGCCGGTCCTGACGACCCAGAACCGGTCGGCGCGCCCGCCCTCCTCGAACAGCCGGGCCCCTTGCGGGAACGACACCTCGCGGGCGAGCTCCATCAGGCGTGCCCGGTGTTCGGCGGGCAGTGCGCGGATCGCGCTGGGGGACGGGGGAGCGAACATGGCGGGCCTCCCTGAACCGAGGCTTTGCGGGTGAGCGGTCTGCCCTTGGCACCGTCCAGCCTCCCGCGCGCCCGGTCGCACCAGGAGGGGCCGAACGGCCCTGCGGGCCCGGCACACGGCCCTGACGCGCCCCCCGGGGGGCGGGGTCCTTCGGCACCGGGACGGGCCCTCGCGGCCCCTGTGCGCCCGGGCCGGGGCGCACCAGGCTGAAGGTGACCGCTTCGACCTCAGGAGGTCACCATGTCCCGCCCCCTCATCGCCGGCCTGGACGGCTCGCCCGAGAGCAGGGCCGCGGCCGAATGGGCGGCCCGCGAAGCGGCCCTGCGTGCCGCACCGCTCCGGTTGCTGCATGTCCACCCGACCGTCGTCGGCTCGCTGCTCGGCGGGGAGACCGAGCCGTCCTGGAGCGAGTCCGTCGCCGCCTCGGAGGACTCGGCAGGATCCTGGCCCCGGATGCTGCGGGAGGCCGCCGAAGGGCTGCGGCTGCGCCACCCCGGGGTGGAGATCGAGACCGAGCAGCGCATCGGCTCGCCCTACGACGTGCTGATCCGTGCCTCGGACGAGGCCGAGATGCTGGTGCTCGGCTCCCGCGGCATGGGCGGCGTCGGCGGGTTCCTGGTCGGCTCCGTGGGGCTGGTCGTCGTGGCGCACGTCCGGCGGCCGGTGGTCCTGGTGCGGGCCGGGGAGCAGGCCGCCGACGAGCACCGTCCCGACCCGGCCGGGATCCCCTCCGCCGCCACTCCCTACCTGCCCGTGCTGCTCGGCCTCGACGTCGACGACCCCTCCGACGAGCTGCTCGCGTTCGCGTTCGCGGAGGCGGAGCGGCGGGAGACCGGCCTGCGGATCGTGCACGGCTGGAACCTGCCGCCGTACTACGTCTACGGAGTGCCCGCCGACCCCGAGCGCTACCAGGAGATCGCCTCCGCCCAGGCGGCGCTGCTCGCCGGGCTGGTGCGCCCCTGGCGGGAGAAGTTCCCGGACGTCGAGGTGACCGAGGAGTCCTTCGGCGGCACCCCCTCCGTCCGTCTGGTCGAGGCCTCCGCCACCTCCTCGCTGGTGATCGTCGGACGCCGGATGCGCCGGCACGCCATCGGCACCCGCATCGGCTCCGTCACCCACGCCGTGCTGCACCACGCCACCGCCCCGGTCGCGGTGATCCCTTACCACTGAGACCCCACAGCGCACGGACATCCCGTGCGGCGCGCACATTGCGCCACATGCCGCCGTACGCACGCGAGGGGCATCACACCGGCACAGACTGGTACTCCCTGCTGATGCCCGGCGCGGAGCGCACCCGCCGACCACTCACGGAGCCAGCCATGCCCGAGGACCGGCACACCGGACCCAGTGACGAGGAACTGCGCACCCTGGACGCCCACTGGCGCGCCGCCAACTATCTCTCGGCGGGCCAGATCTACCTGCTGGACAACCCGCTCCTGACCGAACCCCTCAGGCCCGAGCACATCAAACCCAGACTGCTCGGCCACTGGGGCACCTCACCGGGCCTGAACCTGGTGTACACCCACCTCAACCGGGTCATCCGGGCCCGCGACCTGGAGGCGCTGTGCATCTGGGGGCCCGGCCACGGCGGGCCCTCCGTCCTCGCCAACTCCTGGCTGGAGGGCACCTACGGCGAGACCTACCCGGACGTCGGCCGGGACGCGGCCGGCATGGCACGCCTGTTCCGGCAGTTCTCCTTCCCCGGCGGCGTGCCCAGCCATGTCGCCCCCGAGGTCCCCGGCTCCGTCCACGAGGGCGGCGAGCTCGGCTACTCCCTCGCCCACGCCTACGGAGCCGCGTTCGACAACCCCGGCCTTGTGGTGGCCTGCGTGATCGGCGACGGCGAGGCCGAGACCGGCCCGCTCGCCGCCTCCTGGCACTCCAACAAGTTCCTCGACCCCGTCCACGACGGCGCCGTCCTGCCGATCCTGCACCTCAACGGCTACAAGATCGCCAACCCCACCGTCCTCGCCCGCCTCCCCGAGCCCGAGCTCGAGGAACTGCTGCGCGGCTACAACCACGACCCGATCACGGTGAGCGGCGACGACCCGGCCACCGTCCACCGGGCCATGGCCGTCGCCATGGACACCGCCCTCGACCGCATCGCCGCGGCCCAGCGCGCCGCCCGCGAGCACGGCGCAACCGAGCGGGTCCGCTGGCCGGTGATCGTGCTGCGCACGCCGAAGGGCTGGACCGGCCCCGCCGAGGTGGACGGCGAACCCGTCGAGAACACCTGGCGCTCCCACCAGGTGCCGCTGCCCGGCGTCCGCGAGAACCCCGAGCACCTGCGGCAGCTCGAGGCCTGGCTGAAGTCGTACCGCCCCGAAGAGCTCTTCGACGCCGACGGCCGGCCCGTCGGTGAGGTCCTCGCCTGCGTTCCCGAGGGCGACCGCCGTCTCGGCGCCACCCCGCACGCCAACGGCGGCCGGCTGCTGCGCGAACTGCCGCTGCCGGACCTCGACGAGTTCGCCGTCCCCGTGGACAAACCCGGCACCACCCTGCACGAACCCACCCGCGTCCTCGGCGGCCTGCTCGCCCGGGTGATGCGGGACACCGAGGCCCGCCGGGACTTCCGGCTGGTCGGCCCCGACGAGACCGCCTCCAACCGCCTCGACGCCGTCTTCGACGCCAGCGGCAAGGCCTGGCAGGAGCGCACCCTCGCCGTCGACGAGCACCTCGACCGGCACGGCCGCGTCATGGAGATCCTCTCCGAGCACATGTGCCAGGGCTGGCTCGAGGGCTATCTGCTCACCGGGCGGCACGGCCTGTTCTCCTGCTACGAGGCGTTCGTGCACATCGTCGACTCGATGGTCAACCAGCACATCAAATGGCTGCGCACCTCGCGCGAACTGACCTGGCGCGCCCCGATCGCCTCCCTCAACTACCTGCTCACCTCGCACGTCTGGCGCCAGGACCACAACGGCTTCTCCCACCAGGACCCCGGCTTCGTCGACCACGTGCTCAACAAGAGTCCGGGGGTCGTCCGGGTCTACCTCCCCCCGGACACCAACACCCTCCTCTCCGTCGCCGACCACGCCCTGCGCAGCCGCGACTACGTCAATGTCATCGTGGCCGGCAAGCAGCCCTGCCACGACTGGCTGACCATGGACGCCGCCCGCGCCCACTGCGCCCGCGGCGCCGGCGTCTGGGAGTGGGCCGGCACCGAGAACGGCGGCGAGCCCGACGTGGTCCTCGCCTGTGCCGGCGACGTCCCCACCCAGGAGGTCCTGGCCGCGGCCCAGCTGCTGCGCCGCCATCTGCCCCGGCTCGCGGTCCGTGTCGTCAACGTGGTCGACATCGCCCGGCTGATGCCCCGCGAGGAGCACCCGCACGGCATGACCGACCACGAGTACGACGGCCTTTTCACCACGGACAAGCCGGTGATCTTCGCCTACCACGGCTACCCGTGGCTGATCCACCGCCTCGCCTACCGCCGCACCGGCCACCGGCACCTGCACGTCCGCGGCTACAAGGAGTCCGGCACCACCACCACGCCCTTCGACATGGTGGTCCGCAACGACCTCGACCGGTACCGGCTCGTCATGGACGTCATCGACCGGGTGCCCGGCCTCGCCGTCCGCGCCAACGCCGTGCGCCAGCGCATGGCCGACGCCCGCACCCGTCACCACGCGTACATCCGTGAGCACGGCACCGACATGCCCGAGGTCGCCGAGTGGAGCTGGAACCCGTGAGCGCCGGGTGCCCTCTTGTGAACCGGTAGGCTGCACGGGCCGCCCGCCCCGACCGGCGCGCGGCCCGCAGACAGAGAACGCAGCTCGGGGATCGGAAGGAATCGGCGTTGCACGTCCAGGAATGGCTCGAGACCGTGCCCGCGGTCGCCGTCTACGCGCTGGTGGGAGTGGTCATCGGACTGGAGAGCCTGGGCATTCCGCTGCCGGGTGAGATCATCCTGGTCTCCTCGGCCCTGCTCGCCTCCCAGCACGGCGACATCGACCCGGTGATCCTCGGCGCCTGCGCCACCGCCGGCGCGATCATCGGCGACTCCATCGGCTACGCCATCGGTCGCAAGGGCGGACGCCCGCTGCTCGCCTGGCTCGGCAGGAAGTTCCCCCGCCACTTCAGCGAGGGGCACATCGCCACCGCCGAGCGCTCCTTCCAGAAGTGGGGCATGTGGGCCGTCTTCTTCGGCCGTTTCGTCGCACTGCTGCGCATCTTCGCCGGCCCGCTGGCGGGCGTGCTGCGCATGCCGTACTGGAAGTTCCTCACCGCCAACGTCCTCGGCGGCATCCTCTGGGCGGGCGGTACCACGGCCGTCATCTACTACGTGGGCATCGTCGCCGAGGCCTGGCTGAAGCGCTTCTCCTGGCTGGGCCTGGTGGCGGCGGTCCTCATCGGCCTCACGTCCATGCTGGTCCTGAAGCGCAAGGCGAAGAAGGCACAGACGGCACAGACGGCGGAGACGGCGGCCGGGGCGGAAGCGGCGACGCGCGAGACCGCCACCGCCACCACGGACTGACCCTGGCGGGCGCCCCGCACCCGGACGCGCCCGCGCGGCCGTGGCGCCCGCCGGCCGAGCGCCACCGGGCGCCCGCGCCCGGTGGCCGCGCGGGGCAGCCCCCGTGTCCTCGCCTACGCCCGGAACTCGTCCCGGTGCGTGCGCGCCAGGTCCGTGTACACGGCGCCGTTCAGGGTGAGCCCCTCGCGTTCCTCCGCGGTCAGCTCGCGCCTCACCTTCGCCGGGACGCCGGCGACCAGGGAGCCCGCGGGCACGACCATGCCCTGCGGGATTAGGGCCTGAGCGGCGACGAGGGAGCCGGCGCCGATCACCGCGCCGTTCAGCACCGTCGCACCCATGCCGATCAGGCAGTCGTCCTCGACGGTCGCCCCGTGCACCACCGCGTTGTGGCCGATGGAGACCCGCTCACCGACCCGCACCGGGAACCCCGGGTCGGCGTGCAGCGTGCAGTTGTCCTGCACATTGCTGCCGGCGCCCACGGAGATCGACTCCACGTCGCCCCGCAGCACCGCGCCGTACCAGACACTCGCCCCCGCCTCCAGGGTCACGTCCCCGACCACGGACGCGGTCGGCGCCACGAACGCCTCCGGGTCCACCTTCGGTTCCCTGCCGCCCACACCGGTGATCAGCGCCTCGTGCGTCATCTCGCCTCCTCGTCGGTCCGAGAACGAACCGTACGTCACACCCGTGGGGTGAAGATCACAGCCCCCGGACGGCCCGGCGGCATCGTCCGCTCAGTACGGTGAATCCGTGCCGAAGAGCAAGAACACGTTCTCGTCCTGGCCGCGCCGCCTCGCGCAGCGCGCGGTCCATGCGGGCTGGGCGTGGATCCAGCGCACGGGCTCGGTGACCGCCGACAACCCCGGCCGGCTGCGCTTCGGCGCGATCGGCGAGTCCACCCGCCTGGCGTTCCCGCTCGGCACCGTCTTCGGCGAACCCTGGATCCACCTCGGCTCGCACTGCATCATCGGCGAGCAGGTCACCCTCACCGCCGGACTCATGCCCGACCTGGATCTCGGCCCCGAGCCGATCCTGCGCATCGGCGACGGCGTCGTCCTCGGACGCGGCAGCCACGTCATCGCCGACACCAGCGTCACCATCGGCAGCGACTGCTACTTCGGCCCGTACGTCTACATCACCTCCACCAACCACTCCTACGACGACCCGCACCAGCCCATCGGCAAGCAGTGGCCCCGGATGGAGCCCGTGGAGATCGGGCCGGGCTGCTGGATCGGCACCGGCGCGGTGATCCTGCCGGGCGCGCGCATCGGCCGGAACGTGGTGGTGGCCGCGGGCGCGGTGGTCCGGGGCACGGTGCCCGACCATGCCGTGGTCGCCGGTGCCCCCGCCCGCGTGGTCCGGCGCTGGACGCCCGCCGACGGCTGGCAGCCGCCCCTGCGCACGCCCGCCCCGGTACCGATCCCGGAGGGGACCACTCCGGACCAGCTGCGGGCGCTGTCCGGACTCGGCGACGCGGACATCGAGCGGCTGGCGGAGCTGGAACCGGAAGGCTGATCCACCCCGCGCCCCGCCGTACCGCCCCGCAGTACAGTTCGCTGCACGGACAGGTGCATCCGATGCCACCACGTGCGCCGGACCGCGGTCCCGCCGCAGTCGGCACACACGGCCGCGCCTCCCGCACCGCAGAACCGCCGGCGCACCCGCCGGCCCGCACGGAAGTGAACCGAACGGACCCATCGTGACGGACCTCGAGCTGCTCACCCAGTCCCTCGCGCGCAACGTCAGGCGCTGGCGCACCGAGCGCGGCTTCACCCTGGACGCGCTCGCCGCCCGCGCCGGAGTGAGCCGCGGCATGCTCATCCAGATCGAACAGGCCCGCACCAATCCCAGCATCGGCACCGTCGTCAAGATCGGGGACGCCCTCGGCGTCAGCGTCCCCACGCTGCTCGACTACGAGCGCGGCCCGCAGGTCCGTGTCGTCCCCGCCGATCAGGCGGTGCGCCTGTGGCACACCGAGGCAGGCAGCTGGAACCGGCTGCTCGTCGGCACCGAGGCTCCCGGACCGCTGGAGATGTGGGACTGGCGGCTGATGCCGGGCGAGTCCAGCGACTCCGACCCTCACCCGGCCGGCACCTTCGAGCTGCTGCACGTCACCGCCGGCGAACTCACCCTCACCGTGGACGGCGAGGAGCACCGGGTGCCGGCGGGCGCCAGCGCCTCCTTCGAGGCCAATGTCCCGCACGTCTACGGCAACCGGGGCGATGTGCCGATGGAGATGGTGCTGACCGTCTCCGTGCCGCCCGTCCACTGACCCGTCCGCCCAGGTGGGTTACGGTGCGGTCATGCGCGCACCGATCGGAGACTTCGACCACGCCACCCCCGCCCCCGAGTGCCTCGACGAGCTCGCCCCGCCGGTCGCCGCCGCCGTCCGCGCCTGGAGCGGCAGCGTGCCCGCCGAACAGATCGTCTACGTGGACACCGACCCGCGCTGGGCGGACACCGCCGTCTTCGTCGAGCACTACGGGCAGGACCTGCTGGACAAGTCGGCCAACTGCGTGATCGTGGCCGCCAAACGGGGCGGCGAGCGCACCCTCGCCGCATGCCTGGTCCTGTCCACCACCCGGGTCGACGTCAACAATGTGGTGCGCCGCCAACTGGGCGCCCGCAAGGCGTCGTTCGCCCCGATGGAGACGGCCACGGGGGAGACCGGCATGGAGTACGGCGGCATCACCCCGATCGGCCTGCCGGACGGCTGGCCCCTCCTGGTGGACGCGGCCGTCGCCGACCTGCCGTACGCCCTCGTCGGCAGCGGCCGCCGCAGGGGCAAGCTGCTGGTCCCGGGCAAGGCCTTCGCCGAACTGCCCAACGCGGTCGTCCTGGAGGGTCTCGGCATCTGACCGGTACGGCCGGCGGCGGCCGTACCGGGCCGCACGAGCACCCCCTCGGGCGGTACCGTTCCCTCCCGCCTCCACCACGAGTTGACGGGCCGTCATCACCGGGTCCGCCCGCAGCAGTTCCCGGTGACGGACCTGATGCCGCTCCGGGCCCCGCACCGCGCATGCCTCGGTCACGCGGGCGCGGGCGTGCTGTTGGACGAACTCCCGCGGGTCAACCGCGCTGGGGGAGCCCGAGCCGGGGGATCTCGATCGCCGGGCAGCGGTCCATCACCATCTCCAGGCCCGCCGCGCGGGTCCGCTCGTAGGCCGCCTCGTCGATCACGCCGAGCTGGAACCAGACGGCCTTGGCGCCCCTGGCCACCGCCTCGTCCGCGACGGCGCCGGCGAGGTCGCTGTTGACGAACACGTCCACGACGTCCACATCGAAGGGGATGTCGGCGAGCGAGGGGTAGCCCTGCTCGCCGTGCACGGTCTCGGCCTTGGGGTGCACGGGGACCACGCGCTTGCCGAACCTCTGCAGCACCTGGGCGACGCCGTACGCGGCGCGCCGCCGGTTGTTCGACAGCCCCACCACGGCCCAGGTGTCACCCAGCTCGGTGAGGATCTTGCGGACCGTTGCATCGTCGCCGTACACCGTGCGCCTCCCGGGACGTGATGAGCCGTAAAAGACCGTGCACGGGCGACAACCGCGCCGGAGGCCCGGTGATTCCCGGCGCCCGGCGAGGATGTGCCGCCCCCGCCGTGCGCGGCCCGCGGCCCGCGCCCCGACCACGCCCTCGTCGAATACCGCAACGAGTGCCCGAAAAGCCGAGCGAGATGCCTGCACGCGGGCGCTCGCGCGCCTACGCTCGGCTCGTGCTGCGCATCACCGACGCCCGAACCGGCGCACTCGTGGACGCCGCCCCCGCCAGGCGGGGGCTGACCCGCATCGAGGCCCACACCAGTGGCTTCGACCCCACGAATCTGCGGGTCCTGCTCGTCGCCGACCTCCTGGTGCGTGCCCTGGAACTCGGCGGCACCCCGGTGTGGGCGATGCTCTCCGGCGAACGCGAACGCGCCGAGCTGCGCGCCGCGGGCGCGGCCCTCGGTGTGCGGCCCCTGGAGGACGCGCACGACGCCGGGACCGGGCTGGGCGAGGCGCAGGTGCTGCACGTCCTCGCCGACGACAGCGCCGCGGCGCCCGAAGGGGTGCGCGTGGCGGTGGCTCCGGCGCACGGCGAGGGGATCCCCGGCGCATCCGACGGCACGGACCCCGCAGCCCTCCGGCTCGCTCTGCTCTCCCGTCCCCGCGGCACGGCCGTGCGGCTCGGCGCCGAGGACCTGGACGAGGCCGCCAGGACCCTCGCCGAGTGGCGCGGCGCGGTCGCCGGCTGGGCGCACCACCCCTCGCGGCCCATTCCCGACCCGGTGCGCGCCGACCTGCGTGCCGCCTGGGAGAACGACCTGGACGTGCCCGGAGTCCTGCGCGTGCTGCGCGAGGTGGCGAGCGTCCCCGGCATCCCGGACGGCGCCCGCTTCGAGACGTACGCCTACGCCGACCGGCTGCTCGGCGTCGACCTCACCCGCGACCTCGGGACCCCGGCATGACCGGACCCTCGGAGACCGGGCCGCCGCGCCGGCTCGTGGTGCTGCGCCACGCCAAGTCGGCCCGGCCGGAAGGCGTCGCCGACCACGAGCGCCCGCTGGCACCGCGCGGGCTCAGGGACGCGCCCGCCGCCGGACGGGCCCTGGCCGCGGCCGGTCTGCTGCCCGGTCTCGCCGTCTGCTCCACGGCCGTGCGCGCCCGCCGCACCTGGGAACTGGCCGCGGGGGAGTGGGCGACGGTGCCGCCGGTCCGCTACGACCGTCGCCTGTACGGTGCCGGCACCGCGGACCTGCTCGCCGTGGTCCGCGAGGCGCCCGAGGAGGTCCGCACGCTCCTGCTGGTCGGCCACAACCCCGGCCTGGAGGAACTGGTCCTGGAGCTGGCGGGCGACGCGGTCGGCGACACCCTCGCGGCCGTCCGCACCAAGTTCCCCACCGCGGCCGTCGCCGTCCTCGCCTGGCACGGCACCGCCTGGCGGGACCTGGACACCGGCGGCGCGCTCCTGACCTCGGTGACCGTCCCGCGAGGGACCCACTAGCCAGGGACCCACCAGCCCGGACGCGCCGCCCCCGGGCGGGCGCGCATAGGCTGGTCCGATGCAGGACGAGTACCGCACCGTCGCCCGCCCGGGTGTGCACGAGACCGAGATCAACCGTTCCCGTTTCCTGTGCTCCCTCGCCCCGGCCGCCACCGAACAGGAGGCGCAGGAGTTCATCGCCGCCGTCCGCAAGGAGCACGCCGACGCCACCCACAACTGCTGGGCCTACGTCATCGGCGCCGACGCCTCCGTGCAGAAGGCCAGCGACGACGGCGAACCCGGCGGCACCGCCGGGGTGCCCATGCTGCAGATGCTGCTGCGCCGCGACATGCGCTACGTCGTCGCCGTGGTCACCCGCTACTTCGGGGGGGTCAAGCTCGGCGCGGGCGGCCTGATCCGCGCCTACGGGGGCGCCGTCGGTGAGGCGCTCGACGCCCTCGGCACCGTCACCCGGCGCCGCTTCCGGCTGGCCACCGTCACCGTCGACCACCAGCGGGCCGGCAAGATCCAGAACGATCTGCGCGCCACCGGACGCGAGGTGCGCGACGTGCGCTACGGCGAGCAGGTCACCATCGAGATCGGGCTGCCCGACGCGGACGTGGACGCCTTCCGCGCCTGGCTGGCCGATGCCACCGCCGGGACCGCGGGATTCGAACTGGGCGGGGAGGCGTACGGGGACGCCTGAGCCCGCCCGGCCCGCGCCGCGCGGCGGCCGTGCCGGGCGGCGGCCGAGCCTGCCCGAACCGGCGGCACCCGACGTGCACTCCGGGTGCATGGCGGACGTACTGGGTGAGATGTGACGGTGTGAACGCCGTGAACGGTGGCGATACGGGAGCAACCGCCCGTGCTGTCGGACCCGGCGGTTAGTCTCGGGGATCATGAGACTGCTGCACACTTCCGACTGGCACCTCGGCCGGGCGTTCCACCGGGTCGGCATGCTCGGCGCCCAGGCCGAGTTCATCGGCCACCTGGTGGAGACCGTGCGGGAGCGCGACGTCGACGCCGTGGTCGTGTCGGGAGACGTGTACGACCGCGCTGTGCCGCCGCTCGCCGCCGTCGAGCTGTTCGACGACGCCCTGCACCGCCTCGCCGGCCTCGGTGTGCCGACGGTGATGATCTCCGGCAACCACGACTCCGCTCGCCGCCTCGGCGTCGGCGCCGGGCTCCTCGGGCGCGCCGGCGTCCATCTGCGCACCGAGCCGTCCGCCTGCGGCACACCGGTACTGCTGTCCGACGCCCACGGTGACGTCGCCTTCTACGGGTTGCCCTACCTCGAACCGGCCCTGGTCAAGGACGAGTTCGGGGTCGAACGGGCGGGCCACGAGGCGGTGCTCGCCGCCGCCATGGACCGCGTCCGCGCCGACCTCGCCGCCCGCCCGGCCGGCACCCGCAGCGTGGTCCTCGCCCATGCCTTCGTCACCGGCGGCCAACCCAGCGACAGCGAACGGGACATCACCGTGGGCGGAGTCGCCGCCGTGCCCGCGGGCGTCTTCGACGGCGTCGACTATGTGGCGCTCGGGCACCTGCACGGCTGTCAGACGCTCAGCGAACGCATCCGCTACTCCGGCTCCCCGCTGGCCTACTCCTTCTCCGAGGCCGGCCAGCGCAAGAGCATGTGGCTGATCGACCTGGACGCCGGGGGAGCCGTCACCGCCGAACGCGTCGACTGCCCGGTGCCCCGGCCGCTCGCCCGCATCCGCGGCACCCTGGAGGAGCTGCTCGCCGACCCCGCGCTCACCCCGCACGAGCAGGCCTGGGTCGAGGCCACCCTCACCGACCCGGTCCGCCCCGCCGACCCCATGGCCCGGCTCACCGAGCGCTTCCCGCACACCCTCAGCCTGGTCTTCGACCCCGAACGCGCCCCCGACGACCCCGGAGTCTCCTACGCCCGCCGCCTCGCCGGACGCAGCGACCAGCAGATCGCGGAGGACTTCGTGGCCCACGTGCGCGGCGCCGGACCCGACGAACGGGAACGCGCCGTGCTCCGCGACGCCATCGACGCCGTGCGCGCCGACGAGGCCCTGCAGGAGGTGGCCCGGTGAGGCTGCACCGCCTCGACATCACCGCCTTCGGCCCCTTCGGCGGCTCCCAGAGCGTCGACTTCGACGCCCTGTCCGCCGCCGGGCTCTTCCTGCTGCACGGCCCCACCGGCGCCGGCAAGACCTCCGTCCTGGACGCCGTCTGCTACGCGCTGTACGGCGCCGTCCCCGGCGCCCGGCAGGGCGGCCAGGGCATGTCCCTGCGCAGCGACCACGCCGCCCCGGCCACCCGCACCTCCGTCACCCTCGACCTCACCGTCGCCGGACGCCGCCTCGAGATCACCCGGCAGCCGCCCTGGGAACGCGCCAAGAAACGCGGCACCGGCACCACCCTCGACAAGGCCCAGACCTGGCTGCGGGAGTACGACGCGGCCGCCGGCGGCTGGAAGGACCTCAGCCGCTCGCACCAGGAGATCGGCGAGGAGATCACCCAGCTGCTCGGCATGAGCCGCGAGCAGTTCTGCCAGGTGGTGCTGCTGCCCCAGGGCGACTTCGCCCGCTTCCTGCGCGCCGACGCCGAGGCCCGCGGCAAGCTGCTCGGCCGGCTCTTCGACACCCGCCGCTTCGCCGAGGTCGAGAAGCGGCTCGCCGAGCGCCGGCGCGCCACCGAGACCCAGGTGCGCGACGGCGACGCCGCCCTGCTCGCCGACGCCCACCGCATGCAGCAGGCCGCCGGCGAGGCCATGGACCTGCCCGGACTGGCGCCCGGCGACCCCGGCCTCGCCGACGCCGTGCTGAGCGCCGCCGCCGTCGCCCGCAGCACCGCACGCGAGCAGCTCGACATCGCCCGCCGCCGGCTCGCCGCCGCCGAGTCCGCGCGGACCGCCGCCGACCGCGCCCTGCACGAGACCCGCGAACGCGACCGGCTGCAACGGCGGTTCGCCGAGGCCCGCGAGCGCGCCGCACGCCTCGAGGAGCGGGCCGGCGCACACCAGGAGACCCAGCGGCGCATGGAGCGGGCCCGCAAGGCCGAGACGGTCGCCCCCGCCCTGGACCTGCGCGAGGCAGCCGAGCTCGAGCACCGGCGCGCCGCCGACGCCGAGACCCGTGCCCGTGCCCTGCTGCCGGCCCCCCTCGCCGACGCCGGCGCGACCGCCCTGACCGACGCCGCCCGCCGCGCCGCCGAGGAACTGGGCGGACTGGAGTCCGCGCGCCGCGCCGAGCGCAGACTCGCCGAACTCCTCGACGAACGTGCGGGCCTGGACCGCCAGGAGCGCGCCGACGAGGAGATCCTCCAGGAGGCCGAGGCCTGGCTGGCCGGCTGGGAGGAGACCCGTACCGCCCTGCAGAATGCCGTCGACGGCGCCCGGCAGGCCGCCACCAGGAGCGAACAGCTCGCCGAGCGCCGTGAGCCCGCCCGCCGCAGACTCGACGCGGCCCGCCGGCGCGACCGGCTCGCCGCCGAAACCGAGGAGGCCCGCGGCCGCGCCCTCGCCTCGGCCGAGCGCGCCGCCGGGGCCCGCAAGCGCTGGCTGGACCTCAAGGAACAGCGCCTCGACGGAATCGCCGCGGAACTGGCCGCCGCCCTCACCGACGGGGAGCCCTGCGCCGTCTGCGGCTCCAGGGAGCATCCCGCGCCCGCCCGCAAGGACGCCGGGCACGTCGACCGCGCCGCCGAGGAGCGCGCGCTGAAGGACTACCAGCTCGCCGAGGAGCAGCACGCCGAGGACGAACGCCGCCACGCCGGGCTGCGGGAAGCCCTCGCCGCGGCCACGGCGGAGGCCGGCGACACCCCCGCCGAGCAACTGGCCCGGGAGCTGCGGGAGCTCGAGCACGCTCACGCGGAGGCACGCGAGGCCGCCTCCGGACTGCACGCCGCGCAGGAACGGCTGCGCCAGGCCGAGCACGAGCACCAACTGCGCGTCTCCGCCCAGCGCGAGGCCGCCGTCCGGGCCGCCGCCCGGGTGGGCCACCGCGACCGGCTCGAGCGGGAACGGGCCACGCTGGAGGAGGAACTGGCCCAGGCGCGGGGCGAGGCGCCCAGCGTCGCCGCGCGCGCCGCACAGCTGGAGCACAGCGTCGCCCGGCTCACCGACGCCGCCGAGGCCGCCCGCGCCGCCGAGGAGACCGCCAGGAGGCTCAAGGCCGCCGACGCCCGGCTCGCCGACGCCGCCTTCCGGGCCGGTTTCGACACCCCGCAGGCCGCCGCCGACGCCCTCCTCGACGCCGCCGCCCACCGCGAGCTGCAGCGGCGCCTGGACGCCTGGCAGCAGGAGGAGGCCGCGGTGCGCACGGTCCTCGCCGAGCACGAGACGCTCACCGCCGCCGCCCAGCCGCCCGCCGATGTGCTCGCCGCCGAGCGGGCCGCCGCGGAGGCGGACCGCAGGGTGCGCGAGGCTGCCTCCGCCCGGGACGCCGCCGACCGCCGCTGCATGGAGCTGGACCGGCTCTCCGCGCGGGTCGCCGCATCGGTGCGAAGGCTGGCGCCGCTGCGTGAGGAGCACGACCGGGTGGCCCGCATGGCGGGCCTCACCGCCGGCACGGCGGCCGACAACGAACGCAAGATGCGCCTGGAGTCGTATGTGCTCGCGGCCCGTCTCGAGCAGGTCGCCGCCGCCGCGTCCGCGCGACTGCAGCGCATGTCGTCCGGCCGCTACACCCTGGTGCACTCCGACGACCGCACCGGACGCGGCCGCAGCGGCCTCGGCCTGCACGTCGTCGACGCCTGGACCGGGCGCGAGCGGGACACCTCCACGCTCTCCGGCGGCGAGACGTTCTTCGCGTCCCTCGCCCTCGCCCTGGGCCTCGCCGACGTGGTCACCGACGAGGCGGGCGGGGTGCGGCTCGACACCCTGTTCATCGACGAGGGCTTCGGCAGCCTCGACGACCAGACCCTCGACGAGGTGCTGGACGTCCTGGACTCCCTGCGCGAACGCGACCGCAGCGTGGGCATCGTCAGCCATGTCGCCGATCTGCGGAGGCGCATCCACGCCCAGCTGGAGGTGGTCAAGGGCAGATCCGGCTCGGTGCTGCGGCAGCGCGGGACCGGCTGAGCCCATCGGAGGCGCGCCGGGCGCGCCCGGCGGAAAACGGCGTGCGTCCGGGCCCGGCACCGGCCATCATGACCGGTCATGCCCCGACTTCCGCACCCCGCCCCCGAAGAACTCCGCCGTGACCCCCTGCCGCTGCGCGGCCGGACCGCCCTGGTCACGGGCGCCAGCCGGCGCGCCGGGATCGGCCATGCCGTCGCCCGGCGCCTGGCCGCCTACGGAGCGAGCGTGTATCTGCACCACCATGTGCCGCACGACGCCGGCCGGCCCTGGGGCGCCGACCGGATCGAGGAGGTGACCGCCTCCGTCACCGAGGCGCTCGGCGATCCGCAGGCACGCGTGATCGCCGGACCCGGCGACCTCGCCGATCCGGCCGTGCCCGCCGAACTGCTCGACCGCGCCGTCGAGGCCCTCGGCGGCCGGCTCGACATCCTCGTCGCCAACCACGCCCTCAGCGGCAGCGACGGCGACCTCGACACCGTCGACGCGGCCATGCTCGACGCCCACTGGGCCGTCGACACCCGCTCGGTCCTGCTGCTCGTCCAGGCGTTCGCCCGGCACCGGGCGACCCTCGCTCCCCGCACGCCCGGCGGGCGCGTGGTGATGATGACCTCCGGGCAGGACATCGCGAACGGCATGCCCGGCGAGATCGCCTACGCACTGCAGAAGGGCGCCCTGGCCTCCATCACCCGCTCGCTGGCGACGACCCTCGCCGGCCAGGCCGTCACCGTGAACACCGTCAACCCCGGCCCCGTGGACACCGACTACATGACCGGCGAGGCCTACGAGGCCATCGCCGCGATGTTCCCCGCGGGCCGCTGGGGCATGCCGGACGATCCCGCCCGCCTCATCGCATGGCTGGCCACCGACGAGGCGGACTGGATCACCGGGCAGGTCATCTCCTCCGAGGGCGGCTTCCGCCGCTGACCGGGCCTACAGGGCGGCCAGTTCGTCGACCAGGTCGTCCAGGCCGAGCGAGCCCTGCGACAGGGCCGCCATGTGCCAGGCCTTCAGGTCGAAGGAACCGCCGTGCCGCTGACGGGCCTTCTCCCGGCCCAGCAGCCAGGCCCGCTCGCCCAGCTTGTAGCCGATCGCCTGGCCCGGGATCGTCAGGTACCGGGTCAGCTCGCTCTCCACGAAGTCCGCCGGACGGCTGCTGTGCGCGCCGAAGAACTCCTGCGCCAGCTCCGGGGTCCAGCGCTCACCCGGGTGGAACGGCGAGTCCGCCGGGATCTCCAGCTCCAGGTGCATGCCGATGTCGACGATGACCCGCGCGGCCCGCATCATCTGGGCGTCCAGATACCCGAGCCGCTCCTCCGCGTCCGTCAGGAAGCCCAGCTCGTCCATCAGCCGCTCCGCGTACAGCGCCCAGCCCTCGCAGTTGGCGCTCACCATGCCGACGGTGGCCTGGTAGCGGGAGAGGCTGTCCGCCACGTGCACCCACTGCGCCAGCTGCAGGTGATGGCCGGGGACACCCTCGTGGTACCAGGTCGACACCAGGTCGTAGACCGGGAAGCGGGTCTGGCCCATCGTCGGCAGCCAGGTGCGGCCGGGCCGGGAGAAGTCCTCCGACGGAGGGGTGTAGTACGGGGCAGCCGCGCTGCCCGGCGGGGCGATCTTCGACTCCACCCTGCGCACCCGCTCCGCCAGGTCGAAGTGGGTGCCGTCCAGCGACTCGATCGCCCGGTCCATCAGCCCCTGGAGCCAGTCGCGCACCTCGTCCACGCCCTCGATGTGCCGGCCGTGCTCGTCCAGGTGGGCCAGCGCCACCCACGGGGTCTTCGCGCCCGGCAGGACCTTCTCCGCCTCCTTCTTCATCTCGCCGAGGATCCGGTGGAACTCCGACCAGCCGTAGGCGTACGCCTCGTCCAGGTCGAGGTCGGTGCCGTTGAAGTAGCGGGACCAGCGGGCGTACCGCTCCCGGCCCACCGTGTTCGGGGCGCCCTCGACGGCCGGGGCGTACGTGTCGCGCATCCAGTCGCGCAGCTCGGCCACCGCGGCGGTCGCGCCACGCGCGGCCTGGTCCAGTTCGGCCCGCAGCGCCTCCGGTCCCGCCGAGGCGAAGTCCTCGAACCAGCCCCGGCCCTCGCCCGTGTCGGCCCACTCGGTGAGCTGCCCGATGAACGCCTCGGTCGGACGCGGCGCCGCGTACAGCTTGCGCTCCAGGCCCAGTTCCAGGGACTGCCGGTAGCCGGCCAGCGCGCCCGGCACCGCGCGCAGCCGCTCGGCGATCGCCGCCCAGTCCTCCTCCGTCCGGGACGGTGTCACGGTGAACACCTCACGCACCGGATGCACCACGGTCCCCAGATTGCCCACCGAGCGCAGGCCCTCCTCGGCCTCGTGCACGGCGAGTTCGGCGGTGAGCCGCTCGCGCAGCAGCCGGGCGCAGCGGCGCTCGATGTCGCTGTCGGCGCCGGGGAGGCGCTCGGCCTCGTCGAGCCGGGCGAGGGTGGCCCGCTGAAGCTCCGCGAGCGCCTCCTGGCCCGCGGGGGAGAGGTCGGGCAGCTTGGCGGAGCTCTCCCTCACACCGAGGTAGGTACCGGTCACCGGGTCGAGGGCGATCAGCTCGTCGACGTAGGCGTCGGCGACTTGGCGGGGCAGCGCGTTGTTGGTCTGTGACATGCGGACCATCCTGGTACGCGGCCCGCCGCACGTCACCCGGATTGAGCCGAGGGCGAAGGCGGCAGCAGCGGCCCGCAGTCCCACTGCTGGAAGATCAGCCGCGTCTCCACCCGGGCCACCTCACGCCGGGCGGTGAACTCGTCGAGCACCAGCCGCTGCAGATCCGCCATGTCCGCGACCGCGACGTGCACCAGATAGTCGTCGGGGCCGGTCAGATGGAACACGGTGAGCGACTCCGGCAGCGCCCGGATACGCTCCACGAAGGGCCCCACCAGCTCCCGCCGGTGCGGCCGCACCTGCACCGACAGCAGCGCCTGCAGCCCCCGGCCCAGCCGGGCCGGATCCAGCTCCAGGCGGTGCCCGAGGATCACGCCGCAGCGGCGCAGCCGGGTCACCCGGTCCAGGCAGGTGGACGGTGCGACTCCGACCTGCGCGGCGAGATCCCGGTAGGTCATCCGGGCGTCGTTCTGCAGCAGCCGCAGCAGATGCAGATCCACCGGATCCAGTACGACAGATTCGGCCACTGGCCGAACGTAGCACGGTTTCCGGCTCCGGAGACCCGGTCGTTGTTCACCCTTCGGTCATGGAACTGGGCATGGACACGCGTACCACGCGTTCATCTCGCGCACTGGCCACCGAGGCCGTGCACGCCGGCCGTGACGACCTCGCAGGCCTGGGACTGCACGCCCCGCCTATCGACCTGTCGACCACCTATCCCTCGTACGACAGCCGCGCCGAGGCCGCCCGCATCGACGCCTTCGCCACCACCGGCGCAGAACCGGACGGGCCGCCGGTCTACGGACGGCTCGGCAACCCGACCGTCGCCCGCTTCGAGACCGCCCTGGCCCGGCTCGAGGGCACCGAGGCGGCGGTCGCCTTCGCCAGCGGCATGGCCGCGCTCAGCGCCGTCCTGCTGGCCCGCGGCGCCATGGGCCTGCGGCACGTCGTGGCCGTACGGCCGCTGTACGGCTGCAGCGACCACCTGCTGACCGCCGGGCTGCTCGGCTCGGAGGTGACCTGGACCGACCCGGCCGGCGTCGCCGGTGCGCTGCGCCCCGACACCGGTCTGGTGCTGGTGGAGTCCCCGGCCAACCCGACGCTGGCCGAGATCGACCTCCGGGCCGTCGCCGAGGCGTGCGGCTCGGTGCCGCTGCTGGTCGACAACACCTTCGCCACGCCGGTCCTGCAGCGCCCGGCCGAGCACGGGGCGCGCATCGTGCTGCACAGCGCCACCAAGTACCTCGGCGGGCACGGGGACGTGCTCGCCGGAGTGGTGGCCTGTGACGAGGAGTTCGCGGGCACGCTGCGGCAGATCCGCTTCGCCACCGGCGGCGTCCTGCATCCGCTGGCCGGCTATCTGCTGCTGCGCGGCCTGTCGACCCTGCCGGTGCGGGTGAGGGCCGCCTCCGCCAACGCCGCCGAGCTGGCCCGCAGGCTGGCCGCCGACCCGCGCGTGGAGCGGGTGCACTACCCGCGCATCGGCGGCGCCATGGTGTCCTTCGAGGTCCACGGGGACCCGCACCGGGTGATCGCCGGGGTCCGCCTGATCACCCCCGCGGTGAGCCTGGGCAGCGTGGACTCCCTCATCCAGCACCCGGCCTCCATCAGCCACCGCATCGTCGACGCCGACGACCGCAGGGGTGCCGGCGTCAGCGACCGCCTGCTGCGCCTCTCGGTCGGCCTGGAGGACGTCGAGGACCTGTGGGCGGACCTGGACGGCGCGCTCGGCGGGCACACCGGCACCGGGACCCGCCAGGAGGAGCTGGTCCAGGGCTGACGCCCGACCGGTGCACGACCCGGCCGTCCCCCGCACCCGGGGGAGGGGGACGGCCACCGCTCTCCAGCCGCCGCCGGCTGCCGCGTCCGCTCCGGCACCGGGCGGCGCGGCCCGCGTTCTCCGGGGCGGGCGGCGTGCGCTGTGTTCTCAGGGCCGGGCGGCGTGCGCCCCGTGCCGCTGCCGCGGGCCGTGCGGCCCCATCCCGTCCAGGCGGGCGGTGATCACCAGCGTGCCCTCCTCGATCTGGTAGTCGAGGGGCAGACCGAGGGCCCGCATCGCGGCGACCATGCCCGTGTTGGCGGCCCGGGTCACCGCGTACACGTCCGAGCAGCCCGCCTCGGCGGCCATCGCCACCAGCCGGGACAGCAGTTCGCCGCCGATGCCCCGGCGCTGCCAGGCGTCCTCGACGATCAGCGCGACCTCGGTCTCGTCGCCGTCCCACAGCAGATGGCCGAGGCCGACGATGCGGCCGGAGGAGGTCTGCGCGGCCAGCGTGCGGCCGAAGCGCGGGCTGAGCAGATGGCGCAGGTAGCGGTCCGCGTCGCCGACGGGGCCGTGGTAGCGCAGCCGCAGCGTCTCGGCCGAGCACCGCTCGTGCATCTCCAGCGCGGCCGGCAGATCACGGGTGTCCGCCCGGCGCACCGTGATGTCGCCGCCCTCCGGCAGGGTGAGCACGTCCCGGCGGCGCGGGACCCGCGGACCGAGCCGGGCGTCCAGCTCCACCAGCGCCCGCGCCCGGGCGAACTCGGTCGGGGTGAAGGGGAGATACGGCCGCTCCACGACGATCACCCCGCCCTCCGGGGCGCGCAGCCGCATCACGGTGTCCTCCAGCGACCCCTCCACCGGCCCCTGCGGCGCCGGCACCGCCGAGGAGCGGGCGGCGGGCACCGACCGGATGGTGCACCTCCCCAGCAACTGCCGCAGCGCCAGCGGCAGTTCCGCCGCGTCCTGAGCGGTGCGGGCCGCGAGGGCCAGCACCCGCGCCGGGGCGTCCACCAGATCGTGGGTGTCGGCCCGCTCGATCCAGGTGTCCCGGCCGCCGGCACCCTCGGCGGCCTCCGCCAGCGACCCGCCGTCGAGCCCGTCCGGCGCGCGCAGCAGGAACTCGTCCACCACGCCGTCGCCGAGCGGATGGGTCTGCAGGCTCAGGATGTCGACCCCGTGCCCGGCCAGTGCCGTGCACAGCGCGGCGAGCGATCCGGGCTCGTCCCGCACCGTCGTCCGCATCCGCCACAGCACGCTCGGCCCGGCCTCCGCGGAGGGCGGCCGGGCACCGCCGGTATCGCTTTCGGGTACCGGGGGCGCATGCCCGTGCCGTCGTGCCCACCACACATGGAAGCCTGCCCTGCCCCGTACCGTCCGTCTCGCCAGCTCCCGCAGATTGCAGATCACTTCAGACATGTCTCGACTCATGCACACCACTGTGAAGGAATGGTGTTTCCCGGTTACGAACTCACTGTGACCGGTGGGTAACGAGTTCCGCAATCGGCCGCCGCGGCAGCGCTCATCTCCGGACGGCCTCCGCCAGCAGCCGCACGCCCTCGCGGATCCGGGCGGGAGGCAGGTGCGCGTAGCCGAGAACCAGGTGGACGCCCTCGCCGGTGCCGCCGATGCGGCCGTCGCCGTCGCCGTGGAGGTACTGGGCGAGAGGGCGCACAGCCACTCCCGCCTCCTTCGCCCGGGCGAGCAGCAGCTCCTCGGGCCCGTAACGCCCGGGCAGCACGGCGATCACATGGAGCCCCGCCGCGATACCGGACACCCGCGCCCCAGGGAAGTGCTCCGCCAGGGCGCCGGCCAGGGCGTCGCGGCGCTCGCGACAGGCGCGCTGGCAGCGGCGCAGCTGACGGTCGTAGTCGCCGCGCTCCAGGAACCGGGCGAACGCCGCCTGGTCCAGCGTCGGATGACCGAGGTCCAGGGTCCGTTTGCGCTCCACCACCTCCTCGGTCCACGCCCCGGGCACCACCAGCCAGCCGAGCCGCAGCCCGGGCGCGAGCGACTTGCTCACCGAGCCGGCGTAGGCCACGTGCTCCGGGTCGAGGCCCTGGAGGGCGCCGATGGGTGCGCGGTCGTAGCGGAAGTCGCCGTCGTAGTCGTCCTCGAGGACGATGCCGTCCACCGAGCGTGCCCAGTCGAGCAGTTCCGCCCGGCGCCGCGCCGAGTAGGCGATCCCGGTGGGGAACTGGTGGGCCGGCGTGGCGACCACGGCCCGTGCGCCGGAGGCCCGCAGGGCGTCCACGGCGAGCCCTTCCCGGTCCACCGGCACGGGCACCGTCCGGACCCCCGCGGAGGCGTACAGCGCGGTGTGCTGCGGGCTGCCGGGGTCCTCCACCGCGACGGTGCGCCGGCCCCGCGCGGCCAGGACCAGGCCCAGCAGCGTGGACGCCTGGGCCACCCCGGAGACCACCACGATCCGCTCCGGATCGGCCACCACGCCGCGTCGCCGGGCCAGCAGCCCGGCCAGTGCGGTGCGCAGCCGGGGCAGTCCGCGCGGGTCCGGGTACCCCAGGTCCCGGTGCGGCAGCTCCGCCAGCACCTCGCGCTGCGCGGCGGCCCAGGCCGAGCGCGGGAAAAGGGACAGATCCGGGGTGCCGGGGACGAAGTCGACGCGGGCGCCGGGGGAGCGCGGGGCGAGATCGCGGGCGCGGGGGCGGGCGGCCCGCACGGTCTCGCTCACCCAGGTCCCGGCGCCCCGCCCGGCCCGCAGATACCCCTCCGCGGTCAACTGCTCGTAGGCCTCGGTGATCAGCCCGCGGGAGACCCCGAGGTCGGCGGCGAGGTCCCGGCTGGACGGCAGCCGCGTCCCCGGCGCCAGCCGCCCCGCCCGCACCGCCTCGCGCAGCGCCTCTCGCAGGGCCCGCCCCCGTCCGCGGGCGGGCGCCGACGCGGCGGGCAGCAGCAACTCCCAGGCGGGTGAGGCGAGCTCGGGGCGCCCCGCCCCCGTGGTGCCCTTGCTCCCTCCGGCACCCGCGTCGGTCGGTGCTGGCGGCATGGCGGGAACCCCGGGGATCGCGTCGGCTCGGTCGCCGTCACTCTACGAGGGGACCGCCGAACCGGCCCACCGGTTTCCGCTGCCGTCGCGCACCGCGGACGGGCCGGCGGGCGGACCGGAAGACCGCTCACGGACCGGGCCGCGGACCGGCGGCGAGATCCTCGTCGCCTACGAGGCCGCGGCGTTCACCTGTGCGGGCTCGGTCTCCGCCGGCCGGGTGCGGCTGCCGTCCAGGATGACGCGGGCGACCAGGGCCGGGTCGTCGTTCATCGGCACATGGCCGCAGCCGGGGAGGCGGACCAGCCGGGCGTGCGGGATGGTCTGCTTGGCGCGGACGCCCTGCCGGGGCAGCAGCAGCCGGTCCTTGGCGCCCCAGGCCACGGTGACGGGTACCTCGGGCACCGGATCGGTGAACCGGACGGCACGGCCGGCGCGCAGCGTCTCGAAGAAGCCCCCGGCCTCCTTCAGCGCCAGTGTCTCGGCGACCACCGCCTCGGGCGAACGGCGGGCGGGGCGGGCGTAGATGGTGCTGGTCAGCGCCGTCCGCCCGGCGGCCGAACGGGCCAGCCGCTCCACCAGCGGCAGCGGCAGCCGCTCCGCGATCCGCCGCATCCCCAGCAGCACTCCGAAGGCGTAGCGCCGCTCGGCCTGCGTCCAGAACCCGGCGGGGGACAGGGCGGTGACGGACCGTACGAGCCCGGCGCGGCCCAGCTCCAGGGCCAGCAGACCGCCCAGCGAGTTGCCCGCGACATGCGGACGGCCAAGGTCCAGCTTCCGGCAGAGCGCGCCCAGCGCGGCGTTCATGGTCGGCAGGTCGTGGGCGAGCCCGTCCGGCAGCTTGGCGGACGCCCCGAATCCGGGCAGGTCCACGGCGATCACCTCGCGTTCGGTGGCCAGGATGTCGACCACCGGGTCCCAGGCCTGTCGGTGGTGGCCGATTCCGTGCAGCAGGAGCAGCGGTTCGCCGCGGCCCACACGCGCATAGGACAGGGTGACGCGCTGCGGGCCGTGGGGTGAGGGGACCTCGAAGGAGACGGTCGCTGACATGAAGGTGCTCTCCTCGTCTGGGTCTCGCGGGCGGGGACGCCGTAGACAGCTTGTCAGCAATTGCTACCGACGGGTAGCCCCCGATTCCGGCCGCACGGCCGCCCGCGCCCCGACTCGTGCCGCCGGCGTACGGCGTCCGCACCGCCCCGCCGGGAACCGCCTGGACAGGGCCGCTGGCGTCGGCTGGGATGGAGCGGTGACCACCGACACCGAGACCGACGTCTTCGAAGAGCACCGCCCCGTCCTCCTCGGGGTCGCCTACCGGATGCTGGGCCGGGTGGCCGACGCCGAGGACGTGGTCCAGGAGGCCTGGCTGCGCTGGTCCGGCGGCGACCGTTCCGACGTGCGCGACCCGCGCGGCTACCTGGTGCGCGTCACCACCCGCCTCGCCATCGACCGGCTGCGCCAGATCAAGTCCCGCGGCGAGACCTACGTCGGACCGTGGCTGCCCGAGCCCTACGTCACCGACTTCGGCGACCGCGCCCCGGACACCGCCGAGCAGGCCGTGCTCGCCGACTCGGTCTCCCTCGCCGTGCTGGTCGTGATGGAGTCGCTGTCGCCGCTGGAGCGCGCGGTGTTCGTCCTCCGCGAGGCCTTCGGCTACCCCTACGCCGACATCGCGGCCATGCTCGACCGGGGCGAGGCGGCGGTGCGGCAGCTCGCCGGGCGGGCCCGCAGGCACGTGGAGGAGCGCCGCCCGCGCTACGAGGTCGATCCCGCCCAGCGGCGCGACCTGACCGAACGCTTCCTCGCCGCGGCCGGCGGCGGTGACCTGGAGGCGCTCCTCGAACTCCTCGCGCCCGATGTGCGCCTCGTCGGGGACAGCGGCGGCAAGACGCGCGGCCCCCTGCGGGAGCTGGAGGGCGCGGACAAGGTGGGCCGCTTCATCAAGGGCGTCGCGGGCAAGGGCGTGCCCGACTTCTCGGTGCGCTTCATCGAGGTCAACGGCGGCCCCGCGCTGCTGGTGCTCTCCGGCGGGAAGCCCGACGCGGTCTTCCAGGTCGACGTCGCCGACGGACGCATCCGGACCGTGTACATCATCCGCAACCCGGACAAGCTGCAGGCGCTGGCCGCGCTGCCGCCGGAAGCGCCGGCCGCGCCGCCCCCGGCCCCGTAGTCCCGGCGGGTTCCGGCTCCCTCTGCGGCAGACCCCCGTCGTCCGGCGGGGGTCCCGCCGTCGCGGCGGATTGGTATTGACCAAGGGGTCGGGCCCCCTTATGGTCGCTGACAAGTGAAACAACCTTTAATAAACAAGGGCGCTAAAACGCCGCCGGACTCAGCCATCGTGGAGGACAGGGTGGGGACCACGCAGCTGGAGACGGTGCCGGAACCGAAGTACTGGCACCTCAGGACCGTGCTCAGCGAAGCGCTGGAGAACGAATTCTCGGTGGGGGAGATCCTCCCCAACGAGCGTGAGCTCGCGGCACGGTTCGGCGTCGCCCGCGCAACCCTCCGGCAGGCCCTGGAGCAACTGGAACTCGAGGGCAGGCTGCAGCGCCGCCGCGGCGTCGGCACGACCGTCGCCCCGCCCCGCATGGGCGTCTCCGTCGGCCCCGCGCGGCACGGCTGGCCGGGCGCGCCCGGCGACGCCTGGCAGGCGCTGGACTGCACTCTCGAGGTGCCGCCGGCCTCCGTGGCCGAGACCCTGGTCACCGGCCGGGACGAGCCGGTGCACATCGTGCGCCGCTCCCGCGTCTCGCACGGCCAGCCCGTCGCCGCAGAGCTCCTCCACATCCCGGCCTCCTCCGTCCCGGACCTGACCGGCATCGACCTGCCGTCCGGCACGGCCCGCGCACGTGCCGTCCTGCGCGAACTGCAGCGCCTGGAGCTGGAGCGCCAGGAGAACACCGTGGAGCTGGGCTCCGCCAACGCCGAGGACGCCCGCGAGCTGGACCGCCTCCCCGGTGCTCCGGTCCTGGTCGTCACCACCCGGTACATCACCCGCGGCCGCACCGCCGCACTCTCCGTGGCCACCTACCGCGCCGACACCTGCCGGCTCACCTTCGGTGACACGGGCGCGGTGGAGATCCACCACGGACCGGAGCGCCAGGCCTCCTGAGCACGCACGGACTTACCGGGCCGCAGGCCTCCTGGGCACGCACGGACTTCCCGGGCCGCCAAAGGGCCGTCGTCCCTCCGGCGGCCGGGGAGCTCGCCGCCCTGCGGTGGCCATGGCCGACCGGGCCGTGGGGACCCGCCTACCTGCGGGCCGTCACCGTGCCCTCCACCGCGAAGAGCTGCTCCTCCACATGATCGAGGGCCAGCCGCAGCGCCCCCGTCGCCACCGCCGCCTCACCCAGCATGGACAGGGCGACCTTCGGCGGGCGCAGGCAGTAGCGGGCAAGCTCACGGCGCAACGGTTCCAGCACCCCGTCCAGGCCCGCCGCCCAGCCGCCGATCACGACCAGCTCCGGGTCGAGGGCGAGCACCAGCGCGGCCACGTCGTGCACCAGCCGCTGGATGAAGCGGTCGACCGCCGCCATCGCCCGCCGGTCGCCCTCCCGCGCCTGCGCGAACACCGCCGCGACCGCCTGCTCGTCGAGCGGATGCAGCGGCTTGTCGGTGGTGGACAGCAGCGTCTCCGGCGTGGCCTCCCGGCCCAGCAGATGCAGCGCCCCGATCTCACCGGCCGCCCCGCCGTACCCGCGGTGCAGCCGGCCGCCGATCAGCGAACCGGCCCCCGGGCTGAGCCCGGCCAGCACGAACACCACGTCGTCGGTCTCCTGGGCGGAGCCCTTCCAGTGCTCGGCCACCGCCGCCGCGTTGGCGTCGTTCTCCACCAGCACCGGGCACTTGAACGACCGGCTCAGCCGTGCGCCCAGACTCAGCCCCGTCCAGCCGGGCAGCGCCGTGCCCAGCCGCACCGTGCCGTCCGCCTCCACGATGCCGGGCGTGCCCACGCCCACGGCACGGAGCGAGTCGCGCGGCACACCGGCCCTGCGCAGCAGATCGGTGACGGCGGTACGCGCCCGCTCCAGCCGCTCGTCCGCCTCGACCGTCTCGTCGACGTCCTTCACCTCGGCGCCGATCACCCGGCCGTCCAGATCGGAGAGGAGCGCGGCCACCCGGTGCGCCCCGATCTCCAGGCCGAGCAGATGCCCGGCCTCCGCGCGGAACCGGAACCTCCGGGCAGGGCGCCCCTGGCGCCGGGCGGACGTCTCGTCGGCCGCCGCCTCCACCACCAGACCGGCCTCGATGAGCCCCTCGACGACGCCTTCCACCGTCGGCCGGGACAGTCCGGTCACGCGGGTGACCTCGGTCAGCGTCGCGCAGTCCGTCGCCCGCAACGCATGCAGCACCACCGCGGAGTTGATCCTCCGAAGCAGCGAGGGATCCCCGCCGGTCAGCCGCCCCACCGTCCGTCCTCCCAGCTCGTGCGCGTGATGGCCGGATCGTACTCGGCGGGCGGAACCCCGGACACCTCCGGGCAGCCGCCTGGCGGCAAGGCACCGCCCGTCGCCGTCCCCTCCCCGCCGGCGGGCCGCTCACCAGCCTCGCCGCACCGCTCGCGGCCGGAGCGGGTCCGGAGCGGGTCCGGAGCGGCCGGAAGCCGGCCGTGCCCTGACCGGAAGTCGGCTGACGCTCCGCCAAGTGTCAGTGGCGACGGGTTTACTGGACCCCATGGACGTCGCACAGCACATCGCCCTCATCGACGAGCTGTGCTTCCGCCCCTTCCCGGCGGAGCACGGCCCGTCGGGCGCCGGCTTCTCGGGGCCCGGCCACCATGTGGCCGTACTGCGGGCGGACCCCGTCCTGCGCGACGGCGACCCGGGCGACCGCGCGGTGACGGTGGACCAGTACGAGAAGGAACGCGACGCCCTGCACGAGGTGCTGTCGGCCCGCTGGGGCGCGGCGGACCTGTGGAACCTGCAGACGGTGCTGCTGCGCGGCGCCGAGGAGGAGATACCGGAGCCCTGGGCCCGGCTCGCGGCCGGAGCCGGGGTGGCCTGGCTGTGGGAGGTCGAGGGCACCGGCCGCTGGGTGGCCGTCGCGGTGTCCGACCGGGACCCGGACGACGCGGTGCAGCTGCTGGCGGTGATCGCGGAGACCGCCCCGCCCTGATCCGCGAGCCCGGTCATCGGATCCCGTGCGCGAAGCCCGTTCCCGGTCCGGTCGGATCAGCGATCGGCGCAGCTCACGCCGATCGGCACGCCCGGCCCCACCAGTCACCGGCGCACCCGCCCAGGCTCTCGCGCACCCGCTCAGCCCTCCTCCGCTGCCTCGCGCAGCCGCGCGAACTCCTCCGCCAGCGTCTGCGGCGTCCAGTGCGCGTTCAGCCCGCTGGGGTTGGGCAGCACCCACACCCGGGTGTCCCCGATGGCCCGCTCCTGCGGGCCCACCCGTGCCGCGGGGTCGCCGAAGGCCGCGCGGTACGCGGTGATCCCCACCACGGCGAGCCAGCGCGGGCGCAGCCGGGCCACCTTCGCGGCGAGTATGTGCCCGCCCTCCCGGTACTCCTCGGGGCTCAGCTCGTCGGCCCGGGCCGTGGCACGCGCCACCACATTGGTGATCCCGAGCCCGTACGACAGCAGTTCCCGCTGCTCCGACGGCTTCAGCTGACGCGGGGTGAAACCCGAGCGGTGCAGCGCGGGCCAGAAGCGGTTGCCGGGGCGGGCGAAGTGATGGCCCGTCGCGGCCGTCATCAGACCGGGGTTGATGCCGCAGAACAGCACCCGCAGGCCGTCCGCGACCACGTCCGGTACCAGCCGGTCGCGGGCGGCCTGAAGCTCCTCGCGGGTGAAGCGGGTCAGAGGATCGCCCCGGGGGTGTAGCCGGCCGCCTCCGGGTGCTGCTTGACGATCTCCTCGATCCGGGCGACGACGGTGGCGACCTGGTCGCCCGCGGCACCGGTGAAGGAGAGCTTGTCC
The DNA here is from genome assembly GCF_012034205.1 of Streptomyces composti. Taxonomy (GTDB): domain Bacteria; phylum Actinomycetota; class Actinomycetes; order Streptomycetales; family Streptomycetaceae; genus Streptomyces; species Streptomyces composti. The sequence continues at coordinate 88,254 of NZ_JAATEM010000023.1, forward strand.
GCCATCAGCGCCTCCAGCTCGTCGCGGCCGAGGGGCAGCCGCTCGTCGGCGGCGAGCTTGTCCAGCAGGTCGTTGCGCTCGGCGCCCTGCTCGCGCATCGCCAGGGCGGTGGCCACGGCGTTCTCCTTGATCGCCTCGTGCGCGACCTCACGCCCGACCCCCGCGCGCACCGCGCCCATCAGCACCTTGGTGGTGGCCAGGAACGGCAGGTAGCGGTCCAGCTCCCGCGCCACCACGGCAGGGAAGGCGCCGAACTCGTCGAGCACGGTCAGGAAGGTCTCCAGCAGACCGTCGAGCGCGAAGAACGCGTCCGGCAGCGCCACCCGGCGCACCACCGAGCAGGAGACGTCGCCCTCGTTCCACTGGTCGCCCGCCAGCTCGCCGGTCATCGAGGCGTAGCCGCGCAGAACGACCATCAGGCCGTTGACGCGCTCGCAGGAGCGGGTGTTCATCTTGTGCGGCATCGCGGAGGACCCGACCTGGCCGGGCTTGAAGCCCTCGGTGACCAGCTCGTGTCCGGCCATCAGCCGGATCGTCTTGGCCAGCGACGACGGGGCCGCGGCCAGCTGCACCAGCGCGGTGACCACCTCGTAGTCGAGGGACCGCGGGTAGACCTGGCCGACGGAGGTGAACGCCTCGGAGAAGCCCAGGTGCCCGGCGATCCGCCGCTCCAGCTCGGCCAGCTTCTCCGCGTCGCCGCCGAGCAGGTCCAGCATGTCCTGAGCGGTGCCGACCGGGCCCTTGATGCCGCGCAGCGGGTAGCGGTCCAGCAGCTCCTGGACCCGTCCGTGGGCCACCAGCAGTTCGTCGGCGGCGGTGGCGAAGCGCTTGCCGAGGGTGGTGGCCTGCGCGGCCACGTTGTGCGAGCGGCCCGCCATCACCAGCTCGCCGTACTCCCCGGCCAGCTTGCCCAGCCGGGCCAGCACGGCCACCGTACGGTCGCGCATCAGCTCCAGGGAGAGCCGGATCTGCAGCTGCTCCACGTTCTCGGTGAGGTCGCGCGAGGTCATGCCCTTGTGCACGTGCTCATGGCCGGCGAGGTCGTTGAACTCCTCGATCCGCGCCTTCACATCGTGCCGGGTGACCTTCTCGCGCTCGGCGATGGAGGCCAGGTCCACCTGGTCCAGGACGCGCTCGTAGTCGACGATCGCCGCGTCCGGCACCTCGATCCCGAGGTCCTTCTGGGCGCGCAGCACGGCGAGCCAGAGCTGCCGCTCCAGCTTCACCTTCTGCTCGGGCGACCAGAGCGTGGCGAGCTCGGCGGAGGCGTAGCGTCCGGCGAGGACATTGGGGATACGGGGCTTTGCGGGCGCAGCAGTCACGTGGAGCGATTCTACTGGCGATTCCTGCAGGTCCGCGCCACGGGCCCGCTTGGCGGAAGCTACAAGACGCCCTCGCCTCAGGCGACGCCCCGGAAACGGTGCCCCCGCAGGGGAGCGCCGGGGGCGCCGGCTACCGGGCGCCCGGGACCCGGTCGGCCTCGAAGGGCAGCAGTTCGGGGCGCTTGGGCGGCAGGCCGTCGCCCGAGGAGCGGCCGGTGAGGCGGCGGCCTATCCACGGCAGCAGATGGCGGCGGGCGAAGCGCACGTCCTCGATCCGCCGGGTCACCCAGCGGGGCGGCAGCGTCGCCTCCGGCGGCAGACGCCACCCGGGGTCCTCGGGCGGGTAGCCGAGGGTCTGCCAGACCGCCTCGGCGACCCGGCGGTGCCCCTCGGCGTTGAGATGCAGCCGGTCGGCGTCCCACAGCCGGGGATCGCCGAGTGCCGGCGCCCCGTACAGGTCGACGACCAGGGCGCCGTGCTTGTGCGCCAGCTCCTCGACGCACTCGAACAGCGCCTCCATGCGCGGCCGGAACCGCTCGAGCACCGGGCCCTGACGGCCCGGGCTGCGCATCAGCACCAGCTGACCGCAGCTCGGTGCCAGCCGCTCCACCGCCTCGGTCAGCAGAGCCCGCACCCGTCCCATGTCGCACTTGGGGCGCAGCGTGTCGTTCAGGCCGCCGACCAGGGTGACCACATCGGCCCGCATCGCCGCGGCGGCGTCCACCTGCTCGTCGACGATCTGCCGGATCAGCTTGCCGCGCACCGCGAGGTTGGCGTAGCGGAAGCCGGGGGTGACCGCGGCCATCCGGGCCGCCAGCAGGTCGGCCCAGCCCCGGTAGGTGCCGTCCGGCAGCAGGTCCGACATGCCCTCGGTGAAGGAGTCGCCGACGGCGACCAGGCTGGTGTGGGTGGGACGCGGCTGCGTCGTCTCGCTCGTCTCCATGACGGCACAGATGCTATCCCGTGCACATACCCGCCGGTCGGTCGGCTCCTCCCGCCCCGCTCCGCCGCCGGTGTCTCAGCCCTGCTCGGCCCGCTGCCCGAACAGCTCCTGCAGCACGTCCTCCATGGTCACCAGGCCCGCCAGCCGCCCGTCGGCGCCGATCACGGCCGCCAGATGGGTGCGGCTGCCGCGCATCGCGGTGAGCACGTCGTCCAGCGGGGTGCTCTCCCGCACCCGTGCGATCGGGCGCATGTCCCGCAGCCGGAACGGCAGGTCCCGGGGCGAGGCGTCCAGGGCGTCCTTCACATGCAGGTAGCCCACGATCCGGCGGCCGTCGTCGACCACGGGGAAGCGGGAGAACCCGGACTCGGCCGACAGCCGCTCCAGGCCCTCCGGGGTGACGCCCACGCTCGCGTAGACCACCCGCTCCAGCGGCAGCACCACGTCCCGCACCGGCCGGCGGCCCAGCTCCAGCGCGTCGTGCAGCCGCTCCTGCGCCCGGTCGTCGATCAGCCCGGCCTCGCCGGAGTCCTTCACGATCTGCGCCAGCTCGGCGTCCGAGAACGACGCCACCACCTCGTCCCGCACCTCGACCCGCAGCAGCCTGAGCAGGGCGTTGGCGAAGGCGTTGACGGTGAAGATCACCGGTCGCAGGCCCCGCGACAGCGCCACCAGCGGCGGGCCGAGCAGCAGCGCGCTGCGCACCGGCTCCGCGAGCGCGACGTTCTTCGGCACCATCTCGCCGAGCAGCATGTGCAGATACGTCGCCAGCGTCAGCGCGATCACGAACGACACCGCGTGGCCCGCGCCCGAGGGCACGCCCATCGCGTGGAACACCGGCTCCAGCAGATGCGCGATGGCCGGCTCGGCGACCACACCCAGCACCAGGGTGCACAGGGTGATGCCGAGCTGCGCCGCCGCCATCAGCGCGGACACGTGCTCGAGGCCCCACAGCACGCTCTTCGCGCGCCGGTCGCCCTGATCGGCGCGGGGCTCGATCTGGCTGCGGCGGACCGAGATCAGCGCGAACTCCGCGCCCACGAAGAAGGCGTTGACGACGAGCGTCGCCAGACCGATCAGCAGCTGTACGGCGGTCATCGCCGGGCCTCCTTGCCGTCCTCGGCGGTCTCGCCGTCCCGTGCGGCCTCCCGCTCGTCGTCGAGCGGCGCGTGCAGCAGGACGCGGGCGGCGCGCCGGCCCGTCGCGTCCACGACCTCCATCCGCCATCCGGCCACCGTCAGCGCGTCACCGACGGCGGGGATGCGCCCCAGATGTGTCGCCACCAGCCCGGCCAGCGTCTCGTACGGGCCCTCGGGGACGCGCAGACCCACCCGGGCGAGCTGGTCCATGCGCGCGGAGCCGTCGGCCGAGAACAGGGCGTGCCCCTCCTCGTCCGTGCCGGCCGGGGCCAGCTCGGGCGTCTCGTGCGGGTCGTGCTCGTCGCGGACCTCGCCGACGACCTCCTCCACGATGTCCTCGAGCGTGGCCACGCCCGCTGTGCCGCCGTACTCGTCGATCACCACGGCCATGGTGCGCCGGTCGGACAACCGGTCGAGCAGCCGGTCGACGGTCAGCGACTCCGGCACCAGCAGCGGCTCGCGCATCACCTCGGACACCGGTATGTGCGCCCTGCGCTCCGCGGGCACCGCGAGGACGTCCTTGATGTGCGCGGTGCCGACCACCGAGTCGAGGGTGTCGCGGTAGACGGGGAACCGGGACAGGCCGGTCGCCCTGGTCGCGTTGGCCACGTCCTCGCAGGTCGCATGCTCCTCGAGCGCCATCACCTGTACGCGCGGGGTCATCACGTTCTCCGCGGTGAGATCGGCCAGGTTCAGCGTGCGGACGAACAGCTCGGCGGTGTCCGCCTCCAGCGCACCCTCCCGGGCCGAGTGGCGGGCCAGCGCCGCCAGCTCCTGGGGGCTGCGGCCCGGCGCCAGCTCCTCGGCGGGCTCCAGGCCCATGCGGCGCACGATGCGGTTGGCGGTGTTGTTGAGGTGGGTGATGAAGGGGCGGAACGCGGCGCTGAACCAGCGCTGCGTATTGCCCACCCGCTTGGCGATCGCCAGCGGCGAGGAGATCGCCCAGTTCTTGGGCACCAGCTCGCCGACCACCATCAGGAACACCGTGGACAGGCCCGTGCCGACGACCAGCGCCACCGAGTGCGCCGTCGCCTCGGAGGCCCCGAGGTCCCGCATCGGGCCGGCGATGAGCGCGGCGATCGAGGGCTCGGCGAGCATGCCCACGATCAGATTGGTGACCGTGATGCCGAGCTGGGCGCCGGACAGCTGGAACGTCAGGTTCTTGACCGCCTCGAGCGCGCCGGCGGCGCCCCGCTCGCCGCGCTCCACCGCGCGTTCCAGCTCGGCGCGCTCGACCGTGGTGAGGGAGAACTCGGCCGCCACGAAGGCGCCACAGGCGAGGGAGAGCAGGATCGCCACCAGAAGGAGGAGCACTTCGGTCATCGGGTCACCTCCGTCCCATGGTCGGACAGGACGGGGACGACCGCGCGGTGTCTGCTACTGGGAGGCTCGCCCATGGGCGGAGCGCACCAACCTTTCCGAAGTGACCGGCCCCTTGTCTGCGACCGGTGAACCGAGTGACCCCTCAAGAGTAAAGGATCGGCAAAGGAGTCGGTCGCGGTGGTGGCTCATCCGCCGAGCGGCTTCACCCAGCGACGCCACTGCTCCTCCGGCTGGTACCCCGCCGCGGCCCACGCATGATGCGCCGTCTCGTTGCGCTGCAGCACCATCGCGTCCGCCCGGCGGCCCCCCAGCCGTGCGAACCGCTCCTCGGCCGCCGCGAGCAGCGCGGAGGCGATGCCCCGGCGCCGGCGGTCCGGATGCACCGCCAGCCGGTAGAGATGACAGCGCCAGCCGTCGAAGCCCGCGATCACCGTGCCGACCAGCTCTCCGTCCCGCTCGGCCAGCAGCAGCGCCTGCGGATCCCGCGCGACAAGACGCCCGACCCCCTCCCGGTCGTCGCTGATGCTGGTGCCCTCGGCGGCCGTCTTCCAGAAGGCCAGCACCTCGTCCAGATCCCCGGCCGTCGCGGCCCGTATCCGCAGCTCACTCATGCAGTGATCACAGCACGGAGCCCCGCGGCCGCCCGCACATTTCCACCATCCGGACACCGGCTCACTCGTGGGCGATCGCCGCCAGCACGTTCATCCGGGACGCCCGCAGCGCCGGCAGCAGCGCCGCGGCGATGCCCACCACGGCCGAGCCGACGACGACCGCCACGACCGTGCCCCACGGGATGGCCAGCGCGGTCATGCCTTCCAGCGCCAGCACCTGCTGCACGCACAGCCCCCACACCAGCCCCAGCGCCAGCCCCAGCACCGCGCCGAACACCGCGATCACCACCGACTCCAGGCGGATCATCCGCCGCAGCTGCCGCCGCGCCAGCCCGATCGCCCGCAGCAGCCCGATCTCCCGGGTGCGCTCCACCACCGACAGCGCCAGCGTGTTGACCACACCGAGCACCGCGATGATGATCGCCAGCCCCAGCAGGGCGTACACCAGGTACAGCAGCACGGCGATCTGATCGTGCACCAGCTCCTTGTAGTCGGCCTGGTCGCGCACCTGCACCTGCGGATACGCCTCCAGCGCCGCCTCCAGCCGCCGACGCAGCTCGTCCGGACCGGTGCCCTCGGCGGCGTTGACGTACAGCGCTGAGTCCTGCCCCTGCGGCACGTGCTCCTCCACCGCGGCGATGCCGAGGAACAGCCCGCCGGTCATCCCGAAGCCCTCGCCGCCCTCCATGTCGGTGAGCGCCGCGACCGTCAGCTCGGCCGATTTGCCGCCGGGGAACTCCACCGGGACCGTGCTGCCGACCCGCACCCGGTGCTCCTCGGCGAAGCCGGCGTCCATGGCGATGTGGCCGTCCGCCAGCGCGGCCGCCGTGTCCCCTTCCTCGTACGTCACGCGGGCGACGTCGTCGACCCGGTCGTCGTACCCCGCCGCCGTGGTCTCGATCCGCTTCCCGTCCGGCAGCCGTACGGCCACCGGAGCGAACCGCTGCCGGACCACCAGCCCCACACCCTCCGTCCCCCGCACCCGCTCGGTGACCTCCGCCGGGAACGGGATGAAGTGGGCGTTCTGGATCACGAAGTCCGCGCCGAGCGTCTTGTCGATCTGCTGGTCGACGGAGCGGGACATCGAGGCACTCGCCACCGACATCCCGCCGACCAGTGCCAGCCCCACCATCAGCGCGGCCGCGGTGGCCCCGGTCCGGCGCGGATTGCGCAGGGCGTTGCGCTGGCTCATCCGGCCCACCGAGCCGAACACCGCAGGGAAGGCGGCGCCCAGCACCCGGATCACCGGACGCACCAGCAGCGGCCCCGCGATCACCGTGGCGATCAGGGTGAGGACGACGCCCAGCCCCAGCAGCGAGGCCGCCGACGACGTCTCGGTCGCCGCCACGCAGCCCGCCAGCGCGGCAAGACCGAGCGCGCCCACCACGGAACCCGCCACCGCACGGGCCCGCAGCGGGCGCCCCACCCCGGCGATCTCGGCGTCGGCGAGCGCCGCCATCGGCGACACACCCGCCGCCCGCCGCGCCGGGAGATACGCCGCCACGAACGTGACACCGACGCCCACCACATACGCGGTGACCGGCGTGGCCCAGCCGATCACCATCTCCGTGGTCCTGAGATTCATGCCGAAGGCGCCCATCAGCCGGATCAGCCCGAAGGCCAGCCCGACACCCGCCGCCAGACCCAGCGTCGATCCCACCAGACCGAGCAGCACCGCCTCGGTGAGCACCGACCGCCGCACCTGCCGCCGGTCGGCCCCGATCGCCCGCAGCAGCCCCAGCTCCCGCGTGCGCTGCGCAATGAGCATCGAGAACGTGTTGACGATCAGGAAAACACCCACGAGCACCGCGATGCCGGCGAAGCCCAGCATCACGTACTTGATCACATCGAGGAACGAGCCGAGCTCCTCGGCCGCAGACCTGGCCATCTCGTCCGAGGTCTTCACCTCGTAGTCCCCGGCCCCCACCGCGGCGGCCACCCGCCGCTTCAGCTCGGCGTCGCTCACCCCCGGCGCCGCCTCCACCGACACGCTCGTCGCCTTGGCGGCGGAGCCCAGCAGCCGCTCCGCCGCCACCCTCGGCTCCAGGAACACCAGCGCGGCACCCGGATTGGTGGTGGTGAACGTGGCGATGCCCACCACCTCCACCCGGAAGGTGCCCGGCTGCGCCTGCACCGACAGCGTGTCGCCGATCTGCACGCCCCTCGCCTCGGCGGTGTCCGCGTCCAGCACCGCCTCGCCGTCACCGCGCGGCGCCCGTCCCGAGGTCAGCTCCACCACGCTGCGCTCGTCGGGGTACCAGTCGACGGCGAGGGTCGGCGCACCCCCCACCGGCTTCACCGGCTCGTCGTCCTCGTCCGTGACGGTGACGTTCCCGGCCTCGACATCCGGATGAGCCGCCTGCACCCCCTCGACCCCCGTCAGCCGCTCCGCGACCGAGGCCGGCAAGGTCTGCACCGCCCCTGTGGGCACCGAGGTCTCCAGATCCTCCTTCGGCAGGACCGTCACATCGGCGGAGGTGGAGGCGAACAGCCGGTCGAAGGTACGCGAGACGGTGTCCGAGAAGATCAGGCTGCCCGCGACGAACGCCACCGACAGCAGCACGGCCAGCGCGGACAGCACCAGCCGCCCCTTGTGGGCGAGGAAGCTCCTGAGCGTCGCCTTCAGCACCGCGTCAGTCCCTCTCGGGGTCCGACTGGGCCCGGATCACGTCGAAGCGCTTCATCCGCTCGAGGACCGCCTCCGCCGTGGGCCGCGGCATCTCGTCCACGATCCGCCCGTCCGCCAGGAACAGCACGAGATCGCTGTGCGCCGCCGCCCCCGGATCATGCGTGACCATCACCACCGTCTGGCCCAGCCCGTCCACCGCCTCCCGCAGAAAGCCGAGCACCTCCAGACCGGCCCGTGAGTCCAGATTTCCGGTCGGCTCGTCCGCGAAGATCAGCTCCGGCCGCGAGGCCAGCGCCCGCGCGCAGGCAACCCGCTGCTGCTGACCGCCGGACAGCTGCGCGGGGCGGTGCTTGAGCCGCTCCCGCAGGCCCAGCGTGTCGATCACCCGGTCCAGCCACTCCTGATCCGGCTTCTTGCCCGCGATGTCCATGGGCAGCGTGATGTTCTCCAGCGCGTTCAGTGTCGGAATCAGATTGAACGACTGGAACATGAACCCGACCCGGTCCCGGCGCAGCCGGGTCAGCTCACGGTCCTTCAGCCCGGTGATCTCGGTGTCCCCGAGCCACACCTGACCGGCCGAGACGGTGTCCAGCCCCGCCAGACAGTGCATCAGCGTCGACTTCCCCGACCCCGAGGGACCCATCACCGCGGTGAACCGCCCGCGGGCGATGTCCACGTCCACCGAGTCCAGGGCCAGCACGGTGGTCTCGCCCGAGCCGTACGCCTTGGTCAGACCGCGGGCCCGGGCCGCGATCCCGTCGGCCGGACCATGCTCCGCAGCAGGTGTGGACAAGGCCGCCTCCCAGGCAAGGACGTCAGCTGTCGCGCCCGAGGGTAAGTGACCCGCCCCGCAGCCGACATCCCCCGTGAGTGCGGCACCGCCTCCACCCCAGGAAGGGGACCGGGGACCCGGTGTAAGGGCCATCTACCCTCAGTCCGGCACCGGCCGCCACGCCGTCCCGGTCACACAGAACGACTGAGGCAGCGCCGGCCCCTTCTCGGGCATCATCATCCGCCGGTAGGGCCCCAGTTCGAACCCGGCCGCGCGCAGCGCCCCCACCGGATCCCTGGACAGATGACAGCCCCCGGCCAGGGGCGGCCACACCGTTGCGTCCATCGCCCGCTGGGTGAACCGCATGACCGTGCCGCCGCCGGCACCGTGCTCGAAGAAGCGCAGCTCGCCCCCGGGGCGCAGCACGCGCCGGATCTCCGCCAGGGCCCTCGGGACGTCCCGCACGCTGCACAGCACCAGGGACACCACGGCCGCGTCGAACGCCTCGCTCTTCACCGGCAGCGCCTCGGCGGCGCCGGGGGCGACGTCCACGGGCACCTGGGCGCGCAGGGCGGCGTCGACGGCGAGCCGGCGCAGGTGGCGCTCCGGTTCGATGGCGACGACCTCGGAGACGGTGCCGGGGTAGTGGGCGAAGTTCAGGCCGTTTCCGGCGCCGATCTCGATGACCCTGCCGGAGAGGCCGGTCAGGAGGCGCCGGCGGACGTCGGCCATGTGCATGCGGGTTTCGGCGGCGGTGCTGGCGCGGGCGTAGTAGCGGGCGAACAGGGGATGGTGCACGGCATCCCGCGGGGCCTTGGTGGATCCAGCTGACCGCAACGGCATCGGTACCTCCCCGGGAACGGGCCCTACCGCGATTCTCCCCCGCGGGGGGCGCTCGATGCGTCCTCGGTGCGTATCCGGTTGCGTGTCATCCGGCTCGGCCACGCCGCCGGCGGCTTCTCCGCCGGCAGGACACCCGGGGTGGAGGGCTCTCCGGCGCCGACGGGTCCCGCCGCGCCCACCCGCCCCATACTCCCGGCTACACCCGAGCGGGGGAGCCCCGTCGCCTCAGCGGCACGACTGCCCGAGCCGCAGCCGTGCCGCAGGCATCAGACAGCGACCCCCACCGGGCCGGCAGCCGCACGAGTGCGGAACGACTCCGCGTCCCAGGTGCCGTCGAGCCGGGGGGCCAGCCATTCCGGAGACCGGGCCCGGAAGGACGACGCGGGGAGGGAGGCCGCCCCCTCCGGCACGGCACCCAGCAGGGGGACACCGGTGACATCGGGGAGGTCCAGAAGGTTGCAGCGGGCCGCGAGGTCCGGATCGGCCGGCCAGCTGCCGACCACGAGCCCCGGCACCTCGAGCCCCCGCCGCTGCAGCTCACGTACCGTCAGTTCGCTCACATTCAGCGTCCCCAGTCCCGCCGACGTGACCACCAGCACCGGCGCCCCGAGCAACTCGGCCGCATCCGCCAGCGTGCCCCCCGCCGCATCGAACCGCACCAGCAGCCCACCCGCACCCTCGACCAGCACCAGATCGAACTCCGCCGCCAGCTTCGCCGCCCGCTCCGCCACGTCCTCCGGATGCACCGGCGCCCGCCCGGCCCGCCGTGCCGCCGTCGCCGGGGCCAGCGGCTCCGGGTACCGCGCCAGTTCCCCGGCCCGGACGCCGTCCCCCGCCAGCCGCGCGACCTCCTCCGCGTCCCCGGCCTCGCCCGGCCCCACCCCCGTCTGCGCGGCCTTCAGCACCGCCACCGACCGCCCGGCCGCAGCCACCGCCGTGGCCGCGACCGCCGCCGTGACGACCGTCTTGCCGACCTCGGTCCCGGTCCCCGTGATCACCAGTACCGGCATGTCATGTCACCCCGCCCTCGCCGCGGCGCACACCGCACGAGCGATGCGGGCGACATCGTCGTCGGCCGTGACATACGGCGGCATCGTGTAGATGAGATCCCGGAACGGCCGCAGCCACACCCCCTCGGCCACCGCGGCCCGCGTCGCCGCCGCCACGTCCACCTCGTGATCGAGCTGCACGACCCCGATCGCCCCGAGCACCCGCACATCGCGCACACCCGGCAGCCCCGCCGCCCCGGCGAGCCCGTCCCGCAGCCCCGCCTCGATCCGCTTGACCTCCGCGGCCCAGTCCTGCCCCAGCAGCAGCTCGATCGATGCACAGGCCACCGCCGCCGCCAGCGGATTGCCCATGAACGTCGGCCCGTGCGCCAGCACCGGCACCTCGCCCCGCGAGATGCCCTCGGCCACCCGCCGCGTGCACAGCGTCGCCGCCATGGTCAGGTAGCCGCCGGTCAGCGCCTTGCCCACGCACATCACATCCGGTGCCACAGCCGCGTGCCCGGCGGCGAACAACGCGCCCGTGCGCCCGAACCCGGTGGCGATCTCGTCGAACACCAGCAGCACGTCATGCGCGTCGCACACCTCGCGCAGCACCCGCAGATACGCGGGGGAGTGGAACCGCATGCCCCCCGCACCCTGCACCACCGGCTCCACGATCACCGCGGCCAGCTCTCCGGCGTGCCGCGCGACCGTCTCCCGCAGATGCTCGGCGTACCCCTCCTCGTACCCGGCGGGCGGCGCGTCCGCGAACACCTGCCGGGGCAGGGCGCCGGACCACAGCTCGTGCATCCCGCCCTCGGGGTCGCAGACCGACATCGGGTGCCAGGTGTCCCCGTGATAGCCGCCCCGCCAGGTCAGCAGCCGCCGTTTCCCGGGCCGCCCGAGGGAACGCCAGTACTGCAGGCACATCTTGATGGCGACCTCGACCGACACCGATCCGGAGTCGGCCAGGAACACATGCTCGAGGCCGTCGGGGGACATGTCGACAAGGAGCTTCGCCAGCCGCACGGCGGGCTCGTGGGTGAGCCCGCCGAACATCACATGGCTCATCCGCGCCAGCTGCTCACGGGCCGCCTCGTTCAGTACCGGGTGGTTGTAGCCGTGGATCGCCGACCACCAGGACGACATCCCGTCGACCAGCTCGCCCGAGCCGTCGGCGAGCCGCAGTCGCACCCCGTTGGCCGACTCCACGACCAGCGGCTCCCGCTGACCCGGCATCGGCCCGTACGGATGCCACACATGCCGCCGGTCCAGGTCCAGAACCTCGGAGAGGGACAGCTCAGGCATTGGGCGCGAGATCCGTCCCGGCACCCCGGCGCCGCACCGCGACGAGATCGGGCCGCGGCCCGGACACCGGCGCCGCCGCACCCTCCTCATGCGACCCGCACGTGTCACCGCCACCCGAGTCCGCGCCGCACACGCCGGCGTCCCCCGCATGCGACCCGCACACGCCCCCGCCGTCCGAGTCCGCCCCGCACGCGCCGCCCGAACGCACCGCCCGGTGCTCGGGCAGCGTCACCTCGTCGGCCCCCTCCACCTCGAACCCGGCGTCCGCGATCATCTCCAGGTCCGCCTTCCCCGCCTGCCCCTCACTGGTGAGGTAGTCCCCGAGGAAGATCGAGTTGGCCAGGTGCAGCGCCAGCGGCTGCATGGTCCGCAGATGCACCTCACGCCCGCCCGCGATCCGCACCTCCGCATCGGGGCACACGAACCGCACCATGGCCAGGATCCGCAGGCACCGCTGCGGCGTCAGGTTCCACTCCTTGGCCAGCGGCGTCCCCTCGAACGGGATGAGGAAGTTCACCGGGACCGAGTCGGGGTCGAGTTCGCGCAGCGAGAAGACCACGTCGACCAGGTCCTCGTCGCTCTCGCCCATGCCGGCGATCAGCCCGGAGCAGGCCGAGAGCCCCGCCGCGTGCGCCTTCTGCACGGTGGCCACCCGGTCCGCGTACGTGTGCGTGGTGGTGATGTCCGCGTACGTCGCCTCCGAGGTGTTGAGGTTGTGGTTGTAGGCGTCCGCTCCGGCCTCGCGCAGCCGCTCCGCCTGGCCGTCGGAGAGCAGGCCGAGGCAGGCGCACACCTCGACGCCCTCGTTCTGCTCCTTGATCGCCTTGATGGTGTCGGACACCCGCTCGACGTCCCGGTCGGTGGGGCCCCGCCCGGAGGCCACCAGGCACACCCGCTTGGCCCCGCCCGCGAGGCCCGCGGCGGCCACCTTGGACGCCTCGTCCGGCTTGAGCCAGGTGTACTTCAGGATCCCGGCCTGCGAGCCGAGCCGCTGGGAACAGTAGGAGCAGTCCTCGGGGCACAGGCCGGACTTGAGATTGACGAGGTAGTTGAGCTTCACCCGTCGCCCGAACCAGTGCCGGCGCACCTTTCCGGCCGCGGCCACCACGTCGAGCAGCTCGTCGTCGGTCGTCCGCAGGACGGCCAGCGCTTCCTCGCGGGTCGGCGTCTCGCGCCGAAGCCCCTTGTCCACCAGCGTGTTCAGCAGGTCCATGAGAGCCGATCCTGTCCTACCGGACGGTCCGAGGCCAAGGAGAGTTCGTACAACAGAGCCGGATGGCGGTGTGGGTATTGCCACACCGTGCCCCGCCCGGCCTGCCGCTAATGTCTGTGCACTGCCTACAAAAGCCCGGAGGACCCATGGCGTTCGGCTGGATCGACGAGCAGGCGCGGCTGCGCCGCCGCGACGGACTCGTACGGACGCTGCGGCCGCGCGCCGCCGATACGGCGCTGCTCGACCTGGCGAGCAACGACTACCTGGGGCTGGCCCGCCACCCGGAGGTCGTCGAGGGGGCCGCGCGGGCCGCGCGGACCTGGGGAGGGGGCGCCACCGGCTCCCGGCTGGTCACCGGCAGCACCGAGCTGCACGCCGAGCTGGAGGAAGAGCTGGCGGAATTCTGCGGCTTCGAGGCCGCCCTGGTCTTCTCCTCCGGGTACGCGGCCAACCTGGCCGCGGTCACCGCGCTGGCCCCGCACGGCTCGCTGATCGTCTCCGACGCGGGCAACCACGCCTCCCTGATCGACGGCTGCCGGCTGGCGCGGGGCAGCACCCAGGTCGCGGCGCACGCCGACCCCGACGCGGTGGGCAAGGCCCTGTCCGGGCACGACGGACCGGCCATCGCCGTGTCGGACACGGTCTTCTCGGTGGACGGCGACGCGGCGCCCCTCGCCGCGCTCGCCGCGGCCTGCCGGGAGTACGGCGCGGGCCTGGTGGTGGACGACGCGCACGGTCTGGGCGTGCTGGGCCGCGACGGGCGCGGTGCCCCGCACGCGGCGGGCCTGGCCGGCGCGGACGACGTGGTGGCGACGGTGACGCTGTCCAAGTCGCTGGGCAGTCAGGGCGGCGCCGTGCTGGGCCCCGCCCGGGTCATCGGGCATCTGGTCAACGCGGCCCGGACGTTCATCTTCGACACGGGGCTCGCCCCCGCGGCCGCGGGCGCGGCCCTGGCCGCGCTGCGGCTGCTGCGCCGCGAGCCGGAACGGGCGGCGCGCGCGGGCGCCGTGGCGCGGGAGCTGCACTCCCGGCTGACGGCGCTGGGCCTGGAGGCGGTGCGCCCCGACGCCGCGGTGGTGTCGGTGCGCGCTCCGTCCCCGGAGCAGGCCGTACAGTGGGCGGCCGACTGCCGGGCGGCCGGTCTGTCCGTGGGCTGTTTCCGTCCTCCTTCCGTGCCCGACGGCATCTCCCGGCTCAGACTGACCGCCCGCGCCGACCTCTCCGGGGCGGAGATCGATCGCGCTGTACAGGTGATCGGCGAGACGCGACCGTGAGTCGGCGTGGCACGGCCGTGCGTCGTCCGATGCGGGGGACCGGTGGCGTCGGCCACCAGGTCGCGGATCTCGGCGGATCGGCTGGTCCCGGAGGATCAGCGGACCAGCGGGATCAACTGACGGAGGTCAGGAACCGCGCCCAGCTCTCACGGGAGAAGAGCAGTGCGGGTCCGGCCGGATCCTTGGAGTCGCGCACGGCGAGCAGTCCGGCGGCCGGTGCGGCCGTCTCGACGCAGTTGTTCGCGCCCGTGCTGTAGCTGCTGCGCAGCCACCGCACGCCGTGCAGTTCCGTGCTGGTGGAGAGGGAGGGAACGGTCCGAGGCGGTGCAGGCATCGTGCCTCCTTACACGCCGGCAGCTGTCCCGGCGATGAAATCCAACGAGTCCTCGGGCGAAAGGGCGTGGATGGAAAGGGCGTTGAAGGCCTCCGTGTACGCCCTGAGGTCTTCTTTCCGCTCCAGATAGAGGCTACTCGTCAAGTGGTCGAGAACAACCACGTCCAGATCAGAAGTGCGCGAAAACGAAAAGATGACGAAAGGGCCGGTGACGCCGATGTGCGCCCCGGCCGAGAACGGCAGCACCTGCAGCCTGACATGGGGCAACCGGGCCGCCTCGATCAGCCGTTGCCGCTGACGGGCCATCACCCCGGGGCCGCCCACCTCCCGGCGCAGCACCGCCTCGTCCAGTACGGCACTCAGCTCCAGCGGGGGATCGGCGCGCAGCACGTCCTGCCGGGCGAGCCGCACCTCCACCAGCGCGTCCAGCCGCTCCTCCGAGGCCCCTTCCAGGGCGGCGGCGGTGACCGCCCGCGCGTACTCCGGCGTCTGCAGCAGCCCGGGGACCACGGTGGTCTCCAGGGTGCGCATGGCGCTCGCCTGTGACTCCAGGCTGATGAAGTCCCGGTAGGTCGGCGGCAGTACGCCCCGGTAGGCCTGCCACCAGTGATGCCGGCCACCGCCGTCGCCGGAGCCGGCCAGCACCAGCAGCAGCTGGCGCAGCTGCGGATCGGACACACCGTAGGTGTCGAGCAGTAACCGGACGTCGGCCGGTTTCACTCCGCTCGTCCCGGTCTCGATCCGGCTCACCTTCGACTGGTGCCAGCCCACCAGCCGTGCCGCCTCGCCACTGGTGAGCCCCGCCGAGGTACGCAGCGCGCGCAGTTCGGCGCCCAGCTTGCGGCGGCGCACCGCGGGACCGTGCTGCATGGGCCTCCCCTTACTCCCTAGAGGCCGCCCAAATACGGTCTCCCGTCGTAGAGTTCACCGCTTTGGGCGACAGATATATGCATATCCCGGTGGATCGCTGCCCCGCGCCGTGCGGTGATGGCACTCTGGCGACGAAGCACCAGTGCGGGACCGTACTCGAACCATCCGCTCCGTGTCGGACTGCGGTCCCGTGGAAAGGGACGACGTCGCCATGGCAGACCATCTGGAAGCATCCGTCACTCTGCCGAGCGATCCAGCCTCGGTCGCCGCGGCCCGCACCCATGTGGTGGGCACGCTGGCGGAATGGGGCATGCCCGAGGACACGGAAGTGTCGGACACGGTGCGGCTGATCGTCTCCGAACTGGCCACCAACGCCGTGCAGCACACCTTCGGGCAGTCGCCCACGTTCACGGTGCGACTGGTCCTCGACCGGGACGAGCGGCTGAGCATCGGGGTGACGGACTCTCACCCCCGGTTGCCCAAGCGGCTGCCGGCGGCGGTCCAGCAGGACAACGGCCGCGGCCTGGTCATCATCCGCTGGCTGACCGCGGAGTGCGGCGGCCGGCTGCGGGTGCGCCGCACCAGGGAGGGCGGCAAGACCGTGCTGGTGGAACTGCCGTGGACCGCCGCCCCCGCGGAGCCGGTCGCCACGACGGGTCAGCCCGAGCCCTGAAGGGGGAGTGGGGAAGGGGAAAGCAGCGCGGCGACGCGTTCCCGCGCCGCCGCACTGGTGATCACTTGACCCGGCCGTAATAGACGCTGCTGGTCCAGATCTTCTGCAGTCGCACGACGTCCCCGGTCTTGGGGGCGTGCCAGATCTTGCCCTTGCCCGCGTAGATGCCGACGTGGTAAATGCTGCGGCCCGAGTGGAAGAACACCAGGTCTCCCGCCTTGCGCTTGGAGGCGGAGATGTGGCGCGTCTGGTTGTACTGCTGGGCCGCGGTGCGCGGCAGCTTCTTGCCGGCCTTCTTGAACGAGTACAGGGTGAGCCCGGAGCAGTCGAATCGGTAGGGCCCGGCGGCTCCCCACTGGTAGGGCGCGCCCTTCTTGGAGGCCGCGACCTTCAGGGCCTTGGTGCCCAGGCTCGCGGCGGCCGCCTCCGAGGCGGCGCCGGGGATCGCAATGGTGCCGCCCACGGCGGCGAGGGTGAGGGCCGAGGCCGTACCGGCCCGGGCCATCAGAGACGGGACACGATTGAGCGCAGTCATGCGCAACCCTTCGTCAGCCGCCTGTGAAGGATGACCTGTCGGATTCGGGCTGGCGAAGTGGCCCGGCCGCACACGGTGCGGCTTCACCCCAAGGGCTGCTCGGAACCTCGCGGTTCCGGCGACCCGTCGTGCTTGGGTCCTCCACTCCTGCCGATCCACTTCCTGTCGACCGGGCATCCGGGCGGCGGCAGGACTCGGCGTCCGCCCGGATCGCCCCGCCGCTGCGGCGGGGTCTTGTCGTCAGTCACGGATCTTGACCCATGGCCCGCCCGATTTCCCAACGGAACCGGGGATTTGTGTTGTTACTCACCACTCACCCGTTCGGGTGGACATGCGTGCGGACGGGGGCCGGTCCGGGGCGTCGACGCGCCCCGGACCAGCGGCGGAATATTCCGTTCCGCACTCCGTCCGCGCCTCGGGCGCAACTTCGGAACTCCGCAAACTCCTGGTTTTCCTACGCCGGATGGGGGTACGCCGTTTGGTCCGTTTCAACTCCGGCTGAAGGCGTCGGCGTCGGCCTGAACGTGCAGGTGCCGGCCGCGGGTGCGCAGGTTCCGGCCGCGGACGCCGGATCCGTGCGCCCCGCCGCTGTCAGCTCGTGGACAGCGGCGGCAAGGTCACGCGTGCGGTGCGGCGTTCACCGTCCAGCACCCGCAGCGCGCGGGCCAGAGTGGCGGAGTGCAGCTCGGTCTCGCCGCGCCGGTGCATCAGCGCCAGGGCGTCGCGCAGCGCGACGGCCTTGCCCACCAGGGCCTGGGCGGCCCGCAGTCCGCGGTAGGTCTCGTCCGTCTGCGCCGGGTTGATCCGGCCCAGCAGATCCACGACTTCGAGGTAACGGTCGATCAACTCCGCCTCGGCGCGGGTCAGCGCGGGCAGCGGGGGCAGTTCGGGTGGCAGCATCGGCGGCTCACCTCGTGCCGGGGCGCGCGCCCTTGCGGCTGGGCACGATGCGGTCCGCGAGGCCGTAGTCCACCGCCGCCCGTGCGTCGAGCACGGTGTCCCGCTCCGTGTCGGAGCGGACCTGCTCCGCGCTGCGCCCCGTGTGCCGGACCAGGATCTCCTCCATGCGGGCCCGGACGCGGTTCAGTTCCCCGGCCTGGATGGCCAGATCGCTGGCCTGTCCCTCCACCGGCCCGGCGAAGGCCGGCTGACGCAGCACCATGCGCGCCCCGGGCAGTACGTACCGCTTGCCCGGCGTCCCGGCGGCCAGCAGCAGCGCCGCGGCACCCTCCGCCTGCCCGAGGCAGATCGTCTCCACGTCGCAGTTCACGTACTGCATCGTGTCGTAGACCGCCGACATGGCGTGGAACGAGCCGCCGGGGGAGTTGATGTACAGCGAGATGTCCCGGTCGGGCGCCTGGTGCTCGAGGTACATGAACTGGGCCATCACGTCGTTGGCGGAGGTCTCGTCGACGGGGGTCCCCAGGAGGACGATCCGCTCCTCCATGAGCTTCGAGTAGGGATCACTGGTCCGCTGCCCCGTCGCCGTGCGTTCGGTGAACTCGGGCAGGACGTGACGGGCGTACGGCCGGTCCATGGGTACCCCTCCTCGGGTGGGAACGCGTCGCTGCGGTCTCTGTAAAAAATGTACAGGATGTACGTGACGTTATGATGGGGTCATGGCTTACGAGATTCCGGTGACCCAGGCCAGGGCCGAGCTCGCCGACCTGATCAACCGCGTGGTCTACGGCGGGGAGCGGGTCGTCGTCACCCGGCACGGAAAGCCCCTCGTCGCCCTCGTCTCCGCCGATGACCTGCGACGACTGGAGGAGCTCGAGCAGCTCCAGGAGCCGGCGACCGCCACCGGGGAACCGGTGATCAGCGCCGTGTCGACCGTCCGCGAGATCTCCCCGGCGTCCGCAGCGGACGAACGCCGTCGCTTCGGCATCGCTGCCGAACACCGAGGGCCGGCCCCCTCCTGACTCCGGCCGGGCGGCGCGCCCGCTGCCCGCGACTGCCCGGCCCCGCCGGGCCCCGCTGCACGGTTAACGCGCTCGAAACGCCGTCGCACTAGCCTCCCCCTCCACGCCACCAGGGACGTCGCCCCGTGGCACGGGCCGCCGGGCCGCGACCGGTCCGCAGCGAGAAGTGTGAGGTGGGACGCCGTGCAACTGACGCCGCACGAGCAGGAGAGGCTGCTGATCCATGTGGCGGCCGATGTGGCCGCCCAGCGCCGGGCACGCGGACTGAGACTGAACCACCCCGAGGCGGTCGCCCTGATCACCTCGCACATCCTCGAGGGCGCCCGCGACGGCCGGACCGTCGCCGAACTCATGGCCTCCGGACGCACCCTGCTCACCAGGGACGACGTGATGGAGGGCGTCCCGGAGATGATCCACGAGGTGCAGGTCGAGGCCACGTTCCCGGACGGCACCAAGCTCGTCACCGTCCACGAGCCGATCGTCTGAGGGGGGCCGCCGTGATTCCCGGAGAGATCCTCTACGCCGAGGACCCGATCGCATACAACGAGGGCCGCGAGGTCACCCGCCTCACCGTCCTCAACACCGCCGACCGCCCCGTCCAGGTCGGTTCCCACTACCACTTCGCCGAGGCCAATCCCGGCCTGGACTTCGACCGTGCGGCGGCCCGGGGCAAACGGCTCCACATCGCCGCCGGGACCGCCGTGCGCTTCGAGCCCGGCATCCCCGTCGAGGTGTCGCTCGTGCCGCTCGCCGGAGCCCGGGTGGTGCCCGGACTGCGCGGGGAGACCGGAGGTGCCCTCGATGCCTGAGCTCTCCCGCGCCGCCTACGCCGACCTGTTCGGCCCCACCACCGGAGACCGCATCCGGCTCGCCGACACCGATCTGCTCGTGGAGATCGAGGAGGACCGCTCCGGCGGGCCCGGACGCGCCGGGGACGAGGCCGTGTTCGGCGGCGGCAAGGTCATCCGCGAGTCCATGGGCCAGTCCCGCGCCGCCCGCGCGGACGGCACCCCCGACACCGTGATCACCGGCGCGGTGATCGTCGACCACTGGGGTGTGGTCAAGGCCGACGTCGGTATCCGCGACGGCAGGATCACCGGCATCGGCAAGGCGGGCAATCCCGACACCATGGACGGCGTCCATCCGGACCTCGTCATCGGCCCCGAGACCGAGATCATCGCCGGCAACGGGCGGGTCCTCACGGCCGGCGCCGTCGACGCCCATGTGCACTTCATCTGCCCGCAGCTCGCCGACGAGGCGCTCGCGTCGGGCATCACCACCCTGGTCGGCGGCGGCACCGGGCCCGCCGAGGGCACCAAGGCGACCACCGTCACCCCCGGACCCTGGCACCTGGCCCGGATGCTGGAGGCGATGGAGGCCCACCCGCTCAACATCGGCCTGCTCGGCAAGGGCAACACCGTGTCCCACGAGGCGCTGCTCTCCCAGATCCGGGGCGGCGCCGTGGGCCTGAAGCTGCACGAGGACTGGGGCTCGACCCCGGCGGTCATCGACGCGGCGCTCACCGTCGCCGACCGCACCGGCGTCCAGGTCGCCATCCACACGGACACCCTCAACGAGGCCGGGTTCGTGGGCGACACGCTCGCCGCGATCGCCGGACGCGGCATCCACGCCTACCACTCCGAGGGCGCGGGCGGCGGCCACGCGCCCGACATCATGACCGTGGTCGGCGAGCCCAACGTGCTGCCCAGCTCGACCAACCCGACCCGGCCGTTCACCGTCAACACCGCCGAGGAGCACCTCGACATGCTGATGGTGTGCCACCACCTCAATCCGGCGGTGCCCGAGGACCTCGCCTTCGCCGAGTCCCGCATCCGGCCGTCCACCATCGGGGCCGAGGACATCCTGCACGACCTGGGCGCGATCTCCGTCATCTCCTCCGACTCCCAGGCCATGGGGCGCGTCGGCGAGGTGATCCTGCGGACCTGGCAGACCGCCCATGTGATGAAGCGGCGCCGCGGAGCACTGCCCGGGGACGGGCGCGCGGACAACCACCGGGTGCGTCGCTATGTCGCCAAATACACCATCAACCCCGCGCTCGCCCAGGGTCTGGCCCGCGAGATCGGCTCCGTGGAGAGCGGCAAGCTCGCCGATCTGGTGCTGTGGGACCCGGCGTTCTTCGGCGTGAAGCCCCTCCTGGTCCTCAAGGGCGGCCAGATCGCCTACGCGCAGATGGGCGACGCCAACGCCTCCGTCCCCACCCCGCAGCCGGTCCTGCCGCGCCCGATGTACGGGGCGACCGGTCGGGCGCCCGCCGCCAACTCGGTCAACTTCGTCGCCCCGGCGGCCATCGAGGACGGGCTGCCGGAACGCCTGGCGCTCGGCAAGAGGTTCGTCGCGATCGAGTCCACGCGCCGGGTCACCAAGGCCGGCATGCGGGAGAACGACGCCCTGCCCGAGGTGCGCATCGACCCGGACAGCTTCGCGGTGCACATCGACGGCGAGCTGGTCGAGGCGACCCCGGCGGCGGAACTGCCCATGGCCCAGCGCTACTTCCTGTTCTGACCGTTGCCGTGAGAGGAGGTGGGCGGCATGTCGAGGGCCGCGCTGCTCGTGCTGGCCGACGGCCGCTTCCCGGCGGGCGGGCACGCCCACTCCGGGGGCGCGGAGGCCGCCGTCCGGGCCGGACGGATCACCGGGGCGGCGAGTCTGGAGGACTTCTGCCGGGGCCGGCTCACCACCTCCGGCCTGGTGGCGGCGTCCCTGGCGGCGGCGGCCGCGCTCGGCGTCGATCCCGGGGAGCTGGACGCCGCGGCCGACGCCCGCACCCCCGCGCCCGCACTGCGCGCGGCCGCCCGGAAGCTGGGCCGGCAGCTGCTGCGCGCGGCGCGCGCGACCTGGCCGTGCGGCGAACTCGACGCACTGGCGGCCCGGTTCCCCACAGGCGCGCACCAGCCGGTGGCGCTCGGCGTGGTGGCACGGGCGGCCGGGCTGGACGCGCGGGACGCCGCCCACTGCGCCGCCTACGAGAGCGTGAGCGGACCGGCGTCGGCGACCGTGCGGCTGCTGAGCCTCGACCCGTTCGACGCCACGGGGGTGCTGGCCCGGCTCGCCCCGGACCTGGACCACGTCGCCGGCCAGGCGGTGCGAGCGGCCCGTACGGCGGCCCACGAGGGCGCCGACGCCCTGCCCGCGTGCTCCGCACCCCTGCTGGAGATCGGGGCGGAACTGCACGCGGCCCGTCCGGTGCGGTTGTTCGCCTCGTAGGAGCCCCACCCCGCGCCCGCCCCCGCTGCCGACTGCGAACCGGCCAGAGACACAACCGCCAGACAGGAGCCGACCGACATGCACCTCGACCACGCCCACCCGGGCCCGGCCGCCGTCGGTGCCGACGCCCGCTGCCCGGACGGCACCCGCCGCGCCCTGCGGATCGGCCTCGGCGGACCCGTGGGCTCCGGGAAGACCGCCACCGTCGCCGCCCTCTGCCGGGCCCTGCGCACGGAGCTGTCGCTGGCCGTCGTCACCAATGACATCTACACCCGCGAGGACGCCGAGTTCCTGCTCCGGCAGGCCGTACTGCCGCCCGAGCGGATCACCGCCGTCGAGACCGGCGCCTGCCCCCACACCGCGATCCGTGACGACATCTCCGCCAACCTCGAGGCGGTGGAGGAGCTGGAGGACACGGTCGGACCGCTGGACCTGATCCTGGTCGAGTCCGGCGGCGACAATCTCACCGCCACCTTCTCCAAGGGGCTCGTCGACGCACAGATCTTCGTCATCGACGTGGCCGGCGGGGACGACATCCCCCGCAAGGGCGGCCCCGGGGTGACCACCGCCGACCTGCTGGTCGTCAACAAGACCGACCTGGCCCCGTACGTGGGCGCCGACCTGGCGCGCATGGCCTTCGACGCGCGGGCGCAGCGCGGTGAGCTGCCGGTGGTGTTCCAGTCGCTGCGCGGCGAGCCGGGCGCCGCCGAAGTCGCCGACTGGGTGCGCCGGCGCGCCGCGGCGTGGACCGCGTGAACACCACCGGGGTCCGCGCCACCGCCCGGATCCGCGCTCGGGGCGACGGCCGTGGCGGAACGAGTCTGCCCGTGCTGGCGAGCGACGGTCCGCTCGCACTGCGGCGGACCCGGGGCAGCGGCGGCGAGGCGCACGTGCTGCTGGTCGGCGCCATGAGCGGACCGCTCGGCGGCGACCACTTCACGGTGCGGGCGGACGCGGAACCGGGCGCGCGGCTGCGCGTGGGTTCGGCCGCCGCCACCCTCGCGCTGCCCGGACAGCACGGCGGCGAGGCACGCCACGACGTGCGGCTCACCGTCGCCGACGGCGCCGAACTCCACTGGTTGCCCGAGCAGTTGATCTGCGCACGAGGTTGCGAGCTGCGCATGTCCACCGAGGCCGACCTCGCTCCCGGCGCCCGTCTGGTGCTCCGCGAGGAGCAGGTGCTCGGGCGGGTGGGGGAGCAGCCGGGGGGACTGGCCGGACGGCTCACCCTGCGGATCGCGGGACGCACCGTCCTGGACCAGGAGCTGGCCTGCGGCGCCGGGGCACCCGGCGGCTGGGACGGGCCCGCGGTGCTCGCCGGACACCGGGCCGCCGGACAACTCCTGGTCGCGCACCCCAGGTTCGCGGAGCACCCGGTCGCCGCACGGGCGCTGAGCGAGACCACCGTCGTGCTGCCGCTGGCCGGACCTGCCGTCCTGGTCACCGCCGTCGCCCCGGACGCGCTGCTGCTGCGGCGCGAGCTGGACGCGGCACTGGAGCTGCTCACCACGGTGTCCGCCTGACCGAACTCCCTTATCCGGTTATCGGATTGGCAAAGAAGCGTGGCCGCCCCTGTCGCCGGACACCTCGCAGCGGCGAGGATCCCCCGTACCCCATCACGACGATGAAACGGGGAGGCCCCACTTGAGGGACACCAGACCGAAGCGGAGGGCGACCGCGCTCGGCTCGGCCGGAGTGCTCGTCACCGCGACGCTCATAGCCGGCGCCGTCACGGCGCCCACCGCCAGCGCCACGGCGGACCCGACCAGCCACCGTGGCACGGACCGTGAGGCCAGGGGCGTCGCCGTCGCCGCCGCCAAGGCCGCCAGGACCGGCATCGACTGGCAGGACTGCCCCGCCGACTGGAACCTGCCCGAGCCCATCCAGTGCGGCTGGGTCACGGTACCGCTCGATTACGCCAAGCCCCACGGCAAGCAGATCAAGCTCGCCGTCGACCGCATCGCCAGCACCGGCAGCAGGAGCGAGCGTCAGGGCGCGCTGCTGTACAACCCGGGCGGCCCCGGCGGCTCCGGACTGCGCTTCCCGGTCCGTGTGACGAGCGAGAACCCGGTCTGGGCGAACGCCGCCAAGGCCTACGACTTCGTCGGCTTCGACCCGCGCGGTGTCGGCAGGTCCGCGCCCATCTCCTGCGCCGACCCGCAGGAGTTCGTCAAGGCGCCCAAGCCGGACCCGGTGCCGCGTTCCGAGGCCGACAAGCGCCACCAGCGCGCACTGGCCCGCCAGTACGCCAAGGGCTGCCACGAGCGCAGCGGCGCCATGCTGCCCCACATGACCACCCCGAACACCGCGCGCGACCTCGACGTCATCCGCGCCGCCCTGGGCGAGAAGAAGCTCAACTTCCTCGGCGTCTCCTACGGCACCTACCTCGGCGCCGTCTACGCGACCCTCTTCCCGGGCCACGTCCGCCGCATGGTCGTCGACAGTGTGGTCAACCCGTCCCGCGAGAAGATCTGGTACCAGGCCAACCTCGACCAGAACGTCGCCTTCGAGGGCCGCTGGAAGGACTGGCAGGACTGGGTGGCGAAGAACGACGCCACCTTCCACCTCGGCACCACCCGCGAGGCCGTCCAGGCCCAGTGGCTGAAGCTGCGCGCCACCGCGGCGGAGAAGCCGCTCGGCGGTGTCGTCGGCCCGGCCGAGCTCATCTCCTACTTCTCCAGCGCCCCGTACTACGACTCCGCATGGGTGCCGGTGGCCGAGGTGTTCAGCAAGTACGTCGCCGGCGACACCCAGGCGCTGGTCGACGCCGCGGCCCCCGATCCGTCCGACACCGCGGGCAACGCCGCCGAGGAGAACGGCAACGCCGTCTACACGGCCGTCGAGTGCACCGACGCCAAGTGGCCCGCCGACTGGAAGAAGTGGGACCGCGACAGCACCCGGCTGCACCGTGACCACCCGTTCCTGACCTGGGCCAACACCTGGATGAACCTCCCGTGCGCCACCTGGCCGGTCAAGCAGCGAACGCCCGTCGACGTCAGGACCGGCAAGGGCCTGCCGCCGGTGCTGATCGTCCAGGCCGAGCGGGACGCCGCCACCCCGTACGGGGGCGCCGTCGAGCTGCACAAGCGGCTCAAGGGCTCCCGGCTCATCACCGAGAAGGACGCCGGCTCGCACGGCGTCACCGGGCTCGTCAACACGTGCATCAACGAGCGCGTGGACGCCTATCTGCTCCGCGGTGAGCTGGACCGCTCCGACGTGACCTGCGCACCGCACGCCACGCCCAAGCCGTAGCCGGGCCGCAGGGCTCACCCGTGACGAGGGGCGCCCGGGAGATTCCCGGCCGCCCCGTCGTCGTTCCGCCGCCGCGCGAGGGCGCTACGACGCCCGGCGCAGCCGCCGCTTCTCCCCGCCCGCGCTCTTGCGCTCGGCCTCCTCGGCCTTGACCACCGCGGCGTACTTGTCGACGTACTCCTGCCCGGACAGGGCGAGGATCGCGTACATGATCTCGTCGGTGACGGCGCGCAGCACCGCCTTCTCGTTCTCCATCCCGGCGTAGCGGGAGAAGTCGAGGGGCTCGCCGAAGCGGATCCGCACCGGGTGGATGCGCGGGACGACCTTCCCGGGCGGCTGCGCCTCGAAGGTGCCGATCATCGCGCACGGGATGACCGGGACACCGGCCTTGAGCGCCATCACGGCGACGCCGACCTTGCCCTTGTAGAGACGGCCGTCGTGCGACCGGGTGCCCTCCGGGTAGATGCCCAGCAGCTCGCCCTTGGACAGGACGCCGAGGCCCTCGCGGATCGCCGCCTGCCCGGCCTCCTTGCCGGACCGGTCCACCGGGATCTGGCCCACGCTGTGGAAGAAGAACGCGGTCAGCTTCCCCTTGAGGCCGGGGCCGGTGAAGTACTCGGCCTTGGCGAGAAAGGTGATGCGCCGTTTGAGCACCGCGGGCATCAGGAAGTGGTCGGAGAACGACAGATGGTTGCCCGCGATGATGGCCGGTCCGCTGGACGGCACATGCTCCAGGCCCTCTATTCGGGGCCGGAACACCAGTCTCAGCAGCGGCCCCAGCAGCACATATTTCAGCAGGTAGTAGAACAAGGGCACGCTCCTCGACTCTGGCGGACCCTCGTCCGCCGTGTTCCAGCAGGTCAACCGGCACGTCGTAGGGGTGCCAGTCTAGGTCCGGGCCGTGCGGCCCGGCACCACGTCCGCCCTGAGCGGCCCGTGGCCGCGGCCCGGCGCCTGAACGCCCGTCAGCGCATGCGCCGCCAGAGCCTTTCGTCCGGACCGGCCCGCGGGACGTCGTGGGCGCCTGGCCGGCTCCGTGAGCGGGGTGATCCGGACGAGAGTCCTCGGGGACGTGTGCGGCTGGGGAGGACCGCAGCGACAGCCTCTTCCGCCCACCGCGCCGGGGGCAACACCCGATCGGCGGGATGACCGGATCGGGACGGTGATCGCCACCCGGCCCGGCACCGGTTCCCGGCCGGCCCGAGGGCCGAGTAGGCTCGCGGGCATGAGGATCTCCGTCTCCTCCGACATGGACGAACCCGTGGCCCGGGC
Source organism: Streptomyces composti (assembly GCF_012034205.1). Taxonomy (GTDB): domain Bacteria; phylum Actinomycetota; class Actinomycetes; order Streptomycetales; family Streptomycetaceae; genus Streptomyces; species Streptomyces composti. The sequence goes on from NZ_JAATEM010000023.1 coordinate 114,703, forward strand.
GCTCGTCGCCGAGCTGCGCGAGCGAGGGCACGAGGTGCGCCCGCACGGCGCACTGAGCCCCGGGGACGACGCCCAGTGGGCCGCGTGCAGCGAGGCCGCCGCCCGCGAGGTCGCCGACGGCACGGCCGACCAGGCCGTGGTGTGCTGCTGGACCGGCACCGGAGCCTCCATCGCCGCGAACAAGGTGCCCGGCGTGCGGGCCGCCCTGTGCACCGACGCGTACACGGCGGACGGGGCCCGCCGCTGGAACGACGCCAATGTGCTCGCCCTGAGCCTGCGCCTGACCTCCGAGCCGCTGCTGAAGGAGATCCTCGACGCCTGGTTCGCGGGCGCCCCCAGCGACGACCCCGAGGACCGGCAGAACGTCGCCCGGGTGGCCGGCCTGGACGCCTCCCGCGCCTGACGCACGGCACGGTCCCCTCGGCCCGCCCGCCCGGCGGCCCGCCTGCGAAGGCCGCTCCGCCTCAGTCGCCCCCGCCCGCCAGGGTCAGCTCGGCCCAGATGATCTTGCCGTCCGGCACGAAGCGGGTGCCCCAGCGTTCGGCCAGCTGGGACACCAGGAGCAGGCCCCGGCCGCCCTCGTCCATGGCGCGCGGATGGCGAAGGTGCGGGGCGGTCGCGCCGGCGTCGAAGACCTCGCACACCAGCGCGCGTTCGCGGATCAGCCGCAGGCGGACCGGGCCGGGGGAGTACCGGATGGCGTTCGTGACCAGCTCGCTCACCAGCAGCTCCGCGGTGAAGACCAGATCCTCCAGCTCCCACTCGGCCAGCTGCCGGGTGACCGTCCTGCGGGCCTCGGCCACCATCGCGGGGTCCCCTGGCAGGTCCCAGGCGGCGATCCGCTCCGGATCCAGCCGCTTGGTGCGGGCCATCAGGAGCGCGACGTCGTCGTAGGGGTGGGCGGGGGCCAGGGTGTCCACCACGGCCCGGCACTGCTCCTCCAGGGTGGTGGTGCGCTCCGTCAGCACCGCACGCAGCCGCTCCAGCCGCTGCTGCTCCGCCGGTTGGGGCAGGCAGGCCTCGGCGGCCGGCCGGGACCCCTCGTCGTCGCGGGCCAGCAGACCGTCGGTGTGCAGGGCGAGCGTCGTCCCCTCCGCCAGGGTCATCTCCACCGACTCGAACGGCGGCCCGCCCACGCCGAGCGCCGGACCCTGCGGAAGCTCCACGAAGCTCACCGTGCCGTCCGGCGTCACCAGGGCCGGCGCCGGATGCCCGGCCGCGGCCATGGTGCACCGGCCGTCGACCGGGTCGTAGACGACGTAGACGCAGCCGCTGCCGACGGGCTCCACGAAGGAGTGCTCGCCCGCGTCCCCGTCGTGCGGGCCCTCGTCACGGGCCGTGCGGGCCACCAGGTCGTCCAGGTGCGCCAGCACCTCCTCGGGCGGCAGGTCCAGCGCGGCCAGCGTGCGTACCGCCGTCCGCAGGCGCCCCATCCCCGCCGCTGCGTCGATGCCGTGCCCGGGCACCTCCCCGACGACCATGGCGACCCGGGCGCCCGACAGCGGGATCAGGTCGTACCAGTCACCCCCCAGCCCGGTCAGCTCGTCGGCGGGCCGGTAGTGGGCGGCCACCTCCACGGCGTCCTGCTCGGGCATCCGCCGGGGCAGCAGGCTGCGCTGCAGCACCAGCGCCGCGTCCCGCTCCCGGGTGTAGCGGCGGGCGTTGTCCACGCACAGGGCGGCGCGCGCGACCAGCTCCTCCGCCAGATGCACGTCGTCCGCGTCGAAGGGCTGCTGGCGCAGGCGGCGGAAGAACGTGGTGACGCCCAGGGTGACGCCGCGGGCGCGGATCGGCACGATCAGCGCGCTCTGCAGGCCCAGCTCCAGGAAGGTGTTCTCCCGGTCGCCCGCCGTGCCGACCGCCCACTCCAGGGCGAGCGGGGTCAGCTCGTCCTGCCGCCAGGAGCGGCCCGAGGTCAGGCAGAGCACCGGCGGCGAACCGGCCCGGTAGCCGGCCACCTCGCCGATCTCCACCACGGAGTCGGGCAGCTTGCCCTGTGAGGACTTCTGGCCCGCCCGGCGCAGCGCCACGGTGTCGGTCCCCGCCAGCGGTCCGGGCGGCAGCTCGGCGCCGTGCAGCACGGTCTCCAGCAGATCGACGGTGACCACGTCCGCGAGCCCGGGCACGGCGACATCCGCCAGTTCCTGCGCGGTGCGCATGATGTCCAGGGAGCGTCCGATGTGCTCGCCGGCCCGGTCGAGGAGTGCGAGCCGCTGGCGGGCGCGATGCCGCTCGGTGATGTCGACGACCGTGTAGTACACGCCCATCGGGCGGCCCTGCTCGTCGTCCAGACGGTTGAACGAGATCATGTGGGCCGTCTCGCGCAGCGGCGCCGAGCGGACCTGGCCGACATGCTCGTAGCCGACCACCGGTTCGCCGGTCGCCAGCACCTGCCGCATCCGGTCCTCGACGGCGTCGGCGTCCATGCCCGGCTGGATCTCGGCGAACCGCAGGCCGATGCGCTGGTCGGCGCCGCCGCCGCCGAACTGCTCCAGGGCCGCGTTCGACCACACGTACCTCAGGTCCGTGTCCACGATCGCGATGCCGATCGGGGACCCGGAGACCATCTGCTCCAGCACCGTGCGGCTCATCGCCCAGCCGGTGTCCTCGCCCGTCTCCGACAGCAGGACCAGCAGGGAGGCACCACCCCGCGGGTCCACCGTCGGTGTGACACGCACGGAGAGACCCAGGGACCGCCCGTCGCGGTGCCGGGCCGTCAGCAGTCCGGTCCAGCCGCCGTCGGAGCGGCTCCGTTCCACCAGCTCCGGCACCCGCAGGGAGTCCTCGTCGGTCAGCAGTTCGGCGAGCTTGCTGCCCACGGCCTCCGCCGCCGTGTACCCGAGGAGCCGCTCGGCCCGTGCGGTCCAGCTCGCCACCACGCCCGCCGGGTCGAGCAGCAGGGGAGCGGCGTCGGCCACGTCGAACCCCTGCCGGGCCGCGTCCTGCTCGTTGTGTCCGCCCACGGCCGACCTCTCTGTCGCCTGAGAGTGGTCTATCACCTCATGCCCCAATCTTCACCCTTGCCGGTGATCGGGGCGCCTCGGGCGGGACCGGGTCTCAGGGACTGGGACGGCCGCGGGCGGAGCGAGCGGATCACGGGTTCTGCCGGTCAGGCTCCCTGGACCAGCACCTTCTCCAGCGTCTGCAGGGCGCCCCGCAGCTCGTCCGCGGTGATGGTCAGCGGCGGCGCCAGACGGATCGTGGACCCGTGGGTGTCCTTGACGAGGACCCCCTCCCGCATCAGGCGCTCGCTGATGTCACGGCCCGTGCCGAGATCCGGGTCGATGTCCACGCCGGCCCACAGACCGCGCGAGCGGAACCCGACGACGCCCCTGCCGACCAGGGACTGAAGTCCCCCGCGCAGCACCACGCCCAGCTCCGCCGCCCGGCGCTGGAACTCGCCCGTCTCCAGCAGGTCCACCACCGCCGAGCCGACCGCGGCGGCCAGCGGATTGCCGCCGAAGGTCGACCCGTGCTCACCCGGGTGCAGCACCTCCAGCACCTCGCGGCGGGCCACCACCGCCGACACCGGGACGATCCCGCCGCCCAGCGCCTTGCCGAGCAGCACCACGTCCGGCATCACCGACTCGTGCTCCACCGCCAGGGTGCGGCCGGTGCGGCCGAGCCCCGACTGGATCTCGTCGGCGATGAACAGGCAGCCCTTCCGGCTGGTCAGCTCCCGCACGCCCGCCAGATAGCCGTCGTCCGGGACGATCACGCCCGCCTCGCCCTGGATCGGCTCGATCAGCACCGCGGCGGTGGTCTCGTCGATCGCCGCCTCCATGGCCGCCAGGTCGTTGTACGGCACGATCCGGAAGCCGGGTGTGAACGGGCCGAAGCCGCTGCGGGCGACCTCGTCGGTGGAGAAGCTGACGATGGTGGTGGTGCGGCCGTGGAAGTTGTCCGCCGCGACCACGATCGTGGCCCGGTCCGCCGGGACGCCCTTGACGTCGTAGGCCCACTTGCGGGCCACCTTCACCCCGCTCTCCACGGCCTCCGCGCCGGTGTTCATGGGCAGCACCATGTCCAGCCCGATCAGCGCGGCCAGCCGCTCCGCGAACCCGGCGAGCCGGTCGTTGTGGAAGGCGCGCGAGGTGAGGGTGAGCCGGTCCAGCTGGCGGTGCGCCGCCTCGATCAGCGCCGGATGCCGGTGGCCGAAGTTCAGCGCCGAGTAGCCGGCCAGCATGTCGAGGTAGCGGCGGCCCTCCACGTCCTCCACCCAGGCGCCCTCCGCACGGGCCACGACCACGGGCAGCGGGTGGTAGTTGTGCGCGAGAACCGGTTCCTCCGCCCGGATCAGCTCGGCGGACGAACGGGTACGGGCGACAGAGGTCATGAGCGGATCTCCTGAGTGCAGCACTTGATGCCGCCGCCTGCCTTGTGGAACTCGGACAGATCGACGGGGACGGGAACATAGCCGCGGTCGGCCAGCCGGTCGGCGAGCGCCGTCGCGCCCGGCGAGATGAACACATGGCGTCCGTCGGAGACGGAGTTCAGCCCGAAGGCCATCGCGTCGTCACGGGTGGCGATCACCGCGTCCGGGTACAGCCGCTTCAGCACCTCGCGGCTGCCGGGCGAGAACGCCTCCGGGTAGTAGGCGACGTTCTCGCCGTCCAGCACGAACAGTGCCGTGTCCAGGTGGTAGAAGTACGGATCCACCAGCGTCAGGCTGATCACCGGAACTCCGAAGAACTCCTGCGCCTCACGATGCGCCTCCCGCGTGGTGCGGAACCCGGTGCCCGCGAGGATCCAGCGTCCGGCCGGCACCAGATCGCCCTCGCCCTCGCACACCGACTCGGGCTGATGGACGTCGAAGCCCCGGTCCTTGAACCAGGTCTGGTACGGCACGGACTCCGGGCGCCGCTCGGGCGCGTGGAACAGCGAGCCGAACACCTTGCCCTCCACGACGACCGCCGCGTTCGCGGCGAACACCATGTCGGGCAGACCGGGCACCGGTTCCACCGTCTCCACGGTATGCCCGTGGGCCCGGTAGGTGTCGACCAGCGTGCGCCACTGCCGCTGCGCGAGCGCCGTGTCCACGGGCCGGTCGGGATGCATCCAGGGGTTGATCGCGTACCGCACGGCGAAGAATCCGGGTTCGCAGACGAGGTATCGCCGCGGGGACGCCACACGTGATCCAGGCACGAAGGGGTTCCTCCGCTTCCACGCGCTGTCGGCTAGGGATGACTCCACGTTAGGAAGCGACCCCGAGGGGCGACAAGGAACAAGAGCTGCGTCCTCATGCAGCAATACTGCGTATTGCCCCTGCTCAGCGCACGTCTGTTGCGCCATCCGGGGCGAGCTGGCTGGCGCCGGCCTCCGGGCTGTCCGGCAGCAGGTGGGACAGCACCATCACGCTGATCGTCTTCCGGATGAACGGCTCGGCACGGATCCGCTCCAGCACCTCCTCGAAGTGCTCCACGTCCCGTGCCCGCACATGCAGCAGGGCGTCCGCGCCGCCGGTCACCGTCATGGCCGCGGCGATCTCCGGGTAGCCGCGCACCACCTCCGCCAGCCTTCGCGGCGGCGCCGCGCCCTCGCAGTACACCTCGACGTACGCCTCGGTGCGCCAGCCGAGCGCGGAGGGACGCACGGTCGCGGTGAACCCGGTGATGATCCCGCTCTCCCGCAGCCGGTCCACCCGGCGCTTGACCGCGGTCGACGACAGCCCGATCGCCGCGCCGATCTCGGCGAAGGACGTCCTGGCGTTCGCCATCAGGGCGGTGACGATCTTCCGGTCGAGTTCGTCGAAGGAGGCGGGCCTGCTGTTCATGCGGGCACTGTATCCAGCCCTCGCCGGAATGCGGCTCCGCCGAGAACGCGCACGTCCCGGCATGTACCCGAGGCGGATCCCGCCCCTAAACTCCGCATCATGCTGCGCGCTCTGGCCGTCGACGACGAACGTCCCTCGCTGGAGGAACTGCTGTACCTGCTCAACGCCGACCCGCGCATCCGCAGTGCCGAGGGCGCCACGGACGCCACCGAGGCGCTGCGCCGCATCAACCGCGCCCTGGAGTCCGGACCCGACGGACCCGACGCCATCGACGTGGTCTTCCTCGACATCCAGATGCCCGGCCTCGACGGCCTCGACCTCGCGCGCCTGCTCACCGGATTCGCCAGGCCGCCGCTCGTCGTGTTCGTCACCGCTCATGAGGACTTCGCCGTCCGCGCCTTCGACCTGAAGGCCGTCGACTACGTCCTCAAGCCCGTGCGCAAGGAGCGGCTGGCCGAGGCCGTCCGCCGGGCCGCCGCCCAGCGCGGCGCCGCCCCGCGGATCCCGGTCAGCGAACCCGACCCCGACCACATCCCCGTCGAGCTCGGCGGGGTGACCCGGTTCGTCCCGGTCGACGACATCACCCATGTCGAGGCCCAGGGCGACTACGCCCGCCTGCACACCGACCGGGGCAGCCACCTGGTGCGCATCCCGCTGTCCACGCTCGAGGAGCGCTGGCGCTCGCGCGGCTTCGTCCGCATCCACCGCCGCCACCTGGTCGCCCTGCGCCACATCGCCGAGCTGCGGCTGGACGCGGGCTCGGTGAGCGTCCTGATCGGGTCCGAGGAACTGCAGGTCAGCCGGCGGCACGCGCGCGAGCTGCGGGACCTGCTGATGCGCCGCACGACGAGCTAGGGAAGCCCCATGCCCCAGGATCCGACCGAACGCCGCGTGGTGGTCACCGGACCGCCCCGCCGGGCCCGGCGCACCACCGGCTACTACCGGCCCCGCACCGAGATCGACGAGCAGACCACCCTCGGGCACACCTACGTCCGCTCGCTCATCCGCATCCAGCTGCGCACCGGACTGACCGTGTTCGCCGTCCTCGCCCTGCTCATCGGCCCGCTCCCGCTGGTCTTCGCCGCCGCCCCCGACGCCCGCCGCCTGGAGTGGGCCGTCCTCGGCTTCGGCCTGTACGTCCCGCTGGTGCTGCTGGCCCGCTGGTACGTCCGCCGCGCCGAACGCAACGAACGCGACTTCGTGCGGCTCGTCGAGGACCGCTGAGACAGGACCGGACGGGCCGTGAACTCCAGCTACGCCGTACCCGCCGTCGCCCTGGTCGTCCTGGCGACCGTCCTCGTGGGCGCCTTCGGCCTGCGCATATCCCGCACCACCTCCGACTTCTACGTCGCCTCCCGCACCGTCGGCCCCCGGCTGAACGCCGCCGCGATCAGCGGCGAGTACCTCTCCGCCGCGTCCTTCCTGGGCATCGCCGGGCTCGTCCTGGTCCAGGGCCCGGACATGCTCTGGTACCCGGTCGGCTACACCGCCGGCTATCTGGTGCTGCTGCTCTTCGTCGCCGCCCCGCTGCGCCGCTCCGGCGCCTACACGCTGCCCGACTTCGCCGAGGCGCGGCTCGCCTCGCAGACGGTCCGGCGGATGGCCGGCGTGCTGGTGGTCGGCGTCGGCTGGCTGTATCTGCTGCCCCAGCTGCAGGGCGCCGGGCTCACCCTGACCGTGCTCACCGGCACACCCGACTGGCTCGGCGGGGTGATCGTCGCCGTGGTGGTCACCGTGATCGTCGCCGCCGGCGGCATGCGCAGCATCACCTTCGTGCAGGCCTTCCAGTACTGGCTGAAGTTCACCGCACTGCTGGTGCCCGCGTTCTTCCTGGTCCTCGCCTGGCAGGGCGACGGCGCCCCCACCCACGCCTTCGACGAGCCGGCCTCCTTCCGCGAACAGCGGGCCGTACGCGTCCACGACAGCCTCGACCTGCGCCTGGACAAGCCGCTCACCGTGACCGTGGACGGCACCGTCGACGGCACCGCCCACGACGGCGCCGAGTTCGTCCTGCCGGCCGGCACCCACCACATCGAGGGCGGCACCCGGCTCACCTTCGCCGAGGGCACCGAGGTGCCCGCCGCCGGACGGGGCGGCGACGACGCCGTCTCCCCGTCCCGCGCCGAGTCCCGCGAGGAGCGCCCGCTGTACGCCACGTACGGCCTGATCCTCGCCACCTTCTTCGGCACCATGGGCCTGCCGCACGTGGTGGTGCGCTTCTACACCAGCCCGCACGGGGTGGCCGCCCGCCGCACCACCGTCGCCGTCCTCGGCCTGATCGGTGCCTTCTACCTGCTGCCGCCCGTCTACGGCGCGCTCGGCCGCCTCTACGCACCGGAGCTGACCCTCACCGGCAACGCGGACGCCGCCGTGCTGCTGCTGCCCGACCGGATGATCGGGGGAGTGGGCGGCGACCTGCTCGGCGCGCTGGTCGCCGGCGGCGCCTTCGCCGCGTTCCTGTCCACGGCGTCCGGGCTGACCATGGCGGTCGCCGGAGTGCTCACCCAGGACATGCTGCCCTCGCGGGGCGTGCGGCACTTCCGGCTGGGCACGGTGCTGGCCATGGCCGTGCCCGTGACCCTGACCTTCCTGCTCGGCGGGCTCCCGGTCGCCGACGCCGTGGGTCTCGCCTTCGCCGTGTCGGCCTCGTCGTTCTGCCCGCTGCTGGTCCTCGGCATCTGGTGGCGCCGGCTCACCCCGCCCGGCGCCGCCGCGGGGATGCTGGTGGGCGGCGGCTCGGCCTTCCTCGCCGTCGCCGCCACCATGACCGGCTACCCGGGCGAGGGCCCCTGGCACGCCCTGCTCGCCTGGCCCGCCCTGTGGTCGGTGCCGCTGGGCTTCCTCACCATGATCCTGGTGTCCCTGGCCACCCCCGGCCGGGTTCCGCCCGGCACCGCGGCCGTGCTGGCCCGCTTCCATCTGCCCGAGGAGACGCGGACGGAGGTGTCGCCATGAGCGGATTCCTCGCGGGGCTCCTGGTCGCCGTGCTGCCGCTGCTGGCGGCGGGCTTCTGGCTGGGCCGGCGCACCGCCCGCCCGTCCAGCCTGGCCGGCCTCGGCACCCCCGTCGAGCACGCCACCTTCGAGACCCTGCACACCGCCTCCCTGGCCACGCCCCCGCTGCGGGCGGGCCTCACCGAGGAGACCGCGCGCAAAGCCGCCCGCAAACTGCGCTCCCTGCTCGGCACCGACGCCCTGTGCCTCACCGACCGCGAGCGGGTGCTGGTCTGGGACGGCGTGGGCTCCCATCACCGCGAGGAGGTCATGGCCCGCCTGGCAGGACCGCTCGACACCGGCCGCGGCGAGGCCTTCCCGCTCACCTGCGACACCCCCGACTGCACCGTGCGCTGGGCCGTCGTCGCCCCGCTCACCGTCGACGACCGGGTGCACGGCACGCTGGTGGCCTGCGCGCCCCGCGAGTCGGCGGTACTGGTCCGGGCGGCCGGGGAGGTCGCTCGCTGGGTCTCCGTCCAACTGGAGCTGGCCGACCTCGACCAGTCCCGCACCCGGCTCATCGAGGCCGAGATCCGCGCCCTGCGCGCCCAGATCTCCCCGCACTTCATCTTCAACTCGCTCGCGGTGATCGCCTCCTTCGTGCGCACCGACCCCGAGCGGGCCCGCGAGCTGCTGCTGGAGTTCGCCGACTTCACCCGCTACTCGTTCCGCCGGCACGGCGACTTCACCACCCTCGCCGACGAGCTGCACGCCATCGACCACTACCTGGCCCTGGTGCGGGCACGCTTCGGCGACCGCCTCTCCGTCACCCTGCAGATCGCCCCCGAGGTGCTGCCGGTGGCCCTGCCGTTCCTCTGCCTGCAGCCGCTGGTGGAGAACGCCGTCAAGCACGGCCTGGAAGGCAAGGCGGACAAATGCCACATCCAGCTCACCGCGCAGGACGCCGGCGCCGAGGCCCTGGTGGTGATCGAGGACGACGGCGCGGGCATGGACCCCGAGGTGCTGCGCCGCATCCTCGCCCGCGAACCGGGCCCCTCCGGCGGCATCGGCCTGTCCAACGTCGACGACCGGCTGCGCCAGGTCTACGGCGACGACTACGGGCTGGTCATCGAGACCGCCGTGGGCGCCGGCATGAAGGTCACCGTCCGGCTGCCGAAGTACCAGCCGGGGGTGCACTCCGCCGGACGCCTCGGCGGATGACGTGCGGGGACGCGGATCAGGTGCTGCGTGTAGCCATCATCCCGAGGGTGATCAGGCCCAGGACGACCCAGCCGAACCACAGCCAGCCGTTGCTGCCGAGCGCCACCGTGTAGGCCGTCACGGCGACCAGACCACCGACGGTGAGCACGGCCATGGTCTTCGTGGAGGTGGAACCGTTCGTGGAACCGGGCATCGCAACACCCTCCTCATGCGGTTCCCTCCATGGTGCCCCGCCGGACAGGATCCGCACATGCGTTCAGACACCCACGTTCCGGGACGTCCGGCACGGGCCCGGCCCTCCCGGGCGCCGGGCGGCGCGCGCCCGCCGGGGTGCCTCAGTTGCCGCGGGCGTGCAGCGAGGCGAGGTAGGCGTTGTACGCCTCCAGCTCCTTGTCCCCGTCCCGGTCGGCCGCGCGGTCCTTGCGGCGGGCCTGCCGCTGGTCGGAGGCGTACCACTGGAACAGCAGGGCGATCAGCACCAGCACCGAGGGGATCTCGCTGAACGCCCAGGCGATGCCGCCGGCCGCGTTCTGGTCGGACAGCGCCTCGATCCCCAGCGAGGCGGGCGGGTGCTCGAAGGTGGACACCATCGGGGTGGACGCCATCATCAGCGCGATGCCGAAGAACGCGTGGAACGGCATGCCCGCGAACAGCTCCAGCATCCGCATCAGATGCCCCGGCCGGTGCGGTCCCGGGTCCACGCCCATGATCGGCCAGAAGAACACCAGGCCGACCGCGAGGAAGTGCACCATCATCGCGATGTGCCCGGCCCTGGAGCCCATCAGGAAGTCGAAGAGCGGGGTGAAGTACAGCGCGTACAGGCTCGCGATGAACATCGGGATGGTGAACGCCGGGTGCGTGACGATGCGCAGGTACCGGCTGTGCAGCAGCTTCAGCAGCAGCTCACGCGGCCCCGTGCGGTCCCTCCCCGCCGTCGGCAGCGCGCGCAGCGCGAGCGTGATGGGCGCGCCGAGCAGCACCAGGATCGGCGAGACCATGCTGATCACCATGTGCTGCACCATGTGCACGCTGAACATGACCATGCCGTAGTCGTTCAGCCCGGTGCACATCACCAGCGCGACGCTCAGCACGCCGAGCACGAAGGCGACGGTGCGCCCCACGGGCCACTTGTCCCCGCGCCGGACGAGCCGCGCCACGCCCCAGCCGTACAGGGCCAGCGCCAGCAGGCAGGCGACGAGGAAGAAGGGATCCGCCGACCAGGCGAGGCCTCGCCCCAGCGTGAACGGCGGCAGATCCATGGTCATGCCGTGCCCGCTGTGATCCATCCACCGGCTCCTGATTCGTGGGGGTTGTGCGCAATGTCCGCCCCACAGAGTACGGCGGACCCCGGCCGCCGCTGCGACCGGGGTCCGCCGTACGTCATGCCGTGGTCCGGAGCGCCGGCGGGCCCGTGCCTAGA
>NZ_JAATEM010000024.1 GCF_012034205.1 Streptomyces composti
TAGGGATCGTCGCCGGCTTGCTCCCTTGACCTGCCGCCGTTGTCGTGGAGCCGCGGACACCTCCCGTCGCCACGGTCACCGGCGCCTTCGACTCACCAGCAGCCGTGCGCCCACGTACCGGATGCTCCGGATGATGACCGTGCTGCAGGTAGAACCGCCCTGCCTCGGTAACTTCCGCCCGCCAGCCGCCACCCCGGCGGCTCACCGTCACGAGACCTCGATCACGCAGCGCATAGGTTGACCGCCGCATGCCCTGGTCCTGGGCGCCGGGATCGTCACCCGCAGCCAGTTTCCTGAGAAGCGTGAGTTGTCGATCGTTCAACGCTGTCCAGCGATACATGCGACAAGTCCACAAGGAAACAAGGCGGGTCACAAGTGGCCGTCGATGCCCACGACCAGGGTGTCAGCACCCAGCCAGGCGAACATGCTCGCCCCGGTCGGGGCCGACGTCGGTACCTTCGTCCGCAGGTCGCTGACCAGAGCCGGCCGTCGAGGGTGATGTCGAAGGCTTGGAGCGCGGCCTTCCGCCGCACAGATCCGCACTCCGGCCTGTCAGTAGTCGCGCAGCGCGGACGGTGATGACCCAATCGATCAACGGGGTAGGCTGAAGCACGACGGCTGACCTGCCAAAAGCCGCGATGCTCCACCTCCGGGCACAGGAGGAGAGAACTCGGTGCGCCGCTAAAGAACTCCGCTGCGCTCAAGATCAGGTAGACCGTCTCTCGCTGCGGCGACCAGCGCCTTCGCGAACGGGACGGTGCCGCAGCCATCTCACTGCGTGCTCATGGGTCCGGCATAGGGACCTTCCAGGGACCCGAACGGTGCCGAGGGGCCCGCAAGGGGCCGGAAGGGGCCGGAAGGGGCCGGAAGAATCAGGAAGGGCTCGGGGCTCAGACGTATGGCAGCACGGCTCTGACCTGCGGAAATAGGAAGTGCGGGGCAGGGTCAGGAAGATCACGGACGATCCTCAAAGGACTCATAATCCGTCGGCCGTGGGTTCGAGTCCCACCCGCCCCACCACTCACTACGCGGGAAGCCTGCACACTACGCGGGAAGCCCGCGGAACCCAAGAACGGGGGACACCACTCCAAGGTGGTCCCCCTCGTTCATCCGTTCACCAGGGTCCAGTGGACCCACAGTGGACGCGGGGACGATGCAGTGGACAGAAGCGCCCTCACGCCGCCTTCCACACCCTTTCGGAGCCCGGAGACCGTAGCGGGACGCCCCATGGACTCCGACCTCACGGAGGCAGCTGCCGGAGAGGCCCGGCAGAGCTACGTCGCCGGTCGCCGGATAGCGTACGAGGCTCTTCGGTCTCGCAGGTGAGCTCAGCAGCCTCACAGGAACCGGTGAGCACCGATGCCCATACACACGCGGCAGAGGAGGCCGGCGATCATCGCGGCCGGTGCCCTTGTCGTGATCGCCGCTCGCGTCTCCCTGCACTGCTGGTGGAACACGAATGTTCTGGGCGCGGAGGCCTTCTGCGACGGCAGGCTGGACTCCGGCGATGTGCAGGAAGCTCTCGACTCGCCGGGGCGAGTGTCCGAGGTGCGCGTGCGCGTCCCATCCGACCGGCCCGAGTTCGAATGTTCCGTCAGCCGCACCAGCCGGTTCGTCGGGGGCGAGGACCAGCAGCTGACTCTCACGACCGCCAACGAGCAGGGGGCGTTCCCCTGCACCACTGCCGTCTGGAAGAACCCTGCGGCCAGGTCCTACTTCACCAACGGTGTCACGGGGGCCGTGTCGGAGGCCGGCGGCTACCTGGTGCTGCCCAAGGCCTGCTGGGACACAGTGGGCGATATCCAGGGGAGTCGTGTCGTCGGGCCGGACCCGGAAACGGTGGCCACTGTCGAGGTCACCGTGACGCAGGAATCGGCCGACCGGGCGGGTCCGGCCCGCCTGCTGACGCGGACGGCTCGGAAGGTGGCCGGGGAAGCGGGCTGCAGCACGCCGGAGCTGGCACGGAATCCCAGCCTCTCCGCCCCTTCGGAGCCGCGGAGCACTGTTCCGCGGAGCGTGTGCGGTCTGCCCGGCTTCTCACTACCCGGGGACGCCCTCGTCGAGGGCGTGGCCGAGGTGGTGGGGCGGGAGCAGGTGAACAGCGACAGTGTGCACACATGGGCCTGTGACCTGGACCTCGCGGGCAAGGGGAACGCCGCGGTGTTGTTCGTGACCACGTCCGAAGCCGCCGTCGTCGAAGCGGCCCTCCGCGAGCCGGGTGCCATGCGGAAGCTGCCCGCGGACACCGGATTCGCGGCCACCGAGCAGGCCGTTCTTCACTGCGAGGGCGAAGACGTCTACTTCGGCGCGCGATGGAACGACGGTTACCGGAGGGTGCTTCTGGACAGCACGCATCACTCCCCGGCGAGATACGCCGAGGTCAGGCGGGGCGCGTTCCAGAACTTCCTCGATGCAGCCGCCGGATTTCGCTCCTGTCCGCGCGTCACCCTCCCCGCGAGCACCCAGAGTTCGGTGAACCGCAGCCCTCGAATGGTCCTTGGGACCGTGGCTGACGCGTGGTCAGCGGTCCATGGGCGAAGCTAACGGGGGCGGCCCGTCAGGGCTTTGGACAGGGCCTGGCGGATGCCGTCCGGGGGGTCGGAGTCGGTGGCGGTCTCGTCGGGGGTGAGTGCCGCGGCGATCTCGGGGAGGGTGCTGCCGGCGAGGCGGGCGGCCTCGCGCAGGACGTCCCACGCCTCGTCAGAAGTGCAGCCGTAGCGGGCCATCAGGATGCCGCGGGCGCGGTCGACGAGGGGGCGGGCGGCGACGGCGTCGCGGAACTGCTCGGTCTCCGACTGCAGGGTGTGGGCCTGCTCCGCGTCGGGGGCCGGGCGTGGCGGGACCACGCGGGGCGGCTGGTTGAGCGGGTCGGCGGGGTCCAGGCCGGCTGACTCCAGCATGCGCCGGGGCTGGCCGTTCCAGCGGGTGGCCGTCACCGGCAGGGAGCGGCGCCGGGCGAAGTCGCGCAGGACGTCCAGGAAGCGGAGACCCGCCGTGTCCATGAAGTGGACGCCGCTCATGTCGACGTCCACCCGGGCCGTGCCGGCGGGCAGCCGGGCGAGCGTGCCGGCCAGGGACCGCACGCAGCCCTGGCCCAGCATGCCGCAGGGGGTGAGCAGGGCCCGGTCCCCGTCCATGCGGGCGCCGATGACCAAGGTGTCGAGCCTTCCCGGGAATGGGGGTGGTGCCGAGGAGGTCATGTCACCGCCTGGTCGCTGGGGAGGTCCTTCCGGGGCAGGGGCCGTGCACATGCGTCGTCCGTGCCGTCCCTGTCCTGCTGGGATGCGCCTGCCCCTTTCTGGACGGACTACACGTACGGGTGGGTATGAGGTGGGCCCGACGGGGTATACGCGCGAGCGTTCCCGACGTGAGGAGACGGGCTTGGGTACCGACGGCACGGGCGGGGTTCCGCCGTGCGCGGCCGGGGCCGGGGCGGAGGCCGGGCAGGAGCCCTCGGATCCCTTCGTCCACCTCGCGTCCTTCTACCGGGACGAGCGGCAGTACGTCGACGGCACCGTGTCCTTCGCGCGGGAGGGGCTCGCCGCCGGTGAGGCGGTCGCGCTGGCCGTGCCGGGGGAGAGGCTGCGGCTGGTCAGGGGCGCCCTCGGAGCGGATGCGGGGCGGGTGCGGCTGCTGGACATGCGGGAGGCCGGGCGCAATCCCGGGCGGATCATCCCCGGGGTGCTGCACAAGTTCGCCGACACCCAGCCGGAGGGACGGCGGGTGCGGATCGTGGGCGAGCCGGTGTGGCCCGGGCGCTCAGCGCGGGAGTATCCGGCCTGTGCGCAGCACGAGGCGCTGATCAACGCGGCCTTCCGGGGCCGTGCGGTCACCATCCTGTGCCCCTATGACGAGCGGCGGCTGCCCGAACGGGCGCTCGTGGACGCGCGGGCCACTCATCCGGTCGTGATCCCGGCGGGCTCGCGGGCGCGGCGGCCGAGCGGGGCGTACGCGCCCGAGGAGGTCGTCGCGCGGTACAACGTGCCGTTGCCGCTGGTCACGGGGGCGCTGACGCTGCCGTTCGTGGCGGGGACGCTCACCCGGGTGCGGCACGCCGCCGCGGACGAGGGGCGGCGGCTCGGGCTCACCGGCATGCGGCTGGAGGACCTGGCGCTGGCCGCGGCTGAGCTGACCACCAACAGTGTGGTGCACGGCGGCGGGACAGGGGTGCTGCGGGTGTGGGCGGACGGCGGGGACGTGCTGTGCGAGGTGCGTGACCGAGGGCGGCTCATCGATCCGCTCGCCGGGCGCCGGCCACCGGTGCGCGGACGGAGCGGCGGGCGCGGGCTGCTGCTGGTCCATCTGATCGCCGACCTGGT
The DNA here is from genome assembly GCF_012034205.1 of Streptomyces composti. Taxonomy (GTDB): domain Bacteria; phylum Actinomycetota; class Actinomycetes; order Streptomycetales; family Streptomycetaceae; genus Streptomyces; species Streptomyces composti. Next base: position 4,320 of record NZ_JAATEM010000024.1, read on the forward strand.
GCGCGTGCACACCGGGAAGGAGGGCACGACGATCCGCTGCTGGTTCGCGCGCCGAGGCCGGGGCACCGAGTCGGGTCGGTGAGTGCAGGTCAGGTCGCCAGGGGAGCCAGCTCCAGCGGGGTGATCCTGCCCTCGAGCATGGCGCCCAGGCCCTGCACGGCGCACACGTCGGGGCGGTCGGCGATGTGCACCGGCATGCCGGTCGCCTCCCGCAGCATCTGGTCGAGACCCGGAAGCAGGGCGCTGCCGCCGACCATCATGATGCCCCGGTCCGCGAGGTCGGCGACCAGATCCGGCGGGCAGTTGCGCAGCACCTTGCCGATGCCGTCGAGGACGGCGGTGAGCGGGGTCTGGATGGCCTGCCGCACCGCCGCCGTGTCCACCTTGACCGAGCGGGCGAGACCGGTGGCGACGTCCCTGCCGTGGATCTCCGTGGACTCGGGGCCCTGCGGGGTGAGGCCGTTGCCGGACAGGGCGAGCTGCAGGGGCCGTACCGACTGGCTGGGCAGCATCAGCTCGTGCTGGTGACGCAGGTGCTGCACGATCGCGTTGTCCACCGCGTCACCGCCGACCGGGATCCGCTCGGCGGTCACGATCGAACCGAGCGACAGCACCGCCACCTGGGTGGCCGCCGCCCCGCACACCATGATCATGGTCGCCTCGGGGCGCTCCACCGGCAGACCGCAGCCGACGGCAGCGGCGATCAGCGTGTCCACCAGCTCCACCCGGCGGGCGCCGAGGCCCACCAGGGTCTCGATCGCGGCGCGCCGGGCGAGCGGGTCGGCGTCGTGCGGGATGCAGGCGGCGGCGCGCAGCCTGGGCCTGCGCCGCAGATTGCGGCGGATCCGGTCGCCGAGCAGATGCCGCAGCATGCGCTGCGCCATCTCGATGTCGACGACCGTGCCGCCGGAGACCGGCCGGACCACCCGGATGTAGCCCGGGGTCCGCCCGGTCATCTTCTCCGCCAACTCGCCCACCGCGATCAGCGCGCCGGTGCGGGTGTTGACGGCGGCGGCGGAGGGCTGGTCGACGACGAGCCCGGCACCCTTGACGTACACCCGGGTACGGGCCGCGCCCAGGTCGACGGCGAAGTGGCAGCGGCGCAACTGCTCCAGACTGGCGGTCACGGCAGAACCTCCCGAGTGCACGGACCGGCGGCCCGCCGGATGGCGAACCTCACCGCCATCGTGCGCGGCTGCAGCAGCGGGCGCCCTTCATGGGGGGCCGGGCGGGGGGCCGCTGAATGGGGGTCACCTTTTCCGGCGAACCCCGGAGAACCCCGGAGAAACCCCGGGCGGCCCCGGAGAACTCCGGCGAACCTCGGAGACTTTGGCGAACCCCGGAGAACGCCGAGGACTTCGGAGAACCCCGGAGAACTCCGGGGCGCCGAGAAGTGCCGAAGAGCGCCGCACAGCGCCCGGGAAAACAGAGAACTCCGGGGCCCCCGGCGACCGTCCTCGCAGGTCAAGGGCTCCCGCCCCGGATCCCGCGCACCACCCCCAGAGCCGTCAGATCCTGCGGGCGCAGCCGGAGTTGACCGGCCGTCGACTCGATCTCGGTGAGCGGGCGCTTGAGGATCGCGGCCGCGAGCTCCGGAGCGATCACCGAGAAGTAACTGCCGGGCGTGGCCCAGGTGTTGCCGGGCGCGGCCAGCGCCAGCGCGCCGCCGGAGCCGCCCTCGCCGATGACCAGCGTGGTGACGGGCGTGCGGGCGGCGGCCACCGCGCCGAACAGCTCGGCGATCGCCGGGCCCGCGCCCTGCCGTTCCGCCTCCGCGTCATTGGCCGCGCCCGGCGTGTCCACCAGCGTCAGCACCGGGATGCCCAGCCGGTCCGCGAGGCGGATCAGCCGCGCGGCCGTCCGGTAGCCGGCGGGCCTGGTCGCCGCCCCGGTCTGCGCGGCGTAGGCGACGGTACGGCCCCGGTGCTCGCCGAAGCCGCACAGCATCCCGTCGGGGTCGGTGCCCCCGCAGCGGTCGCCGCTGATCGGCAGCCGGCGGGCGAAGTAGGCGTCCAGATAGGCGTGCGCGCGGGGACGCCGCGGGGAGCGTGCCCTGCGCACCGCGTCCCAGCCGGTGGCCGGCAGGGTGGTGTCGCCGAGGGCGGCGGGAACGGGGGCGGGCTCGACCGGCCCGCCGGCCCGCCCCGCGGACAGCAGGCGCAGCCAGGCCGCCAGGGTGTCCCGCAGCTCCTCCGGGCGCACCACGGCGTCCGCCGAGCCCGCCGCCACCTGCGCCTCGGCCGTGTAGGCCGCCGGGTCGGCGTCCGGGGGCCGCACCCGCGAGCCGGCGAAGCCGACCTGGGCGCCGGGCAGGGCCAGCACGATGTCGGCGCCCGCGCCGAGGGTGGCCCAGCCGCCCCCGGTCGTGGGGTCGCGCAGCACCGCGATCTGGGGCAGGCCCGCCTCGCGGGTGAGCGCCGACTCGCGGGCCACGCGCTGAAGCTGCGTCAGGGCGAGCATGCCCTCCTGCATCCGGCTGCCGCCGGTGGCGACCAGCGGCACCACCGGCAGTCGCTGCTCGCGGGCGTGCGTGTACGCCGCGACCAGCCGGTCGCCGGTGCGCTCCCCGAGGGAGCCGCCCAGATAGCCGAACTCGAACGCGATCAGCACGGCACGGGTGCCGCCGACGCGGGCGGTGCCGCAGACCACCGACTCCTGCTCCCCGGTGCGCTCGGCGGCACGGGCGCGGGCGCCGTCGTAGCCCGGCCAGCCGAGCGGGCCGTCTGGCGGTGACCGCCGGGCGGGGGCGGGCAGTTCGGTGAAGTCGTCGGTGACCAGGGCGAGGGTCTCGCGCGCGGAGAGACCGTCAGCCATGGCCCAGCGCCCGCTTCATGATCTTGCCCATGTCGTTGCGGGGGAGCGCCTGAAGATGGTGCACCACGCGCGGGCGCTTGTGCGGGGCGAGGCGGCGGGCCACATGCCCGGCCAGCTCCTCCGGACCGGGCGGGGACTGCGGGTCGGCCGGCACCACCCAGGCCACGATCCGCTCCCCGAGGTCGCTGTCCGGCTCCCCGGTCACCGCTGCCTCCCGCACGCCCGGATGCTCGAGCAGCGCGTTCTCGATCTCCCCGGCGCCGATCTTGTAGCCGCCGCTCTTGATCAGGTCGGTGGCCTTGCGGCCGACGATCCGCACGTAGCCGTCCGGCTCGCGCACCGCCATGTCGCCGGTGCGGAACCAGCCGTCGGCGGTGAAGGCGGCCGCGGTGGCGTCGGGCCGGTTGAGGTACTCGGTGAACAGGTTCGGCCCGCGTACCTGGATCTCGCCGACGGTCTCCCCGTCGTACGCCGTCACCGGCGTGCCGTCCTCCTCCACCAGGCGCAGCTCCACGCCCGGCAGCGGCAGGCCCACCGTGCCGGGGCGGGCCTCGCCGTCGGCGCGGACGCTGGTGTTCATCAGCGTCTCCGTCATGCCGTACCGCTCGATCACCCGGCGTCCCGTCGCCGCGGTGATCCGCTCGTGGTCGTGCACGGGCAGCGCGGCCGAGCCGGAGACCAGCAGCCGTGCGCCGGACAGCGCCGTGACCAGCTCCGGCTGCTCGGGCAGCGCCTCCGCGATCCGGTGGTACATGGTCGGCACGCCGAACAGCATGGTCGCGCCCGAGTTCAGCTCCCGCGCCACGCCCTCGGTGGTGAAGCGGCCGAGGTGACGCACCGAGCCGCCGCGCCGCAGCGGCCCGAGCACGCCCAGCACCAGCCCGTGCACATGGAACAACGGCAGCCCGTGCACCAGCACGTCCTCGCCGGTCCACTGCCAGGCGTCGGCGAGCGCGTCCAGTGTGGCGGCGACCGCCCGCCGCGGGATGACGGCGCCCTTGGGCGGACCCGTGGTGCCGGAGGTGTAGACGATCAGCCCGGGATCCTCGTCCCCGCCACGCTCCCCGAGCGGCCCGCGGCCGGCGACGTCGATGCCGGTGTCGATGCGCGGCACGTCCCGTACCGGACCCGGGAGTGCGGCACCCGGCGCCGCCAGTACGGCCTCGGGCGCGCTGTCGGACAGGATGTGCCCGAGCTCCTTCTCGCCCGACTTGGGATTCAGCGGGACGACGGCCGCTCCGGCGAGCAGTCCGGCCGTGACCGCGACCGCGGTCTCCAGCTCCGGTGTGGCCCACACGGCGACCCGGCGGGCGTCCCGCACGCGGCCGGCCACGGCGGAGGCCGCCGCGCCGAGCTGCCCGTAGGTCAGCGCACGGTCCCCGAAGCGCAGGGCGGGCCGGTCGGCCGGGCCGCCGGTCAGGGCCGGGAAGAGAGAGGACACGGATCAGGCTCCTCGGGGTGCGTGGCCGGTCACCGCACCGCTGCGGCGCGTACCGACCAGTGTGGCCAGGTCCTTGGCGAGCGGCAGCTCCACCGCGTTCAGGCCGGGATGCTCCAGCCGGTGCAGCCGGGGACGATCTACCTCGCCGTCCAGCAGCGGAGGCCACGCGGTCGCCGGGGTGAAGTCGTCGATGACGATCCGCCCGCCCGTCCCCGTCCCCGAGGCCGGCCAGGCCGGCCCCACGCCGCAGTCGGTGCCCGTCTCCCCGAGCGTCCCCTCCGCCCCGGCGGCCGGCGCCTGCGGCAGCCGGCCCTGCCCGGGACGGCAGGACCTGCCGGGCCCGTGCGCCCGGGCGGCGGCATTGGCCCGCGAGACCGGCGGCGGCACCTGCTCCTCGGAGTCGTATGCGTCCGTTCCTGAGCGTGACATGGCATTGATCCTGCCCGCCTCGCGGTGCGGACGACACCGCTCCCCGCTGTGACATGAGCCCCTCCCGGCCATCGCCGCGGTCCAGAACCCGGCCTTCGCTGTCGCCGGGACCGCAGGCCACACCGCCGCCGTCGTTCCGCGGGGGCGCCACCGATGCCGGGCCCTGCCCGGAAGGTGAAGGCCGACCGCGCCGTGCCGGTTCCCGGCGCGTTGTTAGCCTGCGGCGATCCGATGCTGCTGGGTGAGAGGGAGAGGTGTCGTGGGGCGGACAGCGCTCGTGACCTGCCGGCCGGCACCCGGTGTGGCCGAGGACCGGGACCTGCCGGGGCTGGTGCGGGCGCTTCAGGCGGCCGGGGCCGAGGCGGTGGCGGTGGCGTGGGACGACGAGGAGGTGGACTGGGGGAGTTTCGACCTTGCCGTCATCCGGTCGACCTGGGACTACAGCTGGCGGGCGGCGGAGTTCACCGCGTGGGCGCAGCGGTGCGGGAGGGCGACGCGGCTGGCCAATCCGGTGGACGTGGTGCGGTGGAACGTGGACAAGCGCTATCTCGGTGAGCTGGGGGCGGCCGGGGTGCCGGTCGTCGAGACCCGGTATGTGGCGGCCGGGGACCCGGTCGAGCTGCCGCAGGAGGGGGAGTTCGTGGTCAAGCCGACGTCGGGGGCGGGCGCGCGGCTCGCCGCTCGCTATGCGGCGGACGAGCACGAGGCTGCCCGGCGGCAGATCCGGCGGATGCACGCCGAGGGGTTCACGGCGATGGTGCAGCCGTATGTGCGCAGTGTCGACACGGCGGGGGAGCGGGCGCTGCAGTTCTTCGGCGGGAGTCTGCTGCACGCCAGCCGCAAGGGGGCGGTGCTGGCGCCCGGCACTCCGTACGACGCCCGCAAGACGGCTCACCCGGGGCTGACGCCGTGGACGCCTGCGGCGGAGGAACTCGCGGTGGCCGAGCGGGCTCTGGGTGCGGTGCCGGGGGCGCCCGAGCTGCTGTACGCGCGGGTGGATCTGGTGGACGGTGACGACGGGCGGCCGCGGGTGATGGAGCTGGAGCTGGTGGAGCCGGATCTGTTCCTGTCGCTGCATCCGGGGTCGGTGCCGCGGGTGGTGGATGCGATCCTCAGGGCTGCTGCCGGGGGCCGACCGCGGTGCGCTGGAGGAGACCCCAGGTGAACTCGGCGGTCACCCGGTGAGGCCGGCCGTCCGCGTCCGGTGCGGTGAAGGCGAGGCCCCAGCGGGTGGGGGCGGAGCCCTGGAGGGGGCGGGCGGGGGCGAAGGCGCGGGCGGCCTCGTCGACCGTGCAGGACCAGGGGGTGAGGTCCTCCAGCGTGCGCAGCGCGGGCGGGGCGGCGTGCGGGGCGCGCACCAGCCATTCCTTCCACACCGTGCCGTCCGGTGCGGTCAGCACCTCGAAGCGCAGGTCGGGCCAGAGCGGCAGCGGCCACAGCCAGGCCTCGCACGGAAGGTCGCCGACCCGGCGCGGGGTGCGGGACTCCGGTTCGCCCAGCACCGAGCGGTAGCGGGCGAGCGCAGGGCGGGAGCGGCGCGAGCGGACCATCGCCTGCCAGCGCTTGTTGGCCTCCCGCATCCGGGCGAGGGACACCCCCAGCTCACGGCGTGCGTCCTCCACCAGGTCCGGGTTGTGGTCGGCCATGCGGCGCAGCAGCACGAGCTGGAAGTCCAGCCGGCCGAAGGGGTCAGCGGGGCGTTCTCCTGTGGGCACGGGCACCATGGTCGCGCACCGGGAACTCGCCGGGGCGCCGGCCGTCCGGCAGGAACAGCACCGAGTTGACGTAGCGGGGGCCGCGCAGGGCGCCGTGGGGCAGGACCCGGCGGAGCAGGCCGCGGGTGACCACGTAGGACGCCTCGGCCTGGTGGGCCTCCAGCGGGAAGCGGGACAACGGGAGCCAGTCGTCGCCGGGCAGCACCCAGCCCTCGTAGCCGAGCAGCGACAGATACGTCACCACGGGGGCGACGGGCTGGATGCGGGACTCCAGTTCGATGAAGAGGGCAGGCCGGTCGCGGGCCAGCAGGCCGGTGGCCCCGCGCAGCACCGCCGGCTCGCTGCCGTCCACGTCGATCTTGATGAAGCCGACGTTCCGCAGGCCCAGCTCGTCCAGGGTGACGCAGCTGACGTCCAGGGCCCGGCCGTGGATGTCCCGGCGGACCAGCGACGACACACCGCGGTCGCCGCCGTCGTCCGGCGGCAGCCACAGGCGGGCGATGCCGGGGTGGTCGGAGGCGGCGGCGCGCACCACCCGTACGTTGCGCGGGGAGGTGGTGGCGAGCAGCCGGGCCAGATGCGGCACCGGTTCCACGGTCACCACCCGGCGGGCGCGCCCGGCCAGCCGGCGCGTCCAGGGGCCGTACCAGCCGCCGACGTCCACCGCCGTGTCGCAGTCCGGCGGGCACAGGTCGGCGAGCCGCGCCAGCTCCGGCTCGAAACGGGGGTAGACGGCACGGGCCGCGGCGGCGACGACCCGGGTGGGCAGGAAGGACGCCACGCGGGCCGCGAGGGTCCGGTGCGCGGTCATGGGGTGGGATCCTCCCGTTCGCCGGGGCCGGCCGCCCCGCCTTCGTCCGGTCCCGTGGCCGGCCCGGGCTCTTCCGGGCCGAGGAGGCCCAGCAGCTTCTCGTGCTCCTCCTCCGAGAGCTGCTCGCCGGAGGACGGCAGCAGCTGCGGGATGCCGTCGAGGACCGGATAGCGGCGGCGCAGCCGCGGGTTGTACAGCGCCTCCCGCTCGCCGGGCACCAGGCGCAGCGGGCCCTTGTCGAGGGGACAGGCCAGGATCTTCAGCAGCGGGTCGTCGGGTTTCACGGTGGGGTCAGCTCCTTCGCGCCGGTCGGGGAGGGCGGGGCGGCGGTGTCGTGTTTCGGCATGGCGAGGAGCACGGCCACCGCGAGGGCGATGCCCGCGACGCGCAGGGCCAGCCGCAGCGGCTCGTCGGGCAGCTCCTCGCCGAACGCCAGGGTGCCGAGCACCGCCGTGTACAGGCAGGTCACGGTCGTGCACACCGGCACGATCAGCGAGGCCCGGCAGCGCTGCAGCGCCGCCTGCGACATCACGAGGCCGAACGCCCCGGTGAACATCAGCAGATAGGGGTAGGGGGAGCGCAGCAGGCCGAGCAGCGCACCGCCGAGGCCACCGCCGCCGGTCAGATGGCTGGAGACGCCCTTGATGGCGAGCGAGCTGACGCCGTAGAGCAGGCCCACGGCCACGCCGTACTCCACGCCGGTGGTGGGCAGCCGGTGCCGGTGCCGGGCGTTGCGCTCGGCCGAGCTGTACAGCCACACCCCGGCCGCCAGCGACGGCACGCACACCAGCAGCACCAGCGGATACGGCGCCCCGCGGCCGACCGTGTCGGCGCCGGGACCGCCCTCGCGCAGCGACAGCACCACCATCAGCAGCGCCAGCAGGATCGCGGCGAGCGCGTACCGCTCCCGGCCGCTGGTGCGCTCCCCGAGCAGCCGTGCCGACAGCAGCACCAGCAGCACCAGCCCGGAGACGAAGATGCCCTGCGCGGCGGCGATCGGCAGGGTGGCGTACACCGCGAGCTGGGCGCCGAAACCGGCGGCGAGGGCCAGCGAGCCGCCGATCCACAGCGGGCTGCTCAGCACCAGCCGCAGCAGCCGGGCCGGCTGACGGATCGTTACTGCCGGCAGCCCGGCGAGCGCCCGCTTCTCCAGGACGAACCCGCCGCTGTACAGGACGTTCGCCAACAGGGCCGCGGCCACTCCCCACCACATGCCTGCCCTTCCCCCTTCACGTCCTTCGCGCGTGCAGCAGCAGGATCGACGCCAGCGACGGCCTGGCGCAGGCCAGCCGGTCCAGCGGGCGCAGCGGGCGCGGCACACCGTGAAAGGGCGCGCCCTCCAGCCGTACGACGGTGAAGCCCGAGGCGGCGACGAACTCGCGCAGCGCGCGGGCGGTGTACAGCCGCAGGTGTCCGACCACCTCGCTGCCCGGCCTGCCGTGGATGCCGCGCAGGCTGACCTCGGAGAACACCGGCTGCACCCCCGCCAGCAGCAGCGCCCGGTTGTACCAGGCGGCGAGGTTCGGGGTGGACAGCATCAGATGACCGCCGGGCCGCAGCACCCGGCGGATCTCGTCCAGCGCCGCGTCCGGGTCCACCAGATGCTCGATCACCTCGCTGAACAGCACCGCGTCCGCCGTCGCGTCGGCGAACGGCAGCCCGCCGCCGGTCAGTTCGCCGCGCACCACGTACGGGACGCGGGTGCGGGCGCGGGCCAGCGCGTCCTGGGACCAGTCGACGCCCACGACGCGGTGGCCGCGCAGCAGGGGCGCGGCGGTGGCGGCGGCGCTGCCGTCCCCGCAGCCGATGTCGAGGACGGTCTTCGCACCCGCCGCCCCGGCCGGTCCGAGAGCGCGGGCCAGCATGCGGGCCTGGCGGAGGCTGCGGGCCGGTCCCGAGGCGACCGGCACGGCCGGGTTCTCGTAGAAGTCGCGCAGGTCGCGGGGCGCGGGTGCGGTGACCGTCACTTAAGTCGCCTCCGTGGTGTGCAGATAGTGCTCGAACAGGTCGCGCAGATGGGCGCCGTCGCCGTGGCTGAGCAGCGACCGGGACCAGCGCAGCGCCAGATGGAGCCGGCCCGCGGTGGAGGCGGTGGTGACGGTGAGACCGCGCGGCATCCGGGCGGGCGCCGAGAACCACACCGCGTGCGCGCGGCCCGCCCGCTCACCGAAGTCCAGCGGGTACGGGATGCGGCCGATGTTGCTGAGCAGGGTGGTCGACGTCCAGGGCGCCGCCGCCCTGCGCAGCGTCCGGGTGAGGGCGGCCCGCCAGGCCACCGGCGCCCAGGGCGCGGTGAGCAGCGTGGCGCCGTGGCCGAGCTGCGGGCGGGGCAGGGACTTCAGCGCGCGGGTGCGCAGCGCGGTGCGGCGCAGCAGCTCCGGCATCTTCGTCGCGTCCAGCTCCTCGGGCGCGAACGGGACCTCGACCAGCCGGGTGCCGTTGCCGATGGGCATGGAGGCGTCCCTGGGCCGGTCGTCGACCGGCATGGTGATCCGCAGCGGCCGGGGTCCGGCCCCGTGCTCACGGTTCCAGTGGGCGATGGTGAGGGCCGTGGTCACCATCAGCTGGTCGTTGACCGTGTACGGCGCGCCCTTGGGCCGGTGCGGCAGCACAAGCTCGGTGACCAGCACCCCGTTCCCCGGCGACGGCTCGGGCGTGCCGCGGGCGACCCGGGCGGGACGCGCCCAGGCGGAGGGCAGGCCCGCCGGCGCCTGCGGTGTCTCCGGGGGCCGTACGGGCGGCGCCGATGGCGAGTTGTCCCGCCCGCCGTACAGCTCGGCGGCGGTGGCCAGGACCCGCAGACAGGCGGGGCCGTCCAGGGCGGTGTGGTTGATGGTGAGAAACAGCACCGTTCCGCCGGAGCCGGAGCCGGAGCCGGAGCCGGGGGCGTGGGCGGGTGCCTGGGCGGGTGCCTGGGCACGGGACGCCTCCGCGCGGGGCCGGCGGCCGCCCCGCCCCGCGCTCACCTCGGTGCCCACCTCGGCGCCCACCGCGTCGCCCGCCTCGCTGCCCTCCGCCGCGTGGGCGCTCGCCACCACCTCCAGGCGGACCGGCGGCGCGAGGGTGAGCGGCGGTGCCTGGGTCAGCGCCCGGGTGCGGGCGTCGCGCAGGGCATCGGGCCCCGGCGGCGGGAAGGCCACCACCTCCACATCGGGGCCGTCGGCCAGCTCCCACTCGTAGCGCCGCCGGTACCAGGGGCCCGGCGCCTCCCGCATCAGGATGCGCGGGTGGCGGCGCAGCGCCTCGGCGAACGCCGTGCGCAGCCGGGCCTCGTCCAGCGGGCCGGGCAGATGCACCTCGATGTGCACCGTCTCCGGCTCCTCCTCCTGCAGACAGTGCCGGGAGACCTCGTCGACCACCGGGAACGGGATGCGTCGGGGTGCCGTCATACGGAACCGTCCTTCCCCCAGGCGTCCTTGCCCGGGCCGCCGTGCCCCGGCCCGCCCTGTCCCGGGCCGCCGTGCCCCGGCGGTTGCGCCGGGGGTGAGGCGTGCGGCGGGGGTGAGGTGTGCGGCGGCGTGGTGTGCGGGGGCGCGCCGGCCGGCGGGAAGCCCGGCGGGTGCGGTCCCGCGGCCGGGGCGGGCGCCGGTGTCACCGGCGGCAGCACCGCCGTCGCGCCGGGATCCCCGTCGTCCGCCTGCGTCCGCCCGTCCCGCCCGCGCGGCGCGCCGACGGTGACCAGCGCGGCGAACAGACCGATCAGCGCCAGAACCTGCGCAAGGTGCCCGAAGGCGCCCTCGCCCGCCCGCACCGGCTCGCCCGCCCCGGTCGCCGCCACCACTCCGGCCGCGGCGAGCGACACGAACGCGACCGGCGCGAGAACCCCCGGGCGCCGCACGGCCAGCAGGGCGAGCGCCGGCACCAGCAGTGCCCACCAGCCCGCGACGACCACGCCGACCAGCGTCAGCGCCACCGCGCCCAGCCACGGGCCCGGCGCCGGTGCCGCCGGCTGCGGCTCGTCGGGGTTCTCCGCCCTGCGGCGCCACAGCGCCAGCCCGATCAGCACCGCGATCCCGGCCCCGCTGCCGATCAGCGCCGCGTCGTACGTCGTGGCCGGCTCGTAGCTCAGCTTCACCGTGCCGCCGGCGCCGGCCGGGATCCGCCAGCCCTGCTGCCAGCCGTCCAGGCGCACCGGGGTGAGCTCCTTGCCGTCCAGGGTCGCGGTCCAGCCCTCGTTGTAGTTCTCGAACATGGTCAGGTACGAGGCCGCGCCGGAGCCGACGCTCACCTCGCGCCGGTCGCCCAGCCAGTCCCGGATCCGCAGCTCGCGTCCGGCCGCCGAAGCCTCCTGCAGGGTGCCGCGGGTCAGGGTCACCTCGGTGAGCGCCAGCGGGCCGGCGTCGCCGCCCTCGACCCGGTGACCGCCCGCCGTCAGCTCCAGCTGCCGCTCGGCGCGGCCCTCCTGGCACAGCGTCACCTCCACCGGGCGCCGCTCCCTGAGGTCCCGGACGGTGCCCTTGACGCCCGTCTGGTACAGCTCGCCGTCGACCACCAGGTCCGGGCCCTTGCCGCACGGCAGCGAGAACGTCCGGTCCCCGGACGGCTGCGGGGTGCGGTACTGCTCCAGCGCCGGGATGTACGCCTCGGTCAGCCCCACCGGCAGCTGCAGGTCCTCGTCGGCCACCGGGTTGTGCAGGGTGAGCGGCGCGGTCCGGGTGATGGTGATGTCCAGCCGGTCGGTGGTGATCGGCGGGAAGCGGACGACGCCGTTCTTGTCGGCCTCGGCGACGGCCGCGCCGTCCGGGGAGGAGATGTGCACCTCGGCGGCGCGTGCGGACAGGCCGCCCGCCGGGGCCAGCACGATCTCGCCGACCGGCTGCTTGCCCTCCCAGGTGAGATGGATGGTGGGCCGGCCGCCCGCGATCCACGCCGTGGTCAGATCACCGTCGGTGAGGTTGCGCGCGGACAGTCCCGCGCCCAGCCGGGCCACGGAGTCGGCAGTGGCCGTGATCCGGTCGCGCTGCCGGGGCGCCACCTCGTACAGCAGCCGGTCCAGGGCCTCGCCGGGGACCGCCACCGCCTTGGCCCGGACCTCGAACGTGCCGCCCGCGGCCGTGGTGAACCGCCGGTGCAGCCCGTTCTCGGTGCCGGTGGCGGACAGCCCGGTCGGGTCGGCCGCCCGGTGCAGCGAGAAGACCTGGGTGGGGGAGGCGGAGTTCTCCGCGTCGGTGGGCAGCCGCAGCAGCCGGGTCACCTGCACCCGCGGCAGCTCCACCTCGGCGAAACCGGCCCCGCCGAGCCTGGCGGTGCGCGCCTCGGAGTCGACGATGGTCAGCTTCATCCACCGGGTCCGGCCCTCGGGCGCCCTGACGCGCTGCTTGCTGCCGTCGCCCCGCAGCAGACTGGTCTCGGAGCCGTTCTCGGTCTCCACCCGCACCTTGACCGGCGCGGCCCGCACGCCCTCCTGCGGCAACGGGATGACGCCGAACGAGCCCGGCATGTCGTAGCGGCCGTTGAACTCGATCCGCAGCCACTGCCCGTCGGGCGAGGTGGCGGAGCCTTCCGTCCACGCCGTCCGCGGGTCGCCGTCGAAGGCGTTCACCGGGTCGAACTGCGGCAGATGGAACAGCCAGTTGCCGTAGGAGGAGGCCGTCACCGAGCGGGCGCCGCGCAGTTCGGCCACCGTCTGATGCACCTGGCCCTTCACCGGCAGGATCTGGTGCGGTCCCTCGCCCGCGTCCTGCGCGGCGTCCGGCGCGTTGCGCTCGTCGGCGGTGTACGTGTACGAGGTGTTGGCGTTGACCAGCCCGAACCGGGTGTCCGCGCGCCGCATCCCGTCGCCGGTCACCTGCACCGGCGGGGTGCCGATACCGGGATGGTGGTCACCGGTGAGCACGGCCGGCCGGCCGCGCAGCCGGTCCGCCAGCGGCAGCAGAGCCTCGGGCCCGCCGGAGACCACGGCGGTCTCGGCGACCGGCGCCAGCCGTGCCTGCCCGGGCCGCGGCACCTCCTGGCCCACCGGGCGGTAGATCTCCACCGCCCGGTGCCGCGGATACAGCCCCTCCACCTGCAGCGGCGTGCCGTCGGCGATCCGCCCGCCGGTCATCACCGGCCCGAGCCCGGTCACCCGCTCGTACCCGGACTGCTCCAGGGTCCGCTTGACCGTGGTCGTCGGCACGTGCCCGATCTGGTCCGGGTCCAGGTCGTTGCGGACCACCACGTAGTACACGCCGGCCCGGCTCAGATAGTCGGCCAGGCCCGGCACCGCGGCGCCGGTCATCAGCGCCTGCTCGACCGCGTCCATCGCCCGCCGGTTGCCCGGTGTGCCGAACGGCACGTAGTCGCGCTGCGCCCACCGCGACTTCGCCACCACGTCCAGCGGCTGGTCGATCGTCGATCCCCAGGTGTGGATGCCGTGCGCGGTGGCCGGCACCACCAGGGCACGCGAGTCGGGGGAGTACTTCTCCAGCCAGTCGGCGGTGGCCTTCCAGTACTTCGGGATCTCCTGGAACGAACCCGGGCCGAGGATCGAGCCGTTGAGGTACGGCCAGGCGAGCCCCGGCAGGATCAGCACCGCGGCCACCAGCGGCGCCACCCGGCGCCCGCCCCGCCGCGCCCGGCCGGTGAGCCGCCCGGACCCGCCCGGCTCCCGCTGGGCCAGGCCCACCAGATGGGCCAGGCCGAGGACGAGTGCCAGCGCCACGCCGGTCTGGAACTTGTAGATGTTGCGGAACGGGGCCAGCCAGCCGTCCAGCCAGTCCTGCACCGCCGAGTGGAAGGGCGCCCCGAACGCGCCCCCGTACCCGGCGAGCAGGATCAGCGCCGCCACCAGCACCGTCAGTACCAGCCAGCGCCGCTCGGGCAGGTCCCGCCGGGCCAGTCCGGCGAGCCCGAGTCCGGCCGCGAGGGCCGAGCAGACGATCACGACCACCGAGGTCGCCACCGCCCAGCCGGCCGGCAGCCACGCCTCACCGAAGTGCAGGTAGGCCACCCAGTTGCCGGCGCCGCGCAGTGCCTCGGTCGCCGCCATGGTGTCGGTGGTGGTCCTGGCGTTCTCGATGTACGGGAGGAAGTTCTCGCCGTAGACGCCGAGCAGCAGCAGCGGTATCCACCACCAGGCGGTGGCCACGGCGACGGCGGGCACCCACCAGGCGATCAGCTTGCGCTGCCGCGGCCCCGGCGGCCGGGACAGCAGATAGAGCCCCACCGGCAGCAGCGAGGCCAGCGTGGAGGCGGCGTTGACCCCGCCCATGCAGGCCACGAGCAGCGCCGACCGCACGGCGGCCACCCGGGCCGAGTACCGCTCGTCGGTCAGCGGCAGCAGCACCCACGGCAGCAGCGCGCCCGGCAGCGCGGCGGCCGAGGTGGAGCCGACCACGGTGGTGAACACCGGCCACAGCGCGTAGGCGACGGCGGCGAGCAGCCGCGAGTTCCTGCTGCCCACGGCCAGCCGTTCGGCCAGCCGCAGCGCGCCCCAGAACGCCACCGAAACGATCAGCGACATCCACAGCCGCTCGGCGACCCACACCGGCAGCTGGACGAGGTCGCACAGCCAGTAGAACGGCAGCATCGGCCACAGGTAGCCGACGTACTGGTCGGAGATCCCGCCGAAGGAGCCCCGGTCCTGCCACAGCTGCCCCAGGTCGGCCAGGAACTGGCCCGGGTCGGTGGTGACTCCCAGCTTGGTGTCGAAGGTCTGCCGCCCCGGCTCCGCAGCGACGAACAGCACGAACACCACGGCCCAGAACCCCACGAGCCAGCGCCGCGACCGCGGGCCCTCGGGAGGGCCGGAGGCGGTCGCGGTGAGGGGGACGGCTGCCGGAGGAGGAGCCTGGACCGTGGTCGTCATACGGGACACCGCCGGAGGATGAGGAGGAGGTTCCAGGTGGCGAACTCACGCAGGACCGGCGCCTTGACGACGGTCTCGGTGAGGAAGGGCCAGTAACGGGAGCGCGCCGAGACGATCCGCACGTCGTCGCGGGCGCGTACCTGCCGCAGCGTGCTGCCGATGTGCACGGGGAAGAGGTTCACACCGAGCGTGTGCTTGGCGTCCTTGCCGGTGCGCCGCCGGTAGCGGGCGCGGGCCCGCTCGGCGCCGAGGTAGTGCCAGGGCGCCCACTCGTGGCCGCCCCACGGGGAGAGCCAGTTGGTGAACGACACATAGATCAGTCCGCCGGGCCGGGTCACCCGGACCAGCTCGCTCAGGAAGGTCTGCGGATCGGAGACGTGCTCCAGCACGTTGGAGGAGAAGGTGACGTCCGCGGCGCCGTCGGCCAGCGGCAGCAGATAGCCGTCGGCGACGACCGCGCCGTCCGGGGGCTTCTCGCCGAGTTCGCGCAGGTCGGGTTCGAAGAGGTAGGCGAGGGCGCCGCGTCTGCGGAACTCCTCGGTGAAGTAGCCGCTGCCCCCGCCGACGTCCACCACGGTCCGTCCGGCCACCGGGCCGCCGTAGGCCTCGACCTGGTCGGCGGCGTCCCGGGCCAGCAGTGAGTAGCAGCCCTGAGGGTCGTCCTGCTCGTGCAGGAAGGCCTTGAACAACGCCAGGGACCGTGCGAGGGAGGGGTCCTTGAAAGAGGTCCGGCCGCGCGGGGTTCCGGTGGGCGGGGTGCCGGGCGGCCGGCCGCGACGCACCGGCAGCCCGCGCAGGGCAGCGCGCATCCGGCCGCGCGGCGTCACGGCCGCCAACTCCTCACCGCCTCCGCGGCCACCGCCCTGAACCGGCGCACCGTCCGGTCCCAGCGGTAGCGGGCCGCCCGGTCCCGCGCGGCCTTGCCCATCGCCGTCCGGCGCTCGGCGGACAGCGCCAGGGTGCACCAGGCCGCGGCGAACGAGGACTCGCCCCGCGCCAGCACCCCGGTCTCCCCGTCCACCACCGAGTCGCGCAGCCCCGGCACGTCGAAGGCGATCGCCGGAGTCTCCCGGGCCGCCGCCTCGGTGACGACCAGACCCCATCCCTCGACCGCGGAAGGGTGCAGCAGCAGCCATGCCGCGCACAGCAGCCGGTGCTTCTCCGCCTCCGGGACATGCCCGGTGAACTCGACGTCGGGGCCGGCCATCCGCTCGAGCCGCTGCCGCTCCGGCCCGTCCCCGACGATCACCAGACGGCCGCCGGTGACCGGCCGCACCCGCTCCCACAGCCGCAGCAGCAGATCGATCCGCTTGTACTCCACCAGCCGCCCCACCGCCACGAACAGCGGCTCGGGCGACCGGCCGGTCAGCGGACCGGGGTCCTCGACCCCGTTGTGCACGATCCGGATCCGCTCGCGTGCCACGCCGATGCCGCGCAGCGCCTGGGCGGTCGACGGGGAGACGGCGACCATCAGCCCGTCCGGCCGCGCGGCGCCCAGCGCCCAGTGCTCCAGTCTTCGCCCGAGCCGGGCGGCCGGCGCCAGCGGCCCGCCGAAGCGCATGCCCCACAGATCCGTGTGCACATGGTTGACCAGGCAGAGCGTGGGCCCGTGATGCCACAGCGAGGCCAGGTAGGGCACCCCGTTGCAGACCTCCACCAGCAGATCGCAGTCGCCGACCTGCCGGGCGAAGGCGGAGCGGGCGCGCAGGTAGTGGCCGTAGGTGCCGCCCGCCGAGACCACCCGGTAGTCGCGGAAGGCGGCCGGCCCCCCGCACAGCAGGGTGACCTGGTGCCCGAGTCCGGTCAGCCCGCCGGCGAGCTTGTCGACCAGCAGTTCGGAGCCGCCGGCGGAGGGATTCCCCAGGTCCCGGTGGGCGAGGAAGACGATCCTGCGCGGATACGGGGGAGCCGCCGGGGGCTGCTGCGGCGCGCTGGGGGACGCGGGGCGCAGCATGGACGGAACGTGCTGGGGCATCGGTGCTCCAACTCGTGTCAGGGTGCGGAACTCAGCGTGGGGACACAGCCTGGGTGGGTGGGGGTGTGTTTCAGACCGGTGAGGGTGAGGTGGGGGCACTGTGTGCTCGGGTGGGGATTGGACAGTTTTCGCCCACACGTTCCCCACGGCTACTCACCGGGGTGACAAAATCCCGCTTTGTTCGGCCTGATGTTGTGTCACTTCGTGAGGGTCGGCTGGGGCGTATCCGACATTCCAGACGTTTCGGATGTTCCGTCTGCCTTCCGTCCACGTGCCACCAGAACCCCGCCGGTCACCGCCAGCACGAATCCCGCCACCGCCGCACCGATCGGCACCGTCACGCCGACCAGCCGGAGCTGCCCGCTGTCCCGCTTCGCCTGGCGCACGGCCTCCTGCTGCGTCTCGGTGGTGAACGCGATCTTCTCGGCGTCCAGCAGCACGGCCGCGTCCTTCGTCCCGCCCGGGGCGCGCAGGGTGCGCCTGGGACCGGTCTGCGCGTAGATCACCCGGCCCGTGGCCTGGTCCACGACCAGCTCCACGCCGTGGTTGGCGTACCACTCCTCGGCCAGCACCTGCGGCCGGTCCGGCTGCCCGACGATGCTGCCGGGCACCAGCCGGGTCCCGGTCTTCGTCGGCGGGACGGTCCCGGTGAACTTGTAGCCGGTGTAGCCCTGGACCTTCTCCGTCCCCCGGTAGCGCAGCACCACCGTGTTGCCGAGCGTGTTGTCCCACCACCGGTAGGAGCGTTTCTGCACGTCGAAGGGGAACTTCAGGTAGGCCTCGCCCTGGATGTAGGGCTTCTCCTCGCAGCAGTGCACCGGCTCGGTGGTCTTCCGGTCCAGCACCCAGCGGTGCACGTTCAGATCCAGCGCGTCGTGCGGGTCGGACGCCGGCAGGGTCTTGTCCGTGTCGACCGAGGTGACCACGTCCCACACGGCGTTCCCGCTGCGCTCGGAGTCCGCGACGTCGCCGCGCACCCGCTGGGTGACGGTGATTCTCTGGTCCGGGACCGTCTCGATCTTCTCGGTGTCGAAAACGCTGCCGCGGCCGGTGTAGACCGCGGTGGTGTCGATGTCGATGGGGTTCACCGCGGCACGCGGTTTCACGTACCACGCCAGCAGGGGCGCCAGCACCAGCAGAAATGTGCCGAGACCCAGTATGACCAGGGAGAACGGAGAAGCTGTACGGCGCATCCGGGCACTCCAGAGGCTTGGGACGGCGCGACGGGTCAGGCCGGCGCCGTGGAGGGGAAAGTGCGCATGCGGTATGGGGCGGGAACCGTAAGCGCCCCTTGACGGGGTGTCAATGTCAAGTCGACACTGTTGGGCACGACTGGCAGAGGTGAGGGCACAGTGCCGGGGGTGGGGAACCTCCCGACAGAGAGGCTGACCCTGCGATGTCCAGACTGCTGGCCGCGGTGCTCACCGTGGCGCTCGGTGCGGCCCTGGCCGTGGCCGCCGCGTTCGGCGCGGTGGCGCTGCTGGAGGCCACGCCCGACCAGCCCGACACACCCCTGATCACCTACGAGCAGGCAGGGCAGGGGAGCTGAGCCGTGCCTCCCTCCCGCACCCTGGCCACCCGGTCCGCCTGGAACGAGGTACCGCGCCACCAGGTGCGCCGGTTCGCCGAGATCGCCATGGCCGAGGCACCCGACCTCGCCGAGGAGATCATGAGCGAGATCCAGCGCGAGTACCCGCACCTGCCCGTGGTTCTCGACGACAACGGCGAACCCATGGCCCTGGTCGGCATCCGCCGCGCCATCGAGGTGTTCGTCGAGCACCTGGAGAACAGCGAGGGCCGGCCCACCGTGCCGCCCGGTGTGTTCCAGGAGTTCGGACGCGGCGAGGGACTGCACGGCCGCTCCCTGGACTCGCTGCAGGCGATCTACCGGATGGGGGTGCGCCTGGCCTGGCGCCGCTTCGCCGAGATCGGCCAGCGCGTCGACATCCCGCCGCCCGCCATGTACGAGCTGGTCGACGCCGGCTACGAGTACCTCGACGGGCTCGTCGACCAGTCGGTGCGCGGCTACGCGGAGGCCGCCGCCCGGCAGGCCGGGGAACGGCTGCGGCTGCAGCGCAAGCTGATCGAGCTGCTGCTCGCCGAGCACCACCGGGGCGACCCGACCGACGCGCTCGCCGAGCGGGCCGCCCGCATCGGCTGGCCGCTGCCCGAGAAGGTCGCCGCCGGAGTGCTGCTGCGCCCGGCACGCGAGGCCATGGCCCCCGCCGTCGGCCAGGGCGTGCTGCTCGACATGGAGTACGAGCAGCCCCGCATGGTCGTACCCGAACCGGACGCCGCCGGCCGGCCCGAACTGCTGCACCGGGCACTCACCGGCTGGTCCGGCGCGATCGGCCCGCCGGTGCCGCTCGCCGACGCGGCCAAGTCACTGCGCTGGGCTGAGGCCGCGGTACGGCTGATGGAGCGCGGCCTGCTGCCGTCCGGGGAGGTGCTGCACTGCACCGAGCACACCGAGGCGCTGGTGCTGCTCCAGCCCGAGGAACTCATCGACGACCTGGCCCGCCGGTGCCTCGCCCCGCTCGCCCACTGCGGTCCCACCCACGGCCGGCGCCTCGCCGAGACCCTGCTGGCCTGGCTGGAGACCCGCGGCGGCGCCCCCGAGGTCGCGGCCCGCCTGGGCGTCCACCCGCAGACCGTCCGCTACCGCCTGCGGCAGATCCGCGAGCTGTGGGGCGACGAGATCGACGACCCGGACCGCCGCTTCGAACTGGAACTGGTGCTGCGCGCCCAGCGCCTGCGCGGAGCCCTCGGCGACGTCCGCCGCTGAGCCGCCCGGCCGCCGGCACCGCGACGTCCCGCGCCGACCCGGCCGCCCGCCGCCGCCCGGGCACGCGAACCCGCAGCGATACCGGGAAGCTCGTGCTCCGGTCCGTGGGCGACCCCCATTGCCCGGCCGACCCGCCCTGGTTAGCCTGTGTTCGCCATTCCGACCGCCTGTTGACATTTCGAACACGCAGGCCGAACACAGGAGGGGGCCGGTCGTGGGACGCCTCGTACCAGCCGTGACCCGGGCGCTCGACATACTCGAGCTCTTCCTCGACGGGGACGGCACGCTCTCCGCCCCCGAGATCGTGCGCAAGCTGCAGCTGCCGCGCACCACCGTGCACGAACTGGTGACCACGCTCGCCGCCCGCAAGTACCTCGTCCCGGTGAGCGACCAGCCCGGCCGCTACCGGCTCGGCGTGCGCCCCTACCAGCTCGGCGCCCGCTACGCCGAGCAGCTGGACCTCGCCGCCGAGGGCCGCCAGGTCGCCCAGGCCGTCGCCGAGACCTGCGACGAGACGGTGCACGTGGCCATCCTCGAGGACACCGACGTCATCTACATCGCCAAGGTGGACTCCACCCACGCCGTGCGCATGGTCTCCGCGGCGGGCCGCAGACTGCCCGCCCACTGCACCGCCGTGGGCAAGATGCTGCTGGCCAGCCTCCCCGAGGAGGAGCTGACCGGGCGCATCCCGGACGGCGCCGAACTGGCCGCGATGACCCCGAACAGCATCACCGACCCGGCCGCGCTGCGCGAGGCCCTCGCCGGCATCCGCGCCCGGGGCATCGCCGTGGAGACCCGCGAGTCCAACCCGGACGTCTCCTGCGTCGCCGCCCCGGTGCGCGGCCGCACCGGCGAGGTGGTCGCCGCGCTGTCCATCTCGGTGCCGATGAGCCGCTGGAGCGAGGAGCGCCGCGCCGAGCTGGAGCAGCTCGCCGCCAAGGGCGCCGCCGACCTGTCCGAACGTCTGGGCCACCGGAGCGCCGCATGAGCACCGCACCCCGCACCCCCGCATACGAGGTCGCCGTCCGCGCGGAGGCCACCCTGGGCGAGGGCCCCACCTGGGACCCGGCCACGGGCCGCCTGCTGTGGGTCGACATCCTCGGCTGCCGCATCCACACCTACGACCCCGCCACCGGCCGGCGCACGCTGCGCCGCACCGAGCAGCACATCGGCGCCGCCAAGCCCCGCACCGGCGGCGGCCTGGTCCTCAACCTGCGCGACGGCATCGGCCTGCTCGACCCCGACGACACCTTCCGCTGGCTGCACCGCGAGGTGGTGCCCGGCCGCCGCGGCAACGACGCCGCCGTCGCCCCCGACGGCTCCCTGTGGGCCGGCACCATGCGCTACGACGAGGCCCCGGGCGGCGGCACCCTGTCCCGGATCACACCCGACGGCCAGGTCACCACGGTGCTCGACGACGTCGCCGTCAGCAACGGCACCGGATGGAGCCCCGACGGGCGGCTGATGTACTACGTCGACAGCCCGACCCGCCGCATCGACGTGCTCGACCACGACCCGGCGACCGGGCAGGTGTCCGGACGCCGGCCCCTCGCCGAGATCGAGGAGGGCGCCGGCTTCCCGGACGGCCTCACCGTGGACGCCGACGGCTGCGTCTGGGTGGCCCTGTGGGACGGCGGGGCGGTCCGCCGCTACACCCCCGACGGCACACTCGACCGCACCCTCACGTTCCCCGTGCCCCGGGTCACCGCCTGCGCCTTCGGCGGGGCCGGTCTCACCGACCTGTACGTCACCACCGCCCGCGTGGGCCTGACCGCCCCGCACCCGCTGGCCGGGTCGCTGCTGGTGATCCCGGGCATCGGCAAGGGGGTGGCCCAGCCGGCGTTCGCCGGATGAACCACCCCCGGGTGTCTGACGCGTCCTCAGCCGAGCCGTGACGGCGCGGTGCGCACGGTGATCCCCTCCGGTGCCGTGACCTCGGGTGTCCCGTCGGCGGTCACGGTGATGCCGACCGGGGCGCCGCCGACGCGGACGCCGGACAGCCGCAGCGGCCGGAACGCCTCGGGCACCTCCGCGGCCACCGTGAGGACACCGGCGGGGGCGTCCGCCGCCAGACCGAGCAGCGACTGCACGGTCAGCGCCGCGGCCCCCGCGGCCCAGGCCTGCGGACGGCAGGAGGCCGGATAGGGGGCGGGGTGACGGCTCTCGTCGGCGCCGTAACCGGCGAAGAGTTCGGGCAGCCGCCCGTCGAAGGAGGCGGCGGCCCGCACCAGACCGGCGGCGAGCTGCGCGGCCTCCCCGGGGAAGCCCGCCCGGGCCAGACCGTGCACGGCGATCGCCGTGTCGTGCGGCCAGACGCTGCCCAGGTGATAGCCGAGCGGGTTGTACCGCGGGAAGCGGTCGGAGATGGTCCGCAGACCGAACCCCGAGTCCAGGTCGGGCCCGGTCAGGCGGGCGACGACCAGCGCGCTCTCCTTCTCGTCCAGCAGACCGGTGCCCAGCAGATGCCCGAGGTTGGAGGTGAGGGAGTCCACCGGGCGCTTGGCGCCGTCCAGCGCCACGGCCGGGTAACGGCCGTGCTCGTCCGCCACCCAGAAGGCCTCGCGGAAGCGGGACTTGAGCCGTCCGGCCCACTCCTCCCACTCCTCGGCGCCGGGCCGCCCGAAGGCGCGCAGCAGCGCCGCGCCGCCCAGGGCCGCCTCGTAGGCGTACGCCTGCACCTCGCACAGGGCCACCGGGGCGTCGGCGAAGGAGCCGTCGCGGAAGCGGATGGAGTCGCCGGAGTCCTTCCAGCCCTGGTTGGCGAGGCCCCTGCCGGTGGTGTCGACGTACTCCAGGAAGCCGTCGCCGTCCGCGTCACCGAAGTCGCGCATCCAGGCGAGGGCGGCCTCGGCGTGCGGCAGAAGCGCCTCGACCTGCTCGGCGGGCAGACCCCAGCGCCAGGCGTCGTGCAGCAGACACAGCCACAGCGGGGTGGCGTCCACGGTGCCGTAGTAGAGCGGCGGCAGCTCCACGTCCGGTCCGCCGCCGTCGCCGGGCAGCGTCAGCGCGGCACCGCGCACCTCGTGCAGGATCTTGCCGGGCTGCTCCTCGGTCCGCGGATCGACCGCTGTGCCCTGGCGGCGGGCGAGAACGCGCAGGGT
This sequence comes from Streptomyces composti, assembly GCF_012034205.1. Lineage (GTDB taxonomy): Bacteria > Actinomycetota > Actinomycetes > Streptomycetales > Streptomycetaceae > Streptomyces > Streptomyces composti. The sequence continues at coordinate 27,180 of NZ_JAATEM010000024.1, forward strand.
CGAACCGGCCAGCTCGGTGCCGAACGGCAGCAGCATCCGCGCGGCCCACAGCGAGTCACGGCCGAAGAGCGTGGCGAACCAGGGCGCCCCTGCGGCGAGGAACAGGTCGTCGGGCGCCTCCGGGTCGGCCAGCAGCAGCCGCCGCAGGTCGGCATGGGCCTGCCGCACCCAGTGGTCCAGGGCGCCGTCGCGGCTGTGCAGTCCGGGCGCCGCCCAGGGGACGGCGGCCCCGTCCCGGGGCGCCGGGAACAGGTCGCCCGCGGTGTTCTCCACGGTGCACACCAGCTCGGTCTCCCAGCTCTCACCGGGGGCCAGCTTCAGGTCGTAGCGGAACTGCCCCAGGGCGGCGTCGAGTTGCGCGCCGGGGGCGGAAGCGGCCAGCCGGACGGTGCAGGCGTCCGCCCCGGCCCGGCTCTCCGGCCAGCACAGTTCGCCGTCCCCGGCGACGGCGGTGCGCAGCGGGCGCCGCCGGCCGGACTTGACCTGCTCCATGGAGGCCAGGTCGGTGCCGGCGGTCACGGTGAGGGACACCCGGGCGGGCAGCCGGCCGGAGTTGACCACCCGCAGGGTCTCGGTGAGCCGGGCCGGACCGGTGGTCCGGGTCCGGGTGAGCACCACGGCCGGATCCGGGGTGGACTCGGCGACGCCACGCAGCACCGTGCGGAACGAGGCGCGGTCCGCGCCCTCCGTGCCGCCGCCCACCCAGGCCAGCGGGACGTCCCCGGCCGACACCTCGAGACGGGACAGTGCCCGGCGGTCGCCGTGGTAGAAGCCGTCGGCGCCGCACCGCAGCGCGCCGTCGGGGCGGGAGACGGTGAAGCTCGGCGCGTGCAGGGTCACGCAGGCGTCGTGCAGGAACGGCTGGAGTCCGGCCGCGGGCTCGTCGGGGGTGCCGGGCCCGGGGGTCTGGTCGGTCATGAGGTGGGTCAGCCCATCTGTACGCAGGTACGGGGTCGGGGAGGGGAGAGCCGGGGTGCCCGTCATTCCTTCACCGCGCCGGCGCCGGTGTTCATGATGCGGCGCTGGAAGACGAAGAACAGGACGGCGACGGGAACCGTCATCACCACGGCGGCACCGAGCTTCAGCGGATACTGCGTGCCCTGGGAGAGCGCCCCGGCGGAGAGCTGGGCCACGCCCTTGGTGAGGGTGAACAGCTCCGGGCTCTGCGAGGCCGTGATGAAGTGCGACAGCTCGTTCCAGGAGCCCTGGAAGGAGAGGATCACAATGGTGATCAGCGCCGGGCGGGCCATCGGCAGGACCACCGACCAGAACACCCGGAACGGACCGGCGCCGTCCATCCGTGCGGCCTCCTCCACGCTGGGCGGGATCGACTCGAAGAAGTTCTTCATGATGAAGATCCCGGCGGCGTCGGCCAGCAGCGGAACGATCAGCCCGGCGTACGAGTCGTACATCTGCAGGCTGTTGATGACCAGGAAGCGGGGGATCAGCAGCACCACGCTCGGCACCGCCATCACCGCCACCAGCGCGGCGTACACCACCCCGCGGCCGCGGAACGGCAGCCGCGCGAGCGCGTAGCCGGCCAGGGAGTCGAGCAGCACCCGGCCGGCCGTCACCGCGACCGTGACCACCGCCGAGTTGGCGAACCAGAGCGGGAAGTCGGAGTTGAGGAACAGCTTGCGGTAGGCGGCCGTGGTGACGGTCTCGGGGACCAGGGAGAGCGGATGCGCGGTGGCGTCCGCCGTGGTCTTGAAGGACGTCGCGACCGATATCAGGAACGGGGAGACATAGGCGAGGGCGAGCACCAGCAGCAGCAGACCGCCGGCGAAGGACGCGGCCTTGTGCCGTGCGGCACGGCCACGCCGAGCCTTCCCGGAGCCGGCCTTCCCGGCCACGGGCTGCTCCACTGCCGCCTGCTCGGAAACGGTCTGCGCGGGAACGAAGCTCATGCCTGCTCACCGCCCTTCGGCGCGGTGGCGGACGGGCGCAGCCGCCGCGGCCGCCGCCCGCCGGTGTCGCGTTCGCGCAGCACCATGCGCTGCAGCAGGGTCATCACCACGATGATGGCGAACAGCAGGAAGGCGATCGCGGCGCCGCGGCCCCACTCCTGCGAGGTGAAGGACGCCTCGTAGGACAGGTAGGCGGGGGTGAGCGTGGTCTTGCCGGGGGCGCCCTGGCTGCCGGTGTAGATCTGGTCGAAGACCTGCCAGGTGCCGATCAGTCCGAGGGTGATCACGGTGAAGAGAGTCGGCCGGAGCATCGGAACGGTGATGTGACGCAGCCGCTGCCAGGCGGTGGCCCCGTCGACCTGCGCCGACTCCTCCACCTCGGCGGAGATGTTCTGCAGCGCCGCGAGGAACAGCAGCATGAAGGTGCCCGAGGTGGTGAACACCGCGAGCACGATGAACACGCACATGGCCACGCTGGGACCGGACAGCCAGTCCCACACGTCGAGGCCGAGCACGGGCGAACGCAGCGCCGCGGGCGGGGAGTCCACGCCGACGGCGCTCAGCGCCAGGTGCACCACCCCGCGCGGGTCGTTGATCCAGTTGGGTCCCTCGATGCTGAGGTAGCCCAGCAGCCGGTTCACCGCTCCGGACGCCGTGAACAGGAAGAGGAACACCACGGTGATCGCCACCGAGCTGGTCACCGAGGGGAAGTAGAAGGCGGTGCGGGCCAGTCCCCGGCCGCGCAGCACCTTGCGGTTGACCAGGACGGCCAGCCCGAGGGCGACGACCGTCTGCAGGGGGACGACGAGCAGCACGTAGTAGGCGTTGTTCCGCAGCGAGGTGGCGAAGTCGCGCCGGGCGAGGCCGTCACCGGTCAGCAGCTCGGCGTAGTTGCGGCCGCCGACGAAGTGCGCGGCGCCGGTGAACGGGTTGCCGCGGCCGCCCCAGTCGGACACGCTCACCCACAGGGCCATGGCGATGGGGATCACGAGGAACAGCCCGAGCAGCACGATCGCCGGGGCCATGAACAGCCAGCCCGCGGCCGCCTGCCCGCTGTGGATGCTCCGCCTGCGCCGGGGGAGACGGATGCCGCTCATCCGGTGACCGCCTTCAGGGCGGAGTGCACCGAACGCAGGATGTCCTTCGGCTTCTTGCCGGCCAGTCCCTCCAGCTCCGCGCCGAACTCCGCGAGCACCTCCTTGATGCCCTTCACCGGCGGCACGCCCTGGGCGTACGGGACGCCGTCGAGGAAGGCCGACTGCTTGGGGAACTCCTTGCGCCAGCGCTCGTCGAGCAGCTCGATCGACGGCATGAAGCCCAGCTTCTTCGCGAACGTCATCTGGGCGTTCGCCGAGACGAGATAGCGGACCAGGTCCACGGCGGCCGTGGTGTTCGCGGAGTCCGCCGCCACGCCCCAGCCGTTGGTGAACTGCAGTGTGCCGGGGCCCTCGGGCCCCTTCGGCAGGGGCACCACGGTGTACTTCAGGTCCGGGAAGTCGTTGGCGAGGGCGCCGACCGTCCAGTTGCCCTCGACGGCCATGGCCGCGCTTTCGTTGCCGAAGGCCTCACCGCCCCAGCCGGCGTCCAGCGCACCCGGGTAGGCCAGAGCCTTGGACGCCAGCATCTCCTTGACGAAGGCGAGGGCCTTCTCGTTCTCGGGGGTGTCCACATCGGCCCGGCCGCGCCGGTCCACGAGATGTCCGCCGGCCTGCGCCATGAACGCGCCGACCCGCTGCCACTGCGGATCGAAGGTGAGCCCGGCGCGCCTGCCGGAGCTGAGCCTCCTGGCCACGGCGTGCAGCTCGTCCCAGGTGCCCGGGTAGTCCTTCGCGGTCAGCCCGGCCCTGCGCCACAGCTCGTCATTGATGAACAGCGCCAGCGTGGAGGAGTCCTTGGGTACGCAGACCAGCTTGCCCTCGTACCGGAAGGACTCCAGCAGCGAGGGATAGAAGTCGTCGTACATCCGCGCCCCGTACGGCTCCAGGGAGCCGTTGCCGGCGTAGGCCGCGAACTCCTCCGGGGCGATGTAGAACACGTCCGGCGGGGAACCGGCGGCCATGCCCTGGCTGAGCTGCTGGGGCAGGTCGGCCGCCACGCTCAGCCTCGCCTCGATGCCCGACCTCTTCGACCAGTCGGCGAGCGCCGCCCGTACCGCCCTGGTCTCGGCGTCACCGCTGGAGCCGATGAGCACCCGCAGCGGGCCGCCGGACTGCCCGCCGCCACTGCCGGCGGGACTGTCGCGGAAGCCGGTGCCGCAGCCGGTGACACCGAGCGCGGCGGCCGCGCCCGCACCCGTGAGCAGGGCGCGGCGCCCCACCCCTCGGCCCGGCCGTTCGGCTTGCTGCGCTGGGCGGAAGGTCAGCGGTGACATCGTGAGACTCCTTCGGTGCAACGGCAGGCGGCTCTGCCGCCGTGCTGCCGGGGGCGGTGGATCGGGGTGGGCGAAGGGAGCGGAAGCCGCTCTTGTGGTGCCGTCCTCAGCGGGCCGGACGGCTGGACTCGCGGACCACGAGCCGGGGCGTGACCAGGAACGACGACCGCTCCTGGTCCCTCCGGCCGCCGCGGCCGACGCCCGCGCCCGGCGAGGCGGGCCGGGCGGCGCCGGGGATCTGGGCGAGCAGCAGCTCCACGGTCCGGGCGGCGACGGCCTCCACGGGCTGGGCGACGCTGGTCAGCCCCACCGCCCGGGCCACGGGGGTGTCGTCGAAGCCGGTGACGGCGACGGGCGGCCGGTCCGGCGCGGTGAGGGACAGATCGCGGGCGGCGGCCAGCGCGCCGAGGGCCAGCGAGTCACTGACACACACCAGCGCGGTGACGGCAGGGTCGGCGAGCATCCGGGCCGCCGCCCCGGTACCCGGCGACACCCCTTCCTCGGTCCGCTCCTCCGGGGCGCCCTCGGACAGCCCCGCCGCCCGCAGCGCGGCGTACCAGCCGGCCCGCCGGTCGTCGCCCGGTCCCGAACCGTCCGGCCAGCCGAGGAACCCGATGCGGCGGTGGCCGAGTTCCAGCAGATGCTCGGTCGCCATCCGCGTACCGGCGTACCCGTCGACGTCGACCCAGGGGTGAGGCTCCGCCCCGGGCGGGTCGTCCTGCTCGCCCCGGGGACGGCCGAAGGTGACGAACGGGACCCGGTGTTCGCGCAGCCAGCGCACCCGCCCGTCGCCCGGGTAGGTGTGGGTCAGGGCGAACCCGTCGAGCCCCGCGGTGGCCAGCAGCGTCCGGTACTCCCGGATCTCGGCCTCCTCGTCGTCCGCGGCGAACAGCATGATGCGCATCCCGGCGCGCTGCGCCTCCTTGGCGAGGGCGTGCAGATAGCGGTCGAGGATCTCGCCGCTGACGCCGTCGCCCACCTCCGGCATGCGCAGCCCGAGCACATGGGAGCGGTGGGTGCGCAGCCGGCGGGCCGCGGTGTTGGGCTGGTAGTCGAGTTCGGCCACGGCCCGCAGCACCCGCTCCCGGGTCGCCGGCCGTACCACCTCGGGCGTGTTCAGCACATTGGAAACGGTCTGCCGTGACACTCCGGCCCGCGCCGCCACATCGGACAGAGTCGCCCGTATCGGACCCGTTCCCCGCGCCACGCCGCCTCCTCGATCTGATCGCACGGATCGATTTGATCGATCCAATCGGGGACGCTAGTGCCTCGTTTTGGATCGTTCAAGAGGCGGTGGCACAACGATGTCCGTGACCTCGCCGCAGACGTTTCCGTGGCCCTGGAGCGGAAGCCTCCGTCACCCCGGGGCGGGCCGGCCGGGACGACGGAAGGTGCCGCCCCCTTGCTCCGGAGCGGCACTATCCGCCTGATGGTTCCTCAGTTCTAGACGCCCGGCAGCCCCGTGCGGTCCAGGGCGCGCAGCAGCTCGCGCTCGCCCGCCGTCAGCGGCGGCTCGGTCGACGGCGGCAGCGGGGAGCCCAGGAGGGCGGCCAGCACCGCGCCCGGATGGAACATGCGGGTGGGCGGCGTGCGCATGCTGGTGACGTCCCAGAGCGCCGAGGCCGCGGCGTAGGAGCCGGTGGCCGCCCGCATCATGCGGCGCGTGTACGCGGTCACCAGCCGGTCGGCCGCGGTCGGCCGGCCGCCGCGCACCCCCGGATACAGCACGTCCTGCCCGACCGCCATGGACCAGGCCGTCTCCACCGGCCGGGCCGCCCCGCGCAGCACCCGCCGGGCCAGACCGGGCGCGTCCGGGCCGCCGCGCGCCAGCTCGCGGCCGAGCACCTGCGCGCCGAACGCGGCCACCGACATGCCCTGCCCGTACACCGGGTTGAAAGTGCCGAGCGCGTCCCCGATGACCACCAGGCGCTCCGGCCAGCGCGCCGACTTCTCCAGGTAGCGGCGCACATTGCTGGTCGAGCGGCTCAGATGCACGTCCGTCAGCGGCTCCGCACCGGAGATCAGCCGGCCCACCACCGGGTCGGGCAGGGCGAGGGTGTAGCGCAGGAAGCCCTCCGGGTCCGCGGGCGGCTCACCGCCCCGGGTGCCGCCGCAGCTGACCATCCACCGGCCGTCCTCGATCGGCATGACCATCCCGCTGCGGCCCGGTCGCCGGGCGAACGGGTCGGCGTGCAGGACGGTCAGCGGGAACTTCTCCGCGCCCTTCGGGGTGCGGAAGATGCGGGTGGCGTTGACCAGACCGGAGTCCACGGTCCGCTCCCGTATGCCGGTGATCCCCAGCCTCTCCAGCCAGGGGACGATCCGGGTGCCGCGCCCGCTCGCGTCGACCACCAGGTCCGCCTCGAGGTCTTCCTCCTCCCCGGGCGCCGCGGTCCGCACCCCGGTCACCCGCTGCGCGGTGCCGGTCAGCCCCACCGCCGCCGCCCGGCGTATCTCCACCCGGGTCTGCTCCAGCACCGCGGTGCGCACCACCCAGTCCACCAGCGCCCTGCTGCAGGTGAGCATCACCGGCCCCTCCCGCTTGAAGCGGCGCAGCCAGCCCTCCGAGGTGAGCGCGAGCATGCCCGAGTTGAGGGGTATCTCGTGCGCCCCGGCCGCGAGCAGCCGTTTGCGCACCCCCGGTACCAGCTCCTCCATGGCCGCGATGCCGCCGGCCATCAGCAGATGAGCGTGCCGCCCCTGTGGCAGGCCCCGGCGGTGTCCCGGCTGGTCGGGCAGCTCGTCGCGGTCCAGGACGATCACCTCGTCCACACCGGCATCGGACAGGACGGCCGCGGCCAGCATCCCGGCCAGTCCGGCACCGATCACGACAGCTCTACGCGACATGGGGCTCCTCGGGTTCTGCCATGGTTCCGGCCATGGGCGGCGGTACCGCGCCTTCGGGCGCGGCGGATGCGGGGGGCAGGCGGTCCAGGGCCCGGGCCAGTTCCACCAGCCCGCTCGGGCCCGGGACCTCGGTGGCGTGCAGCCGGTAGCTGCGGCCGGTCTCCGGTGGTTGCTCGCGTGCGGCGGCCCGGCGCGCGGCGTCGGCCAGCATGGCCGCCTCCGCCTGAAGACGGGCCTCGTGGGGGGAGCGGCCCGCGCTCAGGGCGGCGTCCCGCACCCGCTCACGGACCCGGTGGTCGAAGTACGGCGCCAGGGTGAGCAGGGCGTCGTGGATCGACACCTCGCGCCACTGGAGCCGGGCCTGGGGCAGCTGCCACCAGGCGGCGGGCGGTCTCGGGGCGGTGGACGCCGAGCGCACCAGCCTCCACAGCGGGGCGAGCCGCCGGTGGTCGCGCCGCGCCTGCCACTGCGCCCGGACCGCAGGCACCAGACGCGGCAGCATGAACCCCGCCGAGCACACCAGCGCGCCCAGCGACGCCATCGGCGGGGCCACGTCGGTGGACAGGAAGTCCAGGTCGTGATGTGCCCAACGCGCCACGACCGCCGTGTACTTGGTCAGCTGGAAGCCGACCAGGTCCAGCAGTACGCCCACCAGGATCAGACGCAGCCCGGTGCGCAGCAGACCGGTGACCTCGCGGGCCCACTTCAGGCACACCAGGCACACCGCCAGCATCGCGGCGCTGTGCCCGGCCAGGTACAGCAGGATCATCTCCCGCATGAACGGGGTGTCGGCGTAGTAGGTGTCGAGGTCCCGCAGCCGCTCGGTGTCCGCGTCGGCGAGCGCGAACAGCACCACGATGGCCAGCACCAGCAGCCCGTAGGCGGCGATGCTGCGCAGCACCATGCGCCGCACCAGGGAGCGGGGGCCGCCGCGCCAGTTGATCAGCAGCACCAGCATGCTGCAGCTGTACGCGGAGAGCATGCCGTAGGTCAGCGGTGCACCGAAGTTGGGGGTGCCGGTGAGGGAGTTGACCGCGGACAGGGTGGGCGGCGCGGCGCACACGAAGACCAGGGAGCCCAGCACGATCGCCACGCAGGTGGACAGGTTGAGCGGATTGCGCAGCACCGTGCTGGGGCGGTACAGCAGCACGGCGGACATGCCGAACACCACCGCGGCGAGGTACACGACGAGACTCATGCCGGCCGGCTCCTCTCCGCCGGGCGGCGGCCGGCCCTGACCGTGCGCATCATCCGGCACCCGTGGTCGTGACGCTCGGCATGCCGCCCGAGGGCGCGGGGGAGGGGGAGGCCGGATCCGCAGGCGAGGGCGACGGCACGGCGGCCTGCGCGCCGCCGGGTGCACCGGACGCGGGCCCACCGGGCCCGGCCGGGTGGGCCAACGCGTCGGCCACCCGGGCCAGGAGGGCAGGCCCCGGCACCCGGCCCAGCGCACGGCCGCCGGGACGGGGCGCTGCCCGCCCGGCGCCGGCCTCCTCCCGCACCGCCGCCGTGATCACCGCCGCCCAGGCGGCGGCCTCGGCCCGCTCCGGCTCGCCCGTGGCGTCGAGCACCTCCCGGCGGGTCCGCTCGTACAGACCGGGGTCGAAGTAGACGTCCAGGTGGCTCAGCGCGTTGTGGATGCTGGTCTGCCGCCACACCAGACGGGTGACGGGGGAGGCGAACCGGGGCCGGGGCAGCCGCAGCCGGCGCCGGACCAGCATCTCCTCCAGGACCTTCTGCAGCGGCGCCAGACGGGCATACGCCCGCCTCGCCTGCCGGGCCTCCGCCAGCGCGGGGGCGAGCAGCGGGACCAGCACCCCGACCACCGTCAGCAGGGCACCGAGGCCGGCGGCCGCCGGGGACACCGTGGTGCCGAGCGCCGACCAGTCCCGCCCGGTCCAGACGGCGGTCACCGCGGTGAGCTTGCAGACGCTGTACCCGGCCCCGCACAGCGAGCCCGACCCGAGCAGGGTCAGTCCGAGGCGCAGCCCGCCCCGCACCCGGCCCGCCCAGCGCAGGGAGCACACCGAGGTGACGCTCGCCGCGACCAGATGGGCCACCAGGTACAGCACGATCATCTGGGCGAGGAACGGCGTGGTCGCGTAGTAGGTGTCCAGGTCCGTACGGCGCTCCTGAGGCGCGTCGCCGAGGGCGAACAGCACCGCGATGCCGAGGATCACACCGGAGTAGGCGGTGATCCAGCGCCGCGCGGTGCGGTGCACCCGGGGACCGCCGCGCCAGTACACCACCAGCACCTGGGACGCCGCCGCGTACGCGGTGATCGCCGCGTAGGTCAGCGGCGCGGCGAGGTTCGGCGTGCCGCTGAGCCGGTTGATCACGCCGACCGTGGGCGGCGCGCCGAGGAAGAAGCACAGGCCCGCCAGGCCCAGCACCCCGCAGATGGCCCGCAGATACGGGTCACGGCGGTGCCGCAGCAGGTCCGGGGCCTTCACCAGCAGGCCGAGCCACAGGGCCGAGCAGCTGAGGTAGTTGATCAGGCCGCTCATCTCTTGGTCCCGCGGTAGTTGAGCGCCGCGCCGATGCGTCCGGCGAGGTCCTGCGGGTCGTCGCCGTCACCGGTCCGTGCCGCGGGATCCGGTACGGCGGAGGCGTCCAGCCAGGTGCGCAGCCGACGGCCCATCAGCATGCCGAACCGGTCGGCCTCCTGCTCCTCGGCCAGGCTGAAGTCGGTGCGGGCGGCCACCGGTCGCTCCGCCTGGCCGGCACGCGGCTCGGCGGAGCGGCGGTTCATGTGCCACACCTCGTGGCACAGGATCACGATCTGGTGCCAGACGGCCGCCCGTTCGTCCACCACCACGTCGTCGTGGTGCTCCCGCTCCAGCCACAGCCCGCTCGCGGTGTGCGGCGGGAACTTGGCCCGGTGGACGACGACTTCACGGCCCCGCCAGGCGCTGACGGACTTCACCAGCTCCTCGAACAGCACCTCGGGATCGGCCGGGACCCGCACCTGGATGGGGTCGATGAGGGCGTCAGCGAGACGACGCATCTCCTTCCTGGTACGCACCGCTGTCTCCCTGTTCCGCTGGGCGCCGCTCGGTCACCCGTGCAATATGCCAACTCCGGTCCCGATCCTGCCACCGCCCCCGGTGCCCGGCCTCACTCGGTGACCACCGCGGGCTGTGCGGGCTCCTTCACCGCGCCGGCCGCGGCCCGCACCGCCCGGATGTCGTCCGGGCGGCGCAACTCCCGTGACACGGCGCCGATCTCCAGCAGCAGTTCGGTGGTGTCCCGGCTGTCCTCCCCGTCGCCGCCGTCCGCCCGCGGGCGCCGGTCCACGGCGTCCAGGATCGCCACCGCCGCCGCGAGCGCCTTGGCCCGCTCCGGGGCGAACCCCAGGCCGAGCGCGGCCTCGTGGCACCGCCGGTGCAGGGACTCGTCGATGTGCCGGGCCAGCGGCAGCAGCACGTCCCGGATGAAGGTCTCGCGCCGGGTCAGCCGCAGTTCGGGGCTGGAGCGCCAGGTGAACGGCACCCCGCTGCCGTTCACCTGCTTCATCAGCAGGTACAGGGGCCGCAGCTGGTGGTGGACCAGCCGGATCCACCAGCGTTCGTGCAGATACTGGCCGGCGTGCGGCAGGATGAAGCCGACCGCGATCGAGACCGCCGACGCGCAGGCCAGCGCGGGCGCCACGTCCAGGCTGAGCCAGTCCAGGTCGTGCCCGGTCCAGCGGGCCGTGACCGCGGTGAGCTTGGCCGCGTCGAAGCCCAGGTTGAGCGCGTAGCCGGCGCCCAGGAACTTCAGCCCGCCGCGCAGCCAGGCGTCCAGGCCGTCGGTGCGGATCCAGTTCCAGATCAGCTTCGAGGTGATGAGCGCCGCGGTGGTGTGGGCGAGGAGGTACAGCAGGATCTCCTCGCGCATGAACGGGGTGTTGGCGTAGTAGGTGTCGAGGTCCCGGGTGCGTTCCACCGGGACGTCCGCGAGGGCGAACAGCACCCACAGGGCGACGATGACACCGCCGTAGGACCACAGCACCCAGCGCGTGGTGCGGCGGGTCGAGGCGGAGTGGTCGGACAGCCCGTTGCGCCAGGCGATGATCAGCACCAGGCAGCAGGCGCAGAACGCGGTGAGCAGCGAGTACACCCAGGGCGCCGCGATGTTCGGCACGCCGGTGACACGGTTGACCCAGACGATGGTCGAGGGCGCGACGAAGACGAACACGGCGCAGGCGAGCAGCAGAAGACCGCCGACCGCGCGCAGCAGCGGGTCGTTCCACAGCCGGATGATGGTGGGCAGTTTGATGGCCAGGGCGGCCGCCAGGACGCCGGCCGGGATCCACCAGAACGACGTGTAGAACTCGCTGAGGAACGACGCCGGGCCCAAGGCCGCGTCCGCGAACTCCATCGCGCCCTCGCTCTCATGTCCCGTTGTCCACAGGGACGTTCGAGACTACGCGCATGGACGTGCGCGCGTCAGGCGCGTCCGTCTTCTTGTCCGAACCATTGACCTGCTGCTCCGTCCTCCTTACGGTCCTGTCGTTCGAAGTCACGTGCACTGTACGGAATACCGAACGTCATGGGTGCGGAGCGCCGCCCGGCCCGCCCTGTCCGACCGACCTTTCGAAAGGCGCAGATGCGTACCGCCCGCCTCACCCTCCACCCCGCCTTCACCGTCGGGCGGGTCAGCCCCCGGCTCTTCGGCTCCTTCGTGGAACACCTCGGCCGCTGCGTCTACACCGGCATCTACGAGCCGGGCCACCCCACCGCCGACGAGGCCGGGCTGCGCCGGGACGTGCTCGCCCTGGTGCGCGAACTCGGTGTCACCGCCATCCGCTACCCCGGCGGCAACTTCGTCTCCGGCTACCGCTGGGAGGACTCGGTCGGCCCCGTGGAGGACCGCCCCCGGCGGCTGGACCTCGCCTGGCACTCCACCGAGACCAACCGCTTCGGACTGGCCGAGTACATGTGCTTCATGCGCGAACTGGGCCCGGGGGCCGAGCCCATGATGGCGCTGAACCTCGGCACCCGCGGCGTGGCCGAGGCCCTGCAGCTGCAGGAGTACGCCAACCATCCCGGCGGCACCGCGCTGTCCGCCCTCCGGGTCTCCCACGGCGACAAGGACCCCTACGGCATCCGGCTGTGGTGTCTGGGCAACGAGATGGACGGCCCCTGGCAGACCGGGCACAAGACCGCCGCCGAGTACGCGCGTCTCGCCGCCGAGACCGCCCGCGCGATGCGGCAGCTCGACCCCGGCGTGGAACTGGTCGCCTGCGGGTCCTCGGGCCGGTCGATGCCCACGTTCGCCGAGTGGGAGGCGACGGTCCTGGCGGAGACCTACGAGCTGGTCGACTTCATCTCCCTGCACGCCTACTACGAGCCGCAGGACGGCGACATCGACTCCTTCCTCGCCTCGGCGTCCGACATGGAGTCCTTCATCGAGGGCGTCGTGGCCACCTGCGACCACATCGGCGCGCGGCTGAAGTCCAGGAAGCGGATCAACCTCTCCTTCGACGAGTGGAACGTCTGGTACATGTCCCGCTGGCAGCAGCAGGCGGCCACCTCGGCACCTCAGGACTGGCCCGATGCCCCGCCGCTCCTCGAGGACACCTACAGCGTCACCGACGCCGTCGTGGTCGGGTCGCTGCTGATCGCCCTGCTGCGGCACGCGGACCGCGTCACCATCGCCTGCCTGGCGCAGCTGGTCAACGTCATCGCCCCGATCAGGACCGAGCCCGGCGGTCCCGCCTGGCGGCAGACCACCTTCTTCCCGTTCGCGCAGGCCTCCCGCCACGGCCGCGGCGAGGTCCTCGACGTGCGCGTGGACTCACCCGTCCACGACACCGCCCGCTACGGCGAGACGGACCTGCTGTACGCCACGGCGGTGCGCGCGGACGACGGAACGGTCACCGTCTTCGCCGTCAACCGCAGCCGCACCGAGCCGCTGCCCCTCCAGGCGGCGCTGGACGGCCTCGGGCTGACCACCGTCGTCGAGCACAGCGCCCTCGCCGACGCCGACCCCGATGCGTGCAACACCCGCGACGACCCCGAGCGGGTCGTCCCGCACCAGGTCCATGGCACCTCTGTCGCGGACGGCCGGCTCACCGCCGAACTGGAGCCGCTGTCCTGGAACATGATCCGGCTCGCCTGAACCGGGGTGCGCCCGGTCAGCCGGCGGAGCCGGGCGCACCGGGAGACTCCACGGCCGTCACCGGGACGCCTCCCCTCGCCGTGCCGAGCAGCGTCAGCCGGACCTCGCCCGGGCCCGCCGGTGTGGTCCCGTCCGCCAGGACCGCCAGCGCCAGGGTGTTGGAGCCCCGGGTGCGCAGGATGCCGTTGGGCAGGACGAAGGTGTGCTGGGGCCCCACGTCGTTGATGTACTGGCCGAGGTTCCAGCCGTTGAGGAAGACCTGCACCCGGTAGGCGCGCTCCGGGTCGTCGTTCAGAACCAGGCCCACCGAGGTGTCCACATCCTTCGGCACCGACAGCCGGAACCGCGTCCGGTACCAGGTCACCCCCTGCCGCCGCTCCTCCTGCTCCCGCTCCCGCGGCAGCTTCACCGACTTCCAGTCGCCGTCGCCGTACCCGGGCAGATGCCAGCCCCGGCGCTCCCCGTACAGACCGCCGTTGTTCAGCGGCCCGCGCACCCGGTCGGGCTTCGCGGCGCCCTGGATGCGCCAGCTCACCGACGGGGCGGCGCCCTTGAACTCGACGGACATCAGCCCGCGGGCCGCCCCCGAGGCGCCCTCGGCCGCCTCCTCGCCCGCCCGCTGCATCGGGCGGACCAGCACCGACAGCACATGGGTGCCCGGCGTGCGCAGCCGTCCCGGCACCTCGAAGCGGGCGGTGGCCGTCCGGTGGCCGCGGCCGTCCGGCCCGGCGTCCGGCCCGGCGTCCGGCCCGGGCATGCGGTGGGTGCCCAGCGGCTCCCCGTCCAGCCAGGCCATCAGCAGCCCCTGCGCCCCGCCGGCGTAGGACAGGGCCACCGACTCCACCGTGCCCGCGTCCTCGAAGCGGCCCCGGTACCAGACGTCCCCGTAGTGGAAGCCGTAGTCGTCGGCGAAGAGCACCGGGCCGCCCTCGGGCACAGGCGTACCGGTCCGGCTGGAGGTGCGGTCGGCGGCGGGCCAGTCGGAGTCGTCGAAGTCCGGCCGGGCCTCCGGGTTCTCGGTGCGCCGCCGCCAGCGGTCCAGCACGGGCAGGGCGACCTCGGGCGCGGCCGGCATCAGCCCCTCCAGGACCAGGCTGCCGGTGCGGCCGGGCCGGGTGCGCAGCGGCTGCCCGTTCCAGGTGACGGCGCTGACCCCGCGCGGCGCCCACACCTCCAGACCCGTCTCGCCCACCACGTCACCGGTCAGGTGCAGGGTCGAGCCGCGCACGGTGGCCTCGCGCAGCAGGGCGGGGCCGTAGACCAGCAGGGAGCCGGACGGGGTCTCGCGGGGCCACAGCCGCAGGGCGGTCGCGTCGTCGGCGAACACCAGCAGCATGGGCGTGTCGGAGTCGCCGCCCTCCACCAGGACCCGGGACGGTCCGCCCACGCCCAGCGGCACCACCACGGTGAGCCGGCCCCGGTGGAAGGACCAGGCGGGCTCCGGGTCCATGCGGGTGGTGGTCGGCATGGTCTCGCAGTCCAGGGCGAGCTGGGCCGTCTCGCCCTTGCGGCCGGCGAACACCGCGATGTCCTGACGGCCGACGGACAGGCTCATCATGGGCTGCGCGGTGGTGTAGGCGACCTTGCGGTGCCCCATCCTCACACCGGAGGCGAGCAGCTTGGTGTCGCCGGCCGCCACGGTGACCGGCACCTCGATGCCGGTGTCCGGCAGCTCCGCGGTGACCTGCTCGGCGGAGTCGTTGCGCACCACGTAGAACCGGGCGCCGGTGTCGGGGTTGCTCAGCCGGCGCACCGTCAGCCGCTCGTCCGTCGCCGTCACTCGCCGCGCCGGTCCCAGCCGGGCCAGGTCGGGGACGGTGCGCAGCAGATGCCCGAGCTGGTGCCCGGCGGCGGCCCCGGGCGTGAGGCGGCGGGCCTCGTCGAGCGGGGCGCCGTAGTCGTAGGAGGTGCAGACGCCGGGTCCGGGCAGCCAGCCCCAGGAGGTGCCTCCGAAGCCCATCCGGAGGGTGTGCACGCCGACCCCGTCGGCGAGCTGGTCGAGCGCGGTGCGGCGCACGTCCCGCGCGTCCCGCTTCGCGGACACCTGGCCGCCCCAGGCGTCCGGCCGCCCGGTCCGGACCGCCTCCGGCACCCACAGCCGCTCCAGCCCGCCGCCCCGCCGGAGCAGCGGCACATCGATCCGGTCACCGAGCACCTTGCGCGCCAGATGCTCGCGGACCGCCTCGTCGGCGGCGTCCTCCACCTCGTACAGCAGCACCGTGCCGCCGCCCGCGGTGTACAGATGGCGTACGGCGATGGCGTCCACGGCGCTCAGCCACGCGTCGGCGTGCCGCAGATACGCCGGGTCGGCGGCCCGCGCCCGGCCCGCCTCCACCGAGAGCCAGCCCGGAAGGCCGCCCCCGTCCAGGTCGGCGGTCTCCAGGCGGGGGCCGGGGCGCAGCACCACGTAGAGACGTTCCTCGGCCGCCGTGCGCAGGAACAGGTCCAGATCGCGCACACCGGTGAAGTCGTGGACGCCGGGCGCGGGGGAGTGGTGGTTCCAGGCGACCGGCACGGTGATCGCGTTGTGCCCCAGCGCGCGCAGCTTCTGCAGCACGTCCCGCCACAACGACGGGCTGGGCAGGCGGAAGTAGTGCACCTCGGCCGACCACAGCACCAGGCGGCGTCCGTCGACCAGCAGCGAGTACCGGTCGTGCCCGACCCGGTGCCGCCTGCCGTCCGCGCCCGGCGCGGCGGGCGGCGGGCCCGTGGGCACGACACGCGCCGTGCGGGGGCCGGTCGCCGCCCCGCCGCTGCCGGCCAGCGCGAGACCGAGCGCCGCCGTCCCGGCCAGAGCGGTGAAAGTTCGCCTGCTGAGCTCCAAGGGAGCGCCTCCTGCTGCGGTGCCACACGGGGTGCTGGTGGGTCATTGTCCCCGAACGGGCCGGCCGCCGTTCACAACGGGGCAACCGAAACGCCCGTTTCACCCTGGGATGCCGAGTGCGAAGTGAATGGCCGGAGTTGGCTCTGTCCGCCCCTCCCGGCCCTTCATACGATGCCACCGCTCCCGGCCTTCACAGTGTCTTCATGCCTCCTTCACGAAGTCCGGGAGCGTCTGCGTGACTTCACCCCCCACCTACTGGATGGAGACCCCATGGCAACCGGCCTGCTCCTGACGGCTGCGGCGGCGTCCGCGCTGCTCACCGCCGCGCTGCCCGCGCACAACCCGTCCTCCGGCTTCGTCGACCCGCCGCCGGACAAGATCGTCATCAAGGTCGCCACGGTGAACGGCTCCGGCTGCCCCCAGGGCACCACCGCGGTCGCCGTCTCCGAGGACAACACGGCGTTCACGGTCACCTACAGCGACTACCTCGCCCAGGCCGGCGGGGACTCGCCGCCGACCGCCTTCCGCAAGAACTGCCAGCTCAGCCTGATCGTCCACGTCCCGCAGGGGTTCACCTACGCCGTCGCCAGCGCCGACTACCGAGGCTTCGCCTCCCTCCAGAAGGGAGCGACCGGCACCCAGAGAGCCTCGTACTACTTCCAGGGCTCACCGAACACCGAGTACCGCAGCCACCCCTTCTCCGGCCCTCTCGAGAACAACTGGCAGGCCACCGACGAGACCGACTGGGCCCAGCTGGTGTGGGCCCCCTGCGGCGTCCAGCGCAACTTCAACATCAACACGGAGCTGAGAGTCAACGCGGGCACGGCCCGCGACAAGGTCAGCTTCATGACGATGGACTCCACCGACGGAGACATCAGCACCATCTACCACCTCGCCTGGAAGGAGTGCCCCGGCAAGAAGAAGTGACCCGGCCCCCCGCCCCCTGACGGGCGGCCCGCCGCCGGCACCCGGCGGGCCGCCCCCGCCCCTCCCTCTCCTGTGCCTCTCCTTGCCGGAACCCGGCAACCGCAGGAGCCCGGTGCTGCCGTGCGCCGGGCTGACGCGAGGGGCTGCCGTTCCCGTAGCGTCTCTCTCGCCGAACGGCAGTGCGACGGTGGGAGGTACGGCGTGCAAAGAACGGTCCGGGCGTGGGCCGCGGCGATACCCGTCGGCCTCGGCGTCGGCCTGCTGCTGTTCTGCGCCTGGCTGTTCGGCACCGTGCCGGACCATCAGGCCGAGGAGCGCGCGTACCGGGCCGCGCGGCCGGTCTCCGTGCCGGCCAGGGTGGAGGCGAAGGTCGACGAGACCCGGGGCAAGAGCACCCGGCACTGGCTGCACGTCACCGAGCGCGGCGACGAGCGGCGGCTGCGGATGAGTGACGTCGGCGACGACATCTACGGGCGGGTGCGGCCCGGCGACCGGGTGACCGTCGAGTACTGGCGCGGCGAGATCCGCGCGGTGACCTTCGAGGGCGTCACCCAGCAGACGCACGAATCCCCCATCGGCGACTGGCGGATGCCCCTCGGCATCGGGCTGGGCCTGGTGCCCGTGGGCGTGCTGCTGCTGTGGTCCGGCTGGTACTACCGCTACCGCTACCCGACCGCCCCCAGGGGACGGCACACGCTGATGCCCGGCGCGGTGTGGACGGCGGGCTTCGTGGAGGGCACCGTCGCCTTCTTCTCGAGCGCGGCCGGTGACGGGGTCCGCGACGTGCTGCTGGTCGCCGCCTGCGGCATACCGCTCTCCGCCGGGATCGGTGCGCTGACCTACTGGCGGGTGTGGCGGCGGGTCCGCGGGGCCGACGACACGAAGGACATCGTCCCTGTCGTCCCGGCCTCCCGCGTCATGGTGAGCGCGTCGGTCCACGGCGACGTGCCCTACCGCCGCTACGGCTGCGACCTGCTGGTCCTGGGCGACGGCCCGCCCGCCACCACCCCGGACCCGACCGGCCGGGTCGCCCGCGCCGAACTGCCGGCCACCCTCAGGGTGGAGCGGGTACGAGGCTGGCGCCTCGGCGAGGACCCCGATGCCTGGCCCGGCACCTACAAGTTGAACGGCGTGGTCATCGAGTGCCGCGACGGTGAGCAGCAGGTCCTCATCGCCTGCCGGAGGCGCGACGCGCCCGTGATCCTCGGCGCGCTGCTCGACCGGGCAGCCGACGGTGAAGCGGCGCACACGTGATCCCCGTGCGCTCACGCGACGCACCGATCAGGGACCAGATCAAGGCCCGTGCGCCGCAGGCCAGGATCTGCCTCGTGGGCTGCCCGCCGCTGCTGTCCGGGAACGGCCAGTGCATTCCCGGCGGCATCGGAACCGAGGAGGCACCGTGGCTGAACGACGAGCTCGCTCCGAAGCTCAGCCAGGAGATGCGGGCCGCCGCAACGTCGGCCGGCGCCACCTCACATACCCGTCCTGGCCCTCGCCGCCCACGTCCTTCTCGGGACGGCGCTGGCCGGGGTCGAGGCGGGACGTCGCAGCTGAGGCCGGGGCGTTGTCCCCCCTGGGGGGATGTCAGCCGGACCGGCGGGCCGCGGCCGGGCCACCTGGGCTGCCGAGCGGGATGCGTCCTCAGCCCGCCTGCTGGCCCATGCCCGCGTCGGGCCGCTGCTGGGCGCCCGGCCAGCCGCCGGCCGGGGCCGGGGTGAGACCGTTGGTGCCGCGGACCTGGGCGGCGGTCAGGCCGCCGCGGGCCGGGACGCCGGGCGGGGTGAGGCCCGTCGGGGGCGCGGTCTGGGCAGGGGTGGGCAGCGGGGCCGGAGCGGGGAACTGGGCCGCGGCGGGGACGGGTTCCGGGACCGGCTGGGGTGCCGGTTGCGGCGCGGGCTGGGGCACCGGCTGCGGGACGGCCGGCTGGGGGGTGCCTTGCTGGGGGTACGGCTGGGGCGTGCCCTGAGAACCCTGCATGCCCTGTGCGCCCTGAGAGCTCTGCGGGCCCTGGGCGGCGGAGGAGGCCGCGCGGCCGGAGCCCATGGAGGCTGCCGCCGGCATCGGCATCCCGTCGCTCGCGCCCGCGGGGGCGGCGGACGCGGCGGCGGGGAGCGGCATGCCGGTGCCGGCGGCCGGGGCGGCGGCGAGTCCCTGGGCGCCGGCACCGGCGGTCTGGGAGGTGAGCGCCCGCATGCCTCCCCCGTTGGTCTCGCTCACCAGGCGGTCCACCGCCGCCGTGCCCGAGCTGTAGCCGGTCCCCGTGGACGGCTCGGGCACGGCGGCTCCCCTCCTGGACGTCCCGTAGAGCACCTGCTCCAGGCCGGACACCAGGCGACGCACGTCCACCTGGGGGCGCACCACGAGCCGCAGGAAGCGGCTGGAGGAACCGATCTTGTTGCCGCACTCGCGGACCAGGATGCGGTGCTCGGTGAGCAGCCGGTCCCGGACCACGGTGCCCTCGGCGCCGACCGGGAGGCGCACGAAGAGGAAGTTGCCCTGCGAGGGGTAGACCGTGAGGCCCGGCAGGGCGGAGAGCTGGCCGGACATGTCCATCCGGTCCCGGCGCACCTGGTGGAGGCTCTGCTGGTACTCCGCCTGGTGCTCCTTCAGCATGAACACCACGTGCTCGGCGAAGGAGTTGAGGTTCCACTTGGGCAGCATGGAGCGCACCCGGCCGGCCAGCGCGGGGTTGGCGACCAGGTAGCCGAAGCGGATGCCGTGCAGGCCGAAGTTCTTGCCGAGGCTGCGCAGCACGATGACGTTGGGCCGCAGCATCGCCTCCTGGACCACGCTGGGTTCCGCCTCCGCGTCGGCGAACTCCAGGAAGCTCTCGTCGATCACCACCAGGTCCAGGTCGGCCATGGCGTCCATGAACTGCACGATGGCGTGCTTGTGCAGGAAGCCGCCGTCGGGGTTGTTCGGGTTGCAGATGACGGCGACCCGGGTGCCGCGCGCCCGGATGAACTCGGCGTACTGGGCGAGGTCCAGGGCGAAGCCGCTGGACTCCTGCAGCGGGAACATGTCGACCCGCTTGCCGGTCTCCATCGGCTGGTCGGTCCAGCGGCCGAAGGTGGGCACCGGCACGGCGAGCGACTCGCGGACCAGCAGATGGTCGATCCAGGTGATCAGCTCCGTGGAGCCGTTGCCCATGGCCACGCACTGCGGCGGCAGCAGCAGCAGACTGCACAGTTCGGCGGTGATGGTGTCGGCGCTGCTCGGGTAGAAGGTGATGATCTCCCGCAGCCGGGCCGCCATCTCCTCGAACATGGCCGGGGTGGGGAAGTACGGGTTGCAGGGGATGCAGAAGTCCACCGGGCCGGCCCCGTCGCTCTCCCGTGTCAGCGCCGCCATCGACGGGCTGTGCGCCGCGGTGGTGCGGAACAGCGAGGTGACGTTGTCGGCCAAGGGAACCTCCGTGTGCGGCGGACCCGGCGGGGAG
Source organism: Streptomyces composti (assembly GCF_012034205.1). Lineage (GTDB taxonomy): Bacteria > Actinomycetota > Actinomycetes > Streptomycetales > Streptomycetaceae > Streptomyces > Streptomyces composti. The sequence continues at coordinate 47,600 of NZ_JAATEM010000024.1, forward strand.
GAAACGGGCCCGTCATGCCGGGTGGCCCGCGCGGGGGAGCACGGGCCACCCTGGAGTACGGAGCCGGCCGGGGGGCCGTTCAACGCATGTGACGGAAATGTGACGGCCCGCCGCTCCCGGGGAACCGGCGAGCAGGAGCGCGGGGCTCAGGAGCCGAAGGAGTGGACCGTCGTCGTGCGGTAGGTCTCGCCGGGACGCAGCACGGTGGACGGGAACGACGGCTGGTTGGGCGAGTCGGGGAAGTGCTGTGTCTCCAGGCACAGCCCGTCGCCCTGCCGGTAGACGGTCCCGCCAGTGCCCACCAGGGTGCCGTCGAGGAAGTTGCCGGAGTAGAACTGCAGCCCCGGCTCGTTGGTGCTGATCCGCAGGGTGCGGCCGGAGGACGGGTCGCGCAGGGTGGCCGCGGGCTCGGGGCGGCGGGTGATGCCCTTGTCCAGCACCCAGTTGTGGTCGAAGCCCTGCCCGTAGAGCACCTGCTGGTGCGCGGTGCGGATGTCCCGGCCGACCGGCTTGGCCCGGCGGAAGTCGAAGGGGGTGCCCGCGACCCTCGCCAGCTCGCCGGTCGGGATGAGGCCCTTGTCGACGGGCGTGAACCGGGAGGCCTCGATGGACAGTTCGTGGTCGTAGACGGTGCCGCTGCTCTCGCCGGCCAGGTTCCAGTAGACGTGGCTGGTGAGGTTGACGACGGTGGGCTTGTCGGTGGTGGCCCGGTAGTCGATGCGCCAGTCGCCGTGGCGGGTGAGGGTGTACGTCACCTTCACCTTCAGCGTGCCCGGGTAGCCCATCTCGCCGTCCGCGCTGGTGTAGTACAGCCGCAGTCCGACGTCCGGCCCCTCGGTGAACGGCTCGACGTCCCACACCCGCTTGTCGAAGCCCTGGGCACCGCCGTGCAGGCTGTTCTCCCCGTCGTTGACGGAGAGCTGGTACGCGGTGCCGTCCAGGGTGAAGCGGCCCTTGCCGATGCGGTTGCCGTAGCGGCCGATCAGCGCGCCGAAGTAGGGGCTGGAGGCGACGTAGTCGTCGAGGTTGTCGAAGCCGAGGGAGACATTGGCGTAGCGGCCGCGCCGGTCGGGCACCTCGAGGGACTGCACGATGCCGCCGTAGGACAGGACCTTCATCCGGGTCCCGCCGTTCTGCAGCGACCAGCGGTACACCTTCGTACCGTCGGCGAGCTTGCCGAAGAGTTCCTTCACGGGCTTCCTGCCTCCCGAGGCGTGTGCGGTGCCGCCCGCTGCGGCGGCGGTGAGTCCGGCGGCGGCCGCGCCGGCGATGAGGGTGCGTCTGTTCAGTTCCATGCAGCAGCTCCTAACGGGGGGAGCGGGGCGCGGTCCCGGGGGCGGGGAGAGCGCGGGGCCGGTCAGGACGGCCCCGCGCTCCCCCCGCGGCCGAGGGGCCCCGACGCTCTACGAACCGACCTTGCGCTTGTTCCACACGTCGAACCCGACCGCGGCCAGCAGCACCAGGCCCTTGATGACCTGCTGCCAGTCGGTGCCGATGCCGACGAGGTTCATGCCGTTGTTCAGCACACCCAGGACCAGGCCACCGATGATCGCGCCGAGCACGGTGCCGACGCCGCCGCTCATCGACGCACCGCCGATGAAGGACGCCGCGATGGCCTCCAGCTCGAAGTTGAGGCCCGCCTTGGGGGAGGCCGCGTTGAAGCGGGCGGCGAACACCAGTCCCGCCAGGGCCGCGAGCATGCCCATGTTCAAGAAGACCAGGAAGGCCACCCTCTTGTCCCGCACGCCGGACAGCTTGGCCGCGGGCAGGTTGCCGCCGATGGCGTAGATGTGGCGGCCGATGACGGCGTTGCGCATGACATAGCCGAAGCCGACCAGCAGCACGCCCAGGATCAGCAGCACGATCGGCGTGCCCTTGTAGCTGGCGAGCAGCAGCGTCACCACCAGGATCGCCGCGGTGAGCGCCACCAGCTTCAGCGCGAACAGCTTGACGGGCAGCACCTCCAGCGCGAACTCCTGCTGCCGCCGCCGGTCACGGACCTCCTGGAAGATGACGAACGCGATCAGCGCGAGGCCGAGCAGCAGGGTGAGGTTGTGGTAGTTGGTGTCCGGACCGACCTCCGGAAGGAAGCCGTTGGCCACCTTCTGCAGCCCACGGGGGAACGGGCCGAGGGTCTGGCCCTCCAGGAAGATCTCCGTCAGACCGCGGAAGGTCAGCATGCCCGCCAGGGTCACGATGAACGACGGTATGCCGCCGTAGGCGATGAAGAACCCCTGTATCGCGCCCGCGAGGGCGCCCACCGCCAGACAGAGCACCACGGCCACCGGCCAGGGCAGGTCGTTCTTGACCATGAACACCGCCGCCATGGAGCCGACGAAGGCGGTCAGCGATCCCACCGACAGATCGATGTGCCCGGAGATGATCACCAGCATCATGCCGATGGCCAGGATCAGGATGTAGCTGTTCTGCAGCACCAGGTTGGACACATTGCGCGGCAGCAGCAGGTCGCCGTCGGTCCACACCGCGAACAGCGCCACGATCAGGCCGAGCGCGATCAGCATGCCGTACTGCCGCATGTTGCGGCGCAGGCCGTCCAGCACCAGCTGCAGCAGGCCGTCGCCGCCGGCCGGCCCGCCCTTTCCGGCCGGCGCGGGCGCCGGAGTCCTGGCGGTCACATCGGTACTCATCGGGTTACCTCTTTGTCCTTCGTCATCTGACGCATCAGCGCTTCCTGGGAGGCCTCGGCCCGCGAGAACTCACCGGTGAGCCGTCCGGCGGCCATGGTGTAGATGCGGTCGCACATGCCGAGCAGCTCGGGCAGCTCGGAGGAGATGAAGACGACCGCCTTGCCCTGGGCGGCCAGCTTGTCGATGACCGTGTAGATCTCGTACTTGGCCCCGACATCGATGCCACGCGTCGGCTCGTCGAGGATCAGCACATCGGGACCGGCGAAGATCCACTTGCTGAGGACGACCTTCTGCTGGTTGCCGCCGGACAGCTTGCCGACGGGCTCGAAGACGGTGGGCGCCTTGATGTTCATGGACGTGCGGAAGCCCTCGGCGACCTGCCGCTCCTGGTGCTCGTCCACCACGCCTCGCCGGGCGACCTTGTGCAGCGCGCTGAGCGAGATGTTGCGGCCCACCGTGTCGATGAGGTTCAGCCCGTAGTGCTTGCGGTCCTCGGTGACATACGCGATGCCGTGCGCGACCGCCTCCGGGACGGTCCTGGTGCGGATCTCCTTGCCGTCCTTCAGGACCGTGCCCGAGGCGTGCCGGCCGTAGGTGCGGCCGAAGACGCTCATCGCCAGCTCGGTGCGGCCCGCGCCCATCAGGCCCGCGATGCCGACGATCTCCCCGCGCCGCACGGTCAGGGAGACGTCGTCGACGACCTTGCGCTGCTGGTCGATCGGGTGGTGCACGGTCCAGTTGCGGATCTCCAGCGCCGGTGCCGCGCCCTCCTCGGGCTGGTGCGGGGTCCGCTCGGGGAAGCGGTGCTCCAGGTCGCGGCCCACCATGCCGCTGATGATGCGGTCCTCGGTGGTCTCCGGGGCCTTCACATCGAGCGTCTCGATGGTCCGCCCGTCCCGCAGGATCGTCACCGAGTCGGCGACCCTGCGGATCTCGTTCAGTTTGTGGGAGATGATGATCGAGGTGATGCCCTGGTCCTTCAACTGCAGGATCAGGTCGAGGAGTTTGCCGCTGTCCTCGTCGTTGAGCGCGGCGGTCGGCTCGTCGAGGATGAGCAGCTTCACCTTCTTGGAGAGCGCCTTGGCGATCTCCACCAGCTGCTGCTTGCCGACCCCGATGTCGGCGACCCGGGTCTCCGGGTGCTCGTCCAGGCCGACCCTGCGCAGCAGTTCGGTGGCGTGCCGCAGGGTCTCGTTCCAGTCGATGAAACCCCGGGTGGCGTGCTCGTTGCCGAGGAAGATGTTCTCGGCGATGGAGAGATAGGGCACCAGGGCCAGCTCCTGGTGGATGATCACGATGCCGTGCTGCTCGCTGGCCCGGATGTCCTTGAACCGGCAGACCTCCCCCTCGAAGAGGATCTCCCCTTCGTAGGTGCCGTAGGGGTGGACGCCGGAGAGGACCTTCATCAGGGTCGACTTGCCGGCGCCGTTCTCCCCGCAGATGGCGTGGACCTCGCCCTGCCGGACGGTCAGGCTGACGTCCGACAGCGCCTTGACGCCGGGAAAGGTCTTGACGATCGAGCGCATCTCCAGGACGGGTCCCGCCATGGTCGTGCCTTCCAGTCGGTCGTGAGTCGTGGGGTGGCGGCGGTTACTTGAGGTCCGATTCCTTGATGTAGCCGGAGTCGACGACGACCTCCTGGTAGTTGCTCTTGTCGACGGCGACCGGCTCCAGCAGGTACGACGGCACGACCTTCACCCCGTTGTCGTAGGTCTTGGTGTCGTTGACCTCGGGCTTCTTGTCGTTCAGCAGCGCGTCGACCATGTTGGAGGCCACCTTGGCGAGCTCACGGGTGTCCTTGTAGACGGTCATCGACTGCTCGTCGGCGATGATCGACTTCACCGAGGCGACCTCGGCGTCCTGTCCGGTGACGATCGGCAGCGGCTTGGCCTTGGAGCCGTAGTCGTCGGACTTCAGCGCCGACAGGATGCCGATGGAGATGCCGTCGTACGGCGAGAGCACCGCGTGCACCCGGTCCCTCTTGTAGGCGGAGGTGAGGATGTCGTCCATCCGCTTCTGCGCGGTGCCGCCGTCCCAGCGCAGGGTGGTGACCTGGTTCAGCTCGGTCTGGCCGGACTTGACGACCAGCTGCTTCTTGTCGATGTACGGCTTCAGGACGTTCATCGCGCCCTGGAAGAAGTAGCGGGTGTTGTTGTCGTCGTTGGAGCCGGCGAACAGCTCGATGTTGAAGGGGCCCTTCTTGCTGCCGTCCTTCAGGCCCAGCTTCTCGACGATGTAGCTGCCCTGGAGCTCGCCCACCTTCTCGTTGTCGAAGGAGGCGTAGTAGTCGACGTTCTCGGTGCCGAGGATCAGGCGGTCGTAGGAGATGACCGGGATGTCGGCGTCCTTGGCCTGCTGGAGGACGTTGTTCATCGACTTGTTGTCGATCGCGGCGATGATCAGCGCCTTCACGCCCTGCGTGATCAGGTTCTCCACCTGGGAGACCTGCTGGTCGGGGTCGTCCTCGCCGTAGACCAGCTTGGTCTTGTAGCCCTTGGCCTCCAGGTTCTTCTTGACGTTGTTGCCGTCGGCGATCCAGCGCTCGGAGGACTTGGTCGGCATCGCGATGCCGATGGTCGCCCCCTCGGCACCTCCCTTGTCCTCCTCGCTGCCGCCTTCGCTGTTCTGGCCGCAGGCCGAGAGGGTCAGGGCGAGCGAGGCGGCGGTGGCTATGGCGGCGAGGGCGGCTCTGCGGTTACGCATGATCATCATCCTTGATGAGAGGCCGAGAAGAGATGTGTGGGATTGTGCGCGGCTGTGTGGGCTTCTGTGAAGTCGAGTTTCCGGAACGTTATGACGTGGTGCCGAAACGGACCAGATCGCCCGGCAGGCGCGAACCGAGCGGCGCCATCTCGCCGTCGGCGCCGTGCCGGGCCAGCAGGTCCAGGGCCAGCCGCCCGCGCCGCACCCGCTCCTTGGCCGTGGCCAGGGCGAGTTCGCGCAGGTGGTGGCCGTAGGGGTAGATGCCGGGGGCCTTGGACAGGCCGAATTTCAGATACAGCGGGGCCCCGCGCCGGATGAGCTCGGCGACCTCGTACATGCGCACATAGCCGCCGAGGTCGTCCGGAGCCTCGATGTACATGTCCATCGGGGTGGCCGAAACTCGTCGTATCTCGGTGACATGGTCGAGCGTCAGATCGCTCGGCACATTGATCGAGTCGGCGCCGAGCCGCTCGTACACCGCGTACGCCGCCGGATTGACCGGGCCGACGAGCGCGGAGACCTTGAACGTGGTGTCGGCGGGCAGCAGCCCGGCCGTGCGCGCCCGGTGCAGCGTCCACAGCACACCCTCGTCCGCCACCAGCAGGCATTTCACGCCCAGCTCGGTGGCGCGCACGGCGTCCTCGACGCATCCGGCCACCGCGTCGTGGCCGCGGGCCCGCAGTCCGGCGCCCCCCGAGTCCGTACGGGTGGAGCCGCCGATGTCCCAGGTGCCGCGCGGGCCGGTGAACAGGCACAGCTCGATGCCCCGTTCGGCGGTCGCCTCCACCATCTCGGTGATCTCGGCGTCCGTCAGCATCCACACCCCGCTGCCCTGGCTGATCCGGTGCACGGGGACGTCGAGCCGGGCCGCCTCCTTCAGGACGACGGCCAGCGCCTCGGGCCCCTCGCAGGAGGGGATCTCGGTGCGCCAGCGTCCGCCGCCGGGGAAGGAGTGCGGTGAGGCGTCGGCGGGGTCGGGGTCGGGGGCGCCCAGGCCGAGTGCGGAGAGCACCTGCTCTCCTGGTCGGCGGGGTGCCGTGGTGGAGGGGTCGGTCACGGGGGGTCCTTCGTCGGTCGGGATCGGAAGGGGGAAGCGGAGAGGGAGGCCGGGGGCGGTAGGCGGTGTTCGATATCTCGTACGGTGTTCGGTCCGTGGCCCGCGAGCCGGTGAGGGGACCGGGCCGGCCCGGGAACGGAGTCGGCCCGGGAGAAGGGGACTAGGGACGCAGCAGCACCTTGCCCACCTTCGGATCCCCGGAGCCCACCAGCTCGACGGCGTGGCCGAAGTCGTCGAGCGGCAGCTGGTGGGTGACGAGCGGCAGGGGGTCGAGCAGCCCGGCCGCGAAGACCCGCACCGCGTGCGCCCAGGCGGCGGGCGGGGCACCGAACACGGTCCGCACCTCCAGCTGCCGCACCACGAGATCGGTCGGGTCGAGCCCCTCGGCACCCGGGGCGGGGATGCCGGTGAGGACCAGCCGGCCGCCGCGGCGGAGCAGACCGGCGGCGGTGCGGGCGGCGTCCGCGGACCCGGCGGCCTCGACGACGACATCGGCGTCACCGGGGAGTTCGTCCTCGGTGGTGCGGAAGCGCGTCGCGCCGAACCGGTGCGACAGTCCCTCGCGGTCGCGCCGGACGCCCACCACCAGCAGGTCCGCCGGGGAGTACGCCCGCAGGAATTGCACCGCGAGCATCCCCAGGGTGCCGGTGCCGACCACGGCCACCCGCTCACCGGGGCGGACCTCGGCCCTCAGCACCGCCGCCGCGACACAGGCGGCCGGCTCCAGCAGCGCCGCGGCGGTCAGGTCGGCGTCGTCGGGCAGGGGGTGCAGCAGCCTGGCCGGCAGGGTGAGCGTGGGCGCCATGGCGCCGGGCCGGGTGAAGCCCGTCTCCTCGTAGCCCGCCTCGCACAGAGTGGTCTCGCCCGCGTGGCAGCGGTCGCAGACCTGGCAGTTGCGAAAGCCCTCCCCGGTCACCCTGCGGTGCAGCAGCGAGCCGGGGACACCGGGGCCGGTCCGCTCCACCGTCCCGGACCACTCGTGGCCGGGGGTGATCGGGTAACGGACGTAGCCCTCAGGGCGGTTGCCCTGGTACACCTCGCGGTCGCTGCCGCAGAGGCCGGCGGCGTGCACCCGGATGAGCGCCTCGCCGGGTCCCGGCTCGCGCGGGGTGTGCGGGACGAGACGGTGGACGCCGGGCGCGTCGATCACCACTGCGGTTCCGGTCATGCGGTCCCCTTCGGCTTGCGCTGCTCCCAGCCCTCTGCCCACAGGTCGAACCGGGCCTGCTGCTGCGGGAACTCGGCCGCCGCCGCCTCGTCCAGCTCCACGCCGAGCCCCGGCGCGTCGGAGAGATGGAAGCAGCCGTCCTCCGGATCCACCTGCGGGGCGCCCTTCACCACCTTCTTGATCTCCGCGTCCGCGAAGTCGTTGAAGTGCTCCAGGATCTTGAAGTTCGGCGTGGTGAAGCCGACCTGGAGGGAGGCGGCGGTGAGCACGGAGCCGCCCACGTTGTGCGGGGCCACCATCATGTAGTGGGTCTCGGCGGTGGCGGCGAGCTTGCGGGTCTCCCAGATGCCGCCGATGTGCCCCACGTCCGGCTGGAGGATGTCGGCGGCCTGGTTCTCGAACAGCTCGCGGTACTCGATGCGGTCGTGGATGCGCTCCCCGGTGGCGATCGGCATGTCCACCTTGGCGGCCACCTTCTGCAGTGCCCTGAGGTTCTCCGGCGGCACCGGCTCCTCCAGCCAGGCCGGCCGGAATGGGGCCATCTCACGCGCGAGGCGCACGGCGGTGGCGGGGGAGAAGCGGCCGTGCATCTCCAGCATCAGCTCGGTCTCGGGGCCCACGGCGTCGCGGACCGCCTCGACGAGGGAGACGGCATAGACGGTCTGCTCGTGGTCCAGCTCGAAGTGCCCGGTGCCGAAGGGATCGATCTTCAGGGCCCGGTAGCCGCGCTCGCGCACCTCGCGGGCGGCCTTGTGATACGCCTCCGGGGTGCGCTCGGTGGTGTACCAGCCGTTGGCGTACGCCTTGACCCGGTCCGTCACCTTGCCGCCGAGCAGCTGCCACACCGGCACGCCGAGCGCCTTGCCCTTGATGTCCCAGCAGGCCATCTCGACCACCGCGATGCCGGACATCACGATCTCCCCGGCGCGCCCGAAGTCGCCGTACTTCATGCGCCGTACCAGCGCCTCGGTGTCGAAGGGGTCGGCGCCGCGGATGTGGTTGACCTCGGCCTCCTTCAGATAGCCGAGCAGGGCGTCGGTGTGGCCGAGCATCCGGGTCTCACCGACGCCGGTCAGACCCTCGTCGGTGTGCACCTGAACGTACGTCAGATTCCGCCAGGGCGTTCCGACCACATGGGTGCTGATTCCGGTGATGCGCACGGTTGTTGCCCCTTTGGACGTTCGATATTTCGGCACACGTTCGAAATTCTGGCGTGACAGTAAGGACGGGCGGCGAGAGTGTCAATGGGGCGTGCAGGAAACGGCCGTCTGTACGAAAGATTCACAGGAAGGCCTAGGAAGAGGCCGTGACCGGAACCTAACCTTCCCGCGTCATGGACTACTGCCACCCCTGCCAACGGCACCTGAACGGCGCGCTCGCCTGTCCTGGCTGCGGTGCGCCCGCGCAGGTCCCCGTTCCTCAGCCGGTGCCGGTCCCCGAGCCCGTGACGCACCGGGAAGCGGCCCGGTACGGGCGCCCGGAGCGAGCGGGGTCCGATGAGCCGGAGCGGCCCGCGGCGGAGGAGCGGCCGGGTGGCAGGCGCGACCGCCGGGCGGCGGAACGGGCATCCGGCCGGCGCGACCGCAGGGCCGGGGCGCGGGTCCCCGGCCGGCAGGACGGTGGCGAGGAGGCGCCCGGCGTCAGCCGCCGGGACCGCAAGGCGGCTGCCCACCGGCGCCGCCGCCGGCGCACGCTGCTGGTGGCCGCCGGCTTCGTGCTGGCCGCCGGCGGGCTGAGCCTGGCGGAGCTGGGCATCGACGCGCCCGGGTCCGCACCGGCGCCTGCCGCCGCGGGGGACACCTCGGCGGACGGCGGCGCCGCCGAGGTGGAGCCGGACGAGTCGCCCAAGGCCTCACGCCCGGCAGGAGGCGCGGCGACCGCGCCCTCGTCGAGCACCTCGGGTTCGCCCACGGCGTCCGGGTCGCCCGAGGAGAAGGAGTCCGAGAAGCCGGACGAGGACGAGCAGGCGTCCGAGTCCGAGGCGCCCGGCCCCGACCCGGAGCCCGCTCCCGCCACGACGCCACCGGCCCGGCCGCAGCCGACCAGCGAGGCCCCGAAGCCCCCGCAGCCGGACCCCACGACGAAGCAGCCGGACCCGGAGCCGACCCCCACCCGCAGCTGCGACCGCTTCCTGTGGTGGTGCGTGTGACCCCGGTGCTGTCCTGAGGGGCGCCCCGCTCAGGACTCCGCCAGCATCCTCCGCAGCGCGTCCCGCAGCGCGATCCGCTCCTGCTCCGACAGTCCCGCCAGCGGCTCACGGGCGAACCGCAGCGAGTCCTGGAGGCTGCGCGCCACCCGGCGCCCCTCCTCCGTGGCCACCGCCAGCTTCACCCGCCGGTCGGCGGGGTCGGGCCGGCGCTCCACCAGGCCCCGCACCTCCAGGCGGTCCACGATCCCGGTGACGTTCGACGGCTCGCACTTCAGCCGCTGCGCCAGCCTGCGCATCGGCAGCGGCTCGAGGGAGAGCAGGCTGAGCAGCCTCGCCTGCGCCCCGGTCAGCGCATGTCCGGCCGCCGCCGACTCGTACTCCTCGTGATAGCGGGCCACGACCGAGCCGATGAGGTCGACGACCTCCAGGGTCAGCGGATCGGGGGTGCGAGGTGTGGGCATGGTCTCCAGGGTACCCGTTTGCTTGACAGCCTGAAATATTCAGTCGCATGGTTGTTTCAGGTGCTGAAGTATTTTGCCGAACCCCGAGGAAGGCACTCCATGACCGACACCCCCGCACTCCCCGCCACCGGCCGTGAGTGGCATCTGCTGAGCCGGCCGGTCGGCTGGCCGAAGCCCGAGAACTTCGCCCTGGTCGAGGCGGAGGTCCCCGCCCCCGGCGAGGGCCAGGTGCTGGTGCGGAACAAGTACCTCTCGGTCGACCCCTACATGCGCGGCCGGATGAGCGCCGCCAAGTCCTACGCGGCCCCCTTCGAGCTGGGCAAGGTCATGCAGGGCGGGGCCGTGGGCGAGGTCATCGCCTCCGACGCGGAGGGGGTGGCGGTCGGCGATCACGTGCTGCACTTCTTCGGCTGGCGCGAGTACGCCGTCATGGCCGCGAAGAACGCCGTCAAGGTGGACCCGGACGCCGCGCCCCTGTCCGCGTATCTGGGCGTGCTCGGCATGACCGGGCTCACCGCCTACGCGGGCCTGCTGCGCACCGCCGCCTTCAAGGAGGGCGACTCGGTCTTCGTCTCCGGGGCCGCGGGCGCCGTCGGCAGTCAGGTGGGCCAGATCGCGAGGCTCAAGGGCGCCTCCCGGGTGATCGGGTCGGCCGGGTCCGACGAGAAGGTCAGGCTCCTGACCGAGGAGTACGGCTTCGACGCGGCCTTCAACTACAAGAACGGCCCGGTGTCCGAGCAGCTGCGGGCCGCCGCCCCGGACGGCATCGACGTGTACTTCGACAACGTGGGCGGCGAGCACCTGGAGGCCGCCATCGGCTCCCTCAACGAGGGCGGCCGCGTCGCGGTGTGCGGAATGATCTCCGTCTACAACGACACCGAGCCCGCGCCCGGCCCGCGCAACCTCGCCCGGCTCATCCAGACCCGCGGCCGCATCGAGGGCTTCCTCGTCGGCGACCACTACGACCTGCAGCCGCGGTTCGTGCAGGAGGTCGGCGCCTGGGTGCGCAGCGGCGAGCTGAAGTACCGGGAGACCGTGGTCGAGGGCATCGAGAACAACCTCGAGGCGTTCCTCGGTGTCCTGCGCGGCGACAACACCGGGAAGATGATCGTCAAGCTCTGAACGTTCCCGGCTCTTTCGTCATGCGGTAAGTTCTTTCCGAAACCGTCGTGATCGTGGGCGCGAGTCACGGCGGACCCAGGAGGAACGCACCGTATGCCCATTCAGCAGTCCGACGTTCTCTACACGGCCGTCGCCACCGCGCACGGTGGCCGGGACGGGCGGGTCGCCACCGACGACGGCAGGCTCGACGTGACCGTCAGCCCGCCGAAGGAGCTGGGCGGCAGCGGCACCGGCACCAACCCGGAGCAGCTGTTCGCCGCCGGGTACAGCGCCTGCTTCCAGGGCGCCCTCGGTGTGGTCGCCCGTCAGGAGGGCGCCGACGTCTCCGGCTCGACCGTCACCGCACGGGTCGGCATCGGCAAGAACGACGACGGCTTCGGGATCATCGTCGAGATCGAGGCGGAGATCCCGGACATGGACGCCGCGGACGCCCGCGCGCTGCTGGAGAAGGCGCACCAGGTGTGCCCGTACTCCAAGGCCACGCGCGGCAACATCAGCGTGACACTGCTCTGACCGCACGTCCCGTCCGCCGTGCGGGCCCGGCCCTTCCTAGGCGGCCCGCGCCGCGGACGCCTCCGCCGCCAGGGCGGCCCGGTGCACCGCCGGCACCAGGCGCTCGTTCTCGGGGGCCGGGCCGGGCGGGTAGGCGCAGCGGCGCCTGGTGTAGCCGTAGGCGACACCGGTGCGCGGGTCGGCGAAGCCCTGGGAGCCCGCCGTCCCGCTGTGCCCGAACGACCCGGCGCTCAGGCACGGGTACCAGGTCTCGGCCGTCGCCTCGAAGCCGAGCGCGTAGGCGCGGTGCGTGCCGGTCACCAGGTCGTGGCCGGCCGCGTGCAGCTGGCCCAGCTCCGCGATGGTGTCCGGCTTCAGCAGCGCCTGGCGCTCCCCGGTCTGCCCGATCGCCGCCGCGTACAGCTCGGCCAGCCCGCGCGCCGAAGCGACCCCGCCCACCGACGCCGGGCCGCGGGAGCGGATCAGCGGGTCGTTGGGCAGGCTCGCCACGTCGGTGGGGTCGGGCGCGTTGCGGTTGTGCGCGATCGCCCTCAGACTGCCCGGGCCGTCCGTGGCCGCCTCGAGCTCGATCCGCTGGGTCGGGGTGGGCTCCAGGAGACGCACCGGGCGGAAGCGGGGCTCGTGCGCGGCGGGCAGGCCCAGGAACAGGTCCAGGGCGTAGGGGGCCCGGATGCGCTCCTCGTAGACCCGCTGCAGCGTGTGGCCCGTGGCGCGGCGCACCACCTCGGCGGCGAGGGCGCCGATGACCAGCTCGTGCCGGCCGAAGGCGCTGCCGGGGCGCCAGAACGGGCGCTGATCGGCCAGCCGCTCGGCCAGGGCACGGTCGTCGGCCAGCTCGGCGAGGGTGAAGCCGCCGTCGGTGCCGACCACGCCCGCGCGGTGGGTGAGCAGGTCCCGCAGCGTCAGCCCGCCCTTGCCCTCCGCGGCGAACTCCGGCCAGTAGTAGGTCACTTTGCGGTCCAGCTCCAGGGTGCCGTCCTGCACGAGCAGGGCCACCGTGAGGAAGGCGGCACCCGCGGTCGAACCGTGCACGGCGTAGAGGGTGTCGGGGCCGCTGCCGGCCGACCACAGGTCGACCACCCTCCGGCCGCCCACCCAGACGCACAACTGACCCTCGTAGTCGGGGCGTTCCGCCGCCACGAGAGCCGCGAACTCCTCCCGTACCGCCTCGAAGCCGTCGGCCACGGTGCCATGGATCTCCTGCGTCATCCGCCACCTCCTGGGCTCTGTACAGAGCGGTACGCAGGCGACAGGGCGTTCGACTCACATATGGTTTCCCCATGCGCGATCTTGGGGTGGGTCTCCGGTTCCTGCTGAGGGGACAGCGGTGGGTGGTCCGGCACGGCAAGCAGTTCGGATTCGGGCTGCTGCCCGGGCTCATCACCCTCGTCCTGTACGCGGCGGCGCTGGTCGCGCTCGCCCTGTGGGGCGAGGATCTCGTCGCCTGGGCGACGCCGTTCGCCGACGACTGGCCGAGCCCGTGGCCGGGGCTGTTCCGGGGCTTCCTCACCGTGGTGCTGTTCGCCCTGGGCCTGCTGCTCTCGGTGCTCACCTTCACCGCGGTGACGCTGCTCATCGGGCAGCCCTTCTACGAGAGCCTGTCGGAGAAGGTCGACGAGGACGTCTCGCCCGACGGCCACGCGCCCGAGTCGGACCTGCCGCTGTGGCGGGAGCTGTGGATCTCCGCCCGGGACAGCCTGCGGATCGTGCTGCGGGCGCTGATGTGGGCCGTGCTGCTCTTCGCGCTCGGCTTCATCCCCGTCGTGGGCCAGACGGTCGTCCCGGTGATCGGCTTCTTCGTCACCGGCTTCTTCCTCACCGAGGAACTCACCGCCATCGCCCTGCAGCGCCGCAGCCTCGAACTGCGCGACCGGCTGGCCCTGCTGCGGTCCCGCAAGACGCTGGTGTGGGGCTTCGGCACCCCGCTGGGTCTTGCGTTCCTCGTCCCGTTCGTCGCCGTGTTCCTGATGCCGGGCGCGGTCGCCGGAGCAACCCTGATGGCACGCGAGCTGCTGGGTGAGGAGATCGCCGAGGAGGGGGCGGAGGAGAAGGACGAAGAAGAGGTCCCCCGGTGACCGAGGTGCTCGCGGTCGCCGCCATCACCGTCCTCGCCGTGATCGCGCCCGGCGCCGATTTCGCCATGATCGTGCGCAACAGCTACCTCCACGGCCGGCGGACCGGGCTGCTCAGCGCGGCCGGCGTCGCCGCCGGGGTGCTGGTGCACGTCACCTACACGATGCTCGGCGTCGGCCTGCTGATCGCCTCCTCCGCCTTCCTGTTCACCGTCATCAAGCTCACCGGCGCTGCCTATCTGGTCTGGATCGGCGTCCGCACCTTCCGCACCCGGGCCGAGGTCACCGTCGACCTGGAGCGGCGGGGCGGCCTCACCCCGTTCGCGGCGCTGCGCACCGGCTTCCTGACCAATGTGCTCAACCCCAAGACGACCCTCTTCGTCGTCTCCACGTACGCGCAGGTCGTCGGACCGGACACACCGGTCGTGCAGCAGGTGGGCTACGGGCTGTTCATGTCGCTGGCCCACCTGCTGTGGTTCGGCGTCGTCGCGGTGTTCTTCTCCCACGACCGGATGCGCACCCTGATGCTGCGCGGGCAGAAGGTCCTCAACAAGCTCATCGGATCCGCCCTGGCCGGCCTGGGCGTCAGCCTCGCGTTCGCGCCTTCCCACTAGCGGACGCCGCCACGGTCACGACGGCGCGCACCTGGGCGATGATGTCCAGCCGGTTGCGCACGAACACCGGGTCGGTCACCTCGGTGGTGTTGCCGGCGCCGAACTGCAGCACGGGCGTGTGCACATGGCCGCCGGGCAGCTGCCCGTGCAGGCCGAGACGGTCGCGCAGCAGGGTGGCCCGGTAGGCGATCTCGTTGGACAGGTAGTCACCGCCGCCGCCCGCGCGGGCCGTGGAGCCGGGCGTGGGCCCGTCGGGCCGGACGACCGGCTCGGTGCCGCCGGCCGGGATCTCGGTCACGCTGGTGTTGTCGTACACCGGGAAGCGCCCCGTGTCCGCGGCGACGATCTCCGCGTACGGCAGGGTGGTCGTGGTCCACTGGGGCTGCGCGGCCGGGTCGGTGACCGGGACGGTCCCGGTGCGGGAGACGTTCTCGTTGTCCGGGAAGCCGCCCCGCCAGGCCCCGTTGAAGCGCTCCACGTCGAAACGGCCCGGCCGGCCCTGGCTGACCGTGGTGAACAGGTCGACCCGCGGCAGATGCGGCGTCAGGGCCCGCTCCACCGTCTGCTCGGCGAAGTCCCGCCAGCGCACCGGGAACACGGCCGTCTCGATCCGCGCCGGACCGCCGGCGGTCTCGATCACGGTGCCGTCCAGGGCGAGTGCGGCGGCCCCCGACGGGTTGGAGATGCGGATGTCACGGTCCAGGGTGAACGGGTCGAACCCGGTGACCAGGATCCGCCGCAGCCTGCCCCCGTCCGGGTAGCGGATCGTGGTCTGGCCGCGCGAGGTGCGCTCCAGCCTTTCGAGCAGCCGCGCACGCTCGGCGTCGGCGAGCCGGAAGGACGGCTCCCAGGTCCGCAGCTCGCGCGTCATGCTCAGCCGCGCCCAGTACAGCGGCCGGTCGTCGTCCGCGCTGAGGTCGCCGCCCGCCGGGCCGCGCCCCTGCGCCCGCGCCACCGACCCGCGCCACAGCGCCGTGCCCTCCTGCTCCACGACCCGCCGGGCCTGCTCGAAGGAGGCCGCCCGGTGCAGCCGCCGGGTGAAGCCCGCGGCCACCGCGTCGAATCCGGAGCGCCGCAGGATCTCCTGCGGGGCGGCATGGTCCAGGCGCTGCTCCTCCACGGTGGGGGAGGGCACGGCCGCTCCGGCGGCGCTCGCGGTCACCGGCGCGGTGAGCGAGGTGAGCAGGGCCAGACCGAGAGCACCGACACCAACGCGTAAAGACAGCACTGCGGTCGGACCTTCCGTCGTCGTGGGATGCGTACCGGGGGCCCGCAGTATGCCAGCCGCCCGCCCGGCCCGGCAGAGGCCCGCAGGACGCCCTCGGCGGGACGTCGGGCGGTCTCCGGGCGACCTCGAACGACCACCGGACGCCAGAGTGCCGGCAGCGGTGCGCGTCTTCGGTCATGTGTGTGAAAACTTCGTACGAATTCCGGCCAGGGTCCCGATCGGAGGGCACGGGCCCGGCGGGACGGTTAACGTCGGTGGCCGGGGCGCCCAGGAGCAGCCCCGGTCCGGGACCCTGACCTCGGGCCGGGGCTCAGGGCTTCCCGGTCCGGGGCTTCCGCTCAGGACTTCGTCCGGACCTTCGTCCAGTACCTTCGTTCAGGGCTTCTTCGCCGTGACCGTCCGGTAGGCGATCTCCGCGAGCCGCGCCTGCCCGTCGATGCTCGGATGGAACCAGTCCCAGCGGCTCAGCTGCGCGGTCCCGAAGCGGTACGCGTGCACCGCGCCGCCGTCGAACCGGCACCGCGGGTCCTCGGCGCACACCTCGGCCAGCACCTCGTTGTAGTCCTCGACCCGCCGGCTCACCGTCTCCCGCCGCTCGACGGCCGCCGCGTCCAGCGCGTCCGGATCGCCCAGCATCGACGGGCAGATGCCGAGCTTCCACACCTGCTTGCCCAGCGTGCTGGTCCGCCCCGTCGACCACAGCCGCTTCAGATCCGGCACGCTCGCCACATACACCTGCGCCTTCGGCAGCGCCGTGCGCAGGGTGCGCAGCGCCTCCTCGAAGTCGGCGCGGAACTCCTCCACCGGGGTCATCTTCGAGGTGCTGGACCGGCAGGCGTCATTGGCCCCGGCCATCACCGCCACCAGTTGCGGCTTGC
Organism: Streptomyces composti; assembly: GCF_012034205.1. GTDB lineage: Bacteria > Actinomycetota > Actinomycetes > Streptomycetales > Streptomycetaceae > Streptomyces > Streptomyces composti. The sequence goes on from NZ_JAATEM010000024.1 coordinate 64,213, forward strand.
GCCGCACCGCGCGGGCCATCTGACCGGGCAGATCCGCCATCCGGGCCCCGGTCACCGCGTAGTTCCAGCTGCGCTCGGCCGCACCCGCCTTCCCGAGCAGCCGCACGGCCAGGCTGTTCACCTTCTCGCTGCTGCCCGTCGCCCAGGACACCTCGGGGCAGTCCGTGAGCACAGCGCAGGCGTCGAAACCCGTGGTGATGGAGTCCCCGACCGCGGCGATCGAGGACGGGCTGGTGTCCCACACCGGAGGCTTCGGCCTCGGCGACGGCCCGCCCAGCCTCCCCTCCGTACCCGAGGGGGCCGGCTCGCCGCCGCCGGACGCGTCGCACCCCGCCACGCCGAGCAGACCGGCCGTCAGTACGGCCGCGACAGCCCGTGCGCCGCGCCTGAGCCTGCCCCGGTGCATGCTCGCCTCCCCGCGCGTCGTGACAACACCGTCCCCCACCCATTAACAACGCACGGGGGTTCCCGCTCGACCGGAGGGAACGCCCGGCACCCGTACAAGCGTCCTGCCGGGTGAATGGTGAACGTTTCCCGGCGCCGGGACCGACGGTACGTCACACTCCTTGCGCCGTCGCAGGGTAGCCTCGCCATCAACGTGGCCCGCCCGGCCACCGCCGCCAGCCCGTTGTCAAGATGTCCCGCTCAGCCCGGAGGTTCCGGTGACGACACGTGGAGTTCTGTACGTGCACTCCGCTCCGCGCGCGCTGTGCCCGCACGTCGAGTGGGCCGTCGCCGGTGTGCTCGGCACGCGCGTCAGCCTGGACTGGATCCGCCAGCCGGCCGCCCCCGGCACCTGGCGCTCGGAGTTCTCCTGGCAGGGCCAGCCCGGCACCGCCTCCAAACTCGCCTCCGCCCTGCGCGGCTGGCAGCTGCTGCGCTTCGAGGTCACCGCCGAACCGTCGGCCGGCGCCGAGGGCGAGCGCTACAGCTGCACCCCCGACCTGGGCATCTTCCACGCCGTCACCGGCATCCACGGCGACATCCTCATCCCCGAGGACCGGCTGCGCGCCGCCCTGCAGCGGGCCAGAACCGAGGAGACCGACCTGGAGGCGGAGATCGCCAAGCTCCTCGGCAAGCCCTGGGACGACGAGCTGGAGCCCTTCCGCTACGCCGGCGAGGGCGCCCCGGTCCGCTGGCTGCACCAGGTGGTCTGACGCCCCACCGGACGACCCCGCCGGCCGAGGACGCCCGTCACCGGCCCCGTGGAACGGCCGCCCCGGCGGCCCAGGGCACCCCCGTCACCGGCCCCGCGAACGCCCCATGGCCCGGCCTCCGCACGGAGACCGGGCCATGATCAGTCGGGCAGGCCGTCACACGGCCGTGCTCACACGGTACGGAACGCCAGCACCACGTTGTGGCCGCCGAAGCCGAACGAGTCGTTGAGCGCGGCGATCCGCCCGTCGACCGGCAGCTTGCGCGCCTCGCCCCGCACGACGTCCGCGTTCGCCTCGGCCTCGGGGTCGATGTTCTCCACGTTGATGGTGGGCGGAGCCACCCGGTGGTACAGCGCCAGCACGGTGGCGACCGTCTCGACACCGCCCGCGCCGCCCAGCAGGTGACCGGTCATCGACTTGGTCGCGGAGACCGCGATGTGGTCGGTGTCGTCGCCGAACACCTTCCGCAGTGCCTTCAGCTCGGCGATGTCACCGGCCGGCGTGGAGGTGGCGTGCGCGTTCACGTGCACGATCTCCGCCGGGTTCAGGTCGGTGCGCTCCAGCAGGTTCTGCAGCGCGTGCGAGATGCCCCGGCCCTCCGGCTCCGGCTGCACGATGTCGTGGCTGTCGGCGGAGATGCCCTGCCCGACCGCCTCCGCGTACACCCGGGCGCCGCGCCGGGCGGCGTGCTCGGCGGACTCCAGGACGATCACACCGGCGCCCTCGCCGAGGACGAAGCCGTCGCGGGCCACGTCGTAGGGGCGGGAGGCGCCCTGCGGGTCGTCGTTGTTCTTCGACATCGCCATCATGTTGCCGAACGCGGCGATGGGCAGCGGGTGGATCGCCGCCTCCGTGCCGCCCGCGACGACGACGTCGGCACGGCCGGTGCGGATCATCTCGATGGCGTAGCCGATGGCCTCCGCGCCCGACGCGCACGCCGAGACCGGCGTGTGCACGCCCGCGCGGGCGCCCACGAACAGGCCCACATTGGCGGAGGGGCTGTTCGGCATCAGCATGGGCACGGTGTGCGGGGAGACGCGGCGGACGCCCTTCTCCTTCAGCACGTCGTACTGGTCCAGCAGGGTCGTCACGCCGCCGATGCCGGAGGCGATGACCGCGCCCAGCCGGTCGGGATCGACGTCGGCGCCCTCCCCGGCCTTCGCCTCGAAACCGGCGTCGGCCCACGCCTCCTTCGCCGCGACCAGCGCGAACTGCGCCGAGCGGTCCAGGCGGCGGGCCTGCGGCCGGGGGATGACCTCGGTGGGCTCCACGGCCACGGGGGCCGCGATACGGACCGCCTGCTCGGCGGCCCACTCCTGCGTCAGGGGCTTGACACCGGAACGTCCGGCGACCAGGCCCTCCCAGGTAGAGGCTGCGTCGCCACCCAGCGGTGTGGTTGCGCCGATACCGGTGACGACCACGGTGCGATTGGTCGAGCTCACGGGAATTCTTTCTCCAACGGATACGAGGATTCGTACGGCGCCACCGCCGGGTGGCGGGGCCGGGGCTCCCGGCCGCCTCGGGCCGTGCCGCGCGGATCCGCGCGGACCCGGGCGGACGGAAGGCCCGGCAGGGCTCAGGCCTGGTGCTTGAGGATGTATTCGGTCGCGTCGCCGACGGTCTTGAGGTTCTTGACGTCGTCGTCCGGGATCTTGACGTCGAAGCGCTCTTCGGCAGCGACGACGACCTCGACCATGGACAGCGAGTCGACGTCCAGGTCGTCGGTGAAGGACTTGTCCAGCTGGACGTCCTCAACCGGGATGCCGGCGATCTCGTTCACGATCTCCGCGAGACCGGCGACGATCTCTTCCTGAGTGGCGGCCATGATGGCGCTCCTTCGTTGTGATTCCAGAGGGTGTGGCGTTGATGTCCGTGCCGGACCATCCGGTCCGGCACGGAGTGCCTAGGGGAGGGTAACGACAGTCGCGGCGTAGACGAGACCCGCCCCGAAGCCGATGACGAGCGCGGTGTCGCCGCTCTTCGCCTCGCCGGTCGCCAGGAGCCGCTCCATCGCGAGCGGGATCGAGGCGGCCGAGGTGTTGCCGGTGGTGCGGATGTCACGGGCGACCGTGACGTGCTCCGGCAGCTTGAGGGTCTTCACCATCGAGTCGATGATCCGCACATTGGCCTGGTGCGGGATGAAGACGTCCAGGTCGTCCGGCGAAAGCCCGGCGGCGTCCAGCGCCTCCTTGGCGACCTTCGCCATCTCGAACACGGCCCAGCGGAACACCGCCTGGCCCTCCTGCGTGATCGCAGGGAACTTGTCCACCGTGCCGTCGCGGTAGTCCGTCCACGGCACGGTCTGCTTGATGGTGTCGGACTTGTCGCCCTCGGAGCCCCACACCGTCGGGCCGATCGCGGGCTCCTCGGAGGGGCCCACCACGACCGCACCCGCGCCGTCGCCGAACAGGAAGGCCGTGGCCCGGTCCTCCAGGTCGGTCAGGTCGCTCAGGCGCTCCACGCCGATGACGAGGACGTACTGCGCGGAGCCCTCGGAAATCATGCCCTTGGCGAGGGTGAGGCCGTAGCCGAAGCCGGCGCAGCCGGCGGAGATGTCGAAGGCGGCGGCCTTGTCGGTGCCCAGCTTGTCGGCGATCTCGGTGGCGACCGCGGGGGTCTGCCTGAAGTGCGAGACCGTGGAGACGATCACGCCGCCGATCTGCTCGGCGGAGATGCCCGCGTCGGCGAGGGCCTTGCCGGACGCCTCCAGCGACATCGCGGTGACGGTCTCCTCGGGACCCGCCCAGTGCCGGGTCTCGATGCCGGAGCGGGAGCGGATCCACTCGTCGGAGGAGTCGATGCGCTCCAGGATCACCTCGTTGGGCACGACCCGGGTGGGCCGGTAGCCGCCCACGCCGAGGATGCGCGCGTACGGGGCGCCCTTGCTGGGCTTGATCTTCGCCATGCGGGAGCTCCTTAAGGGCGATCAGGCGGTGTGCTCGGCGATGAGCTCGCGGGCCGCGTCGAGGTCGGCGGGGGTCTTCAGGGCCAGCGTCCTGACGCCGGGCAGCGCGCGCTTGGCGAGACCGGTCAGGGTGCCGCCCGGGCAGACCTCGAGCAGCGCGGTGACGCCCAGCTCCTTGAAGGTCTCCATGCACAGGTCCCAGCGCACCGGGTTGGCCACCTGGCCGACCAGGCGCTCGAGCACCTCGGCGCCGGACGTGACGGCCTTGCCGTCCTTGTTCGACACGTACGTGACCCCCGGGTCGGCCGGGGTGAGGTCCGCGGCGGCCTTGGCCAGCGTGTCGACCGCGGGGGCCATGTGGTGCGTGTGGAAGGCGCCGGCGACCTTCAGGGCGACGACCTTGCGCACGCCCTCGGGCTTGTCCGCCTCCAGGGCGGCCAGCTGCTCCTTGGTGCCGGCGGCCACGATCTGGCCCGCGCCGTTGATGTTCGCCGGGGTCAGGCCCAGCTTCTCCAGGTGCGGCACGGTCACCTCGGGGTCGCCGCCGAGCAGCGCCGCCATGCCGGTCTCGGTGATCGCGGCGGCGTCGGCCATCGCCAGACCCCGCTTGCGGACCAGGCCGAGGGCGGCCTTGTCGTCGAGGACACCGGCGAACGCGGCGGCCGTGATCTCACCGACGCTGTGACCGGCGACCGCGCCCGGGGTGATGTCACCGAGTGCCGCGGCGGACAGCAGTCCGGCGGCGACCAGCAGCGGCTGGGCGACGGCCGTGTCGCGGATCGCGTCCGCGTCGGCCTTGGTGCCGTAGTGGGCGAGGTCGAGGCCGATGGCATCGGACCAGGCGGCCACACGGTCGGCGGCACCGGGAAGGTCGAGCCATTCAGTCAGGAAGCCGGGCGTCTGAGCGCCCTGGCCGGGAGCGACGAGTACGAGCACTCTCACACTCTCTCTTGGGGACGGCCGAAGCCGCCCGTGAGGACAGGGACGAAGAACACGAAGGGGTTTTGTGGAGCCCCGACAAAAGACTAGAGCTGGAGATCGCTATCGGCCAGACGCCCCAGGATCAGGGCGATGCGCAGCGTGAACGCGGAGCGTACGTCGGAGGGCGACCAGCCGGTGACATCAGTCACACGTCGGAGCCGGTAGCGCACGGTGTTGGGGTGCACGAACAGCATCCGCGCGGCGCCCTCGAGACTGCTCGCCTGCTCCAGGAAGACGCTCAGCGTCTCCAGCAGTGCGGCCCCGGCCTCCTCCAGCGGTCTGTAGATCTCCTCCACCAGCTGCTCGCGGGCGCTGGGGTCTCCGGCGATCGCGCGCTCCGGCAGCAGATCGTCCGCCAGCACCGGACGCGGGGCGTCCTGCCAGGCGGAACACGCCTTCAGACCGGCCGCCGCGGCCTGCGCCGACCTGGTCGCGGCCTGCAGATCCGGCACCACCGGGCCCGCCACCACGGGGCCCGGCGCGAACGGGCCGATCAGCGACTTGGCCACGGCCAGCGGGTTGTCGCTGCCGCCCGCGATCACCACCAGACGGTCGCCGAGCACCCCGGTGAGCACCTGGAGCTTGGCGTGCCGGGCGGCCCGCCGGATCGCCTCCACGGTCAGCTCGGAGTCGCCGTCCGGCGCGGTGCCCAGCACCACGCAGACGTGCTCGGGCGAGTTCCAGCCCAGCGCGGCGGCCCGCGAGACGGCACCCTCGTCGGCCTCGCCGCTGAGCACGGCGTTGACCACCAGCGACTCCAGGCGCGCGTCCCAGGCACCCCGTGCCTCGGCGGCCTGCGCGTACACCTGTGCGGTGGCGAAGGCGATCTCCCGCGCGTACACCAGCAGCGCCTCGCGCAGCACGCTCTCGTCGCCGGGCGCCGCCACCTCGTCGATGGCGGACTCCATCACCTCGATGGTGGTCCGCACCATCTCCACGGTCTGCCGCAGCGTGATCGCCCGGGTCAGCTCGCGCGGGGCGGTGCCGAAGACGTCGGTGGAGATCGCCTGCGGCGCGTCCGGGTGCCGGAACCACTCCGTGAACGCGGCGATGCCGGCCTGCGCCACCAGTCCGATCCAGGAACGGTTCTCCGGTGGCATCGCCCGGTACCAGGGCAGCGTCTCGTCCATCCGCGCGATCGCCTGCGCGGCGAGCGAGCCGGACGACTTCTCCAGCCGCTTCAGCGTCGCGGCGTGCGGATGGGCGGGCCGTGCGGACGAATGGGGCTTGCTGGTCTCTGGTTCGGGCACGGGACAAGACTGCCTCATCAGGACGGGTGCGTGTCGTGCCGGGGCCGGAGAAGGGCCGGAGAAGACGGTGCCGGGTGCGGGCCGGCACACCCCGCGGCACACCCGGGGGGCCCGGTCCTGGGCGGGCGCCGGCGGGGACTACCGTGGGGCGTGTGATGGACGTGCGGAGGGCCGGTGAGCGCTACCGGGGCGGGGACCCCGAGGCGGGGATCGAGAGCCTGCACGCCTTCTCCTTCGGGTCCCACTACGACCCGGACAACCTGCGCTTCGGGGCCGTGATCGCCTGCAACGAGGAGCGGCTCGCCCCCGGGGCCGGCTTCGGCGAGCACCCGCACAGCCACACCGAGATCGTGACCTGGGTGGTGCGGGGCGAGCTGACCCACCGGGACTCGGCGGGCAACGAGAGCGTGGTGCGCCCCGGGGACGTGCAGCGGCTCAGCGCCGCCTCCGGCGTCCGGCACGTGGAGCGCAACGACGGGCCGGAACCGCTGACCTTCCTGCAGATGTGGCTGGCCCCGCTGGAGCCCGGCGGCGAGCCGTTCTACGAGGTCGTCCGCGGCATCGCCGACGCCACCCCCTACGCCGTGCCGGAGGCGGGAGCCATGCTGCATGTGCGGCGCCTCGCGCCCGGCGAGCGCACCGCGGTCCCCGACGCCGCCCACGTCTACGCCCACGTGGTGCGCGGCGAGGTGACCCTCGGCGGCGAGCTGCTGGGCGCCGGCGACGCCGCCCGCATCACGGACGCCGACGGCCTCGAGGCGGTCGCCGCGGGCGCCCCCGCCGAACTGCTCCTCTGGGAGATGCAGCCCCCTGGGCGCTGATCAGTCCGCTCGCAGCTCCGCCAGCACCGCGTCGGTGAACGGCGGCCAGGCCTCGATCGCCCAGTGATCGAAGGCCCGGTCGGTCAGCGCCGCACAGGCCACGCCCGCGTCCGGGTCGATCCACAGGAACGTGCCCGACTGCCCGAAGTGACCGAAGGTGCGGGCGCTGGAGGAGGCACCCGTCCAGTGGGGGGACTTGCCGTCGCGGATCTCGAAGCCCAGACCCCAGTCGTTGGGGTTCTGGTGGCCGTAGCCCGGCAGCACGCCCTTGGTGCCCGGGTACTGCACCGTCATCGCCTCGGCGACCGTGCGCGGGTCGAGCAGCCGCGGCGCCTGCACCTCCGCCGCGAACCGCAGCAGATCCCCGACCGTCGACACGCCGTCCTTGGCGGGCGAGCCCTCCAGCGACGTCGAGGCCATCCCCAGCGGCTCGAGCACCGCCTGCCGCAGATACTCGGCGAACGGGATCTCCGTCGCCTTCGCCACATGGTCGCCGAGCTGCTCGAACCCGGCGTTGGAGTACAGGCGCCGCTCCCCGGGCGCGGAGGTGACCCGGTGCTCGTCGAACGCCAGGCCCGAGGTGTGCGCCAGCAGATGCCGCACCGTCGAGCCCTGCGGACCGGCCGGCTCGTCCAGCTCGATCGCGCCCTCCTCGTACGCCACCAGCACCGCGTACGCCGCCAGCGGCTTGGTGACCGAGGCCAGCGGGAAGGGCCGGTCGGCCGGGCCGTGGGTGCCCAGGACGGTGCCGTCCGCCCGTACGACACCCGCCGCAGCGGTGGGAACCGGCCAGTTCTCGATCGACGCCAGACTCTTCAACGACATGGCGTCGAGCCTAAGCGCTTCCGGCGCGCACTCCGGCAAGGGGGCCACCGGCCGTCGTCCCGGCCGATTTCCCGCCGGTCTCGCTTGCCTGGAGTGCACTCCAGGGTTCTAGCGTTGAGCTCATGACGGTGACGGAGACCACGGGCCCCACGACCGACACCTGCGCCGGACCACCGGAACACGGAGACCGGCGGCCGGACGGCGCGGACAGGTACACGATCAGCGAGGTCGCCGCCCTCACCGGGCTCTCGGCCCACACCCTGCGCTGGTACGAGCGCATCGGCCTGATGCCGCACGTCGACCGCTCCCACACCGGCCAGCGACGCTACACCAACCGCGACCTGGACTGGCTCGCCCTGGTCGGCAAGCTCCGGCTGACCGGGATGCCGGTCGCCGACATGGTGCGCTACGCCGAGCTGGTGCGCGCCGGCGACCACACCTACCGGGAGCGCTACGAACTGCTCAAGGCGACCCGCGAGGACGTCCTCGCCCGGATCGCCGAACTGCAGGGCACGCTCGCCGTGCTCGACCGGAAGATCAGCTTCTACGCGGACGCCGGGCAGCCCCCGGCGCTGGAGAGGACCCGATGACCGCCGAACGGATCACCACCGCACCCCTCGGCACCGACGGAACCCGGGCGGGCGTCCAGGGCCTCGGCTGCATGGGCATGAGCTTCGCCTACGGCCCCGCCGACGCGGACGCCTCCCGCGCCACCCTGGAACGCGCCCTCGAACTCGGCGTCACCCTCTACGACACCGCCGACATGTACGGCTCGGGGGAGAACGAGCGCTTTCTCGCGCCCTTCTTCAAGGCCCACCGGGACGAACTGCTCGTCGCGACCAAGTTCGCCCTGGTCCTCGACCCCGCGGACCCCGCCCGCCGCATCATCCGCAACGACGGGCCCTACATCCGCCAGGCCGTCGAGGCCAGCCTCGAGCGCCTCGGCGTCGATGTCATCGACCTCTACTACATGCACCGGCGCGACGTGAACGTGCCGATCGAGGAGACCGTCGGCGTGATGGCCGAGCTGGTGCGGGAGGGCAAGGTCAAGCAGCTGGGCCTGAGCGAGGTCACCGCCGACGAACTGCGTGCCGCCCACGCCGTCCACCCCATCGCGGCGGTGCAGTCGGAGTGGTCGCTGTTCAGCCGCGACATCGAGGCCAAGGTCGTCCCCGCGGCCCGCGAACTGGGCGTCACCCTCGTCCCGTACTCACCCCTCGGCCGGGGCTTCCTCACCGGCTCCTTCGCCGACGCCGACAAGGACCTGACCCCGGACGACTTCCGCCGTACGATGCCGCGCTACACCGGCGAGAACGCGGCCGCCAACCGGGCGCTCCTCGCCCCCCTGCGCACCATCGCCGACTCCCGCGGCGCCACCCCCGCCCAGATCGCCCTCGCGTGGGTCCACCAGCAGTCCCGGATCCACGACGTCCCCGTGATCCCCATCCCGGGGACGCGCAAGCCGGAACGCGTGGAGGAGAACACGGCCGCGACCCGCATCCACCTCACCGAGGAGGAGCTGGACCTCCTGGCCCCCATCGCCGCCCAGGTGGCAGGCACTCGCTACGCGGACATGTCCTTCACCTCCGCGGGCAGGGAGTAGCGCGACGTCCCCTCAGGGGCGCGGGGAACCGCGCGACCAGCCACCACGCACCCGCACGGGCCGCTGCACCGGACCCGGCAGCGGCCTACAGCTCCGCCAGCAACTCCGCCTTCTTGGAGGCGAACTCCTCGTCCGTCACCAACCCGGCCTGGTGAAGCTCCCCCAGGTGACGGATCCGCTCGGCGATGTCCGCCGGATCGCGCCGCGCCTGCGGCGCGATCCCCACCGGCACCGGCTCACAGGTCCGCACCGCGGCCAGCACCGCCGCCGCGAACGGCAGTGACTCGTGCACCGGCCCGTACCCGAGCCCGAACACCACTGCCGCCGGGTCCTGGTCCGGCTGCGCCGGACTCGCCCCCGCGTTCCTGCGGAGCAGCCGCAGATGCCCCTCGAACACCTCCGGGGACCGCCACTCCACTCCGCTCAGCTCGCCGACCGGGAAGCGCTGGTCGCCGGCCTTCCACTTCGCCGACGAGGCCCCCGTCCAGAACCACCGGAAGGAGACGGCGGAGCCGTCGAACGAGGCCTTTCCGTCGTACGCCTTGAAGCTCAGCGGCGGCTTGGGCGCGTCCACCAGATGGCGTTCCGCGGGGCCCGACTCGGTCAGCGCGGAGCGCAACTCGTCGGCGTAGTACTCGGCGAGTGTCTCCCGTTCGGCGGGCAGCACCAGGCGGTACGGGTCGCTGCTCTCCTTCAGCTGCCCGGCCGCCGCCTCCATCAGCGGGTCCGCTCCGGGCCGTGGCTCCATCCGCAGGACCACCGTGCCGCGTCTGCCCGGCGTGAGAGTCACTCCCTCGACCGCCTCCAGCGGCACCCGCCGCTCCCCGAGCGCCTGGAACAGCTTGGGTGTTCGAATCCCCCGTTCGTAGCGGATGAGCACGGAGTCGGACTCGAACTCCCAGGCGGCATGAAATCCGGCCAGTACGTCACCCATGCGGCTCATCGTATGCGGCACGTGCTTCTTCGTCCCCTCCCCGCGCAGACCGCAGTTTCTCCGTCTCTACGCGCGTCCGGATGCCGTCGTGGTGGACAAATTCGCCCGGCAGTCCCCGCTTTCGTCGGCGCAGTCCACCGAGCGATATGCGCCAACTCCGATTTCTGCAAAATTGCGCAGACTGTCCGTGTTCGGCTCGAAATATCCGCCGTGTCCCTTGGCTTGACGGGCCGACAGCACCCGCGCCCCGAAGGCGGGGGACACCGGATCGGCACCGTGGCCCAGACCGCCGACCTCCAGGTACGGCACGTCCTGCACCCAGTCGTCGGCGTCCCGCATCGCCCACACCTGCGCGGAGGTGCGCAGCTGGGAGGCGCGCTCCACGCGCATGCCGGGACTGCCGGCCACCGCGATGTCGGCGACCCGCGAGGGCAGCTCGGGGGCGGCCAGCCCGCACACCACGGAGCCGTAGCTGTGGCAGAACAGCGAGACGGGGGACCTGCCGGGCAGTCCGCGCAGCATCGCGTTCAGCCGCACCGCGCCGTCCTGCGCCCGCATCGCGGTGGCGGCGTCCATGCCCAGGCCGCTGGGCGCGGTGTAGTCGGCCCAGGCGATGACCGCGGTGCGGGTGCCCGGGGCCGCGTCGCGCTGCGCGGCGTAGAGGGACCTGGCCATGCCGACGGGGGCCGAGTACTTGCGGTGGGTGCGCTGGAAGGTGAGCAGATCGGTGTCGACGCCGGGGACGACCACCGAGACGCGTTCCGCCTTGCGGAGATTGCCGATGACCTCCGCGACCCGGCCCGGGCCGGAGGGGTCGAAGGCGAGGATGTGGCGGCCGGGGCGCATCAGCGCCTCCAGGCGGTTGAGCCTCCGGGCGGCCTGGCGCTTGCCCTCGGCTGTCAGGCGCTCGTCGTGGAGGCGTTCACGCTCGACCTCGCGGGCCTTGGCCAGGGCGAAGCGGTTGGCGCGGTAGCGCAGATCGACGGGTGCGCCGTTCATGTTGCCCACGGCGAGCGGGTAGCGGCGGGCGAGGGCGCTGCGCTGTCCGTCCGTGAGCGAGGCGAAGAAGCGGGACAGCCGGGACGGCGCCGAGTCCGGGTCCGGCAGCTGCCGCCCCGCTATCCGGCCGCGCTCCCAGGCGAGCAGCGATTTCTCCAGCTCCGTGGCCTCGCGGTGATGGCGCATGACGGTCCAGCCGGTGGTCGTCAGCATCACGAACACGACGGCCAGCGCCAGCAGTGCGCGCCAGACGTTGAGTTGCGGGGTGGTGTCGAAAGAAGTCACTGGGAGGACACACTAGGAGAACGAGACGGTCTCTCGTTAATCAAGTGACTGGTATCACGTTTCAGTGTGTCGGTACGGGGACCGGTGCGGGGCTCACCATGGAATCGCCCCCCTGTGCCCGCTCCCGGTCAGCCCGTACGCCAGTCCCCCGCGAGGGCGGGGCCCACCTGGTCCAGGTAAGTCGCCATCAGATCGCGCATGGCGGCGAGGCTCAGGTCCTCGCCCGCGGACCACACCCGCTCGGTGACCCGAAGCACTCCGCCGAACGCGGCGACCAGGATGCGCGGCCGGGGGTCGGCGTCCACGTCGAGTCCCTCACGCCGGGCGATGATGCGGGCCAGCTCCTCCTCCAGCTCCGCCGAGCGGCGCAGATGCGCGGCGAACAGCGCCGGCGTCGACTCGATGACCCGGTACACCCGCAGATGCAGCTCCAGCGGGACGACCTGCTCGACGGCGGCGTTGATCTCGTCCCAGCTGTCCAGCACGGACCGGCGCAGCGCCTCCAGGGGCGGCTCGGCGGGCGGGCGGGAGCGCAGCGCCTCCGCCACCCGGGACTCGGCGAGCCGCGGGACGAAGAAGGCCACCTCCTCCTTGCTGGCGAAGTAGCGGAAGAAGGTGCGCTGCGAGACGTCCACGGCCGCCACGATGTCGTCGACCGTGGTGCCCTCCCAGCCGCGGGTGGCGAACAGCTCGAGGGCGGCCCGCACCAGGGCGTCCCGGGTGCGCTGCTTCTTGCGCTCCCGCAGACCCGGCCGCGGCACCGCTTCGACGGCCCCGACCGTCTCCATGTGTTCCTCCTCGAACTGTTTCCCCAGCTCAGGCTAATCGGGTGTGGCGTGTCAGTTACCGACAGCTGAATTGGTTTGTCAACTGTCAGTCGCTGACATTAGCCTCTTCCGCATGACGAGTCAGACCACCATCGACAAGGCGGGGCCGGGAGACGGAGCACCGGCAGCCCCGTCGGAGGCGAAGCCGGGCGGGGGGCTGCGCGGCCACCCCTGGTTCACGCTGATAACCGTCGCCGTGGGGGTCATGATGGTGGCCCTCGACGGCACCATCGTGGCCATCGCGAACCCGGCGATCGGCAAGGACCTCGGCGCCAGCCTGGCGCAGCTCCAGTGGATCACCAACGCCTACTTCCTCGCCCTCGCGGTCGCCCTGATCACCGCGGGCAAGCTCGGTGACCGCTTCGGCCACCGCCAGACCTTCCTCATCGGCGTCGCCGGCTTCGCCGCCGCCTCGGCCGCGATCGGCCTGTCCGACAGCATCGCGCTGGTCGTCACCTTCCGGGTCTTCCAGGGCCTGTTCGGCGCGCTGCTGATGCCGGCCGCGCTCGGTCTGCTGCGGGCCACCTTCCCGGCCGAGAAGCTCAACATGGCCATCGGCATCTGGGGCATGGTCATCGGCGCCTCCACGGCCGGCGGCCCGATCCTCGGCGGCGTCCTCGTCGAGCACGTGAACTGGCAGTCGGTCTTCTTCATCAATGTGCCGGTCGGCATCCTCGCCGTGCTGCTCGGCGTGTGGATCCTGCTCGACCACCGGGCCGAGAACGCCCCGCGCTCCTTCGACATCGCCGGGATCGTGCTGCTGTCGGGGGCCATGTTCTGCCTGGTGTGGGCCCTGATCAAGGCCCCCGAGTGGGGCTGGGGCGACGGTGAGACCTGGCTCTACATCCTTGCCTCGGGCGTCGGCTTCCTCCTCTTCGCCCTCTGGGAGACGAGGGTCAAGGAGCCGCTCGTCCCGCTGACCCTGTTCCGCTCCGTGCCGCTGTCCGCCGGTGTGGTCCTGATGGTCCTGATGGCCATCGCGTTCATGGGCGGGCTGTTCTTCGTCACCTTCTATCTGCAGAACGTGCACGGCATGGGTCCGGTGGACGCCGGTCTGCACCTGCTGCCGCTCACCGGCATGATGATCGTCGCCTCGCCGCTGGCGGGCGCACTGATCACCAAGGCGGGCCCGCGGATCCCGCTGGCCGGCGGCATGGCCTGCACCGCGATCGCCATGTTCGGCATGTCGACGCTGGAGAAGGGCACCGGCAGCGGTCTGATGTCGCTCTGGTTCGCCGTGCTCGGCCTCGGTCTCGCCCCGGTCATGGTCGGCGCCACCGAGGTCATCGTGGGCAACGCGCCGATGGAGCTGTCCGGTGTCGCGGGGGGTCTGCAGCAGTCCGCCATGCAGATCGGCGGCAGCCTCGGCACCGCCGTTCTCGGTGCGGTGATGGCCTCCAAGGTCGACTCCGACCTGGAGGGCAACTGGACGAAGGCGGGGCTCCCGCCGCTCGGCCCGGGACAGGCGGACCAGATGGCGGAGGCCGTCCAGGTCGGTGTGGCGCCGGTCTCGCCGGACATGCCCGAGGCGATCGCCGCCAAGGTCACGGGCGTCGCCCACGACACCTTCATCTCCGGCATGCACCTGGCCTCCCTGGTGGCCGCCGGGGTCGCCGTGGTGGCGGTGCTGGTCGCGTTCCTCACCAAGCGGGGCGCGAACGCGGAGGCCGGCGCAGGGGTCGGCCACATCTGACGGACCCTCGGGACCGAGTTCGCTCGTCCGGGTGAACGCTTGCGGTGATCCCTCCTCGGGGAGGGCCCGCGGGTCACAGTGGGTCACGTCCTCCGCAAAGCCGGGGGGCAACGGCTGCGGCGCGCTGCTGGAGGGGGGCAGCGCGCCTCGCAGCATTCCGGCCGCCGTCTCCCGGCGGGCCGGCAGGCGGGCATGCACCGCCCGGTCCGGGCACCCGCCATGTCGAACACCGCGACATGCCAACGGATCACGGACGTCAGGGAGTTGACGACGGCGAACCTCGGCGGCGGCACCCGCGGGCATCCCCGTTCACTCGGTCGTGTCACTCGGTCGTGTCTGGTCACGGAGGGCGGAAGGGGACCGGGCGGCGATCGGCGCCGCCGGCGTCGTCTGCGCCCTCGCCGGATTCCTCACGCTCGGCATCGTGCTCGCCCCGGCGCCATGATCTGCGGCCGGCTCGCCATGGGGCAGCGGCTGGTCCGGCGCCCGCCCGGGGCCCGCGCCGGCCGCCCTCGTCCTGGGCACCCTCGACACCTCGCCGGCGTTTCTCCGGCTCGCCGGCACGGCCCCGCAGGGCGCCGGACTCCGCTGACTCCGGCCGCGGGCCGACGGCGGACAGCTCCGGACAGCACGAAGGGGCGGGCCCCGGCGCACTGCCGGGGCCCGCCCCTCGTCCGTCGCCGTCCCGGCCCCGCGGGGTCAGGCGTCGCCGCCCGCGGCCCCCGGATCGGCCGCGGAGACGTCCAGCAGCTGGTAGCGGTCGATGGCCTGCTTGAGCACCGACCGGTCCACCTTGCCCTCCCGGGCCAGCTCGGTGAGCACCGCCACCACGATCGACTGCGCGTCGATGTGGAAGAAGCGCCGGGCCGCACCCCGCGTGTCGGCGAAGCCGAAGCCGTCCGCGCCCAGCGACTGGTACGTCCCCGGCACCCAGCGCGCGATCTGGTCCGGCACCGACCGCATCCAGTCGGACACCGCGACCACCGGGCCCTGCGCCCCGCTCAGCTTCCGCGTCACATACGGCACCCGCTGCTCCTCCTCCGGGTGCAGCAGGTTGTGCTCCTCGCAGGCCACCGCCTCGCGCCGCAGCTCGTTCCAGGAGGTCGCCGACCAGACGTCGGCCCTGACGTCCCACTCCTCGGCGAGGATCTTCTGCGCCTCGATCGCCCACGGGACGGCCACGCCGGAGGCGAGGATCTGCGCCGGCGTCGAGCCCGAGGTGCCCTCGCTGAAGCGGTACAGGCCCTTGAGGATGCCCTCCACGTCCACGTTCTCCGGCTCGGCCGGATGCTGGATCGGCTCGTTGTAGACGGTCAGGTAGTAGAAGACGTCCTCGCCGTGCGGGTGCTCCTCGTCGCCGCCGTACATCCGGCGCAGACCGTCCTTGACGATGTGCGCGATCTCGTAGGCGAAGGCCGGGTCGTAGGCGACGCAGGCCGGATTGGTGGAGGCCAGCAGCTGCGAGTGGCCGTCCGCGTGCTGCAGACCCTCACCGGTCAGCGTGGTGCGGCCCGCGGTGGCGCCCAGCACGAAGCCGCGCGCCAGCTGGTCCGCCATCTGCCAGAACTGGTCGCCGGTGCGCTGGAAGCCGAACATCGAGTAGAAGACGTACACCGGGATCAGCGGCTCGCCGTGCGTGGCGTACGCCGAGCCCGCGGCGATCAGCGAGGCCGTGCAGCCCGCCTCGGAGATGCCGTCGTGCAGCATCTGCCCGTTCGGCGACTCCTTGTAGGCGAGCAGCAGGTCCCGGTCCACCGACTCGTACTGCTGGCCGAGCGGGTTGTAGATCTTGGCGCTCGGGAAGAACGAGTCCATGCCGAAGGTGCGGTACTCGTCCGGCGCGATCAGCACGAACCGCTTGCCGATCTCCTTGTCCCGCATCAGGTCCTTCAGCAGGCGGACGAACGCCATGGTGGTGGCGATCGACTGCTGGCCGGAGCCCTTCTTGACCGTCGCGTACACGGGGTCGCCGGGCAGCTTCAGCGGCTTGGAGCGGACCACCCGCGTCGGCACATAGCCGCCGAGCGCCTTGCGGCGGTCGTGCATGTACTGGATCTCCTCGCTGTCCCGGCCCGGGTGGTAGTAGGGCGGGAGGCCGGACTCGAGGTCCTTGTCGGGGATCGGCAGGTGCAGGCGGTCCCGGAAGCGCTTGAGGTCGTCGACCGTCAGCTTCTTCATCTGGTGGGTGGCGTTGCGGCCCTCGAAGTTCGGGCCCAGCGTCCAGCCCTTGACGGTCTTGGCGAGGATGACCGTCGGCTGGCCCTTGTGCTCGAGGGCCGCCTTGTACGCGGCGTAGATCTTGCGGTGGTCGTGACCGCCGCGGCCCAGGTGCAGGATCTGGTCGTCGGTCATGTTCTCGACCATGGCGCGCAGCCGGTGGTCGTCGCCGAAGAAGTGCTCGCGGATGTAGGCGCCGGTCTCGGTGGCGTACGTCTGGAACTGGCCGTCCGGCGTGATGTTCATCTTGTTGACCAGGATCCCGTCCCGGTCCTGCGCCAGCAGCGGGTCCCAGGAGCGGTCCCAGATCAGCTTGATCACGTTCCAGCCGGCGCCCCGGAAGACCGACTCCAGTTCCTGGATGATCTTGCCGTTGCCGCGTACCGGGCCGTCCAGGCGCTGCAGGTTGCAGTTGACCACGAAGGTCAGGTTGTCCAGGCCCTCCCGCGCGGCGAGGGTGAGCTGGCCCAGGGACTCCGGCTCGTCCATCTCGCCGTCGCCGAGGAACGCCCACACGTGCGACCTGGAGGTGTCCGCGATGCCGCGGGCGTGCATGTAGCGGTTCATCCGGGCCTGGTAGATCGCGCCGATCGGGCCGAGGCCCATCGACACCGTCGGGAACTCCCAGAACTCCGGCATCAGCCGCGGGTGCGGGTACGAGGACAGACCGTAGGGCGACTTCGACTTCTCCTGGCGGAAGCCGTCCAGGTGCTGCTCGGTCAGCCGGTCCAGCAGGAAGGCGCGGGCGTAGATGCCGGGGGAGGCGTGCCCCTGGAAGAAGACCTGGTCGCCGCCGTCGCCCTCGTCCTTGCCGCGGAAGAAGTGGTTGAAGCCCACGTCGTACAGCGAGGCGGAGGAGGCGAAGGTGGCGATGTGGCCGCCCACGCCGATGCCGGGCCGCTGGGCCCTGGACACCATCACGGCCGCGTTCCAGCGGGTGGCGTTGAGGATCTTGCGCTCGATCTCCTCGTTGCCGGGGAAGAACGGTTCCGCGCTGGTGGGGATGGTGTTGACGTAGTCCGTGCTGCGCATCTCGGGCACGGCCACGCGCTTCTCGCGGGCCCGCTCGATCAGCCGCAGCATCAGGTAGCGGGCCCGCTCCCTGCCGCGTGCGTCCACCGCGGCGTCCAGGGAGTCGAGCCACTCCTGCGTTTCCTCGGGGTCGAAGTCAGGAACCTGACTCGGAAGGCCGCCAATGATGATCGGGTTGCGATCGGATGCGGAAGCCACGCTGTTCCTTACCTGTCGAAGGGCCGTAAGGACGGCCGCTGCTTCGCTCTTGTCGCCGGACATGGCCGGGTCTGCGCCGCTCCCATGGTCCACCTCGGCGCGGTGTACGTCATCTCTACTGCGAGGTAACCCGTGGCCGGACCGGTGGGGGAACGTAAGGGGCGAACTCATTCGAGTCTCGTACCCGCAGACGGTTCCCAAACGCGCAAACTGGGCACAAAGGTGTGGTGTATGTCACCGCGAGCCATGATGGTGTGCCTGGAGTTGCGGCGACCCGGCCGCAAACGTCACCGTTTCGGCGGTCCGGACGGCCGGGTACTTGCGTGATCCGTCCCGCCCGTGTGGACTACGGCCAATGCTTCGCGCACGCGCGTGGCTGAGTTATTCCCAAGACATGATCAGGAGGCAACCCGTGAGCGCGACCGCGGACCACGCGGAGGAGCGGACGAACCCTGCCGCCAGGCTGGGGTTCCAGCCCGGGCAGGTGGTCCAGGAGATCGGCTACGACGACGACGTCGACCAGGAGCTCCGCGAGGCCATTGAGGGCGTCATCGAGAGCGACCTCGTCGACGAGGACTACGACGACGTGGCCGACGCCGTTGTGCTGTGGTTCCGCAACGACGACGGCGACCTGACGGATGCGCTGGTGGATGCCACCACGTACATCGAAGAGGGCGGCTCGATCCTGCTCCTCACGCCGAAGACCGGCCGTGCGGGGTACGTGGAGCCGAGCGACATCTCGGAAGCCGCGACCACGGCCGGCCTGACGGCGTCCAAGAGCGTCAGCGTCGGCAAGGACTGGAGCGGCAGCCGCCTCGCCACGCCGAAGGCAGCCAAGTCCAAGCGGTGACCCGGCGTCGCCGCCCGGCCGCCCGCCGTGGCGGCCGGCCCCGCCGGCGGCCCCGACGGCGCCGCCACGAGTTCCATGCGGCCTGAACGGCCATGACGTACCCGACGGCGGACGGGCTGACGAGGTCAGCCCGTCCGCCGGTCTTCTGCCGGCCCTGCGTAAGGTGGCCGTCGTCCGAACGGCCCACCGAAGGGGATGAACACCACGATGGCGATCCAGGTCGGCGAAAAGGCTCCCGACTTCGAGCTCAAGGACAACCACGGCGCGAGCGTGAAGCTCTCCGACTTCCGCGGCAGGAAGAACGTGGTGCTGCTCTTCTACCCCTTCGCCTTCACCGGCGTGTGCACCGGGGAGCTGTGCGAGCTGAGGGACAACCTGCCGCAGTTCACCGACCGCGACACCCAGCTGCTGGCGGTCTCCAACGACTCCATCCACACCCTGCGGGTCTTCGCCGAGCAGGAGAACCTGGAGTACCCGCTGCTGTCGGACTTCTGGCCGCACGGCAACGTCTCCCGGGCCTACGGCGTCTTCGACGAGGACAAGGGGTGCGCCGTACGGGGCACCTTCATCATCGACAAGGAAGGTGTGGTGCGGTGGACGGTCGTCAACGGCCTCCCGGACGCCCGTGACCTCGGTGAGTACGTCAAGGCGCTCGACACCCTGTAATTCTTCGGGTCGCGGCCCTGCGGCGGCCGGGAACCCCTCACTAGGATCGACTCGTTGATCCGACATCCACGCACGACGGGGCATCCCGCCCCAGGACACCATATGGAGGACTCGTGGGAGTCAGCCTCAGCAAGGGCGGCAACGTATCGCTGAGCAAGGAGGCGCCGGGTCTGACCGCCGTCATCGTCGGACTGGGGTGGGACGTCCGCACCACGACCGGTACCGACTTCGACCTGGACGCCAGCGCGCTGCTGCTGAACAGCTCCGGAAAGGTCGCGAGCGACCAGCACTTCGTCTTCTTCAACAACCTCAGGAGCCCCGACGGCTCCGTCGAGCACACCGGTGACAACCTCACCGGTGAGGGCGAAGGCGACGACGAGCAGATCAAGGTCAACCTCGCCGCGGTCCCGGCCGACATCGAGAAGATCGTGTTCCCGGTCTCCATCTACGACGCCGAGAACCGTCAGCAGTCCTTCGGCCAGGTGCGCAACGCCTTCATCCGCGTCGTCAACCAGAACGGCGGCACCGAGATCGCCCGCTACGACCTCTCGGAGGACGCCTCCACCGAGACGGCCATGGTCTTCGGCGAGCTCTACCGCCACGGCGCGGAGTGGAAGTTCCGCGCCATCGGCCAGGGCTACGCCTCCGGCCTGCGCGGCATCGCGCAGGACTTCGGCGTGAACGTCTGAGCCGAATCATCCTCGTTCCGTCCGGCGCCGCACGGTTTACGTGCGGCGCCGGACGCGCAGGACCACCTGAGAGAAGAACGCACCCCGGGGAGGGACTCATGGGCGTCACGCTCGCCAAGGGAGGCAACGTCTCCTTGTCCAAGGCCGCACCCAACCTCACACAGGTGATGGTCGGGCTCGGCTGGGACGCTCGCTCCACCACCGGAGCCCCCTTCGACCTCGACGCCAGCGCCCTGATGTGCACCGGCGGCCGGGTCATGGGCGACGAGTGGTTCATCTTCTACAACCAGCTCAAGAGCCCCGACGGCTCGGTGGAGCACACCGGCGACAACCTCACCGGCGAGGGCGAGGGCGACGACGAGTCCCTGCTGGTGGACCTGACCAAGGTGCCGCCGCAGTGCGACAAGATCGTCTTTCCGGTCTCCATCCACATGGCCGACGAGCGCGGCCAGACCTTCGGGCAGGTCAGCAACGCCTTCATCCGCGTCGTCAATCAGGCCGACGGCCAGGAGCTGGCCCGCTACGACCTCTCGGAGGACGCCTCCACCGAAACGGCGATGATCTTCGGAGAGCTCTACCGCTACCAGGGCGAGTGGAAGTTCCGTGCAGTAGGCCAGGGGTACGCATCGGGGCTGCGGGGGATCGCTCTAGACTTCGGAGTCAACGTTTCGTAAAGCCGGGTACGGCAGCGGGGGATACCCGTGATGACACGATGGGGTAGCCAGTGGTTCTGAAAACCTTCGGCTGGTCGTTCGCGATCACCGCGCTCGGCCTGGTCGCAGCGGTCTTCTACGGGGGGTGGACCGCCTTCGGCATCGTGGCGATCCTCTCCGTCCTGGAGATCTCGCTGTCCTTCGACAACGCGGTGGTCAACGCCGGGATCCTGAAGAAGATGAATGCCTTCTGGCAGAAGATCTTCCTCACCATCGGCATCCTGATCGCCGTCTTCGGCATGCGGCTGGTCTTCCCCGTCGTCATCGTCGCCATCAGCGCTCAGCTCGGTCCGATCGAGGCCGTCGACCTCGCGCTCACCGACAAGGACCGCTACCAGGAACTCGTCACCGACGCCCACCCGGCGATCGCCGCGTTCGGTGGCATGTTCCTGCTGATGATCTTCCTCGACTTCATCTTCGAGGACCGCGACATCAAGTGGCTGAGCTGGCTGGAGCGCCCGCTGGCCAAGCTCGGCAAGATCGACATGCTGTCGGTCTGCATCTCGCTGATCGTCCTGCTGATCGCCGCGATCACCTTCGGTGCCAACGCCCACCAGCACGGCGGCGTCCACGTCGACAAGGCGCAGACGGTGCTGCTCGCCGGCATCGCCGGCCTGATCACCTACATGATCGTGGGCGGGCTCTCCGGCTACTTCGAGGACCGCCTCGAGGAAGAGGAGGAGCGCGAGCACGAGGAGGAGGAGCAGGCCGCACGCGAGGGCAAACCCAAGTCGGCCATCGCCCTGGCCGGCAAGGCCGCGTTCTTCATGTTCCTCTACCTCGAGGTGCTGGACGCGTCCTTCTCCTTCGACGGTGTCATCGGCGCCTTCGCCATCACCAACGACATCGTCCTGATGGCGCTCGGCCTCGGCATCGGCGCCATGTACGTCCGTTCGCTCACCGTGTACCTGGTCCGCCAGGGCACCCTGGACGACTACGTCTACCTGGAGCACGGCGCCCACTACGCCATCGGGGCCCTGGCCGTGATCCTGCTGGTCACCATCCAGTACGAGATCAACGAGATCATCACCGGCCTCATCGGTGTGGTGCTCATCGGCTGGTCCTTCTGGTCCTCCGTGCGCCGCAACCGGGCGCTCGCGGAGGCCGAGGGGGACGCCGGCACCAAGACGGAGGTCACCTCCGGGGTGTGACAGCCCTCCGGGTGAGGAACGCTTCCCAGCGGGGCGGTCGTCGAGGACTCTCCTCACGGCCGCCCCGCCGGTCGTACAGCGGGGTTCGACAAGCGGATCTGGGGCGGGAATGGGCTTGCTGGACGGACTGCGGCGCGGTCGCGGAACGGACTTCGACTCGGGCAACGCGGCCACCAACGCCATCGAGCTGACCAAACGGCACGGGCATATCTCCCTGACCAAGCAGGGCGCGGCCACCGGGCATCTGCGCATCAACCTCAGCTGGCGGATGCGCACCTCCGACATCGGCGGCTCCCAGCGCGAGAGTCTGCTGCGCCACCCCTTCCGGGCGCTCAAGCCGCCGGAGGTCGTCGGGCACAGCCAGAGCATGGTCAATGTCGACCTGGACCTGGGCTGCCTGTACGAACTGCAGGACGGCACCAAGGGCGTGGTGCAGCCGCTCGGCAACTACCTCGGCGACGTCAACGCGCCGCCCTACGTCAAGCTCAGCGGCGACGACCGCTTCGGCTCGGCGTCCGGGGAGACGATGTACGTCAACCTCGATCACCGCGAGGAGATCAAGCGCCTGCTGGTCTTCGCCTACATCTACGACCAGACCCCGGCCTTCGACCGCACCCATGCGGTGGTCACGCTCTACCCCAGCAACGGCCCCCGCATCCAGATCGGTCTCGACGAGCGCGCCCCCCAGGCACGCTCCTGCGCCGTGGTCCTGATCGAGAACGTCAAGAACGAGATCATCGTGCGCCGCGAGGTCAAGTTCGTCTACGGCTTCCAGGCGGAGCTGGACCGCCTCTACGGCTGGGGCCTGCAGTGGGGCCGCGGCTACAAGTCCAAGGCGACCCGTTAGCGGGTGCGGGCGGCGGACGAAGGGCGCCTGGCGGCCCGGGCGCCCCGTCCGGCGGGCCCTAGCGCCCGATGAACTGCGGCCCCTGGGGCGGCAGGCGGAAGTCGGGGTCCGGGGCGGCGGCCGCCGCCGCGGGCGGGTAGCCGTGGGCGGGCGGGCTGGTGGGCTGCGGGTAGCCGTAGGCCGGCTGGGTGGCCGGGGGCTGCTGGGGGTAGCCGTAGGCGGGCTGTGCGGGCTGCGGCGGGACCTCCGGGGGCAGCGGGGCGGCGACCGGGGGCTGGGCGGGCGGCGCGGGCGGTGGTGACGGGGGCTGGGCCGGGGGCGTTGGTGACGCGGCCTCCGGGGCCGGCGAGGGTGTGGCGGGCTCCTGCTCCGGCTCGGACTCGTCGACCGAGATGCCGAAGTCGGTGGCCAGGCCCTTCAGTCCGTTCGAGTAGCCCTCGCCGAGCGCGCGGAACTTCCAGCCCTCCCCGCGGCGGTACAGCTCACCGCAGATCAGCGCGGTCTCCTGCCCCGTCTCCGGCTTGACGTCGAAGTAGGCGATGGGCTCGCCCTCCGGGTCCTGCGCGTCGTGCAGCAGGATCCGCAGCGCCCGCACCTGGTCGAAGGTGACACCGTCCGCCGAGGCGACCAGAAGTATGCGGCTGACGCCGGCCTCGACCCCGGCGAGGTCTGTCTGAATCGTGTCGGTCAGGCCCTCGGCCACCCGCTTCTTGCCGAGCCGCCACACCTTCCCGGAGGGGTGCCGGGGCTGGTTGTAGAAGACGAAGTCGTCGTCGGAGCGCACACGGCCGTCGGGGCCGAGCAGCAGCGCGGAGGCGTCGACGTCCGGCACCCCCTGCCCGGGTGACCAGCGCAGCACTGCGCGTACCGTGGTGGCCTCGAGCGGGATGTTGGACCCCTTCAGCATCGCGTGCGTCATGCGGTCATCCTGCCTTCTCCGTCCTGATCACGACAATGCGGGGTGCGCGCCCGGCACCGTGGGATTACGTGAAGTTCATGCCCCGCGGGAACCCGGGACATCGATTGCTACGTACTATTACCGGCCACCTTCCGACACTTCACACGGGGAGTTCCATGCGTCATTTCGGGCACGTCGCCCCAGAGGTGCGGAAACGTCTCTTCTATCAGGAACCCGCAGAATTCACGCCGGACTCCCCGGCCCGGCTCCTCTCCGCGGCACTCGGCGCGACCCTCTACAGCCCCGCGACGCGTCCCCGGCTGGCCGACGACATCGTCAAGCAGGCCGGACGCGGCGTGGTCTCGATGGTGCTGTGCCTGGAGGACTCCATCGACGACGCCGAGGTCCTCGCCGGCGAGGAGAATCTGGTCCACCAGTTCACCGACCTCGCCGGGCGGCCCGGAGCGGAGCTGCCGCTGCTGTTCATCCGCGTCCGCATCCCCGAGCAGATCCCCGACCTGGTGCGCCGCCTGGGCCCGGCCGTCCGGCTGCTGTCCGGATTCGTGCTGCCGAAGTTCACCGAGGAACACGGCATGCCGTTCCTGGAGGCGCTCACCCTCGCCGAGGCGGAGACCGGCCGGCGGCTGTTCGCCATGCCGGTCCTGGAGTCCCCGGAGCTGCTCTACCGCGAGTCCCGCGTGGAGACCCTGGAGGGCATCGCCCGCGCCGTCGGCAAGTACCGCGACCGCGTGCTCGCCCTGCGCCTCGGCGTGACCGACTTCTGCTCCTCCTACGGGCTGCGCCGCGGCCCCGACATGACCGCCTACGACGTGCAGATAGTCGCCTCGGTGATCGCCGACGTGGTGAACATGCTGGCCCGCGCCGACGGCACCGGCTTCACCGTGACCGGCCCGGTGTGGGAGTACTTCCGCGTCCAGGAGCGCATGTTCAAGCCTCAGCTGCGGCAGAGCCCGTTCCTCGAGGTGCAGGCCGTCGAACTGCGCCAGAAGCTCATCGAGCACGCCATGGACGGCCTGCTGCGGGAGATCTCCCTGGACCAGGCCAACGGCCTGCTCGGCAAGACCTGCATCCACCCCTCCCATGTGCTGCCCGTGCACGCGCTGTCCGTGGTCAGCCACGAGGAGTTCAGCGACGCCCGGGACATCCTCCGGCCGGAACGCGGCGGCGGGGGAGTGCTGCGGTCCGCGTACACCAACAAGATGAACGAGGTGAAACCGCACCGCGCCTGGGCGGAGCGGACCCTGCTGCGCGCCGAGGTCTTCGGCGTGGCCAACGAGGACATCGGCTTCGTGGAGCTGCTGGCGGCCGGTCTCGCCCAGTGACCACGGGCCACGCCCGGACACCGGGCCGGGACAATGACGGAGTAGGCACTGTGAACGAGGGGGTGCACCGCGGGGTGCGTCGTCGAACACGGACCGGCGAGGTCTGGTCCGGCAGCTGGGTCGCCGAGCGGCTCGGAGTCGAACTGGCCGGGGACGGGCACCTGACCGAGCTGCTGGGGCTCGCGCTGCGCCGCAACCCCAGGCGGGCCCATCTGCTCGTCTCCAACGTGCTCGGCAAGCACGTCCCCCAGACCCCGTCCGTGGTGCACGGACACGGCGTCCGCCTGGGCCGCCGGGTGCGCGAGCTGCTCGGCGAGCAGGCGCACCGGGCCGTGGTCCTCGGCTATGCGGAGACCGCGACCAGCCTCGGGCACTCGGTCGCCGACGGCCTGGCCGTCGCCCCCTACCTGCACTCCACCCGCCGCCCCGTCCCGGGCGTCGCCTCCGCGGGCGGCTTCGAGGAGTCCCACTCCCACGCCACCTCCCATCTGCTGCTCCCGGAGGACCCCGCGCTGCTGGCCGGGGACGGGCCGCTGGTCCTGGTCGACGACGAGTTCTCCACCGGCAACACGGTGCTGAACACCGTGCGCGCCCTGCACCAGCGCTATCCGCGGCACTGGTACGTGGTGGTGGCCCTGGTGGACATGCGGTCGGCCGAGGACGCCGCGCGCCTTGCGGACTTCGCCGAGGAGATCGGCGCCCGCGTCGACCTGGTGGCCGCCGCCTCCGGGACCGTGCGGCTGCCCGACGGCGTGCTGCGCAAGGGCCAGGAGCTGGTCGCCCGCCATGAGGCGGAAGCCGCCGCGCAGCCGCCGGCCCCGGCCGCGCCCGGCCGCATTACCCGCGTCGGCCTGGGCTGGCCGGAGGGCCTGCCCGACGGCGGCCGGCACGGCTTCACCCCCGCACAGCGCGACCGCCTCGAGCGGGCCCTGCCCGGCATGGCCGCCCGCATCGCCGGCGCCCTGCCCGCCGGTGCCCGCCGCGTCCTGGTGCTCGGCTTCGAGGAGCTGATGTACGCCCCGCTCCGCCTCGCCGGCGAGCTGGAGCGCTCCACCGACGCCGACGTCCGCTTCTCCACCACCACCCGCTCGCCGGTCCTCGCGGTCGACGACCCCGGCTACGCCATCCGCACCCGCCTGGTCTTCCCGGCCCACGACGACCCCGCCGACGGCCCCGGCGAGCGCTACGCCTACAACGTCGCCGGCGCCGGCTTCGACGCCGTCGTCGCGGTCGTCGACTCCGTCGCCGACACTCCCGCCCTGCACGCCCCCGACGGCCTGCTGGCCCGGCTCGCCGAGCACACCCCGCAGGTGCTGCTCGCCGTCGTACCGTCGTACGTCCCGCCCGCCGGGCGCACCGGCCGGTCCCCCGCGCACGACCCCCTGGAAAGGCCCGCCTCCATGCTGCCCGAGCCCCTACGCGGCCCCGACTTCTCCTCGTACGCGCCCGAGGAGGTCGGATGGCTGCTGCAGGACCTCTCGCACGTGATGCTGGAGGCGCCGACCGAGGAGCGCGAGGAGGCCATCCAGAGCGGCGGCGCGCACTACGCCGAGTCGCTGCCGGTGGAGTACCAGCCGACCCCGCAGTACCAGGAGCTGTACCACGCGGCCCTCGAGGCCTCGGCGGCCCGGATCGCGCACGCGGTGGGCGTGGTCACCGAGACCGTCCTCGCCGAGCTCCCCCGCTCCCGGGGCCACCAGGGCGGGGGGACCCCCGTGCCCCGCCCGGTCCTGGTCTCCCTGGCCCGCGCCGGCACCCCCATCGGCATCCTGATGCGCCGCTGGGCCCGGCACCGCCACGGTCTCGACCTGCCGCACTACGCGGTCTCCATCGTCCGGGGCCGGGGCATCGACGCCAACGCGCTGCGCTGGCTGGCCGAGCACCACGACCCGCGCGACGTCGTCTTCGTCGACGGCTGGACCGGCAAGGGCGCCATCACCCGCGAACTCGCCCAGGCCATAGCGGAGTTCGAGGAGAAGTACGGCATCACCGGTTTCCACCCGGAGATCGCGGTGCTGGCCGACCCCGGCTCCTGCGTACGCACCTACGGCACCCGCGAGGACTTCCTCATCCCGTCGGCCTGCCTCAACTCCACCGTCTCCGGCCTGGTCTCCCGCACCGTGCTGCGCGCCGACCTGGTCGGCCCGGACGACTTCCACGGCGCCAAGTTCTACCGCGAACTCGCCGCGTCCGACGTCTCGGTGGCCTTCCTGGACGCCGTCTCCGCCCGCTTCGACGAGGTCACCGACGCCGCCTGCGCCCAGGCCGAGGAGCTGCTCGCCGCCGACCGCACCCCCACCTGGGAGGGCTGGGCCGCGGTGGAACGCATCAGCGAGGAGTACGGCATCCACGACGTCAACCTGGTCAAGCCGGGCGTCGGTGAGACCACCCGGGTGCTGCTGCGCCGGGTGCCGTGGAAGGTGCTGGCCCGCAAGGGAGCCGGCCGCGACCTCGACCACGTCCGGCTGCTGGCCGAGCAGCGGGGAGTCCCGGTGGAGGAGGTCGACGAGCTGCCCTACACCTGCGTCGGCCTGATCCACCCCCGCTACACCCGCGGCGCGACCGGCGCCGACGGCAAGGCGGTGAGTGTGTGATGCCCGCACTCGTCGCCAGCGACCTCGACCGCACGCTGATCTACTCGGCCGCCGCGCTCGCCCTGACCATGCCGGACGCGCGGGCGCCGCGCCTGCTGTGCGTGGAGGTCCACGAGAGCAGGCCGCTGTCCTACATGACGGAGACCGCGGCGGAGCTCCTCACCGACCTCGGCGACGCGGCCGTCTTCGTCCCCACCACCACCCGCACCCGCAAGCAGTACCAGCGCATCAACCTCCCCGGCCCGCCGCCGAGGTTCGCGATCTGCGCCAACGGCGGGCACCTCCTGGTCGACGGGGAGACCGACCGCGACTGGCACGCCCGGGTGCTCGCCCGCCTGGCCGACGAGTGCGCGCCGCTGTCCGAGGTGCGGGAGCATCTGCTGCGCACCGCCGACCCGGTGTGGGTGCGCAAGCAGCGCGTGGCCGACGACCTGTTCGCCTACCTCGTCGTCGAGCGGGAACTGCTGCCCGAGGAGTGGGTGAAGGAGCTGGCCGCCTGGGCGGAGAACCGCGGCTGGACGGTGTCCCTCCAGGGCCGCAAGATCTACGCCGTGCCCGCGCCGCTGACCAAGAGCGCGGCCGTGCACGAGATCGCCCGGCGCACCGGGGCGGACCTCACGCTGGCCGCGGGCGACTCCCTGCTCGACGCGGACCTTCTGCTGGCGGCCGACCGCTCCTGGCGTCCCGGCCACGGCGAACTCGCCGACGCCGCCTGGACCGCTCCCGGCGTCCATGCCCTCCCGGAACGGGGCGTACTGGCCGGCGAACGCATTCTGCGGGAACTGCTGCGCACGGTGCGCACCCCGCGCTGAGGTGCTCCGCGCCGGGCTGCTCCGCGGTGGGTGCCTGCCGTCAGCCGCCGCAGCAGCCGCCGCCGCAGCAGCCGCCGCCGGCGCTCGGCTGCGGGGCGGGGGAGGCGGACTGCGCGGTGCCGCCGACCGCCACCGTGGAGAGGAGCTTCACCGTGTCGTCGTGGCCCGCCGGGCAGGTGGCGGGCGCGGAGGACTCGGCCATGGGCCGGCTCAGTTCGAAGGTGTCGCCGCAGGTCCGGCAACGGTATTCGTAGCGAGGCATGGGCAAAGGTTAACCGGCTCAGGGGGCGCCGGCGCCGCGTTCCTCGCGGATCCGGGCGACCACCTCGGCCGCGGTGGCCCGCACCGCCTCCGTCTCCGTCAGGAAGCGCCAGTAGTCGGGGTGGCGTCCCTCGAGACCGGCGATCGCCTGCTCCAGGCGGGCCACGGCGGCGTCCAGGGGCCCGGCGTGGCGCGGATCGGGCGTGTTGCGGCCGGCCATGGCCAGACGCTGGGCGTCGCGCAGGGCGAACCGGGTGCGTTCGATCTCCTGCTCGGGGTCCTTCTGCACGGCGTTCAGCCGGTTCAGCCGCTCACCGGCGGCGGAGACCGCCTCGTCGGTGGTGTTGAGCAGCGCCCGCACGGTCGAGAGCAGGGCGGTGGCGTCGGCCCAGCGCTGCTCGTTGCGCGCGGCCTGCGCCTCGGCCAGCTTGGCCTCGGCCTGGCGGACGTTGTCCACGGCGACCTCGGGGACGCGCTGCAGGTCCTGCCAGCAGGCGACGGTGAAGCGGCGGCGCAGCTCGCTGAGGATCGGCTCCACCTGCTCCGAGCGGGTGGTCAGGGCCTGGGCGCGGGTGCGCAGGGAGACCAGGCGGCGGTCGATCTCGGCGGCCCGCTCCGGCAGCCGTTCCGCCTCCACCCGGATCGCCTCGGCCTCGCGGGTGACCCGTCCGGCCCGCTCCAGGGTCTGCGGCACGCCGTGCCGGCCGGCGCCCTCGTTGAGCTTGGTCAGCTCGGGGGAGAGGGCGGCCAGCCGGGCGGCCAGGTCGTCGGCCTTCAGCCCGCCGCCGCGCGCCGTGTCCAGCGCGGTGGAGGCGGCGAGCAGCGCCTGCCGGGCGCGTTCCACGGCGGGCGCCAGCCGGGCCAGCTGGGTCTCCGCCTTGTCGAGCAGCGGCCCGAGGCTCCGGGCGAAGCGGTCCAGCTCCTGCTTGACCCGGGTGAGCTCGTCCTTGGCGGCGGTCAGCTCGCTGCGGGCGCGGGAGGCGGAGGAGGCGTCGAGGTCGTCGCGGTCGAGGTCGTGGGCGTCGACGGCGCCGATGTAGCGGTGGCTCGCCTCGTCGATGCGCCGGCCCAGCGCCTCGAAGTCGGCGATGGCGCGCCGGGCGGCGGGCGAGTCGTCGACCGCGTTGATCGTCTCGATGGAGATGCGCAGATCGCGCTGGGCGCTGTCCAGCTCGTAGAAGGCGGCCGCCGCCGCGTCCTTGGCGGCCTGCGCCTCGGCGCGCTGGTTCTCCGCGCGCCCGCCGAACCAGCGCCGGGTGCCGCCGCCGGCGAACGTGGCCGGCAGGGCCAGCGCGGCGATGAGCGGCAGCATCGTCAGTGTGAGAACGTCGCGCGCCGCCCGGAGCGGAATGCGGCCGCGCGCACGGCGCGCGCGCGGCTTCGACGGCGAGTACGGCTGTGCTGGTGTCGCCGTCACATCCCTCTCCCGTACTGTCGTTCGCCCTGCCCGGTTGTCATTCTCCCACCGGTACAGGACGAACACACGGGCCGGTCAGTTCGCCGTACGGATCACGAGTCCTCCGTCGCGGGTGCGGGCGGTCACCCGGTGCGGGCTCGAGTCGTCGCGCGGCACGGACACGCGCTCCGGTCCGTCGCCGGTCTCGGTGTCCACCCGGTAGGAGGCGCGGGGCAGTTCGACGGTCAGAAAGCCGTCCTGGGTGCGGGCGTCCACCCGGTCGGGCACGGAGCCGAGCGTGAGGCGCACCGAGCCGTCGCCGCTGTGCACGCGCACCGAGCGGGAGGAGACGTCGGCGCGCACCGAGCCGTCGCCGGTGCGCAGCTCCAGGGGCCCCGAGGTGTCCGTGACCTTCACGGAGCCGTCGCCGGCGCGGATGCTGAGCGGGTCCTCGAAGCCCTGCGCCCGCACACTCCCGTCGCCGTCCTCCACCTTCACCGCGAGCCCCCGCGGCACCTCGACGCGGTGCCGTGCGGAGCAGTCGACGACGATCCCGGAGCACTTCAGGCGCAGCGTCAGCCGGTCGTTCTTCATGCTCCACGTCACCTCGGGGTCCGAGCCGATGGCGACCTTTCCCACGAACCACCGCGTGACCTCGACCTTCCCCTCCTCCTGCTCGTCGGTGGCGACGAGTTCGAGCTCGGAGTCGTCCGAGTCGACGGTGAGGGTGCCCCCCCGGACGTCGAACGTCCGGTGCTCGGGGGTGTCGTCGGACGCGGCCGAGCTTCCGCAGGCGGTGACCCCGGCGAGGAGCACCACCGACATCCCGGCGAGCGCCAGCCGGGCAGGGACGCTGCCGCGGCCCTTCCCGGCACGGCGGTCCTGGGACCTGCGGAACGTACGGCTCTTGCTGCTCATCACAATCTCCCCCTGGAATGGTCGAGGCGCGCCTTCCAGCGCTCTTCGACCGTAGGGAGCCCGCGTCCGGCGGACGATCCGGCCGACTCCCGTCTCCGTGGTGGGGATATCCCCCGCAACCGGTGGCGCCCGCCCACCGGTACGGGTTTGCGGGACCGCGCCCGGGGCAAGGTAGGCTGTCGGCTCGTCCTGGGTGCACAACACCCGGGCCCGGGTGCGTAGCTCAGGGGTAGAGCGCCTGCCTTACAAGCAGGATGTCGGCGGTTCGAAACCGTCCGCGCCCACGCGCAGGTCAGAGGCCCCTCACCGGATCGGTGAGGGGCCTCTCGCTGATCGTTCAGGAGACCCTCAGGAGATCCTCAGGAGATCAACTCCCCGCGCGGTCACTTCCCGTCCTCCTTCGCCGCGTCCTCCGCCGGCTTCTCGTGCGCGTGCTTCAGGGCGGAGCGGGCGCGCATGCGGTCGGCGCCGGTGAGCTCGGACCAGTAGCGGTGGGTGCTGATGAACACCGCGAGTTCGTGCTCGCGGCGGCGCAGCTTCTCCACCTCGGCCTGTTCGTCCTCGGTCCAGCCGGGCGAGGCCGGGCGTTCCACCTTGCGCCAGCCGTTGTCGTCGCTGAAGCCGTCGAGAGGTTCGACCGACCAGGGGAGACGCTTCAGCAGGGCCGACAGCTCGGCCCGGACCTGATGCAGTTCCTCCTGACCGGCGAGGAGGTCACTCGGAAAGTCATAGGTCTCAGCCACGGTCCAATGATACGCCTGTTCGATTCTGTGGGGCGGGTTGTACGGGAGTCCGGACCCGGGGTTCACCCGATCGTGGAAGCGGCGGCCGGCAGGGGTCAGACTGGGGGCATGTGCCGGAGCATCAAGACCCTGCGTCCGCCCGCGTTGCCCGAGGAGGCGACCGAGGAGGAGATCAGGGCCGCAGCCCTGCAGTACGTCCGCAAGGTGTCCGGTTTCCGGGCGCCGGCCGCCCACAACCGCGAGGTCTTCGACCGGGCCGTGGACGCCGTCACCGAGGCCACCGCCGAACTCCTGGCGGGTCTGGAGGTGCGGGGCGCGCCGGCCCGCAGGGCGGCGGGTTAGACACCTTCCGGCCCGGTCCAGGGGCGCCTGCCCTGCCTTCAGGGATCAGGACGCCTCGGAGGGGCAGGGGCCTTCGGGGTCAGGACGCCTCGGAGGGGCGGGGGTGGCGGCGCATCAGGAAGGCCGCTCCCGCGCCCGCACCGAAGAGGGCGCCGACGGAGACGGCCGTGGCGACCCAGGTGGCGCCCAGCCAGTGGGCGCCGAAATAGCCGAGGGCCACGCTGTACGCGGCCCAGGTCAGGCCCGCCAGGGCGGACCAGGGGAGGAAGTCGCGCGGGCGGCGGTGCGCGGCGCCCGCGCCGAGGGAGACCACCGAGCGCCCCGCGGGCGCGAACCGGGCGAGCACGACCAGCGCGCCGCCGCCGCGGGCCAGTGCCGCGCCGAGACGTTCCTGCGCACGGGTCAGCCGCCGGGAGCGGGCTATCGCCCGGTCCAGCCGGGGACCGCCGCGCCAGGCGAGCCGGTAGGCGACGAGGTCGCCCAGCACGGACGCGGTGGCGGCGCACAACGTGAGCACGACGATGTCGGGCACGTCGGTCGCGGTGCTCGCGGCGGCCGCCGTGGCCGCGGTGATCACCAGGACGCCGCTCGGCAGTACCGGCAGAAAGACGTCGAGCAGGACGGAGAGCGCCACCACCACATAGATCCATGGGCTCCCGACCAGCGACGCGAGACTCTCCACCCGATACTCCCCATGGCTCCCCCGTGGGCCAGACCGTGCCGGGCCGTCGCGGGGGAGCGGCAGATGAGGCAGGAGTGGCCGATGACAGCCATACAGCGTACGCGTCAAGGGTGACAGAAGGGTCACGGGGGGTTCGCGCGTCGGACGAGGAAGGCCGTCGGGGAAGGCGCGCGCACCGGGCGGGGAAGCCGGGAGGGGAGTGACTGGGAGGTAAGTCGCCGGGCGGTGAGAGACCGCGAGGCGGACGGCCCGGCGGCTCAGGCCGCCACCGGTGACCGTTCGGGCCGGTCCTCCTGCGCGGAGGTGCGCCCGGCGAACAGGCGGTCCAGGCCGAAGGCGCCGGAGCCGGTGAAGATCAGCAGGAACATGGCCCAGCAGTACAGCGCCGCGCCCTCGCCGTCGTTCTGGATCGGCCACAGCGCCTCGGGCTGGTGCACCGTGAAGTACGCGTAGGCCATCGCACCGGAGGCGATGAACGCCGCGGCGCGGGTGCCGAGGCCGAGCAGCACCAGGCTGCCTCCGGCCAGCTCGATGGCGGCCGCGTACCAGTCGGGCCAGGCGCCCGCCTCCACGGTGCCGCCGTTGCCGTCCGCACCGCCGAACGCGCCGAGCAGGGCGCGGGCACCGTGGCAGGCGAACAGCAGGCCGACGGCTATCCGGAACAGCCCGAGGGCGTACGGCTGCCAGCTGTTGAGGCGTTCGGTCATGTGCGGGGTCTCCTTCGGTCAGGCCGGCCCTGTCGGCCGGTCCGGGGGAACACCGGATCGCCAACGTTAGGTTGGCCTAACCAATGCTTGCAAGTTCAAGTTTCGGCCATGAGGTCACGCCGATGCGGCAGAACGGCCCTCGCCGCTGCCCTCGGCGTCGCCGGTGATCAGTACGTGAATCAATACGTGCCGCCCCCGGGGCCGGTGCTCAACGCCGTGACGCACTCCACACCCCGGGCGGTCTCGAGCCGCCGTGCACCTCGCCGCCGGGGCTCAGTCGCTCAGTCTGGTCTCGCTGACGGTGTGCAGCCGAGCCGCCGCCCCGTCGCGGCCCCTCGTGCGGGCGTGCTCCAGCCGCAGCACCGCCGAACTCCCGTGCGTCGACAGCGTCATGAGCTGATTGCCGAACCAGGGCCCGCCGGTCTTCCGCCAGCTCACCGGCGGCCGCCCGCAGCGGCCGTGCCGGAGGAAGAGGCGGCCCAGGCGGCGGGCCGGAGCGCTCCAGCCGAAGCGGAAGCCGAGCCTCATCGACTGCGGAATGGAGTTGTGCACCGGCGAACAGGTCAGCTGCAGCACCCGCGCCCGCGGCTCGCGTCCATCCGGCCAGTGCGGCTCGGCGACATAGGCGTGGTGGACGTCGCCGGACAGCACGCACACGGTGGCCGGCGCGTCCGGGCCCGAGGCGGCCTCGGCGATCACCTCCGCCAGCTCGGCGAACGAATCCGGGAAGGCGGGCCAGTGCTCCAGATCGGCCGCCCGCCGCAGCTTCTCGCCCAGGCGCGCCCAGCGCGGACCCTTGCCCCCGCCGCACAGCACCGAGCTCCACACCTCCACGTCGTGCACCAGATGCGGCAGCAGCCAGGGCAGGGAGGTGCCGATGAGCAGGTGGTCACAGGCGCCGCGGGCCTCGCGGACCTCGGTGCGCAGCCACTCCCACTCGCCCGGATCGAGCATGGAGCGCCGTCCTTCCTCGAGGACGCGGGCGGCGCGGCTGTCCACCATCAGCAGCCGCACCCGGCCGAAGTCGCGCCGGTAGCTCCAGCGCGCGGCGGTGGCGTCCGCCTCGGCGGCCGCGGCGAAGGCGCGCAGCGCGTCGGTGCCGTCGGAGGACTCCCGCACGGCCGCGTACACCGGGTCGGCGGCCAGCTCCGCGGGGGAGAGGTTGCCGATGTGCTGGTGCACCCAGTACGACATCAGCCCGCTGAGCACCCGCTCCCGCCACCAGGAGGTGGTGCGCATGTCCTCGACCCAGGACGCGGAGGTGTTCCAGTCGTCGATCACGTCGTGGTCGTCGAAGATCATGCACGAGGGCACGGTGGACAGCAGCCAGCGCACCCGCGGGTCCAGCCAGGACTCGTAATAGAGGTGGGTGTACTCCTCGTAGTCCGCCACCTGGTCGCCGGGCGGGTCGTTCAGATCGCGGCGGGCGGCGAGCCAGGCGCGCGTGGCGTCGGAGGTCTCGTCGGCGTACACCTGGTCGCCGAGCAGCAGCAGGACGTCGGGCCGCTCACCGGCGGGGTCGGCGGCGAGCCGCGCCGCGAGGGCGTCGAGGGCGTCCGGGCCGACCGGGTCGGGCTCGCCGGGCGGGGGCGAGGCCCAGCGGCAGGAGCCGAAGGCGATACGGGTGCCCGCGCCGGGGCCCGGCGGGGCGATCACCGAGGGCGGCAGGGAGGCGTACGGTTCCTCGGCGAGCGGCCAGACCCGGGTGCCGTCGAGGAGCACCTCGTACTCGGTGGGCGAGCCCGGGGTCAGCCCGCTCACCGTGACCAGCGCGTAGTGATGGCCGGCGATACGGAAGGTGGGGGCGCTGCCGCCGCTGCCGTCGGCGCAGCGCACCTCGGCGGTGGCCGGACGGCTCGTCTCGACCCACACGGTCGCCGACGAGCCGTCCAGATGGCGCAGCAGCGGTCCGAGGCGCAGTCCGGTCATGGTGACCCCTTCCTCTCCGTCGCTGCGTACGGTACGCAGCGACGGAGGCGGGCGGGGAGATCCCGGCGGTCACGCGTGGTGCGTCTCCGGGTTCGCCGCGTCAGCAGGTGGCCAGCCCGCTCTGCAGCGCGGACTTCTCGGCCGAGTCGACGGACAGGTCGTAGTAGTACTTCACCTGCACCCAGGCCCGCAGGTAGATGCAGTGGTACGCCGAGCGCGGCGGCATCCAGCTGGCCGGGTCCTGGTCGCCCTTGGACTGGTTGACGTTGTCGGTGACGGCGAGCAGCTGCGGGCGGGTCAGGTCGTTGGCGAAGGCCTGGCGGCGCGCGGTGGTCCAGGAGCCGGCGCCGGAGTCCCAGGCCTCGGCGAGCGGCACCAGGTGGTCGATGTCGACGTCGGAGGCGGCGCTCCAGGTGGCGCCGTCGTAGGGCGAGTACCAGCTGCCGCTCGTGGCGGCGCAGTTGGCGTCGGTGACGACGTCGCTGCCGTCGCGCTTGAGGACGGTCTCGCGGGTGTTGCAGGTGCCGGACTGGGTGATCCAGTGCGGGAACAGGTCCCGGTCGTAGCCGGTGCGGTCCTCGGGGGCCACGGTGAGCGTGGCGAGATAGCTGCGGGCGGTGGAGGCGCTGACCGGGGTGGGGAGGGCGGCGGAGGCGGTGGGGCCGTTGAACAGCCCGACGGAGGCTATGAGCCCGGTGAGCGCGGTGAGGACGCTCAGCCGTCGACGCGCGTAGAACTTCGGCATGCGAACTCCCTTGTGGGGTAGGGGCGTTGACACACGAGCAGGGGCATGCTCGCCACGCCGCATGACGGAGAGGGATCTCTCCGGTAAGAAGCTAGAGACGTGTTCATGACACGTCTATGGATGCGGTGTGGTTGAGCTGTGAAATTTCTCGCCCGGGGTCCGGCAGGGCCGTCCCGTACGATGGGGGGCGCAGAAGGGGAGTAGCTCTTCGCCGGACCGTCGACATACTGCTCAGCCCGCCTGAGCCGGCGCCCGGAGGCGGCCCCCGGGCACGTTCACGTGCTCAGGTCCGCCAGCGAGACCTTCGGCAAGCAGTGCATGCCCGCGCCGTACGGCACGGGCGCCGAGTGCGCTGCCGTGCCGAGGTGTCCGCTGTCGCACAGCACTCTCGGTGGGGCAGCCCCGACCGATTGAGGAACCGTTGATCAGCCTGACCGTGACGGCCGTCGTCTTCGGCGTCGTCTTCCTCGCCGAACTGCCCGACAAGACCGCGCTCGCCGGTCTCGTCCTGGGCACCCGCTACCGCGCCTCCTACGTCTTCGCCGGTGTCGCCGCCGCGTTCGCGCTGCATGTGGCGCTCGCGGTGGCCGCGGGCAGCGTGCTGACGCTGCTGCCGCAGCAGATCGTGCACGCACTCACCGGGGTGCTGTTCCTGGGCGGCGCGGCCATGCTGCTGCTGAAGAAGGACGAGGGCGAGGAGGAGGTGCGCAAGCCGGAAAACCAGGGCTTCTGGAAGGTGTCCGGGGCCGGGTTCACGCTGATCCTCGTCGCCGAGTTCGGTGATCTGACGCAGATCATGACGGCGAACCTCGCTGCTCGTTATGACGATCCGCTCTCCGTGGCGGTGGGCGCGGTGCTGGCGCTGTGGGCGGTGGCCGGACTGGGCATCGTGGGGGGCAGGGCCCTGATGCGGCGGGTGCCGCTGCGGTTGATCACGCAGGTTGCCGCGGTGCTGATGCTGGGGCTCGGGGTGTGGAGTCTCTGGGAGGCGGTCGCGGGGTGACGTCGTCGTCCGGTGCCCCGAGCCGGCGTGGGGGGCCTTGGTGGCGCCGGGGCGGGATCGTTTTGTATCGTGGGTGAACAAAGTGGCTCCCGCCCGTTTCCCCTGACCGGCGGGCGGGGCCGCCTTGTCCTCCCGGGGGAGCGCCGCCGAGTTCCTCCGCCTCAAGCGACTGGAGCTGCCGATGCCGGCCACCGCCGTACTCACCGCCCGGGCCCTCCTGCTGGACATGGACGGCACCCTCGTCAACTCCGATGCGGCCGTCGAACGCGTCTGGCGCCGCTGGGCCGAGCGCAACGGGCTCGACGGGGACGAGGTGATGAAGGTCGTGCACGGGCGCCAGGGGTACGCCTCGATGGCGCTGCTGCTGCCGGACCGGCCGATGGAGGAGAACTACGCGGACAACGCGCGGATGCTGGCGGAGGAGACGGCTGACACCGAGGGTGTCGTCGCCATTCCGGGTGCCCCGCAGTTCCTGGCTTCTCTGCGGGGTGTGCCGCATGCGCTGGTGACGTCGGCGAATGTCGCGCTGGCGACGGCCCGGATGGCGGCGGCCGGCCTCGAGATGCCCGAGGTGCGGGTGACGGCGGAGTCGGTGGGGGCCAGCAAGCCGGATCCGGAGGGCTTTCTGAAGGGTGCGGCCGAGCTGGGGGTCGATCCGGCCGAGTGCGTGGTGTTCGAGGACTCGGGAGCCGGGATCGAGGCGGGGCGCTCCGCGGGGATGCGGGTGGTGGGGGTCGGACCCCGGGCCGGGGCGTACCGGCCGGATGTCGTGGTGCGGGACCTCACGCAGCTGCGGGTCGACGTGTTCGACGGCGGGGTGCGGCTGCACGTGGGGGAGTGAGCGCCGGGGCCGTGGGGGCGGTCTCCGTGCCTTGCCGGGTGCGGGGCGGGCCGTGGCTGGTCGCGCGGTTCCCGGCACCCCTGGGGGCTGCCCCGTCTGCCCGGCGGTTTGCTGCGAGCCGTGGGGGGCGGGTGTGCAGTGCCCGCGCCCCTGGAGGGGTGCGCTGGTTTCAGGGTTCGCGGGTCTCGGACTCCAGGAGCCGGCGGGTCGCGGGACCGTAGACGCCCAGCTCGTCGCGGAGGCCGCGGGACCACTGGTAGGCGCGCAGGGCGTCCTCGGTGCGGCGGTTGAAGTTGCCGTGGATCTCGTCGTTGTAGAGGTGCAACTGGGCCAGGCGGGACTGGAGTTCGGCCACCTCGTCGCCGCGGTCGCCACGGCGCAGCACCGGGGGCGGGGCCGCGCGGCGGGCGCCCTCGTCCTCCTCGGCGGTCTCGGCCGGCTCGGCGGCGCTGGTCGACGGGCGGGCGGGCGGGGACGTCCGGGTCGGGGACGGGGTGGCGCTGGAGGCCGACGGGGAGGGGGAACCGGAGGTGCTCGCGCTCGCTGAGGCAGAGTCCGAGGGGGACGAGGAGGGGGAGGCGGAAGGTGCGCCGGAGCTGGGGGCGGGGGTGACCTCCGACGGGGTGACGTCGGGGACGCTGGCCCTGGTCTCGTCCGGGAGGGACTCGTCGCGGGACGGGGGCTCGTAGGAGAAGAGGCCGCTCGCCCAGCCGGCCGCGCCGACGACGGCGACCACCGTCCCCGCTGCCGCGAGCAGCGCGGTGCCGCGACGCCGGCGCGGGGGCGCGGTGTCGTCGGGGGAGACCGGGGCGGGTCCGCCCGGTGCGGGGGTGGCCTCGAAGAGGTCCAGGTCCTCGGGGCTGGGCCCGGCGGGCGCCGACGGGGTGGCCAGGGCCGCGGTCTCTGGGGGTACGGCACGAAGCGGCATGGTCGCGTCGGCCGGGGTACCGGGGGTGCCGTTCTCCTCGTCCGGCGTACCGGACGCGGGGCGGCCGTCCAGCTCCACGTACGGGCGGATGCGCAGCGGGTCGAAGTCCTCGGCGGCGGCCGCCTCCGCCGTCCGGGCGTCGCGCAGGGCCTCGGCGGCGCGGTCGGAGCAGGCGCAGGACGGGGTGTTGTCGCTGTTTCTGGGCGTGCCGCACTCCGGGCACGGGTTGCCCCTCGGCTGATCCACGCGTCGTCCCTCCCCTCGCGAACTCCAAGGATTATGCAGATCTTCTCCACACCTGCCGTGGGGCGCCCCCGGAATGTGAACTTCCGGCAGGACTCGACAGGCCATAACGGGACACACCGATCACGATGGAGAGGAACCCGGGATTCTGTGGAGGTCTCCATGGCCGATGACGCGCACCGCGGCACGCCGGACGCGAGCGCCACCAGAACCGCGCCCGGCACGGGACCGCAGGCCGGGCCGGACGGCGCCGGCGAGCAGGTGTCCGGCAATGTGCTCGTCTCCATCGGCGCCCTGCTGCTCGGTCTGCTGCTCGCGGCACTCGACCAGACCATCGTCTCCACCGCGCTGCCCACCATCGTCAGCGAGCTGGGCGGCCTGGAGCACCTGTCCTGGGTGGTCACCGCCTATCTGCTCGCCTCGACCGCCGCCACTCCGCTGTGGGGCAAGCTCGGCGACCAGTACGGGCGCCGGCGGCTGTTCCTGACCGCCATCGTGATCTTCCTGATCGGCTCGGCGCTGTGCGGGGCGGCGCAGGACATGGCGCAGCTGATCGCGTTCAGGGGACTGCAGGGGCTGGGCGGCGGCGGTCTGATCGTGCTGTCCATGGCGATCGTGGGCGATCTGGTGCCGCCGCGCGAACGGGGCCGGTACCAGGGTCTGTTCGGGGCGGTCTTCGGCGCGACCAGCGTGCTGGGGCCACTGCTGGGCGGGCTGTTCACCGAGCACCTGAGCTGGCGGTGGGTCTTCTACATCAACCTGCCGGTCGGTGTCGTCGCGGTCGCCGTCATCGCCACCGTCCTGCACATCCCGCGCCGCGCCACCCGGCACGTCATCGACTACCTCGGCACCTTCCTCATCGCCGCCGTCGCCACCTGCCTGGTGCTGGTCGCCTCCCTCGGCGGCACCACCTGGGCCTGGGGCTCCACGCAGATCGTGGGGCTCGCGGTGCTGGGCGCGGTGCTCGCCGTCGCCTTCGTGGCGGTGGAGCGGCGGGCCGCCGAGCCGGTGCTGCCGCTGAAGCTGTTCCGCATCCGCACCTTCACGCTGTCCGCCGTGATCAGCTTCGTCGTCGGCTTCGCGATGTTCGGCGCGATGACCTATCTGCCGACGTTCCTCCAGGTGGTCCAGGGCGTCACCCCCACCATGTCCGGCGTGCACATGCTGCCGATGGTGGCCGGCATGCTGATCGCCTCCACCGGCTCGGGGCAGATCGTCAGCCGCACCGGCCGCTGGAAGGTGTTCCCGATCGCCGGCACCGCCGTCACCACCCTCGGGCTGCTGCTGCTCCACCAGCTCGACGAGAACAGCTCCACCGGGGAGATGAGCGCCTTCTTCTTCGTCTTCGGCCTCGGTCTCGGCCTGGTGATGCAGGTCCTGGTGCTGATCGTGCAGAACGCCGTCTCCTACGAGGACCTCGGCGTCGCCACCTCCGGCGCGACGTTCTTCCGCTCCATCGGCGCCTCCTTCGGCGTCGCCGTCTTCGGCACGATCTTCGCCGCCCGGCTCGGCGACGAACTCGCCGCCGCCTTCCGCGGCGCCCAGCTCCCGCCCGGCGTCACCCCCGCCGCCCTGGAGGCCGACCCGCGCGGCATCGACGCACTGCCGGCCGCGCTGCGCCCGGACGCCGTCCACGCCTACGCCGTCGCCATCACCGATGTCTTCCTGTACGCGGTGCCGGTCGCGCTCGCCGGATTCGTGCTGGCCTGGTTCCTGCGGGAGGACCGGCTGCGCGCCTCGGTCACCGCGCCCGACGCCACCGAGACCCTCGCCAGCAACCCCGTCGAGCGGTCCTCCTACGACGAGGTGTGCCGCGCGCTGTCCCTGCTCGGCACGCGCGAGGGGCGCCGCGAGATCTACCGGAAGATCACCGCCCGCGCCGGCTACGACCTGCTGCCCGCCTCCAGCTGGCTGCTGCTGCGGATCCGCCGGCACGGCTCGGTGGAGCCGGCGCTGCTCGCCGAGCGCACCGCCATCCCGCTGAGCGTGGTGATGGACGCCGCCCGCGAGGTCGAGTCCCGGCACCTGGCGGCGCGGCGCGGACCCGACCTGGTGCTCACCGAGGAGGGCCGGACGGTCGCCGAGCGGCTGGCGCAGGCCCGCGAGGAGTCCCTGGCCGAACTGCTCGGCGACTGGTGGGGGCCCGACCGGCCCACCGACCTGGTCCAGCTGGTGCACGACCTGTCCGGCGAGCTGTGCGGCTCCAGCAGCGAACGCCCGAGGGGCGGGAGCCCACGGGGAGAGCGGCCGGTCACGCGCGCGGTCTGAGGGGGCACGAACAGGGTCCGGGGCGGCCGGCCGAGGACTCGGGCGAGCGGGCGGGCCGGCCGGGCCCGGGCGAGCGGGGTGAGCGGCTCGGTGAACCAGTGCCCGGCGTACGGGTCGGTGCTGTGCGGCCCGGTCTCCGGGTGGCCGGGCCGGGCGTACAGGGTGCGGGCCCCGACCGGGTCGCTGCGGGCGTCCAGGATCGTCCGGCGGGCCCCGCGAGCCCGTGCCGCCTCCCCGGCGGGCCGCACCAGCAGCGCCGGGTCGGCGCCGTCGTACGCCGCGATCCCCCGCTCCAGCTCCCCGGCGTCGGTCCTGCGGCCCCCGCGCAGCAGGCACCAGCGGTCGCAGACCTCGGTGCGGCAGGGGCAGGCGCGCCAGAGTGCGGCGGTCGGGGAGGCGGGCGGCTCGGGGCAACGGTCCAGGTCATCCCCGCATTCTGTTTGCGGACGCCGTTCGGGGCTACCCGCTTGGCGAACCGGCTCGCCAGGAGTGCCGGTTGGACGAGAACCCCGGAAGGCATACATGTCCACTGGACTGATCATTGCGTTGATCGTGATTGCTGCCGTCCTCGTGGCCGTCGCCGCCGTCGTCGCCCTGCGCGCCCGCGGACCCCGGCACGGCATGAGTCTCAAGCGGCGCTTCGGGCCGGAGTACGAGCGGGCCGTCGCCCGCCACGACGGGGACACCCAGGCGGCCGAGCGGGAGCTCGCCGACCGCGTCGAGCGCCATGGATCCCTGCGCATGCGGGAGTTGGAGCCCACCGAGCGGCACGGCTTCGAGGCGCGCTGGACCGCCGCCCAGGAGCGGTTCGTCGAGTCGCCGCGCGAGGCGCTCGCCGAGGCCGACCGGCTGATCTCGGATCTCGCCGGCGCCCGTGGCTTCCCCGACGGCGGCCAGTACGAGGAGCAGTTCGCCGCCCTGTCCGTGCACCACGCCCACCACGTCGACGGCTACCGGCGCGTGCACCGGGTGACCCGGGCCCGGGCGAACGGCGCGGCCGACGGCGGCGCCGGAACCGAGGAGATGCGCGAGGCGATGGTCGAGGCCCGTGCCCTGTTCGACGAGCTGCTGCGCCCGTCAGGCCCCGACGGCGGACGCCACCGCGCCACCCCGGGACGCGAGCACGAGACCCGGTCCGCGCGCGGCTCGCACACGCCGTCGCTGCTGCACCGGCGCCAGACGAAGGAGAGCTGAATCATGACCGACACCACCCGGCACCCCGAGAACCCCACGGCCGGCGGCACCCCCGCCGACGACGGCAGCGACAGCCCGCTGGTCGCCGCCCACCCGCAGTCCACGGAACCCCCGGCCACCTCCGGAAGCTCCCAGGACGCCCCGGCCACGGACACCGCAGGACTGGCCGCCGAGCGGGACCGCCTCAGGTCCGAGGACGCCCGACGGGACACCGGCCACGCCGGTGACACCGGCGCCGAGCACGGCGCCCACGACAACCGGGACGACCGGCTCCACGGCTCCGGCTCCGGGCAGCAGCTGCTCGCCCGGGACGACAGCGACAAGCTCACCGCGCAGCTCCAGCACGCCGTGGCCGGCTTCGTCGACACCCCGCGCGAGGCGGTGGCCGAGGCCGACCAGGTGCTCCAGGAGCTCACCGAGCGCGTCACCCACGCGGTGACCGAGCGCCGCCGCACGCTGCGCCGGTCCTGGCAGGCGGCCGAGACCGGTGAGGGCGGCGGCACCGCGGCCACCGACACCGAGCAGCTGCGCCTGGCCCTGCGGGACTACCGGCAGCTCGCCGAGCGGCTGCTGCACGTCTGAACGGCGCCACCGCTCTCCGGTACGACCCACGACCACCGCTGCGAGGAAGGATTCCGGCCTACGCCCGCGAAGAAGGGCCCCGGCCGCCGGCCGCCTCCCGGCGCTCCCGCCACTGCCGTACGACCTCCTCGACGTCGAACGGCTTCCTGCCCAGCGGGGGCCCGGGCGGCGGCTTGAACATCATCTCGCGGATCCTCGCGTTGATCTCCGTGAGGATCTTGCGCACCATCCGCTCCGAGGGCGCCGCGAGCGCCGCCTCCAGCGCGTCCTCGGCCTCCT
The DNA here is from genome assembly GCF_012034205.1 of Streptomyces composti. Lineage (GTDB taxonomy): Bacteria > Actinomycetota > Actinomycetes > Streptomycetales > Streptomycetaceae > Streptomyces > Streptomyces composti. The sequence continues at coordinate 107,564 of NZ_JAATEM010000024.1, forward strand.
TGCGCAGCGCCAGCGCCGGCGGCAGCACCGACAGGCCCTCGCGGGACATCTTGCGCTTGACCCACCACAGGTCGTCGTAGGTGGTCTCGATGTCGCGGGGCAGGGGCTTGCCCGCACCCTCGAGCCGGTCGAACTCCCCGCGGGCCTCGGCGTCGCGGATCTGCTTGTCGGCGAAGGACTCGAAGCTCACGCCGGGGGGCTTGCGCTCCGTCATGCACCCATTGTGCCGGACGGAGTACAGCCGGGCGTTCTATCATGCGGCGGATCTCAGCCAGCCGGATCGTCACAGGAGGAGCGCACGTGCTCGAACTGACCATGGCCGCCGTGACCGCGGCGGAAGAGGGTGCCACGGCCGGGATGCAGATGGCCGACGCACCCAGCGAGCCGGGCGCCGTGCTGCGAGTGGGACGCGACCGTTCGGTGTGCCGGCTGGTCACCCCGGACGACTGGCTGTTCGTCTCCCGCGTCCATCTGGAGTTCCAGTGCGGGCAGGACGGCACCTGGCATCTGACCTGGCTGCGCGGCTCCCTGCCGGAGCCGTCCTCCGAGGTCCGCATCACCGCCGGCGAATACGCGGGCCCGGTCGCCTACGGCGGCACCGTCGCGCTGCCCAGGGGCGGCAACGGCGAGATCGTGATCCACGACCGCACGGCCCCGCGCAGCGTCAACGTGGGCTTCTACCACGAGGTCTGAGGCACTTCCGGGGCTGCCCGCGGCGGCTCAGGCCAGCACCCGCGCCAGCGCGAACCCGTCGTGGCCCTTGACGCCGACCGTCTGGACCGCCGTGCCGCTCAGCCGCGGATGGCCGGCGATCATCTCCAGCGCGGCGCGGGTGCCCGCCACGTCCGGATCGTGGTTGTCCTGGTCGGCGATCCGGCCGCCGCGCACCACGTTGTCCAGGACGATCAGGCTGCCGGTGCTGGTGAGCCGGAGCGCCCACTCCAGGTAGCGGGCGTTGTTGGCCTTGTCGGCGTCGATGAAGACCAGGTCGAAGGGCGGCGGGTTCTCGTCGGCCAGCCGCGGCAGCGACTGGAGCGCCGGACCCACCCGCACCTCGACCTGCTTCTCCAGCCCGGCCCGGGCGAGGTTGCGGGTGGCGACCTCGGCGTGCTTCGGCTCGTACTCCAGGGTGATCAGCCGTCCGTCCGGCGGCAGGGCGCGGCCCAGCCAGATGGTGCTGTAGCCGCCGAGCGTGCCGATCTCCAGGATGTGCCGGGCGCCCTGGATTTGGGCGAGCAGCTGCAGCAGCTTGCCCTGGTTGGGTGCGACGGCGATCGGCGGCAGCCCGGCCGCCGCACTGTCCCGCAGCGCGGCCTCCAGGACCTCGTCTCCCGGTGCGAGGCGGGCCGTGAAGTAGTCGTCCACCTCGTGCCAGAGCTGCTCGTCGCTCATCCGCCGCGCCTTTCGTCCGGTGGGTCAGGCGGATCCGGTGGTCCCGGCCGCCCCGCTCTCCAGTGTCTCCGCCTCGAGCGACGGCGGAGAACCGGGCAGCGGCCTTCCGGCCGACTCCGCCATCCGCCAGACGGCGAAACCGCCGATCACGGCCGCGGCCATCATGTAGTAGGCGGGCATCATCACATCGCCGGTGGCTCCGATCAGCGCGGTGACCACCAGCGGGGTGGTGCCGCCGAACAGGGACACCGAGACGTTGAAACCGATCGACAGGGAGCCGTAGCGCACCCGGGTCGGGAACAGCGCGGGCAGCGCGGACGGCATCGCCGCCGTGAAGCACACCAGCAGCAGCCCCAGGGCGCCCATGCCGGCGGCGACCGCGAGCAGCGAACCGTCCCGGATCAGCAGCAGCGCCGGAACGGACAGCAGCAGGAAGCCGGCGCAGCCGGCGGCGATCACCGGACGGCGGCCCACCCGGTCGGTCAGCGCGCCCACGAACGGCTGGGCGAGCATCATCAGCGCCATCACACCGAGCACCACCAGCAGACCGTGCGTCTCGTCGTAGTGCAGCTCGCCGGTCAGGTAGCTCGGCATGTACGACAGCAGCATGTAGTCGGTGACGTTGAACACCAGCACCAGGCCCACGCACAGCAGCAGTGCCCGCCACTGGCCGGTGATCATCTCGCGCAGCGGTACCTTCGGCCGGTTCTTCTCGGCCTTCTCCACCTCGGCGGCGAACGCCGGGGTCTCCTCCAGGCGCATCCGCAGATACAGGCCGATGACGCCCATCGGGCCCGCGATCAGGAACGGGATGCGCCAGCCCCAGGAGAGCAGGTCGCCGGAGGAGAGCAGCGCGGTCATCAGGGTGACCAGGCCCGCGCCCGCGATGTAGCCGGCGAGCGTGCCGAACTCCAGCCAGCTGCCGAGGAAGCCGCGCCGCTTGTCCGGGGCGTACTCGGCGATGAACGTGGAGGCACCCGCGTACTCGCCGCCGGTGGAGAAGCCCTGCACCAGGCGGGCCGCGAGCAACAGGATCGGGGCGCCGACACCGATCGTGGCGTAGGAGGGGATCAGGCCGATGGCGAAGGTGCCCGCGGCCATCATGATCATGGTGAGGGCGAGGACCTTCTGCCGGCCCACGCGGTCGCCCAGCGGGCCGAACACCATGCCGCCCAGCGGGCGCACCAGGAAGGCCGCCGCGAAGGCGCCGAAGGTGGACAGCAGCTGTGCGGTGGGGTTGCCCGACGGGAAGAAGACCTTGCCCAGGGTGACCGCGATGTAGCTGTAGACACCGAAGTCGAACCATTCCATCGCGTTGCCGAGCGCGGCCGCCTTCACGGCGCGCCGGACCAGCGCGGGGTCGGTCACGGTGGGTGCGGCGTCCCGGGCGCCGGGCGCCTCGGGCCGCGTGGCCGGGTGCGGGGACGGGGGAGCGGCGACAGGAGCAGTCGACAAAACGACGCTCGCCTACCTTTCGACGGGGACAGGGACGGGCTCCGCACGGCGGCGCTGTCGGGCGGGCCAAGTAAGCGACGATAGGCGCTGCTTGTCCCTTTACGGGCGGTACGTGCATCGTTGCAGGATGCACAGAAATGTGCGGTGTCCAGGCACGCAGCACCCCTCGCGGCCCCGTACCCGGCCGACCCGGTGTGATCCTTCTCGCCCCCTCAAAGCGCAACCCGGCCGCCCGGCGTCTATCGTCAACCGGACAGCAAGGTCGACCGGACAGCAAGGCCGACCGGTACAACAAGAAGAAGGCGGTCAGGCGAGGAGGGGGTTGTCTGCGTCTTGGCTCTGGGGCGGTGCGAACTCATAGAGTGCGCAGAGTGACCTTCCACGCACGCAGCGCGTGGAACGACCGGGGCGGGAGGCCGACCAGGCGTGGCGAATGCTGAGCACAGCGGGCGACCGGCGGAGATTCTCGGGGCGACGGCCGTGGGCGGCACCCAGGCACGGCTGCGCGCGGTGCGCCTGGTGCTGTGGCTGGTCGCCGCCGTGCTCGCGGTGCGGCAGGTCGCCGTCGTCCTGACCACCCCGCGCGGGGAGCGGCTCACCGACCTGGAGACCTGGCTGGGCCCCCAGGGCGTGCTGCACGTCAGCGGCTCGCTGTACGACTCCACCCGCTTCACCGGCACGCCCTTCGGCGGCCTCGTCCTCAAACCCCTCACCCGCTCCGCCGAGCAGGCCCTCGGCTGGGGCTGGACCTTCGGCTCGCTGCTGCTCGTCGTCGCGCTCGGCCTGGTCGCCGCCCGCGCCCTGCCCCGGCCCGTGGGCCGCCGCACCGCGCTGCTCGCCGCACCGGTCGCCGTCAGCCTGCTGATGCTGTCCCTGCCGGTGCGCAACGCCCTCTGGCTCGGCCAGACCAGCATCATCCCCGTCCTGCTGGTGCTGCTCGGCTGCTTCGTCGCTCACGGGCAGCGCGTCAGCGGTGCCCTCATCGGCCTCGCCGCCGCCTTCCAGCCGACCCTGCTGCTGTTCGCGCCCCTGCTGTGGCTCACCGGCCGCCGGCGGGCCGCCGTCTCCACCGGCGTCACCTTCGCCGCCCTCACCGGGCTCGCCTGGGCCGCGATGCCCCGCGACTCCTACACCTACTGGGTGCACCACATGGCGGGCGTCGGCCTCGGCGGACCCGCCGACGACCTCGCCAACCAGTCCCTGCACGGCGCCCTGCTCCGCCTCGGCCTGCACGGGCCCCTGGAGATCGGGCTGTTCCTGCTGCTCGCCGCGGCCGTCGCCGTGCTCGCGCTGCGCCGCGCCGTGCGCTACGCCCGCGACGGGCAGCTGCTGCTCGCCGTCGGCATCACCGGCTGCGCCGTCATCGCCGTCTCCCCGACCGCCTGGCAGCACCAGCTCCTGTGGGTGCTGCTCACCGTCGTCGGCCGCGCCGGGCGGCGCGCCTCCGACCGGCCGGTGTGGCCCGTCGCCGTGATCCTGGTGATGACGCTGCCCGCCCGGATGCTGCTGCCCAACATGGCGTTCCTGTACCCGGTGCGCGACAACATCGTCCTGCTCGCCGCGCTGGCCGCCGCCATCGGCGTGCCCTTCCTGACGCGTACCTCGCCCCACTACCGCTCCCCGGTGCCCACCCGGTACGCCGACCCCGTCCCGGCCCGCTTCCGCCGGGTGCCGCTGGTGCCGTTCCTGCGCCGGGTGCTGACCCGCCCCAACCTGCTGCTCGAACTGCTGCTCATCCGCGTCACCTACGCCGCCTACGCGAAGGTCCGGCTCGCCGCGACCGGGGGCAGCAACTCCGCCGGACGCGCCCGCGCCGAGGAGCACGGCCGGCAGATCCTCGACCTGGAACGCCTCCTCCACCTCGACATCGAGTACGCGGTCAACCACGCCGTGGTGAAGATCGGCTGGCTGCGGGAGTTCTTCGACTTCTACTACACCTCGTTCCACTTCGCGGTGCCGCTCACCGTGCTCGGCCTGCTCTACTGGCGCCGCCCCGCCGACTACCGCTGGGCCCGCACCAGCCTCGGCTTCGCCACCCTGCTCGCCCTGGTCGGCTTCTGGCTCTACCCGCTCGCCCCGCCGCGCCTGATGCCCACCCTCGGCATCATCGACACCGTGCACGGGGTGCAGGACTTCACCAAGCCCGACTACGGCACCCTGACCCACCTCACCAACCAGTACGCGGCGATGCCCTCGCTGCACTTCGGCTGGTCCCTGTGGTGCGGTGTGGTGATCGCGATCGTCGCCCCCAGGATGTGGATGAAGGCGCTGGGGCTGCTCCATCCTCTGTTCACCTGCGCCGCGATCGTGGCCACCGGCAACCACTGGATCCTGGACGCGGCCGGCGGCGCGGTCGTGGTCGGCGCCGGCCTGGCCCTGACCTACCTGCTGCAGGGCCCGCGCGCCCGGACGGTCACGGCCGCCGCCGAGGTCAGCAGCGAGCGGCCCGCGCCGGAGAAGGACCGTACTCCGAGCTGATCCGGTACTCGCCCGGCGCGGACACCGTCAGCCGGGTGAACTCGCCGGCCCGGCTCAGACACCCGCCGTCGCTGCGCAGCCAGGGCGACCAGGCGATCCGCACCGTCACCTCGCCCGGCCCGGCCACCCGCAGCACGACACCGGCGCCGTCGGTGCGCACCACCGTGCCGGGGGCGGAGACCAGCGGCACGGCGTCCCGCACCCGGAACACCTGCCAGTGCTCGTCCCGCCACACCGGCTCCAGCCAGTCCGGCCGGGTGCGCGGATCCCGGATCAGCCGCGCCTCCTGGGCGGCGAACCCGTCCGGTCTGCCGTCCGCCAGCACCACGAACCCGACCGCCCAGCGGTCCAGCCAGCTCCGGTAGGCGGCGGGGGAGAAGCTGCCGTCGTAGAAGAGCCGGGCGCGTTCCATGTCGAGCTGGCGGTTCCAGCCGCGCGCCATGTGCACATACGGGGCCAGCGCCGTCGCCTCCCGGTGATTGCGGGCGGGCACCACCTCGACCCGGGTCCGCCCGGCGCCCAGCCCGTCCAGGGCCCGCACCACTCCCTCGGTGTGCGCCGCCCAGGCCGGCACGGGGGTGGAGACGACGAGATCGTCGACGGTCTTCTCGCCCGTCCAGGCCAGCGAGAAGACGAACGAGGCGGCAAGAGCGGTGCGGTGCAGCACGGCCGCGGGGGCGAGCGGCCGGACCCGCAGCGACGGGTGGCTGAACAGCGCGGCCAGGAGCACCACGGGCGCCGCGTACTCGGCGAGCCGCTCGATGTTGGTGCCGATGGGCGAGGGCACGAGATACACCAGCACGGTCCCGGCGGCGTAGACGACACCGCTCCACCGGGCCGGCGTCCACGACCGCGGGGCGAGCACGGCGACGGCGACACCGAGCAGAGCCGGCGGCCATATCCGCGACGCCGGCATCAACTGCTCGCCGTGGAACGGGAAGAGCAGGCTGGTCGTGCCGACGACGGCCGCGGGCGGCAGGATCAGGGCGAGCGCGGGCCTCGCGTACCGGCGCCCGCCGAGCAGGAAACCGGCCCCGACGATCGCCAGGAACAGCCCGGCGACCGGCGAGGCCATGGTGGCGAGGGCGGCGTAGGCACCGGCGAGGACCGGCCGTCCGCCCCGGCCGGCCGCACCGGTGTACAGGGCGGCCGCGAGACCGAAGGCGACCCCGAGCGCGAAGGTGGTGCGACCGGAGGCGACGTTGCACCACAGGGTGAGGGAGGCGAGCAGCGCGAGCGGCAGCGGTCGTCGCACCCCGCTGCGCACCACCAGCAGCGCGGCCAGCCAGGAGGCGGCGACCCCGGAGGCCACGGTCACCGTGCGGACCCCGAGGGCGGCCATCACGTACGGGGAGATCACGCTGTAGTTGGCGGCGTGCATGCCGCCGTACCAGAACAGGTTGTACGCGGAGTCCCCGTGCCGCTCGGCGAAGTGGGCCCAGGCGATCTGCGCGGCCAGATCACCGCCGCCGGTGGCGAGGAAGGCCCACCACACCGCGTACAGCGGCAGCACGGCGAGCGTCGCCAGCAGCGGGACGCGATGCCTCCGGAGGAACCCGCGGAGCCGGCGACTGAGCGGGGGAGGGCCGGCCGGGTCCGCTTGCTGGGTGGCGAGGGCGAGGTCGGCGGGGGGCACGGTTGTGTAGACGGGAGACGGGGCGGGGGCGTTGATACGCCGGGGTGTCTGCGGGCAACTGTGCTCAGGTGCGGGGTGATGTGACTGGCCGTCAGTACTCCACGCCAGTATGCGGCGTGCCGGACCGCCGGTCCATCCGCCCGTCGTGACCGGACGCCGGGAGAGATCCGGCCGCGTGCGTCGGAACCGTCAGTCCATCCGCCGGGGCAGGCCGAGCAGGCCGGTCTCCGCATCCGTCGGCTGGGTCATCACATACTGCCGGTCGCGGTCGGCGCACCAAAGGGTGAGGCCGTCGGCGAGGGTGGGCAGCGCCTCCACATCGGCCCGCGGCAGCACCATCGTCCGGCCCAGCTCGGCGGCCTCCTGCGGCGAGATCCGCTGCACGCCCACCAGCCGCGCCTGCCGGACCAGCCGCGGCGCGACCGGGCTCAGATACGGCAGCAGCGTCAGCACCGAACGCCAGGGCCCGGAGACCACCCGGCCGCGCGGCGGGCGCATGCCGCAGTCCCGGACCACCAGCACCGGCGTGCCCGCCGACGCCCCCAGCGGCGGGACCCGGCCGACGTCGTAGACCGCGAGCCCGTTCTGCCCGCCGCCCATGGCGTGCAGCAGCTGCGACCAGGCCTGCGCCCGGCCCGTCTCCACGGCCACCCGCGCACCGGTCGCCGCCGCGCGCAGCGCCAGCACCTGCGCCGTCCACAGCCCGCCGATCAGCACCACCTCGTACGGCGTGGGCCGGTTCAGGCCCAGCACCGCGGGCTGGCCCTCGGCGTCCGTGCCGATGACCACACCGTCGTCGCCGATCGGCAGCGTCAGCGCGTCCAGGTCCGCGCAGGAGAGGGTGTGCCGCCCGTGGCGCGGCCCGCGCAGGCCGAAGCCGCCCCGCAGCAGGCGCCGGCCACGCCCGCCGCCCGCGTCCGGCGCGCCCCGAGAGCCCGCGCCCTGGCGCCGGGTGCCGCCCGCGTCCGGCGCGCCCCGAGAGCCCGCGCCCTGGCGCCGGGTGCCGCCCGCGGACCGCGCGCCCGCCGGGGGCCGGACCGCGCCGGTGTTCGCGGGGCCGGGCGCCACCGGCACGGCCGGAGCCCCCGTCGCGCCCGGCGCCCCCGCCGTCGTCCGCATCGCCGTCACCGAACACCTCCGAGGGGCAGAGTCGCCAGGACGCCGGGCACCTGCTCCCGGTCCAGCCGGGCCAGCGCCGCGCCCGACGAGCGGGCGGCACTCTCCAGCGCCCGCCGCGCCGCGGTCAGTTCGTCGGCGCTGCGCCCGGTCACCCGCACATGGCCGCGCAGCGACACCTCCCGCCCGTCACCCGGCGCCACGGTGACGCTGACCGTGGTGGCCAGCGCGGGCACCGCCGTGATCCGCGCGACGAACTGCGGCAGCGAGGAGCCGCCGGCGCCGCCCAGCGCGGGCCACTTGCGCACCCAGTACGCGGTGTGCCTGCGGTTGTCGCAGCGCCAGCTGCGGCCCGACTCCTCGGTGCGCGGCTCCTGCCGGTCCGTGCGGCCCGCCTCGGCCGTCACCAGCGGATTGGCGCAGGCCGAGGTGGCGATCGCCGAGGTCAGCTCCTCCTCGTCCAGCACGGCGGCACGGAAGCCGGCGCCGGTGAGACGGCTCACCAGATGGTCGGCGGCCCGCACCACGCACTTCTGCGCGCCCAGCAGACCGCCGCCCCTGGCCGCCACCGCCTCCGGGCACAGCTCCGGCGCGAGCTTCAGCGCGATCCAGGTGATACGGACCGCGGGCGCGCCCGTCTGCTCCTGCAGCGGGGCGTAGTTGCTGACGGCGACCGACTCGCGCGGCAGATGCAGCGCCGGGGCCGGCTGGGTGTGCAGCACCACCTGCGCCGACTCCAGGCGGATGCCGTCCACCTCCAGCGCGTCCCGCACCAGGGCCAGCGGCAGCGGACGCCGGCTGCGCTCGGCGCGCAGCGCCGTGGCGTCGGCCTCCACCTGGACCACGGCGGTGACGAAGGTCCCGTCCCCGACGAGCCCGACAGGACGCCGGTCCCGGCCCTTGTACGAGTAGGTGCGCAGGGCGGGATCGCACTCCACGGCCGGCGCGAGCCCCGGCTCGGTGCCCGGCGGGATCACCCGCGCCGCGGCGTGCCTGCGCCGGGTGCGCAGGGCGCGCGCCGTGGCCACCCACTCGGGCAGCGAACGCCCCCTGCGGCGCATGACGGCGAGCAGCACCAGGACGGCGGCGACCGCTCCGGCGACCCCCAGGGTCACCGGGCCGAGGACCCAGCCGACGAGGAGGACGGCGGCCGCGAGTTCCAGCAGCACGACCCGTTGCAGCCGGAACGATCCGGGACCGCCCGCGCGCAGCCTCGGTTGGGGACCCCCCGGTGTGGCCGCTCCCGCCCGCGTTCCGGACGCCGTCACGTACCATCCCCCCAAATTGCTCATCGACCGCCGTAGTTCAGGCGCGCCCGCCTGATCACACAAGGCCCAGGCACCCTACCCGCTCTCCGAACCGTCCCGCGCACCAGGCATAGTAGGGGCCACGCCCGAGATCGACGGGCGGGCGGTCGCCGTCCCGCGTCCTGCGACCACCGTCCGGCCCGGCACGGGTGAAGACGCTGAGACGACGCCGGAACACGGTCGGCCACGGGCGGGGACACGGCCGGACTCGGGCCGGACACGGGGAGAGACAGGCACCAATGGCATCGCGGCGGGATCAGCTCAACGCCTACACCTTCGCGAAGCGCCGCTTGCTCGCGGCCTTCGTCCAGTCGTCCCCGCACGGCTCGGACGAGGGAGCCCCGCGGCCCCTGCGCGGCATCCTGCCCGGCCTGATCATCGGCGTGATCGTGATGGCCGTCTTCGGCGCCTGGGGCATGTTCCGGCCCACCGCGCCCAAGGGCTGGGACACCCCGGCCGAGAAAGTGATCATCGCCAGCACGTCGACCACCCGCTACGTCGTCCTGAAGACCGGCAACGAGGTCCAGCTGCACCCGGTGCTCAACATGGCCTCCGCCAAGCTCCTCCTCGCCCCCGGCAAGGGCGACGTGGTCACCGTCAGCGAGAAGGTCCTGGACAGCGGCAAGATCCCGCACGGCGTCACCATCGGCATCCCCTACGCACCCGACCGCCTGCCCTCCGCGCAGGAAGCCGGCACCGCCAAGCGGTGGGCGGTGTGCGAGCGGCCCAGCGCCGGCGGCCGGTCCGTCCAGAAGGCCGCGCTGGTCCTCGCCGACCGCGAACAGCGGCTGACCGACGGCAAGCAGCGGCTGACCGAGGGCGAACTCCTCTACGTCGCCGACCCCCAGGGCAAGCGCTACGTGGTGGACGCGGGCGGCACGGCCTACCGCATCGACCGCCTCGACACCGGCGCCGGCCTCGAACTGCTGCTGCGCACCGTCGTCGGCTCGGGCCGCGAACCCCAGCAGGTCTCCCGCGAATGGCTCGCCACCCTCCACCAGGGCGACCCCATCACCTTCCCCGAGATCGGCCGGACCCCGGGCGCCCCCGCCGGAGCCCCCGGCCGGCTGGACGCCACCGCCGACCGGGTCGGCATGGTCCTGAAGGCCTTCGACAACAACAAGGTCCAGTACTACGTCGTGCTGCCCGGCCGGGTCGCGCCCGTCTCCGCCTTCGTCGCCCAACTCCTGCTGTTCAGCGAGGACCTGGCCCAGCTCGGTCAGGCCGGCAAGCCGCTCGAGGTGAGCCCCGGCGCCATCGTCCCCGGCAAGCCCTTCGGCACCGAGCAGCGCTGGCCCACCGGCAAGCCCCGCGCCGTCAACCAGGCCTCCCCCGGCAAGGGCAAGCGCAACACCGTCTGCAACGTGCTGCGCGGCGTCGGCACCGACGGCAGCACCACCCTGAGCACCTGGGCGGGCCGGGACTTCCCGGCCGACCTGCCGGCCGGCTCCACCAGCGCCTACGTCACCCCCGGCTCCGGCCAGCTCTACCGCCAGTTCAAGGGCACCCAGACCAAGGCGGGACCGGTCTTCCTGGTCACCGACACCGGCCTGCGCTACGTGCTGCAGTCCAACGCCGACAGCGCCACCGACGACGCCGGCATCGGCGTCACCGAGCAGGCGCGCAAGGAACTCGAACGCGAGGCCCAGCAGGCGCAGACCCGCCTCGGCTACGCCGACGTCGACCCCGCGCCGGTCCCCGCCGCCTGGTCCGCGTTCCTGCCCACCGGCCCCCGCCTGTCCACCGCCGCGGCCCGGCAGCCGCAGGGCTCCTGACGGGAGGCACGCCGATGCGGCCCGCACGCACCCTCGCACGCGCCCTGGCGCTCACCGCAGCCCTGCTGGTCACCGCGCTGCCGGCGGCCGCCCCCGCCGCGGCCGACGACTCCCTGGCGGACGACTCCTTCACCGACGAGTGCGCCTACCCCAACAAGGTCTACCCGGGCCGCCCCTGGTCCCTGCAGCGCGTCCAACTCGACGAGGTCTGGCGCCAGTCCAGGGGCAAGAACGTCCGCGTCGCCGTCATCGACACCGGCGTCGACGTCAAGAACCCCCAGCTGAAGAACGCGGTGGACGTCCAGAGCGGCCGCAACCTCCTGCCCAGGGATGCCGAAAACGAGGACGGCAACCCCGTCGAGCGCGGCAGCGAGAACGGCACCACCGACACCGTGGGCCACGGCACCAAGGTCGCCGGCATCATCGCCGCCCGGCCCGACGACAGGACCGGCTTCGTCGGCCTGGCGCCCGAGGCGACCATCATCCCCATCCAGCAGAACGACGCCGACGGCAACGGCGACACCAAGAGCCTCGCCGCCGCCATCCGCCACGCCATCCAGGCCGAGGCGGACGTCATCAACATCTCCCAGGACACCGCCGGCGCCGCCGAACCCGACCCCGGCCTCGAGGCCGCCGTCGACGCCGCCCTCGCCCGCGAGATCGTCATCGTCGCCTCCGCGGGCAACGACGGCCTCGGCGGCAACGTCAAGAAGACCTACCCCGCCTCCTACGAGGGCGTCCTCGCCGTCGCCGCCTCCGACCGCAACAACGAACGCGCCTCCTTCTCCCAGTCCGGCGACTTCGTCGATGTGGCGGCACCCGGCGTCGACATCATCTCCACCGTCCCCAAGGGCGGCCACTGCCTCGACAACGGCACCAGCTTCTCGGCGCCCTACGTCGCAGGACTCGCCGCCCTCATCAAGGCCAAGCACCCCGACTGGACCCGGCGTCAGATCACCGCCCAGATCGAGCAGACCGCGGAACGCACCATCGCCGGCCGCGACCGGCTCGTCGGCTGGGGCGTCGTCGACCCGGTCCGCGCCCTCACCGAGGACACCCGGCCCATCGAGTCCCCCCGCCCCCAGGAGGGCCTGGCCCGCGCGAAGGCCCCCGCCGCAGCCGAACTCGCCCTCGGCGAGACCCCCGACGAGCGCAACGCCCGCCTCGCCACCTACGTCTCCGTCGGCGCGGCGGTGCTGGTGGCGGGCCTCGCCGGAGCGGCCGTGGCGATCAGGGACGCGCGCCGGCGAGCCGGGAAACAGGGTGTTCACCATGACCACTCTGCAATGTGACGAACATCGCCGAGGCGCGGACGAGTGCGCATGTGGCCGGAAAACGTACTGATCAGGCGAGGGGGAGGAGTACAAAGCGCACCTTCTTCGCGGCAGCGGCGGCTTTGCAGAAGGAAGTTGGGCTGTCGGTGCCTGTGACTAGAGTGGTGCCACGTGATCATGTCTGCTGCACTGGGGCGACGTGGACGCCCGTACCGCAGCAGGCACAGCGGTACCGGGTGCATCAGGGTGCGGCAGGTGCAGCAGGTGCATGAGGTGGAGCAGGCGATGCCGCACCTCGCGACACGACTGCCGTACCACGCGGCACAACTGCCGCACCACGCAGAACAGCGGGACAAACGGGGCCTGACGGGGGCACGGGGACACGGGGAGGACGGCAGAGGATGCTGCCTGCAGAAGGGGGCGGAGGCGGCGGCGCGGACCTGCGCCGCGGCGTCATGGCGCTCTCGACCTTCAAGAAGCGCATCGACGACCTGCTCACCGCCTTCGAGGCATCGGCGGGCGGATCGTCCAACGTCGGCAGGTGCAGCCTGCCCCAGACCGCCTTCGGCAGCGGCGCCTTCCCCGAGGGCACCATGCTGCACCGCGAGTACGAGCGCGTCCACGAACGGATCACCGCGCTCTCCAAGTCCCTCGCCCTCCAGCTCGAGGCCATGCAGATCGCCGTCCACGGGGTGGACGTCGACTTCGACAACCTCGAGGAAGAGCAGCGGCGGCGGTTCCACGAGATCCGTACCACGATCAACGAGCAGTACGAGAAGGCCCTGGAGACGCAGCCCGAGCGGAGGAACCGCGCCGACCGGGCGGACGCGGGGTACTGATGAGCGGCGACAAGAACACATCACCCGACCCGTACACCCAGGCCCAGGCGCAGAACGGCACGCTCGACGCCGTCATGCAGACGGGCAAGGTCCTCAACCCCTTCGGCGGGGCCTCCATGCGGGGCATCCACTTCGGCCGCACCAGCTTCGAGGGCTACGACCTCAACGACATGATCGACATCGTCGAGTCGGCCAAGCCCGAGCTGCTGGAGGCCGCGGGCACGGCCCTGGTCGCCGCCCGCGACGCCATCAAGGCGGCCGCCGAGGAGCTCAAGGGCAACCTGCCCGGCATCGACTGGCAGGGCGAGGCCCACAGCGCGTTCGACCGCTGGGCGCAGAGCCTGGTGAAGACCGCCGAGGGCGTGGGCGACTACGCGGACGTCATCGGCACTCAGGTGCTGGCTGCCGGCGCGGGCCTCGCACAGGTCCGCGCCTCCATGCCCCCGCGCGACACCCGCAGCGAGCGCAAGACCGTCGACGACATTCCCGAGTCGAAGCGGGTCGAGAGCAACGAGGAGTACGCGGCGGCCCTCAAGGCGGAGAAGAACCGCCAGGAGGCCATCAACCAGATGTACCGCCTGGCTTCGTTCTACACGGTGTCGGCCGGCTACATGCAGCAGGCCGAGGAGCCGGTGTTCCCGAAGATGCCGGACGTGGGGGTACCGCCGCCGGTGAATGGTGTGGACGGCGGGGTCCCCAGGAACGAGTCCGGTTCCTTGGCGCCTTCCGAGGCACTGGCGCCGACGGGTCGTGGCCGGGCGGTGACTGGAGCCGGAGCCCACGGGCCGGATGCGGACCTCCCGGTACCCAATGCGGTCGACGCGCTGGCTCCACGACCGGCGGGCACGGAAATCAACAGCGTTGGCACCTTGCCGCCCCAGGAAGCGGTGAGACCGGCCACCGGCACCCCGCCGACCGTCGGCGGCACCCCAGCAGCCACGGGAGCCGTGCCGCCGCCTGTGGCTCCCACTGGACCCTCCCCGGCATTGCGCGGTCCGCTGGGACGCGTAACCGGCCCAGGCGGCGGGCCGGCAACGCGAATGCCTCCGTCAGCAATCCCCGGCCGGGCCGGGGCTCCAACAGGAGCTGTGCCGCCCAAGGGACCGGGTCCCATGGGGCAAGGCCCGCGTCCCGTTGTGCACGGACAAGGGCCGGCGCCCGTGGGAGGCCGTGGGGCCGACCGCGTAGCACCCGTGGGGCGTACGGTCACTCCTGGGCAGGTCGTTCCGCGCGGAACCGGGCCGGGGACGCGTGGGATCGTCGGAGGCATGCCGAAGCCGGTTGGCCCGGTGACAGGCCACGCCGCCGCGCCAAAGGGTCCTGGACCGACGGGGGGTGCCACCGGGCGCAGCACTGGTGTCGTCGGCGGCCGACCCGTCACCGGCGCCACGCCGGGCAACGCTGCCGGCCGAAACAGCTCCAAGCTGCCTCGCGGCACTGTGGTCGGTGGTGAAGTCGCCTCCGCCCCGCGTACGAGCGGAGGGCAGAAGCCCACGCGGCACGGAGTGATCGGGGCTCCTCCGGCCGCGCCACAGGCACAGCGGTCATCCCGCCGCGCTCCCGGTAACGCCGACGGAGTGGTCGGAATGCCCAGGACAGCTGGGCAGTCCGGCTCACGGACACCTGAACGCGTCGGAGACGGCGGCGGCGCTCAACGTGGCGATACACGCAACTCCGCTGCAAAAAATGGTCGTTCGCGCCGCGCGGAACGGGGTGGCGACGAATCGGCGACCGGTCGGCCGGACTGAAGCGAGGGCAGACAGAGCAATGGTCTCAAGGTTCGAGGGACGCTCGAGGTGGAGCGTGAGCAGGCCGGGGCGACACAGCAGGCGAGTCGCTGCCGTCGGCTCGTTGCTGGGCACCATGGCCATCCTTTCGACAGGTTTGGCCCCCCATGCCCTTGCCGCAGACGTACGGTCGCAGCAGTGGTACCTGTCGGCCATGAAGGCCGAGGAGATGTGGAAGGTCAGTACCGGTGAGGGCGTGAAGATCGCGGTCGTCGACACCGGCGTCAACCCGGACACGCCGTCGCTGAAAGGCCAAGTGCTGACCGACGAAGTCCCAGAGGCTCTCGGTTACAAAGCCACCGTCGATCACGACGGCCATGGCACTTCCATGGCCGAGCTGATCGCCGGCACCGGAACCGGTGGTTCGCTGCGAGGCCTGGCCCCCGACGCCAAGATCGTTCCATACCGGATCGCGACGGTCGGTCTCAACAAGGCAGAGCGCACGAAGGCGCCGGACGTCCGGAAGGTGATCAAGGCGATCGCGGACAGCGATGTGAAGATCATCAACATGTCCTTCGGCAGCGAGTACGACACGCCGGGACTCGATGAAGCGCTCAAGTATGCGCACGAGAAAGGCAAGCTGCTGTTCGCCAGCACGGGCAATGACGCGGAGACCGGCGGGAAGATCAACTACCCGGCCCGCTATCCCTACGTCGTTGGTGTCGCCGCTTCCGACGAGTCCGGCAAAGTGGGCAAGTTCTCCGAGTACGGCAACTATGTCGATCTCGCTGCCCCGGGCTTGAACGTGCCGACGTGGTGCGACGAGAGCTTCAACCGCTACTGCACGGGTGAAGGCACCAGCATGGCCACCGCCATCGCCTCCGCCTCCGCCGCCCTCGTCTGGTCCGCTCACCCCGACTGGACCGCCAATCAGGTCCTCGGCAGCCTCATAGACACCGCCGGCCGCGACTGGGCCCGCGACGACCCGAGCGTCTACCTCGGCTACGGCCTGATCCGCCCCCGCAAGGTGCTCGAGAAGAAGAACTACCAGCCCGGCCCGCCGAACACCGACCCCCTCGCCAAGGAGAACGTCAGGGGAGTCGTCACCGCCGACGGTGAACCGGTCAGCGCCTCTAAGGAGTCGAAGCCGCAGCCCTCGAAGGGCGCCCCCGCCGACGGGGACCGCACCTCCGAGACGGCGTCAGGCGCCGACGAGTCCGACAACACCATGCTGTGGGTGACGGTGGGCGCCACAGCGGCGTTCCTGATCATGGGAGGCGGCGCCTTCGCCGCCTACCGCTCCCGCAGGGGCACGTAGCCACTCGCCCCACCACCTCACCCCCGCCCCCTTCCTGCATCCACCACCACCTCTCCTCTCACGAAAGGGACGCCGACATGGCTGACGGCCGCAAGCTGTATGAGGCCCAGGTACAGAAGCTCCAGACCAACGTCATCGACCGCTACGACTCGATCCGCGCGTCGCTCGGCCGCCTCCAGGGCACGATCGACATGATCGAGCGCAACTGGACGGGACAGGGTGCGGTCGCCTTCGACAAGAAGCAGACCGAGATCAACACCCACATGGCCGCCATCGGCCGCATGCTGGACGACTTCCTCGAGGGCATCCAGCTGAACAAGACCGACAAGCGCAAGCTCGAGGACCAGATCGAGGCCGACATCGCCCAGATCTCGGTGGAGGACCTCGGCGGCAAGACCTCCGCGCTCAGCAAGTACTGACCGGGTCGACGCCCCGACACCCACCACCGGCCCTCAGAGAAACGAGGAAGACATGCCCACTCCCCACTACGACGAACTCGCCGTCAAGTACGGCACGATGGACGCGCTCGCGACCGAGCTCGGCGACCAGGCCAAGAAGCTGGAGGAGGACCTCGAGGCCCTCAAGAAGGCCGTACTGGACGCCGCCGCGGGCTGGGGCGGTGAAGCCTACGAGGAGTTCACCAAGAAGACCAAGGAGTGGGACCGCCACGCCTCCGCCATCCACCAGGCCCTGGTCTCGATCGGCAGGCGCGTCGGCGCCGCCGGCGGTGACTACCGAGGCGGCGACCTGAAGGGCGCGAGCTACTTCATGTAACGGGTCCGGTCCGCAAACCGCACGAGCGACGACGACAGGGTGGACATGCGCGGGAGATGTCCACCCTGTGTCCTGTGCGGGGGCCCTCACGCACGACATGCGGCACTTCCGAGCCGTGAGGTCGAGCAGTGCCGCCCGGACCTCAAGGGCGGACCTCTCCCCTTGTACTACTGCAACTGGCTCGCGAATGCCTCCGTGAGGCCGGCGACCTGCTTGCGGCTCAGAGAGGCGGTGCCACTCTTCCCGACGCCGACCAGGAGGGCGGCGTCGCCTTCTCCTTCGAGCTCCAGGCGCACGGAAGCAACGTTGCCGCTGTCGGCGATCAGTGTCTCTCCGGGCTTGGCTGCGGCGGCTCTGTTGATGTAGTTCACCGACTCCTTGACGGGGGAGCCGGTCAGCTCGGCGGTCACAGGGGCGAGAGGGACCACCGCGCTGGGTTTCCGGGTGGCGATGGTGTGTACGTGCACGTCGTCCTGACCGACATGAAATGTGCAGCTCACCAGAGCACCCGGGTTCTCGGCCAAGGGAGACCCCGGTTCGGCGCGTTTGCCGCCCTCGCCGGTGGCGACGGGGCCGCCGTCGTCCCGGAGCGGGCCAGTGCCGGTCTTCTCGGACAACCCCGCGCTCTTCGCAGCACCTGCCATGTCGTACGGCAACGGGCAGGTGTCGGCGCCGTCGTCCGGTATACCGTCCGCGGTCTCGGTCAGACCGCTCAAGGACAGCGGATCGGCTCCGCCGCCGTCCTGGCAACCGGCCACCAGCACTGCCGCGGTGACCATGGCGGTGGCGACCGTCAGCGGCCTGCGACGTTGACCTACCACGAGACTCTCCTCAGTGTTTCCGGGGCGGTGAGGGCAGTTGCGCTCAGTCCAGCTCGCGCATCGCGCTGTCCTGTGCATGGGATGATCTGTTCAGCGAGTCCTGTCGCAGGGATTCGCGCTGCGCGTGGTCCAGTCGCACAGCCTTTGCCCGGGCGTCGACCATGACGACGCTCTGTTCCTGAAAGGGCCGTGACGTTGTCCGCGGCATCCTGGCCGAGGATGGAACGGCTGCTTCGCGCAGCCTGTGCGCCGTCCCGGCCCGGAGCAGAAGCTCTGTCAGCTCGTGGGCGTACGTGCAGGTGCTTCTCGGCAGCTCAGATCAGCGATCGCGGCCTCGCTGCTCGGCCGCCTTTCGGAGCCGACAGCAGTGGGCCCGCGTGTCGCTGTGCTGCCCTACAACCGGCTCGGTCATGGATCCCTGCCCCCGTTCAGTCGATCAAAGTTCCGCGACAGGCT
>NZ_JAATEM010000025.1 GCF_012034205.1 Streptomyces composti
GCTAGCGCTTGACCGCGCAGAGCAGCCCGTCGCCCACCGGCAGCAGGGAGGACACCAGCTCCTGGCTGTCGCGCACGGTCCGCACCAGCTCGCGCAGCCGCAGCACCTCCGTGGGCTGCGGCCCGGAGTCGACGGTCCGGCCGTTCGCGAACACGCCCTCGAAGGCGACGAGGCCTCCCGGACGCAGCAGGCGCAACGATTCAGCGAGGTAGTCCTGGTACTCCAGCCGGTCGCCGTCGCAGAACACCAGGTCGTACCCCGCGTCCGCCAGCCGCGGCAGCACGTCCAGGGCGTGGCCCGGGATGAAGCGGGCCCGGTTGGCGGCGAAGCCCGCGTCCCGGAAGGCCTGCCGGGCGTACTGCTGGTGGTCGGGCTCCGGGTCGACCGTGGTGAGCACCCCGTCCGGGCGCATGCCGTGCAGCAGATGGATCCCGGACACGCCGCAGCCCGTGCCGATCTCGGCGACGGCCTTGGCGTCCACCGACGCGGCCAGCAACCGCAGCACTGCGCCCGTGCCGGGCGACACCGAGCGCAGCCCTGCCTCGCGGGCCCGTTCGCGGGCCCAGCGCAGCGCGTCGTCCTCGGCGACATAGGCGTCGGCGAACGCCCAGCTCGTCTGCCGGTTGGCGGTAATGACCCTCTCCTGTCCCCGTGGTTGCCTGGGCGTGACTGTATCCGTTGCCGTCGGGAACCCGCAGATGGGACCGGTCGTTTAAGGGGATGAGCACGTGGCGCGAGCCGTGACGGGGGGAAGAGGGTGGACGAGGACGCCGAGCAAGTGCTGACGCAGTCGTACGAGCCATGGCAGCCCACATCAAATTTTCGTAAAACCGCTTATCCGGAGCTAACGGGCGAGGTGGCTATGGTAGGGGCTCCACTGGACACCACCAGAGCCGACAGGGGAGGTGCGGCTGCGCCCGGAGACCGGGGCGGAGTGCTGCGGCGCTTCCTCCCGTCGGCGGGCAGGCCGAAATCCGTGAACGACACCGCTGCTGACCACAGCCACGCCTCCGGGTCCGCCGAGGGCCCGGCCCAGACCGCGAGCTTCGCCACCGACGCGGACGGGAACGCGTGGACTCCGCCCACCTGGGAGGAGATCGTCAGCATGCACAGCGGCCGGGTCTACCGGCTCGCCTATCGCCTCACGGGCAACCAGCACGACGCCGAGGACCTCACCCAGGAGGTCTTCGTCCGCGTCTTCCGCTCCCTGTCGACGTACACGCCGGGCACCTTCGAGGGCTGGCTGCACCGCATCACCACCAACCTCTTCCTGGACATGGTGCGCCGCAAGCAGCGCATCCGTTTCGACGCGCTGGGCGAGGACGCGGCCGAGCGGCTGGCCAGCAAGGAGCCCACCCCTCAGCAGGTCTTCAACGACGCCCACTTCGACGCGGACGTCCAGCAGGCCCTCGACACGCTCGCCCCCGAGTTCCGCGCCGCCGTCGTGCTGTGCGACATCGAGGGACTGTCGTACGAGGAGATCGCCGCGACCCTCGGCGTCAAGCTCGGCACCGTCCGCTCCCGGATCCACCGCGGCCGGTCGCAGCTGCGCAAGGCCCTTGCGCACCGCTCGCCGCAGGCCCGGGCGGACCGCCGCTCCTTCGTGCCGCGAGTCGCCGCACTGGGAGGAGGGGGCGCGGGCGCGTGAGCGGATCACGACCGAAGTCTCCCGAGGGACACCTCGCCGAGCAGCATCTGGGAGACCGACTCTCCGCCCTGGTGGACGGAGAGCTCGGTCATGACGCACGTGAACGGGTCCTCGCGCATGTCGCCACCTGCGCCCGGTGCAAGGCGGAGGTGGACGAGCAGCGCCGTCTGAAGAGCGTCTTCGCCCAGGCGGCCCCGCCACCCCCGTCCGAGAGCCTGCTGGCCCGCCTCCAGGGCCTGCCCGCGGGCGGCGACCTCGGCGGCGGCGCACCGCTGGGCGGCGGACTGCCGGGCACGGGCTCCGGCGTCTTCGGCGCCCGGCGCGGTGACCGCTTCGAGTTCGCCTACGCCCCGACGCGGCGGCACGCCCCGGCGCTGGGCCCCTCGCCGGACCGCGGCTTCCGCATCCACGAGGTCACCCGGCCCGAGCACGACCGGGCCGCCTCGCGCGGGCTGCGTTTCGCCTTCGCCGCCGCCGGAGCGGTGTCGCTGGCCGCGATCGCACTCGGCGGGGTGGCCACCATGGCGCCGACCGACGCGGAGGTGCGCGGCCCGGGCAAGGGCAGCAATGTGACGCCGGCGCGCACACAGGGCGCGGGGGCGGCCGCCGCCTCCGAGAGCCAGCGCCGCCGCGGCGGCGCCGCCCCGCTGCTCAGCCAGATGCAGGGCACGGGCACCTTCGGTGACACCCCGACCGCCCCCACGGTGGTGTCGGCACCGCTGCTGCCGGGAGCGGGGCAGGGCCAGGGCGCGTCCCCCCTGGGCGACGCGGCACCCGTGTCCCCGCTGATACGTCCCCTCGGCACGACGGCGCCGCCGGTGCTCACCGGCTGGGCCGACAAGTCCGGGATCAAGACCCCGGACCTGCTGCCGACGGCCGGTCCCACGCCGTCCTCCCGCACGGTTCGCTGAATCGCCCCTGCGCGCGGGTGCACGGACCTGATTGAATCCATCAGGCGCGCCCGGGTCCGGCCCGAGCGCGCCACGGAGTCGATGATCTGCGGCCGGGACCGACAGGCCGGCCGTGACCAGCTGCGGGGAGAGCATGAACGAGGGGAAGCCGGAGCCGTCGGGGGAACGGGAGGGCGCGCCGGAGCCGGCCCGGCCCGCCGACGCCGACTTCGAACTGGCCCGGCCGCAGCGGCCCGCCGCCCACGAGGGCGACTACGAACTCGAACGCCCGGCGACCCCGGCCCCACCGGCCACCTCCGGCGAGGCGGAGCCCGCCGGGCAGCAGGAGCAGCACGAGCCCGCGGACCAGGCGCCGAGCGCGGTCGGGTCCTCCGGTCCGGCCGAGGCTGCGGGCGAGACCCGGCAGTCCGGCCCCCCGGTCCACGCCCCGCAGGCGGCCGGGGGCGCGGAGGCGGCCGCGAGCCCGGACAGGGGCTCAGGGCCGGAGGACGAACAGCGCGGGGCGCCGGCGGGCGGAACGGAACCGGCGGCCCCGGCGGCTCCGGCGGCTCCGGCGGCCGCGTCCGGTACGGCAGGCCCGTCCGGTGCGGACGGTGGGCCTGCGGAGGCGGTCGGCGAGCGGCAGCAGAAGCCGTTGCACGATCCCGATCCCTACAACACCCCGCCGTACGGCGAGCCCGGTCCCTGGGCCCCGGCGCCGCCCGTGCAGCACCCGGCGACCACACCGGCCCACGGCATCGCCGTACCGCCCGTCGCGGCCCACGCGGGCGGTGCACAGCAGCAGGCCGTCGCCGCACCCGCTTCCGTGCCGGGCGGCCACGCCCCCGCGCCGGGCATCCCCGCGCAGGCCACGGCTCCGCAGGCTGCCGTCCCGCAGGCCGCCCCCGCGCCCGGCGTCCCCGCACAGGGCCCGGGCGCCTCAGACGCCCCGGCCCAGGCTCCCGGCGCACCCGGCACCTCCGGTGCGTCCGGATCCGCCGCCCTCGACCCCTGGCGGCGGTACGACCCCTGGGCTGCTGCCGCTGCGGCTGCTCCGCTGCACCTGCACGGGGAGCCGGTCGAGACGGAGCGGCGGCGGCGCAGGCGGCGGGCGAGGCTGCTGGTCGGCTTTCTGCTGGTCTTCGCGGTGGTGTGCGGGCTGGCCGGAGGGTTCGTCGGGGCGTATCTCGAGCGCAACGGCGGACTGGGTGCGGTGGAGCTGCCGCAGGCCGCGAAGGAGGACGTGAAGCGGGATCCCGACAGCGTGGCCGGGATCGCGGAGCGGGCGCTGCCCAGCGTCGTCACCCTGCATGTCAGCGGCGGTGGGAAGGCCGGGACGGGCACCGGCTTCGTGCTCGACACCCGGGGGCACATCCTGACGAACGACCATGTCGTCGAACCCGCCGGGGACGGCGGTGAGATCACCGTGACCTTCCACAGCGGGGACACCGCCGAGGCCACCGTCGTCGGCCAGGACAGCGGCTACGACCTCGCCGTCGTGAAGGTCAAGGGCGTCAAGGGGCTCGAGCCGCTGCCCCTGGGCAACTCCGACAATGTGAAGGTCGGCGACCCGGTGGTCGCCATCGGCGCCCCCTTCGACCTCGCGGGGACGGTCACCTCCGGCATCATCAGCGCCAAGGAGCGGCCCATCACCGCAGGCGGCGAGAAGGGCGACGGCAGCGACGTGTCCTACGTCGACGCACTGCAGACCGACGCCCCGATCAACCCGGGCAACTCCGGCGGCCCGCTGCTGGACGCCGACGCCCGCGTGATCGGCATCAACTCGGCCATCCGCTCCGCCGGCGGCGACTCCGACGGCCGGGCCGGTTCCATAGGCCTCGGCTTCGCCATCCCCATCAACCAGGGCAAGCGCGTCGCCGAGGAGCTGATCAACACCGGCAGGGCGACCCACCCGGTCATCGGCATCACCCTCGACATGCAGTACACCGGCGACGGCGCCCGCGTGGGCACCAGGGGCAGCGACGGCGGCCCGCCGGTGGTCTCCGGCGGCCCCGGCGACAAGGCGGGCATCAAGCCCGGCGACGTCATCACCAAGGTCGACGGCCGGCCCATCCACTCGGGTGAGGAGCTCATCGTCAAGACCCGGGCACACCGCCCCGGCGACAGGCTGGAGCTCACCCTGGAACGGGACGGCAAGGAGCGCACCATCTCGCTGGTGCTCGGCTCCTCCGACGGTGACTGAGACGCAGGGGGCCGGTGCAGTACCGGTCGTACCGGCCGGCCGGGTACCGTGGACCCGGCCCGATGGGATCGCGAGGAGCTTGCAGTGTTCAACGACATAGGACCGCTCGAGCTGGTCACGCTCGTCATCCTCGCCGTGCTCGTCTTCGGACCCGACAAGCTGCCCAAGGTCATCCAGGACGTGGCCCGCACCATCCGGAAGATCCGCGACTTCTCGGAGAGCGCCAAGCAGGACATCCGGCAGGAGCTGGGCCCCGAGTTCAAGGACTTCGAGTTCGAGGACCTCAACCCCAAGACGTTCATCCGCAAGCAGCTGGAGAACGACGACCTGGGGCTGAAGGAGATCCGCAACGGCTTCGACCTGAAGAAGGAGATGGCCGAGGTCACGGACGCCGTCAACGGACGCGACTCCGACACCGGGTCCGCCGGGTCCGCCGCCGCGTCCTCCTCCGGCGGCCGGGTCGACATGACCAAGCGACCCGCCGACGACCGGCCGCCGTTCGACGCGGACGCCACCTGACCCTGCTGACCGCCGTCCAGCGCACGGCCCGGCCGCATTCCCGCCTGCGCCCGCGCGGGGGCGCGCGCCCCCGCGTACGTGACGCGTTTCACACTCCGATGTGCCGCCACGCGGCCTGATCCGGGTGTCCGGACGGCCCACGCGCCGGGCGCTTTCCGGCCGTGTGCCGACAGGGTGGTTATGCTGCCGAGTTGTTGTGCGGATCGGACGAGTACGCCCGTAGGGGGGGCGGGCCGCCCCGGTCCGACGAGAGCGAGGAGGCGTCCGGGATCATGGAGACGACGAGTCGGGCAGTCGCGCAGGCGCCGGCCGCGGAGGACGGACCACAGGTCCACCCCGCCCGGCGTGCGGTCGACGACTACCTGCGGGCGCCCTTTCCCTGGTACGGCCTGGACGAGGCGTTCACCGGGCCCCGCTGGCTGATGCAGGTCGGCACGGCCGCCGACGGGGCCGTCGAGCACGGGTCCCTCGGGCACGGCGACGAGCCGACGGTGCGCAACGAGCACGCCGC
This sequence comes from Streptomyces composti, assembly GCF_012034205.1. Lineage (GTDB taxonomy): Bacteria > Actinomycetota > Actinomycetes > Streptomycetales > Streptomycetaceae > Streptomyces > Streptomyces composti. The sequence goes on from NZ_JAATEM010000025.1 coordinate 5,772, forward strand.
CGCGTCCGGCCAGGACGTCAAGGAGAAGTTCGCGGTGGTGGTGACCGTGGCGGCCAACCCGGTGCGGCGCAGCGCCGACGGCACGGGCCTGCTGGAGGCCACCTCGGTGTCCTCCGCGGCCTGGCTGGCGGGCGTGGGACTGCTGTCCTTCACCTGGCCGGGGCAGATGGACCACTCCCTGCGCGACGACTGGCTGGAGCAGCAGACGGAGACGGCGTGGGCGCTGGCCGACGACCTGTCCGGGGAGCAGTGGTCGGCGCTGACCCTCCCCGTGGACGGGGTGCCGACACCGTTCCACTACCGGGAGTCCGAGTTCGGGTGGGTGCTGGCCGGGTCGACCCAGGCGGGCGTGCACGTGGGGGCGTACGGGCGCGGCATGAGCGCCTACGGACTGGGCTTTTCCGCGGTGAGGGACATCGTCGCCTACACCTGAGCCACCACGTCCGAGGGCATGAGCGAGGGGCGCCGGTCGGTGACCGGCGCCCCTCGTATGCGCCTGACGCCCCGGAGGAGTCCTGGAGCGGCGGGGCCGCTCGGACTCGTCGAGGGTGTCGTCTCAGAACTTGTTGCGCGGGGTGATCCCCAGCGACATGCCCGACAGGCCGCGCTGCCGGCCGCCCAGCTTGCCCGCGACGGAGCGCAGGGCCGCGCCCGCCGGGGAGTCCGGGTCGGTGAGGACCACCGGCTTGCCCTCGTCGCCGCCCTCGCGCAGGCGCACGTCGATGGGGATGCTGCCGAGGACCGGGACATTGGTGCCGGTGGTGCGGGTCAGGCCGTCCGCGACCAGCTGGCCGCCGCCCGTGCCGAAGACGTCGACCATCTCGCCGCAGTGCGGGCAGGGCAGGCCGGACATGTTCTCGACCACGCCGACGATCTTCTGGTGGGTCTGCACGGCGATGGAGCCGGCGCGCTCGGCCACCTCGGCCGCCGCCTGCTGCGGGGTCGTCACCACCAGGATCTCGGCGTTCGGCACCAGCTGCGCCACCGAGATCGCGATGTCACCGGTGCCGGGCGGCAGGTCCAGCAGCAGCACGTCCAGGTCGCCCCAGTAGACGTCCGCCAGGAACTGCTGCAGCGCCCGGTGCAGCATGGGGCCGCGCCAGACCACCGGGGCGTTGCCCGGGGTGAACATGCCGATGGAGATGACCTTCACGCCGTTGGCCGAGGGCGGCATGATCATGTTCTCGACCTGTGTGGGACGGCCGTCCGCGCCCAGCATGCGGGGCACGCTGTGGCCGTAGATGTCGGCGTCCACGACACCGACCTTCAGCCCGTCGGCCGCCATCGCCGCCGCCAGGTTCACCGTCACCGAGGACTTGCCCACGCCGCCCTTGCCGGAGGCGACCGCGTAGACGCGGGTGAGACTGCCGGGCTTGGCGAACGGGACCTCGCGCTCGGTCTGGCCGCCGCGCAGCGCGCTGGCCAGCTCCTTGCGCTGCTCGTCGCTCATCACGTCGAGCGTGACATCGACCCGGGTGACGCCCTCGACCCGGGCGACCGCGTCCTTCACACGCTGGGTGATGGTCTCGCGCATCGGGCAGCCCGACACCGTCAGGTACACGGTGACCGCGACCGCGCCGTCCGCGCCGATCTCCACCGATTTCACCATCCCGAGCTCGGTGATGGGCCGGTTGATCTCGGGGTCGTTCACCGTCGCCAGTGCCTCGCGCACCGCGTCTTCCGTAGCCATGAGAACGATGGTACGGCGCCGGGTACACCGGCCGGTAAGCCCGTCAGTGGTCGCCTGCGTCACGTCCCGGAGGCCGTTGTGCGCGCATCGCCGGAAGTGCCCCGTTGTGCTCCCGGTGTCCGTTCTGCCGCAGCTCCAGCTCCTTGACCAGGTCCTGCAGCTCCGAGCGGATCCAGTCACGCGTGGCCACCTCGCCGAGCCCGATGCGCAGCGCGGCGACCTCCCGGGTCAGGTACTCGGTGTCCGCGATGGACCGCTCGTTGCGCTTGCGGTCCTGCTCCAGGTTGACCCGGTCGCGGTCGTCCTGCCGGTTCTGCGCGAGCAGGATCAGCGGCGCCGCGTAGGACGCCTGCAGGGACAGGGCCAGCGTCAGGAAGATGAACGGGTACTCGTCGAACCGCACCGACTCGGGCAGCAGCGTGTTCCACACGATCCAGACGACGATCGTGACCGTCATCCAGGCCAGGAACCGCCCGGTGCCGATGAAGCGGGCGATCCGCTCCGACATCCGCCCGAAGGCCTCCGGGTCGTACTCGGGCAGGATCCGGCGGCGCGGCGGGCGCGGCTGGTCGAGGCGGGGCGCACGGGGCCGTCCGGCGGCGGTGGCGCCCGACGGCAGCCGCTCGCGCACGCCGTCGCGCTCAGGCGCCATCCGGGACCACCCCCTTGTCGAGATGGAACTCGGTCTCCCGCCAGTCCTCGGGCAGCATGTGGTCCAGCACGTCGTCCACGGTCACGGCCCCCAGCAGCGACCCCGCCTCATCGACCACGGGTGCCGCCACCATGTCGTAGGTCGCGAAGAACCCGGCGACGACGGGCAGCGCCGCATCGGGCTCCAGCGGTTGCAGATCGTCGTCCAGCATCGAGCCGACCAGGGTGTACGGGGGGTCGCGCAGCAGGCGCTGGAAGTGCACCGTGCCGAGGTACTTGCCGGTGGGCGTCTCGTCGGGCGGCCGGCAGACGTACACCTGGGCGGCGAGCGCCGGGGACAGGTCCGGGTTGCGGATCCGGGCCAGGGCGTCGGCGACGGTCGCGTCGGGGCGCAGGATGATCGGCTCGGTCGTCATCAGACCGCCCGCGGTGCGCTCCTCGTACGACATCAGGCGCCGCATGTCGGCCGCGTCGCCCGGCCGCATCAGACTCAGCATGCGTTCCTTGTCGTCCTCGGGCAGCTCGGCGAGCAGGTCGGCGGCGTCGTCCGGGTCCATGGCGCCGAGCACGTCGGCGGCGCGTTCCTCGGCCAGCTTCATGAAGATCTCGATCTGGTCGTCGTCCGGCAGCTCCTCCAGCACGTCGGCCAGCCGGTCGTCGTCCAGGGCGGCGGCCACCTCGGCCCGCCTTTTGGGGGAGAGGTGGTGCAGCACATTGGCGAGATCGGCGGGGCGCAGCTGTTCGAAGGTGGCGAGCAGGTTCTCGGCGCCCTGCCCCTCCTCCTCCAGCGAGAAGCCGGTGACGGCCGACCACTCGACGGTGAGCGTCTCGCCCTTGCTGCGCCGGAAGGCCCCGCCCTTCTTGCCCTTGCGCACGAAGACCCGGTCGATCTCCCACTCCCGGCGGGCGGGCAGCTGATGCACCGACAGGTCCAGGACGGTGACCTCCTCGCCGGTCTCCACCAGCGTCACCCGCCGGTCGAGCAGCTCGCCGAAGACCAGCCGCTCGGTGGGCCGCTGCTCGAAGCGCCGCACATTGAGCACACCGGTGGTGATGACCTGCCCCGCCTGCACCGCCGTCACCCGGGTCATGGGCAGGAAGATGCGCCGCCGGGTGGCGAGTTCGACGACCAGCCCGAGCAGCCTCGGCGGCCGTTGGGCGACCCGCAGCATGACGACCAGGTCGCGCACCCGCCCCACCTGGTCGCCGGTCGGGTCGAAGACCGCGACACCGGACAGGTGCGAGACGAAGAACCGGGGGGCGCCCGCTGCCATGGCCGCGTCTCCTTTCCGTGCGAGGTGGTCGTTACGGGGACTGCCTGGTGCGTCGGCTTATACGAATTGCCCGCTCGGGTGGGCTTCAGGCTAGCCCGTCCTGATCGGCCGCGCGCAGGCGGCCGGTCCGTACGGACTGGCTCCATCCGCCTCGTGTGCCCCCGGTACTCTGCGGTACGCCGTTCAGGTCCCCGTCAGAGAGGCAGCCGCACCTGTGATTCCGATCTCCCAGGGCCGTTCGCGCTGGGCCGCGCCGGCGCTCGCCGTCTGTGTACTGCTGGTGGCGGGAGCGGGACTCACCGGGTGCTCCGAAGAGGATCCGGACGCGGGCACCAACGGCGTCGGCAGGCTGTCCCCGCAGGAGATCCAGAGCCGCACCCAGAAGGCCGCCGCCTCGGTCGACACGGTCCGGCTGCACGGCACCGTGGTCACCAAGGGCCGCACCTACAAGCTCGACATGCGGGTGAAGTCCGAGGGCGGGATCGGGTCGGTCACCACCGAGGGGGAGACGTTCCGCCTGCTGCGGGTGGGGGACGAGCTGTTCCTCAAGGCCGGTGCCGAGTTCTGGGGCCGGGGCGGCAAGGGCGCGGACGGCGGCGGCACCAGGGCGGACGCGGCGGCGGCCGCCAAGCTCGCCGAGAAGTACGTGAAGGTGCCCAAGGGCGACCCCTCGTACAAGAAGTTCAGCGGTTTCACCGACAAGGACGTGCTGCTCGGCGGGCTGCTGACCCTGCACGGCGAGCTGGCCACGGACGGCCACCACGAGCAGGGGGGAGTGCGCACCATCCGGATCACCGGCGACGACGGCTCCGGCGGCACCCTCGACGTCTCCCTCGAGGGCCAGCCGTTCCCCCTCCGCCTGGTCCGGGCCGGCAAGGCGGGCGTCCTCACCTTCTCCTCCTGGGGCGCCGACTTCCCCCTCAAGAAGCCCGCCAAGGACGAAACCCTCGACTACGGCAAACAACTCCCCAGCTCCTGAGAAGCGCCCCCGCAGCGGGCAGGCGTGCCGCTGGGGCGACGGGGCCCGGCACCAGCACCCACCAGCACCGGTGAGCCCCCGCAGCCCTACCCGCGCCTGCGCTTGCCACGAGCCAGCAGCTTCGGCAAGGCTGCGGGAACCGGCCGACGCGTCGTGGCCGGGGAAGGCAGCGGCGGCTCGGACAGAGACCCGTCCGGCAACGGCACCGTCTCCCCCGTAGGCTCCAGCCGCAGCACTCTGCACTCCCGCGCCCACCGTTCGACCATGGCCTCGCCGTCGGGCGCGTTCAGCCGCTTCCCCTTGAGCTCGGCGACCGCCGCCGCCCACTCCTCGCCCCCGGCGGCCAGCTCCGCCACCTTCGCGTTCCAGGTGACCAGCCGCCCGCCCTTGTCCTTGCTGCGCACCGTCACCTCGGCCGTGCCACCGTCCACGAGTCCCGCCAGCGGCTGCTCCCCGGGCCCGTCGCCGACGACGCAGGCGGCCCCCTCGTGCCATACGTGCCACAGCACACGGGCCGCGGGAGCCCCGGCGGCCCGCACCCAGACCAGGCCGGACTTCTTGGTGGCCTCCTCGATGAGGGCCCGCTCCAGCAGCTCGCTCGTCATGCGCTCAGCCTATCGAGCGGGCGTTCACAGCCAGCCGTTGCGCTTGAGCGTGCGGTGGATGCCGAAGCAGATGCCGACGATGATCGTCAGCACCATCGGGTAGCCGTACCGCCAGTGCAGCTCCGGCATGTGGTCGAAGTTCATGCCGTACACCCCGCAGACCATGGTCGGCACGGCGATGATCGCCGCCCAGGAGGTGATCTTGCGCATGTCCTCGTTCTGCGCCACGGACGCCTGGGCGAGGTTGGCCTGGAGGATGGAGTTGAGCAGCTCGTCGAAGCCCATGACCTGCTCCTGCACCCGGGCCACGTGGTCGGCGACGTCCCGGAAGTACTTCTGGATCTCCGGGTCGATCAGCCGCATGGGCCGCTCACTGAGCAGCTGCATCGGCCGCAGCAGCGGGGCCACCGCCCGCTTGAACTCCAGCACCTCGCGCTTGAGCTGGTAGATCCGCCCGGCGTCGGTGCCGCGCGGGGTGCCCTTGCGGCCGGGCGAGAACACCTCGGTCTCGACCTCGTCGATGTCGTCCTGCACCGCGTCGGCGACCGCGATGTAGCCGTCGACGACGTGGTCGGCGATTGCGTGCAGCACCGCGGAGGGGCCCTTGGCCAGCAGCTCGGGGTTGTCCTGCAGGCGGTGCCGCAGGGCGCGCAGCGAGCCCTGGCCGCCGTGCCGCACCGTGATGAAGAAGTCCCGGCCGGTGAAGCACATCACCTCGCCGGTGGCGACCACCTCGCTGCTGGAGGTGAGCCGGTCGTGCTCGACGTAGTGGACGGTCTTGAAGACCGTGAAGAGCGAGTCGTCGTAGCGCTCCAGCTTGGGCCGCTGGTGGGCCCGCACCGCGTCCTCGACGGCCAGCGGGTGGAGGCCGAACTCGCGGGCCACTCCGGCGAATTCGTCCTCGGTCGGCTCGTGCAGGCCGATCCACGCGAAGCCGCCGTCCCGGCGGACCAGTCGCATCGCCTCCTGCGGGGTGAGCGGTCCCTCGGTCGCCACCCGCCGTCCGTCCCGGTAGACGGCGCAGTCGACGACGGCGGTGGCCCGGGCCCGCTCGCACGGAGTCTCGTAGGTGGCGCCGGCCTTGCGCAGCGAGACACGGGAGGGGCGGACCACGGCGCGCAGGTCGCGAATCATCGACATGGCGGTCTCCTTCGCAGACGGGGCAACGAAAGGCGCGCCAGTACGACGGCTGGAACAACCCGGAATGAGGACGTCCGTGAACTGCGGATGTTTGGCACGTCCACAAAGCGGGGAGCACCGCACCGTCGCGGCGGCGAGCTTCGTCGCTGATACAGCTTGGGGCAGATCAGACAGAACGAAACGAAGTGCTCTTCCGTTGAAGAACGCGCATGCGAGGGGTGGCAGCCAGGAGGGAAACGGCTACATCAGGCGTCGCCGGAAGAGCGGGTGATACTGCACGGTCGACTTCGGTCCATGTCAGCCTCACCTCCTCCGGCCGGTCCCTCGTGAGGGACGATCCACACATCCCCATGGGGGATTCCCCTTGAGACGGGGAGAGTCGCACAGGCGTCGGGGCTCGGATCCGCGACGCCGCTGCGTGCTGCCCCGACCGACCAAGAGTATCAGCCGACCGGCGTGTCAAGGCGCCGCTTTGCCCGTGGCTGACGAGTTCTATGCTCGCCGCATGGCTGATGTTCTTCCTCTCGTCGAAGCCCGGTTGCGTACGGCGCTGGGCGAACCGGACGCGCGCGCGGCGGTCACCTTCCTCGGCACGGACCGCATCGAGGTGCTCCGTTTCGGCGAGGGGGAGATCGTCCGCTACGCCACGCTCGGCATGTCCGCGCACCCCATGACCGACCCCACGGCGGTGGTCGCCGACCCGGTGAAGGGGCCGCGCGCCGAGCTGCTGCTCTCGGTGCGCGCCGGGATCGCGGACACCGACAAGGTGCTGCGCCCGCTCGCCGTTCTCGCCGCCTCTCCGCAGGTCGAGGGCGTGGTGGTGGCGCCCGGCGCCTCGCTCGACGTGGGTGAACCGCTGTGGCCGGGCGCCCCGTTCACCTCGGTGCTGGTGGCCGAGCCGGGCGGTCTGGTGGAGGACCTCGAGCTCGACGCGCCGCTCGACCCCGTGCGGTTCCTGCCGCTGCTGCCGATGACCCCGAACGAGGCCGCCTGGAAGCGGGTGCACGGGGCCCAGGCGCTTCAGGAACGCTGGCTCAGCAGCGGGACGGATCTGCGGGACCCGGCGCGCAGGTCCGTCCCGCTGGACTGAGCCGGCGTGAGCAAACTCACCGAGCCCCTCGCCAACTCCGTCCGCGGAAGGCTCAGTTGGTGAGCGTCGGAACGCCGTCCCCGGCGGCCCGGCGGACCTGCGGCTCCTGCGCCGCCGGGGTGAGCGCCCCGCGCCGCAGCAGGACCACCAGCGCGCCCAGCACCGCGGTGACCGCAGCCACCACGAACGGGATGTGCACATCGGTCCACTCCTCGATCCGGGGCGCGAAGAAGGGCGCCGCGGCCGCCGCGAACCAGCGCACGAAGTTGTACCCGGCGCTCGCCACCGGCCGCGGGGCGTCCGACACGCCCAGCGCCAGCTCGGTGTAGACGGTGTTGTTCACGCCGATCAGGGCGCCGGAGAGCACCGTGCAGACCACGGCGGTGGTGTGGCCGCCGTAGCCGAGCACCAGCACGTCGGCGGCGAGCAGCACCAGTGAGCCGCACAGCACGGCCGCGGAGCCGAACCGCCGCTGCAGCCGGGGCGCCACGATCACCGAGAACACCGCGAGCAGCACGCCCCACGCCGCCGACGACCGGATGCGCGTCTTCACCGCCGGGCGCGAGCTGGTCCGCGAGTTCTCCACCGGGCTGACCGAGGCGCACGGCATCACCGCCGTCGACGACGAGGACGGCGAGTGCGTGTGGGTCGCCGACCCCGCCGAGAAGATCCGCACCACCGACGAGGACGGGCGGTACGAGTTCGTGCGGGTCGGCGCGCACGGGCGCGTCGCCAAGTTCACGCTGGACGGGCGGCTCGTGCGCGAGCTGCCCGTGCCCTCGCACCCGGCGTACGAGGAGCACCGCTTCGCCCCGACCGCCGTGGCCGCCGGCACCGACCGTATCTGGGTCGCCGACGGCTACGGCAACAACCTGGTGCACGCCTTCACCGCCGACGGCATCTACGAGAGCACCCTGGAGGGCGAGTTCGACTGCCCGCACGGCCTGCTCCTCGACCGCCGCGGCGACGAACACGAGCTGTACGTCGCGGACCGTGAGAACAGCCGCATCCAGGTGTACGGCGTGGACGGCGTCTTCCGCCGCACCGTCGGCGAGGGCGAACTGCGCCGCCCCTGCTCCATGGCGACCTCCGGAGACCTGCTCCTGGTGGCCGAACTCGAGGCGCGGCTCGCCGTGTTCGACGGCAAGGACGGGCTTGTCGGCTACATCGGCGCGGATGACGAGGCGGCACAGCGCCCCGGCTGGCCCAACGCCGAGACCGCCGACGGCCGCACCGTCCGCCCGCCCCTGCGCCACGGCCACTTCAACTCCCCGCACGGCCTCGCCGTCGACACCGAGGGCCGCCCCCTGGTCACCGAGTGGCTGATCGGCGGCCGCACGACCCGGCTCACCGCACGCGACTGAGGCCGGTCCGCGCCTCACCGCACGCAAGAGGCCCGGCCCCGTCCCCGCTGTCCAAGGGGTGGGGCCGGGCCGTTCGTGTCCCTGCCGGGCGGCGCTCAGGCGCGGGCGTCGTACAGGACCGGGTTCTTCGGGGTGTCCGGGACCTGGCCGACCGCGGTCCGGTCGACCCAGTGCAGGTCGCCGCGCTGGTTGTCGTTGGTGGGCTCGGCGACGCGGATGTCGGCGTCCATGTAGATGACGGTCATCACGCGGCGCGGGACCTCGCCGCGGTTCGGGCCCGCGTGGTGGAAGGTCCAGCCGCGGTGGAAGCTCACGTCACCGAGGGAGAACGGCTCGACGACGTCCTCGAAGCCCTGCTCCAGGACGGTCCTGCGGATCTCGCGCTCGGACTCGTCGGAGATCGGCAGGTCGCGGCCGAGGGAGAAGTTGTGGCTGCCGCGGGCGAAGCCGAGCGGGCCCATCTCCATCGGGGTCTCCTGCAGCGGGATCCACACGGTCACGGTGCGGTCCGAGGACAGCGGCCAGTAGTACTGGTCGGCGTGCCAGGGGGTGATGCCGCCGGACGGCTCCTTGTAGAGGGCCTGGTCGTGGTAGAGGCGCACGGAGTGCACGCCGAGCAGATCGGCGGCGATCTTCGCGAGCCGCTTGGAGAACACCAGCTCCTTGACCTTGTCGTTGTGCTCCCACAGGTTCGTGACCTGGAGGAACGCCTTGCCGTAGGTGTCGCGCTCCTCGAGCGGCAGGTGCTGGGTGTTGAGGCGGATCACCTCGGAGGTGATCGTCGGCTCGTACTCGGCGATGGTCTCTGGAGAGAGGACGTTCGACAGGCGGACGTAACCGTCGCGGTTGAAGTCGGCGGTCGCCGTCGACGACAGGCCCTCGTACGGGGTGTCGATCTCGCGGACGCGGGACTCGGTGGTGGCAGTCATGCGGGTTTCTCCCTGGATGTCATGGCCGGTGCGGGATGCCGGGAACAACCCTCGCAGCGCGGCACGGGGTGGTGCTACGCCGTGCTTGCCCGGAACCGATACTCAGTTGCCCCTCCCGCGTGATGCCGGGGAACCGCTAGCGTGCGGGGTGTGAAACCGCGTTTCGAACTGCCCGGCGCCTCCGACGACGCCACCTGGAAGTGCTTCATCCGACGTCAGGACGCCTTTGACTTCAACTGGCACCATCATGTCGAGTACGAGGTGACGCTCGTCACCGAAGGGTGTGGCACGCGTTACGTCGGTACCACTGTGGAGCCCTACCGGCCCGGTGACCTCGTACTGCTCGGCCCCGACCTGCCGCACACCTTCAGCTCCGAGCCGTACGAGGGCGGGGTCGCGGAGGCGGCCGTCGCGCAGTTCCGGCACGACTTCCTCGGGCCCGGCTTCTTCGACCTGCCGCAGTTCGCGTCCATCGCCGCGCTGCTCGCCCGCTCGGCGCGCGGCGCGCTCTTCTCGCCGGCGCCCGAACCCGTACGGCGCATCCTGACCGGCCTTCCGGACCTGGAGCCGGCCGCGGCCACCGTCGCCCTGCTCGACGCCCTGGACCGCCTGGCACGTACCGGCGGCGACCGCCCGCTCACCGGCCCCGGCTACACCACCGCCCCCGACGCCGACGTCAGCCGCCGCATCGACACGGTCTGCCGCCACCTGCAGGAAGCCCACCACCGCCCGGTGAAGCTGTCCGACGTCGCCGCCCTCGTCCACATGGCGCCCACCTCCTTCAGCCGCTTCTTCCGCCGCACCATGGGCCGCACGCTGACCGACTACGTCAACCAGCTCCGCATCGAGACCGCCTGCCGCCTGCTGATCACCACCGAACTGCCGATCACCGACGTCGCGGTACGCAGCGGCTACCAGAACCTCTCCAACTTCAACCGCCGCTTCCTGGAGTTGAAGTCGATGCGGCCGCGGGAGTACAGGAGGACGTACCGGGCGCACTGACGTAAATCCGGGAAGCGCGACCCGTGCTGTACACCTTGCTGTCCGGTCGACGCATGTCGAAAGCTTCGAAGCAGGTGACGATCCGAGTCCCCGAAGAGCTGCACGCGCAGCTGCAGGAGCTCGCCGAGGCCGAAGGCACCACGGTGACTTCGCTGATCACCGAGGCGGCGCGCAGTGCGGTCCGTGATCCGCGCCTCGACCGCGCCACGGACATCTTCCGCCAGTTCGTCGCGGAGAACGCCGATGCGTTCGACGCGGCCTTCCGGCCAGGTCGGTCCGAATGCGCACGGTGACGACGGAGCGGGCGGGGACGCGCACGGGCTCGGTGCGGCCGTCGAGGGCCAGGGTGCTCGCCGTCTGTGTACTGCTGGTGGCGGGAGCGGGAACCGTGATGCACAGGAAGCCGATCGCCATCAGCGCGGCCGTGCCGAAGAAGGGGTAGCGCCAGCTGGCGTCGCCGAGCAGCGCGCCGGCCAGCGGACCGCAGGCCATGCCGAGCCCGAGCGCGGACTCGTAGAGCAGGATCGCCGCCGCGCTGCCCCCGGCCGCCGCGCCGACGATGACCGCGAGGGCGGTGGAGACGAACAGCGCGTTGCCGAGGCCCCAGTCGGCCCGGAAGCCGACCAGTTCGCCGACCGAGGAGGAGGTGCCGGACAGCCCTGCGAAGATCACCACCAGGGCGAGGCCGAGCAGCAGGGTCCTGCGGCCGCCGATCCGGCTGGAGACGAAGCCGGTCACCAGCATCGCCAGCGCGGTGATGAGGAAGTACGAGGTGAACAGCAGGGACACCTGCCCGGCCGAGGCGTGCAGGCCCTGTGCGATGGAGGGCAGGATCGGGTCGACCAGGCCGATCCCCATGAAGGCGACGACGGACGCACCGGCGGTGGCCCAGACGGCCCCCGGCTGCTTGAGGACGCTTCCGGCCCCCGCTTCGAAGGGATCCACCAGGAGAACTCCAATCCCACGGCATGAACGGACGGAAAGATGGCAGATACACACATTAAGTTAGCTGAGCTAATTAATGCAAGTTACATCTATCTCTGCGGGGGTGTGGTTCACGGTTCGGTTCCCCCCCGGTCGGGTGATCGTCCTTGACGTGGCGCGGCAGAGCTAGGACCGTGGGGCTCTATGAGGGGCGAACCCAGTTGCCCGAAGTGCGGTGGCCGGGTCCGGGCTCCCGGCCTCTTCTCCGATGCGTGGCAGTGCGATGTGCACGGCACCGTGCATCCCCTGCAGCCCGTGCTGCCGCCGAGCGTCGAGGCACTCAACGTGGTGGTGCATCGCACGAAGGTGCCGGTGTGGATGCCCTGGCCGCTGCCCGTGGGCTGGCTGTTCACGGGGGTGGCGAGCGCGGGGGACGACCGCAGCGGCGGGCGTGCCACCGCCGTCGCGTGCACCGGGCCCGGGCCCCTCGGGGGGATGGGCGAGCTGATCCTGGTGGCCGAGGAGCTCGGCGTGGGGCTCGGCGCCCGCTACGCCGGCATCGACGGGCCGGACCCCGGGCCGTTCCTGAATGTCGAGAAGCCCGCCCAGACCAAGGTGCTGGCCGCCGGCCGTCCCACCCCGCTCTGGCACGTCTCCAAGACCCCGGACGACCGTGCCGTGTTCGCCGGTGAGGCCCTCGGGCTGTGGCTGTGGGCGGTGGTGTGGCCCGAGCAGTCGGGGCTGCTGATGTACGACGAGCTGGTCCTCACGGATCTGCGGGAGGCCGGGGCCGAGGTGGAGCTGGTGCCCTGCGGAGCCCTGTCCCCCCGGCTGCTGGAGGCCTGAGAAGAGGCGTCACTCCGAGGCCGGGCGGTGTGTAGGGGGTGCAGGGCCGGTTCGGGTGTGACAGAGGTGGGTGAAAATCCGGTTATCCTGAAGCGTCCCCATCCGTCCGTCCACCGCTTGGAGTATGTCGTGCGTATCGATCTGCACACCCACTCCACCGCGTCCGACGGCACGGACACGCCCGCCGACCTGGTCCGCAAGGCGGCCGCCGCCGGGCTCGACGTCATCGCGCTGACCGACCACGACACCACCCGGGGGCACGCCGAGGCGCTGTCCGTGCTGCCCGCGGGGCTGACCCTGGTTCCCGGAGCCGAGCTGTCCTGCCGGCTCGACGGCGTCAGCATGCACATGCTGGCCTACCTCTTCGACCCCGAGGAGCCGGCGCTGCTCGCCGAGCGCGAGCTGGTCAGGGACGACCGGGTGCCGCGCGCCAAGAGCATGATCGCCAAACTGAACGCGCTGGGCGTCCCCATCACCTGGGAGCAGGTCGCCCGGATCGCGGGGGAGGGCTCGGTCGGCCGCCCGCACATCGCCACCGCTCTGGTGGAGCTGGGCGTCGTGCCCAGCGTCAACGACGCCTTCACCCAGGAATGGCTGGCCGACGGCGGCCGGGCCTATGTCGAGAAGCACGAGACCAACCCCTTCGACGCGCTGCGGCTGATCAAGAACGCGGGCGGGGTGGCGGTCTTCGCCCACCCGGCAGCGACCAAGCGGGGCCGGACCGTGCCGGAGTCGGCGATCGCCGACCTCGCCGAGGCGGGCCTGGACGGCATCGAGGTCGATCACATGGACCACGACCCCGACACCCGGGCCCGGCTGCGCGGCCTCGCCAGGGAACTGGGCCTGCTGGTCACCGGGTCCAGTGACTACCACGGCAGCCGCAAGACCTGTGTGCTCGGCGAGTTCATGACGGACCCCGAGGTGTACGGCGAGATCACCCGGCGGGCGACCGGCGCCTTCCCGGTGCCGGGGACCGGCGGGGCCTGAGTCCCCGCGCCACCGCGGCCCTCACGCCCACCACACCTCTCGTACCTCCCTCAGCAAGGCACTCATGTTCGACGCTGCCGTCTTCGGCTCTCTGTTCCTGACCCTGTTTGTCATCATGGATCCCCCCGGGATCACCCCGATCTTCCTCGCCCTGACCGCCGGCCGCCCCGGCAAGGTGCAGAAGCGGATGGCCCTGCAGGCCGTCTGCGTGGCCGGCGGAGTCATCGCCGTGTTCGGCCTGCTGGGCCACCGCATCCTCGACTATCTGCATGTCTCGGTGCCCGCGCTGATGATCGCGGGGGGACTGCTGCTTCTGCTGATCGCCCTGGACCTGCTCACCGGCAAGACCGACGAGCCCAAGCAGACCAAGGACGTCAATGTCGCCCTGGTGCCGCTGGGCATGCCGCTGCTGGCCGGGCCCGGCGCCATCGTCTCGGTCATCCTCGCCGTCGAGAAGGCCGAATCCGTCGCCACGCAGGTGTCGGTGTGGTCGGCGATCGTCGCCATCCATGTGGTGCTGTGGCTGGTGATGCGCTATTCGCTGCTGATCATCCGCGTCATCAAGGACGGCGGTGTGGTGCTGGTGACCCGCCTCGCGGGCATGATGCTCTCCGCGATCGCCGTGCAGCAGATCATCAACGGGGTCACCCAGGTGATCCAGGGCGCCTGACGCCGGGGCGGCCGGCCTCTCGTCAGGAGGCGGCCGGCACTTCGGCCGGGCGGATCCACAGGCGCTGCCCGATGGCGGCGGCCTGCTGGACGATGGTGTTGACGCACGCGGCATCCACGATGGTGGTGTCCACGGGCGTGCCGTCGGTGTCGTCGAGTCGCATGATCTCGAAGCGCACAGGGCTCCTCTCGTTCGTGAGTCGTTCTGTACCTGTGCAACGAACTGTGCGATGCAAACATTCCCTACGCTAAGGAAAATTTTTGGTCGGCTAAATACTGTTCGGTGAGTGCTTCGCATGAGACCGATCGGGACCGGTTGTGTTCGTAGCGTGACCGCCGGGACAATGGAGGCAATGAACGACGACCTCGCGGCCCTGAGCGCCCGAATCGACCGCACCAACGAGCTGCTCGAGCGCATGCTCGCCGAGGTGGCGAAGACGCCCTCCACGCACGCGATCTTCGTCGACGCCGGATACCTGTACGCGGCGGCCGGCCGGCTCGTGGCGGGCACCGAGGACCGCCGCGCCTTCGACCTCGACGCCGAGGGACTCATCGACGCACTCATCGACCGCGCCCGCAGCATCTTCGCCGACAGCAGGCTGCTGCGCGTCTACTGGTACGACGGCGCCCGGCGCCGCATCCACACCGCCGAGCAGCAGTCCATCGCCGAACTGCCGGACGTCAAGGTCCGCCTCGGCAACCTCAACGCCAACAACCAGCAGAAGGGCGTCGACTCCCTGATCCGCAGCGACCTGGAGTCACTCGCCCGGCACCGCGCCATCAGCGACGCCGCCCTGCTCGGCGGCGACGAGGACCTGGTCTCCGCCGTCGAGGCCGCCCAGGGGTACGGCGCCCGGGTCCATCTGTGGGGCATCGAGGCCCCGGAGGGCCGCAACCAGGCCGAACCGCTGCTGTGGGAGGTGGACAGCCAGCGCACCTTCGACCTGGACTTCTTCAAGCCCTACGTCACCCGGCGCACCCCCGCCACCTACGAGCCCGCGGCCGGCCGGCCCACCCGCGACGACGTGCGGTTCGTCGGAGCGCAGATCGCCGCCAAGTGGCTCGCCGCCCGTGGCCGCGACTCCCTGCTCGAACTGCTCCCCGGCCACCCCTATCTGCCGGGCTCCGTCGACCAGGACCTGCTGGTCGAGGCGGAGGGCCTGCTCCAGTACTCCCTGCGCGGCCAGTCGGACCTGCGCCGGGCTCTGCGGGACGGCTTCTGGGACCACCTGCAGGCGCAGTACTAGGCCCGGTATCGGCTTCTGTCCGGCATCAGCCGCCGGCCGAGGGCTCGATCCCGTCCCAGAAGTCCGCGAGCGCCCTGGCGGTCTCCTCGGGCCGGTCCGCGTTGGGGGAGTGCTCGGCACCCTCGATCACCGAGCGGTGCGCGTTCAGCCGCCTGGCCATGGCGTCCAGGTCCGCCACCGGCCAGGTGTCGTCCCGCGAGCCGGAGAGCACATGGAACGGCAGCGGCACGGCGGCGAGCCGGTCCACCAGGTCCGGCTCCGTGCACAGCTGCCGCCCCGTGGCGAGGAGCTGCGCGGGCCGGGTGCGCAGCCAGCGGCGGCGCAGCAGCTCGGGCCCGCCGATGCCGCGCGCCGGTCCGCCGACCTCCTCCGGCGGGCCCATCGCCAGGATCGCCCTCCAGCACTCCTCCATCGACATCACCGCGAGCGCGTCCCGCAGCAGCCGCACCCGCTGCTCCTGGGAGACGGAGATGCGCGCAGGACCCGAGGCCATCAGGGTGAGGGAGCGGAAGGGGGAGTGGTCCAGCAGGACGGCGCGGCGGGCGATCAGCCCGCCGAGCGAGTGCCCGACCAGATGGACCCGCTCCCCGAGCGCCGCCACCTGCGCGAGCACGTCCCGCGCCAGCTCGTCCAGCGCGTAGGCGGACTCGTCGTCCGGCCCGTCCGACTCGTGCTGCCCGCGCCCGTCCACGGCGACGCTGCGGTACCCGCGCGCGGCGAGCGGCCCGTGCAGCAGCGTGAAGTCCTCCTTGCTGCCGGTGTACCCGGGCAGCAGCAGCGCGGTGCCCTTCGCGTCGGACCCCGGGGCCGCGGGCACGTCGACGACGGCGAACGACCCGCGTGCGGTGGGAAGCCGACGGGTCTCGTAAGGGGGGACGGTGAGGTCGGCGGTCACGCGGTGAGCGTAACGGGCGGCCCCGCACACGCCGACGGCCCGGCCCCCGCGCGGGGAACCGGGCCGTCACCGTTCGATCAGCCCTCCGTGGGCTCCGCGGTCGCCGCCTTCTTGCGGGTGCGGCGCGGCTTGGCCTCGGTGGCCTCGGCCGTGTCGGCGGCGGCTTCCGCCTCGGCGGCGGTCTTGCGGGTGCGGCGGGGCTTGGTCTCCGCTTCCGTGGTGTCCGTCGCGGCCTGGGCCGGGATGTCGGCCAGGGGTGCGGTGTCGGCGGTCTTGCGGGTGCGGCGGCGCGGCTTGGCCTCGGCGCCCTCCGCGGTGTCCGCCACGGCCTCGGCGGCCTTCCTGCGGGTACGGCTCGGCTTGGCCTCGGCGTCAGCGGCTTCCGCGGTCGCCGCCTTCTTGCGGGTGCGGCGCGGCTTGGCCTCGGTGGCCTCGGCCGTGTCGGCGGCGGCTTCCGCCTCGGCGGCGGTCTTGCGGGTGCGGCGGGGCTTGGTCTCCGCTTCCGTGGTGTCCGTCGCGGCCTGGGCCGGGATGTCGGCCAGGGGTGCGGTGTCGGCGGTCTTGCGGGTGCGGCGGCGCGGCTTGGCCTCGGCGCCCTCCGCGGTGTCCGCCACGGCCTCGGCGGCCTTCTTCCGCGTGCGACGCGGCTTCGCCTCGCCGGTCTCGGCGCTCCCGGCCGTCCCGGCCGTCTCTGCGGCGCCCTCGGCCGAGTCGACCGCGGTCTGTGCGGCCGCGGACTTCCGGGTGCGGCGGCGGCGCGGCTCGGCGGCGGGAGCCTCGGGCTCCTCGGCCACCACCGGGTCCGTGCTCGCCCCGGCCGCCGGGGTGACCTCGGCCGTCGTCTCCGCCGCGGCCGTCTCGGCCGAGCGGCGGGTGCGGCGGCGCGGCTTGGCCGGAGCCTCGGCGGCGTCCTCGGCCGTGCCCTCGGCCGTCGCGACGGCGGCCTCTGCCGCCGGTGCCGCCTCGGCCGCGACCCCGCCGCGCGTGCGGCGGCGTCGTCGCGGTGTGCGGGCGGCCGTGCCGTCCTCGGCCTCACCGGTGCTCTCGCTCACCGCGGGCTGGGCCTGACCGGCCTCGTCCAGCGGCGTGCCCGCGCGCAGACGCCGGCGGCGGCGCGGCGTACGCGCCGGGCGCTCGCGGTCGGCGGAGCGGCCGCCGCGCCCGCGCGGACCGCGGCCGCCCGGCTCGCCCAGGTCCTCCACCTGCTCGGCGTCCAGCCCGGCACGGGTCCGCGCCGAGCGCGGCAGGACACCCTTGGTGCCCTCGGGGATGCCGAGGTCGCTGAACAGGTGCGGGGAGGTGGAGTACGTCTCCGGCGGGTCGTTGAAGTCCAGCTCCAGCGCCTTGTTGATCAGCTGCCAGCGCGGGATGTCGTCCCAGTCGACCAGCGTGATCGCCGTGCCCTTGGCGCCCGCGCGGCCGGTGCGGCCCACCCGGTGCAGGTAGGTCTTCTCGTCCTCGGGCGACTGGTAGTTGATGACGTGCGTCACGCCCTCGACGTCGATGCCCCGGGCGGCGACGTCGGTGCAGACCAGCACGTCCACCTTGCCGTTGCGGAAGGCGCGCAGCGCCTGCTCGCGGGCGCCCTGGCCGAGGTCGCCGTGGACCGCGCCGGCGGCGAAACCGCGCCGCTGGAGCTGCTCGGCGATGTCGGCGGCCGTCCGCTTGGTGCGGCAGAAGATCATCGCCAGTCCGCGACCCTCGGCCTGCAGGATGCGGGCGACCATCTCCGGCTTGTCCATGGAGTGGGCGCGGTAGACGAACTGCTTGATGTTCGCCACCGTGGCGCCCTCGTCGTCCGGCGCGGTGGCCCGGATGTGCGTGGGCTGCGACATGTAGCGGCGGGCCAGGCCGATGACCGCGCCCGGCATGGTGGCCGAGAACAGCATGGTCTGGCGCCGGGCCGGAAGCAGATTGATGATCTTCTCGACGTCGGGCAGGAAGCCCAGGTCGAGCATCTCGTCGGCCTCGTCCAGCACCAGGGCCTTGACGTGGCTGAGGTCCAGCTTCTTCTGGCCGGCCAGGTCCAGCAGGCGGCCCGGGGTGCCGACGACCACGTCGACGCCCTTCTTCAGCGCCTCCACCTGCGGTTCGTAGGCGCGGCCGCCGTAGATCGCGACGACGCGCACATTGCGCACCTTGCCGGCGGTGAGCAGGTCGTTGGTGACCTGGGTGCACAGCTCGCGGGTGGGGACGACGACCAGCGCCTGCGGGGCGTCGGTGAGGTCGTCCGGCTCGGCGCGGCCCGCCTCCACGTCCGCCGGGACGGTGACCCGCTCGAGGAGCGGAAGGCCGAAGCCGAGCGTCTTGCCGGTGCCGGTCTTGGCCTGGCCGATGACGTCCGTGCCCGAGAGGGCGACGGGGAGCGTCATCTCCTGGATGGGGAAAGGTGTGGTGATGCCGACGGCTTCCAGGGCCTCGGCGGTCTCGGGAAGGATCCCGAGCTCTCGGAACGTCGTAGTCAGGGTGCTGCCTCTTCTGTGTGCGCGGTACGAGGCGAGCGCGGGGGTCTTGATGTGACCGTGCCGGGGACGTCGGCTGCCTTACGGGCTGTGCCGTGAGGCACGGGACCACTGCCTACGCTCCAGCGCTCGAACCGCTGAGGGTGTCCCCCTCCGGAACCCGTACGCAAGGTGCCGTACGGTCCATGAGGGCTGTCTGGTCGGAGCCGATCGGGCCACCGACCGGGCATCCTCATACATGCGGCCTGTCGAGTACGTCGACGTGCTCAGCAGGCTCATTACCACCATACCCCGGATTCGCGCACATGCGATGGCCGATTTGGTCACGTAGTCGTCGTCACACTGATCGACCAGGACCTTCCCGGATGCGGCAGGCGGGCTATTGTGCGCTTCATGACGAGCTCTGACAAGCCTGATCGCGCCGCGGACGCCCCCGAGACCACCGACGCACACACCGGTGTCGCTGCCCTCGACTGGGCGGCCGCCTCAGCCGACCCGCAGTACCGCGCCGCCGTCGTGGACCTGCTCGGCGCGCTCGCGTACGGGGAGCTGGCGGCGTTCGAGCGGCTGGCGGAGGACGCCAAGCTGGCGCCCACGCTGGAGGACAAGGCGGAGCTGGCGAAGATGGCCTCGGCCGAGTTCCACCACTTCGAGCGGCTGCGGGACCGGCTGGCGGAGATCGGTGAGGACCCGACCAGCGCGATGGAGCCGTTCGTCGCCGCGTATGACGGCTTCCACAAGCAGACCGCGCCCTCCGACTGGCTGGAGGGGCTCGTCAAGGCGTACGTCGGCGACTCCATCGCCAGCGACTTCTACCGTGAGGTCGCCGCCCGGCTGGACTCCGACACCCGCGCCCTGGTGCTGGCCGTACTGGACGACACCGGGCACGGCGGCTTCGCCGTGGAGAAGGTGCGCGCGGCGATCGAGGCGGATCCGCGGGTGGGCGGACGGCTGGCGCTGTGGGCGCGGCGTCTGATGGGCGAGGCCCTGTCCCAGTCGCAGCGGGTGGTCGCCGACCGGGACGCGCTGTCCACGATGCTGGTCGGCGGCGTCGCGGACGGCTTCGATCTCGCCGAGGTCGGCAAGATGTTCTCCCGCATCACCGAGGCCCACACCAAGCGCATGGCCGCACTGGGCCTCGCGGCCTGACACGGCTCCCTCGTCGGAGAGGGTGACCGTACCTGCCCCGGGGGCGGCGAGGACCGCGCATCTCACCTCGACCGAGGGCGCCCGGGTCCGCGGCGCCGTACGCGGTTCCCCGCGCCCCCCGGGTCCGTGCGCCGCGCCCTCTTCGGTACGACGGCCCCGGCGGCCCTTACGCGGTCGCCGACCGCCCCCGCAGTCTTCCCGCGGGCCGCAGCAGCAACGACAGAGACGCCACGCAGACGATCACCGCACCCAGCAGGCCGGCCGCCAGGCCACCCGCCTCCAGCGCCGTATCCGCGAGAAAGGCACCGAACAGGGCTCCGGCCACCCCCGTGGACAGCACCAGCGCACGGGCCGGAAGCCGGTGCGACAACCAGTGGGCGGCCACCCACGACAGAGCAAGGCCGAGGATCGCGGAGCTGAGCGCTTGCAAGAGCATCTCGGGGGTCCCTCCCACATGGCCGGCCTGCTCACATCGGTCGTAGCCCGGTTTACCCCTGACCTGCGGAATCCAATCCTCCCCTGTGGGGGTTCCGTGCTCCATCCGTGGACGCGCGCCCTGGTGACGGCGCGAGCACGCCGAGGGCACGACGGGAGCGGGCGGCAGCACCACGAGAGCGGACGAGAGCGGACGGCAGCACCACGAGAGTGGACGGCAGCACGACGAGAGCACGACGAGAAAGGGCCCGGCGGTGTCGTACCGCCGGGCCCTTCGCCCGTATGTGTCCCGCGCGTTCCGCTACAGCGCGCCGAAGCCCACCTTGCGCGGAGCGGGCTCGCCGATCTCGACGTACGCGACCCGGTCGGCCGGGACGAGGAGCTTGCGGCCGTGCTCGTCCACCAGGCTCAGCAGCTGCGACTTCCCGGCCAGCGCCTCGGCCACCACGCGCTCGACCTCCTCGGCGCTCTGACCGCTCTCCAGAACGATCTCGCGCGGCGCGTGCTGCACGCCGATCTTGACCTCCACGGCTATGTCCCTCCGACGGTCAGTGAAGTGCGCGACCTACCGCGCCGTACTCCGCACACATTAGCCCGGTGAGGGGACCTGCACGGTCCGCCCGGCCACGCCAGGAGCGAACAGCCGACGGGAACAGACGCCCGCCCGCCGCGCTCAGCGCTGCTGCTCGCCGCCCTGCTGCTGACCGGCGTCGCTGCCGTGCAGCGGGAAGCCGGCGATGCCCCGCCAGGCGAGCGAGGTGAGCAGTTGGACCGCCTGGTCGCGCGGCACCGTGCGGTCGCTGTGCAGCCAGGCCCGCGCCACCACCTGGGCGAGACCGCCCAGACCCGAGGCGAGCAGCATCGACTCGTCCCGGGACAGGCCGGTGTCCTCGGCGATGACCTCGCAGATCGCCTCGGCGCAGTCGTTCGTGACCTTGTCGACCCGCTCGCGCACGGCGGGCTCGTTGGTCAGGTCCGACTCGAAGACCAGGCGGAAGGCCCCGCCGTCGTCCTCCACGTAGGCGAAGTACGCGTCCATGGTCGCCCGGACGCGCTGCTTGTTGTCCGTCGTCGACGCCAGCGCGTTGCGCACGGCCTGGATCAGTGACTCGCAGTGCTGGTCCAGCAGTGCGAGATAGAGGTCGAGCTTGCCCGGGAAGTGCTGGTAGAGCACCGGCTTGCTCACGCCGGCGCGCTCGGCGATGTCGTCCATCGCAGCCGCGTGGTAGCCCTGCGCGACGAACACCTCCTGGGCGGCGCCCAGCAGCTGGTTCCGTCGGGCTCGGCGCGGCAGGCGGGTGCCCTTCGGGCGTACCGCCTCTGTCTGCTCGATGGCTGTCACGCCGCCTCCCATTGTCGTCCACATGCGGTGTGAGCCGCGCCGCCATCGTACTTTTCGGTAACCGTGGTGTGCGCGGTGAGAACGCAGAATTTCACGGACCGGACGACGACGAAAGCGGCACGGACGGTTTCAAACGTCGCAGGAGCGGGCAACACGCGGTCTCTCCCCTGCTCCGATCAGCGGTAGTCGTCCTCGTCCAGGGAGACGATCCGAGCCTGTTCCAGCAGGTCCGCCTCGTTGGCGCGGTCCGGGTCGACGCCCGTCAGCGGGTCGTCGTGCTCCGGCATGATGTCCGCCTGCTGCTCGGCCGCGTCGACCCTGGGGGCCTCGACGTCGTACTCCTCGCCCTCCTGGGCGTCCTCGACTTCCTCGAGCGTCTCCGGGTCGGTGGGGTCAACGGCCATGTCGGGCTCCCTTCCTACGATCGTCCCTGGTGATGCAGGGGCCATATGCGGGTGCCCTCTGTCCGAGCCTAGGAGACACCCGATCCGGACGCTATGCGATGAGCGACCCTCAGGTGACCCGGTGCGCACCCGGTGACCGGCCGTTTTCGACCGGCGCTGTGACGGCGAACACATGAACCACCGCGTGATCGTCTCGTAACATTGCCGCATGTCTTCGACCGAGCTGCCGTCCGTGCCGCCCGCAAACGTGCTGCCCAAGGCGGCCGCCGTGAGGGTCGGGGAGGGCGAGCATCTCAGGTCGGTCCGGCTGCCCGGCGTCACCCTGACACTACGGGCACGCAGGCCCGCGCGGGAGGGGCTGCCGCCCGCCCTCTACGTCCACGGCCTGGGCGGCTCCTCGCAGAACTGGTCGGCGCTGATGCCGCTGCTCGACGACGTCCTCGACAACGAGGCCGTCGACCTGCCGGGCTTCGGCGATTCCCCGCCCCCCGACGACGGCAACTACTCGATCACCGCGCACGCCCGCGCGGTGATTCGCTATCTGGACGAGTCCGGGCGCGGCCCGGTCCACCTCTTCGGCAACTCGCTGGGCGGGGCGGTCGTCACCCGGGTCGCCGCCGTGCGCCCCGACCTGGTCCGCACGCTCACCCTGGTGTCGCCCGCCCTGCCCGAACTGCGGGTGCAGCGCACCGCCGTGCCGACGGCGCTGCTCGCGGTGCCCGGGGTGGCACCCCTGTTCACCCGCATCACCCGTGAGTGGACCGCGGAGCAGCGGGTGCGCGGCGTGCTGGCGCTCTGCTACGGCGACCCCTCGCGGGTGACTCCGGAGGGCTTCCGCAACGCCGTGCACGAGATGGAGCGGCGCATGCGACTGCCGTACTTCTGGGACGCGATGGCCCGCTCCGCGCGCGGGCTCGTCAACGCCTACACCCTCGGTGGCCAGCACGCTCTGTGGCGCCAGGCCGAGCGGGTGCTGGCGCCGACCCTGCTGATCTACGGCGGCCGGGACAAGCTCGTCGGCTTCCGCATGGCCCAGCGGGCGGCCCGCGCCTTCCGGGACTCCCGCCTTGTGACGCTGCCCGACGCCGGCCATGTGGCGATGATGGAGTATCCCGAGACGGTGGCCGCCGCATTTCGTGAACTCCTCGCCGATGCGGGGGAATCTCCGGCCGAGGGGGCTACCTTGGTCCGGGGCGCGAAGGGCGCCCCGGACGCGTCCGCCGGTGCGGACGCGGCCGCCGACGGCGGAGTCACCGCCGACAACGTGAGGGGCTGAGGCGCGACGTGGGACGCCACAGCCGTCGTGGACCCGCCCCCAAGGGCGGCACCACGGAGACGACCCCGACGCGCCAGAGCCGCGCGGGCGTGGACGAGACGCGCCGAGGCACGGGTCGCTGGGACACCAGGGCTCCGCAGGCCGCCCGGCCGCAGCAGGCGCCGCCCGGTCCCGGGCCCGGCGGGCGGACGTACCCGGCCCCGGGTCAGGGGGCCGGCGCCTACGACGGCGCCCGGTACGACGCCCCGGCTCATGGCACCCCGCCCCACGGGACGCCGGTCCTGGGTGCTCCCGGACGGGGGGCGCCGGGACGAGGAACTCCGGGACGAGGGTCTCCGGGGCCGGGCGGCCCGGCGTACGGTGCCCCGCCCTACGGAGGCCCGCCGCGCCCGATGCCGGGACGCGAGACGCCACGCGGCCACGGGGCCGAGCCCCACGGGACGCCGGCGCAGGGTGTTCCGCGTTTCGCGGACGGGACTCCGGCGCACGGAGTCCCGCGCTTTCCCGACGGCACGCCCGCGCAGGGCGTCCCTCGTTTCGGCGACGGTACGCCCGCGCAGGGCGTCCCTCGTTTCGGCGACGGTACGCCCGCGCACGGTGTCCCTCGTTTCCCCGGCGGCACGCCCGCGCAGGGCGTCCCGCGCTTCCCCGACGGCACGCCCGTGCACGGCACGCCGCGGGTGCGCGGCGGTCACCCGGAGCAGCGGGAAGGCGGAGGCGGCTGGGGCGAGCTGAACGGGCGGACGGCCGCGGCGGCCGGTCAGGGCAGGCAGGCCGGGGTGGCCCCGCCCCTGCCGCGGCAGCGGCAGGCGCCTGCCGGCAACCCCGTCGGCGCCGGCGGCGTCCGGCAGGAGTACCTCGACGCCTTCGACGAGCCCGGCGATCTCTTCACCCCGCGCACCAAGCCGGCGCCCCGCCGGGGCGCCGACCCTTACGCCACGGTCACCGAATGGGACACCGCCTCCCCGGCCGACGCCGCGGACGACCCGTACGAAACGGACGCGGCGGACGACGACGCGCCGCCCACCGGTGCGCCCGCGCGGCCGAAGGGCGGCAAGGGGCGCACGTTCACCGGGATCGCGGCCGCGGCCGTCACCACCGCGCTGGCCGTCGTCGTCGCCGGGCAGGTCGCCGACGACCGCAGCGGCGGCGCGGTGCAGGCGCAGTCCGCCCCCGAGCAGTCCCGCGACGACCGGGGCCCCGCCTCGCGCGGCGACGACCGCGAGACGCCCGGCGCCAAGCCGGCGACGTACGAGCAGAAGATGAGCAAGAGGTACCCGCTGGGCGCGGACCTCACCGGCTCGGGCGTGTTCGAGGCGATCCGCGGCGTCGACAAGGCGCCCGGCAAGGGGCAGAAGATCACCTACCGGGTGGACGTGGAGAAGGGACTCGGCCTGGACGGCGAGCTGTTCGCCGAGGCCGTGCACAGGACGCTGAACGACCAGCGCAGTTGGGCGCATGGCGGGGCGCGCACCTTCGAGCGGATCCACTCCGGCCGGCCCGACTTCGTGATCACCCTGGCGAGTCCGGGCACCACCGCCAAGTGGTGCGCCAAGTCCGGTCTGGACACCACCGAGGACAACGTCTCCTGCGACTCGGCCGCCACCGAACGCGTGATGATCAACGCCTACCGGTGGGCGCAGGGCGCCGAGACCTACGGCGACGACCTGCTCGGCTACCGCCAGATGCTGATCAACCACGAGATCGGGCACCGGCTCGGCTACGGCCACGTCACCTGTGACAAGGACGGCGATCTGGCCCCGGTGATGCAGCAGCAGACCAAGTTCCTGGATCACGACGGCATCAGCTGCCGCCCCAACCCCTGGGCCTACCCGAACAGCTGACGGGTGATCACCTGGCTCTGAGCGGCGGGCGGCCGACGGGCGCGTAGCGCGGCCAAACGCGCCCCGCACGGGAAAGTTACGACCGTTCACCCCTTTTGGTGGAGCGACGGACAACCGTCCGTCGCTCCACCGCCTTGTCCGCATACGTTCGTCCCGCTGCGAGCCGCCGGGGCAACGGCGGCTCCCCATACGGGAGATCGGGGGTGCTTGTGCGCATCGGACTGCTTACGGAGGGTGGTTACCCGTATGTGAGCGGTGACGCCAGGCTCTGGTGCGACCGCCTGGTGCGCGGGCTCGGTCAGCACGAGTTCGACGTCTATGCGTTCAGCCGCAGCCAGGCCGAGGAGGACGAGGGCTGGGTCCCGCTGCCGCCGCAGGTCAGCCGGGTGCGTACGGCGCCGCTGTGGACGTCGGAGGACGACGGGGTGGTGTACGGGCGCCGCGCACGCCGGCGCTTCACGGAGCACTACGCCGAACTGGCCGCCGCGCTCTGCACCGCCGACCCCGCACCGGCCGGTACCCGTTCCGACGCCGGCACCGCCGAGGCGCCCGGCGTCCCGCATCAGGCGGACCGTTTCGCCAATGCCCTCTACGGGCTCGCGGAACTCGCCCGCGAGGAGGGCGGACTGGCGGCGGCCCTGCGGTCGGAGGCCGCCGTACGCGCCCTGGAGTGCGCCTGTCGCGCGCCCGGTGCCCAGCGCCCCGCGCGCGAGGCGCGCGTCCCCGATCTGCTCACCGTGGCCGCGCACCTGGAGCGCGCCCTGCGCCCCCTGACCCTCGACTGGTACGAGGAGAACGGCCTCGGCGCGGTCGATCTGTGCCACGCCGCCTCCGGCGGCACGGCCGCGCTGCCCGGCCTGCTCGCCCGTCACTTCTTCGGCGTCCCGCTGCTGGTGACCGAGTACGGCGTGCGGCTGCGCAGGCACTACCTCACCCGGCCCGACTCCTCACCGGCCGTCCGGTCCCTGCTCGCCGCCTTCCACGGCAGGCTCGCCGCCGAGATCTACCGGCAGGCCGCCTTCGTCACGCCGGGCAACACGCACGCCCGGCGCTGGCAGGAACGGTGCGGCGCCGACCGGACGAAGCTGCGCACGGTCTACCCCGGCATGGACGCCGCCCCCTTCGCCGAGGTGGGCGAGAGCCAGGCGAGCGCCGACCCGCACACCCTGGTCTGGGTCGGGCGCGTCGAGCCGGCCAAGGACCTGGTGTCGCTGCTGCACGCCTTCGCGGAGATCCGCAAGCAGGAGCCCGGCACCCGGCTGCGCATCGTCGGCGGCCCGGCCGGGCCCGAGGGCGAGGCCTACCTCGGCCACTGCCGCATGCTGGCCGCCCAGCTCTTCCCCGACGAGGCCGAGGGACCGCACGCCGTGGGCGACAACCCGGTGTCCTTCGAGGAGATCGGCGGCCCCGAACTGCCCACCCCGGCCGACGCCTACGCCGCCGGTGCGGTGACCGTGCTGTCCAGCGTGGTGGAGGGCTTCCCCGTGCGGCTGGTCGAGGCGATGCTCTGCGGCCGGGCCACCGTCTCCACCGACGTCGGCGCGGTCGTCGAGGTCATCGGCGGCACCGGCCTGGTCGTACCGCCGCGCAACCCGCGGGCGCTCGCCGAGGCGTGCGTCTCCCTGCTGCGCGACCCCGAGCGCCGTGAGCGCCTCGGAGCCGCCGCCCGCGCCCGCGCGCTGGAGCTGTTCACCGTCGAGCAGAACATCGCCGCCTTCCACGGTCTCTATCTGGAGACCGTCGCCCGCACCCCGGTCCGCCGCCTGCCGCTGGACCGCACCGGCGTCCCCCGGCCCTTCGCCAGCCCCGCCGAGGCCCACGTCCCCGGCCACTGGACCGACCCCGCGCCCCGCCCCGTGCCCCGCTGGGCCGCGCCGGAGCAGGTCCCCGTCACGGAGGCAGCACGATGACCGACCTCAGCGCGCCGGCCCGTGAGCCGGGCACT
This sequence comes from Streptomyces composti, assembly GCF_012034205.1. Classification (GTDB taxonomy): domain Bacteria; phylum Actinomycetota; class Actinomycetes; order Streptomycetales; family Streptomycetaceae; genus Streptomyces; species Streptomyces composti. Next base: position 32,921 of record NZ_JAATEM010000025.1, read on the forward strand.
CCCGCCCCCCGCCGGGGCGCCGACCCGGTGAAGGCCCTGCTGCACCGCCACCGCGAGCTGTGCGAGACCGCCGTCGACCCCCTGGAGATCGCGGCCGGCCTCGAGGCGCACGGCGTCACCGACCGCACCGCCGCCCGCTTCCGCCACCGGGACGTCTTCTCCCTGGCCGAGGAGCTCTACGCCCGCGCCAACCACCACACCGACGCGCCCCCGGCCGCACCGCCCGCACCGGCGCCCCGCACCACCTGGGCGGTCCTCACCCTGCTGCCCGGCCTGCTCTGCCTCGCCACCCTCGTGGCCCTCCGCCACACCGGCGGCCAGACCCGCCTGCTGACCGCCGCCGCGGGCGCCCTGGCCGTCCACCTCAGCCTGCGCGCCGCCCTGCGCCGGGGTCCCCTGAGCGGACCCCGCTGCCCGGGCACGGCCCTGCCGGTCTGCTGGCTCGTCGCCCACGCCCTGCTGGGCGAGGGGCTGCTGCGCGCCGCGCTCTCCGGCGGCCCCGACACCCCGCCCACCGGCGCCGACTGGCCGCTCACCGCGGCGACCCTCGCCGCCCTCGCGCTGGCCTGCGCCCCCGCCGCCTGGACGACCCACCTCTTCCGCACCCGCACCCACCGCCGGCTCACCGCCAGCCGGGCCCTGGAGGACTTCGCCACCTCGGTGCGCCCGCTGCTGCTCGGCACGGTCGCCCTCCAGCTGCTCGCCGTGGCCGCCCTCACCCTGCTCACCGCGACCCTCCTCGACGAGGCCCCGGCCCTCGGCACCACCCTCACCCTGGGCGCCCTGCTCCACCTGTCCCGCCTGCTCACCGTGCACGGCTTCACCCACGCCCCCCGGGTGATCCTCACCGCCACGGCACTCACCCAGGCGGCCGCCCTGGCCGCCGTGTTCGCCGCGCGCCTGCCCGGCCTGGCCGCCCTCGCCACCCCCGTGGAGACCCTGGTCACCGAGGGGACGCCGGCCGCCCTCCCCGCTCTCACCTGCGGCGCGGCGGCCTGCGTCCTGCTGCTCCACGCCGCTCGCCGGCTCACCCGAGCCTCGGCCCACGCCCACGCGGAGGCCCGCCGATGACCCCACCGGCAGCCGGGGCGTCCGCCGGCAACCGCACATGGCCTCACCCCGACGAAGGAGAACCCCACATGACCATCCGTCCAGGAGCCTCGTACGACGCGGAAGGAGTCGCGCGATGAGAGTCCTGCTGATCGGAGCCAACGGATTCATCGGCCGCTTCGTGGCGGACCGCCTGCTCGCCGATCCGGCCGTGCAGCTCACCGCCCTCGGCCGCGGCGACGACGCCGACGTCCGCTTCGACCTCGCCACCGGCAGCCCCGGGGCGCTCACCCGCTTCCTCGACGCGGTCCACCCCGGCGTCGTGGTCAACTGCGCCGGCGCCACCCGGGGCGGCGCCCGGGAACTCACCCGGCACAACACCGTCGCCGTGGCCACCGTCTGCGAGGCGCTGCGCCGCAGCGGCTGCGGCGCCCGGCTCGTGCAGATCGGGTGCAGCTCGGAGTACGGACCCAGCCAGCCCGGCTCCTCCACCGCCGAGGACGCGGTGCCGCGGCCCGGCGGCCCCTACGGCGTCAGCAAGCTCGCCGCCACCGAACTCGTCCTCGGATCCGGCCTGGACGCCGTCGTGCTGCGGGTGTTCTCGCCCGCCGGACCCGGGACCCCCGCCGGATCCCCGCTCGGGCGGCTCGCCGAGGCCATGCGCCGGGCCATGCAGTCCGGCGACGGCGAACTGAAACTGGGCGGGCTCGGCGCCCAGCGGGACTTCGTCGACGTGCGCGACGTCGCGCGCGCGGTGCACGCCGCCTCGCTCTCCGCGGCACAGGGCGTCATCAACATCGGCTCCGGCCGGGCGGTGCGGCTGCGCGACGCCGCCGCGATCCTCGCCCGGGTCGCCGGCTACGGCGGCGCGCTCCACGAGCTCGACAGCCCCGGCGTGCACGCCCCGCACGGGGTCCACACCCACAGCCCGCATCTGCGGACGGCCATCGGCCACCCCCGCTCCGGCGACGGCGACCACCACCCCGCACCCGTGGCCTTCCCCTACCCCGACGGCTGCGGCAGCTGGCAGCAGGCCGATGTGCGCACCGCACGCGACCGGCTCGGCTGGCGCCCCCGCATCAACCTCGAGGAATCCCTGGCCGACATCTGGATGGAGGCGGCATGCCGTATCTGAGCCGTGCCGAACCCGGCCTCACCTGCACGGACTTCCGCACCGGCTTCGGCATTCCCGGTATCGCGCACCCGCTCGTCGCCCCGGCCGAGTGGAAGGCGCTCACCGAGCCCGGCACACCCCTGCACTGGGTCGTCCTCGACGTGGCCGACGGGCCCGGCGCCCAGCCCGACCCGCACTGCCTGGACGCGGCCGGACGACTGCGCAACGCCGGTGTCCGTGTCCTCGGCCGCCTCGACTCGGCGCACGGCGACCGCGGTCTCGGCCAGGTGATCGCGGACGCCCACCGCTACCTCGACTGGTACGAGGTCGACGGCTTCCTGCTGGACCGCCCTCCCGCCGACGCGCTGAGGCTGTACGAGGTGCGGCGCACCACCGCCGCGCTCCGCGTGCTGTGTGACGGTGCCCATATCGTCCTCGGCCACGGCATCCACCCGCACCCGGGCTACGCCGAGATCGCCGACCAGCTGGTCACCTTCTCCGGCCCCTGGAGCGACTACCGCTGGTCACAGGTCGCCGAGTGGACGGCCGACCTGCCGCCGGAGCGGTTCTGCCACTTCGTTCACGGAGTGCCGCGCCCCCACCTGGAGGAGGCGCTGCGCATCGCCCGCTGGCAGGGGGCCGCGACGATCTACTTCACCGACCACAGCGATCGCACCGGGCGCGGGGGCCGGTCCGAGACCTGGGAGACGAATCCCTGGGAGGTGCTGCCCGGCTACTGGGATGAAATCGTCTCGCGGATCGGAACAGGTGTCTCGGAATGAAAAAGCCCATGGCAGTGTTACGGGAGGAACAACCGTACTGATTGACCGACCAACGGAGTCCCCGTGTCGCTGCCACCCCTGGTCGAGCCCGCTTCGGAGCTCACCGTAGACGAGGTCCGCAGGTACTCCCGCCACCTGATCATCCCCGACGTGGGGATGGACGGGCAGAAGCGGCTGAAGAACGCCAAGGTGCTGTGTGTGGGCGCCGGCGGCCTGGGCTCGCCGGCGCTGATGTACATGGCCGCCGCGGGCGTGGGCACGCTCGGCATCGTGGAGTTCGACGAGGTCGACGAGTCGAACCTGCAGCGCCAGGTCATCCACAGCCAGGCCGACATCGGCCGCCCCAAGGCCGAGTCCGCGCGGGACACGGTCAAGGGCATCAACCCGTACGTGAACGTGGTCCTGCACGAAGAGCGGCTCGAGGCCGACAACGTGATGGACATCTTCAGCCAGTACGACCTGATCGTCGACGGCACGGACAACTTCGCGACCCGCTACCTGGTCAACGACGCCTGCGTGCTGCTCGGCAAGCCGTACGTCTGGGGTTCCATCTACCGCTTCGACGGCCAGGCCTCGGTGTTCTGGGCGGAGCACGGTCCCTGCTACCGCTGCCTCTACCCGGAGCCCCCGCCCCCCGGCATGGTTCCGTCCTGCGCCGAGGGCGGCGTGCTCGGCGTGCTGTGCGCCTCCATCGGCTCGATCCAGGTCAACGAGGCGATCAAGCTGCTGGCCGGCATCGGTGAGCCGCTGGTCGGCCGCCTGATGATCTACGACGCCCTGGAGATGCAGTACCGCCAGGTCAAGGTCCGCAAGGACCCCAACTGCGCGGTCTGCGGCGAGAACCCGACCGTCACCGAGCTGATCGACTACGAGGCCTTCTGCGGCGTCGTGTCCGAGGAGGCCCAGGCGGCGGCCGCCGACTCCACGATCACTCCCAAGCAGCTCAAGGAGTGGCTGGACGACGGTGAGAAGATCGAGCTCATCGACGTCCGCGAGCCGAACGAGTACGAGATCGTCTCCATCCCGGGCGCCCGCCTGATCCCCAAGAACGAGTTCCTCATGGGCAACGCCCTGGAGAGCCTCCCGCAGGACAAGAAGATCGTCTTGCACTGCAAGACGGGTGTCCGCAGTGCGGAAGTGCTCGCCGTCCTGAAGTCCGCCGGCTTCGCCGACGCGGTCCACGTCGGCGGCGGCGTCATCGGCTGGGTCAACCAGATCGAACCCCACAAGCCGGTGTACTGACCCCGGCATCCGCCCCCTGGCGGATCCGAAGAAGCCCACGGCTCCGGACAGCCCGGACGCCGTGGGCTTCTCTCATGCCCGGACCCGCACGTCCGTCATGCTCACGTGCAGACCTTCCCGTCCTTCGGGACCGTGCCCTCGATGAGATAGGCGTTGACGGTGGAGTCGACGCAGTCGCTGCCGTTGCCGTAGGCGCCGTGGCCCTCGCCCTTCCAGGTGAGGACCACACCTACGTCCTTGCCGAGTTCGTCGGCCATGCGGCGGGCGCCCTCGTAGGGGGTGGCCGGGTCGCCGGTGTTGCCGATGACCAGGATGGGGGCGGCGCCCGGGGCGCTCACCTCGGGGGTGTCGTGCCGGCCGGGAACCGGCCAGTCGTGGCACCAGCCGGCGATGTCCCAGCCGAGGGCGGGGCCGAAGACGGGGGAGATCTTCTCGAACTCCGGCAGCAGCTTCTTGGTCTCCGCCAGGCTCGGCCGCGCCTTGTCGTCCAGGCAGGAGATGACCCGCTGGGAGTGGGTGGTCGTGCCGTAACGGCCGGAGGCGTCGCGCTCGTTGTAGCCGTCGGCCAGGGCGAGGAGCTGGGAGCCGTCACCCTCCTCGGCGGCCCGCAGGGCGCTGGTCAGCGCCGGCCAGCCGTCCTTGCTGTAGAGGGGGAGGATGATGCCGGTGATCGCCAGGGACTGGGTGAGCTTGCGGCCCTTGGTGGAGGTCGGCAGCGGCTCGGCGTCGATCCGCCGCAGCAGGTCCGCTATCTCGCGGGAACCCTGCTCGGGGTCCTTGCCGGTGGACTTCAGGTAGGCGTCGAGGGCGCGCTGGAAGCCGAGGGTCTGGTTGCGGGCGTGGCCCACCATGTCGGCCGTCGGGTCGACGACCGCGTCGAGGGCCATCCGGCCCACCTTCTTCGGGAAGAGGTGGGCGTAGACGCCGCCCAGCTCGGTGCCGTAGGAGATGCCGAAGTAGTTCAGCTTGTCGTCACCGACGGCCTGGCGGATGCGGTCCAGGTCGCGGGCCGTGTCGGTGGTGGAGACGTGGCCCAGCAGCTCGCCCGCCGACTTGGCGCAGCCCTTGCCGAAGTCGGCGGCGTCGGACAGGAACGTCCGCTCCTCGGCCGGGGTGTCGGGCGTGGTGTCCACCGTGGCCTCGGCCGCCTGGATGTCCTTGTCCTCACGGCACCTCACGCCCTCGCTGGCGGCGACGCCGCGCGGGTCCCAGCTCACCAGGTCGTAGTGCTCGCGCAGCTTCGCGACCGTGCCGGCGTAGGACGGCAGCATCGACACGCCGGAGCCGCCGGGGCCGCCGAAGTTGAACACCAGGGAGCCGCGGCGCTCGTCGCCGGTGGCCTCGGCGCGGATCAGCGCCAGGCCGATCGTCTTGCCGTCCGGCTTCGACCAGTCCAGCGGCACCTCGAGCGTGGCGCACTGCCACTCCTCGCCCGGGGCGGGGGCGTCATCGGTGGACTCGCACTTCTTCCAGTCGAGCGCGGAGTCGCCCCACTTGCCGTCGTCGCGGGCCCCGTCGTCGCCGGACGAGCCGGTGCAGCCCGCCGTCAGGAGCGCGGCGGCGACCCCGAGAGCCGTCCACCGTACGAAGCGCGTCATGTGCCACATCCCCCCTCGGGTGCCCTCCGCACGGTGCCGCGGACGGGCGGTCAGGCCATGGTAGGCACACCCCGGCCGTGCCGTTGCGGCCTGTGGACAACCCTCTGACCTGCTCGCTTCCGCCGCAGACCGGCGCAATCAGGTGCAGACGGTGCCGGCGGGCGGCACCTTGCCGTCCAGCAGATAGCCGTGCACCGCGTTCCGCACGCACTCGTTGCCGCTGTCGTAGGCGCCGTGTCCCTGCCCCTTGTACGTGAGCTCGACGCCGACTCCCTCACCGAGCGCCCGCACCATCCTGCGCGTCCCCTCGTAGGGGGTGGCCGGGTCGCCGGTGTTGCCGATCACCAGGATCGGCGAGGCGCCGGGCGCGCTCACATCGGGGTGCTCGGCGGCTCCGGGCACGGCCCAGTCGGTGCAGGTGATCAGCCCCCAGGCCAGGTAGTCGCCGAACAGTTCGGAGGCGGCACGGAACCGGGGCAGGCTGCGCTCCACGTCCTCGGCGGTGTAGCGGGGCGTGTCGTCGGCGCAGTTGATGGCGACGTTGGCGGGGACGAAGTTGCTGTACTCGCCGTTCTCGCCGCGGCCGGTCATGCTGTCGGACAGGGCCATCAGGATGGTGCCGTCGCCTTCGTAGGCCTGCTCGAGCCCGTCGGTGAGGAACTCCCAGAACTCCTGCGAGTACAGGGCCTGGGCGATCCCGTTCAGGGCTTCCGTCTGGGTGAGCTCGCGGGGCGGGATGCCGGGGATCGGCTTGCTGTCGAGGTCCTTCAGCAGCGCGGCGATGCGGTCCTTGACGTCCTCGGCGGTGTCGCCGACGGGGCACTCCTCGGTCTGCGAGACGCAGTTCTCCGCGTAGTTGCCGAGGGCGCGCTGGAAGCCCCGCGCCTGGCCGAGCGAGCCCTGCTCCGGGTCCTGGGTGGGGTCCACGACCGCGTCGAACACGGCGCGGCCCACCTTCTCGGGGAAGAGGTGGGCGTAGACGCCGCCCAGCTCGGTGCCGTAGGAGATGCCGAAGTAGTACAGCTTGTCGTCGCCCAGGACCTGCCGCATCAGGTCGAGGTCGCGGGCGGTGTCCGTGGTGCGCACATGCGGCAGGATCCGCTCGGAGCGGTCCGCGCAGGCCTCGTTGAACGACTTGGTGCTCTCCAGCAGCTCGGCGCGTTCGGCGTCGTCGTCGGGGGTGGCGTCCTGCTGGAAGTGCGCATCCATCTGCCGGTCGTTCAGGCAGAGCACGGGGGCGCTGCGGCCGACGCCGCGCGGGTCGAAGCTCACCAGGTCGTAGCGGGTGCGCAGGCGTTCGTAGTCCTCGCCGAAGGCGGGCAGCGTGGTGACGCCGGAGCCGCCGGGGCCCCCGAAGTTGAAGATCAGGGAGCCGATGCGCCGGTCCGCGGGGCCGCTGGACCTGGCCCGGATCAGCTCCAGGTCGATGGTGTCGCCCTCGGGGTCGTCCCAGTCGAGCGGAGCCTTCATCGTGGCGCACTGCCATCTCCCGCCGCCGGGCAGGGGCGAGGGGGAGGGGCCGCCGCCCTGGGCCTCGGACGGGGCCGGGCAGTCCCTCCAGCTGAGCTTCTGATCCGGCAGGTCCTGCCCCGGGTCGCCGTCCTCGCCGCAGCCGGCCAGCAGCGCCGGCAGCAGCAGGGCGGAGGCGGTCAGGGCCGCGGCGCGCGCACGGAAGGACTTGGGCATGACCCCATCCTGCGGCCGTACCCGGCGGTAGGCGCGGGGCACCGGCCGTCCGGGCGAAACGGCCCGGAAATGATCGCCGGGAGCGGCAGCGCGTCGCCTACAGCGCCTCTTTGCGGGTGAGGTGGTTGAAGGCGAGCCAGCCCGGCAGCACCGGCAGCCACAGAGTCAGCAGCCGGAACAGCAGCACGGCCGGGGTGGCGACCGCCTGCGGGAGGCCCACGGCGATCAGACCGACCGTGAGGGTCACCTCGACCGCGCCCACACCGCCGGGCGTCGGCGCCGCGGAGCCCAGCGCGTTGCCCGCGAGGAAGACCACGGCCACGCTGGCGATGCTGATGGAGGTCGACTCGTCGCCGAAGGCGCGGACCGAGGCGTCCAGGCAGAGCACGAAGCAGGCGGTCAGCAGCAGCATGCCGCCGATGCCGGTGATCAGCTTCTGCGGCCGCTGCAGCACGTCCAGCATGCGCGGCACCACACCCGCGAACAGCGAGCGCACCCGGGTGACGACGAACTTCCGCAGGAACGGCACCGAGGTCACCACCAGCATCAGCACCGCCACCGTCAGCAGGCCCGCGATGACCGTGCGGGACGGTGAGAGCGAGGGGGTCTTCTCGGTGCCGGTCAGATAGCCGAAGGCCAGCAGCATCAGGATGTGACAGCCCAGCCCGAACAGCTGCGAGGCGCCGACGCTGGCCACCGCGAGGCCCGGCCGCACCCCCGCCCGCTGGAGGAACCTGGTGTTCAGCGCCACGCCGCCCACCGCCGCCGGGGCGACGATCTTCACGAAGGACCCGGCCACCTGGGCGGCCACGGTCCGCAGGAACGGCACCCGCTCCGGCACGAACCCCAGCAGCGCCAGGGCCGCAGCGAAGTAGGTGGCCGCCGAGAACAGCACCGCCGCGATCACCCAGCGCCAGTCCGCGTTGGCGATCAGCGGCCCGAACTCGATGTGGGTGAGCTGGGTCAGCAGGAAGTAGGCGCCGATGGCGCCGGCGATGAAACTGATCAGTGTGCGCGGGCGCACCCGCTCCAGGCGGGCCGGCTCCACCGGGGCCTGCGGCCTGATCCGCAGCACCTGGTGCCGGATCTGGGTGAGCAGGTCCTCCTCGCGCGCTTCCTCCAGCGCCTCGTCCAGCGCCCGCTTCTCCGCCCGTTGCTCGGCCCGCATGGCCTTCTTGTCGGGCTTTCCCTGCGGGGTGCCCGCGGACTGCTCGGCGCGCAGCTGCTTGGCCTGCCGGGATGCCTCGAGGACCGCCTCGCGTTCGCGTTCGGCGCGCTCCCGGGCCAGCTTGCGCAGGGTCGCGCGGGTGGAGCGGCTCAGCGCGATCGGCTGGAGCATCGGCAGGCAGTCCGCCACGGCGTCCGGTCCGAGCACGCTCACCGCCGAGGACACCGCCCGCTCGGCGCCCACCCGCAGGCCGAGCGTCACCAGCAGCTGGGCGACGTCCATGCGCAGCAGCAGCTCGCCGGCGGCGATCTCACCGGCCCGCAGATCGGTGAGGAACACCTTGCCGGAACGATCCACCAGGATCGCCTCGCCCACCAGCCTGCGGTGCGCGATGCGCCGCGACTGCAGCGCCCGCACCTGGAGCCAGGTGCCGCGCAGCAGCTCGTCGGTGATCTCCTCGTCGGACAGTGCGTCCAGGGTGCGCCCGCCGATGTGCTCGTACACGAGCATGACCGCGTCCGGGCCGAGCTCGGAGGTCGCGATCAGCTTGGGCGCGTTGGCCCCGGCCGCGATCGCCGCGTAGGCCAGCAGCGCCTCCTGCTCCAGCGTCTGGCGCAGCGAGGGGAGGCTGCGGCGGGTGGCGAAGCCGCGCAGGGTGAGGTTGCGCCACGCCCGGTAGAAGAAGCCCTGGGCCTGCTGCTCGCGGTCCACCACCGTCACGTCCAGCGGCGGACCGTCCTCCAGGGTGACGAAGTAGCGGCGGCCCCGGTCGCCGGCCTCCGGGGCCTCCGCGGACTCCACCCGGGAGGCGGTCACCGGCCGGAAGCCCACCGTGCGCAGGCCCGCCATCAGAGTGCGCCCGGTGGGCCGCACATTGGGCGAGCCGACGGCGTAGAGCGTGCCGTAGGCGACGGTCCAGCCGATCAGGACGGTGAGGATGATCGAGAACGGGGTGGTGTACCCGGCGACCAGCATGGAGAAGGCGTCCAGCAGCAGCACCACCCACAGCACGGCGCGCCACCGGGGTCTGCGGGACATCCCCACGGCCGTCATGTACGCGATGACCGGGGCGAGATAGCCGTGCACGGGATCGGTCAGGCCGTTGATGTCGCCGGGGGAGGGCTGGGTGAGCGCCTCCTGGATGGAGCCCGGGGCGGCCCGTGCCACCCACAGGTCGGTGGCGAGGGTCACCCCGTGTGCCAGGACGGCCGCGAGCACGCCGTCGGCGATCCGCAGACCGTCGCGTTTGATCAGCCGCTCGATGGCGAACGCCACCGGCACCAGCAGGATCGCGATGCTGGAGGCGAGTCCCGCGATCTTGATGAGCAGGTCGGGCGCCTGTCCGGTGCCCTTGTTGATGTCCTGCTCCAGGCCGGCGGTGGTGCCGTGGGCGAACGCGGCGATCGCCAGCAGCACGCCGACGGCCAGGACGCCCACAAGGAGGCGCATGAGGTCGGACGGGCGGTGCACGCGGGCCGGGAGCAGCGGTTCGTCGCCCTCGACCTCGTCGATGTGCACGGTGTCGGACATGTCGGGCGCATCCCGCTTCTTTGCCGCCTCGCGCCGGGTGTTCTTACCTGATTCGCCCGACTCGCTCGACTTGCCTGACTTGTCGCCCTGAGTTGCCTTGTCCGGCTTGCCGCCGCTCTTCGGGCCGGCGGCCCCGTTGTCCGGGCGGGCCTGCGGGCGGGTCCCCGGGCGCGACGAAGCGTCAGAGGTGCCCTCCGTGCCCTCGGGGTGCGCACCCTGCTGCTTCATCGTCTCTTCTTGGTCTCGTATCACCAGTCACCGCCCGCACGATGGTGGCATGCCGTACCGGTACAAGGGGGCATCAGGGTCCATATGCGGGCCGCACAGTCTGCCGGAAGCGCTGCCCGGGGGCGAGACACCGGCGTGCGCCCGTGCGCGTCGCGTTGTCGGTGGGGTGGTGCAGGATGGGCCGGATGAGTCAGGAGAGCCGACTGCCGGCACGGGCGGATGACGCTCTGCCGCCGTACGTGGAACGCGTCCTCGAAGTGGCCGAGCTCATCCCTCCGGGACGGGTCATGACGTACGGGGACGTGGCCGAGTGGCTGGGGGAGGGCGGTCCGCGCCAGGTGGGACGTGCGATGTCCCTGTACGGCGGCGCCGTCCCCTGGTGGCGGGTCGTCCGCGCGGACGGCGTCCTGCTGCCGGGGCACGAGCTGCGGGCCCTGGCCCGCTACCGCGCGGAGGGCACGCCGCTGAAGGAGGCGAGCCGGGCCGCCGAGGGTCACCTCCCGCGCCTCGACATGAGACGCGCGCGGTGGGACGGCGGCGGACACACGGAGGGTCACATCTGACAGCTTCCGGCATCCGGCGCCGCGCCGTGTGACCGGTGATCCGTACGGGGGAAGAAGGGCACGTCCGTGCCATGACGTACGTTCGTGAGGCGAGGGGCGCAGGTGGCGCACGTGCCTGGCGGGAACAAGCGGAAGCCCTGCTTCCGGGGTCTCCGCCGGCGTAGCGTCGGCTGCACGCGTCCCCCTCATCCCGCGGCCCCCGCCCGCACCGCGCGGGACACCCAGCACGACCACCAGGACCGGCGAACCACGTGAGCTCCTCTTCCTCCACCAGCGACCTGCCGCACCCCCGGGTGCGCCGGGGGAGCCGCGGCGCCTATCGGCTGGTGCGCACCCCGCCGGCTCGCGTGAATCCCCCTCCTCTGGACGCCGCACAGCGCCGTGTGGTTGACCACGAGTCCGGTCCGCTGCTGGTCCTGGCCGGTCCGGGCACCGGGAAGACCACCACGCTCGTCGAGTCCGTCGCCGCCCGTGTGGCCCGCGGCCAGGACCCCGAACGCATCCTGGTGCTCACCTTCAGCCGGCGCGCGGCGGTGGAACTGCGCGACCGCCTGGCGCTGCGCACCGGCGCCGCGCGCGCCCCGCAGGCGACCACCTTCCACTCGTTCTGCTACGCCCTGGTCCGCGCCCACCAGGACAGCGATCTCTTCGTGGAGCCGCTGCGGCTGCTGTCCGGCCCCGAACAGGACGTCACCGTCCGCGAGCTGCTGGCCGGGCAGGCCGGCCTGGAGAAACTCGGCCTCGCGCATGTGCGCTGGCCGGACGAGCTGCGCGCCTGCCTGACCACCCGCGGCTTCGCCGACGAGGTCCGCGCGGTGCTCGCCCGCAGCCGCGAACTGGGCCTCGGCCCCCGGGAGCTGGAGGCCTTCGCCCGCCGCATCGGGCGCCCCGACTGGCGGGCCGCCTCCGCCTTCCTCGCCGAGTACCTCGACGTGCTCGACCTCCAGGGCGTCCTCGACTACGCCGAGCTCGTCCACCGCGCGGTGCTGCTCGCCCGCCGTCCCGAGGTCGCCGCCGCCCTCGCCGGTCGGTACGACGCCGTGTACGTCGACGAGTACCAGGACACCGACCCCGCCCAGGTACGGCTCCTGCACGCCCTGGCCGGCGAGGGCCGCACCCTGGTCGCCTTCGGCGACCCCGACCAGTCGATCTACGCCTTCCGGGGCGCCGACGTGAACGGCATCCTCGACTTCCCGCACGCCTTCCGCCGGGCCGACGGCCGGCCGGCCCCGGTCCAGGTGCTGCGCACCTCCCGCCGTTCCGGCGCGGCGCTGCTCGCCGCCACCCGTCTGATCACCCAGCGCATGCCGCTGCCGCGGCTGCCCGCCGACAAGGTCCGCGCCCACCGCGAGCTCAGCGCGGCGCGCGACGGCGGCCGGGTCGAGGTGTACACCTACCCGACGCCCGGAACCGAGCTGGACAACATCGCCGACATCCTCCGCCGCGCCCACCTGGAGGACGGCGTCCCGTGGAGCGAGATGGCCGTCCTGGTCCGCGCCGGCGCCCGCACCCTGCCCGTCCTCCGCCGCGCCCTCACCTCGGCCGGCGTCCCCGTCGATGTCGACGGCGACGACGTCCCCCTGCGCCACGAGCCGGCGGTGGCCCCCCTGCTGACGGCCCTGCGTGCGGTCGCCACGGCGGAGGCACGGCGCAGGGACGCCGGGGACGCCGGGGATGCGGGCGCGGGCGACGCCGGGGACGCGGGCGGTGCGGGCGACGCGGCGAGCCCGGAGGGTGCTGCGGAGACCGGCCGCCGGAAGGACACGGAGGCTGCCGGTCACGGGCGTGGCGAGGGGGCTCGTGACCGTGACACGGACAAAGAGCCCTGCTGGCTGGACACCGAGACCGCGCTCACGTTGCTCGCCTCGCCGCTCGGCGGGATGGATGCCGCCGACCTGCGGCGGCTCGGGCGGGCGCTGCGGGAGGAGGAGCGGGCTGCGGGCAACTCCCTGCCGCCGCCGTCGGACGAGTTGCTCGCGCGGGCGCTCGCCGAGCCCGAGCGGCTGGCGGTGCACGATCCCGCGTATGCGCGAGGGGCGCAGCGACTGGGCACGTTGCTGCGCAAGGCGCGCGAGCGCCTGGCGGACGGGGGCACCGCCGAGGAGGTGCTGTGGGAGCTGTGGAGCGGCACCCCGTGGCCGGGGCGTCTGGAGCACGCCGCCCGGCGCGGCGGCGCGGCCGGTCGCAACGCCGACCGGGACCTCGATGCCGTCTGCGCGCTGTTCGCCACCGCCGCCCGCGCCGAGGAGCGCACCGGAGGCCGCGGCGCCCTGAACTTCCTCGAGGAGATCGAGGCCGAGGACATCGCCGCCGACACCCTCACCCGGCGTGCCGCCCGCCCCGACGCCGTGCGCCTGATGACCGCGCACCGTTCCAAGGGGCTGGAGTGGCGGCTGGTCGTGGTGGCGGGCGTGCAGGAGGGACTGTGGCCGGACCTGCGCCGCCGCGGCTCCCTGCTCGAGGCCGACCGCATCGGCCGGGACGGACTCGCCGAACCCCTCACCCCCGGTGCGCTGCTCGCCGAGGAGCGCCGCCTGTTCTACGTGGTCGCCACCCGTGCGCGGGAGCGGCTGGTGGTGACCGCGGTGAAGGCGCCGGCCGACGACGGCGACCAGCCCTCCCGCTTCCTCACCGAACTCGGCGTCGACCCCAGGGACGTCACCGGCCGCCCGCGCCGCCCGCTCTCCGTGGCGGCACTCGTCGCCGAGCTGCGCGCCACCACCGTGGACCCGCGGGTCTCCGACGCGCTCCGCCAGGCCGCCGCGCAGCGCCTCGCCCGGCTCGCCGCGCTCACCGACGAAGAGGGCCGCCCGCTGGTGCCCGCCGCCCACCCCTGCCGGTGGTGGGGCATGGACGAGCCGACCGAGTCCAAGGTGCCGCTGCGCGACCGGGACCAGCCCGTGGTGCTCTCCGGCAGCGCCCTCGACCAGCTCGCCAACACCTGCGCCCTGCAGTGGTTCCTGGGCCGCGAGGTGAAGGCGGACGCTCCCGCCACCGCCGCCCAGGGCTTCGGCAACGTGGTGCACGTGCTCGCCGACGAGGTGGCCTCAGGACGCACCCCGGCCGACCTCGACGTCCTCATGGAGCGCCTCGACTCCGTGTGGAACGCCCTCGCCTTCGACGCCCCGTGGAAGTCGGCGCAGGAGAGGGAGAACGCCCGGGTGGCGCTGGAGCGCTTCCTGAGGTGGCACGTCGACTCCAACCGTCTGCGCCCCGGGCGCACCCCGGTGGCCACCGAGCACGACTTCGACGTCACCCTGGAGGCCGGCGACTACCAGGTCCGCATCCGCGGCCAGATGGACCGCGTGGAGGCCGACGGCGAGGGCCGCGCCTACGTCGTCGACTTCAAGACCGGCAAGCAGGCGCCCACCGCCAAGGAGGTCGAGCGGCATCCGCAGCTCGCCGTCTACCAGCTCGCCGTCCGCGAGGGCGCCGTCGACGACGCCTTCGACGGAGTGCGCCCCGAGCCGGGCGGCGCCGAGCTGGTCCAGCTGCGGCAGGGGGCCGCCGAGCGGGACGGCGGCGAGTCCCTGCCCAAGGTGCAGGCGCAGCGGCCGCTCGAGGGGGAGTGGGTGGGCGAACTGCTGGCCACCGCCGCCGGCAAGGTGCTCGACGAGCGGTTCACCCCGAGCGCGGGCCAGCACTGCACGCGCTGCGCCTTCCGCGCCTCGTGCAGCGCCCGGCCGGAGGGACGGCACGTGGTGGAGTAGGCGGCCGGCTCCCGGGGGCGGGGCGGAGTGGGGTGGGATGGAGTGACGGCGGCCCGCGGTCTCGGCCCGCGGTCTCGGCGCGCGGTCTCGGCGCGCGGATCTGTGCGAAGGGGGCGCACGTGCCCCCGCTGCCCCCGACACGCACCGCCCTTCACCCGTTGTCAGTGGCCGCCGCTAGCCTTCCTCGATGTGCCCGCACGTATCACCGATCCCGAGCAGCTCAAGGAGCTCCTCGGCATCCCGTTCACCCCGGAGCAGACGGCCTGCATCACCGCGCCGCCCGCCCCGCAGGTGATCGTGGCCGGAGCGGGATCCGGCAAGACGACGGTGATGGCGGCGCGCGTGGTCTGGCTGGTCGGCACCGGCCAGGTCGCCCCCGAGCAGGTGCTGGGCCTCACGTTCACCAACAAGGCCGCAGGCGAGCTCGCCGAGCGCGTCCGCAAGGCGCTGATCAAGGCCGGCGTCACCGACCCCGACGCCATCGACCCGGACAACCCGCCGGGCGAGCCCGAGATCTCCACGTACCACGCCTTCGCGGGCCGCCTGCTGACCGACCACGGACTGCGCATCGGGCTGGAGCCCAGCTCCCGGCTGCTCGCCGACGCCACCCGCTACCAGCTCGCCGCCCGCGTGCTGCGCGAGGCGCCAGGACCCTACCCGGCCCTCACCCGTTCCTTCGCGGACCTCGTCGGCGATCTGCTCGCCCTGGATGCCGAACTCTCCGAACACCTGGTGCGCCCCGAGGAGCTGCGCGCCCACGACACCGAGCTGCTGGACACCCTGAGCCGGCTCGAGCTGACCAACGCCGACCTGCGCAAGGTCCCCGAGGCCGCCGCCGCCCGCCGCGAACTGGCCGACCTGGTGCTGCGCTACCGCGCCGCCAAACGCGAACGCGACCTGCTCGACTTCGGCGACCAGATCGCCCTGTCCGCCCGGCTCGCCGCCATCGAGGAGGTCGGCCGCGTCCTGCGCGACGAGTTCCGGGTGGTGCTCCTCGACGAGTACCAGGACACCTCCGTCGCCCAGCGCGTGCTGCTCGCCGGGCTGTTCGGCGGCGGCACCGGCCACCCCGTCACCGCGGTCGGCGACCCCTGCCAGGCGATCTACGGCTGGCGCGGCGCCTCCGTCGCCAACCTCGACGACTTCCCCGAGCACTTCCCGCACGCCGACGGACGCCCGGCCACCCGCCAGTCGCTCAGCGAGAACCGCCGCAGCGGAGGGCGCCTGCTGGACCTCGCCAACGGCCTCGCCGAACCGCTGCGCGAGCTGCACGCCGGCGTGGAGGCGCTGCGCCCGGCGCCCGGCGCCGAACGCGACGGCATGGTCCGCTGCGCCCTGCTGCGCACCCACGCCGAGGAGCTGGAGTGGATGGCCGACTCCATCGCCCACCTGGTGCGCACCGGGAAGCCGCCCGGCGAGATCGCCGTGCTGTGCCGCACCGCCACCGACTTCGCCGACATCCAGGCCGCCCTGGTCGCCCGGGACGTGCCCGTGGAGGTCGTCGGCCTGTCCGGCCTGCTGCACCTGCCGGAGATCGCCGACCTGGTCGCCGTCTGCGAGGTGCTGCAGGACCCGGGCGCCAACGCCTCCCTGGTCCGGCTGCTGACCGGCCCGCGCTGGCGCATCGGCCCGCGCGACCTCGCCCTGCTGGGGCGCCGGGCCCGGCTGCTGGTGTCGCATGCGCGGGTGGAGGGCGACGACGACCCCGACCGGCGGCTCGCCGAGGCCGTCGAAGGAGTCGACCCGGCCGAGGTGATCTCGCTCGCCGACGCCCTCGACACCTTCCTGGAGACCCCGCTGGACGGCGACGGCGGCGACGACGGTCTGCCCTTCTCGCCCGACGCGCGGGTGCGCTTCGCCCGCCTCGCCGCCGAACTGCGCGACCTGCGCCGCTGCCTGGCCGACCCGCTGATGGACGTGCTGCACCGCGTGCTCGCCGTCACCGGCCTCGAGGTCGAGCTGTCTGCGTCCCCGCACGCGCTCGCCGCCCGCCGCCGCGAGACCCTGTCCAACTTCCTCGACATCGCCGCCTCCTTCGTCGCCGGCGACAACGAGGCGACCCTGCTCGCCTTCCTCGGCTTCCTGCGCACCGCCGCCCAGTACGAGAAGGGCCTGGACAACGCGCTGCCCGGCGGCGAGAACACCGTCAAGGTGCTCACCGCGCACAAGTCCAAGGGCCTGGAGTGGGACGTGGTCGCCGTCCCCGGCCTGGTCAAGGGCACCTTCCCCAGCAGCCAGGGCCGGGAGAAGTGGACCTCCCAGGGCAAGGTGCTGCCGCACCGGCTGCGCGGCGACGCGGCCACCCTGCCCGACGTCACCTCCTGGGACGCCCGCGGCATCAAGGCCTTCCACGAGGCGATGAAGGAGCACCAGCACACCGAGGAACTCCGCCTCGGCTACGTCACCTTCACCCGGCCCCGCTCCCTGCTGCTCGGCTCCGGCCACTGGTGGGGTCCCTCGCAGAAGAAGCCGCGCGGTCCCTCCGAGTTCCTGCTGGCCCTCCACGACCACTGCGCGGCCGGGTACGGCGAGATCGAGGCGTGGGCGGAGAAGCCGGCCGACGACGAGGAGAACCCGAGCCTGCACCGGCCCGCCGGCGACCAGGCGTGGCCCCTGCCCCTGGACGACGCCGCCCTCGCCCGGCGGCGGGCAGCCGCGGAGACCGTCCTGGCCCACCTCGACGCCCTCGCCGCCCGCGAGAACGGCCAGGCGGCGGTGCCCGAGCCGGACGCCTACGCGGGCACCTACGAGGACCCGGACTGGCCCCCGCCGCCGGACGACGAGGAGCTCCTGCCGGAGGATCAGAGTCCGTTCCTCGGCGAGCCGTTCCCCGGGGCGTCGTTCCCCGAGGGGGCGTTCCCTGAAGAACCGTTCCCCGAGGATCCGTTCCCCGAGGATCCGTTCCCCGAGGATCCGTCCCGTGGGGAGGACGACTCGTTCCCCGGGGAGGGCGACTCGCTGACCGCTGAGACCGGGGGTGGGCGAGCCGTGCCCACGGGAACCGGGGGTGGGCGAGCCGTGCCCGCCGAGACCGGGGGTGGGCGAGCCGGGAACCGTCCCACCGTCCCCCGCCAGGCGACACCGGACAGCCGCCTCACCCCGGAGGAGGCCCGCACCGTCGCCTCCTGGGACCGCGACCTCGACGCCCTCACCGGGGAACTGCTGCGCGCCCGAGAGAGCGTCACCGAGGTGCAGCTTCCGGCCTCGCTCACCGCCTCCGAGCTGCTGCGCCTGGCCGCCGACCCGGACGGCTTCGCCAAGGAGCTGGCCCGCCCCATGCCCCGCCCGCCGCAGCCCGCCGCCCGCCGGGGCACCCGCTTCCACGCCTGGGTCGAGTCCCGCTTCGAGGAACTGACCCTGCCCATGCTGGAGCCGGAGGAGCTGCCCGGCAGCGAGGCCGAGATCGCCGACGAACGTGATCTGGAGGCGCTCAAGGAGGCCTTCGAGCGCACCGAGTACGCTCGCCGCACGCCGTACCGCGTGGAGGCCCCCTTCCAGATCAGCCTCGCCGGGCGGGTGGTGCGTGGCCGCATCGACGCCGTCTACCGGACCGGGGAGGGAGAGGGCGAGGGCGAGCAGGCCACGTACGAGATCGTCGACTGGAAGACCAACCGCGCCCCCACGGCGGACCCGCTGCAGCTCGCCGTCTACCGGCTCGCCTGGGCCGAGCAGCAGGGCGTACCGCTGGAGAACGTCACGGCCGCGTTCCTGTACGTGCGCACCGGCGAGGTGGTCCGCCCCGAGAGTCTGCCGGGCCGCGCCGAGCTGGAGCGGCTGCTGCTCGGGGAGCCCTCCGGTGAGATACCGCACGCCGAGGACACCCCCGCGGGCCGATAGGCTCGGGAGCATGAGCCAGTCCGTTGACAGTGCCGTCGACGCCGTCCGTGCATACATCGATCAGCACCGCGCCGCCTTCCTCGACGACCTCGCCGCATGGCTGCGCATCCCCTCCGTCTCGGCCCAGCCCGAGCACGCCGCCGACGTGCACCGCAGCGCCGAATGGCTCGCCGCCAAGCTCCAGGAGACCGGTTTCCCGGTCGCCGAGGTCTGGCCGACCCCGGGCGCCCCGGCCGTCTACGCCGAGTGGCCCTGCGACGACCCCGGCGCACCCACGGTGCTGGTCTACGGCCATCACGACGTGCAGCCCGCCGCCCGCGCGGACGGCTGGGACAGCGAGCCGTTCGAGCCGGTCGTCAGGGGGAACCGCCTGTACGCGCGAGGCGCGGCCGACGACAAGGGGCAGGTGTTCTTCCACCTGCTCGGCGTCCGCGCCCACCTGGCCACCACCGGCCGCACCACCCCGGCCGTCCATCTGAAGCTGCTGATCGAGGGCGAGGAGGAGTCCGGCTCGCCGCACTTCCGGGCGCTGGTCGAGCAGCACGCCGGGCGGCTCGCCGCCGACGCCGTGATCGTCTCCGACACCGGGATGTGGTCCGAGGACACCCCCACCGTGTGCACCGGGATGCGCGGCCTCGCCGAGTGCGAGATCCGGCTGTACGGCCCCGACCAGGACATCCACTCCGGCTCCTTCGGCGGCGCCGTGCCCAACCCGGCCACCGCCGTCGGACGCCTGGTCGCCGCCCTGCACGACGAGAACGGGCGGGTGGCGATCCCCGGCTTCTACGACGGAGTGATCGACCTCACCGACCGGGAGCGGGAGCTCTTCGCCGAGCTGCCCTTCGACGAGCGGCAGTGGCTGGCCACCGCCAAGTCCCACGCCACCGCGGGCGAGGCCGGCTACACCACCCTGGAGCGCGTCTGGGCCCGCCCGACCGCCGAGGTCAACGGCATCGGCGGCGGCTACCAGGGCGCCGGCAGCAAGACGATCATCCCGTCCTCCGCCATGGTGAAGCTGTCGTTCCGGCTGGTCGCGGGCCAGGACCCGGCGCACATCGAGAAGATCGTCGGTGACTGGGTCCGGACCCGGGTGCCCGCCGGCATCCGCTGCGAGGTCGGCTTCAGCTCCGCCACCCGCCCGTGCCTGACCCCGCTGGACCATCCGGCACTGCAGTCCGTGGTCCGTGCGATGGGCAGGGCCTTCGGCAAACCCGTCCGCTTCACCCGCGAGGGCGGTTCGGGCCCCGCCGCCGATCTGCAGGACGTGCTCGGCGCCCCCGTGCTCTTCCTCGGCATCTCCGTCCCGTCCGACGGCTGGCACGCCCCCAACGAGAAGGTCGAGCTCGACCTGCTGCTCAAAGGCGTCGAGACCTCGGCCCACCTGTGGCGCGACCTCGCCGAGCACTGGCGGCACGCCCCCTGAAGCACCGAGCGGCCCCGGGCCCGGCCCGCCGGCGGGCGGGTCAGGACCGGCCACCCGGCCGGGGCACACTGGAAGAACCCCGCCCGCCGGCCGGAAGCGCCGCCGGACCGGTCGCCTCCCGCCCCACGTCCGCCGAACCGCCCGCCGACCCGATCCGTTCCACCGGGGGAGTTGGAAGCACCCGTGACCACCTGGACCGACCACACCGCCGACCGCCCCATCTCGCTCACCGCGCCCAGCGGCATCGACCGCGCCGCACACCACCGGCTCGACGAGGCATGGCTCGCGGCGGCGTGGAGCCACCCCTCGACGCGATGCTTCGTGGTCTCCGGCGGCCAGGTGCTCATCGACGAGACGCCCGACGGCCGTACCGAGCTCGTCATGACGCCCTCCTTCGAGGCCCCGCTCACCGAGGCGCACCGCTACTTCCTCGGCATCGACGAGGACGGCGTCGCCTACTTCGCCCTGCAGAAGGACTCCCTGCCCGGCCGCATGGACCAGTCGGCGCGCTCCGCCGGCCTGCGCGAGGCGGGCCTGCTGCTGTCGCCCAGGGACGCCGCGCTGATGGTGCACGCCGTCGGCCTGGAGAACTGGCAGCGCACCCACCGCTTCTGCTCCCGCTGCGGCGAGCGCACCGTGATCGCCGCGGCCGGTCACATCCGCCGCTGCACGGCCTGCGGCGCCGAGCACTACCCCCGCACCGACCCCGCCGTGATCATGGCGGTCACCGACCAGGAGGACCGCATCCTGCTGGGCCGCCAGGTCCACTGGCCCGAGGGCCGCTTCTCGACGCTGGCCGGCTTCGTGGAGCCCGGCGAGTCCATCGAGCAGTCGGTGCGGCGCGAGGTGCACGAGGAGGTCGGCATCAGCGTCGGCGAGGTCGAGTACATCGCCAGCCAGCCGTGGCCCTTCCCGTCCAGCCTGATGCTGGGCTTCTTCGCCCGGGCCACCTCCACCGAGATCGACGTCGACGGCGACGAGATCCACGAGGCCCGCTGGTTCTCCCGCGACGACCTGACCGCCGCCTTCGAGTCCGGCGAGGTCCTCCCGCCCTACGGCATCTCCATCGCCGCCCGCCTCATCGAACGCTGGTACGGCAGGCCGCTGCCGACCCGCAGCTTCGTCTGAGACTGCGAGAACACGGAACCCCGGGAACACGGAACCCCGGGAACACGGGGCTCCGGGAACACGGGGCTCCGGGAACACGAACACGGGGAGGCGTCACCGAGCACGCCGGGGGCGCTCGAAAAGGGGCGGTTCCGGACAGGGAACCGCCCCTTCTCTTCCGCCGACGCCGGGCGCCGGGGGCATCAGACCGCGAGCGCCTGCTTCACCTGGGCGAGGCTCGGGTTCGTCATCACGATCTCCTCGCCGCCGGTGGCCGGCACCACCCGCACCGTGGGCACGGTCTGGTTGCCGTTGTTCGCCTTCTCCACGAACGCCGCGGACTCCGGGTCCTGCTCGATATTGATCTCGGTGTACGCGATGCCCTCGCGGTCCAGCTGGCTCTTCAGTCGGCGGCAGTAGCCGCACCACGTGGTGCTGTACATCGTCACAGTGCCCAGCATGTCCTTGTGCGCTCCTTCGGCGGCTGAGGGAAATTCGGTGCTGCCGACAGGGGAACGTACTTGAAAGCGCCACAATTCCCGCGGCCGGCGCCCGGCGGACGTGACGCCCGCCGCACCCCGGACCAGGGCGCCTGACGCCGTGGCCGGAAGTGACTCCTGCCGCATTCATATGACTGCAAGCCCCCGCCTGTGGACAACCGGCTCACCCGTCTCCGTCGACCTGGCAGCATGGCCGTGTGACAGCAGCAACGCACTCCTCGCTCTTCCCGCAGGTACCCGACTCGGCCGATGCGGTGCTCGAAGGGCTCGACCCCGAGCAGCGCGAGGTCGCCACCGCGCTGCACGGCCCGGTGTGCGTGCTGGCCGGCGCCGGTACGGGCAAGACCCGGGCGATCACCCACCGGATCGCCTACGGGGTGCGCGCCGGCATCCTCCAGCCGTCCAGCGTGCTCGCGGTCACCTTCACCAACCGCGCCGCCGGCGAGATGCGCGGCCGGCTGCGCCAGCTCGGCGCGGTCGGCGTCCAGGCCCGCACCTTCCACTCGGCGGCCCTGCGGCAGCTGCAGTACTTCTGGCCGAAAGCCATCGGCGGTTCCATGCCCCGGATCGTCGACCGCAAGGTCCAGCTCGTCGCCGACGCGGCGGCCGCCTGCCGCATCCGGCTCGACCGCGGGGAGCTGCGGGACGTCACCTCCGAGATCGAGTGGTCCAAGGTCACCCAGACCGTCCCCGGCGACTACGCGCCCGCCGCCGCGAAGGCCGGCCGCGAGACGCCCCGGGACCCGGCCGAGATCGCCCAGATCTACTCCGTCTACGAGGACCTCAAGCGCGAGCGCGGCGTGATCGACTTCGAGGACGTGCTGCTCCTCACCGTGGCCGTGCTGCAGGACCGCCCCGACGTCGCCGAGCAGGTCCGCGCCCAGTACCAGCACTTCGTCGTCGACGAGTACCAGGACGTCAGCCCCCTCCAGCAGCGCCTGCTGGAGCTGTGGCTCGGTGACCGGGAGAACCTGTGCGTGGTCGGCGACGCCAGCCAGACGATCTACTCGTTCACGGGCGCAACCCCCGACTACCTCCTCGACTTCCGCACCCGTCACCCGGGCGCCACCGTCGTCAAGCTCGTCCGCGACTACCGCTCCACCCCCCAGGTGGTCCACCTCGCCAACGGGCTGCTCGCCCAGGCCCGCGGCCGCGCCGCCGACCACCGCCTCGAGCTCGTCTCCCAGCGCGCCCCGGGCCCCGAGCCGGTCTTCACCGAGTACACCGACGAACCGGCCGAGGCCGAGGGCGCCGCCCACCGCATCCGGGAACTGATCGACTCCGGCGTGCCGGCCGGCGAGATCGCCGTGCTGTTCCGCACCAACTCCCAGTCCGAGACGTATGAGCAGGCCCTCGCCGACGCCGGGGTGCCCTATCAGCTGCGCGGCGCCGAGCGTTTCTTCGACCGGCCCGAGGTGCGCAAGGCGATCGCCGCCCTGCGCGCCGCGGCCCGCTTCGGCGGCAACGACCACCTGCTCGACGACGCCGTCGACCTGCCCTCCCAGGTGCGCGCGGTGCTCTCCGGCGAGGGCTGGACACCGGAGCCCCCGGCCGGCTCGGGTGCGGTGCGGGAACGCTGGGAGTCCCTGGCAGCCCTGGTGAACCTCGCCCAGGACTTCGCGGCCGTCCACCGGCGGGCCGGTCTGCCCGATCTCGTCGTCGAGCTCGACGAGCGGGCCGGAGCCCAGCACGCCCCGACCGTCCAGGGCGTCACCCTCGCCTCCCTGCACGCGGCCAAGGGCCTGGAGTGGGACGTGGTCTTCCTGGTCGGGGTCGCCGAGGGCATGATGCCGATCACCTACGCAAAGACCGACGAGCAGATCGAGGAGGAACGCCGCCTCCTCTATGTCGGTGTCACCCGCGCCCGCGAGCGCCTGCACCTGTCCTGGGCGCTCTCCCGCTCTCCGGGCGGCCGCCCGAACCGCCGCCCCAGCCGCTTCCTCGACGGCCTGCGACCGGGCTCGACCGGCACCAGGGGCAGGGCCGCCGCCGGCGGCACGGGAGGCGTGGAGCGCGGCTTCCCGGCGGCGCGCAGCGGGCCGTCCGGTTCCGGGAGCCCGCGCCGCAGACTGCGCAGCCCCGCCCGTTGCCGGGTCTGCGGGCGCACGCTCACCGACGCGGGCGAGATGAAGCTGATGCGCTGCGACGACTGCCCGTCCGACATGGACGAGGGCCTCTACGAGCGGCTGCGCGACTGGCGGGCCGGGCAGGCGCGGCGCAGCGGGCAGCCCGACTGGTGCATCTTCACCGACAGAACACTGATGGCGATCGCCGAGTCGTCACCCGAGGACGAGTACGAACTCGTGCGCATCCCCGGCGTGGGCAGGCGCAAGCTGGGCCGCTACGGCGCGGACGTTCTGGCCATCTGCGCAGGTCGGGAGCCCGCCGGGGAGCAGGAACGTGACTGATACGAACTCGTCGAAAAAATAGTTTGCGCATGCCCCGGGAATCCCCATAGGTTCTTAGGCACGGAAGCGGCGGCCTTCTCGGAGGCGCTGATTCCGTGTTGTACTTGCATATCCGCCGGACTGGCTCTGCTCCAGTCCCCGAAGCGCCGAGAGGAGGCGAGTCCAGTGATCAGCATCAACTTCAGCTCCGACGTCGAGATGACCGGTCGCTCGGCCGTCTCCCTGTGCATGCTCGGCGCCTCGAACAAGGGCACCGGTGTGTCCGGCCTCCGTGCCGCCGCGCACCTGGAGTCCGCCTTTGCACCCGCGGGTCTTGCCATTCGTGGGCGCGATGCGCGACCGACCCAGGCACTGGAAGCAGTACAGGCGCAGGCCCAGGCCTATGCCTTTGCGGCGACCGGTGCCGGAGTCCGGAAGCAGACGAAGCACAACCAGATGTGGGCCTTCCGTGGGCCAGAACCCTGGAGTGATCCAGCCTGATTCGTCAGGCCGGCGCCTTCAGGGCCGCGGAACCCCATCCGGGATCCGCGGCCCTTCTGTTTGTCCACCCACACGGACAGCGGAACGAAGGGGCCTCGGGACAAGAAAAGACCCGGTACCAGCCGCCCATCCGGCCAACCGGCCGGACACGACCAGACGAGGAAGACGAACCGTGCAACTCGAAGCGCACGCCCCGTCCGTACCGCCTTCCGACACGATCCCCAAGCACGGCTCCACGGAGGACCCGACCTTGACTCCGCTCACCGCGCTCACCGCGCTCGACGACGCCATCGAGAACCTGGACGTGCCCGTCCCCTGCCGCTCCTACGACCCGGAGGTCTTCTTCGCGGAGTCCCCGGCGGACGTGGAGTACGCCAAGTCCCTCTGCCGCACCTGCCCGCTGATCGAGGCCTGCCTGGCCGGCGCCAAGGAGCGGCGTGAGCCCTGGGGCGTCTGGGGTGGCGAGCTGTTCGTCCAGGGGGTTGTCGTTGCCCGGAAGCGGCCGCGTGGTCGCCCGCGCAAGAACCCGGTCACGGCATGAACACCCGCGGAACGATCGACCGTCCCCTCACGCACGACCCCCAGAAGCAGGCCCCGATGACGCCGTCCACTCACGAGCCCGCAGGCTCCGCGACCGAAGACTTCACGACCAGCGGCGCGAACGACTCGCGCCAGAACAGGACCCGAGAGATGCAACTCATCCCAGAAGCCCTGGCCCGTGCGCATATGCACGAGCGACTGCAGGAGGCCGAACGCGAGCGTCAGGCCTCGCGCCTGGCGACCGCCCGCCGCATGCAGCGGCGTGCCGAGCGTGCTTCGCGGCGGGCCCGCCGCGCGCTCGCCATGGCCGTCATGCAGTAGGCGGCAGCAGCCAGGCAGTGTCCGTCACCAGCTGAGAGCGCTGCCTCCGGACCGGAGGAGCTGCTCCCCGCGGGGGCCGGTCCGTGTCGAAGCGGACCGGCCCCCGCGGTGCGTCCGGCCGGGCGGGCCGCACGGTGCGGCGCTATCGTCGCCGGATGACGAGTCATCCCGGTGACAGTGACAACCGCTCCCGGGCGGCGGAGCCGGAGTCCCTCGTGTGCGCCCGCTGCGGTGCCCGGGCCGAGGGACCGCAACCGACCTGGACCTTCTCCGTGGAGCAGGGCGAGCCCCGCCACTACTGCGAGGTCTGCTCACGGGAGAACCTGCGCGCGATCGAGGGCAGGCTGGACTCGCAGTGGTGGTAGGGGAGCGACCACGGCCGTAGGGGAGGAGCCACCGCAGCCGGCCGCTTCGCCTCTCACGCCTCGGCCGCCCGCTCCTCCTCCGCCTCGGGCACGAACCCGGGCAGCCACTCCTCCAGCTCCTCCCGCAGCCGGACCGTCGCGCCCAGCTGGCACAGCACACCGATCGTGCTCAGCGTCACCCGGTGGATCAGCAGATACGCCGGCGGCAGATTGAGCTGCTTGCCCAACTGGTAGGCGGGGGACCGGGGATCGGCGACACGGGCCGCCTGGCTGCGCATCCAGCCGCGGGTGAAGGTGAACTCGTCGACCTGCGCCGGTTCGATGATCGGCAGCAGATAGTCGAGGACCGCGTCCGGGTCCAGCTCTATGGACTCCTTGACGAAGCCCTCCTCGCACAGCATCTCGTAGACGGTCTCCGCCTCGCCGTCCAGCGTCATGCGCAGCGCCTCGCCGATGGTGACGGGCAGCCCGCCGGGCAGACGGTCGACCGTGCCGAAGTCCAGCACGCCCAGACGCCAGTCGTCCTCACCGTCCGGACCGCCGGGCAGCAGCCGGAAGTTGCCCGGGTGCGGGTCGGCGTGCAGCAGACCGGTGCGGGCGGGACCCGAGAAGAGGAAGCGCGCCAGAAGCTGCCCGGCCCGGTTGCGCTGCTCCTCGGTGCCGTCCGAGATGATCTCCGCCAGCGGGATTCCGTCCATCCATTCGGTGATCAGCACCTGGTCGGTCTGGTGGACCACCCCCGGCACCACCACGTCCGGGTCGCCGTCGAACTCCTCCGCGTGGACCTGCTGGGCCTGCGCCTCCAGGCCGTAGTCCAGCTCCTCGGAGACCCGGTCCCTCAGCTCCGCGATCAGCGGCTTCACGTCCATGCCCGGCACCAGCGGTCCCAGCAGCCGGGCGAAGCGGCTGAGCTGGTTCAGGTCGGACAGCAGGGCCTCGCCCGCGCCCGGGTACTGCACCTTCACCGCCACCTCGCGCCCGTCGTGCCACACGCCCCGGTGCACCTGGCCGATGGAGGCCGCCGCCGCGGGCTTGTCCTCGAACTCCAGGAAAAGATCGCGCCAGTTCTCGCCCAGCCGCTCGGCCAGCACCGCGTGCACGGTGCGGCCGGGCATCGGCGGGGCCGCCTCCTGCAGCTTGGTGAGCGTCGCACGATAGGGACCGGCGATCTCCTCGGGCAGCGCCGACTCGAAGACCGACAGGGCCTGGCCGAACTTCATCGCCCCGCCCTTCAGCTCGCCGAGCACCTTGAACAGCTGATCGGCGGTGCGCTGCTGCAGCTCGCGGCCGACGATCTCCGCGGACTCGCCCACGATCCGCTTGCCGAGTCCCCAGGTCGCCCGCCCGGCGATGCCGAGCGGAAGCGCCGCCAGCTTGGCGGTCCGGGTGACCGCCTTGCGGGGAAGATCAGACATGCGCCCTCCAAGTCCCTGCCGGCCGCTGTGCGTGCGCCTCGTGGAGCGCCCCCTCCGGCGGCCCGTGCACGGCCATTGTCTCGTGCGACCGTCCCTGACCGGAGGTGTGTTCTCCCTTACCTTTCTCCGCCGCACCGCACGGGCATGCGGGATGCGCCGGGACCGGGCGCGCATGCCAGGCGAGGCCGGGAAGCACGACCTCCCACCGGGCTCCGGCACTGGATGGAACACGGCCGTCGAGAAAGGCGAGCACATGGGCGGCGGCCAGTCCCGCCGCCGTAGCGGCAAGAGCGAGGTCGCAGGCGGTCGTACGCGGCCTTCCCCCGGACCGCCACTGGGCCACCAGCCGTGGCCAGACCGGGTCCCGGTCGGTGCGGTGCTGCTGGAGACAGCCCGCACAGCCCGTCTCGCCCGGCAGTACGAGCGGGCCCACCACACCGGTTCCCTCCACCACCCCGGCGTACAGATGGGGCGTGCCCGAGGCCAGCAGGGGCTCGGCGGAGACCGGGTCGGGCGCGTGCACCGCGACGTCGTCCCGCGGAGCGAGCACCACCAGGGAGAAGCAGGGGGTGTCCGCCGACAGCCGGGGGCGCTCGGCGCGGCGGGGCGGCCGGTCCGGTGCCGTGCGGCGCACCACCCGGCGCAGCGCCTCCTCCCGGCGTTCGCCGATCGCCTCGGCGGGCAGTCCGCCCGGCGTCACGTCAGCCGGCTCGACCTGCCCGACGTCCCGCACCTCGACCCCGCCGACGCCCGCGCCGGACAGCAGCGCCGCCAGCACCGCGCCCACCCGGCCCGCACCCCGCACCTGCACCCGGGCCTCGCGCCGCGCCGCCAGCCGCTCCAGGGCCTCGCCCGGCTCGGAGGCGGTCAGGGACAGCGAGGCCAGATCGGGGCCGAGCCGCTCCATGACCTCCCGCTTCTCGCGCAGTGCCCCGGCTGCCGGCCCGCCGCCCCGGGCGTCGTCCAGCAGCCCGGCCCGCGCCAGCCTTCTCACCAGCCGGTCGACCTGGTCGCCGGGCAGGTCCATCCGCGGGCCCTCGGCGCGCAGCAGCTCGAGGCCGCGCGTGCCGTCGAGCTGCTCGAGGAAGTGACCTGTCGCCGTGTCCACCGGCCCCAGGGTCAGCGCGTGCGCCGGTGTCATCCCGAACTGCACCGTGTTGAGATCGCGCCAGCCGCGCCGGAGCGCGGGTTTCACCAGCGGATGCATGGCAGCCCCCGTACGTGCTCGTGTGCGTGGATCGTCCACGGACCTTCGTCCGGATCGTCCCCGTGTTCCGGCCGGGCCCGGTCGGGACCCGGCGCTGCCAGCATGCCGCGGATGCGGAGAGGGCCGCGGAAAGTTGTCCACAGGCGGGCGGGATTCATCGTACAAATCCGGCGCCCGGAGGCCGTAACCGCATCGAACCGTCCCGGAGCCGGGACTTCCCGGTGCTCAGCGGGTACGGTCGGGGCGTGCCCGCCGACCCACTGCACCGCGCCGGAAAGTCACAGCGCAGCACGACGAGCCAGCCGACGAGCGGCTCACGGGCGAGCGCGATCGAGGTCCGCAGGAGCGCCCGCCGACGCAGAACGGTCTCCGCGTACCGCGAGGGCGATCGCACCGTCGTGCTCATCCCCGCCCGGATGTCCGAGGCGGAGGAGCAGCGCTGGGTCACTGTCATGCTCGACAAACTGGCCGCGCAGGAGAGCAGGCGGGCCCTCGGCGACGCCCAGCTGGCCGAGCGGGCCGAGCGGCTCTCCGCCCAGTACTTCGAGGGCCGGCCCCGGCCCGCCTCGGTGCGCTGGGTGACGAACCAGAACACCCGCTGGGGCTCGTGCACCCCTTCCGACGGCAGCATCCGCCTGTCGCACCGGCTGCAGGGCATGCCCGAGTACGTCGTCGACTACGTCCTGTGCCACGAGCTGGCCCATCTGCTGGTGCCCGGGCACGGACCGCGGTTCTGGCGGCTCCTCGAGGCGTACCCGAAGACCGAACGGGCCCGCGGGTACCTCGAGGGCGTGGTCGCCGCCGAGCGGCTGCCGCACGTGCCGGGCGCCCGTGACGAGCGCCCCGCGCAGAACGATCAGTCTCAGGGCGACTGACCCCGGGGCGAGCGGCGCGCGCAGCTCCCGGCCTCGCGCAGACCGACCCCGGTACCGACCCCTCGCGGCCCCCACCTTAAGGTGCAGGCGATCGTTCTGTACCGGGTGTGTACCGACTTCATCCGGTGTCCGGGATTGACGTTAGCCTGGCGCGACGCACTCACATTCGGGATGGGGGACGGTCGTACGCATGGCCAGGGAATTCCAACGCGGCCACAAGGCCAAGATCAGTGATCTCACGGCGGGCACGGATCTGTACGTAGGCGTACAGATCTCCGGTCCCGGGCTCACCTTCGACATCAGCTGCTTCGGTCTGGACGCCGACGAACGGCTCTCCGACGACCGGTACTTCGTGTTCTACAACCAGCCGAAGTCCCCGGAGGAGTCCATACAGCTCCTGGGCGCCCAGGCGGGCGACACGGAGTCCTTCCGGGTCACGCTGGACCGGATTCCCGAGCACATCAAGAAGCTCTCCTTCACCGCCACCATCGACGGCGCCGGGCAGATGTCCCAGATCGGCCCGGGCTATCTGCGCATTGTCGCCGGTGGCGAGGAGGTCGCCCGGTACCCGTTCAACGGGTCGGAGTTCACCACCGAGCGGGCCGTGATGCTCGGTGACTTCTACTTCAAGGACGTCTGGCGCTTCGCCGCCGTCGGCCAGGGCTTCGACGGCGGACTCGAAGCACTGCTGAAGAACTTCGGCGGCGAGGTCGCCGAGGAGGAGCCTGCCGCCGCGCAGCAGCCGCAGGCCGGCGGTGCCGCGCCCGGCTTCGCGCCGCCCGCGCAGACCTCCTCACCGCCGCCCTTCGCCGCGCCCGGAGGCGCTGCCCCGGCGGCTCCCGCGCCCGCCCCGGCACCTGCGCCCGCGCCGCAGCCCGCGCCGGCTCCCGCGCCCGCGCCGCAGCCCGCGCCCGGCTTCGCGCCCCCGCCGGGCGGGGCCCCGGCGCCGGCTCCCGGGCCCGATGTGCACGGTGCGCCGACCGTCATCGCGCCCATGCAGACCCCGCCCGGCGGATCCCCGGTGCCGCCCCCGGCCCCGGCGCCCGCGCCGTACGGGCAGCCCGGCCAGCAGCCGCCGCCCCCTCCGGGCTACGGCGGTCAGCCGGCGCCCGGCCAGACGGCACCCCTGCCGCCCGGCTACGGCGCCGGACCGCAGACGCCCCAGGCTCCGCAGGCACCCCAGGCGCCCACGCCTCCTCCCGGATACGGCCAGCCGACCCCGCCGCCCGGCTACGGCCAGCAGCCGCCGGGGCAGGTGCCCGGCCAGATGCCGGGCCAGGCGCCCGGGCAGATGCCCGGTCAGATCCCCGGCCAGCAGGCGCCCTACGGTGCGCCGCAGGGCGCTCCCCAGGGCGCGCCGCAGGCCCCGGGCGTGCTCGGCGCGCTCCAGCAGTACAAGGAGACGCCCACCGGCCAGCGCTGGACCCAGCAGAACCGCAAGCTGGTGCGCGCCGACCTCAGCATCGGCGGCCAGCCCGTGCTGGCCCGGCAGGGCAGCATGGTGCTGTACCAGGGCAAGGTCGATTTCGCCTACAAGGGCGCCGGCTTCACCGGCCGCATCGTCGGCAACGCCACCGGCCAGGAGATGCAGCTGATGCGCTGCACCGGCCAGGGCCAGGTGTTCTTCGCCGAGGACTCCACGATGCTGCACCCGATCGAGCTGCAGGGCGACGCGGTGTGCGTCTCCGCGGAGAACGTCCTCGCCTTCGACGAGGGCCTGCAGTACGAGGTGCGCCGCATCGAGGGGCACGGCATACCCGGCGGGGCGCTGTTCACCATGCAGTTCCAGGGCACCGGCACCCTCGTGGTGAAGACCCACGGCACGCCCGTGGTGCTGCCGGTCACGCCCACCACGTTCGCCGACGCCAACGCCGTCGTGGCCTGGTCGGCCGCCGCCCAGGTGATCGTCTCCAGCCAGGTGCGCATGCGCCGCAACGCCTACCCGGGCGCCTCCGGCGAGAGCGTCAACCTCCAGTTCCGGGGCGCACCCGGCAACTTCATCGTCGTCCAGCCGTACGAGATCTGAAGGAGCCCGTCATGAACCAGCCTCTCGCGGGCTTCGCCCCCGCTCCCGTCACCGCCCGCATGGAGAACCACGGCAACCACATGCTGAAGGTCGCCATGCAGACCGGCAACGACCTCTTCGCACGCGTCGGTTCGATGGTCGCCTACGAGGGCTTCATCCAGTACGAGCCCAACCCGTCGGCCGTCCGCCAGATCGCCAGGGACTGGCTGACCGGCGAGGGGGCGCCGCTGATGAAGTGCTCCGGCGACGGCCTGCTCTACCTGGCCGACTACGGCGCCAACGTCGTCGTGATCAACCTCAACGGCGACGGCATCTCCGTCAACGCCACCAACCTGCTCGCCTTCGACGCGCACCTGTCGTGGGGCGTCGAACGGGTCAAGGGCCTGGCCAAGTTCGCCGGACAGGGCCTGTGGAACACCAGGATCTCCGGGCAGGGCTGGGTCGCCCTGACCTCACGCGGCAAGCCGATCGTCGTCGACTGCGGCGGCGGCGAGGACGAGACGTACGTCGACCCGGACGCCCTGGTCGCCTGGTCCCCGAACCTCAAGGTGAAGGGCAAGCGCAGCTTCCGCGCCCAGTCGCTGATCGGCCGCGGCAGCGGCGAGGCCTATCAGATGGCCTTCTCCGGTCAGGGCATCGTCGTCGTCCAGCCCAGTGAGGACAGCACCGACCGTCTCCGGCTCCGGGGCTGAGGGGGAGCAACACATCATGCAGAGCCCGCTTTTCGCCTACAACGACCAGCAGACCCAGGAGCGCTGGAGTCTGCAGAACAAGCAGATGCTCCGGGTCGTCCTCGAGGGGCATGAGGACGTCCTGGCCCGCAAGGGATCGATGGTCGCCTACCAGGGCCTCGTCGAGTTCGACGCCGAGTACCAGAGCCACCAGCAGTCCCGCGCCCGGGCGAACACCGGTGAGGGCCTGGACCTGATGCGCTGCCACGGGCAGGGCACGGTCTTCCTGGCCAACCTGGCCCAGCACATCCACATCATGGAGGTGGAGCAGGACGGGCTGACGGTCGACAGCAGCTATGTGCTGGCGATGGACTCCTCGCTGCACCACGAGGTCATCGCCGTCGACAGCCTCTACGGCATCTCCGGCTCGGGGAAGTACCAGCTCAACATCACGGGCCGCGGCAAGGTCGCCCTGATGACCTCCGGCATGCCGCTGCTGCTGCAGGTGACGCCGGACAAGTACGTCAACTGCGACGCGGACGCCATCGTCGCCTGGTCGACCGGGCTGCGGGTGCAGATGCAGGCGCAGACGCACTCCTCCGGCGTGTGGCGGCGCCGCGGCAACACCGGTGAGGGCTGGGAGCTGAGCTTCATGGGCACCGGATACGCGCTGGTCCAGCCCAGCGAGCTGCTGCCCCCGCAGAACGCCCAGATCGGCTCGGGCCTGGCGGCCCAGTTCGGCATGGGCCAGCAGGGGGCCCGCGGGCAGAACCAGGGCAACGTCTGGAGCTGACCCGGCAGGCACAGCAGTGAGGGGCGAACGCCGCGGCGGTCGCCCCTCACACGTCCCGGCACAGCATGCGTCGTGCCCTCACAGCCGGGCGCGCGTCGCCTCCAGCAGGCGCACCACGGACTCGTCCGCGACGCCGGGCACCTCGGCGTAGGGGAACCAGCGCACGTCCAGGGACTCGTCGCTGACCGCGTGGGCCGCGTCCGGCGGCGCCAGCACCGCGTACTGCACATCGAAGTGCCAGTGGCAGGGCGCGGGGATCGGGTGCCGGTCGAGCCTGACCGGGCCGCCCGGGAGCAGGCGCAGCCCCTCGACCCCCGACTCCTCCGTCGCCTCCCGCAGGGCCGCCGCCGCCAGGGAGGCGTCCCCGGGCTCGCAGTGGCCGCCCATCTGCAGCCACATGCGCAGCTTCCGGTGCAGCGTCAGCAGCACGCGCTCCCGCCCGGGGTCGATCACCAGGGCGCTCGCCGTGAGATGCCCCTGCTCGCAGGACTTCCACAGGCCGTCCGGGCGGGCCGCCAGGTGGTCCAGATAGGTCTGGCGCAGCTCGGGCTGGCCCTCGTACTCCTTCAGCACGAGGACCGCGTCGTCGTGGAGGCTCACTCCGTCCCGTCGTCCTTCTTCGGGGCGTCACCGGCGGACCCGTCCCTCGGGGCCTCACCCGTTCCGCCCGGGGAGTCGTCCTCCGCGGCGTCGCCGGAGGCGTCGTCGTGCTTGGTCAGGTCCGGCTTGGAGCCGCTCGCCGCCTCGCCGAGCATCTTGTCCAGTTCGGAGAAGTCGACCTGCTGCTCGCGGTGCACGAAACCGTCCGGGTCGTCCAGGTCGGTGGCGTTGGGCAGCATGTCCGGGTGGGCCCACAGGGCGTCCCGGCCGTCCACGCCGCGCGCGTCGGTGAGCGAGGCCCACAGGCGCGAGGCGTCCCGCAGGCGCCGCGGGCGCAGCTCCAGGCCGATCAGCGTGGCGAAGGTCTGCTCGGCCGGGCCGCCCGAGGCGCGGCGGCGGCGCAGGGTCTCGCGCAGCGCGTCGGCGGACGACAGCCGGGGCTTGGCCGCCGCGTGCACCACGGCGTCCACCCAGCCCTCGACCAGCGCCAGGGCCGTCTCCAGACGGGCGAGGGCGGCCTTCTGCTCGGGCGTGTCCTCCGGCTGGAACATGCCCTGCTGCAGCGCCTCCTGCAGCTGCTCCGGATTCTGAGGGTCGAACTGGCCGACCACGTCCTCCAGCTTGGCGGTGTCGACCTTGATGCCGCGCGCATAGCCGTCGACCGCGCCGAACAGATGCGAGCGCAGCCACGGCACATGGGCGAACAGGCGCTGGTGGGCGGCCTCGCGCAGGGCGAGATACAGCCGCACCTCCTCCTGCGGGACGCCCAGGTCCTTGCCGAAGGCCTCGATGTTCACCGGCAGCAGCGCGGCCTTGCCGGCCGGGCCCAGCGGCAGGCCGATGTCGGAGGAGCCGACGACCTCACCGGCGAGCACCCCGACGGCCTGCCCGATCTGCGTGCCGAACATGGCCCCGCCCATGGAGCGCATCATGCCGATCAGCGGGCCGGCCATGGCCTGCATCTCCTCGGGCAGCACATCGCCCATGGCGTTGCCGACGCGCTCGGCGACCGGGTCGACCAGCTCGCGCCAGGCGGGCAGGGTCGCCTCGACCCATTCCGCGCGGCTCCACGCCACGGCGGAGTGCGCGCCCGAGGGCAGCGAGGTGACACCGTCCAGCCAGAGGTCGGCCAGGCGGACGGCCTCCTCGACCGCCTTGCGGTCGGCGGGGCCGACGCTCGCGTCCTTGGTGCCGTCGGCCGTGCCCTGGGACACGGTCTGGCGGGCGATCTGCTTGGCCATGTCCCAGTTCACCGGGCCGCCCTCGTAGGAGAGCATCTGCCCGAGCTGCTGGAAGGCCGCGCCCAGGTCGGTGGGGTTCAGCGACCCGAACATCGCGGCGAACGGATTGTCCGCGCCCGGGCCGCCAAAGCCTCCGGCTCCGGGGGTGCCGAAACCGAACGGGTTGGCCGGGCCCTGACCACCGCCGCTCTGCGGGTCCTTCTTCTTGCCCTCGTCGCCGTCGTCCGGCTCCTCCGGCGGAAGGCCGAATCCGAATGGGGTGTCACTCACGGGATTCCTCGGCTGGTAGGGCCGCCGGTTCTTTCCGGCGGCACGGCTGCCCGACAACACCACCCAGCGTAGACACCTGAGCCGGTTCGGGCCTCGGTGCTTCGCCGACAGAAGGCCTGCGGCAGGATGGATGCCACCTGGTACGTACGCGTCACATGCGCCCGTACTGAAGACAACCGCTGGAGACGCCCGGTGAGTTCCCCAGATCCGCAGGTTCGCGCAGCGCGAAACCGGTCAACCAGTCCCGCCGGCCGCGGGCCCGTCGTCGCGGTCACCGGCGCCGCGACCGGCGTCGGCGCGCTGCTCACCGAGCGGCTGGTGGCCTCGGAGGAGATCAAGCAGGTCATCGCCATCGACGAGCGGCGCGGCGAGTGCGACGAGGCCAGATGGCACATCCTCGATGTGCGCGACCCGGCCATCGCCGACAAGCTGCGCGGCGCAGACGTGGTGGTGCATCTGGCCCTCGATCTCGACCTGGAGACCGACGCCGCCGCGCGGACCGCTTACAACGTCCGGGGGACCCAGACCGTCCTCACCGCCGCCGCGGCCGCCGGTGTGCACCGGGTGGTGCTGACCACCTCGGCGATGGTCTACGGCGCGCTGCCCGACAACGAGCTGCCGCTGTCCGAGGACGCGGAACTGCGCGCCACGGCGGAGGCCACCGGCGTCGGCGACCTGCTGGAGATCGAGCGCCTGGCCAGGCGCGCGCCCCGCGCGCACCCCGGACTCAATGTCACGGTGCTGCGCCCCGCCATTCTGGTGGGCGGCACCGACACCGCGCTGACCAGGTACTTCGAGTCGCCCCGCCTCCTGGTGGTGGCCGGCTCGCGCCCCGCCTGGCAGTTCTGCCACGTCGAGGACCTGTGCAGCGCCCTGGAGTACGCGGTGCTCGAGAAGGTCGACGGCGAGCTGGCCGTCGGCTGCGACGGCTGGCTGGAGCAGGAGGAGATCGAGGAGCTCAGCGGCATCCGGCGCATGGAGCTGCCGTCGGCGGTGGCCCTGGGGGCGGCGGCCCGGCTGCACCGGATCGGCCTGACCCCGTCCCCGGCGGGCGACCTCGCCTACACGATGTACCCGTGGGTGGTCAGCGGCAGCAGGCTGCACGACGCCGGGTGGCGTCCCGCCTACACCAACGAGGAGGTGCTGGCGGAGCTGCTCGAGGAGGTCTCCGGGCGGCACACGGTGGCCGGCCGGCGGCTCGGCCGCAAGGACGCGACGGCGGCGGGCGCCGCGGGCGCGACGGTGGCGCTGCTGGGCGCGGCGGCGGTGGTCCGGCGGGCCCGCAAGGCACGCCGGCGCATCTGACACCGGACGGCCCGGCGCCGCCGCACCGCCTCCGACGGCGAGTGGCCCGGCGCTCCCGGCATTGCTTCCGACACCGGGCGGCCGGAGCATCCGCGTGCGGCAGTCCTCCGGAGCACCCGGCAACTCCGTCTCCGGCAGTCCGCGGGACCGGCTCCGCGGGACCGGTCCCGCGGGCGGGCACGCCGGGGATCCGCGGTCCTGTAGAACACTCCGAACCGCCGGGCGCGTCTGCCGGTGGAAACCGCAATACCCGGCTGTCGGCGGCGTACGGCACGATGGGGGCATGGCTACGACGCATGACCACCCCGGCGAGCAGGCCGCCCAGGACCCGATCAAGCTGATCGGCATCCGGGACACCCCCCTGTCGGTGGACGAGGTCTTCCGGGCCGTCGGGGACGACGCGGCCGGCGGCACGGCGCTCTTCGTCGGCACCGTCCGCAACCACGACGGCGGCGCCGACGTCGAGAAGCTGAGCTACTCGTGCCACCCCACCGCCGAGGCCGAGATGCGCCGCATCGCCGAGAAGGTCGCCGCCGACCACCCCGTGCGGGCACTGGCCGCCGTGCACCGCGTGGGGGACCTCGCGGTCGGGGACCTCGCCGTGGTGGTCGCCGTGTCCTGTCCGCACCGGGGCGAGGCCTTCGAGGCCTGCCGGAAGCTGATCGACGACATCAAGCACGAGGTGCCGATCTGGAAGCACCAGACGTTCGCCGACGGAACGCAGGAGTGGGTCGGAGCCTGCTGACCCGGCCGCCCCTGGCGGGGGCCTCTCCCAGCGCGGTTCGTCCGGTTGCGTAACCGGTCCCCCGACGTGAGCGTTGTCACTGCGAATGGTTAATCTTCTGATCAGTCCGTCGCGGACGTCACGGGTTGGGAGGTCGGTATGGATGCGCTCGCCTGGCTGCTGATTCCGCTCGTGGCGGCCGTCGTCGCGGGCCTGTGGGGGAGCTGGACCCTGAGAACCCGGAAGATACGCAGCGACGGTCCCGAACTGGACGGATACGCCCGTTTTCGCGAGGCGATGGAGAAGTCCCGTACCGGCACCTGACCAGGCGCCCTGACGGTGCGCTGACAGAGCTGTCCCGTACTGTCGAGACATGCCACGCCGCACCGCGACGATGCTCGCCTCCACCCTGATGCTGATCGCGCTTCTGTGCGCGGGAGTGTTCATCCCCGTGCCGTACGCGGAGATGTCCCCGGGCCCGACGGTGAACACCCTCGGCGAGCACGACGGCGAGCCGGTGCTGCAGATCTCCGGGCGCAAGACCTATCCGGCCGACGGCCACCTCAACATGACCACGGTGCGGGTCACCAGCGCCGACTACCGGATGAACCTCGTCGAGGCGGTCTACGGCTGGCTGGCGCACGACAACAAGATCGTGCCGCACGAAACCCTCTACCCGAACGGCAAGACGGAGGAGGAGTCGACCCAGGAGAACGCCGAGGAGTTCACCCGGTCGCAGGAGAGCGCCAAAGTGGCGGCGCTGAAGGAACTCGGCGTCCCGGTGAAGTCCTGGGTGGTGGTCTCCACCGTGGTCAAGGGCTCCCCGGCCGAGGGCAAGCTGCACGCCGGCGATGTGATCAGGGCCGTCGACGGCAAGACGGTCAAGGAGCCGGCCGATGTGGCCGACCTGGTGACCAGGCACGAGCCGGGGGAGAAGGCGGTCTTCACGATCGTGCCCGCCAAGGAGCAGGCCGCCGCCCAGAAGGAGAAGCGTCCCGCGCGGACCGAGAACGTCACCATCACCACCCGGACCTCGGACGACGCCGGTGAGAAGCGCGCCATCGTCGGCATCTCCGCCGGGACCGACCACACCTTCCCGTTCACCATCGACATCAAGCTCGCCGACGTCGGCGGCCCGAGCGCAGGGCTGATGTTCGCCCTCGGCATCTACGACAAGCTCACGCCGGGCAGCCTCACCGGCGGCGCCTTCGTGGCCGGCACCGGCACCATCGACGACAACGGAAAGGTCGGGCCGATCGGCGGCATCGAGATGAAGACCGTCGGGGCGCGCGCCAAGGGTGCCGAGTACTTCCTGACGCCCGCCGACAACTGCGCCGCGGCCGCCAAGGACACCCCCGACGGCCTCACCCTGGTCAAGGTGAACACCCTCGACGACGCCCTCGACGCCCTGGAGGACATCCGCTCCGGCGACACCGACGCCCTGCCGTCCTGCAAGGCGTCCTGATCCCGCCGGGCACGGCGGCCCGGCACGGCCCGAGGACGGGCCGTGAGCAGGGCGCGGCGGTCCCGTCCCGCCGGGGCGGCTACTCCTCGAAGGTCGCCGCCAGCGCGTCCGCCAGCCCCGGCACCAGATCGGAACCGGTGAGGACCTCGGTGGGGGAGTCCTTCTCCCGCAGCCGCAGCGCCGACTCCCGGCTGCCGTCGCGCAGCACCGCGACCGTCATCCGGACCTCCTGACGCTCGGGGTGCTCGGCCACCCACGCGTTGAGCGCGGCCTCGTCGAGGTCGTCAGGCACCTCCGCCTCCGCGGACGGCGGCAGCATCAGACGCTCCACGGTCAGGGCGCAGCCGGTCACGGCCTCCGGCCAGGCGATGGTGCCCAGGAACTCGTCGAGCGGCTTGCCCGTTGGAATCTCGTCCTGCTCGATCGGGGTGAGGGCGTCCGCCTCCTGCTCCCCGCCCAGACCGAGCCGGTCGGCGAGCGAGGGCTGCTCGGCGCGCAGCCGGGCGGTGTCGACGAGAGCGAACAGACGTGCGGGGCGGTCCCAGCCGAGGCCGGAGACGTACTCGTCGATCTCGAGCACGGCCCTGGTGAGCGGGCTGGCCGCCATGGGTGTGTTGGACATGGTCACAATCCTCTCTCGTTCCTGGCCGGAATCGGGAACCGAGTAAAGGGTGAGTAAGTTGCATAGGTGTGGGCCCACGATCACGTGGGGCCGCTCACGGTCCACGAACACGCGGGCCTGACGAATCAACAGCGAACTTCGAGGTGCCT
Organism: Streptomyces composti; assembly: GCF_012034205.1. GTDB lineage: Bacteria > Actinomycetota > Actinomycetes > Streptomycetales > Streptomycetaceae > Streptomyces > Streptomyces composti. The sequence goes on from NZ_JAATEM010000025.1 coordinate 71,936, forward strand.
ACCTTGGCTTTCCAGATGCCGGACCGCGGCGGAGGCCCGACGGGGCCACGGATCAGAGTGGGCCGCCCGTCCCGGCGGGTCCGGACCCTGCTCATGACACTGGGCGTCCTGGCCGTCCTCGGCATGGTCTTCACCATGTTCGCGGGGTTCTGGACCGACTGGCTGTGGTATCGCTCGGTGCACTACTCGTCGGTGTTCACGACGACCCTGTGGACCAAGATCGGACTCTTCTTCGTCTTCGGTCTGCTGATGGCCGTCTCCGTCGGCTTCAACATCTGGCTGGCCCACCGGCTGCGGCCGCCGCTGAGCGCGATGTCGATGGAGCAGCAGAATCTCGACCGCTACCGCATGAGCATCGCGCCCTACAAGAAGTGGCTGCTGCTCGGCATCACCGCGCTGGTCGGTCTGATCGCGGGCGCCTCGGCCTCCAGCCAGTGGCGCACGTGGCTGATGTGGGTCAACGGCGTGTCCTTCGGCGAGAAGGATCCCCAGTTCAAGCTGGACGTCTCCTTCTACGCCTTCGACCTGCCCTGGTACCGCTTCCTGCTCGGCTTCGGGTTCGCCGCGGTCATCCTGTCGGTGATCGCCGCGGCGCTCACCCACTACCTGTACGGCGGCCTGCGGATCACCAGCCCGGGCGCCCGCGCCACGGCCGCGGCCACCGGGCACCTGTCGGTGCTGCTCGGCATCTTCGTCGCGCTGAAGGCCGTCGCCTACTGGCTCGACCGGTACGGCCTCGCGGTGAAGTCCAGCGACTTCAAGGCCACCGACAACTGGACCGGTCTGCGGTACGTCGACGCCAACGCCTATCTGCCGGCCAAGACGATCCTGTTCTGCATCGCGGTGATCTGCGCGCTGCTGTTCTTCGCCACCCTGTGGCGGCGCACCTGGCAGCTGCCGGTGATCGGCTTCGGCCTGATGGTGCTCTCCGCCATCCTGATCGGCGGCCTGTACCCGGCGATCGTGCAGAAGTTCCAGGTCCAGCCGAACGAGCAGGCCAAGGAGGCGCCGTACGTCGAGAAGAACCTCAAGGCCACGCGTGAGGCCTACGGCATCGACGGGACGCAGGTCAGGGACTACCCGGGCGTCAGCCAGAGCGAGGACAAGAGCAAGCTGCGGGACGATGTGGCCGGTGCGGCCAGCATCCGCATCATGGACCCGAACATCGTCTCGCCGACCTTCCAGCAGCTCCAGCAGATCAGGAACTACTACGCGTTCCCGACCAACCTGGACGTCGACCGCTACAGCAAGGACGGCAAGGACCAGGACACGGTCATCGGTCTGCGCGAGCTGAACTACAACGGCATCCCCAAGCGGAACTGGATCAACGACCACTTCCGCTACACGCACGGCTACGGAGTCGTCGCCGCCGAGGGCACCAGCGCCGATGCCGGCGGGCGTCCGGAGTTCACCGAGTCCGACCTGCCGTCCAAGGGCGACCTCGGCAAGTACGAGCAGCGCATCTACTACGGCGAGCGGACGACGACGTACTCGATCGTCGGCGGCCCCCAGAAGGAGGTCGACTACTCGGACGACACCGGCGAGAAGACGTACAGCTACCAGGCGGACAGCGGCGTCAACCTCTCCAACCCGCTGAACCGCGCCGCCTACGCCGTCGCCTTCAGCGAGCCGCAGATCCTGTACTCGGGCGCGATCGGTGAGGGCTCGCGGATCCTGTACAACCGCACGCCCAAGGAGCGGGTCGAGGCCATCGCCCCGTGGCTGACCATCGACGGCGACGCCTATCCGGCGGTCGTGAACGGGCGGATCCAGTGGATCGTCGACGCCTACACGACCACCAACGGCTACCCGTACTCCTCGCGGACGACCCTCGGCGACACCACCGCCGACTCGCTGACCGCCACCAACGACCAGCGTGCGGTGGTGGCCCAGCAGAACCAGGTCAACTACATCCGCAACTCGGTGAAGGCGACCGTCGACGCCTACACCGGTGAGGTCAAGCTCTACCAGTGGGACACGAAGGACCCGGTCCTGAAGACCTGGATGAAGGCCTTCCCGGGCACGGTGGAGCCGCGCAGCGAGATCTCCGGCGAGCTGATGGCGCATCTGCGCTACCCGCAGGACCTGTTCAAGGTGCAGCGCGAACTGCTCACCCGCTACCACGTGAAGGACGCCACCACGTTCCTCTCCGGCAGCGAGGTGTGGCAGGTGCCGGACGACCCGACCAACAAGACGGGCGACGCGGTGCCGCCGTACTACCTGAGCATGAGGATGCCGGACCAGAAGGAGCAGGTCTTCTCGCTCACCACGACGTTCACCCCGAACGGCCGTGACAACCTGAGCGCCTTCATGGCGGTCAACGCCGACCCGGGTACCTCCGACTACGGCAAGATCAGAATCCTGAAACTGCCGACCAGCACCACGGTCTCCGGACCCAAGCAGGTGCAGAGCCAGTTCAACTCGCAGCAGGACATCGCCGAGACGATCCGTCTGCTGCGGGGCGGCGACTCCGAGGTCGAGTACGGCAACCTGCTGGCCGTGCCGCTGGACGGAGGACTGCTCTATGTGGAGCCGGTCTACGTCCGCGGTGGCGGACTGAAGTACCCGCTGCTGCGCAAGGTGCTGGTGACCTACGGCGGCCAGACGGCCTTCGAGGACACCCTCGACCAGGCCCTGGACAAGGTCTTCGGCGGCAAGGGCTCGCCCGTCGAACCGCCGCCCGGCGAGGACGAGGGCGACGGCGAGGAGGAGAGCACCACGCCACCGCCGAGCAGCGACAACCCGACCGTCCGCGAGGCGCTCGAGGACGCGCAGAAGGCCTTCGAGGCCGGCCAGGAGGCCCTGAAGAAGAACGACTGGGAGGCCTACGGCCGGGCGCAGAAGGACCTCGAGGAGGCCCTGCGCAAGGCCGAGAAGGCGCAGTCCGCCCAGGGCGGTGGCGGCGGCTCGGGCTCGCAGAGCAGCCCCAGCCCCGGGCCCACCGCGAGCGATTAGAAAACGGCTGGTCAGTGCCGCCCCGCGCCGTGATACGGTAGTGAACACAACGGCGCGGGGTGGAGCAGCTCGGTAGCTCGCTGGGCTCATAACCCAGAGGTCGCAGGTTCAAATCCTGTCCCCGCTACTGAAGTCGCCGTACGGCGGCACCAAAGGCCCGGATTCCACGAGGAGTCCGGGCCTTTGGCATGGACGAACGCATGTGCCCCGCCCCGCTACGGCCGCGCCACCGACGGGAGTTGAGCGATCTGTGTTTGACTTGTCTCTCTGTGGGCATGTCGACAAAACGCTGAAGTGACCTCACTGGCTGCGGTATACCAGGTGTACCCAGGTTGCAGGTGGTGCGACGATGGACGTTATGGGGGACAAGGCAACTCTGTTCGAGACAGGGCGATTTGAGCAGCCTTCCCACCACGTCGACGGGCAGGAGACCCCGGTGGTGGCGGGGGAGAACGACGACGAGGCGGCAGAGGAGCTGCGCCAGCGGCTCGCCGCCGAGGCCGGCGACGTCGAGGCGATGAGCATCCTCGGCGCCATGCTGCTGCGCCGCGGTGATCTCGACGGAGCCGAACCCCACCTGCGCAACGCCACCGCCGCCGGCGACCGTGCCGCCGCCAACAACCTCGGTGTCCTGCTGCACCAGCGGGGCTACGCCGACGAGGCCGCCGGATGGTGGCGCATCGCCGCCGTCGCAGGATCGGCCGCCGCGGCGCACTCGCTGGGCCGCCACCACCGCGAGCGCGGAGACGAGCCGGCCGCCGAGTACTGGCTGCGGCAGTCCGCCGAGCAGGGCCACACCCTGGGCGCGTACGCGCTCGCCGACCTGCTCGAGCACCGCGGGGACGAGGCCGGGGCCGAGCGCTGGATGCGGGCCGCGGCCGAACGCGGCCACCGCGAGGCGGCATACCGGCTCGCCCGCACGCTGGACCGCCGGGCCGCACACAGGTCCGGCGACGACAACGGTGTCCGGCTGCTGGAGGAGGCCGAGCAGTACTACCGGCAGGCCGCCGCACGCGGCCACCGCCGGGCCGCCCTGCACCTCGGGACGATTCTGGAGAAGCGCGGCGAGCTCAAGGAGGCCGGGCGCTGGTACCTGACGTCCGCCAAGGACGGCGAGCCGCGGGCCGCCTGTGCCCTCGGGTTCCTGCTGAAGGACGCCGGTGACACCGAGAACGCCGCCGTGTGGTGGCTGCGCGCCGCCCAGGACGGCGACGGCAACGCCGCCAACGCCCTGGGCGCGCTGCACGCCGAGCGCGGCGAGACCCAGACCGCCGAGCGCTGGTACCGGGCCGCCATGGACGCCGGCGACGTCAACGGCGCCTACAACCTCGGGCTGCTCTGCTCCGAGCAGGGCCGCACCTCGCAGGCCGAGCAGTGGTACCGCAGGGCGGCCTACGCCGGTCACCGCGAGGCCGCCAACGCGCTGGCGATCCTGCTGCTGCAGGCCGGCGACGAGACCGGCGCGGAGCCGTGGTTCTCCAAGGCCGCCGAGGCGGGCAGCGTGGACGCCGCCTTCAACCTGGGCATCCTGCACGCCGGCCGCGGCGAGGAGGAGGCCGCGCTGCGCTGGTACGAGCGGGCGGCCGCCGCCGGGCACACCGAGGCCGCGCTGCAGGTCGGCATGGCCCGGCTGCGGGCCGGCGACGAGACCGAGGCCGAGCGGTTCCTGCGCTGCGCGGCGGGCGGCGGCAGCGCCGAGGCCGCCTACCGCCTGGCGACGCTGCTGGACGCCCGCCGCCCGCCCGAGCCCGCGCACGAGCTGGGCGAGCCGGTGAACCGGCGCAGCGAGTGCGAGGAGTGGTACGAGCGCGCCGCCTCCCAGGGGCACCGCCGGGCCCAGGTGCGGGTCGGCATGCTGGCCGCGGCCCGCGGCGACGTCGTCGAGGCGGCCCGCTGGTACCGCGAGGCGGCCGAGGCCGGCTCCCGCAACGGCGCCTTCAACCTGGGGCTGCTGCTGGCCCGCGAGGGCAGCGAGCCGGAGGCGGCCGTGTGGTGGACCCGCGCGGCGGACGCCGGACACGGCCGTGCCGCGCTGCGCCTGGCCCTGGTCTACGCGCGGCGGGGCGAGCTCGCCGAGGGGCAGCGCTGGGCCGACCGGGCTGCGGCGCTCGGTCCCCCGGCGGTCACGGAGCGTGCCGTCCGGCTGCGCGACGCCCTGCGGCAGGAGCTGTCGGCCTGAGCCGCCCCTCCGTCCGTGCGGCGGCCGGCGTCCCGTCCGCGGGGCGCCCCGCGCGTCCGTGCGCCAGGCGCCCGGTGTGGTGTCCGCCACTTGCGGAGAAACCGCAGGACACCGCGCGGAAAGGCGATTTGCTTCCTCCCGCGTCCTTGACGTAATGTTGCATTCGTCGACGCGGGGTGGAGCAGCTCGGTAGCTCGCTGGGCTCATAACCCAGAGGTCGCAGGTTCAAATCCTGTCCCCGCTACTGAAGTCCGAGGGCCGGAATCCGAAAGGGTTCCGGCCCTCGGTGCGTTCACCCTTCGGTGAGGACGCCGGGTGTCCGAGGACCGTGTCCGGATCCGGTCGTCGTGCCTCGGGCGCTCCGGTCGTCACACGAATGCAGGCCCCGAGAGCCCCGGCACCGCTGGTGCCGGGGCTCTCGGTCATGTCTGGGTGCCCTACGCCGCCGCGCAGTTGGGGCAGAGGCCGCGGTACGTCACCTCGACGTCCGAGACGGTGAAGCCGTAGCGCTCCGAGTCGGGGAGGTCGGCCAGCGGATTGCCCGTCGGGTGGACGTCCCGGATGGCGCCGCACCGCGCGCACACCAGGTGGTGGTGCGGCCGGTGCGCGTTGGGGTCGTAGCGCTTGGCCCGCTTGTCGGTGGCGACCTCCAGCACCTCGCCGAGCGAGACCAGTTCGCCCAGGGTGTTGTAGACGGTCGCCCGGGAGATCTCGGGCAGCTTGGCGACAGCTCGTGCGTGCACCTCGTCGGCCGTCAGGTGGACGTGTTCGCCGTCGAGGACCTCGGCCACGACACGGCGCTGTGCGGTCATCCGCCATCCACGTCCGCGGAGCCGTTCCAGAAGGTCACTCATGAGACCACCTTAACAGCAGGGGGACCAGGTCCCGAACATGTGTGAACTTGGAGCAATGTTTGACTTAGACGATGTCTATCGTAGGATCGAGCCTGTCTTTAGCCAAGGGACAGGATTGGTCGAGAGTGACGCAGGAGGCGCACGTGACACAGGGACCGCTCACCACGGAGGCCGGGGCCCCGGTCGCCGACAACCAGAACAGCGAGACCGCGGGCGTGGGCGGCCCGGTGCTCGTGCAGGACCAGCTGCTGCTGGAGAAGCTGGCCCACTTCAACCGGGAGCGCATCCCGGAGCGGGTGGTGCACGCCCGCGGCGCCGGCGCCTACGGCACGTTCACCGTCACCGCCGACGTCACCCCGTACACGCGGGCCAAGTTCCTCTCCGAGGTCGGCAAGCAGACCGAGGTCTTCGTGCGCTTCTCGACCGTGGCAGGCAACCTGGGCGCGCCGGACGCCGTGCGCGACCCGCGCGGTTTCGCGGTGAAGTTCTACACCGAGGAGGGCAACTACGACCTTGTCGGCAACAACACCCCGGTGTTCTTCATCCGGGACGCGATCAAGTTCCCGGACTTCATCCACACCCAGAAGCGCGACCCGTACACCGGCTCGCAGGAGGCGGACAACGTCTTCGACTTCTGGGGGCTGTCGCCGGAGTCCACGCACCAGGTGACCTGGCTCTTCGGTGACCGCGGCATCCCCGCCTCCTACCGCCACATGGACGGCTTCGGCTCGCACACCTTCCAGTGGAACAACGAGGAGGGCGAGGTCTTCTGGGTCAAGTACCACTTCAAGACCGACCAGGGGATCAAGAACCTCACCGCCGAGGAGGCGGAGATCCTGGCCGGCAAGGACCCGGACTCCCACCAGCGGGACCTGCGCGAGTCCATCGAGCGCGGCGACCACCCGTCCTGGACGGCCTACGTCCAGATCATGCCGGCGGCGGACGCGGCGACCTACCGCTTCAACCCGTTCGACCTGACCAAGGTCTGGCCGCACGCGGACTACCCGCTGATCGAGTTCGGCAAGCTCGAGCTCAACCGCAACCCGGAGAACATCTTCGCCGAGGTCGAGCAGTCGGTCTTCAGCCCCGCCCACTTCGTGCCGGGCATCGGCCCGTCCCCGGACAAGATGCTCCAGGGCCGCCTGTTCGCCTACGGCGACGCCCACCGCTACCGCGTCGGCATCAACGCCGACCACCTGCCGGTGAACCGCCCGCGCGCCACCGAGGCGCGCACCCACTCCCGTGACGGCCACCTCTACGACGGCCGCCACAAGGGCGCGAAGAACTACGAGCCGAACAGCTTCGGCGGCCCCGCCCAGACCGGCCGTCCGCTGTGGCAGCCGGTCCCGGTCACGGGTGTCACCGGTGAGACGGTCACCCCCGTCCACGCCGAGGACGACGACTTCGTGCAGGCCGGCAACCTCTACCGGCTGATGTCGGAAGAGGAGAAGGAGCGCCTGGTGGCCAACCTGGCGAAGGCCATCTCGGGCGTCACCCGGGACGAGATCGCCGAACGGGCGATCGGCAACTTCCGCCGGGCGGACGAGGACTTCGGCAAGCGGCTTCAGGTCGCGGTGCAGGCCCTGCGCGGCTGACCCGGCGCAGGCCCGCGCCGGGCGAAGGCGGGTCGGGACTCCCCGGGAGCGGGAGTCCCGGCCCGTTCGCATGGGTGGACCGCCGTCAGGCGGGGACTTGCTGGCGCGCCGGGGCCCAGCACTTGATGATGTCGCGCACCGAGACGATGCCGACGGGCTCCCCGTTGTCGCAGACGATCAGATGCCGGAAACCGCCGTGGGCCATGGCCCCCGCGGCCTCCTCCAGAGTCCAGGCCGGTGCGGCGAAGACGACGTCGGTGGTGGTGTGGGCGTGGACGCGCTCCGTGTCCGGGTCCTGGCCCAGACCCACGGAGTTCAGCACGTCGCGTTCGGTGAGGATGCCGATGCCGATGCCGTCGGGGTCGAGGACCACGGCGGCGCCCACACGGCGGGCGGACATCAGGGCGGCGGCCTGGCGGAGGGTGTGGTCGGGGCCGATGGTGAGGACCACCGTGCTCATGGCGTCACGGACGAGCATGGGATGGAGCCACCTCCTACCGGAAACCGTGCGGTGTCGCGGACGCCGGATCCGCTTGTTCACGGTTTCACAAATTCACAAGTGGGGGGACTCTCAGAGTGGCAGGCAAAGCAGGGGGCAACAAGAGGGCGCGCGCGGCCCAAGAGAGCGCGCACGCTCACCTCGTGCCTCTCAGTAGCGCTGGTTCAGATACCCCAGCAACTCGTCGTGGAGCAGCCCGTTGGAGGCCGCCGCGTTGCCGCTGTGCGGTCCGGGCCGGCCGTCCAGACCCGTGAACATGCCCCCGGCCTCGGTCACGATGATCGCGTTGGCGGCCATGTCCCACAGCGACAGCTCCGGCTCCGCGCACATGTCGACCGAGCCCTCGGCGACCATCATGTACGGCCAGAAGTCCCCGTAGGCCCGGGTCCGCCACACCTCGCGGGTCAGGTCGAGGAAGCCGTCGAGCCGGCCCTGCTCCTCCCAGCCGCTGAGCGAGGAGTAGGCGAACGAGGCGTCCGCCAGCTTCGAGACCCGGGAGACCTGCAGCTTGGAGGCGGAGGTGAGGCTGCGGCCGCTGAAGGCGCCGTGGTCCTTCGCCGCCCACCAGCGGCGGCCCAGCGCAGGGGCCGAGACCACGCCGACGACCGGCTGGTAGCCGCCCTCACCGGCCTCCATCAGCGCGATGAGCGTGGCCCACACCGGAACCCCGCGCACATAGTTCTTCGTTCCGTCGATCGGGTCGACGACCCAGCGCCGCGGACCCGTCCCCTCGACCCCGTACTCCTCGCCGAGCACCGCGTCCCGGGGGCGGGCGCGGGCCAGATGACCGCGGACGAGTTCCTCCGCGGCCTTGTCCGCTTCGCTCACCGGCGTCATGTCCGGCTTGGTCTCCACCTTGAGGTCGAGGGCCTTGAACCGTTCCATCGTCGCGGCGTCGGCGGCGTCCGCGAGGACGTGGGCGAGACGCAGGTCATCGAGGTAGTCGGGCATGTGACGACCGTATCTGCCGAGGTGGCGCCGGGGCTACAGGGGGCTCGGGGCGGGGGCGTCCGGATCCTCCCGGCGGCGCGGGCAGGCCCGCCGTGCGCGCCCCCTCCGGTGGCCGCGCGCACCCTTGACAGTGCCTACCACCCCGTCAACTCTGAACCGCAGGGTCGTGAGCTCGCCCCGAGGGAGGCGAAGATGCCTGCAGCGCGGGAATCCCTGCTGGACGCCGCCTACACCGCCCTGGCACGCCGGCCGTGGTCGGCCGTACGGATGGTGGACGTGGCCGCCTCGGCCGGAGTCTCCCGGCAGACCCTCTACAACGAGTTCGGCAGCAAGGAGGGCCTCGCCCGCGCCCTGGTCCGCCGGGAGGCCGACGCCTACCTCGCCGGCGTCGACCGCGCCCTGTCCGGCACCGCGCCACCGGGCGGCCTCACCACGACGGCCACGCTCACCGGTGGCACGGGCCCCACCGGTCCGGGCCGCACCGGAGGACCGGCCCTCTCGGGAGGCACCACCCCCGCCGGGTCCCCGCACCCCGCCGGGTCCCCGCACCCCGCCGGGTCCCCGTACCTCGCCGGAGCCACGGGTCTCACCGGCCCCACGGCCTCGCTGAGTCCTCCCGGCCCGGCCGACCCCCGCGACCGGCTCACCGCCGCCGCCGAGTGGACCACCGAGACCGCCCGCAGCAACGCCCTGGTCCGCGCCATGCTCACCGGCTGCTGGAGCGAGCGTCTGCCGTCCCCGTCCCTCACCCGGGTGCCGTCCAGCTCCGCCGTCCCCGCGCAGCGCCGCGCCGACGGCCCCCTGCCGTCCCCCACCGACTTCGTCGCCCTGGTCCGTGACCGGGCCGTGAGCGCCCTGGCCGGTCCGCGCGCCGGCGCCGGCTCCGAGGGGTACGACCCCGCCGAGCTCGCCCGCGCCTGCGAACTCACCATCCGCATCGCGCTCTCCTGCATCGCCGCGCCGCCGGCCGAGGGCAGCGTCGCCGACCTGGTGCGCGACGCGCTGCACTCGCTCCTCAGTGGGCCGAGCCGGACAGCTGCAGCCCGATCACCCCGATGATCACCAGCGAGATGGACACGATCTTCAGCACGGACACCAGGTCGCCGAGGAAGACCATCCCGTAGATGGCCGTCCCCGCGGCCCCGATGCCCGTCCACACCGCGTACGCCGGACCCACGTCCAGCCGCTTCAGCGCCAGGGTCAGCAGGCCGAAGCTGCCCAGCGCGAACACGCAGAAGGCGATGGTCGGCCACAGGCGGGTGAAACCGTGGGAGAGCTTCAGACACACGGCGAAACCGGTCTCGAGCAATCCGGCCACGATGACCAGCAGCCACGCCATGTGTCGTCCTCCCGTACGCCCGCGCGGGCACCGCCCGTCACGGGCACGAACTCCGGCTCGGTGCGATTATGCACTTACCAGTCGCACGTCAGGACAAACAACGCGGAGCCCGGCCGGCCTTCCCGTGCCGGACGCGGCCCGCATGTCCGGCACCCGCCGCCCCTTCGGGCACACCGATCCCGGCCGCCTCCTCCGGCGGGGTCCGACGAGGCGTCAGCCAGCCGCCGGCTCAGTCGCCTTCCGTCCGCTCCCGCGTCGACAGCAGCCGCCGCAGCGAGTAGAGCCGCGCCGGATCCGCGTGCCCCTCCTCCACCCAGGCGTCCAGGGCGCAGTCCGGCTCGTCGTGACTGCACGCCCGCGGGCAGCCCTCGGTGCCCGGCTCCAGGTCCGGGAACGCTTGGATGACCCGCGAGGGATCGACGTGCGCCAGGCCGAACGAGCGCACGCCCGGCGTGTCGATGACCCAGCCCTCCGCTCCGGCGAGCGGCAGCGCCAGCGCGGACGTCGTGGTGTGCCGCCCCCGGCCGGTCACCGCGTTGACCTGCCCGGTCGTGCGCCGTCTGTCCTCCGGCACCAGCGCGTTCACCAGCGTCGTCTTGCCGACGCCCGAGTGCCCGACGAACGCGGTGACACGGCCCTCGAGATGCTCGCGCACCCGGTCCGCGGCCTCCCCGCTCTCCAGCTCCTCACGGTTGGTCACCACGTAGGGGATGTCGAGATCCCCGTAGAGCTCCAGCAGCTTGCCGGCCGGTGCCAGGTCCGACTTGGTCATCACCAGCAGCGGGTCGAGCCCGCCGTCGAACGCCGCGACCAGACAGCGGTCGATCAGCCGGGGGCGCGGCTCCGGATCGGCGAGCGCGGTGACGATGGCCAGCTGGTCGGCGTTGGCGACCACGACCCGCTCGTAGGGATCGTCGTCGTCGGCGGTGCGCCGCAGCACCGTCCTGCGCTCCTCGATGCGCACGATCCGCGCGAGGGTGTCCTTCTTGCCGGACAGATCGCCCACCAGGGCCACCCGGTCGCCGACCACCGCGGCCTTGCGGCCCAGTTCACGGGCCTTCATCGCCACCACGACGCGGTCCTCGACCAGACACGTCAGCCGCCCTCGGTCGACGGTGAGGACCATGCCCTCCGCGGCGTCCTCGTGCTTGGGGCGGATGTGGGTGCGCGGCCGGTTGCCCCTGCGGCTGGGGCGGGAGCGGATGTCGTCCTCGTCGGTGTGCCTGCCGTAGCGGCGCATGGTGAACCCCTACGCCCCGAGCATCCCGGTCCACAGTTCGGGGAAGTCCGGCAGGGTCTTCGCCGTGGTCGCCACGTTCTCGATCTGCACACCCTCCACCGCGAGCCCGATGATCGCACCGGCGGTGGCCATGCGGTGGTCCTCGTAGGTGTGGAAGACCCCGCCGTGCAGCCGGCGCGGGCGGATGTGCAGGCCGTCGGCGGTCTCGGTGACATCGCCGCCGAGCTCGTTGATCTCCTTGGTGAGCGCGGCCAGCCGGTCCGTCTCGTGCAGCCGCAGATGGGCCACGCCCCGCAGGGTGGACGGCGAGTCCGCGAGCGCCGCCACCGCGGCCACGCCCGGCGTCAGCTCGCCCACCTCGCCCAGGTCCACGTCGATGCCGTGGATCCTCCCGGAGCCGGTGAACACCAGCCCCGCGTCGGTCAGTTCGCAGGAACCGCCCATCTCGGTGAAGATCTCCCGCAGCCGGTCACCCGGCTGGGTGGTGCGCTCCGGCCAGTCCGGGATCACCACCCGGCCGCCGGTCACCAGCGCCGCCGCCAGGAACGGCTGGGCGTTGGACAGGTCCGGCTCGATGGTCAGGTCCCGGCCGAGCAGCGCGCCCGGGGTGACCCGCCAGACGTTCGGCTCCCCGCCGGACTCGGGCGTGTCGACCTGGGCGCCCACGGCCCGCAGCATGTCGACGGTCATCCGGATGTGCGGCATCGACGGCAGCGTCTCGCCGGTGTGCCGGACCTCCACGCCCTGGTTGAAGCGCGGCGCGGACAGCAGCAGCGCGCTGACGAACTGGGAGGACGAGGAGGCGTCGACCTCGACGGTGCCGCCGTCCAGGGCGCCCCCGCCGTGCACGGTCATCGGCAGCGCGCCCCGCCCGTCGTCGTCGATCCGGGCCCCGAGCGCGCGCAGCGCGTCGATGACGCCGTTCAGGGGGCGCTCGTGCGAACGCGGGTCGCCGTCGAAGCGGACGGGACCGTCGGCGAGCGTGGCGACGGGCGGCAGGAACCGCATCACGGTGCCGGCGTTGCCGACGTCGACGGTGGCCGGGCCGCGCAGCCCCGTGGGCAGCACCCGCCAGGCCTCACCGGTGCCGTCCGGCCCCACGCCCTCCTCGATCTCCACACCCATGGCGCGCAGCCCGCCGGCCATCAGCAGCGTGTCGCGGGAGCGCAGGGGGCGGCGCAGCCAGCCCGGCTCGGAGGCCAGGGCGGCCAGCACCAGGGCGCGGTTGGTGACCGACTTGGACCCGGGCACGTGGACCGTCGCATCGACGGCTCCGCTCGCGTGCGGGGCGGGCCAGAGGGCGGTGTGTGCGGGGTTCGGGGCCATGGGGCCACTTTATAAGGAGGCCGCCGGGCCGGTGCGGCGCCATGGGGGCGGGGTGCGCCCGGGCGGCGGAGCGGCAGCGCGGCCTGCGCGCGCCCCCCGGAGAGGCACGTTCGGGGGTGCACGGCCTCCTGGCGGCTCGTCCGGCGTGCGCGCCCTCGGACGGCTCGTTCGGCGTGCGGGCTCTCGGACGGCTCGTTCGGCGTGCGGGCTCTCGGACGGCTCGTTCGGCGTGCGGGCTCTCGGACGGCTCGTTCGCCCCGTGCGCCCCGGACCGGGCGTTCACAGCCCCAGCAGCCAGCGCCCTCCGCCCAGCAGCGAACACACGGACACCGCGTGGAACAGGAAGAACCACATCGCCGCCGGTACGTGCGTCAGCCGGGAGAGCTGGTCGGCGTCCGAGTCCCCGGCCCCGCCCCTGGCCCGCTTCGCCTGGAGCTCGAACGCCGGACGCACCCCGCCGATCAGCAGGAACCACACCACCGCATAGGCGAACGCCGCCTGCACCTGCGGCCCGGTCAGCCAGGAGACCGCCAGGAAGGTCCCCCCCGTGAGCAGCACCGTCACGGCCCCGTAGGCGTTGCGGATCATCACCAGCATCGCGAGGAGGAGCGCGGTCGCCACCCACAGCAGCAGGGTGATCCGGCCCGCGCCCAGCAGCGCCGCGCCGCCGAGGCCGAGCAGCGGGGGAGCGGTGTAGCCGGCCGCCGCGGTGAGGATCATGCCGATGCCGTAGGGCTTGCCGCGGCTGACGGTCAGGCCGCTGGTGTCCGAGTGCAGGCGTATCCCCGTGAGCGTGCGACCGGTGAGCAGCGCCACCAGGCCGTGCCCGCCCTCGTGGGCGATGGTGATCGCGTTGCGGGACAGCCGCCACGACGGATGCCAGACGACCACGGCGAGGGCGGCGACCAGCGTGGCCACCACCACCCACTGATCGGGCTCCGGCTGGGTGCCGGAGACCTCGTCCCACAGCGAGGCGAGCGAGGCGGATGCGGTGCTGACCATGCGTTCCATGTGATCCCGGTGGCTCCCTGCGTGCGGGCGGAGTCTGGCAGTGTGGCACGTCTGTGCGGACGGTACCTGAGACGCCTGTGCGCCAGGGCCCGTTCCCGGCGGGGAACCCGCAGGTCACGGCACCGCCGCGGGCCGGGGACCGGTCCGTTGTCGGTGCCGCCTCGTAAGGTGTGGGGGATTTGAAGACGGTGGGAGGGCGTCGGACATGTGCGGACGGTACGCGGCGAGCCGCAGGCCCGAGGATCTCGCGGGCATCTTCGAGATAGAGAAGTGGGAGCCGCAGGAGTCCCTGGAGCCCGACTACAACGTGGCCCCCACCAAGGAGGTCTACGCGGTCCTGGACCGTCCGCTCAAGGACGACCCCGACCCGCGCCCGGTGCGGCAGCTGCGCAGACTCAAGTGGGGGCTCGTCCCGTCCTGGGCGAAGACGCCCGAGGGCGGCGCACGCATGATCAACGCCCGCGCCGAGACGGTCCACGAGAAGCCGTCCTACCGCCGCGCCTTCGCCGCCCGCCGCTGCATCCTGCCCGCCGACGGCTACTACGAGTGGGTCACCGGTACCCAGGAGCGGGAGCTGGAGGTGGAGGGCAAGCGGAAGCGGCCCCGCAAGCAGCCGTACTTCGTCACCCCCGCCGACGGCTCGGTGTTCGCGATGGCCGGCCTCTACGAGTTCTGGCGGGACCGCACCCTGCCGGACGACCACCCGGGGGCCTGGTGGGTGACCTGCTCCGTGATCACCACCGAGGCGGAGCGGACCCCGCTCGCGGTCGGCCCGGCCGAGGGGCCGCGGTCGCTCGCCGACATCCACCCGCGGATGCCGCTGATGCTCACCCCGGACCGCTGGGACGCCTGGCTCGACCCGTCCCGCACCGACCCGGGCGAGCTGCGCGAGCTGCTCGCCCCGCCGCCCCCGGGGCTGATGCGCGCCTACCCGGTGAGCACGGCGGTCAGCAACGTCCGCAACAACGGGCCGGAGCTCCTGAAGGAGCTGGCGGCCCCCGAGGAGGGCACACTCTTCTGATGTGACCACCGCTTCCGATGTGACGACCGAGACCATCGACACCGACGCCGGGCCGGCCCGTGTCACCTGGCACGCCGCCCGGTCCGGGCCGCGCCTGGTCCTCGCCGTGAGCCACGGCGCGGGCGGCGGCATCGAGGCCAGGGACCTGGTGGCGCTCGCCGGGACGCTGCCCGCGCACGGCGTCACCGTGGCCCTGGTCGAGCAGCCCTGGCGGGTGGCCGGCAAGAAGGTCGCCCCCGCCCCGAGGACCCTGGACACCGGCTGGCGCGGCGTCTGGCCCGCGCTCACCGCGCCCGGCCTGCCGGTGATCTCCGGCGGGCGCAGCGCGGGCGCCCGCGTCGCCTGCCGCACCGCCCGCGAGCTGGGGGCCCGTGCCGTGCTGGCGCTGAGCTTCCCGCTGCACCCGCCGGGCCGGCCGGAGAAGTCCCGTGCCGACGAACTGCTCGGCGCCGGCGTGCCCACCCTCGTGGTGCAGGGCGGCAACGACCCGTTCGGCCGCCCCGAGGAGTTCCCCGAGGGCCCCTACGAGCTGGTGGAGATCCCGCACGGCGACCACGGCTTCGCGGTGCCCAAGCGGGCCGGCGTCACCGAGCAGGAGACGATGGCCCGGCTCACGGACGCGGTCGTGAGGTGGACCGGCTCGCTGGAGTGAGGGAGGTGAGGGCGGGGCAGCCCGCCCGGCGCCGGGCACGCCCGCCCGGCGCCGGCCCCGGGGACCATCGCCGCCCGCCTCTCGCTGCCGCCCCCGGACGGTGCCCGCCCCGGTCCGGCTGCCGCCCCCGGACGGTGCCCGCCCGGTCCCGCCATCGCCCTCCGGGGAATGCCCGGCCGCCCCCCGCTGTTGGAGGGGACGTACGTGCCGGCCGACGGCACCGCCGTCACAGCAAGGGAGTCCGCCGCATGGGTTCTGTCCACTGCCCGAGCCGCACCAGCCGCGCCGACCTGGACTGGACGGTGCTGCACGCGGCGAAGACCGCTCCTATTCGGGCGGCGGGCGGACCGGATCGTCGTCTATCCTCCGATTCGAGTGGGGCCGGTCTCGGTCCCGCGTCGACCTTGGAGGAGGTGGGTCCGGTTCCCGGTACCGACGCAGGGACCGATCACGGCCAGGCGGAGCAGCCCGAGAGCCGGGGCGGCACGGGCGCGGAGTCGACCGCCGAGCGCAACATGCGCTTCGAACGGGACGCGCTCGAGTTCCTCGACCAGATGTACTCGGCGGCGCTGCGCATGACGCGCAACCCGGCCGACGCGGAGGACCTGGTGCAGGAGACCTACGCCAAGGCGTATGCGTCGTTCCACCAGTTCCGCGAGGGCACCAACCTCAAGGCCTGGCTGTACCGGATCCTCACCAACACCTTCATCAACTCCTACCGCAAGAAGCAGCGCGAGCCGCAGCGCAGCGCCGCGGAGGACATCGAGGACTGGCAGCTCGCCCGCGCCGAGTCGCACATGTCGACCGGACTGCGCTCGGCCGAGTCGCAGGCGCTGGACCACCTGCCCGACTCGGACGTGAAGGCCGCACTCCAGGCGATCCCCGAGGAGTTCCGCATCGCCGTCTATCTGGCGGATGTCGAGGGCTTTGCGTACAAGGAGATCGCCGACATCATGGGGACACCCATCGGTACGGTGATGTCCCGGCTGCACCGCGGCCGCCGCCAGCTGCGCGGCATGCTCGAGGACTACGCCCGCGAACGCGGACTGGTCCCGGCCGGCGCCGGAGAGTCGAACGAAGCGAAAGGCTCGGGGTCATGAGCTGCGGAGAGCCGCACGAGACGGATTGCAGCGAAATCCTCGATCATCTCTACGAGTTCCTCGACCGTGAGATGCCCGATGACGACTGTGCGAAGTTCGAGCACCACTTCGAGGAATGCTCACCGTGCCTGGAGAAGTACGGCCTGGAGCAGGCCGTGAAGAAGCTCGTCAAGCGGTGCTGCGGGCACGACGACGTGCCGGGCGACCTGCGGTCGAAGGTCATGAGCCGCATCGAGCTGATCCGCTCCGGCGAGACGGTGCCCGACCACGACGTCGCCGCCTCACCGGCCACACCACAGGAGTCCTGACCACCGAGGAGCCCCGCACCCCTCGCGTCACTCGTACGTGCTAATCCCCGGCTTATCGGCCCGCCCGGGTGCCGGCGCGCCCTAGGCTCCGGAGGCTGACGGGCGGCAGGCCGAGAGCGGCCGGCACGGTCGGGGAGGGGCTCATGGAGGCGTTACCGGCACGAGCCCGCATCTGTGTGACGGGCGCGGCGCTGGTCGCGCTGCTGTGCCTGCTGCCGCTGCCGGCACCGGACGATCCGGCCTGGTGGTGGCAGGCCGCCGCACTGCTCGCCCTGCTCTACGCCGCCGGCGAGTGGCTCGTCCGCTCCGCCCGCCCCGGAGCGGCGAACCCGTCCGGCACCCTCTATCCCGTGCTGCTCGCCGGGGCCTTCCTGCTGCCGCCGCACGCCGCCGCGCTGGTCGCCCTGCCCGCGGCGCTGCTCGCCCCCGTGGAGCAACCCCCGCTGCTGCCGCGGCGGATCTGGCGCGCCGCCCAGCTGGTGCTCGCCGTCCGGGCCGCCGCCGAGACCCACACGGCGGCCGGCGGACGGGAGGCGGTCGCCGGCTGCGAGGTGCCCGCGGCACTCGCCGCCGCAGGGGCCGCCGTCGTCGCCTTCAGCCTGGTGCTGACCCTGCTGGACTGCCTCGTTCTCGCCCTCACCTCGGGCAGTCCGCTGCGCCGCGCGGGCCGCACCGGCGGTGACGCCTGGTGGCGGCTGCTGCTGAGCTCCCTGGCGCCGCTCACCGTGCACGGGCTGGCCGGCCTGATGATGGCGCTGCTGTGGCGCAGCCCCTACGGCCCGGTGGCCGCGCTGCTGGTGCTGCTGCCGATGGGGGTCTCCTGGTGGGCCTTCGCCCAGTACCACCGGGAGCGCGCCGCCCACCAGGCGACCATCCGGGCCCTGGTGCAGGCCGTCGACATCAAGGACGGCTACACCCGCGGGCACAGCGAACGCGTCGGGCAGGCCGCCATGATGATCGCCCGCGAACTCGGCATGGACGACGAGCGGGTCGAGGTGCTGCGCTTCGCCGGCATCCTGCACGACGTCGGCAAGCTCGGCGTGCCCACCCGGCTGCTCACCAAGGACGGCCCGCTCACCCCCGAGGAGCGGCGGATCATCGAACTGCACCCCGAGTACGGGCACGAGATGGTGCGGGGCATCGCCTTCCTGGGTGAGGCCCGCGCCGCAGTGCTCCACCACCACGAACGCCTCGACGGCACCGGCTACCCCTACGGCCTCGCGGGCAGTCAGATCCCGGAGTCGGCGCGGGTGGTGGCCGTCGCCGACGCCTTCGACGCCATGACCTCCACCCGCTCCTACAGCCGGGCCCGCCCGGTGCCCGTGGCGCTGAAGGAGCTCCAGCGGTGCGCCGGGGCGCACTTCGACCCGCGGATGGTGGCCGCCCTGGTCCGGGTGATCGGGCGGGTCGGCTGGCATCCCGCGGTCACCGCCGACCAGTCCCCGGCCCGGGTGCCCCCGCCCGCCGCGCCGGCTGCCGACCGGTCCGGGGCCCGGAGGTGATCCCCCGCCCGCCCCTGCACACCGCCGTGCACGGCGCGGCTGCCGCCGTGGCCGGCGGCTGCCTGGGCAGCACCCTGTGGCACGGTCTGGAGAGCCGCGGTGCCGCCCTCGCCTTCGGCATCCTGGTCGCCGTCGGTGAGCTCACCCGCCGCGGCCGCACCCCCGTCCGGCAGGCCGCGCCGCTGGCCGCCGCGGGCTCCCTCGCCTACGGGCTGCTCGGCGAGATCGGCGGGCGCCCCACCACGCACGGCGCCGCCCAGGTCGTCACCGTGGTCCTCGCCGCCTCCCTGCTCGGCAGCGTGCCGCACGTCGGGCGCGGGCACGGGCCCACCCTGGACCACCTGGCGCGCCGGGTGCTCACCGTCGGCTTCGTCGCCGTCTGCTTCCAGCCGCCGCGCAACCGGGGCACGTTCGACGACTGGGGCGGCCCCGCCTACGCGCTGCTGCTGCTTCTGCTGCTGTCGCTGACCATGCTGTGCGACGCCGTGCTCGCCGCCGCCCTGGCCCACTCCCGGCACGGCTGGCCCTTCGGGCCGGTGCTGCGGGACGAGCTGCGTGCCGTGCCCGGCATCGGTGCCGCGGTCATCGCGACCGGGGCGGTGATGGCGCTCGCGGTCGCCGTGGTCGGCCTGTGGGCGCTGCCGGTCTTCTCGGTGCCGCTGCTGCTCGCCCAGCTGGCGCACCGGCGGGTGGCCGCGGTGCGCGCCACCTACCGGCAGACCATCGCCTCCCTCGCCCGGGCCACCGAGATCGCCGGGTACACCCCGGCCGGGCACGCCCGCCGGGTCGCCGCGCTCAGCCAGGCGGTCGGCCGCGACCTCGGGCTGACCGAGCCCGAGCTGACCGTGCTGGAGTACGCGGCCCTGATGCACGACATCGGCCAGCTCAGCCTCGTCGACCCGGTCCCGGCCGGCGCCACCGCCGGCCTGCCGCGGACGGAGCAGCGGCGGATCGCCCTGCTCGGCGGCGCCGTCGTCCGGCAGACCGGGGTGGACCCGCGGGTCGCCCGGATCGTCGAGCAGCAGGCCGACCCCCACCGGGAGCAGCTGCTGGCCGCCCGGATCGTGCGCGCGGTCAACGCGTACGAGGAGAAGTCCCGGGAAGGCGGCCCCGGCGGGCCCCTCACCGCGCTGGAGGAACTGCGGCTGGGCACCGCCGGGGAGTACGCGCCGGAGGTGGTCGAGTCGCTGGCCCGTGTGCTGTCGAGGAACCCGGAGGTGATGCGTGAACAGAGGGGCTGAGCGTGGCGGGAGCCACGCGGGAGACAGGGGGAAGAACTGTCTGACCCGCCTCGGGGCTGGGTAACCCATGGGTAATGAGCGCCCTTGCGGCCGTACGTGGTTGGATGCGAACAAGAGGGTGTCCGGGGGGCGCGAGCAAGGATCAGCCGGCCCACCGCACGGAACTGGCAGGCGGGAATCGTGAGGATCTTCGGCAAGGGACGGCACCGGCCCTCCGCCTCCTGGCGGGAGGCGACGGACCGGGCGTTCACGCTCATCGGCGACGGGCGTTACGAGGACGCGGGCGCACTGCTGACACGTGCTGCCGATCTGGAGCCCTGGCTGTCGGAGTCCTGGTTCAACCTGGCGCTGCTGCACAAGTTCCGGCACGACTGGGAGCAGGCGCGGGCCGCGGGACTGCGGGCGGTGGCGCTGCTGGACCGGGACACCGGGGCCCCCGACTGGTGGAACGTCGGCATCGCCGCGACCGCCCTGCAGGACTGGCCGCTGGCCCGCCGCGCCTGGCAGGCCTACGGCCTGAAGGTGCCCGGCGCCGCCACCGACTCCGGTGAGCCGCTCGGCATGGACCTGGGCAGTGCGGCCGTGCGGCTCTCCCCGGAGGGGGAGGCCGAGGTGGTGTGGGGGCGGCGGCTCGATCCGGCCCGGATCGAGGTCCTGTCCATCCCGCTGCCGTCCTCGGGGCGGCGCTGGGGCGAGGTCGTTCTGCACGACGGGGTGCCGCACGGCGAGCGCAGCACGGCCGCCGGGCACACCTACCCGGTGTTCGACGAGATCGAGCTGTGGGCGCCGTCACCCGTGCCGACCTGGGTGGTGCTGCTGGAGGCGGCCAGCGAGGCGGACCGGGACGCGCTGGAGCAGCTGGCCGCGGACGCCGGGTTCGCGGCGGAGGACTGGTCGTCGTCGGTGCGGCTGCTGTGCCGGATGTGCTCGGAGTCGCGGATGCCGTCCGACGAGGGCGAGGGCGAGCACCTCGACCCGCACGACCACAGCGAGCCGGGCCACCCCGGACCGCTGGGGCACCGGACCGACGGGCAGCTGTGGGTGCCGGAGCGCGAGTGCGGGGTGGCGGCGCCGGCCGCGCTGGTCAGGGGGCTGCTGGACGGCTGGGTGGCGGACAGCCCGGACACCCGGGACTGGCGGGACCTCGAGGAGGTCTGCTAGCCGGGACCGCCGTGGGCTCCCGGGCACCGGACGCCCTTCGCGCACCGGATGCGGTGCCGCGCCCCTCCAGGGGCGCTTGCACGTACCCTGTATCAGCAGTGCAACCCCCTTTTGCTTGCAGGAAGGCTTACGTCGGCATGGCTCAGCAGGACACCGAACAGCGGCGCGCGGGCGTGCTCCCCGTGGACGACGAGGGGTACGTCATCGACACGGAGGACTGCGAGGAGCGTGAGGCCGCCTACCGCGAGCGGGGCACCTCCCGTCCGATCACGGTCGTGGGCAACCCGGTGCTGCACAGGGAGTGCCGGGACGTCACCGAGTTCGACGACGAGCTGCGCAAGCTGGTGGACGACATGTTCGCCAGCCAGCGCACCGCCGAGGGGGTGGGCCTGGCCGCCAACCAGATCGGCGTCGATCTGAAGGTGTTCGTCTACGACTGCCCGGACGACGAGGGCGTGCGCCACGTCGGTGTGGTCTGCAATCCCAAGCTCGTCGAACTGCCCGCCGAGAAGCGCCGGCTCGACGACAGCAACGAGGGCTGCCTGTCCGTGCCGACCGCCTACGCGCCGCTGGCCCGGCCGGACTACGCCGAGGTGACCGGGCAGGACGAGTGGGGCAACCCGATCAAGGTGCGCGGCACCGGATACTTCGCGCGCTGTCTGCAGCACGAGACCGATCACCTCTACGGCTACCTGTACATCGACCGGCTGTCGAAGCGGGAGCGCAAGGAGGCGCTGCGGCAGATGGCCGAGAACGAGCCGCGCTACCCCGTCGTGGCCAACGACTGATCTTCTCGAACCTGACCCTGCGGCGTCCCGCCGGCGGCCCCGGCCGCCACGGCGGGACGCCGTTCGTATGTTCGTCACACGTTCGATCCCCTGCGGGTCGTGTCCTGATACAGAATTAGACACACATGGGGAGAATCTCGGCATCTGGGGGTAGTGAAAGAAGCAAATCCATTCCCAGAACGGTCAGTTGTGGTGCTGAATGGTTGTGCGGGGATGCGTGACACCGGCGCACGCCCGGCACGGGGGACGGGTGCGTGTCAACTGGCCGCTGAGAGGGGATTGTTCGTGCATGCTTTGTCACACGGCACCACATCCGCACCGAGCGCCATCGCAGTTCCACCGTCGTTGTCCCTCCCGTTGATCGAGAGGGCGTTTCCGCGTCAACTCCATCCGTATTGGCCGACGCTCCAGAAGCGGACCCGGGCGTGGCTGCTCGAAAAGCGGCTCATGTCGGCGGACAAGGTGGCGGAATATGCCGACGGACTGTGCTACACCGACCTGATGGCGGGCTACTACATAGGAGCCGCCGACGAGGTCCTGCAGGCCATCGCCGACTACAGTGCGTGGTTCTTCGTCTGGGACGACCGGCACGACCGCGACATCGTGCACGGCAGGCCCGCCGCCTGGCGGCGGCTGAAGGACCAGCTGCACACCGCCCTCGACAGCCCCGACGACCACCTCGGTCACAGCGATCCACTGGTCGCGGGCTTCTCGGACAGCGTGCAGCGGCTCTACTCTTTCCTGACCGACCGCTGGAACCTCCGGTTCGCCGGGCACTTCCATGAGGTGATCGAGGCCTACGACCGCGAGTTCCACAACCGCACCGGCGGAGTGGTCCCCGGCGTCGAGGAGTACCTGCAGCTGCGCCGGCTCACCTTTGCGCACTGGATCTGGACGGATCTGCTCGAGCCCAGTGCGGGATGTGAACTCCCGGCCGAGGTGCGGGAGAATCCGGCGTTTCACCGGGCGGCACTGCTCAGCCAGGAATTCGCCGCCTGGTACAACGACCTCTGCTCGCTCCCGAAGGAGATCGCGGGCAATGAGGTGCACAATCTCGGAATCAGTCTCATCACGCACGAGGGGCTGACTCTGGAAGAGGCGATCGCCGACATGCGGCGGCGCATCGAGAATTGCATCTCCGAATTCATGGCCGCGGAAAGCGAGGCATTACGGTTCGCCGACTCCCTCGACGACGGGACGGTGGGAGGAAAGGAACTCAGCGGCGCCGTACAGTCCTGCCTCGGCAATATGCGCAATTGGTTCAGCTCCGTCTACTGGTTCCACCACGAGTCCGGTCGGTACATGGTCGACAGCTGGGACGACCGGTCCACGCCCCCGTACGTCAACAACGAAGCGGCAGGTGACACATGACCGTCGAGTCGGTGCGGCCCGAAGCAACCGCGACACACTCAGCCGACGGACTGCGGCAGCCGCCGGTGGCCGGGGGCGCGGTCCCCGTCCTCGGCCACGGCTGGAAGCTGGTCCGCGACCCGCTCGCCTTCCTGGCCCAGCTGCGCGACCACGGCGACGTCGTCCGCCTCAAGCTGGGCCCCAAGACGGTGTACGCCGTCACCACCCCCGCCCTCACCGGAGCGGTGGCCCTCAGTCCCGACTACATCATCGCCGGCCCGCTGTGGGAGTCCCTGGAGAGCCTCCTCGGCAAGCAGGGAGTGGCCACCGCCAACGGGCCGCTGCACCGCCGCCAGCGGCGCACCATCCAGCCCGCCTTCCGGCTCGACGCGATACCCGCCTACGGACCGATCATGGCGGAGGAGGCGTACGCGCTGGTGGAGCGCTGGCGCTCGGGACAGGTCCTGGACGTCACCGCGGAGTCCTTCCGGGTGGCGGTGCGGGTCGCCGCCCGCTGCCTGATGCGCGGCAGCTACATGGACGCCCGCGCGGAGCGCATCTGCGCCTCGCTCGCCACTCTGTTCAGCGGCATGTACCAGCGCATGGTGGTGCCGCTCGGCCCGCTTTATAAGGTGCCGCTTCCGGCCAACCGGGAATTCAACCGCGCGCTGGCCGATCTGCACCTCCTGGTGGACGAGATCGTCGCCGACCGCCGGGCAAGCGGTCAAAAGCCGGACGATTTGCTGACGGCTTTGCTCGAGGCGAAGGACGAGAATGGCCGGCCCATCGGGGAACAGGAGATCCACGACCAGGTCATCGCGATACTCACGCCCGGCAGTGAAACCGTCGGATCCGTAGTCATGTCGCTACTCCTGGTTCTCACCGAACGCCCGGAGATCGGGGACAAGATCCGCGACGAGGTGAAAGCGGTCGTCGGTGACCGGCAGGTCGCATTCGAGGACGTGCGAAAGCTGACGTACACCGCGAATGTCGTGACCGAGACCTTGCGCCTGTATCCGGCCGTCTGGATATTGACCCGGCGGGCGGTGGCCGACACGGAACTCGGCGGATACCGCATTCCCAAGGGGGCCGACCTCATCTACAGCCCGTACGCCATCCAGCGCGACCACCGGTCGTACCGGCGGCACAAGGAGTTCGACCCCGACCGCTGGCTCCCCGAGCGGTCCAAGGAGGTGCCGAAGTACGCGATGAGCCCCTTCAGCGTGGGCAACCGCAAGTGCCCCAGCGACCACTTCTCGATGGCCGAGCTGACGCTCATCACCGCGGCGATCGCCTCCAACTACCGGTTCGAGCACGCACCCGGCTCGGACACCCGGCCCCGCATCGGTATCACGCTGCGGCCCAGGCGGCTGATGCTGCGGGCGCTGCCCCGCTGACCGGCCGGCACGGCGCGCCTCGCTGACCGGTCGACCGGCGCGCGTTCAGGCGGCCTCCGTGCCCCTGAACGTGCGCCGGTAGGCCTGCGGAGTGGTCCCCACGGCGCGCACGAAGTGGTGGCGCAGCGCCGCCGCGTTGCCGAAGCCGGTGCGGCCCGCGATCGTGTCCACCGTCTCGTCGGTCTGCTCGAGCAACTGCTGGGCGAGCAGCACCCGCTGGCGCAGGATCCAGCGGTAGGGCGTGGTGCCGGTCTCCTGCTGGAAGCGCCGGGCGAAGGTGCGCGGCGACATGTGGGCGCGGGCGGCGAGCTGCTCGACGGTGACCTCCTGGTCGAGATTGCGCTCCATCCACACCAGCACCTCGGCCACCGTGTCCCCGCGGTGCTGCGGCAGCGGGCGCTCGATGTACTGGGCCTGGCCGCCGTCGCGGTGCGGAGGCACCACCATGCGCCGGGCGATCTTGTTGGCCACCTCCGGGCCCTCCTCCTTGCGCACCAGGTGCAGGCAGGCGTCGATCCCGGCGGCGGTGCCCGCGGAGGTGATCACCGGGTCCTCGTCCACGTAGAGCACGTCCGGCTCCACCGTCAGATGCGGATACTGCCTGCTCAGCGTCTCGGCGTGGCGCCAGTGCACGGTGCAGCGGCGGCCCTCGAGCAGCCCGGCCGCGGCGAGCACGAAGACCCCGGAGCAGACGCTGAGCACCCGGGCACCCCGGTCCACCGCCCGGCGCAGGGCCTCGAGCAGTTCCGGCGGGAAGGGGCGGCTCTCGAAGCCGGACCCGGCGGGCACGGCGACCAGGTCGGCCTCCTCGAGCCGATCCAGACCGTGCTCCACCTGGAGGGTGAGGCCCGAGTTGCAGCGCAGCACGGGGCCCTCCGCCGAGGCCACGGCGAAGTCGTACACCGGCAGTCCCTCGTCGCTGCGGTCGATGCCGAAGACCTCGCAGACGACACCGAGTTCGAAGGGGTTCACGCCGTTCAGCAGGACGGCCGCCACGTTGCGGAGCATGCGCCCAGTGTGCCGCGTCATTGGCAGTAAATCGAGGGTGTGCGACAGTCCTGCCACTGTTTGTAAGGAGTGTCCGGCGCAACAGTGGTGTTCATGGATACCGCACACGTGGAAGCGCTGATCGGAATGCTCGTCGTTCTCGCCCTGTTCGCCCTGATGGTCCTCCCCGCCGCGATCGGCATCGCGCACGAGCGGAGGATCGACCGTCAGCTCCGCCGGGCCGGGACCGCCAGGGACACGACACGGGACACGTCCCGTGCCCCCGCCGGCCGCACGCCGGCCTCCGCCGGCCACCCGTCGCGCCGCGGTGCCACCTCGCAGCACACCGCACGAGCGGCGTGAGGCGAGGTGGCACCCGAGCGGACCCCGGCCGGACCGCGCCCGGAGACCGGGACCGCCTCAGCGGAGACCGGGACCGCTCTCCCAAAGACCCGGAAGGACGGCTAGAAGTCCTCGTCCAGGTCGACCGTGCCCTCCACGGCGACCTGGTACGCGGACGGGCGCCGCTCGAAGAAGTTGGTCAGCTCCTGCACCCCCTGCAGCTCCATGAAGGAGAACGGGTTCTCCGAGCCGTAGACGGGGGCGAAGCCCAGCCGGGTCAGCCGCTGGTCGGCGACGCACTCCAGGTACTGCCGCATCGACTCGGTGTTCATCCCCGGCAGCCCGTCGCCGCACAGGTCACGGGCGAACTGCAGCTCCGCCTCGACCGCTTCGCGCAGCATGTCGGTCACCTGCCGGCCCAGCTCCTCGTCGAACAGCTCCGGCTCCTCCTTGCGCACGGTGTCGACCACGTCGAAGGCGAACGACATGTGCATCGTCTCGTCGCGGAACACCCAGTTGGTGCCGGTCGCCAGCCCGTGCAGCAGGCCCCGGCTGCGGAACCAGTACACGTAGGCGAAGGCCCCGTAGAAGAACAGGCCCTCGATGCAGGCGGCGAAACAGATCAGATTGAGCAGGAAGCGGCGGCGGTCCGCCCGGGTGCGCAGCCGGTCGATCTCCTCCACGGAGTCCATCCACTTGAAGCAGAACTCGGCCTTCTCCCGGATCGACGGGATGTTCTCCACGGCCGCGAAGGCGGCGGCCCGGTCGTCGGGGTCGGGCAGATAGGTGTCGAGCAGCGTCAGATAGAACTGGACGTGGACGGCCTCCTCGAACAGCTGACGGCTCAGATACAGCCGCGCCTCGGGCGAGTTGATGTGCTTGTACAGCGTCAGCACCAGGTTGTTCGCCACGATCGAGTCGCCGGTGGCGAAGAACGCCACCAGCCTGCCGATCAGATGCTGCTCGGCAGGGCTGAGCCTGGCGAGGTCGGCCACGTCGGAGTGGAGGTCGACCTCCTCCACGGTCCAGGTGTTCTTGATGGCGTCCCGGTAGCGCTCGTAGAAGTCGGGGTACCGCATCGGCCGCAGCGTCAGTTCGAAGCCGGGGTCGAGCAGGTTCTGGGGACGGGTGGTGCTGGTGGTCACTGGCATGCCTCGCAGGACTCGGGGTTCTCCAGGGAGCAGGCGACCGCCCCGGGATCGGCGGTGGTCTGCGCGGGGACGGTGGGCTGCTGGGCCCGGGCCGCGCGGGCGATCCGGGTCGCCGGGCGCGAACGCAGGTAGTACGTCGTCTTCAGGCCCGACTTCCAGGCGTACGCGTACATCGAGGAGAGCTTGCCGATGGTCGGCGTCTCCATGAACAGGTTCAGGGACTGGGACTGGTCCAGGAACGGCGTGCGGGCGGCGGCCATGTCGATCAGGCCGCGCTGCGGGATCTCCCAGGCCGTGCGGTACAGGCGCCGCACGTCCTCGGGGATCCATGCCAGGTCCTGCACCGAGCCGTTCGCCTCGCGCAGCGCCTCCCGGGTGCGCGCGTCCCACACCCCGAGCCGCTTCAGGTCCTCCACCAGATACGAGTTGACCTGGAGGAACTCACCCGAGAGCGTCTCGCGCTTGAACAGGTTGGACACCTGTGGCTCGACGCACTCGTAGACGCCCGCGATGGAGGCGATGGTGGCGGTCGGCGCGATCGCGAGCAGCAGCGAGTTGCGCAGCCCGGTGGACGCGATCCGCTCCCGCAGCGCCGCCCAGCGCTCCGGCCAGGCGAACTCGACGTCGTAGTGATCGGGATGCAGCACGCCCCGGGCCGTGCGGGTCTTCTCCCAGGCGGGCAGCGGCCCCTTGCGCTCGGCCAGGTCGGCGGAGGCCTCGTAGGCGGCGAGCATGATCCGCTCGGCGATCCTGGTGGAGAGCGCCCTGGCCTCGGGGGAGTCGAAGGGCAGCCGCAGCTTGAAGAAGACGTCCTGCAGCCCCATCGCGCCCAGGCCCACCGGCCGCCACCTGGCGTTGGACCGGCCCGCCTGCTCGGTCGGGTAGAAGTTGATGTCGACGACCCGGTCGAGGAAGGTCACGGCCGTGCGCACGGTCTCGTCGAGCCGCTCCCAGTCGATGTCCCCGGTCGCCGGATCGGCGAACGCGCCGAGGTTGACCGACCCCAGGTTGCACACCGCCGTCTCGCCGTCGCTGGTGACCTCCAGGATCTCGGTGCAGAGGTTGGAGGAGTGGATCACCTGGCCGGGCTCGGCGGTCTGGTTGGCGGTGCGGTTGGCGGCGTCCTTGAAGGTCATCCAGCCGTTGCCGGTCTGCGCGAGGGTGCGCATCATCCGCCCGTACAGCTCCCGCGCGGGCAGGGTCTTCCTCGCCAGGCCCGCCGCCTCCGCTCTGCGGTAGGCCGCGTCGAACTCCTCCCCCCACAGGTCGACCAGTTCGGGCACGTCCGAGGGCGAGAACAGCGACCACTGCTCGTCGGCGGCGACCCGCCGCATGAACTCGTCCGGCACCCAGTGCGCCAGGTTCAGGTTGTGCGTGCGCCGGGCGTCCTCACCCGTGTTGTCGCGCAGCTCGAGGAACTCCTCGATGTCCGAGTGCCAGGTCTCCAGGTACACCGCCGCGGCGCCCTTGCGCCGGCCGCCCTGGTTGACCGCGGCCACCGAGGCGTCCAGCGTCTTCAGGAACGGCACGATGCCGTTGGAGTGCCCGTTGGTGCCGCGGATCAGCGAACCCCGGGAGCGGATGCGGGAGTACGACAGGCCGATGCCGCCGGCGTGCTTCGACAGGCGGGCCACCTGGTGGTAGCGGTCGTAGATGGAATCCAGCTCGTCCCTGGGGGAGTCCAGCAGATAGCAGGAGGACATCTGCGGGTGGCGGGTGCCGGAGTTGAACAGCGTGGGGGAGGAGGGCAGATAGTCGAGACGGCTCATCAGCCGGTACAGCGCCGCGACCTCCTCGAGGGCGCGGACGGTGTCGTTCTCGGCGAGACCGGCTGCCACCCGCAGCAGGAAGTGCTGGGGCGTCTCGATCACCTTGCGGGTGATCGGGTGCCGCAGCAGATAGCGGCTGTGCAGGGTGCGCAGGCCGAAGTAGCCGAAGCGGTCGTCCGCGCCGGTGTCGATCAGCGCGTCCAGGCGCTCGGCGTGCCGCCGGACGAAGGCCGCGGTCCGGTCGGCGATCAGGCCCTCGCGGTGACCGGTCGCGACCGAGGTGGTGAACGAGGTGACGCCCTGGGAGGCGGCCTCGGCACGGATGCCGATGGTCAGCAGCCGGGCGGCGAGCCGGGAGTAGGCGGGGTCCTCGGAGATCAGCCCGGCCGCCGCCTCGGTGGCCAGCTCCCGCAGCTCCGCCTCGTCGGCGCGGGCGGAGCGGCCGCGCAGCGCGGCCGCGGCCACCCGGCCGGGGTCGGCGTCGGGCAGGTCGGCGGTCAGCTCGGTCAGGGTCCGCAGCAGCGCGGCACCGGGACCGTCGCCCGCCTCGGTCACGTCGATCGCTGAAGCCGGATCGGCTGGCGCGATGGTCACGTGGGGTCTCCCTCGCTCGGCACAGGGGCCTCGGCGAGGGCAGGAGGCAGCTCACGAGCGCACGCGGCGCCGCGTCCACCGGCCCATTCCGCGAGGCCCGGACGTCAGGGCACCCGGCCGGACGGCCGGGCGCACTGTCGGCAGGTCCTCGGACTTGGCTCGTGGACGCGCACGGGATGCGGGCACGCACGAGTACACCGTTGCGGGACAGTTCCGGATTCGCACCGGATTCCCCTGCGGCGACAGCGAGCATGAGCATACATCTTGTGCCGGGTGCTGCGAGCACCCCCATATGTTGTGCCGCGCTGCTGTCAGAGTGTCAGTTCATAGGTGAGCAGCGTGAGGTCGTACAGGTGCGGGAGCGGGTTCCAGTCCCGCTCGGGGGTGCGGACGAAGCCGAGCCGTTCGTAGATGCGGTGCGCCGTGCGCATCGACGCCTGCGTGGACAGCACGATCCGCTCCCGCCCGAGCGCCCGCGCCCGCTCCGCACAGGCGCGCACCAGCGCCTCCCCGGCACCCCGCCCGCGGCCGGCCCGGTCCACCGCGAGCATCCGTATCTCGGCCTCGCCCGGCCCGGCGATGTCCGCCATCGGCCCTGCCTCCGGCACGAAGGTCACCCCGCCCAGCAGCCGCCCCCGCTCCTCGGCGACGAGCACCTCGGCGGCGGCCGCCCGCTTCGCCACGTCCCGCAGCTCGCCCAGGTAGGGGTCGCTCTCCCCGAAGTCCAGCAGCCCGTCGTCGAGATAGGCCCGGGCGGTGATCTCCCCCAGCTCCTCGTACTCCTCGGTCTGCACCGGCCTGATGACGATGTCCATGGGCCGAGTCTGCCGCACGGGTACGACAACGGGCCTGCCACGCACGGTACGGCGACGGGTCCGCCGCACGGGTGCGACGAGGGGTCTGCCGCACGCGGGTACGACGACGGGCCGCCGGATCACTCCGGCGGCCCGTCGTCCGGCCCGCGACGGCGCGGGAACCACGCCTGGTGGGTCGGCGCGTCAGTGCTTGGAGGCCGCGGTGGCCGGCGGCAGCTCCACCTGCACGCCGGGGTCGCCCGCGTCCGCCGTGTAGTCCGACGGCTGGGTCTCGTCCCGGCCCTCGGGCGCCTTCACCGCGCGGAGCACGAAGGTCAGCGCCACCGTGACCAGCACGTTGATCACGAAGGCGGTGAGACCGATGTACCCGATCTCGCCGATGCCCGGGATCTCGTCCGCGGACCCGCCGAAGTGCTTCTGGGTCGGCGAGGACACCCCGTACGCGGCGGCCGTGCCGTAGATCATGCCGACCGCCCAGCCGGCGAGCAGCGCCCACCGGTGGAACCAGCGGGTGAACAGGCCGCCCACCAGCGCCGGGAAGGTCTGCAGGATCCAGATGCCGCCGAGCAGCTGGAAGTTGATCGCCACCGTCTTGTCCATGGTCAGGACGAAGACCAGCGCACCCACCTTCACCAGCAGCGAGACCAGCTTGGACACCCGCGTCTCGTCCTTGGGCGTGGCGTCGGGCTTGATGAAGTCCTTGTAGATGTTGCGGGTGAACAGGTTGGCCGCCGCGATCGACATGATCGCCGCCGGCACCAGCGCGCCGATGCCGATGGCCGCGAAGGCCACGCCCGCGAACCAGTCGGGGAACATGTTCTCGAACAGCTGCGGGATCGCCAGCTGGCCGTTCTGCACCTTCACCCCGGCCGCGATCGCCATGAAGCCGAGCAGCGCCAGCAGACCCAGCATCAGCGAGTACAGCGGCAGGATCGTGGTGTTGCGGCGGATCACCTCACGGCTGCGCGAGGACAGCGTCGCGGTGATCGAGTGCGGGTACATGAACAGCGCGAGCGCCGAGCCGAACGCCAGCGTGGCGTAGGTCCACTGGCCCGCGTCGCCCGGCACCAGCGCACCGCGCGGCTGGCCGGTGGCCGGGTTGGTCTCGCTGAACGCCTTGCTCGCGCTGGCGAAGATGTCGTCGAACCCGCCGAGCTTGATCGGGATGTAGATGATCGCCACCGCGATCACCACGTAGATCAGCGTGTCCTTGACGAACGCGATCAGCGCGGGCGCCCGCAGACCGGACGAGTAGGTGTACGCGGCCAGCACACCGAAGGCGATCAGCAGCGGCAGGTCCTTGATGAACCAGTTGGTGTGCTCCCCGCCGCCGACGCCCATCACGTCGAGCACGGCCTGGATGCCGACCAGCTGCAGCGCGATGTACGGCATCGTCGCCAGGATGCCGGTGAGCGCCACCGCGAGCGACAGCCCCTTCGAGCCGAAGCGGCCGCGCACGAAGTCGGAGGTGGTCACATAGCCGTGCTTGTGCGACACCGACCACAGGCGCGGCAGGAAGGTGAAGATCAGCGGATACACCAGGATCGTGTACGGCACCGCGAAGAAGCCCGCCGCGCCGGCCGTGTAGATCGCCGCCGGGACCGCCACGAAGGTGTACGCGGTGTACAGGTCACCACCCAGCAGGAACCAGGTCACCCAGGTGCCGAACGACCGACCGCCCAGGCCCCATTCGTCCAGGGTGTGCTCGTTCGCCGCCTTGCGCCAGCGCGCGGCCAGGAAGCCCATGACCGTGACCAGCACGAAGAAGAAGATGAAGACGGCGAGCGCTACGACGTTGACGTCCTCGTTCACTGCTCCGCACCGCCCTTCGAGGCCTTGCGGGCACGCTGGTCACGCTGCCAGAGCTTGTACGCGATCATCGTCAGCGCGGTCGAGATCAGCACCCACAGCATCTGGTACCAGTAGAAGAACGGGATGCCGATCAGCACCGGGTCGGTCTTGGCGTACGAGCCGACCCACAGCATGGCGACGAACGGTGCGACGAGGCAGAGACCGATGACGACGCGCACGGGCGTCACCACCGGTTCCCTGCCGGTGTCTGGGGCTTGCGACATCTGCGGCTCCTGTCCCCTCACGGATCACCGGCTGGCAATGCGCAGGAAATCTAGGTCAGGCGCACCAGGTCAGGAACCCCGTGTCCGCTCAGCGGTATGCGAGCGCTGCTCAACCGCAAAACAACAGCAACGAAATCTCTGTCAACCGTCCGATTCGCCGGGAACGCGGGGTGCGACACGGGCCCCGGCAGCGGTCGCGACGGACGCCCCGGCAGCGGTCGCGACGGACGCCCCGGCAGCGGTCTCGACGGACGCCCCGGCAGGCGGTCCCGGCAGGCGCCCCGTCCGGCGCTCACTCCTGCGGGCGCTTGAGCCGGGCGACGAACTTGTACCGGTCGCCCCGGTACACCGAGCGCACCCACTCCACCGGCTTGCCGTCGCGGTCCAGCGAGTGCCTGGAGAGCATCAGCATCGGCAGGCCCACGTCCGTGCCCAGAAGGCCGGCCTCGCGCGGCGTGGCCAGCGAGGTCTCGATGGTCTCCTCGGCCTCCGCCAGATGCACGTCGTAGACCTCGGCGAGGGCCGTGTAGAGCGAGGAGTACTTCGCCAGGCTGCGGCGCAGCGCCGGGAAGCGCTTGGCGCTCAGATGGGTGATCTCGATGGCCATGGGCTCGCCGTTGGCCATCCGGAGGCGCTCGATGCGCAGCACCCGGCCGCCCGGCGCGATGTCCAGCAACTCGGCGAGCCGGTCGTCGGCCGTGATGTACCCCAGGTCGAGCAGCTGCGAGGTCGGCTCGAGTCCCTGGGCGCGCATGTCCTCCGTGTACGAGGTCAGCTGCAGCGCCTGCGACACCTTGGGCTTGGCGACGAACGTGCCCTTGCCCTGGATGCGCTCCAGGCGCCCCTCGACCACCAGCTCCTGCAGCGCCTGGCGCACGGTGGTGCGCGAGGTGTCGAACTCCGCGGCCAGCGTCCGCTCCGGGGGCACCGGCGTGCCGGGCGGCGCGGTCTCGGTCATGTCCAGCAGGTGCTTTTTCAGCCGGTAGTACTTGGGCACGCGCGCCGTACGGACCGTGGTCCCGTTCTCGTTCTCCGCACTGCTGACGTCGGTGCTCATGCTCTGCCTTCCCGGCTCCGAGTCCCGAAGCGACCGACATCCCCATCGGCCACGGACCACATCGTGGCACGGCTCGCGGCGGGGCGGTGCCCCGCACGCTCCGTGATCTCCTCTGTATACCGCCGGGACGGGGGCTGGTCTAGTCCATGACGGGGTGGTGAGACGGTGATCAGAGCCCCTGCCAGTGCGGCTTGTTCGCGTAGGTGTGACGGAAGTAGTCGGCCAGCTTCAGCTTGGAGGCGGCGGCCTCGTCGACCACCACGGTGGCGTGCGGGTGCAGCTGCAGCGCCGAGGCCGGGCACACCGCGGCGACCGGGCCCTCCACCGTGGCCGCGATCGCGTCCGCCTTGCCCTCGCCGGTGGCGAGCAGCACCAGGTGGCGGGCCTCCAGGATGGTGCCGATGCCCTGGGTGATGACGTGGTGCGGCACCTGCTCGATGTCGCCGTCGAAGAAGCGCGCGTTGTCGATCCGCGTCTGCTCGGTCAGCGTCTTGATCCGGGTGCGCGAGGCGAGGGAGGAGCACGGCTCGTTGAAGCCGATGTGCCCGTCCGTGCCGATCCCGAGCAGCTGCAGGTCCACACCTCCCGCCTCGGCCAGCGCCCTGTCGTACGCCTCGCAGGCGGCCTGCACGTCCTCGGCGGTCCCGTCGGGGCCCATGAACGACTCCACCGGGATGCCGAGCGGCTGGAGCACCTCGCGCCGCAGCACCGAGCGGTACGACTCGGGGTGGTCGGCGGGCAGGCCCACGTACTCGTCGAGCTGCGCCACCCGGGCCCGGGAGGCGTCGACCGCACCGGCACGCACCTTCGCGGCCAGCGCCTCGTACACGGGCAGCGGCGTGGAGCCGGTGGCCACGCCGAGCAGGGCGTCGGGCTTGCGCCGCAGGAGCTGAGCGATGGCCTCGGCGATGAGTTCGCCGCCGGCCGGGGCGTCCGGAACGATGACAACTTCCACGCTGGGCCTGCCGATCTGGAAGGAGGGGCTCGGGCCGGGCGGGACGCCGGTGCGGGCGCCCGTCCCGGATGTGGTTTAGACCAATCTAACAGAGGAGCGGGTCCCGCCCCATGGCCCTTCTTCCCTCTCTTCCGCGTCTTCTCCGCGTCTTCTCCGCGTCTTCGTGTCCCTGCTCCGGGTACCCCGGCATCCCGGCGGTGTGCGCGGACGGCTCGCGCTCGCCGGGGTCCTCGCCCCGCGTGTCCCCGCGGGGCGCCGGCGTCATCACATTCGGGAAAACTGCACGGCCGAGCGGCTCCGCAGGGGAACTCCTTCGAGCTAGGCTGCGTTCTGAACGTGACGCCGGCCCGAACGCCGGGCAGAGGCGGAGAACGGGACGGGAACGACGTCGCGAGCATGGACATGGCTAGTGGTCTAGTCCACAATGCCAGACAGGAACACACAGACCTGCCTTCCCCCGCACAGGAAGGCGGACCGAGGATCCGGGGCTCTCTGCCCTGACTGCACCGGATCCTCACGCTCGGCCGACCGGGACCGCACACCCCACGGCCGATCATGCTCCGGGCTGCGGTGCCGGGAGGGTTGAGGGTCCCTCCCAGGCGCCGCGGCCCGCGGGTGTCTCAGGGCCGTACCGAAGGCGGTCCAGGGCGCACCCCGCCGGCGTCCCGGGGGCGTACCCCGCGGGTGTTTCAGCGCTGCACGATCGCGCGGGTACGCTCGCTGACGTGCCCTCCATGAACGAACTCGTACGCCAGCACACCGCCCTCGACGACACCGATCTCGAGTGGCTCCACCTGCTGGTCTCGGAGTGGCAGCTGCTCTCCGACCTCTCCTTCGCCGACCTGGTGCTGTGGGTGCCGACCCGTGACGGCACCCGCTATGTCTCCGTCGCCCAGATGCGGCCCAACACCGGCCCCACCTCCTACCAGGACGACATGGTGGGCCACCTGGTCCCGCGCGGCCGCCGGCCCATGCTGGACGCGGCACTCGACGAGGGCCGGATCGTGCGCGAGGGGGACCCCGAGTGGCGCGAGGAGGTGCCGGTCCGCGTCGAGTCGATCCCGGTGCGGCGCGACGGACGGGTCCTCGGGGTGATCGCCCGCAACACCAATCTGCTCACCGTGCGCACCCCCAGCCGGCTCGAGCTCACCTACCTCCAGAGCGCCTCCGACCTCGCCCAGATGATCGCGGCCGGAGCCTTCCCGTTCGCGAACCAGCAGCTGGACATGGACGCCTCGCCCCGCGTCGGCGACGGGCTGATCCGCCTCGACGCCGACGGCATCGTCCAGTACGCCTCCCCGAACGCGCTGTCCGCCTACCACCGGCTGGGCCTCGCCGCCGACCTGGTCGGCCACCACCTCGGCCGCACCACCGCCGAACTGGCCCCTTCCCGCGGGCCTGTCGACGAGGCGCTGGCCAAGGTCGCCAGCGGCTGGGCGCCCCGCGAGTTCGAGATCGAGGCGCACGACGGGGTGATCCAGTTCCGTGCCATCCCGCTCAAGCCGAAGGGCACGCGCATCGGTTCGCTGGTGCTGCTCAGGGACGTCACCGAACTTCGCCGCCGCGAACGGGAGTTGATCACCAAAGACGCCACCATCCGGGAGATCCACCACCGGGTGAAGAACAACCTCCAGACGGTGGCCGCACTGCTGCGCCTGCAGGCCCGCCGGATCGGTTCCGACCGCGGCCGGGAGGCGCTGGAGGAGGCGGTGCGCCGGGTCGGCTCGATCGCGATCGTGCACGAGACGCTCTCCCAGAACCTCGACGAGCGCGTCGAGTTCGACGACATCGCCGACCGTGTGCTGGCGATGGTCGCCGAGATCTCGCCGGGCAAGGTGACCGGCCGGCGTTCGGGCCGCTTCGGCATCCTGGACGCAGAGGTGGCCACCCCGCTGTCGATGGTGCTCACCGAGATCTTGCAGAACGCCCTGGAGCACGGGTTCCGCGAGGGCGACACCGGCACGGTCGAGGTCTCCGCGGTGCGCGGCGGCACCAGCCGGGAGGCCCGGCTGCTGGTCACCGTCCAGGACGACGGGGTCGGTCTGCCCGAGGACTTCGACCCGAAGACAGCCGGCAATCTGGGTCTGCAGATCGTCCGGACCCTGGTGGAGGGTGAGCTGGGCGGCACCTTCGACATGGTTCCGGCGCCGGAGCGGGGGACCAGGGTGATCCTGGACATCCCCGTGCAGGTCGACAAGTAGGTGACCTGGGACAGACGGCGAGTCGGGGTGCGTGGACGGCAAAGAGCCCCGGACCGGTGAACGGTCCGGGGCTGATGCGCATTCGGGAACTGCGCGCTGCGGCTCGGGGGCGGGAGATGCGTACGCGGTGCACGCGCCGCCAAGCTCAGGCTGTCAGCAGGGGTGGGTGTGTCAGGCGGAGGCCTGACGGGCCCGGTTGCGGGCGGCGCGGCGCTTCATCGCACGGCGCTCGTCCTCGCTGAGACCACCCCAGACGCCGGAGTCCTGGCCGGACTCGAGCGCCCACTGCAGGCACTGCTCGATCACCGGGCAGCGGCGGCAGACGGCCTTGGCTTCCTCGATCTGCAGCAGCGCAGGACCGGTGTTGCCGATGGGGAAGAAGAGCTCGGGGTCTTCCTCGCGGCAAACGGCGTTGTGACGCCAGTCCATGGCTGCTACCTCTCCTTGGTATTACTGCGGGTTGCTTGTGAATGTGAACGCTTTCACGAATCCCTCAACAAGGGAAGGGCCGACCGCCAGGTTCCCTGGCGTGGTCCTTGGGTTCGTAGAGGGGTTCCGGTGATCTGTGGAGGCCGGTGTTGCGGGCCGTCCCGATCGCCAAGTAGAGACTCGCAAACCTCGACCCCGGATACAACCCCTTCCAGGAAGTTTTTTTGGATTCTTCGGTGTCGACTAGGTCACAGCCGTACTTCCATGGGGTGGACCCTGGCCTAAACGTTCGAGTGAAAGGACTTTGGGCCGTTCTGCTCACACAATCACACGCAGTGCACGGCGTACGCCTGTGAACGTCACGCTGGTACGCAGCCCCAGGTGGTCACCGTCCATCTGAAGGGGCAGTGGCACCTTCGAATGCAAGGTGAACTGGGTGAGATCGTGCCGGGAGACGGCGTGCCGGCCCTTGGGACCGCGCTCAGGGGACGAAGCGAGCAACTGCGTGCCATACCGGGCAACCGCGGCGGCGGACAGGCGCTTCAGACCGAAGATGTCCAGGCCGGTGTCGAAGGAGGCCTTGGGGGAGGCGTAGATCGGGCGGTTGCCCAGGAACGTCCACGGCGAGGTGTTCGAGACTATGGAGAGCACCAGGTCCTCGACCGGCTCCTCGCCCGGCACCTCCAGGCTGATCACCCCGTGCCGCCGGTGCGGCTCGCCGAACAGCGCCCGCACGACCTGCCGCATGTAGAGGGAGTGCGTCGACTTCTTTCCGCGCTCGCGGTGCTGCTCGACCCGGCCGACCACGCCCGCGTCGAAGCCGAGCCCCGCGTTGAAGGTGAACCAGCGGGCCGGGACCGCCTCGTCCTCGGTGCCCGGCGTGCCCGAGGCGAGGCCCAGGCCGACCGTGCGCTCGCGCCCCTCGCGCAGCGCGTCCAGCAGCACGCCCGTGGCCTCCACCGGCTGGTTCGGCAGACCGAGGGCGCGGGCGAAGACGTTGGTGGAGCCGCCCGGGACCACCGCGAGGCCCGGCAGATGCTCCGGGTCGGGTCCCGCGTGCAGCAGTCCGTTGACCACCTCGTTGACCGTGCCGTCCCCGCCGAGGGCGACCACCAGGTCTATGTCGTCGCTCAGCGCGGCCTGCCGGCCGAGATCGCGTGCGTGCCCGCGGTACTCGGTGGTGACCGCGTCGAGTTTCATCTCACTGGCGAGCGCATGGATCAGCACGTCGCGCGTGCGCGCACTGGTAGTCGTTGCCGCCGGATTGACCACGAGAAGTGCACGCATGCGATGCAGGGTACCTACTGGGCGGTACCGCGCCCAGGGCGAGGGCTACCCTTCTGGGGTGAGCAAGGACCAGACCCCCGCCACCGCACCGGACACCACAGGCCCCCGTCCGCGCCGGCTGACCTACGCCGCGGGCCTCGTCGCCCTGGAAGGGCTGACGCTCGTCGTCGGGGGCGCCTGGATGCTGGTGCTCGGGATCACCGGGGAACCGGACGACCGCCAGCAGGCGGTGACCGGCGGGATCACGCTGATCCTCCTGGCACTGCTGCCGCTGCTCGCCGCCCGCGGGCTGCTCGGCCGGCGCAGCTGGAGCCGCGGCCCGGCCGTCATCACCCAGATCATGGCCCTGCCCGTCGCCTACAACCTGCTGCAGGCCGACAGCATCGCCATCCCGGCGGGCATCGCCCTCGCCGTCGTCGCCGTCACGTCCCTGGTCCTGCTGATCAACGCGGAGACCACGCAGGCCCTGGGCATCCGGGGCCCGGGGAACGCCGGGAAGTAGCAGCGCCAGTCCCCGTGCGCCCCGCGGCCGGGGCCGGCCGGCGGGATCCGCGGGCCGGCAGGCGGGCGCGCGCCCAGAAGTCCGCACGGCCGAGGCGGGCCCCCGCCGCGCGCCTCCGGATGTGCTCGGCCCTGCTCACGCGCCGGGTGTGCTCACCCTCCGTCACTCCTCGACGAGCAGCTTCTCCCGCAGCTGCGCCAGAGTGCGGGCCAGCAGCCGGGAGACGTGCATCTGCGAGATGCCGACCTCCTGCGCGATCTGCGACTGGGTCATGTTGCCGAAGAAGCGCAGCAGCAGGATCCGCTTCTCGCGCGGCGGGAGATCCTCCAGCAGCGGCTTGAGCGACTCCCGGTACTCCACGCCCTCCAGCGCCTCGTCCTCCGCGCCCAGGGTGTCGGCGACCGCGGGGGACTCGTCGTCGGTGTCGGGGACGTCCAGGGACAGCGTGGAGTAGGCGTTGGCCGACTCCAGGCCCTCCAGGACCTCCTCCTCGGAGATGCCCAGCTTCTCGGCGAGCTCGTGCACCGTGGGGGAGCGGCCGTGCAGCTGGGACAGCTCGGCCGTGGCCGTGGTCAGCGCCAGGCGCAGCTCCTGCAGCCGGCGCGGCACCCGCACCGCCCAGCCCTTGTCGCGGAAGTGCCGCTTGATCTCGCCGACCACCGTCGGGGTCGCGTAGGTGGAGAACTCCACGCCCCGGTCCGGGTCGAAACGGTCGACCGACTTGATCAGACCGATGGTGGCGACCTGGGTGAGATCGTCCAGGGGCTCACCGCGGTTGCGGAAGCGGCGCGCCAGATGCTCCACCAGCGGCAGATGCATGCGGACCAGCTGGTTGCGCAGCTCCGCGTACTCGGGACTGCCGTCCGGCAGGGTGCGCAGCCGGAGGAACATGGCGCGCGCCCCGCTGCGGTCCTGCGGGTCGTGGTGCGTGCCGTGCGTGCCCTGAGGGCCCGGCGCGCTGCGGGCGGCCGGTGCGGCCGGCGCACCCGGCCCACCCGGCCCACCCGGCGCCCGCGGCGCCTCGTCCTCGGCGTATCGCTCGTGCTCGTTCATCGTCCCGCCCGTCGCCCTTCCCCGAGCGTTCGCCTCGTCCCCCGTCGCCGGCCTGGTGCGGGCCGGGACGCCCGCCTGACCGGAGGCAGCACCCGTCCGGCCGCCCGCGGGCGTGCGCCGTCCGGCACCGTCCGCGGGGCCGCCCGGGGCCCCGGCCGTTCCGGAGTCCTCCTCCGGATGCGGCCGGGCCTGCTCGGGGATGCCGTCGATGCCGTCCGGCACGCCCTGGGCCGCCAGCTCCCGTGTGCCGCGTTCTTCGTCCCGCACCGGCCCGTCCTCGTTCCTCACGCCGGCCCGGGTCCCGCGCCGCGCTGTTTGTAGAGGCTGATCGAAACGGTCTTGTCCTCGTCCACGGCGGAGGAGACCTTGCCCGCGAGCGCGGACAGGACGGTCCAGGCGAAGGTGTCCCGCGAGGGGGCATGGCCGTCGGTGGTCGGCGCCGAGACGGTGACCTCGAGCGAGTCGTCGACGAGCCGGAAGACACAGCTGAGCACCGACCCCGGCACGGCCTGCTGCAGCAGGATCGCGCAGGCCTCGTCGACCGCGATGCGCAGGTCCTCGATCTCGTCGAGGGTGAAGTCCAAACGGGCCGCGAGGCCGGCCGTGGCCGTGCGCAGCACCGACAGGTAGGCCCCCGCGGCCGGCAGCCGGACTTCCACGAAGTCCTGGGTCGCGGGCTCGCCTGCGATCTGGGACACCCTCACCTCCAAGGTGGTACAAGCGTTTCAGGGCCGGGAACCCGCCCCCGGACAACGCGCTACGTGGTTCAGCGGTGACGCTATCGCGCTCTGCACGGTCCTGTCCCGGGACCCCGAGGCCTTGCTGTCACTCATAGTAAAACTATGAATACGCTCCGTGGCTAGGGGGTCTGCGGGCCCAATTGGGAAGAGCGCGCGCCGGATTGACGTACCCAGACGTCAGACGGTCGAACCGTCCGGCACCCGGGACCCGCCGGGTCACACCAGTACGTGATCGACGAAGCACCAGCGCCAGTTCTCCCCGCGTTCGTGCGACCGCATCACCGGGTGGCCGGTCCGCCTGTGGTGCTCCGTGGCGTGGCGCCTCGGCGACGAGTCGCAGCAGCCGACGTGACCGCAGGTGAGACACAGGCGCAGCTGCACCGGGTCCGTGCCGTCCCGCAGACACTCGAGGCACGTCTCGCTGCGCGGAGCGGGCTCCGGGTGCGGCAGCGCGTCGGCGTGCGTGCACTGTTTCATGATGGCCAGATTACGACGGGCGAGCCGAAACCGAGGATGTGTCCGACATGGACGTGATGCCGCTGCTTCTGCTGGTCGCGGGCAGCGCCGCGGTCGCCGCGGCCGCCCGGCGCACCCCCGTTCCCGCGCCCCTGCTGCTCGTCGCCGCCGGGCTCGCGGTCAGCTACGTCCCCGGGGTGCCCGAGTACACGATCGACCCGCATGTGGTGCTCCCGCTGATCCTTCCGCCGCTGCTGCACTCGGCGGCGACCGAGAGCTCCTACCTCGATCTGCGGGCCCAGCTGCGGCCGGTGGCACTGCTGTCGGTCGGCTATGTGCTGTTCGCGACCCTCGCCGTCGGCTGGGCCCTGTACCTGCTGGTGCCCGGGCTGCCGCTGACCGCGGCGCTGGTGTTCGGCGCGGTGGTGGCCCCGCCGGACGCCGTCGCGGCCTCCGCGGTGGCCCGCAGGGTGGGACTGCCGTCCCGGGTGACCACCATCCTGCAGGGCGAGTCCCTGCTGAACGACGCCACCGCGATCACCGCGTTCCGGGTGGCCGTCGCCGCGGCCGTCGGTGAGGGCATGACCTGGATGGGCGGGGTCGGCGAGTTCCTGCTCGCCGCCGTCGGCGGCCTGGCGGTCGGCCTGATCCTGATGGTGCCGCTGCACTGGCTGCGCACCCATGTCCGGGAGGCGCTGCTGCAGAACACCCTCTCCCTGCTGATCCCGTTCGCCGCCTACGCGCTCGCCGAGCAGGTGCACGCCTCCGGAGTCATCGCCGTCGTGGTCGTCGCGCTTTATCTGGGGCACCGCGCCTGGGAGGTCGACTTCGCCACCCGGCTGCAGGAGGAGGCCGTGTGGAGGATGGTCGCCTTCGTGCTGGAGTCGGCGGTCTTCGCGCTGATCGGACTGCAGCTCCCCGTCGTCCTCGCCGGCCTCGGCGAGTACGAGGGGACCGAGGCCGCCTGGTACGCGCTGGCCGTCTTCGCGGTGGTCGTCGCCGTGCGGTTCCTCTGGGTCTACCCGGCGACCTGGCTGCCGCGGATGCTGTCGGCGCGGATCCGGGGGCGGGAGGGCCGGCCCGGCTGGAAGGCGCCGTTCGTCATCTCCTGGGCCGGGATGCGCGGAGTGGTGTCGCTCGCCATCGCCTTCTCCATCCCGCTCACCGCCGACGGCACCGGCTTCCCGCAGCGCAACCTGCTGCTGTTCCTGACCTTCACCACCGTCATCGGCACGCTGGTCGTCCAGGGGCTCACACTGCCGCTGCTGATCCGCCTGCTGAAGTTCCCGCCGCGCGACCCCCGGGCGGAGACCCTGACCGAGGCCAACGCCCAGGCCCAGG
Source organism: Streptomyces composti (assembly GCF_012034205.1). Classification (GTDB taxonomy): domain Bacteria; phylum Actinomycetota; class Actinomycetes; order Streptomycetales; family Streptomycetaceae; genus Streptomyces; species Streptomyces composti. The sequence continues at coordinate 114,159 of NZ_JAATEM010000025.1, forward strand.
CCTCGCGGGCGGCGGAACGGCGCCTCGAAGAACTGCTGGCGGACGAGCGCAACGCCCTTCCGGGCCCGCTCGCCGACCGGCTGCACGCGGTTCTGGAGCACCGCCGCAACGCCGTCTGGGAACGGCTCGGGCGGACCAACCCCGTCACCGGGGAGTCCGTGGACGACACCTACCGGCGGCTGTCGCGGGAGATGATCGGCGCCGAGCGCGAGGTGTTCGTACGGCTGCGCGACGGCCGCTACATCGACGACGAGATGCTGCGCACCCTGCTGCGCCGGCTCGACCTCGAGGAGGCGGCGGCGTTCCGGGAGGCGACCTAGGGTGGAAGGTCCCGGGCCGTCACCGGCCGGGGGCTTCGGGGAAGGGACGCCCGGTGACGACGGCGGCCACCGTGCTGCCGCGCCGGAAGGCCCCCTCCTCCGCGAGAGCGACAAGGGCGTACAGCACCTTGGCGACATAGAGACGCTCGACCGGGACGCCGTGCCGCTGCTCGAAGTCCGCCGCGAACGCGTCGAGTTCCGGTGTGGTGCGGGCGTAGCCGCCGAAGTGGAAGCGGTCGTCCAGGCTCCAGTCGCCGGCCGGTCCGCCGAACGCGGCCGTCTGCAACGCCTCCACCTCGCGGTGCAGGAAGCCGCCCTTGAGGACGGGCACCCCCAGCGCCCGTGCGCCCGGCGCGAGTCCGGCGGCCATCCCGGCCAGCGTCCCGCCGGTCCCGCAGGCGACCGCGGCCACGTCGGCCACGCCCGTCAGCTCCTCGCCCAGCGCCCGGCAGCCGCGCACGGCCAGGGCGTTGCTGCCGCCCTCGGGCACCACGTAGGCGTCCTCTCCCGCGCCGGCGTCCCGCAGGACGGCCGCCAGCGTTCCCGGCTCGGTCTTGCGGCGGTAGACCGAGCGCTCGACGAAGTGCAGCCGCATGCCGTCCGCGGCGCAGCGGGCCAGGGAGTCGTTGAGCGGGCGGTCCCGCAGCTCGTGCCCCCGGACCACGCCGACGGTGCGCAGCCCGAGCAGGCGTCCGGCGGCGGCCGTGGCCCGCAGGTGGTTGGAGTACGCCCCGCCGAAGGTGACCACGGTGCGGCCCCCGGCCGCCGCGAGGCCGGGCGCGAGCTTGCGCCACTTGTTGCCGATCAGCTCCGGGTGGATCAGATCGTCCCGCTTGAGCACGAGGCGCACTCCGTACCGCTCGAAGCGCTCGTCCACCACTTCCTGCACCGGCGAGGGCAGGCGCGGACGCAGCCCGGAGAGCCCGGAGAGTCCGGGGAGTCCGGGGAGTCCGGGGAGTCCGGCGAGGACGGGGGAGCCGGGGGAGCCGGGGGTCTCGGGGGAGCCGGAGGGCTCCGGGGCGTCGGGGGTGTCGGACCAGGTCACGGTGCCATTGTCCCCGCCGGCGGTGCGGTGCGGGGTGGGGCCCGGCGGCGGAGGCGGGGCACGCGGCTCCGGGGCGACGGCGGGGTGGGGCACCGGCGCGGGACCGTCGTGGCCCGCCGCTGACGGCCTCCGACCGCGCACCCGCTCCAGGCTTGGCCTGAAAGGATCGTCGTCCGGTCCGCCGCCGGGCGCGTTCCGGCTGCTACTTCAGCCGGTCGCGGATGCGGGTCCTCATCGAGGACATGGTGAAACCGCGCGGATCGACCTTGCCGGGCTGCCACTCCAGGTGGCCGATCACCGACCGCTCGTTCCAGCCGTGGTGGCGGCAGACCGCCGCGGCGGCCTTCTCGATCGCCTCCAGCTGTGCGGCGGGCCAGGGGTCCTTGCCGTCGCCGAGGTTCTCGCACTCGAAGCCGTAGAAGTGCCGGTTGCCGTCGGTGTTCGCCTCGTTGTCCGGTGGCAGCGCCCGCTCCGCGATCACCGCCCGCAGCACGTCGTCGTCGCCGAGACCGGCATGGTTGGCCCGGCCGTAGCCGACGAGATGGACCCGGCCGTCCTTGGTGATGACCCCGTGGCACAGCGGACCCGGCAGGCCCTCGTAGCCGTTGCGGCAGATCTCCACCGTTCTGGCGCTGCCCTTGGTCACGGTGTGATGGATCATCACACCGTGCACCGGCCCCCAGGGGCCCTTGTGGTTGCGGTTGTGGGTACGCCAGTTGCCGACCTCGACGACTGTCAGACCCTCCGCCTTCAGAGCGCTGAGGAACGCGCTCGCGGACATGGGTGGGGCCATGACCGCCTCCTCACGTGCTGCGGACGGCCGCCCTGTGCGGCCGCCTCGTACCGGTGCTTGTACCGAAACGGAACGGCCGGAACCCATCGTTCGGAGCCTGTGCGAGCCGATTCGGACAACTTCGCGGAGGGCCGGGCTCCGCCCGTGCCGGGCTGCGCGGAGCCGGGCGGCCCCCCGGATGCCCCGACTCTCGAAGATCCATTCCCGCTCTTTCGGGTAATGGTACGAGCACGTTACGTGAGGAAGGGTTGCTCTCGCAGATCGATGCCCGCCACGGATGGGCGTGGATCACAACTGGGAGGGCAATTCCATATGTCGGTAGGCGAAGAGGTCCGCACGGAGCAGACCAGGCCCCAGCAGAGCCTTGGTACGGCGGCGGCGCGGAACCTGGCCACGACCACCAAGTCCGTTCCGCAGATGCAGGAGATCAGCTCGCGCTGGCTGCTGCGCATGCTGCCGTGGGTGGACGTCAAGGGCGGAACGTACCGGGTGAACCGGCGGCTGACCTACGCCGTCGGCGACGGCCGGATGACGTTCGTGAAGACCGGCGACCGCGTCGAGATCATCCCCGCGGAGCTGAGCGAACTCCCGGCTCTGCGGGACTACGAGGACGAGGAGGTGCTCGCCGAACTCGCCGCCCGCTGCCGGCAGCGGGAGATCGAGGCCGGCCAGGTGATCGCCTCCTTCGGCAGTCCCACCGACGAGGTGTACCTGCTGGCGCACGGCAGGGTGGAGAAGATCGGCACCGGCCCCTACGGCGACGACGAGTCCCTCGGAGTCCTCGCCGACGGCGCCTACTTCGGCGATGCGGCGCTGCTCGACGAGGACGCCATCTGGGAGTACACGGCCCGCACGCTCACCGCCTGCACCGTGCTGGTGCTGCCCCGCGAGGCCGTCCAGCAGGTCGCCGAGCGCTCCGAGACCCTGCGCGAACACCTCAGCCGCAACCGCTCCGTCCCTGCCCAGGGCACCAACAAGTACGGCGAGAAGGAGATCGACCTCGCGGCCGGCCACAGCGGAGAGCCGGACATCCCCCACACCTTCGTGGACTACGAGCCCCGGCCCCGCGAGTACGAACTCAGCGTCGCCCAGACCGTGCTGCGCATCCACACCCGCGTGGCCGACCTCTACAACCAGCCGATGAACCAGACGGAGCAGCAGATCCGGCTCACCGTCGAGGCGCTGAAGGAGCGTCAGGAGCACGAGCTGATCAACAACCGGGACTTCGGTCTGCTCCACAACTGCGAGTACGACCAGCGGATCCAGCCGCACGACGGCGTGCCCGGCCCCGACGACATGGACGAACTCCTCAGCAGGCGCCGCGGGACCCGGATGTTCCTGGCCCACCCGCGTGCCATCGCCGCGTTCGGGCGCGAGCTCAACAAGCGGGGGCTGGTGCCGGAGACCGTCGACATCGGCGGCAACCGCATCCCCACCTGGCGCGGGGTGCCGGTCTTCCCGTGCAACAAGATCCCGGTGACCGAGGCCCGCACCACCTCCATCATCGCGCTGCGCACCGGCGAGGAGGACCAGGGCGTCATCGGCCTGCGGGCCTCCGGCATCCCCGACGAGATCGAGCCGAGCCTGTCCGTCAGGTTCATGGGCATCAACGAACAGGCCATCATCAAATACCTGGTCACGACCTACTTCTCGGCAGCGGTGCTGGTACCGGACGCACTGGGCGTCCTGGAGAACGTCGAGATCGGCCGCTGGCGGTGACGATCCAGCCACGCCCCGGCCGGCCCGCCGTGTCCCCGCCCGCCCGGACGGGTACACCCTCCAGGTACGCGCGCTACGGCGGTGCAGGCGCCACCCGCCGCTCATCCTCCGGGACGGTCGCAGGGGTGAGTCCATGACGGAGCTCGGGACACGGTCCACGGCAGGGCGTTCACCCCGGGGAGCACCGGGGGCGGTACGGCGTCCCGCCGAGAAGCACGAGGCGACGACGCTGCTGGAGCTGGCGCGGGCCGAGGTCGACCCGGTGCTGCGGGCCGCGATCGGCTCGCTGCCCGGCCCGATGCGCCGGATCGCGCGCTACCACTTCGGCTGGGAGCACGCGGACGGCACCCCGGCCGCCGGCAGCTCCGGCAAGGCGATCCGGCCGGCCCTGGTGCTGGCCGCGGCCTCCGCCCTCGGCGGACCCGGAGCGCGTGCGGCGGCCTTGCCGGCCGCCGCCGCGGTGGAACTCGTCCACAACTTCACGTTGCTGCACGACGACGTGATGGACCGGGACACCACCCGCCGCCACCGGCCCACCGCCTGGACGGTGTTCGGTGACGCGGACGCCATCCTCGCCGGGGACGCCCTCCAGGCGCTGGCGCTGCGGCTGCTCGCCGGGGACGGGCACCGGGCCGCCCCGCTCGCCGCGACCCGGCTCGCCGACTGCGTGATCGAGCTGTGCGCGGGCCAGCACGCGGACACCGCCATGGAACGGCGCGCCCCGCAGGAGGTGACCCTCGACGAGACGCTGGCCATGGCCGAGGCCAAGACCGGCGCGCTCCTCGGCTGCGCCTGCGCCCTGGGCGCGCTGTACGCCGGAGCCTCGGACGCCGAGGTACGGGCGCTGGACGTCTTCGGACGCCAGGCCGGGCTGGCCTTCCAGCTGATCGACGACGTGATCGGCATATGGGGGGACCCCCTCCGCACCGGCAAGCCGGCCGGCGCGGACCTGGCCGCCCGCAAGAAGTCCCTGCCGGTGGTCGCCGCGCTCACCTCGGGCACCCCGGCGGCCGCCGAACTCGCCGCGCTCTACGCGGCCCCGCACGCGACGGAGGACCCGGAACGCGCCGACGCGGCCCTGGAGCGCATCACCGCGGCCGTGGAACGGGCCGGCGGCCGTGACTGGGCGCAGGCCCAGGCGGCCGACCGGATGGCCCGGGCGATGCAGGAACTGGCGCGCGCGGTACCCGACCCGGAGGGCGCCGGAGGGCTGCTGTCGCTGGCCGAGTTCGTCACCCGGCGCACCACCTGAAGGCCCCGGAGCCGCCGGGCCGTGCGGACCCTGACCCGCACGGCCCCGGTGCTCCGGACCCGGCGGCGGGTCCCGCACTTCCCCACGGTGTGCGGGGCCCGCCCGCTGCGTCTCCCGCCCCGCCGTCACCCGTAGGCTCAACCCCCGTACATGACAAGGTGGTTGAGAGGAGAGACGGACATGGGCGTGGCGATCCGTACGGCCGGTGAGGGCGACCGGGAGCTGGTGGTCCGGCTGCTGGACGAGGCGTTCCAGAGCGATCCGGTGAGCAGCTGGGTGTTCCCCGGCGAGGAGTACCGGCGGCGCACGCATCACCGTCTGATGGCGGCGTTCACCGACATCGTGATGGACGGCGGACGCATCGACATCACCGAGGACGGCTCGGCCTGCGCGCTGTGGATGCCGATGCCGGCCGAGGAGCACGGCTCCGGCGAGGAGGACGACGGCCCCGCGCAGGTACGGCAGGCGGTCGACCCGGACAACGAGCGGGTGGAGCAGATCGGCAGGCTGACCGCGGCGGTCCACCCCTCCGGGCGGGCCCACGAGTACCTGTGGATGATCGGCGTGGCCCCGCACCGGCAGGGGGAGGGACTCGGTACCGCCCTGATCACCTCGGTGCTCGACCGCTGCGACCGGGAGGGGCTCCCCGCGTACCTGGAGGCGAGCAGCGAACGCAGCCGCCGCCTCTACGAACGCCTCGGCTTCGCCCTCACCGGGGAACCCCTCCGCCTCCCCGACGGCCCCTGCATGTGGCCCATGTGGCGCGAACCGCGCGCCCGCCTGCGGTGACCGCGATGCGTGTGTGCCCGGCGCGGCAGCCGCCCGCGACGATCCGATAATCCCTTGCAACCACTACAACCGGAGTACTACAACTGAAGTCGTCAACGCGGCGCACCCCGGGCGGCCCGGCCGGGGCACGCGGTCAGGGCACACGCAGCCAGGAGGCCATCGTGCGAAAGCTCACCTACTTCATCGCCTGCACCATCGACGGCTTCATCGGCGACCCCGGCGGCGACGCCTCGGCCATGATGCGGTACGCCGACGAGGAGTTCTTCGAGTACCTGAAGACGGAGTACCCGGAGACGCTGCCCACCCACGGGCGGCGGGCGCTGGGCCTGGACGACCTGCCCAACAAGCGGTTCGACACGGTCGTCCAGGGCCGCGCCAGCTACGACCTCGCCCTGAAGGAGGGCATCACCAGCCCCTACGCCCATCTGCGGCAGTTCGTCGCCTCCCGCACCCTCACCGAGTCACCCGACCCGAACGTCGAGATCGTCTCCGACGACCTGGTCGGCCGGGTCCGCGAGCTGAAGGCCGAGGACAGCCCGTACGACATCTACCTCTGCGGCGGCTCCCGCGTCGCCGGCCAACTGGCCGGGGAGATCGACGAGATGGTCATCAAGACCTACCCCATCGTGCTGGGCACCGGCATGCCCATGTTCACCGCCGAGTTCCCCGTGCTGGAGTTCGCCCTGGACTCCACGCGCACCTTCGAGAACGGCGCCGTGGTGCGCACCTACGCCAGGAAGCGCTGAACCCCGCCCCGCTCTACGCTGGAGGACATGACCGGCGAACGGCCCGTCTGTCCCACCTGCGGACAGCCACTGGAACTGGTCGCCCACCGCCACAAGACGCTGGGCGCCTGGGTCCCCGTCTGGAAACCGGGCCCCTGCCGGAACCCCGACTGCGGCACGTCCGAGGACCGGCCGCAGACCCGGCACCCCGGGCGGGAACCGCAGACCTCCGATGCCCGCCCGGCCGGGCAGTAGCCCCTCCGGGCACTTCCGTCTCCCCCGTGGGGCACGGCCACCGTCCGGTGCATTGCGGCGGAATCGCTGCGGTGCGCCGGTTCGCGGTGGGATCATCGTCCCCCCAGGTGGCGGCCCCGCATCGGCTTCCTCCTGGGTGCGGCCGTGGCTCGGTGACGAAGAGGGGGAAGCAGTGGTCGATGGCGTCGACGTCCGCATCGCGGTCGACGGGGACCAGGCCGCCATGCAGTCGTTGTGGGACTGGCTGCGCCAGGAACCCACCCTGCGTGGGCGCGTCCGGTACTCCACCCCGGCCGCACTGCCCGGCCGGATGGGCTCGGTCGGCGAACTCGTCGTCGAAGGACTGGTCAGCGGCGTCATCAGTGCCGTCACCGGTGCGCTGGGACAGGCGCTGACCCTCTGGCTCACCCAGCGCCGCACCACGAACCGGCCCCCCACCACGGTCACGGTCACCACGACCGACGGCCGGGAGGTGACCATCACGACCGCGGAGGCGGAGGAGTCGGAACGACTGCTGCGTCTGGCGCTGGAAGGCCGGCCGGAGCCGCCCGCCCCCGCGACCGGCGACTAGGGCGGGTGCGGTGCGTCTCCCCGATCCGCAGCGGTCGTACGCCGTACTGATCGGCACCGGCACCTACCGGGCCGGCCTGAGCGACCTGCCCGCCGTGCGCAACAACCTCCGCGATCTGAAGGCCGTGCTCACCGACCCCGCGCTGGGCGGGCTCCCTCCGGAGCGCTGTGTCCAACTCGGCGACCCGGAAGACATCCGCACGGTGTACCGCACGCTGAAGCACTACGCGGCACTGGCCGAGGACACCCTGATCGTCTACTTCGCCGGACACGGTCTCGTCGGTCCGCGCACCGACCTCTACCTCGCCCTCTCGGACACCGACCCGGATGAACTCGGGGTGAGCGCCCTGGCCTACGACCTGGTGCGCGAGGTGCTGAACGGCTGCGGGGCGGCGAACCGGGTGGTGATCCTCGACTGCTGCTTCAGCGGGTTGGGCACCGGGGAGGACATGGCCGACGCCGAGTCCGGGCTCGCCGGACGGCTCGGGATCTCGGGGACGTTCGTCCTCACCTCCGCCCCGCGCACAAGCGTCTCACTGGCTCCCGAGGGCGCCCCTCACACCGCGTTCACCGGCGAACTCCTCCGCCTGCTGCGGGACGGGGTGCCCGACGGCCCGGAACTGCTCACCTGCGGCGAGATCCACCGCAGGCTCCTGCACACCGCCACGGTCCTCCGGCTGCCCCTGCCCCAGCAGCGCGTCACCGGAACGATCGACGGGCTCGCCCTGTCACGCAATCCGGCCCTGGCGGCGACCGCGCACCGCACCGGGCTGACGGTGCCTCGGTCCGCCCCGTCGGCCACGGCGGTCTCCGCAGGCCACGGCCGAACCTCGCCACCCCTGCCGCGCCCTGCAGGGCGCACCGCCTCCCCAGCCAACGGGCCGGTACGCCGCGACCCGTCGGACCCCCCGGGCCGCGACAGCGCACCAGAACTCCTGCGCCACGCCGGGACGGCCGCCTTCGTGGCGTTGTCCCTGTACGGCGTGGCCATGCTGGTGAACCCCGTGCTGAGAGTCGTCCGGTACGGCTGGCATCCGTTCACGGACCCCGTGGCCATCGTACTCGGCCAAGAGGGCTCCTTCCTCTCGGAGTTCATCAGGCCGGTGATCGCCATCGCCGCCGGGGTGACGATGTGGCGCCTCACGCGGTCGCCTCTGCCGCGCGCCTGGGCGGGCGCGGGATTCCTGGCCGGCTACGGCGCCCTGGTCGTGACCGGCCTGCCGCTCGCCGTCCAGGCCGATGTCTACGGACAACGGAACGTCGCCTTCGCGTGGCTTCCGGAGTTCATCACCGGCACACGGATCCTGCTGGCAGTCGCGGCGGGAGCGGCCCTCGTGGCAGTGACCGGCATGCGCCCGCCGCTCGCGCTGTCCTTCCGGCCGCGAGCAGGGCGTCCGTGGTCGGCGGCCGGCGTGACGCTGTGCGCGCTGGGCATGGCCGGTGCGCTGGTCGCCACCTGGGGAGCCCACCCCGCCCCCACCGCCGCCGATTGGTTCCAGCGGATCTCCGTGCCCCTCCTCGGAGTCGCGCTGTCCCTGGCCGTGCTCTGGGTCCGGCCGGCGCAAGCCGCAGCCGGCCTGGTGTCCGCCTGGGTCGTTCACGCCGTGGACCTGCTGGTGCAAGTGGCCTGCGTCTGGGCGGCCCTCCGGCCGAGGGACGGCAGCACCTTCAGCGGCCCAGGACCCGTCTGGCAGGTGCTGTTCGGATCCGTCGCGTCGGCCCTCGCCCTGGCATCGTGGATCCATCTGCGCCACGCGGGGAGGGCAGGCCCGCCGGGCCGTCCGCGGTGACCTGGCCTCCTGTCACCGCCCCGAACGACCGCACCCGGTCCGCGGCACGCCGTGGGCGGCGGGTGCGGGCCGGGTGCGGGGCGGACCGGGCGATCGAGGGACCGCAGGTCGGTGGCCGGGTGAAGGTCAGGCCTTCTTGGTCTCCTAGTAGTGGGCCGGGTCGGTGACCTGCGGTGATGATGGCCGCAGGTCGCTGACCTGGCCTTTTCCTGATGGCTGGCGACGGCGTACGACGGTCCCGACCGGGTGTCCTGCGGACTGTGTGCGGACTGCGCCGGCTTACAGATCTTCGTCGTCGACGGGTTCGGGTTCGCGGATGTAGGCGAGGTCCAAGACGTAGCGTTCGGTGACCGGGGGGTTGTTCCAAGCCTGGGTGAGGTGGTCCTCGAAGGTGTCGTCGGTGGGGTGGTCGAGCGTCGTCGCGTAGTAGTCGGCTGTCGCCTGCCGGTTCTCCCACCAGGCGTGACCTTCGTAGACACCGGGACGGGGCAGGGGCATCTCCCCTGCGGGGCCGTATTCCAGTTGGTTGACGACGAGGACGCCGGTTTCCGACTCGATACTGATAGGGACATGGCCTTCAACCTCGGCGGGCGGGTCGGGTGCGATGTCCCAGACACGGATGGCCACCTCGACGTCGATGTCGGGTTGAAGGCTGAGCAGGTACAGGTGGTAGCTGTTGCCGGCCACCACCTGCGTGCGGGCAGCGGCCATGGCGTCGTCATCGCTGAGGTAGGCGTCGGCGTCGTAGACCTCGACGACGCGGCGGGCCGGAGTGGCCTTGCAACGGTATTCAGCCAGGAGCGCCATGGTGCCGCTGCCCTTTCTATCCGCTAGTTGGTGATCTTCATGTAGAAGGCGTCGCCGTCCAGCATGCGGTTGAGGGTGTACATCTGGTCGAGCCTGCGTCCGCCGGTCTCATTGTCGTCACCGTCGATCAAGCGGACGGAGAACCGGTTGTCGCCCTTGGTGGAGCCTTCCTGCGTGGAGGCGAAGGGATACTCGTCACACT
>NZ_JAATEM010000026.1 GCF_012034205.1 Streptomyces composti
GGAACAAGCCGCACACCCTCATGGCGCAAAAGGGGCAGACCTTGACCAAATCGAGGCTTGCGGAAGGCTGCGCTCCGGTTGAAGCCCGGCTAGAGTCGGCTGCTGCGTGTCCGTGTCCCCGCACGAACTCCGAGGTACGCAGCGTGTCCGTTCCGGTCCTGGTGCTCGCCGTGAGCGCCGCGTGCTGCCTCGGCTTCGGGTTCGTGCTCCAGCAGAACGCGGCCCAGCGCGCCCCCCTGGGCGACTTCCTGTCGCTGCGGCTGCTGGCCGACCTGATGCGGATGCCGCGCTGGCTGGGCGGCACGGCACTGATGGTCGCGGGAATGGGACTCGGGGCCGCCGCGCTCGGCCGGGGCGAGCTGTCCCTGGTGGAACCGCTGCTGGCGACCAATCTGCTGTTCGCGCTCGCGCTCTCGCGCCGCCAGACCCGGCAGCCGCTGGGCCGCCAGGGCTGGGCGGGCCTGGCCCTGCTGGCGGGCGGCGTGACGGCGTTCGTGGTGGCCGGCCAGCCGGCCGGCGGCCACGCGGTCACCGATCCGGCGCGGCACTGGCTGATCATCGGCGGCATGCTGGCCCTCGCCCTGCTGCTCACCGGCTGCGCCCGACGCGCCCGGCTCACCCTGGGCCCGGTCCTGCTGGCCATCGCCGCGGGGACGCTGTACGGGGTGCAGGACGCGCTGACGCGGGTGAGCGGGCAGCGCTTGGCCGACGGCGGCTTCGTGGCGCTGATCAGCGGCTGGCAGCCGTACGCGGTGCTGGTCCTGGGCGTGACCGCGCTGGTGCTGGTGCAGAGCGCGTTCGAGACGGCTCCCCTGCGCATGTCGCTGCCCGCGCTGACCGCGGCCCAGCCGCTGGCCGGCATCGTCTGCGGCGTCGGCATCCTCGGCGACCGGCTGCGCACCGACGCCGGGTCCCTGGGCTGGGAGGCCGCCGGCCTGGCCGCGATAGTGCTCGGCGTGCTGCTGCTGGGCCTGCATCCGGCGATGCCGCCGGGGACGGCGCGGCCGAAACCCGGTGCTCCGGACCTCGAGATGCTGCCCTGAGCGTGCGCGCGGCCTGCTTGGATGGGCGGCATGAGTTCCGCCGACGAGCTGCTCGACATCGTGGACGAGGACGACCGGGTGATCGGCCGGAGCCCGCGCGGCGAGGCCTACGCCCGGGGTCTTCGGCACCGCTGCGTCTTCGTGTGGGTCAGCGACGCCGAGGGGCGGGTCTTCGTGCACCGGCGCACCCCGGACAAGCTGGTCTTCCCCTCGCTGTACGACATGTTCGTCGGCGGTGTGGTGGGCGCGGGCGAGAGCTACGACGAGGCGGCGCTGCGCGAGGCCGAGGAGGAGCTGGGCGTGCGCGGCCTGCCCGCCCCCCGGCACCTGTTCACGTTCCTGTACGACGACGGCGCCGGGCACAGCTGGTGGTCGGCGGTGTACGAGGTCCGCTGCGACCTGCCGGTGCGGCCGCAGCCGGAGGAGGTCGCCTGGCACTCCTTTCTCGGCGAGGCGGAGCTGGAGCGGCGGCTGGCCGAATGGGAGTGGGTGCCGGACGGTCTTGCCGCCTACCTGCGGCTGCGGGCGCATCGTGCGGCGAACCGACCGGGTCCGCGCGGGTAGGGTCGCGCCGTGAGCGAGTTCGTGCGCAATGTTCGGCTGTGGTTCGCGCCCGGGGACGTACGGGCCGAGGGCGAGACGCCCGACTACCGCTTCTCGCTGGCCAACGAGCGCACGTTCCTCGCCTGGCTGCGTACGGCGCTCGCGCTGATCGGCGGCGGCTTCGCGGTGGACCAGTTCCTGCCGGACCTGCGCTGGGGCTGGCGGGTGGGACTGGCGCTGGCGCTGCTCGCCGCCGGCGTGCTGTGCGCGCTGCGCGCCGTCAATCACTGGGTGCGGTGCGAGCGGGCGATGCGGCGGGGGGAGGACCTGCCGGTCTCCCGGTTCCCCGCACTGCTGAGTCTCGTCGTGGCGGTCGTCGCGGTGGCGATGGTGGTCGTGGTGCTCGTCGGGTGGGACGGGTGAGCGGGCGGGCGGCCCCGGCGCCGGAGCGCGACCCCGGGCTGCAGCCCGAGCGGACCCGCCTCGCCTGGCGGCGCACGACCTTGTCCGGCACGGTCGCCGCCGTCCTGGCCGTCCGCTCCGTCCTGCACAGCGGGGTGACGGCAGCGAGCGTTCTCCTCTGCGCCCTGTGCTGCGTCTGCTGGCTGGCCTTTCTCCTCCTGGCCCACCGCCGCATCCGCACCCTGTCCTCCACCGGCCGGCCCCCGGCTCTCGCCCCGGGGCACGCCACCGCGACGGTCCTGTGCACGGTGGCCCTCGCGGGCTGCGCGGCGGCGTTGGTGTGGTGAGTGGAACGGACGCCCGGGAACCGGGGCGCCGGCCGCCTCAGTCCAGCGTGACCACGATCTTGCCCCGGGTGCGGCCCTCCTGGTTGGCCCGGTGGGCATCGGCTGCGCGCTCGAGGGGGAAGGTTTGGGACACGTGGACGGTGACGACGCCCTCCTCGGCCAGTTCCGTCAGCCGGGTCAGGTCCTCGTGGTCGGGGCGCACGAAGTAGTACTGGCCGCCGTGCTTCACGACCTCCGGGTCGGCGATGGAGGCCAGCCGCCCCTTCTCGGCGAGGAGGCCCGCCGAGACCGCCAGCGTCTCACCGCCGACCGAGTCGAAGACCGCGTCCACACCGTCGGGGGCGAGTTCCCGCACCCGGTCGGCCAGGCCCTCGCCGTAGGTCACCGGCTCTCCGCCCAGGTCGCGCACGAAGTCGTGGTTGCGCTCGCTCGCCGTGCCGATGACGCGGGCACCCGCGTGCACGGCGAGCTGGACGGCGAGGGAGCCCACCCCACCGGCCGCCGCGTGCACCAGGACCGTCTCGTCCCGGCCGATGCGCAGCACCTTGTGCAGCGTCTGATACGCGGTGAGCCCCGCGAGGGGCAGCCCGGCCGCCTCCTCGAAGGAGAGGTTGCGCGGCTTGCGCGCCAGGGTGCGCACCGGCGCCGCCACGTACTCGGCGAACGTGCCCCGGGAGAGGAAGTCCTCGCGGACGTAGCCGATGACCTCGTCGCCCTCGGCGTACTCCGCCACGGCCACCCCGGGCCGGACCACCACGCCGGAGACGTCCCAGCCGGGGATCACCGGGAAGACGGCGTCGAGGATGCCGTCGAGATAGCCCTCGCGGCACTTCCAGTCGACCGGGTTGACCGCCGCCGCGCGCACCTTCACCAGGACCGAGTCGGGACCGACCTTCGGATCGCGGACCTCGCCGAGTTCGAGCACCTCGGGTCCGCCGTACCGTGAGTAACTGATCGCCTTCATGGCTCCGACCCTCCCGGTGCGCCCCGCCTCGCGCAACCGGGAGAAGGCGAAGGCTGCCGGGGCGGGCGAACCGGGGCGCGCGGCCGGGCCGGGCAACGGCCGCCCGGCACGGGCGCGCACCGGCATTCGGCAGGGTCGGCCTCGGCCGGGCGGGTGCCGCGGGGTCCCGCGGGGCTATCGTGGCTCCGATCACGTTTCGCTCCCCCTCTGGACGACATACCGACCGGTCGGCATCATGAGGTGGCACCCTTCACCTCCCCGACAGGAGCGACGATGAGCCCCGACCACCCGCCCGGACTCGATCTCGACCGGCTGCGCGGCCTGCTCGACCGCGAGCGGCCCGGTCTGGTGAACGGCCCCCTGTCCGGACGGCTGATCGAGGGCGGCAGGTCGAACCTCACCTACGCGGTCGGCGACGGCACCGCGCAGTGGGTCGTGCGGCGGCCCCCGCTCGGGCATGTGCTGGCGACCGCGCACGACATGAAGCGCGAGCACCGCGTGATCAGCGCCCTGCACCCGACCGCCGTCCCGGTGCCGCGGCCGCTGCTGCTGTGCGAGGACGAGGAGGTGCTCGGTGCGCCGTTCTACGTCATGGAGTTCGTCGAGGGCACCCCGTACCGCACCGCCGAGCAGCTCTCCGCGCTCGGCCCGCAGCGCACCCGGGACGCCGTGCTGAACCTGGTGGACACGCTGGTCGAGCTGCACGCGGTGGACCCCGCCGAGGTGGGGCTCACCGGCTTCGGCCGTCCGGAGGGCTTCCTGGACCGGCAGCTGCGCCGCTGGGGCAAGCAGCTGGACGCCTCCCGCAACCGGGAGCTGGCCGGCATCGACGAGCTGCACTCGGCCCTCGGCCGGTCGCTGCCCGGCTCTCCCGCGCCGACGGTGATCCACGGCGACTACCGGCTCGACAACGTTCTGCTGGGCGAGGACGACTCCATCCGGGCGATCCTCGACTGGGAGATGTCCACGCTCGGCGACCCGCTCACCGACCTCGGGCTGCTGGTGATGTACAGCGAGCCGCTGGAGCTGGCCGACTCCCCCGTCTCCACGACCGCCACCGCCCCCGGCCATCCCTCCCCCGCCGAGCTGATCGAGCGGTACGCCGCCCGCTCGGGCCGCGACGTCTCGGCCGTGTCCTGGTACACGGCGTTCGCCTGGTTCAAGCTCGCGGTGATCCTCGAGGGCATCCACTACCGCTACACCCTGGGCCAGACGGTCGGGCGCGGCTTCGAGCGCATCGGCGACCTGGTGCCGGTCTTCATCGAGCACGGTCTGACGACTCTTCAGGAAGGCTGACGGACAATGGACTTCGCGTTCGACGCGCGCACCGAGGAGCTGCGCGCCAAGCTGCTGGCCTTCATGGACGAGTACGTCTACCCGGCCGAGCGGATCGCCCACGAGCAGCGCGCCGGGCTCGCCTCGCCGTGGGAGACGGTGCCCGTGGTGGAGGAGCTGAAGGCCGAGGCGCGCAGGCAGGGTCTGTGGAATCTGTTCCTGCCGGACGAGGAGTACGGCGCCGGCCTGACCAACCTCCAGTACGCCCCGCTGGCCGAGATCATGGGCCGCTCCCCGCAGATCGCGCCCACCGTCACCAACTGCGCGGCGCCCGACACGGGCAACATGGAGGTGCTGGCGCAGTTCGGCGACGAGGCGCAGAAGAAGCAGTGGCTTCAGCCGCTGCTCGCCGGTGAGATCCGCTCGGCGTTCGCGATGACCGAGCCGGACGTGGCCTCCTCGGACGCCACCAACATCACCACCCACATCGAGCGGGACGGCGACGAGTACGTCATCACCGGCCGCAAGTGGTACATCTCCGGGGCGATGCACCCGGACTGCAGGATCTTCATCGTGATGGGCAAGACCGACCCGGACGGGCCGGACATCCGCCGCCAGCAGTCGATGGTGCTGGTCCCCCGCGACACGCCGGGCGTCACGGTCAGGCGGGCGATGCAGGTCTTCGGCTACGAGGACCACTACCACGGCGGCCACGCCGAGGTGATCTTCGATGGGGCCCGGGTGCCGGTGTCGAACCTGATCGGCGAGGAGGGCGGCGGCTTCGCCATCGCCCAGGCCCGGCTCGGTCCCGGCCGGATCCACCACTGCATGCGGCTGATCGGCATGGCCGAGCGGGCGATCGAGCTGATGTGCCGGCGTGCGGTGAGCCGGGACGCCTTCGGCAAGGCGCTGGCCCAGCAGGGCGTGGTGCAGAACTGGATCGCCGACGCCCGCGTGTCGGTCGAGCAGCTGCGGCTGCTGGTGCTGAAGACGGCCTGGATGATGGACACGGTCGGCAACCGGGGTGCGCACACCGAGATCCAGGCCATCAAGATCGCCACTCCGCGTACGGTCGTCGGGATCCTGGACCGGGCGATCCAGCTGTACGGGGCGGGCGGGGTGAGCCAGGACTTCCCGCTGGCGGAGCTGTACGCGGGCGCGCGCACGCTGATGATCGCCGACGGCCCGGACGAGGTGCACCAGCGCTCGCTGGCCCGGCGGGAGCTGAAGAAGTACCGGTGAGCACCGGAAGAACCGGTGAGGACCGGCGACGGCCGGCGGCCGCCCGGCGACGGCCCCTAGAAGCCGGCCCAGGGGGTGTGGTCCGTCAGCGCCAGGCGGCGCAACAGGCAGCGCAGACGCAGGAGCTGACGGGCCGCCAGGCGCAGGGCGGTGGGGCTGCTGGGGGCGTAGGCGGTGGTCCACAGGCTCGGCACGAGGTCCATGACGAAAGGATCGGCCGGGCCCACCGGGCCGGTCCAACAGATGGTTTCGCTGCGACCCATCTGCGGAACCGATGGATGTCCCTAGGATCGCCGGATGGAGATACGTCAGCTGCGCCACTTCATGGCGGTCGTCGACGAGGGCGGTTTCACCGCGGCAGCCCGGGCCGAGCTGATCGTGCAGTCGGCGCTCAGTGCCTCGATCCGCAATCTGGAACGGGAGCTGGGCGCCGATCTGTTCGACCGCACCGGGCGCCGGGTGGTGCTGACCGAGGCGGGCCGTGCGCTGGTGCCGCAGGCCCGTGCGCTGCTGGCCGGGGCTCAGGCGGCCCGGCAGGCGGTGGCGGCGGTGACCGGGCTGGAACGGGGCCGGGTGGCGATCGGCACCATCCAGACGCTCACCAGTGTCGATCTGCCCGCCGAACTGGCCGCCTTCCACAGCGCGTTCCCCGGGATCCAGGTGTCGGTGCGGGACGCCACGGTGGACGAGCTGACCGATGCGCTGCGGGCCGGAGAGCTGGATCTGGCGTATCTGGCGCCGGACGCCCGGGAGCTGCCCGAGGGGCTCACGGTGCACGCCACCTGGCACGAGGAGCTGGTGCTGATCACCGCGCCGGGCCACCGGCTGGCCGGTGCGGGGCGGGTGCGCATCAGCGACCTCGCCGAGGAGCCGTTCGTGGACTTCCGCGCGGGCACCGGACTGGAGACGGCGGTGCGGCGGCTGGCCGCGCACTGCGGGCTGCGCCGCCGGATCACCTGTGACGTCACCCAGGCGGGGCTGCTGGTCGAGCTGGTGCGGGCCGGGATCGGGGTCGCCTTCGTGCCCCGGCCGATCGGCGAGCGGGCCGGGCTGCCGTGTGTGACCGTGCGGCAGCCGGAACCGGGCCGCACGGTGGTGCTGGCCGGGCGCGGGGCCCGGCCGCGCAACCCGGCGGCGGCCGCGCTGCTCGATCACCTGATGGCTTCCTCGGCCGGCCACCTGGACACCCCGGTCGACGATCCCGCGGACGGCCCGGCCGGCCGCCTCACGAGGGCCGCCGAGGCGCGACCGGCCCGGCTCAGGGACGCAGTGCCCGCAGCAGCAGGTCGGCGAGGTGGTCGGCGACCTGCTGCGGGCTGAGCGGGCCGTCGGGCCGGTACCAGGTGGACAGGTGGTGGACCGAACCGAAGTGGTAGTCCACCACCAGGTCGGCCGGGGTGGCCTTGGAGAACACGCCCGCCTCCTGCCCCTCCTCGATCAGCGCCCGGAAGCGTTCGTGGTAGCGGCGGCGCTCGGCACGCACCTGCTTGTTCTTCTCCGGGCTCAGATGGTGCATGGAGCGGAAGAAGATCGACGCGTCGTCCAGGTTCTCGATCGTGGTGACCACGACGTCCGCGGCGGCGTCCCGCAGCCGCTTCTCGACCGGCTCGTCCTTGTCGGCGAAGTGGTCCAGGCGCTCCTGCTGCAGCCGCAGCACCCGCGCGTACACCTCGTGCAGCAGGTCGTCCTTGGAGCCGAAGTAGTGGTACAGCGCCCCCTTGGTGACGCCGGCCGCCTCCACGATCTCCTGCACGGAGGTGCGGTCGTAGCCCTGCTCGGCGAAGAGCCGGGTGGCGGCGGCCAGGAGCCGCTGCGGCACAGGAGTCCCGTCACCGTCCGTCGTCCTGGGCACTGCCGCCACCTGCCTTCCGTCTCACTGCCGGCCGTCACCGGCGGGTCGTCGTCCATTGTCGTGCGTCCGGGAACGCAGCTCCCGACGGAGGATCTTCCCACTGGCCGTCTTCGGCAAGTCGGGCAGGATCTCCACCTGACGGGGATATTTGTAGGCGGCCAGTCTCTCCCTGCAGTGGGCGGCGAGGTCGTCCGGGTCCGCCTCGGCGCCGGGACGCAGGCTGATGTAGGCCTTGACGGTCTCCCCGCGGTAGCCGTCGGGCACGCCGACCACGGCCGCCTCGCGGACCGCGGGGTGGGTGTGGAGGACGTCCTCGACCTCGCGCGGCCACACCTTGAAACCGGAGGCGTTGATCATGTCCTTCTTGCGGTCGACGACATAGAGCCAGCCCTGCTCGTCCATGAAGCCGATGTCGCCGGTGCGCAGCTCCCCGTCCGGGAAGGTCTCGGCGGTGGCGTCGGGCCTCCGCCAGTAGCCGGGCACCACCTGGGGGCCGCGCACCAGGATCTCGCCCGGCTCTCCGAAGGGCACCTCGGCGCCCTGCTCGTCGACGATCCGGACGACCGTGTCCGGTCCCGGCAGCCCCACCGCCAGCGTCCCGGAGGCCTCGTCGACGGGGGCCTCGAGGTGGGGCGGGACGGAGGCGCAGGGCGCGGTGCACTCGGTGAGCCCGTAGCCGTTGCGGATGTAGGGGCCGAAGCCGGCGCGGAACTTCTCCACCAGGGCGGGCGGCAGCGGGGCGCCGCCGGAGTTGATCACGTGGAAGGAGGAGAAGTGGTCGCGGGTCGCCGAGGGGTGGCCGGCCAGGGCCATGAAGGCGGTGGAGGGGCCGACGGTGTAGTGCGGGCGGTGTTCGGCGAAGGCGTCCAGCACCACGCCGGCCTCGAAGCGGTGGGCCAGGACGAGGGTGCCGGCGCTGTTCAGGCAGGCGCCCAGCTGGCAGACCATGCCGGTGATGTGGAACAGCGGCGCGAGCGCGAAGTAGACGGGCGCCTCGGGCAGGCCCAGGCCGGTGCGCTGCCGTTCGGCGTTGTACATGATGTTGGCGTGGGTGTTGGTGGCGCCCTTGGGGGTGCCGCTGGTGCCCGAGGTGTAGCTGATGAGCGCGATGTCGCCGGGCGCCGGGTCGCGGTCCGCGGGTGCGGGCCGGCCGCTGCGGGCGGCGGTGGTGAGGTCGTCGGCGTCCGGGGCCCCGGGGAGCCGTTCGAAGGTGAGGACGCGGGTGTCGCCGCGGCTCTGGAAGTCCCGTTCGCAGCCGGTGAGCACGATCCGCACCGGTGAGCCGGCCGCGGTCTCGCGCAGATACTCCTCCCACGCCCGGTCGGCGCAGATCAGCGCGGTGACGCCCGCGTCACGGAGGACGTGGCCGACCTCGCCCGACTTGTACATGGGGTTGACCGGGACCACGACCGCGCCGGCCTTCCAGGCGCCGAGCAGGGCGAGGACGAACAGCGGCGAGTTCTGCAGCATGATCGCCACCCGGTCGCCGCGTTCGAGCCCCCGCTCGGCGAGGTGCCCGGCGACGGAGTCGCTGAGCTCGTCGGTCTCCCGGTAGCCGAGCCGGCCGTCGAAGTAGGCGAGGAAGGTGCGGTCGGGTGCGGTCGTCACCGCCGCGCGCAGCGCGTGGACCAGGGAGCCCGCCGGTGCCACGGGTGCGCGCTGGGCCTCGGTGAGCAGGTCCAGCCAGGGCTTGGCGGCGTAGTGCGAGGCGGTCACCGGGTGGCCTCCCACTGCTGCTGGATGCGGTTCATGCCGCCGAGCCAGCGCTCGGGGTCGGCGGCGCGGGCGCGGTAGTACTCGGCGACCTCGGGGTGCGGCAGGATGAGGAAGCGGTCCTCCTCGATGCCGCGGAAGAGGGCGTCGGCCACGTCGTCCGGTTCGATGGCGGTCGGCCTGAGCACCAGGTCCCCCGCGCTGCCGCTGGCGTCGAGCATGCCGGTGCGCACGCCCTGCGGGCAGATCGCGTGCACCTTCAGGCCGCGGTGACGGTACGTCAGGGACAGCCACTCGGCGAAGGCGTAGGCGCCGTGCTTGGTGACGCTGTAGGCGGCGGCGCCGATCATGGTGAGCAGTCCGGCGGCGGAGACGGTGGAGACGAAGCGGCCGCTGCCGCGCTCCAGCCAGCCGGGCAGCAGGGCGTGGGCGGCGCGCACGTGCGCCATCACATTGACGTCCCAGGACAGTGACCAGGCCCGCTCGTCGAGCGGCCGGCCGATGTCGGCGCCGTCGCAGCCGACGCCTGCGTTGGCGCAGTAGATGTCGACGGTGCCGCCGAGGGCGTCGCGGGCCTCGTCCACGGTCGTGGCGGCGTCGCCCGGCAGCGCGATGCCGCCGATCTCCTCGGCCACCGCCTTGGCCCCGTCGGCGTCGAGGTCGTTGACGACGACCCGCGCCCCGTGGGCGGCGAAGCGGCGGGCGAGGGCCGCTCCGATGCCGCCCCCGGCCCCCGTGACGACCACCTTCGCACCCTGCACGGCTTCCACGATCGGTCTCCTTCGGCGCGGCGTCCCAGGCGAGTTGCGCGCGGCCGCCACCCCGGGCCCGTACGCTGTGCGGCTCGGTCGTCAAAGCCCTTTCCGGCGGTGACGCGCGCCGTCAGACTAACCGGTCGGTATGTCACTGGGAAGGGGTGATCCCACGCGAGTCGGCCGCGTTCGTTCCACGGGGCCGGGGTGAGCGCTAGCGTGCATGAGCATGTCATCTGCCGGGATCACGGAGGTCACCGCATGAAGCTGTCCAGACGGAACCTGCTCGCCGCCACAACCGCCGCCGCGGCGGTGAGCGCCGCACCGGCGTACGCGGTCCCCGGCCCGGGCCACGGCTCCGGACGCCGGCTGCGCACCGGGTTCGAGCGACTCGCGGCGGACGGCTACGCGCCGCTGGACGGGCAGCGGGTCGGGGTGGTCACCAACCCGACCGGCGTCACCCGCGACGTGCGGCACATCGTCGACGTGATGCACGCCGACGACCGGGTCGACCTGATCGCCGTCTTCGGCCCCGAGCACGGCTTCCGCGGCACCGCCCAGGCGGGCGGGTCCGAGGGCCGCTACGACGACCCGGCGACCGGGCTGCCGGTCTACGACACCTACCTGAAGAGCGGTCAGCAGCTCGCCGACATCTTCACCGCGTCCGGCGTGGACACGGTGGTCTTCGACATCCAGGACGTCGGCGCCCGCTTCTACACCTACATCTGGACGATGTACGACTGCATGGAGGCGGCGCAGCTCGCCGGGAAGCGGTTCGTCGTCCTGGACCGGCCCAACCCGGTGACCGGGCGGGCGGCCCTCGGCCCGGTGCTGCACAAGGAGTTCGCCACCTTCGTCGGACGGCAGCCGATCTCGCAGGCCCACGGGATGACGGTGGCGGAGCTGGCGCAGATGTTCAACCACGAGTTCCTCGCCGCCCCGGTGCCGCTGGAGACGGTGCGCATGTCGGGATGGCGGCGCTCGGACTTCTACGACGCCTCCGGGCTGCCCTGGGTGCCGCCGAGCCCGAACATGCCGACGCCGGAGACCGCGCTGGTGTACTCGGGGACCTGCCTGTTCGAGGGGACCAACCTCTCGGAGGGGCGCGGCACCACCCGGCCGTTCGAGCTGCTCGGCGCGGAGGGCATCGACGGGCGGTGGGCGGCCGCGGCGAACGAGCTGGGGCTGCCGGGCGTGCACTTCCGCGAGGCCTACTTCACCCCGGCCTTCTCCAAGTTCCAGGACAAGACGGTCGGGGGCGTGCAGGTGCATGTGCACGACCGCGAGGCGTTCGACCCCGTGCGCACCGGCATCGGGCTGCTGATCTCGGCCAAGCGGGAGTGGAGCGGTTTCGCCTGGCGCGCGGACAACTGGATCGACAAGCTGACCGGATCCACGCTGGTGCGGACTCTGATCGACTCGGGTGCCGGCGTGGACGAGGTGGTCGGCGCCTGGCAGGACGAGCTGCGGGAATTCCGCCGGCTGCGACGGGAGTACCTGCTGTACCGCTGAGGCGGCGCCGGGCGGGAACGCGATGCGGTGGCGGCCGGGGATCACCCCGGCCGCCACCGCGTCGTCCGCGCCGTTCTGCCGCCGCGGCGCATACCGGTGCCCGCTTTCAGGAACCCGTGGCCGGTGCCGGGAGTTCTCAGGTCGGGAGTTCTCGGTCCGGACCGCGGGGTCCTCGGGGGCGCGGGAGGTGCGCCCGGCGCGTACCGCGGACCACAACTGAACCCGGGCGCACGGGGGTTGGCGCACGAGCCCCGCGGCCCGCCGATGGGGGCCATCGGAAAACAGATGGAGCCGATTCGCTTTTCGGTACGTCTATTCGGCGACGTCCTTCGACGACGCCGAACTGACCGAACGACAGGTGCGGGTGTGACGGAGGTGCAGGACGATGGCCGGTTTCCGAAGTCTGGCGAGACAGGTCCGAGATCCGCGGTGCGACCTGGCACTGCGACGTTATTCGCTGCGCAAGTGCCTGGAGCGGTTCGCTCCCTATGGGCACAGGGCGACGTGGGACCATCTGTGCGCGCGGGCCGGATTCGACCCCGAGGACCGCTCCGTGGACCCAGCGCGGCTCGTGGCCGCACTGGAGGAACTGGAGGAGGCCCGGGCGGTCTGGCTGGCCTATGAGGCCGGGTTCGCCGAGCGGCGCAGGAAGGAGAAGCAGGAAGGGCTGCGCAGGCCGGGCAGCGTGGACGACTGGCACCGGATGACCTGGGGCGGCTTCGGCGTGGCCTGGTGCGACGACCCGCGGGTGCATCCGCGCGAGCCGCTGGCGGAGGTGCTGCGGCGGCTGATCACCGCGCTGGAGCGGGAACCCGGTTCGGCGTGCCCGGTGTGCCGGGGGGAACGGCTCGTCTGGCGCTACGACCTGGACCACGAGCCGTCGGCGGGCCCGGTGTGCACGGACTGCGGCATCCTGGTGCCGACGCCGGTCCTCACGCCCGAGGCGCTGGCGAACGCGCGGCGCGCAACTCTGCTGGTGTCGGCCTGAACGGTGCGGGGCGTGCGGAGGGTAGGCCGCACCCCCGCGATCGCCGGGCGGACCGCGAGCGCGAGGGAAGACCGTAGCAAGGGGTAATTCGGTCGCTCCACCCCTTTCTCCTGCGGACAGTTGGGTGCGATGAAACGCACCTGACAACCCGAAGGAGCGGCCTCGATGTCGACGCTGCGGGTCACCGCCGAAGTACTGACCATCCACGAGCATCCCAACGCCGACGCGCTCGAGCTGGCCCAGGTGGGCCTGTACCGCGCGGTCGTCGCCAAGGGCGTGTACCGCACCGGCGACGTCGCCGTGTACATCCCCGAGCAGGCGGTGCTGCCGGCCGAGCTGATCGAGGAGCTGGGGCTGACCGGACGGCTGGCGGGCGGGAACCGCGACCGGGTGAAGGCGGTACGGCTGCGCGGTGAGCTGTCGCAGGGGATCGTGTGCCGGCCCAGGGCGCTGGCGGACGTCGATCTGGAACAGGCGGCGAAGGACGGCACGGACTTCGCGGAGCGGCTGGGGATCACCAAGTGGGTCCCGCCGGTGCCGCCGACCATGAGCGGCGAGGTGGAGTCCGCCCCTGACCTGCTGCCCTGGGTGGACATCGAGAACATCCAGCGCTACCCGGACATCTTCGCGCCGGGCGAGCCGGTCGTCCTCACCGAGAAGCTGCACGGTTCGGCCTGTCTGCTGACGTATGTCGCGGACCAGGACCGGGTGTACGTCTCCTCCAAGGGGTACGGCGCCAAGTCGCTGGCGCTCAAGGAGGATCCGCGGAATCTGTACTGGCGCGCGGTGCGCGGGCACGGGGTCGCCGAGGCGGCGGCGGAGCTGGCGGCCCGGCTGGGCGCACGGCGGGTCGGCGTCTTCGGTGAGGTGTACGGCGCCGGCGTGCAGGACCTGACCTACGGGGCGGACGGGCGGCGGGACACGCTGGGGTACGCCGTGTTCGACGTGTCCGCGGAGATCGGCGGGCAGGTGCGCTGGCTGGATGCGGGGGAACTGCTGGAGGGGAGGCTGCCGTTGGTGCCCCGGCTGTACGAGGGGCCCTATGACAGCGAGCGGGTCCTGCGGATCGCGACGGGGCGTGAGACGGTCTCCGGCCGGGAGCTGCATCTGCGGGAGGGGGTCGTCATCCGGCCGGCGGTCGAACGCCACAGCCCTGTCACGGGGGGTCGTGCCATAGCCAAGGCGATCAGCCCCGCGTACCTGACCCGGAAGGGCGGGACGGAGTACGAGTAGGCGGGCTGTCCGGCGCCTTCTCCGGTGAGCGGCACCCCGTTCCCTTCGGGCGCCCGGCGTGGGTGCCGGCCAGGGGCGGGGTGCCGCTGCGCCCGCGCCGGCGGGGTGCCGCTGCGCCCGCCCTCCGCCGCTCCCGGCCCGCCTCGCCGGCCCCCATCGCCCCAGGCGGCACGAACGCCCGCGGTCGTGGCTGCCGAGCCCCGGCCGCAGCCAGGCGGCATGCGTCAGCGGGTGGGCTGCTTGCGTTCGGGGAGGAGGCGGGAGCCGGTCAGGCGCTCGCCGAAGGCGTCGTCGGGGTTGGAGAGGACGCAGGTGTCCAGGGAGAGGCAGCCGCAGCCGATGCAGTCGGTGAGGTGGTCGCGGAGGCGGTTGAGCTGGGTGATGCGCTCGTCCAGTTCGGAGCGCCACGCCTGGGAGAGGCGGGCCCAGTCGTCCCGCGTGGGGGTGCGCTCCTCGGGCAGCTCGGCGAGCGCGTCGCGGATGGTGGCGAGCGGGATGCCGACCCGCTGGGCGGCGCGGATGAAGGCGACCCGGCGCAGTGTGTCGCGGCTGTAGCGGCGCTGGTTGCCGGAGGTGCGGCGGCTCTTGATCAGGCCCTTGGCCTCGTAGAAGTGCAGGGCGGAGACGGCGGCGCCGCTGCGCGCGGAGAGCTGACCGACCGTGAGCTCGTGGATCTTCTCGGGAATCTTGGGCACCCCTCGAAGCCTACCTACTGCGAGAGGGGTCCGGCTCCGTTGACAGGGGGCGCGCGCACCCACCATGCTAAGCAGTCGCTTAGACAACAGCCCGAGGTACGCGCGCAGAGAGAGGCCGGGACATGGCAGAGCCGAGGATCTTCACGTCCGTCGACGAGCTGAAGGCGGCGGTGGGCGAACAGCTGGGCCACACCGACTGGCTGGAGATCGACCAGAAGCGGATCGACCTGTTCGCCGAGGCCACCGGCGATCACCAGTGGATCCACGTCGACCCGGAGAAGGCCGCCGCGGGCCCCTTCGGCACGACGATCGCCCACGGCTATCTGACGCTGTCCCTGCTGCCCCTGTTCGGGCCGCAGCTGATCTCCGTGGAGGGCGTGAAGATGGGCGTCAACTACGGCACCAACAAGGTGCGCTTCCCCGCCCCCGTGCCGGTCGGCTCCCGGCTGCGCGCCACGGCGGTGATCACCGCCGTGGACGAGGTGCCGGGTGGCGTGCAGGTGACCACCGCCTTCACGGTGGAGCGCGAGGGCGGCGACAAGCCGGTGTGCGTGGCCGAGTCGGTGGCCCGCTACTACCTGTGAGGCGACTGCCCGTGACTCACGACCGGGAGCCGGCGTCCTTGGCCCCGACCATGCGCAGCACCAGGCCGGCGTAGAGGTCGCCGATCTCCTCCGGGGTGCGCGGCCCGTTCACGTTGAACCAGCGGGCCACGTCGATGCAGAGCGACAGCACCGCGAGCGTGGTCCCGTGGACGTCGGGCACGTCGAACTCACCCGTGCGCACGCCGTCCTCGATGATGCCGCGCACCTCGGCGTTGACCTGCTTGCGCAGGCCGACGATCTCGGCGCGCGCCTCGGGACCGAGCGAGTCGAGCTCGTACTGCACGACCCGCGCCGTGGTGCGCCCGCCCGCGTGCCAGCGCACGAAGGAGCTCACCGCGTCGGCGAGCCGCTCGGTCGGGCTGCCCTCGCCGCGGGCCGCGGTACGCAGGATGTGCAGGGCCTTCTCGTGCCCGATCCTGCTGATGCGGTGCAGCAGCTCTTCCTTGGTCTTGTAGTGGATGTAGAGCGCTGCCGGGCTCATCCCCGCGCGGCCCGCGATGTCCCGGGTCGTGGTGGCGTGGTAGCCCCGTTCCGCGAACGCCTCCACGGCGGCGAGCAGCAGCCGTCGGGCCGCGTCGGGCGTGACCTCGGCCCACGGCTGCACCTCGCCACCGGCCGTTTCCTCCGCCGTACTCATCACTCACCCCATTCGCTGGCAGGGACAACACCATACCGGCAAGGGTGAGCGAGCGCTTAGCGACCTCGGGGCTTCCGTGATCAAACGGGATCCGTGAGCCCGGAGCCTCCGTGATCCGGAAACCCCCGTGACGCCAAGCTGCCGTGATCCGGAAGCCTCCGCGGACTCAGAGCTTCTGCAGCGGGTCGTGCTCGGCGAGCAGCTTCTCCAGCCGGGCCTGGTCGACCCGGTTGACGAGCTGCCCGGCCTCCTGGCGGTCACGGATGACCTTGGCCAGGGTGAAGGCCGAGGTGACCAGGTACAGGACCGCGATGCCCAGGAACGCCCGCACCCAGGAATCCGTCTGGAGATTGAAGATACCGATCGCCGTGGCGGCGAGGGCAACGGCGAAGGAGGCGACGGCCTGACCGTAGAAGGCGGCCGTGCTCTGCTGCTTGACCGGTGTGTCACTCATGCGGAACAGCATCGGCCGACGTGGCCCGCGCCACATCCGTTCGGATACTCAGGCGCCGTACTCAGCGACTGAGGCACGCGCCTCGGCGGGCGAGCGGGTCCCGGTCCGCCTCAGAAGGCCGAGACTCCGGTCAGGGCGCGGCCGATGACCAGCTTCTGGATCTGGCTGGTGCCCTCGTAGAGGGTCATCACCCGGGCGTCGCGCAGCAGTTTCCCCGCCGGGTACTCGTCGATGTAGCCGTAACCGCCGAACACCTGCAGGGCGTTGTTCGCGGCGCGCACCGCGGCCTCCGAGGCGAACAGCTTGGCCTTGGAGGACTCCACCGCGAAGGGCCGGCCGCGGTCGATCAGGTCGGCGACCCGCCAGGTCAGCAGCCGGGCGGCGTCCACGTCGACGGCGATGTCGCTGATCAGCTCCTGCACCAGCTGGTGGTGGGCGATGGTCCGGCCGAACTGCTCGCGCTCGCCCGCGTGGCGCACGGCCGCGTCCAGGGCGGCCTGGGCTATGCCGACGCAGCCGGCCGCGACCGACATCCGCCCCTTGGCCAGGGCGGACATCGCCACCGAGAAGCCCTTGCCCTCGGGGCCGAGCATCGCGGAGGCGGGCACCCGGACGTCCTCGAACACCAGCTCCGCGGTGGCCTGGCCACGCAGGCCGAGCTTGCCGTGGACGGTGCGGCGGGTCAGGCCGGGGGCGTCGGCGGGGACCAGGAAGGCGGAGATCCCCTTGTGGCCGGGTGCGTCGGTGGAGCGGGCGAAGAGCAGCACGACGTCGGCCCAGGTGCCGTTGGTGATGAACATCTTGCTGCCGTTGACGACGTAGTCGTCGCCGTCGCGCACCGCGCGGGTAGTGAGGCTGCCGGCGTCCGAGCCGGTGCCGGGCTCGGTGAGGCCGAAGCAGCCGACGTACTCGCCGGAGGTGAGACCCGGCAGCCACTGCCGCTTCTGCTCCTCGCTCCCCCAGGCGGCGATGGTCTTGGCGACCAGGCCCAGGGAGACCGAGACGATGCCGCGCACGGAGGAGTCGCCCCGGCCCAGCTCCTCGGTGACCAGGCAGTACGCCAGGTGGTCGCCCCCGGAGCCGCCGTACTCCTCGTCGACGGTCAGACCGAGGAACCCGAGCTCACCGAGCTTCTTGACGATGCCGCGGTCGACTTCCTCGGCCCGGTCCCACTCGGTGGCGTACGGCACGACCTCGCGCTCGACGAAGTCCCGGGCGAGCCGGCGGACGGCGCTCTGCTCCTCGCTGAGCTCCAGGTTCATGAGGGTCACTCACTCCAGAGAAGAAGTTGAACGTGCAATCCTTAAATTATCACTGCTAGTTTTTAGGTGCAGCCCTACTATGTGCGCCATGGCCCGACCGCGCAAGCCCCTCCTCAGCACCGACCGGATCGTCGAGACGGCCCGTGCGCTCGTGGACGCAGAGGGCCTCGCGGCCGTCTCCACGCGCCGGCTCGCCGCGGAACTGGGGGTCAGCGGACCCTCGCTCTACAACCACTTCCGCACCAAGGACGAGATCCTCGAGGCGGTCGCCGACTCGGTGAGCGCGCAGGTCGATCTGTCGATGTTCGAGGACGGGCGGGACTGGCGGACGGCGCTGCACGACTGGGCCGTCTCCTACCGGGCCGCGCTGCGCGACCACCCCAACATCGTTCCGGTGCTCGCCCGGGGTCCCGGCCGGCGTCCGGCCGCGCTGCGGCTCGCCGACGCGGTGTACGGGGCGATGGTGGAGGCGGGGTGGCCGCCGGCCCAGGCGACCTCCATCGGGGCGCTGATGCGGTACTTCATCATGGGCTCCGCGCTGGGGTCCTTCGCCGGCGGCTTCCCGGACGACGCGAGCGCCTACGACCCGGCCGACTATCCGCATCTGCAGCAGGCGCATCTGCTCGCGGAGAAGCAGGAGAAGATCGATGAGCGGGCGTTCGAGACAGGGCTGACGGCGCTGCTGGACGGGCTGGCGCGGCAGTACGAGCAGATTCGGCACGACGCGTAGGCCGGCGGGCGAGCGGGAATCGGTGCGTGCGCCTTTCGGTGGGCGCCGAAGTGCGGCTGCCGCATGCTGGGAGGCATGAGCTCGAGGGATCCTCAGGCGGCCGGCCTCGCGCGGCTGGCCGGGCTGTTCGCCGACGAGACGCGGGCCGCGTGCCTGCTGGCGCTGCTGGACGGGCGGGCCTGGACGGCGGGTGAGCTGGCGCGGTACGCGGGGGTGGCGGCGTCCACGGTGAGCGAGCATCTGGGGAAGCTGGTCGCGGGCGGGCTGCTGGCGGAGGAACGGCAGGGGCGGCACCGGTATGTGCGGCTGGCCGACGCGCGGGTCGCGCAGCTGGTGGAGGATCTGGCGGCGCAGGTGCCCGCGGAGGCGCGGCGGGCGCCCCGGGGGCTGCGGGAGGTGTCTGCCGGGTCGGCGATGGCGCGGGGGCGCACCTGCTACGACCATCTCGCGGGGCGCCTGGGGACCGCGGTGACCGATGCGATGACCCGCCGGGGGCTGCTGCGGCAGGACACCGGGTTCGCCCTGACGGACGCGGGGGTCGAGTGGTTCGGGCGGGTGGGGATTGAGCTGGCGCGGGGCGGGCGCAGGCCGCTTGCCCGAGCCTGTCTGGACTGGACCGAGCGGCGGCCGCACCTGGCGGGTGCGGCGGGGGCCGCGTTGTGCCGGCATGCGTTCGCGGAGGGGTGGTGTGTGCGGATCGGGTCGGGGCGGGCGGTGAAGCTCACTGCCGTCGGGGAGCGGGTGCTGGGGGAGGTGCTGGGTATCGAGGCGGATGAGTTCCGGACGAGGTGAGGGGCGCGGCGGATCAGGGGGGCGGGTACGGGGCATTGCCGGGTGCGGGCGCGGGTGGCCGGGCGCGCAGCCCGCCGTGCTGCTGCGGGAGTTGCGGCCGTCGGGGTTCCGGGCCCCTCCGCGCGTGCGGGAGTTGCAGCCGGTACCCCTCCGTCCGTTCCGTCCGTCCCTCCGTTCCGTCCGCCCCGCACCCGGCGTCCGGTTCAGCGTGAACGGGCCCGGTCCGCCAGGATCTTGATGCTGATGAGGGCCACCACCGCCAGGGCGATGATGTAGGCCGAGACCGACATGGATGTGTGCGTGGCCTCCAGGAGGAGGACCATGACGAAGGGGGCCAGGCCGCCGCCGGCGACCGCCGCCGTCTGGTAGCCGAGGGACGCTCCCGTGTAGCGCATCTCGGGGGTGAACAGCTCGGCGAACAGGGCCGCCTGGGGGCCGTACATGATGCTCAGGAAACAGCTGGCGACGAAGGTTCCGACCGCGAGCCAGAGCAAGGAGGCCGTGTCGACGAGCAGGAACAGGGGGACGGCCCACAGGGCGATGCCGGCGGCGCCCAGGGCGTAGACGCGGATGCGGCCGAGGCGGTCGGAGAGCGCCGCGGAGACCGGGATCAGGACCAGCTGGGTGAGGCTGACGCAGAGGGAGACGGCGAGCACCGGGCCCTTGTCCATGCCGAGTTCGCGGGTGGTGTAGTCGAGGATCCCGGTGATCAGGATGTAGAAGGTCGCGGTGTTGACGGCGAAGGAGCCGCCGGCCAGCAGGACCGTGCTCAGGTGTTCGCGCAGCACGGTGCGCAGGGGCGAGGCCTGCTCGTCCTTCTCCTTCTCGGCCAGGGCCCGTTCGGCCTCCCGGAACTCGGGGGTCTCCTCGACGCGGGTGTGGATGTACCAGGCGAGGGCGAGGACGAACAGGCCGACCAGGAACGGCACCCGCCAGCCCCAGGCGGTGAACGCGGAGTCGCTGGTGAGGGCGCCGGCGATCAGGAAGACGGTGTTGGCCGTCACCACGCCGATGGGCACGCCGAGCTGGACGACGCTGCCGTAGAGGCCGCGCTTGCCCTCGGGGGCGTACTCGGTGGCGAGCAGCATCGCTCCGCCCCACTGGGCGCCGACCGCGACGCCCTGGGCGACGCGCAGCAGGACCAGCAGGACCGGAGCGGCCACGCCGATCGTCTGGTAGGTCGGGAGCAGACCGATGCCGGTGGTGGCGAGGCCCATCAGGGTGAGGGCGAGGACCAGCATCGGCTTGCGTCCCCGCTTGTCGCCGAGCTGTCCGGCGACGATGCCGCCGAGCGGGCGGGCGAGGAAGCCGACGGCGAAGGTGGCGAAGGCGGCCAGGACACCGGCGGCGGAGCTGCCGGCCGGGAAGTACAGGTCGCCGAGGACGAGGGCGGCGGCGATGCCGAAGACGAAGTAGTCGTACCACTCGACGGCCGAGGCGAGCGCCGCCGCGGTGGCGACCCGGCGGCGGTTGGGGGCCGCGGGGGTGGTGGGGGTGATCGGCTGGGCGGAGGGGGCGGTGTCTGCGGTGTCCATACGTGCTCGCTTCGAGGGTGGGGGGACGGAACAGCGAAACGGTGGCCCGGGTTCCGGGGAACGTACTGACCGGACGGTATGGACGTCAACGGGTTGTGCGGGACCGGTTCGGCCAGGGCGCGGCGGCCCGCTCCGGTCCGTGGGCACGCCGAAGGCCCCGGCCCGGAAGGGTGCGGGCCGGGGTGGCAGGCGGGGGCCGTCAGAAGACCACCAGGGCGCGGCCTCCCTTGCCCGCGAGCATGTTCTCGAAGGCGGCCGGGATGCCGTCCAGGGCGATGCGCTCGGTCACCAGGGCGCCGAGGTCGAGGCGGCCGGCGCGGATGTGCTCGCCGAGGACGGGCAGGTCGCGGGCCGGGTCGGAGTTGCCGTAGACGCAGCCGGCCAGGGTGCGGCCCCAGTGGAAGATCTCCAGAGCGTTGAAGGTGACCTGCTGGTCCTTGCCGCCGATGCCGACGACCGTGGTGCGGCCGCCGCGACGCGTGGACTCCCAGGCGGCGCGGATGGTGGCCCCGCGCCCGGCGCACTCGACGGCCACGTCGACGCCCTGCTTGCCGGTGAGGGCGCGGATCTCGCGGGGTGTGGTGTCGGAGGCGATGAGGTAGTCGGTGGCGCCGGCCGCGCGGGCCAGTTCCTCCTTGGCCGGGGAGACGTCCACCGCGACGATCCTGGCCGCCCCCGCGATGCGCGCCGCCTGGAGGGCGGCGAGCCCCACTCCCCCGACGCCGAACACGGCGACCGTCTCTCCGGGCCGCACCCTGGCCGAGTGGTGGACGGCGCCGTAGCCGGTGAGCACCGCGCAGCCGAGCAGGGCGGCGTCGGCGAGCGGCACGCCCTCGGGGGCGGGCAGCACGCAGGAGGCGGGCACCACCGTCTCCTCGGCGAACGCGGCGACGTTCAGACCGGGGTGCAGTTCTCCGCCGTCGTCGGCGCGGCGGGCGTGCACCGCGGCGGCGCCGCTGAGGGCGTCGGCGCACAGCCACACCTCGCCGCGTGCGCAGGCGGGGCAGGAACCGCAGGAGGGCGCCCAGTTGAGGACGACGCCGTCACCGGGTGCGACCTGGGTGACGCCCTCGCCGACGGAGACGACGGTGCCGGCGCCCTCGTGGCCGAGGACGGCCGGGACCGGAAGGCGCATGGTGCCGTTGGACAGGGACAGGTCGGAGTGGCAGACCCCGGCGGCGGCGAGCCGGACGCGGACCCGGCCGGGGCCGGGCTCGGGCAGCTCGATGCCGGTGATCTCCAGTGGGGCGTCGACGGCGGGCAGGACGGCGGCACGGACAGCCATGGCGGAAGTGACTCCCCTGAGGAGTGGAGGGACGTGAGGACGGGAGGGAAGCGGAGTGTGCGGAGGGACCGTTCAGAACTGGAGGGACTTGGTCTGGAGGTACTCGGTCAGGCCGTGCACGCCGAGTTCACGGCCGACGCCCGACTGCTTGTAGCCGCCGAACGGGGCGAGGGGGTTGAAACGGCCGCCGTTGATGTCGACCTGGCCGGTCTCCATACGGCGGGCGAAGGCCACCGCCTCCTCCTCGCTCCCGGCCCACACGGCGCCGGCGAGGCCGTAGACGGTGCCGTTGGCGATGCGCAGCGCCTCCTCCTCGTCGTCGTAGCGCAGGACGGACAGGACGGGGCCGAAGATCTCCTCCTGGGCGATGGCCATCTCGGGGGTGACGTCGGCGAAGACGGTGGGGCTGACGTAGTAGCCCTTCTCGCGCGGGGACTCGGGGCCGCCGGCGACCAGCCGGGCGCCCTCGGCGACGCCCTTCTCGATGTAGCCGCGGACGCGCTGCTGCTGGGTGGCGTTGACCAGCGGGCCGATGCGGTCGCCGTACTTGGCGGCGGCGGCCGCGGCCAGCTCGACGGCCTCGTCGTACTGGTCGCGGTGGACCAGCATGCGGGTCCAGGCGCTGCACGTCTGGCCGGAGTTGGACATCACGTTGGCGACGCCGACGTTGACGGCACGCGCCAGGTCGGCGCTCGGCAGGATGACGTTGGCGGACTTGCCGCCGAGTTCCAGGGCCACCTTCTTGACCATGCCGGTGGCGATGGCGCCGATGCGGCGGCCGACGGCCGTGGAGCCGGTGAAGGAGAGCAGGTCGACGCCGGGGTGTTCGGCCAGGGCCTGGCCCGCGACCGGGCCGAGCCCGGTGACCAGGTTGACCACGCCCGCCGGGATCCCGGCCTCCTGCACGGTCTCGGCGAAGAGGCGTGCCACCAGCGGGGTGTCCTCGGCCGGCTTGACGACCACGGTGCAGCCGGCGGCCAGGGCGGGGGCGACCTTGGCGACGATCTGGTGGAGGGGGTAGTTCCACGGAGTGATCGCGCCGACCACACCGACCGGTTCGTGCAGGATCGTGGAGTTGCCCGCCTTCTCCTCGAAGGAGTACGCGGCGGCCAGCTCGGCGTAGGAGCCGGCGACCGCGATGGGCACGCCGGCGTGCACGGTCTGGGAGAGTTTCAGGGGTGCGCCGAGCTCGGCGGTGACCGTCCCGGCGATCTCGTCCCTGCGGGCCTCGAGCCGGTCCCGCAGGGCGGCGAGGCGGGCGGCGCGCTCGGCGGGCGGTGTGGCGGCCCAGCCCGGGAGGGCGGCGCGGGCGGCCCGTACGGCGGCGTCGACGTCCTCGGCGGTGCCGGCGGGAACGGTGGCGATCACCTGCTCGTCGGCCGGGTTCACCACCTCGATCACATCCGGGCCGGCGGCGGGGCGCCAAGCGCCGTCGATGAACATGCCGTCGTGTGCCTTCATCACGCTTCCTCCGGGGCGGGGGCGTCGTCGTCCGGCACATAAACTAGCGATGTTAGTTTTCAGGCGCCAGAGGGGACCGGCGGCGAGCCGGGTCCCGTTTCCGTCATCGGCCCTCGCCCCTGAGCGGTTCCGGCTCTCACTCCTCCAGGTCAGGCAGCCGGGACGGGCTGGGGCAGATGCGCTCACCGTGCTGGTCGAAGACGAACAGATGGGCGAGGTCGACCAGGAGCGGGACCTGCATGCCGTGCCGCAGCCGGATGTCGGGGGTGGTGCGGACGATCAGGTCGCCGGGCAGGCGCGGCTCGGCCGCGGAGGTCAGCGGCTCCGGCTCCGGCGGGCGCTCCAAGGTGGTCACGCCTCCCGTGCGCAGCGCCACCGCGCGCTCGCGCAGCCGCCCGAGAACCGTGCCGTCGCGGCGGCGGCGCCGGTCGGTGCGGCCGGGCCGCGGGCGCGGGGCCTCCAGTTCCGGGACGAGGGCGGGGCTGGAGCCGGTGTTGAAGTGGACGAGGACCTCGTGCCCCTGGAACTCCAGGTGCTCGACCAGTCCGGTGAGCGGCACCTCGCCGGGGCGGGCGGCGCTGGGCTTGGCGATCCGGACGGCTTCGGAGCGCAGGCCCACGATGACCTCGCGGCCCTGCTGGACCCGCAGCAACTGGTGGTCGAGCGAGAGCGGTTCGGGCAGCCGCAGGAACTGCTTGCCGAGGCTGATGCTCATGGCACCGTCGAGCGGGGCGCGGACCAGGCCGCGCAGCAGATTGATGCGCGGGGTGCCGATGAACGCGGCGACGAAGACGTTCTTCGGCAGCGCGTACACCGTGCGCGGGCTGCCGACCTGCTGGAGCACCCCGCCGCGCAGCACCGCGACCCGGTCGCCGAGGGACATCGCCTCGGCCTGGTCGTGGGTGACGTAGACGGTGGTGACGCCCAGTTTGCGGGTGAGTGTGGAGATCTCGGCGCGCAGGTGGTTGCGGAGCTTGGCGTCCAGGTTGGACAGCGGCTCGTCCATCAGGAAGGCGGAGGGATGGCGGGCGATGGCCCGGCCCATGGCGACCCGCTGCCGTTCGCCGCCGGAGAGCTGGGCGGGGAAGCGGTCGAGGATGTCCTCGATGCCCAGCATGCGGGCGGTGGCATCGACGCGCGGGCTCGGATCCTCGCCGGGAGCCTCGATGCGCAGCGGGAAGCTGATGTTGTCCCGGCCGGTCATCCGGGGGTAGAGGGCGAAGTTCTGGAACACCATCGCCATGTCCCGTTCGGACGGGGGCAGATCGTTGCTCAGCTCGCCGTCGAGCAAGAGGTGGCCCTCGTCGATGGTCTCCAGTCCGGCGATCATCCGCAGCACGGTGGACTTGCCGCACCCGGACGGGCCCAGCAGGACGAGGAACTCGCCGGGCGCGATGTCGAGGGAGAGGTGGTCCACCACGCGGACACCTCGCGTGTAGGACTTGCTCACGTCGTGCAGGGAGATGGCGCGTGTCATGAGGGTGCCCCCGGGGGCTCATCAGGGCGCTGGTGCTCCGCGGTTCTGACGCCTCGCGCGGGTCGTACGAGGCGTTTGAGTCACGGAAGCTAACGGATTGTGGCCGGAATGGGGAAGACACGTGACGAGATCTCACCGCTCACGTCCGCCTGGTGAGACAGCGGGCCCGGTGGAACCTGTCGAGACAGCCGGCCCGGTGGAACGCGCCGTCCTCTCAGTCGTTCCCCGGGCCGTCCTTGGCCCGAGGGGCGTCGGCGGCGCGGTCGGGTCGGTGAGGTGTGCGGTCTGCTCCGCCGTGCGGCGGCCGGGGGTCGCCGTCCTCCGCCGGGGGCGCACCGTCGTGCCCCGGCGTGGCCGGTGAACGCAGGGCGGCACCGGAGGAGAGCAGCAGCAGTGCGCCCTGCAGGACGAACGGGGCGGCGACGCCCGCCGCTCCGGCGATCAGGCCGGCGGCCGCGGGCGCGGCGACCTGGCTGAGGCGGTTGCCGGTCAGGCGCAGGGCCAGGGCGGTGGAGCGGGCATCGCCGGGGGCGGCCTGGACGACCGTCGTCATGGACAGCGGCTGGCCGACGCCCAGGCAGAAGCCGAGCACCGTGAGCATCGGCGCCAGCGTCCACACCGGGACCGGCAGGGCGATGCCCGAGCACAGCAGTGCGGCCGTCAGGCAGGTCACGGTGAGGAGCGGGGTCCGGCCGAGCAGCCGCAGCAGCGGGGTGAGCACGAGCCGGCAGGCGATGGTGGCCGCCGCGCGCAGGCTGAGCAGCAGGCCGATGACGGCGGGGTCGATGCCGCGGTGCTCCCCGACCACCGGCAGATACGCGGTGAGGATGTCGGTCGCCGACAGCACGGCCATGCTGACGAGGATGCCGCCCGGCACTCCCCTGGCCCGCAGAATGCGCCCCAGCGGGACCGGCCGGCCGTCCGCGGCACGGGACGTCGCGGTCGCGGGACGCTCGACGCGCCACAGCGAGGTGAGGGCGACGGCGGCTCCGGCGCCCGCCGCCAGCAGCGCCAGCGCGCTGGTGCCGGCCATGTCGGGACCGCCGATCAGACCGCCCGCCGCGATCGGTCCGGCCAGCTGGCCGAGCGAGGCGCCGATGGTGAAGTACCCGAAGCTGCGGTCCTGTTCGTGCGGCGCGGACTGGCGGGCGACCAGGGACTGCGCGCCGATGACGAAGCACAGGTGCCCGAGGCCCATCACCCCGCTCCACAGGGCCATGGTCCACAGGGAGCCGGCCAGGCCGCCGAGCGCGCAGCCACCCGATATCAGGACGACGCCCAGGGGCAGCAGGGGCGCGCAGCGGCCGTGGTCGGTGCGCCGGCCGAGCGGCACGGCGGCGAACAGCGGCAGCAGCGCGTACACCGCGGCGATCACCCCCACCGCCCGCTCGTCCGCACCGAGCGCGAGCGCCCGGTAGGAGACGGCCGGCCGGGCCATCGACACCGCACCCTGCGCGAAGCCGAAGGCGATGACGAGGCGGAGCAGCCAGCCGCGGTTCCCACCGGGCGCCATGATCGGATCCTCCTTCGAGGCGGGGTCAGACGATGCCGAAGAGCAGGCCCGCGCCGAGGATCAGCAGACAGGTCAGGGCGGCCCACTTGACCACGAACCGCGTGTGGTCGCCGAACTCCACCCTGGCCATGCCGACCAGCACATACACGGCGGGCACCAGCGGGCTGGACATGTGCAGGGGCTGGCCGACCAGGGAGGCGCGGGCCATCTCCAGCGGGGACACCCCGTGGGCGGCGCCGGCCTCGGCGAGGACCGGCAGGACCCCGAAGTAGAAGCCGTCGTTGGACATGAAGTAGGTGAGCGGCAGGCTCAGCACTCCGGTGACCAGGGCCATGTGCGGGCCCATGGCCTCGGGGACGACGCCGACCATCCAGCGGGCCATGTGGTCGACCATGCCGGTGCCCTGGAGCACGCCGGTGAAGACGGCGGCGGCGAAGACCATGCCGGAGACGTTCAGGACGTTGTCGGCGTGGGCCGCGATGCGGGCCTTCTGGTCGGGGAGGTGGGGGAAGTTGACGGAGAGGGCGAGCGCGGCGCCCAGCAGGAACAGCACCGGGATCGGCAGCAGTTCCAGGATCATGGCGGTGAGCAGAACGACCGTGAGCAGCGCGTTGAACCAGTACAGCCCGGGACGCAGGGTGGCGCGGTTCGGGTCGATGCCCTGGAATCCGTCCCCGGCCCCGGTCTCCTTGCCGGTCCCGGTACCCGCGCCGCCGGCCGGCGGCGCCTGCGCGGCCTCGCCGCCGGCAGTCCCCTCACCGGAGGCACCGGCGCCGGCACCCGCGCCGACCAGCACGGCCTCCTTCGCCTCGTCGTCCTCCTTCACCGGCGCCTCGTCCAGGGTCAGCACGCCGAGCCGCCTGCGCTCGCGCAGGCCGAGTGCCCAGGCGAGGACGAACACGCCGAGCAGGCCGACCAGCAGCGCGGGGATCATCGGCACGAAGATGTCGGCGGCGTCGAGCTTCAGCGCGGTGGCGGCGCGGGCGGTGGGGCCGCCCCAGGGCAGGGTGTTCATCACGCCGTTGGCCATGGCGGCGACGCCGGTCATCACCACCCGGCTCATGCCGAGGCGCTTGTACAGCGGGTACATCGCCGAGACGGTGATCATGAAGGTGGTGGATCCGTCGCCGTCCAGGGAGACCACGGCGGCGAGCACCGCGGTACCGACGACGATGCGCATCGGGTCCGCCTTGCAGAACCGCAGGATGCCGCGGACGACCGGGTCGAAGAGGCCGACGTCGATCATGACGCCGAAGTAGACGATCGCGAACATGAGCATCGCCGCGGTGGGGGCGAGGCCGGCCACGCCGTCGATGACGTAGTCACCGAGGTGGGCGGCCTCGCCGACGAGCACGCAGAACAGTGCGGGGATCAGCACCAGCGCCGCGATCGGCGACATCTTCTTCAGCATGATCAGGACCAGGAAGGTCGCGATCATGGCGAAGCCGAGAATGGTCAGCATGAGTGGACACCTAACGTTCGCCCTTGAACTCCACCAGGGCCGGCGGTGCGACGACGTTAGGTACCGCTGAACACCGTCAACAAGACATTGACCCGCGAGCAATATGCGCAGAACTGCTGGTCACGGCTTTGCTCAGGTCAGCGCCCCGGGCTTTTCGGCCGCCTCGGCCGCCTCCGGGGCCACCGGGGCCACCTCGACGGGTACGCCGTTGAGGACGGCGTTGCCGGAGAGCGGGTCGAGCCGGGTGCCGTCGAGGAGCTGGTTGACATTAACTCCGGGGTCGCCGGCGGCGTGCCGCAGCCGGGTGCCGGGGCGGTCGTGGCCCCAGCCGTGCGGGAGGCTCACCACGCCCTGGCGGACCGCGTCGGTGATCTCGGCGGGCGCGGTCACCGCTCCCCCGGCGCCGGTGATCCGCACCGGCTGCCCGTCCGCGATGCCGAGGCGCCCGGCGTCGTCGGGGTGCAGGTGCAGGGTGCAGCGGTTGGAGCCGCCGGTGAGTGCGGGCACGTTGTGCAGCCAGCTGTTGTTGGACCGCAGATGGCGGCGGCCGACGAGGACGAGTCCCTCGGCGCGCCGGCCGAGGGCGGTGCGCAGCCGGGGCAGGTCGGCGGCGATCGGTGCGGGCAGCAGCTCGACCTTGCCGCTGCGGGTCTTCAGCGGCTGCGGCAGCCTCGGGCGCAGCGGCCCGAGGTCGATGCCGTGCGGGTGGTCGAGCAGCCGGGCGAGGCCGAGGCCGTCGGGCCGGGCGCCGAAGCCGTCGCCGTAGGGGCCGAGGCGCAGCATCATGTCCAGGCGCCGCTCGGGTCCGTCGGCGCCGGTCAGCAGGCCCGCGAGTTCCTTCGGGTCGCGGCCGTGCACCGGGGAGACGGGGTCGTTCACGGCCTTGCCGAGGGTCTGGTCGATCACCGTCTCGTCCACGGCGGACGGGTCGGCTCCGTGCATGCCGGTGGCGGCGAGGACCAGCCGGGCCAGGATCTCGGTCTCGGCCATGCGGCCGGGTTCCAGGGGGACGGCGGGGCGGGTGTAGCGGACCTGGTTGCGGACGGCGAGGGTGTTGAAGGCGAAGTCGTAGTGCGGGCTCTGCGCGGGCGGGGGCGGGGGCAGCACCACATCGGCGTGGCGGGAGGTCTCGTTGAGGTAGGGGTCGACGCTCACCATGAAGTCGAGCGACCCGAGGGCCTTGTCGAGGCGGTTGCCGTCGGGTGCGGAGAGCACGGGGTTGGCGGCGACCACGATCAGGGCGCGGATCGGTTCGCCCTCCTCGGTGACCGTGTCGATCTCCTCGGCGAGGGCCGAGAGGGGCAGTTCGGACTTGGCCTCGGGGTGGCGGGAGACGCGTGAGTGCCAGCGGCCGAGGGCGAAGCCGCGGCCGGGTCCGGCGGGGCGCGGGGTCTTGTCGGTGGCCGACAGCGGGAAGAGGGCGCCGCCGGGGCGGTCGAGGTTACCGGTGAGGATGTTGAGGACGTCGACCAGCCAGGAGGCGAGCGTGCCGTGCGGGACGGTGCAGCTGCCGATGCGGCCGTAGACGGCGGCGGTGGGGGCGGCGGCGAGCTCCCGGGCGAGGGTGCGGATGGTGTCCGCGTCGACGTCGCAGGCCGCGGCGGCGGCCCCGGGGGTGAAGTCCCGCAGGGCGTCGCGGAGTTCGCCGAGGCCGTCCAGGTGGGGGGTGAGCCGGCCCGGGTCGGCGAGCCCTTCCTCGAGGAGGGTGTGCGCCATGGCCGCGAGCAGCAGGGCGTCCGTGCCGGGGCGGACCGCGATGTGCCGGTCGGCGAGGCGGGCGGTGCGGGTGCGGCGCGGGTCCACGACGGTGAGGGTGCCGCCGCGGGCCTTCAGCGCCTTCAGGCGGCCGGGAAAGTCCGGGGCGGTGCACAGACTGCCGTTGGACTCCAGCGGGTTGGCGCCGATCAGCAGGAGGTGGTCGGTGCGGTCCAGGTCGGGGACGGGGATGGCGTTGGCGTCCCCGAAGAGCAGCCCGCTGGAGACGTGCTTGGGCATCTGGTCGACGGTGGAGGCGGTGAACAGGCTGCGGGTGCCGAGCCCGGCGACCAGCAGGGGCGGGTAGAGGGCACCCGCCATGGTGTGCACATTGGGGTTGCCGAGGACCACGCCCACGGAGTTCGCGCCGTACCGCTCGGCAACGGGACGGAGGCCGGCGGCAACCGCGTCGAACGCCTCCCGCCAGCCGGCCTCGCGCAGCTCGCCCCCGTCCCGGATCAGGGGGACGCGCAGCCGGTCGGGGTCGTTGTCCAGGTCAGGGAAGGCGGCGCCCTTGGGGCAGATGAAGCCCTTGCTGAACACGTCCTCGCGGTCGCCCCGGGCGCGGGTGACCCTGCCGTCCTCGATGGTGAGCGTCAGGCCGCAGGTGGCCTCGCACAGGGGGCAGATGCGCAGAGCGGTGCGGGACACGGGTCCTCCCGGGCAGGGCGGCGGCACGCGGACGGACCGAGCATACCGACCGGTAGGCATGGAGGGGAGGGGTTACGGCTCACGGAAGTGGCCGGACCGGGGCGCGGGGCGGATCGTCCGGGCGGAGCGGTCGGGGCGCGCAGCCGGGCCGTTCGAGGTCGTGCTACGGGGCGGACACGGGCCGGCGGATCCCCTTGAGGACAGCCGGTCGGCGTCGGTCAGTCCATGAGTCAGACCCACCCGGAGACGCCACCGGCATCCTCACTGGCAGTCCAGCACGCGGGCGAGGTAGGCCCGCAGCATCTCCCGCAGCTCCTCGATCACCTTCTCGTCCCCCTCGGGCGAGAGCCGGAAGGCGAGCTGGATCAGGCCGTCGGCGGTCTCGACGGCGATCAGGACGGTGCGGCGCAGGTTCTCGTCGGCGGTGCGGCCGAGGTGGGCGGAGAGCAGGTCGGTGAGGCGTCCGGCGACGCGGTGGTTGGGTTCGGTGCGCTCGGCGCCCACCGGTATCTGGTTGCCGAAGTCGACCAGGGAGAAGCCGGGAGCGGTGCGCTTCATGTCCAGGTACTCGTCGATCACGACGTCCATGGCATGGCGCCAGCCGCGGTCCCCCGCGCCCTTGAGACGGTCGGTGACCCGTGCGGTGAAGCGCTCCAGATTGCGGTGCGCCAGGGCGTCCGCCATCTGCCGTTTGTTGCTGAAGAAGCGGTAGACGGAGCCGATGGGAACACCGGCCCGCTCGGCGACGGCGCGGGTGCTCAGGTCGTCGTAGCCGACCTCGTCGAGGAGGTCGGCGCAGGCGTCCAGGATCCTGGCCAGCCGTTCGGCGCTGCGCCGCTGCACGGGGGCACGGCGGAGAGAGGTCGCATGGGGCACGGCCCTCATGATGCCTGTTCGCCACCGGCCGGTGAACCTGGCCCTCCCCTCGCGGCCGGGGCACCCGTCCCGCCGCCTTCCGCCGGTGGGGTGCCCGTCCCGCCGCCGCCCTCCGCCGGGGTACCGTTCCCGCCCGCCGGTGCGCCGGCCGGGCCCGGGGCCGGCTCCGAGACGGTGACGTCGGCGGTGCTCTCCACCGGCTCCCCGTCGACGGCCCACACCGAGCCGTCGTCGGCGTAGAGGCGGGCGGTGACCTGGTGGGTGCCGCGCGGCAGCATCCGGGCGGAGAGATGGTGCTCGGCGGTGCGCAGCCGGGCGACGAGGCGTTCGTCGACGTAGAGGTGGGCAAGGCCGCGGCCGGCCTCCGCCCGCTTCGGCGCCCCCTGGGGCGAGAAGCGGAAGTTGCGCAGGGTCAGGCGCACGCCCCAGCCGCCGTCGGGGTCGGGGGTGACCTCGACGCGGACCTCGGGGGCACCCTGCTCGCCCACCTCGCGGTAGGGCCGCCCGTCCGCGTCGCGGTCCTCCAGCAGGTCGCCCACCGGCGAGGGCGAGACCGCGTCCGTCTCGGGGGCGTCACGGGTGGAGCAGCCCGCGGCCCCGGCCACGGTGACCGCGCAGACCGCGAGCGCGGCGATCAGGCTCCGCGTCCTGAACATGCCAGGAGCCTAGAACGGCGGCGGGACTCCGCGGATCCGTCTGGAGTCGGGTTCCGGGTCATCCGCCGAGAGGACGAGAGGACCGCACGCCCTTCCGGGTGCATCGGTCCGCGCGGCCCTCTTGCGCCAGGGAAACCGCAATCCTACGGTGTCGCATAGGAATCGATCCGTGCCGCAAGGGAGCAGCGAAGATGAGTGATGGGGGCACCGCCCGGGCGGGCCAGTCGGAGCGTGACGAGGCGCGCAAGGTCGCCGAGTCGCTGACCTATCTGTCCGGCTTCGGCAACGAGCACAGCTCGGAGGCCGTGCCGGGCGCCCTGCCCGTGGGACGGAACTCGCCGCAGCGCGCTCCGCTCGGTCTGTACGCGGAGCAGCTGAGCGGCACGGCCTTCACCGAGCCGCGGGCCGTCAACCGCCGCTCCTGGCTGTACCGGATCCGCCCGTCGGCCGCGCACCCGGCGTTCACCCGCGCCGGCAACGGCACGCTGCGCACCGCGCCGTTCAACCAGACCGCGCCGGACCCGAACCGGCTGCGCTGGGACCCGCTGCCCGAGCCGGGACCGGACACGGACTTCCTGGCCGGCCTGTGGACCCTGGGCGGCAACGGGGACGTCACCCAGCGCACCGGCATGGCCGTGCACCTGTATCACGCCAACGCCTCCATGAAGCGGGTCTTCAGCAACGCGGACGGCGAGCTGCTGATCGTCCCGGAGCGGGGCGGGCTGCTGCTGCGCACCGAGTTCGGGCTGCTGCACGCAGAGCCGGGGCACATCGCGCTGATCCCCCGCGGTGTCCGCTTCCGCGTCGAGCTCCTGGACGCCACGGCCCGCGGCTACGTCTGCGAGAACTACGGCGCCGCCTTCCGCCTGCCCGACCTCGGCCCGATCGGTGCCAACGGGCTGGCCAACGCACGGGACTTCCAGGCGCCGGTCGCGGCGTACGAGGACGTCGAGGGCCCGGTGGAGGTGGTGAACAAGTTCTGCGGCAACCTGTGGTCGGCGACCTATGGCCACTCCCCGCTGGATGTGGTCGCCTGGCACGGCAACTATGTGCCGTACGTCTACGACCTGCGCCGCTTCAATGTGCTGGGCACCATCTCCTACGACCACCCGGACCCGTCGATCTTCACGGTGCTGACCTCGCCGAGCGACACACCCGGGCTGGCCGGGGTGGACTTCGTGGTGTTCGCCCCGCGCTGGCTGGTGGGCGAGGACACCTTCCGGCCGCCGTACTTCCACCGGAACGTGATGAGCGAGTACATGGGCCTGATCGAGGGCGCCTACGACGCGAAGGCCGAGGGCTTCGTGCCGGGCGGCGGCTCGCTGCACAACATGATGTCGGCGCACGGCCCGGACCGGGAGACCTTCGAGCGGGCGAGCAACGCGGAGCTGAAGCCGCAGAAGATCGACGACGGTCTCGCGTTCATGTTCGAGACGCGCTGGCCGGTGATCCTCACGCCGCAGGCGGCGCGCGCGGAGCACGTCCAGGAGCGGTACGACGCCGTCTGGGAGGGCTTCGAGCGTCACTTCCGGGAGCAGTGATGCCGCACGCCTCTTCCGTCCACCGATTGCACTGAACGTTCCCGACCGGTACGGATAGCCCGTGACCTCCTTCGCTCCGGACTCGATCGTCCTGAACCGCAAGCTGCCGCTCTGGTACCAGGTGTCGCAGTCGCTGCGCGCCTCGATCCTCGGCCGCTCGCCGCAGGACCCGCTGCGGCTGCCCACCGAGGAGCAGCTGGCGGGGCACTACGGCGTGAGCGTGCTGACCATGCGGCAGGCGCTGAAGGAGCTGGAGGACGAGGGGCTGATCTCCCGGCACCGGCGGCGGGGCACGTTCATCGAGCCGGACGCCCGCAGGGGCTCCCCGGTGCGGCTCCTCGGCTCGGTGGACGCCATCGTGGCCCAGCAGTCCGGGATGACCACCGAGCTGCTGGAGCACGGCCCCGCCCCGGTGCCGGCGGAACTCGCCGAACACTTCCCGGACCTGACCGAGGTGGCGACGTACCACCGGCTGCGCAGCGACGAGAAGACCGGGGAGCCCACCAACCACGC
The DNA here is from genome assembly GCF_012034205.1 of Streptomyces composti. Lineage (GTDB taxonomy): Bacteria > Actinomycetota > Actinomycetes > Streptomycetales > Streptomycetaceae > Streptomyces > Streptomyces composti. Next base: position 33,767 of record NZ_JAATEM010000026.1, read on the forward strand.
CCGCAACTACGTCCGCCCCGAACTGGCCGAGCGCATCGACCTGGACGATCTGGTGCGCTGGCCCATGACCAAGGTGCTGCGGGACGTCGTCGGGGTGGACATCAGCCGCATCACCGACACCGTCGAGGCACGGCTCGCGGACCCGGAGACCGCCCGGCTGCTCGAGGTTCCGCTGCTGAGCCCGATCCTGCACTACACCGGCATCACCTACGACACCGAGGGACGCCCGCTGGACGTGGCCGTCATCAACTACCGGGGCGACCGCTTCTCCTTCACGGTGACCCTGGACGCCACCTGACCCGGCTGCCGGTGCCAGGTCGTACGATGCCCTGCGTGACGCACGACGACGCTCCGCTGCTGGCGGATCTGATGCCGTGGTCCGTCGCACCGCCCCGGCTCGGCCGGGCCTGGCCGGCGGGCCCCGACGCGGCGTCCCTGAAGGCCCGTTGGGCGGCGCTGGTCGAGGCCGAGGGACCCGACCGGGAGGCGCTCTTCCAGCCGACCCGCGCCCGCACCCTGCACACCGCGGTCGGGCGGCTGCCGCGCTCGGGCGGCGGCACGGAGCGCCTGGCCCGCGCGTCGGGCCCGTGCCCGGAGCCGGTCCGCGTGCTGCACGCCCCGTTCGACGAGCAGTGGCTGATCCCCGACCACCGGCTGATGGACGCGGCCCGCCCGGAGCTGTGGCGGGTGGCCGACGCCCATCAGATCTTCGTCCTGGAGACCGGGGCGGGGCGCACCCCGTCCGACGGCTCGGCCGGCTCCGGCCCTCCCCTCGTCGCCACCTCCCGCCTCCCCCTGCTCCGCCCCGGCCGCGTCCGTCCCCTCTTCCGGCGGCCCGGCGGCCTGGAGCCCAATCTCGCTCCCGGCCTGCTCGCCCACCTCACCGACCGTCACGGCCGGGAGGCCGGGCCGCTGGACGTCCTCGCCTGGACCCTGGCCGTGGCCCGTCCGGCGCCCGGCGGGCTCGCCGTGCCGCTGACCGGGGACGCGGAGGCCTGGGCGCGGGGTGTGGCCGTCGGCCGCCGGATGCTCTGGCTGATGCGGCGCGACGGTGAGCGTCCGAAGCTCCCCGGCGGTCGCCGCCCGTACGTCCGCGCACCGCTGCCGCCCCGTCCGCTGACCCTGCACTACGACCGGGACGAGGAGAGCCTGCACCTCGACGAGGGCCGCATCGCGCCGGTGCCTGCGGCGGCCTGGGACTTCGGACTGGGCGGCACCCGCGTCCTGGAGCAGTGGTTCACCGCCCGCACGGCCCCCGCCGAGCCCGGCACCCTGGCCGCGATCCGCCCGTCGGCCTGGCCGCAGGCCTGGACCTCGGAGCTCCTGGAGCTGATCACGGTCCTGGCCCTGCTGGCGGAACTGCGGCCCCAGCAGGCCGCCTTGACGGTCCCCGATCCGGTGACCGCCACCGACCTGCGCACGGCCGGGGTCCTGCCGCCCCCGCCCTCGGCCCGCCGCCCCGCCTCCGTCCTGGACACCCAGGAGGAGGGCCCGGAGGGCCAGCTCGCCCTGATCTGAACGCGCGCTGATGAACGCGCGCTGATCCGGAGCCAGCGCCGACCGGAGGCCGCGGACCCCGTCCTCAAGCGCGCGGCTGGAACCCGTACCGCGTGCGCGCGGCGGTCGTGAGCTCTGGTCACGGGGAGGCCGCGGCGCGTGCGCCGCCCGGGAACGCCCGGGTGTCCGAGGGTGCGGTCCGGCCGACGGCGTATCCCGTGGCGGGAGCGCCGGGCCGGTGTGCGGTGCTGCTCGCGGTGACCGGTGACGCCGGCCGTGCGGCGGTGTGCGCACGGGCAGCGGTGAAAGCAGAGAGGGTGCGGCGGGCCCCCGGTGTACTGCCGGGTGGGACCGGGGGCGCCGGCGTGCGGTGTTGTGCGGGTCAGTGGCCGCCGAACAGGGTGCGGCGCAGTCGGCGCAGCGGGGCGAACAGCGAGACCCGGCTGGCACGCGCGCGGGCACCCCGGGCGCCGCGGTCACGCGCGGTCAGCTCACGCATCAGCGTGGTCGCCTCGGCCGTCTCGCGCTGCGGCACGGCGGGACCCGCAAGCACCGACAGATGCCGCTCGAGACGCGAACTGCTCGCTCCGCTCCCGCAGGTGATCGCAGGGACCCTGGCCCTGCTGCGCACTGTTATCTGTTCCATGTCACTCCCCACCCGTACGAGTCCACCCGGCCCGGGCAGGGTAACCCTATCGCCCCATCCGGGCACTCGTGTATCGAGGTCACAGGATTCACCTTCCCCATAAGGGTGTTGACGAACACTCGGCGACTACTCTCCGAATCCGACTGTTTTCAGGGCGAGTTGTGCAATGGGCCGGCTGGTGGGCTGTGGTGACCCTCCGTCAGGTTCAACGGTCACGGCGAGTGACGTCCCGGAGGGTTCCAGCCCGGTCGCCACCAAGGGCGTGTCGCCCTCGAAGAGGCCGAGGGAGCGCGGTTGCGCGCCCGGGCGCATGAGCCACAACTGGTGCACCCGCCCGCGCGGCGGCTCGCCGTAGCCGCCCAGGGTGACGATCGCGCTCTCCTCCGACGCGGAAGCGATCACTCCGATCGTTCGGCCCCGTCCGTCCCGTCCGGTGCTCGCACGGGCGTCCGGGGCGGAGAGAACGTGGGCGATCTCACGTGCCCGGTCCCGCTCGGCCCTCAGTTCGTCCTGGGTCCGCTCGGCCTGCACGCCGAACAGGGCGGCGACGACCAGGGCCGCCGCGGAGGTGACCGTCGCCAGCGGCACCAGCAGCACCGGGCGCCGCTGCCGCGGGCGGGGCGGCGGCTGAGTGCCCCAGACGTACGGCGGGAGCTGTGCCCCGCGCGCGGAGCCGGAGCGCTGCGGTGCGGGCTCCTGCGGGATGCCGTGGATCGCCGACAGCACCCGCTCGCGCAGGGCGTCCGGTGCGGGCACGGCCGTGGACCAGGCGAGCCGCACGGTGTCCTCGGCCAGGTCACGCACCTCGGCGGTGCAGCGGTCGCAGGACTCCAGATGCCTCTCGAACCTGGCGCGCTCGTCGGGGTCGAGGGCGTCCAGCGCGTAGGGAGCGGCGAGGGAGTGCAGATCCCCGCGCCCGAGCAGCCGGCCGAAGAGCGTCATGCCGCACCTCCCAGGCAGTCGCGGAGGCGGGTGAGCCCGTCGCGCATCCGCGTCTTGACGGTACCCAGCGGCAGGCGCAGCCGTTCGGCGACCTCCCGGTAGGTGTACCCCTCGTAGTAGGCGAGGGTGACCGACTGGCGCTGGAGCGCGGTGAGCCGGTTCAGGCACCGGCGCACCCATTCGCGCTCCAGCCCGGCCTCGACCTCCTCGGCCACCTGGTCGAAGGCGGGACCCTCGGCCCGCCGCGCCTCCCGCTGCTCGCGCTCACCCGCGGCACGGGCGCTGCGCACCCGGTCGACCGCCCGGCGGTGGGCCAGGGTCAGCACCCAGGTCAGGGCGCTGCCCCGGCGCGGATCGAACCGCGCGGCCGAACGCCAGAGCTCGAGCAGCACCTCCTGCGACACCTCCTCCGACTGCGCGGGATCGCGCACCACCCGCCGCACCAGCCCGTACACCGGTCCGGACACCAGCCCGTACAGCTCCTCGAACGCCTTGTGGTCACCCCCGGCCACTCGCACCAGAAGCTCGTCCGCTTCCAACGGGCCTCCCCCCTCTTCCGGCCCCTCGGGGCCACCCGGACGTCATGAGGCATTCGCAGCGAGCGCGCCTCCGGATGGGTGTACGGATCCGCGGGCCGAAAACGCGGGTCGAGCAGGGAGAAAGGCAACGGGAACGGCTGGGGCCGGGCACGGGGACGTGGACGCGTGAGAGGGCGCCGCAGAGGACGACGAGACGGATGCGTGAGAAGTCGCCGGGAGATCCGACCAATCCGGCTCTCCCCGGGCTCCGAATCCGGGGGTGTAAGGCAAGTCGGCACCGAGGACGGACCGCATGACACCTAACTCCAGGACGGGCGTGGGACGCAGGAGCCTCGCGACCCTGATCAGTGGTGCGCTGGCCGCCGGGGGGCTCGCAGCCGCCGGTGTGACCACGCTGGAACCGGGGGCGGCCTCCGCCTCCAGCCACCGGGAGGCCCCGCTGATCTCGGGCACCCCGCAGTACGACAACACGGACCTGTACGCCTTCGTCAGTCCCGACAAGCCGGACACCACGACGATCATCGCGAACTGGATCCCCTTCGAGGAGCCGGCCGGCGGGCCGAACTTCTTCACCTTCGCCGAGGACGCCCAGTACGACCTGCGCATCGACAACAACGGCGACGCCCAGGAAGACCTCGTCTTCAGGTACACGTTCACGACGCACACCAAGAACGACAAGACGTTCCTCTACAACACCGGCCCGGTCGAGAGCCTCGACGACCCGGACCTCAACATCACGCAGACCTACGACATCGAGATGATCAAGCTGCGTGATCTCAAGGCGGAGTCCAGGACCAAGATCGCCAACGATGTGCCGGTGGCGCCGTCCAACGTCGGCAAGGCGTCGATGCCGGACTACGGCAAGCTGCGCAAGGAGGCGGTCCACGAACTGGCGGACGGGGTGACGACGTTCGCCGGGCAGGCGGACGACCCGTTCTTCCTGGACCTGCGCGTCTTCGACCTGCTGTACGGGGGCGATCTCTCCGAGGTCGGCAACGACACTCTCAAGGGCTACAACGTCAACTCCATCGCCCTGCAGGTGCCCACCAGCCACATCACCGAGTCGCACGAGCAGCCGGTCGTCGGCATCTGGTCGACGACGCAGCGCAAGAACGCCAAGGGCCACTTCAAGCAGGTCTCGCGCCTGGGCAACCCGCTGGTCAACGAGGTCGTCAACCCGTTGAGGGACAAGGACACCTTCAACGCCTCCACCCCGCGCGACGACGCGCAGTTCCTGAAGAACGTGACCCACCCGGAGCTGCCCAGGCTCATCGAGGGCATCTACAAGATCCCCGCGCCGAAGGAGCCGCGCAACGACCTGGTCGACGTCTTCCTCAAGGGCGTGAAGGACCTCAACCAGCCACCTGGGGTCACCCCTTCGGAGATGCTGCGCCTCAACACCTCGGTCAAGCCCGCGGACAAGCCCAAGCGGCTCGGGGTGCTGGACGGCGACAACGCGGGCTTCCCGAACGGGCGCCGGCTGACGGACGACGTGATCGACGCCGCGCTCCAGGTGGTCGAGGGCGAACTGGTCGGCGCGGAGAACGACCTGGGCGACGCGGTCGACGCCAACGACAAGAAGTTCGGCTCGTCCTTCCCGTACCTGGCCAACCCCACGGAGGGGTCGCGCGGCCCGCTCGCCGAGGGGGTGAAGAGCGGCACCGACGTGCGCAGCCGGCTGGGTGACGCCCTGCGGCCCGCCTCGGCCGAGGGCTCCGGCAACACCACGCTGATCGCCGCGTCCGCGGGCGCGGGAGCCGGCGGCATCCTGCTGATCGGTCTCGCCCTCGCCTGGTGGCGCCGGATGCGCGGCCGGGCGTACTGACCGGCCCCGGGTGAACTCCCGCCCGCGGACCGGCGCACCGACCGGCCCCGGTGAGATTCCGCCCGCGGACCGGCGTCCTGACCCGCCCCGGGTGAGCACACACCGGCGGCCGGACGTACTACCCCGCGGGTGCACCCGCCCCCGACCGGGCACGGCCCGTTCCCCGCTCATCCCCCACGGCACGGGTCGTGCCCACCCCCCCCACACCCCCACACCCGCCAGGCCCCACGCCCGCGGCACCCACCCACCGCCCCACGCCCGGCGACCGCACACCGAACGAGGAGAGGGCATGCCTCCGCGCACGACGGACAGCGCTCAGGAGAAGAACGAGCCCACCGGGCCGTCCGCCCCCGACACCGCCCACCCGCGGGCCGACGGCCCGGTGACCGGCTCGGCCGGCGCGAGCGGAGCCGGCTCCCCGGCGACGCGCGTCCGCGCCCTCCGCCGGTTCGCCGCCGCCGCGCGGCGCTCCCGGGGCCTGCATCTCGCCTCGTGCGCCGCGCTGCTGGCCGTCGCCATGACCGCGGGCGCCGTGGCGGTGGGCGGGGCGGACCGGGACGCCCCGGCCGGGTCCGACGCCGCTCCCGCCGGTGCCTTCGCCCCCGGTGCGCTCACCGGCGACCTCGACGCGGGTGTCCGTTCCCTGCAGGCCCATCTGCGGGCCCAGCCGCGGGACTTCACCGGATGGGCCACCCTGGGCCTGGCCTACGTGGAGCAGGCGCGGGTCAAGGGCGATCCCTCGCGCTACCCCCAGGCGGAACGAGCGGTCGAGCGGTCCCTCGCCGTGTCACCCGGCAACGACCAGGCCCTGGCCGCCCGTGCCGCCCTGGCCGCCGCGCGGCACGACTTCCCCGGGGCGCTGACGTACGCGGAGCAGGCCCTGAAGCGGAACCCCTACAACGAACGCGCGCTGTGCACCCGGATCGACGCGCTGGTCGAGCTGGGCCGGTACGAGGACGCCGCCGAGGCGGCCGACACCGCGGACGACCGCAGGCCGGGCGTCCCGGTCTTCACCCGGTACGCCTATGTGCAGGAGCTGCGCGGCGACGCGGGCATCGCGCGCCGGGTGCTGCGGCAGGCGCTGACCTCGGCGTCCACGCCCGCGGACGTGGCATACGTGGCGACGGCCCTCGGTCAACTGGCCTGGAACCAGGGCGACCACAAGGAGGCGCTGCGGCACTACGGACGGGCGCTCGCCGCCGACGACGCCTATCTGCCCGCGCTGGAGGGCCGCGCCCGCGCCCAGGCGGCGGACGGTGACCGCGCCGGGGCGGTCAGGACGCTCGAGCAGGTCGTCGCCCGCTCCCCGCTGCCCGGACCGCTGGTCGCCCTGGGCGAGCTGTACGAGGCCCGGGGCGGCAACGGCGACCGGGCGAAGGCACGGGACCAGTACGCCCTGGTCGACGCCTGGACCTCGCTCGCCCGGGCCGGCGGGGTCAACGCCGACCTGGACACCGCGCTCGCTCTCGCCGATCACGGCGACCCCGCCCGGGCGCTGCGTGCGGCCCGCGCCGAGTGGGAGCGCCGCCGCACGGTGCACACCGAGGACGCGCTCGCCTGGGCCCTGCACGTCAACGGCCGCGACAGGGAGGCCCTCGTCCATGCCCGCCGCGCCACGGCGACCGGGTATCGCAACGCCGCCTTCCTCTACCACCGCGGCATGATCGAGCGCGCCGCCGGCCACCACGATGCCGCCCGCGCCTCACTGAAGGCGGCCCTGGAGCTGAACCCGGGCTTCTCACCGCTGGGCGCCCGCGAGGCACGGGCGGCGCTGCAGGACCTGCAGGACGGCGAGAGCGCCGGGGTCGGCGAGGACCTGAAGGATCCGAAGGGATCCGAGGATGCGGAGGCGACGCGTTGATCCTCCGTTTCCCGGCCCTCCGTCCCTTGACGCTGCGTCCCTCGATCCTGCGTCCCTCGAACCTCCGCATGCCGCCCCGCCCTTCGTGCCTCCGCCGTGCGCTCGCCGCCGGCTCCGCCGTGCTCGCCGCCGGTGCGCTCGTCCTGGTCCCGGCCCCGGCGGCGAGCGCGCACCCGCTCGGCAACTTCACCGTCAACCGCTACGACGGCCTGGTGGCCGCACCCGGCGAACTCCGCGTCCGGCACGTGGAGGACCTGGCCGAGATCCCGGCCACCCAGGCCGGCCCGGACGTCGAGCGGCTGGGCATCGGCCGCTGGGCCCGGGAGCGCTGCGCGGCGGCGGCCCGGGACGGCGAGGTCCGGGTCGACGGGCGGAAGGTGCCGGTCACCGTCACCAGCAGCCGGGCGCAGGTCCGGCCGGGGCAGGCCGGGCTCGACACCCTGCGGGTGGAGTGCGGGATGACCGCTCCGCTCCCCGAGGACGCGACCGTGGCGGTGGGTTTCCGGGGCGCCGGCGCCTCCTCGGGGCCGGGCTGGCGGGAGATCACGGCTCGTGGCGACCGGATGACGCTCACCGCCTCGGACGTGCCGGAGAACTCGCTCTCCCGCGAACTGACCGAGTATCCGGAGGAGTTGCTCTCCTCCCCCGCCGACACGGTGAGCGCGAGCCTGCGGGTGCGTCCCGGCGGGCCCGCCCTGGCGGAGGAGGACGGCGAGGCCCCCGCGTCCTCCGTGCTGCCGCGCGGCGCCGACCGGTGGACCCGCGCCCTCGACGATCTCGTCTCCCGGCACGACCTCACCGCGGGCTTCGCCGCCCCCGCCCTGCTGCTCGCCGTGTTCCTGGGCGCGATGCACGCGCTCGCACCCGGCCACGGCAAGACCCTGATGGCCGCGACGGCGGCGGCGCGCGGGGGCCGGGCCCGCCTCCGGGACGTGCTGCCCATGGCGGCCTCGGTGACGATCACGCACACCCTCGGCGTGGTGGCCCTGGGTGTGCTCGTGACGGCCGGCTCGGTGGCCGCGCCCTCGGTGATCGCCTGGCTCGGCATCGCCAGCGGAGTCCTGGTCACCCTGGCGGGCGCGAGCCTGGTGCGCCGGGCCTTGCGCAACAGGACCGGCGCGCCCGGCCACGGGCACGCCCACGAGCACCCGGACGGGCCCCGTCCCGGTCACGAGCACACCCACCCCCGCCCCGACGGCCACGGACACGCACACGACCCCGCGTACCCGCACCCCCACCCGCACGACCACGGCGAGGAGCACGGTGCGGCGCACCAGCACCCGTCCCGCTCCCTGACGCACACCCACGGCGGCCGCACCCACACCCACGCGGTTGCTCCCACCCTGCGCGGCACACTCCTGCTCGGTTTCGCCGGCGGTCTGGTGCCGAGCCCCTCGGCCGTCGTGGTGCTGGTCGGCGCAGCCGCGCTCGGCCAGGCCTGGTTCGGGCTGCTGCTGGTGGTGGCGTACGGCGTGGGGCTGGCCCTCACCCTGACCGTCGCCGCCTTCGCCGTGGTGAAGGCGGGCAGCGGCGCGGCCCGGCTGCTGTCGCGCCGCCCCCGCTGGACGAGGAGCCCGCTGGCCGCCTTCGCGCGCCGCGCCGCCCCGCTGGGCTCGGCGTTCGTCGTAGTCGCTCTCGGGGCGGGTTTGGTGTTCAGGGGGGCCGCATCCGCCCTCGGCTGAGCTACTTTCATCAGGTACGGGAAGATTCGCCCGGATGCGAAATGGGGGCGCCGTGTCCGAAGAACCGGGCCAGGAGCGGGTGATCGCGGGCCGTTACCGCCTGCTGTCGCCACTCGGCGAGGGCGGTATGGGCACGGTGTGGCGGGCCCGCGACGAGGTGCTGCACCGCGAGGTCGCCGTGAAGGAAGTGCGCGCCCCGGCAGGGCTGCCGGCCTCCGACGTGGAGCGGATGTACGCCCGGCTGGAGCGGGAGGCGTGGGCGGCGGCCCGGATCGCCGACCGCCATGTGGTGACGGTGTACGACGTGGCCATGGAGGAGGGGCGTCCGTGGATCGTCATGGAGCTGATCCGCGGCCTGTCCCTCGCCGAGGTGCTGGAGGCCGACGGTCCGCTCTCTCCGCAGCGCGCCGCGCACATCGGGGCGGAGGTGCTGGCGGCCCTGCGGGCGGCGCATGCGGCCGGGGTGCTGCACCGGGATGTGAAGCCGGCCAATGTGCTGATCGCGAACGACGGCCGGGTCGTGCTCACCGACTTCGGCATCGCCATGGTCGAGGGCAGCTCCGCGCTGACCATGACCGGCGAGGTCGTCGGCTCGCCGGAGTTCCTCGCCCCGGAGCGGGCGCTGGGCCGTACCCCGGGCCCGGAGTCGGACCTGTGGTCGCTGGGGGTGCTGCTGTACGCGGCCGTGGAGGGCCATTCGCCGTTCCGTCAGGACACCCCGCTGAGCACACTGCGGGCGATCGTGGACGAGGAGTTGCCGCCGCCGCGCCGGGCCGGTCCGCTCACCCCGGTGATCGAGGGGCTGCTGCGCAAGGACCCGGCGGAGCGGCTGTCGGCGGGTCAGGCGCTGGCGGCACTGCGGGTGATCGGCGAGGGAGGCACGCCGCACGCGGCTCCGGCGGGCCCGGACCCGTACGCCCCGACGGTGGCGGCCCCGCAGCCGGGCCCGCCCACGGGTCCGCGGGCGCACCACGGTGCCGGGGCCACGCCCGTGCTGCCGGGCCCGGGTGCGCCGGACGGCACCACCCGGGTCACCGGGGACCGGCCGGAGCACTCCCGGCGCTCCCGGATCGCGCTGCTCGCCGGCGTGACCGTGCTGGTCCTGGCGCTGGCCGCGCTGACGTACGGGCTGCTGAACCGGGGTGACGGAGGTGGCGGCGGGGGCGAGGCCGGCACCGGTACCGAGGTGAGCACGCCCGCGCGGACCGGTGACGAGGAGGAGCGCCGCGAGCATCCGCGGACGTCGGGGCCGGCGACCTCGCCGACGCCGAGCGAGTCGGAGCGGACCAGTGAGCCGGCGCAGACGGTGCGGGTGACGGTGCACGGGGAGCGCACCGAGTACTCGGGGACGTGTCCGCCGCCGAGCGCCGAGGCCCCGTCGTTCACCGCGACGTTCACGGTGGGCCGGCTGCCGGCCGAGGTGTCCTACCGCTGGGTGGCCGAGGGCGGCGCGGTGGACGACACCGGGTGGCGCACGCTGTCGTTCCCGGAGGGCGGCGGGCTGACCGAGCGGGAGACGGTGGTGGTGACGTCGTACTCAGAGACGGGCACGCTGCGGAGCGCGATCGGGGTGGAGGTGCGCGATCCGGTGCGGCTGACGTCGCAGAAGGTGCCGTTCTCGGTGACCTGTGAGACGGAGACCCCGACGGGCGGGGCCTCCCCTTCTCCTTCCGGTTCGGTGGTCGCGCCCTGAGGGGCGGGCACGACCGGGTCAGGCGGCGGCGCCGCTGAGCAACGGCAGGTAACCGCCGGACTGGCCGGCCGCCTTGGGGTGGTACGACTCGCCGATGTTGAGCCAGTTCACGCTGTGCAGCCAGGAGTCGCCGGAGCACAGCTCGTGGCCGGTGAAGGTGGTGCGCACGTCGCCGAAGGTGAAGCCGTGGGCGCCGGCGCGCTGGGCGATGGTGTTGTTGAGGTGGTCGGCACCGTCGTTGATCGCCTTCCGCTTGGTCTCGGACAGGCCGAGGCAGGTGGTGCCGAGCCGGTAGAAGCGCGGGTAGCCGAGGACGACGACCCGGGCGTTGGGTGCCTTGCCGCGGATGGCGGAGTAGACGTTGTCGAGGAGGCCGGGGAGCGTGGAGTCGACGTAGGACCGCGCGGTGGCGATCCGGGACAGGCAGGTGCTGTCGGACTGGAGCACACAGGTCGTCATGACGTCGGCGAAGCCTGCGTCGTTGCCGCCGATGCTGATGGAGACGAGGCCGGTGGTGCTGCTGAGCGGGCCGAGCTGTCCGTTGAGAACATCACCCGTCCGGGCGCCCGAGCAGGCCGTGAAGTGGAAGCTGGCGGGCGAGTTGGCGGCGGCCCAGAGGTACGGATAGGCCTTCGTGCTGCGCTTGCAGTCGCCGCTGGAGGAGATGTAGCTGCCGGCTCCCACTCCGGAGGAGTAGGAGTCGCCGAGGGCCACATAGCCGCTGTTCGCGGCCAGTTGGGACGCGTGTGCCGTGGCGGCCCCGGTGAGGGCGGTGGCGGCGGTGAGGAGGAGTGCACTCAGAAAGAGGACAAGTCGGGAACGTCTCATGGAACCTCCCTTTAGCAGGATCTCTGCCGCAACCGTCGTAGCAACTACGCGTGTTGACAGGAAGTGTCCATGCCAATACTTTTGGACTATTTCCAGGAACTCCGCGACTTCTTCACGTCCTTTGTGGTAATGCGCAGATCATTCACGAACGGCACCGGTTGAAATACGGACGAAATCCGGACGTAGGGCCGTTCGGACCTTGACCCCTCTGAGCAGCTGGGCCACATTGAAGCCCGGCCCGTGGCCAAACCATCAAAAAGGTGAGGCACGTTCCAGGTCTTGCCATAGGGGTTCAATCGTCAATACCGTCATACATCTCACCCGCACCGGTGCGTCAGTACGCGACTCCAGGGGAGGGCTCAGGGGCGCGACGGACCGGCGCGGGGCGCGGTAGGGGGGTGCCGTGCTCGTGATCGCAACCGTGAACGAGCCGTGCCGCGCGGTTGGCTGCCATTCCGCGCAGCCGGCCAGATTTGCCAGCTCACCCGGCGTGCACGGAGCTTCGTGCCGTCATGCCACGGGTGAGAACCCCCCTTTCGAACCGGAAGAGAAGCCGGGCCGCCCGGGGGCGGGCGGTCCACCGGACGAGAGGGACCAGACTCATGAGCTCAGTTCTGCAGCCCGCGGGCACGGATCAGGACGACAATGATCCGTCGACCTCGGGGAAGTACCGGCCGGTCTCCTCGCATCTGGCGATAGCGCCGCCGGTCAGCGTGGTCATCCCGGCCATGAACGAGGCGGAGAACCTGCCGTACGTCTTCAAGACGCTGCCCGACTGGATCCACGAGGTGGTGCTGGTCGACGGCAACTCCACCGACAACACCGTGCAGGTGGCCCGCGACCTGTGGCCCGGGGTCAAGGTGGTCGAGCAGCGCGGCAAGGGCAAGGGTGACGCCCTGATCAGCGGTTTCCAGGCGTGCACCGGGGACATCATCGTGATGGTCGACGCCGACGGCTCGGCCGACGGCAACGAGATCGTCAGCTATGTCTCCGCCCTGGTCTCCGGCGCGGACTTCGCCAAGGGGTCCCGGTTCGCCAACGGCGGCGGCACCGACGACATGACCTTCATCCGCAAGCTCGGCAACCGGGTGCTCTGCGCCATCGTCAACCGGAAGTTCGGCGCCCGCTACACCGACCTCTGCTACGGCTACAACGCCTTCTGGCGGCACTGCCTGGACAAGATCGAGCTGGACTGCACCGGCTTCGAGGTGGAGACCCTGATGAACATCCGGGTCGTCAAGGCGGGCCTGAAGGTGCAGGAGATCCCGAGCCACGAGTATCTGCGCATCCACGGCACCAGCAATCTGCGCGCCGTGCGCGACGGCCTGCGGGTGCTCAAGGTGATCCTCAAGGAGCGCTCCAACCGGCGTGCGCTGCGCCGCCGCGGCAACCGCTCGCCGCTGCTCGAGACGGTGCGGGAGAGGGTGTCTTGAGCGAGCCCGGGACGCCCGGCATCTCGGTCGTGATCTGCGCCTACACCGAGGACCGCTTCGAGGACGTCCTCGCGGCGGTCGCCTCGGTGCGCGCGCAGTCACGGCCTGCCCTGGAGACGCTGCTGGTCGTCGACCACAACCCGGCTCTCCTGGACCGGCTGGGCAAGGAGTTCAAGGATCCCCAGGACGGCACCGCCGTGCGGGTGCTCGCCAACGCGGGCCCGCGCGGCCTGTCCGCGGGGCGCAACACCGGGATCGCCGCCGCCCGCGGCGAGATCGTGGCGTTCCTGGACGACGACGCCGTGGCCGAACGTGACTGGCTGAGGTACCTGGCCGAGGCCTACACCGATCCGCGGGTGATGGCGGTCGGCGGGCGCACCGAACCGGTCTGGGCCTCCGGCCGGCGCCCCGACTGGTTCCCCGAGGAGTTCGACTGGGTGGTGGGCTGCACCTACCGGGGCCTGCCGCCGGGACGCGTCCGGGTGCGCAACGTCCTCGGCGGCAACGCCTCCTTCCGGCGCAGCGCCTTCGACCAGGCGGGCGGCTTCGCCACCGGCATCGGACGGGACGGCGACAAGCGCCCGCTGGGCGGGGAGGAGACGGAGCTGTGCATCCGGCTCAGCCGCGCCTGCCCGGACGCCGTACTGCTGATCGACGACCGGGCGGTGATCCACCACCGGGTGCCCGAGGTGCGGGAGCACTTCCGCTACTTCCGCACCCGCACCTACGCCGAAGGGCTGTCAAAAGCACTGGTCGCGCGGAGTGTCGGCGCGGCCAAGGGCCTGGAGTCGGAGCGCCGCTACACCACCCGCGTGCTGCCCGCCGGGGTGGCACGGGGGCTGCGCGACGCCCTGCTGGGCCGTCCCGGCGGGGCGGGACGCGCCGGGGCCATCGTCGCCGGGGTGCTCACGGCCGCGGCCGGCTATGCGGTGGGCAGCCTGCGGGCGCGGCGGGGAGCGGTGACGTTCTCCGTGGCGGACATCGAAAGGACCGGCGGAGGCGGCGGTGACCGCGGGTCCGGCGCAGCCCGGAGGACCGGGGCCGGCGAGGGCGGTGAGGCGCATGGCTGACGGGCGCGTGCCGATCCTGATGTACCACTCGGTCGCCACCGACCCCAATGACGCGACCCGTGCGCTGTCCGTCTCCCCGCGGGCGTTCGCCGAGCAGATGGAGGTGCTCGCCGAGCAACGGCTGACCCCCGTCACCACGGCGGAGCTGGCCGCCTGCTGGCGCACGGGCCGCCCGCTGCCGCCGCGTCCGGTGCTCGTCACCTTCGACGACGGCTACGAGGGCGTGCACCGGCACGCCCTGCCCGTGCTCGCCGAGCACGGCTTCCCGGCCACGCTGTTCGTCTCCACGGGCTGGCTGCGCGGCCCCTACGACACCGGTGGCGGCCTGGACACCATGCTGGACTGGGACCAGGTGCGCGACCTCGCCGACGCGGGCGTGGAGATCGGCGGGCACAGCCACTCCCATCCGCAGCTGGACCAGCTCGGTGACCGGGCGCTGCGCTCCGAGCTGATCCTGTGCAAGGAGATCGTCTCGGACCAGCTCGGACGCGCCCCCGCCTCCTTCGCATACCCCTACGGCTACTCCAGCCGCCGGGTGCGCGAGGCGGTGCGGGAGACCGGGTACGCCCAGGCGCTCGCCGTCGGCAACGGCCTCGCCCGGCGCGCGCAGGGGCCGTACGCGCTGCGGCGCGTGACGGTGCGCCGGAGCACCACCACCGCCGAGTTCGAGCGGCTGGTGCAGGGGCGCGCGATCGGGCGCACCTTCGCCCGGGACCGCGCGCTGACCAAGGGCTACGCCGTGGTCCGCCGGGCCCGGCAGGCGCGCCGGGCGGTGGCGCGGGCCCTGAACTGAGCGCCGGAAGCGGGCGAACGGGCGGGCTTTCGCGTGTGCCCGGGAAACCGGGTGCACGCGGGGCCCGCGTGCCCGATCATGGCGGCATGTCCGCGCACCCGCACGACGCCCTGCCGATCCGGCTCACCGTCGACGACAGCGACTCCCCTGCCGATGTCGTCGACGCGCTGTTCCTCGGCCGCTTCGCGACCGGCGAGCAGCCGTACTCGCACTCCGTCAACATCGACCGGGTCCGCTCCGGCGCGACCCTGCTGCCGCCGTCGGCGCGGGTGCTGCGGGTCGCCAGGGACGACGACCGCAGCGCCACGCTGGCCGAGGGGGACGGCTGGACCGTCCTCGTCTCCCGCTGGAACCGGGGCGCCGACGTCACGGTCACGGCGACCAGTGCGGAGCTGGCCGCGAAGGTGCTGGACGAGGCCACCGACGGCGCGGCGGACGAACCGGAGCCGCAGCCGGAGAACGTCACCATGGGCTTCTGGTACGTCTCCCCGCGCCGTGGCCCGCACCGCACCACCCGGCAGATCACCGCGGGCACCTGGGAGGAGGTGCGCGGCAACTACACGGCGCCCGTCGCGGATGCGATGGACCGCCTGATGAAGACCACCCCGGAGGACATCTCCGGCCGGCTGCTCCTGCTGCACGGCCCGCCGGGCACCGGGAAGACCTCCGCGCTGCGCACGCTGGCCCGGTCCTGGCGGGACTGGTGCCAGGTGGACTGCGTGCTCGACCCCGAGCGGCTCTTCTCCGACGTGGGCTATCTGATGGACATCGCCATCGGCGAGGACGACCCGGCGGGCAAGGGCCGCTGGCGGCTGCTGCTGCTCGAGGACTGCGACGAGCTGATCCGCGGCGAGGCCAAGCACACCGCGGGCCAGGCGCTGTCCCGCCTGCTCAACCTCACCGACGGGCTGCTCGGCCAGGGCCGCAACGTGCTGGTGGGCGTCACCACCAACGAGGACCTGGAGCGGCTGCACCCGGCGGTGGTCCGGCCCGGCCGGTGCCTGGCCCGGATCGAGGTGGGGCCGCTGACCCGCCGCGAGGCGGTGAACTGGCTGGGCCGCGAGGACGGCATCGGCCGGGAGGGCGCCACGCTGGCCGAGCTGTACGCGCTGCGCCGGGGCACCTCGCCGACGGCGCTGCCGGAGCCCCGCGGGGACACGGACGCCGGTCTCTACCTGTAGAACCCGGTCTCCGCGGAGCCCGGATGTCCCGGCGAACCGACGGGTGTTTGATGGTCGTATGACCGTGTTCGTCGGGACGTCGGGCTGGCAGTACCGGGACTGGCGCGAGGTGCTCTACCCGGCGGGGGTCCCGATGCGGCTCTGGCTGGAGGAGTACGCGGAGCGGTTCGCCACCGTGGAGATCAACAACGCCTTCTACCGGCTGCCGTCCGAGGAGACCTTCGCTGCCTGGCGGGAGCGCACCCCGCCGGGTTTCGTGATCGCGGTCAAGGCGAGCCGCTACCTCACCCATGTCAAGCGGCTGCGGGACCCCGAGGAGCCGGTCGCACGGCTGATGAGCCACGCATCCGGCCTCGGCGACCGGCTCGGCCCCGTCCTGCTGCAGCTCCCGCCCACGCTGCGCGCCGATCCGGGTCTGCTGGACGCGTGCCTGCGCTGCTTCCCCGCCGCCGGCCGGGTCGCGGTGGAGCCACGGCACGAGTCGTGGTGGACGCCCCGGGTGCGCGAGGTCCTCCGGGCCCATGGAGCGGCGCTGTGCTGGTCGGACATCCTCTCCCGCCCCGCGACCCCGCTGTGGCGCACCGCCGACTGGGGGTACGTCCGTTTCCACCAGGGCCGCGCCCACCCGTGGCCGCGCTACGGACGGCGGGCCCTGCACACCTGGGTGGACCGCATCGCGACGACCTGGACCTCCGGGGAGGACGTCTACGCCTACTTCAACAACGACCCGGGCGGGGCCGCGGTGCGCGACGCGGTGACGTTCGCCCGGGCGGCCAGGTCGGCGGGGCTCGACGTCACCCGGACCCCGGATCAGGTCACCCACGCCTGAAGCGCACCGGGCGGGCTGCACCGGCACCACGGGCACGGCTGGTCCCCGTGGGGACCGCGCCGGCCCTCGCGTGTCACGGACGTCCCGGGACAGCAGGCCTGGCTGCTGCAGGTCGCGCCCAGGGCGTCTAGTCCCTGTAGGTCGCGCGCAGGGCGTCGCGGACGGCGGCCAGCGCCTCGTCCTCGGTCAGCCCCAGCCGCTTCACCCGCTCGGCGAACGCCTGGGCCGCCGACGCCGCTTCCCGCTGGGCCGCCGAGCCCGCGGCGGCGATCACCGTCCCGTTGCGCCCCCGCGTCTCGATGACCCCGTCCGCCTCCAGCGCCCGGTACGCCTTGGCCACCGTGTTGGCCGCGAGGCCGAGCGTCTGGGCCAGCCCCCGGACCGTCGGCAGCCGGTACCCCACCGGCAGCGCTCCGGAACGCGCCTGCTCGGAGATCTGCGCCCGCACCTGCTCGTAGGGTGGCGCACTGTCGTCGATGCGGATCTTCAGGCTCACGCCCCCGATTCTCCCGCACCGGACGGAAAATGAGAGGCGCGGCCCGGCCGGTGCCCGTAGCGTGCGCCGTCATGAGTGTCATCGTGCGCGATCTGCGACCCGAGGTACGAGCCGACGCCGAGGGCTTCTCCCGCGTCCGCCGCCTCACCGTTCCGTTCATGCTGTCCACCCCCGAGTCCGTGCTGCACGACCTGACGCACTCGCACCCGGACGCCCGTTTCACCCAGCTCGTCGCCGAGGAGGACGGCGAGATCATCGGCACCGCCCAGGTCGGCCTCGCCCACGACAGCTCGGAGCCCGGCCAGGGCAACGCCAACATCTATGTGCACCCGGAGCGGACCGGGCGCGGCGCGGGCACCCTGCTGGTGCGCACCGCCGAGGAGCGCCTGGCCGCCCTCGGCGTCCGCAAGGTCTACAGCTGGGTGCCGGACGAACCCGCGGGGCGCGCCTTCGCCGAGCGGCGCGGCTACCGGCCCAGCCGCTCCGCGTACTTCCTGCGGCTGGACCTGGCGAACGGCACGCTGCCCCCGCTCCAGGACCCGCCGCCCGGTGTGGAGCTGCGCAGCGGCGCCGATTTCGCCGACGACCCGCACCCGGTGTTCGAGCTGGACGCGGAGGTGACGTCGGACGAACCGGGCGACGTCGACGCCGCACTCACCGACTACCAGGCCTGGCTCGAGGGGACCTGGCGGCACCCGCTGCTCGACCTGGACCTGACCACCGTCGCCGTGGCGGACGGCCGCCCGGTCGCCTTCACCCTCGCGTACACCGACGGAGCCGGCCGGTACGGCACCGCCATGACCGGTACCGCCCGCGCCCATCGCGGCCGGGGCCTGGCCAAGCTCGCCAAGACCGCCTCGCTGCACCGCGCCCGCGCCGCCGGGTGCACGGAGGCCTTCACGGGCAACGACACCGGCAACGAGCCGATGATCGCCGTCAACAAGTGGCTGGGCTACGAGGTCTGCGCCACGGAGGTGCGCCATGTCCGCGAACTCGGCTGACCAGGGACCCGACGCGGAGGTCGAGGTCGTGCTGGTCAAGGCGGGCCGCACCAAGATCCGGTACCCGGCGCGGCTGCTGTCCGACGACGGCCGCAGGATCGCGGTGCGGGCCCCCTGGGCGGGCGGTGGCGTGCGCGACTTCGGCTTCGTCCGTTTCGAGCCCGGTGACGTCTTCACCGAGTACTACTGGCGCGACCGCTGGTACTCCGTGAAGGAGGTCCGCGCACACGACGGCACGCTCAAGGGCCACTACTGCGACATCGCCCGCCCGGCCGTCCGCTCCGGCGAGGAGCTGGTCGTGGAGGATCTGGACCTCGACCTGTGGTGCTCGGCGGACGGCACGGACGTACGGCGGCTCGACGAGGACGAGTTCGCGGCCGGCGGTCTCCAGGAGTCCGATCCCGCGGCAGCGGCAGCGGCCGTCGCCGCCCTCGACGACCTGGAGTCCCTGGCCCGCGCGGGCGGCCTCGGCAGCATCCTGGCCTGACCGGCCCCGGCGGCTGCGCCGACGAGGTGACCGAACCCTCGCCTTTCGGCGTCCCGCCGAGGAAGCGAGCCCCGGCTCCGGCGCCCCTGGCCGACCGGGCTCGACTCCGGCCTCCGCCGGAGCGACGGGGCCAGGGCTCGCCCCGGTAGCGCCACCACCGCGTGGCGCTCGTCGTCCATCTGCCTTCCCCACAGCGCCGGGTCGGTGGAGAGCCGCTCCAGGCGCAGGTATCCGGCGAGCAGTGCGGTGAGCCGGTCCGCCGGTACGCCGACCGGGCTCACCGTGCCCCACACCCCCTTGACCAGCACCAGCCGTCCGCCCGGCCGCAGCAGTCCCCGCCAGGGCCGCAGCACCCGGCCGGGTCCGGCAGCGTCCACAGCACATGGCGGACGAGGACGGCGCCGAAGCGCTGCTCGCCGACCGGCGGCACGCCCCCGCGTCGCCGCACAGGAACACCGCGACGTGCCCGGCGGGCTTCTCCCCGTCGGAGGAGGCGGCCGCGGCGTCCCGGTCGATGGCGCTGTCGTCGGTCATGCCGCCCAGCGTGACACCCGCCACTGACAGTCCCCTCGTGACCGGGGCCACAGACAGACCGGGACCGATGAGGAACTCTCCCCCGAAAGGTCCACCTCCGTGAGAACACGACACGGAAGTCCGGCGGACCTGGAGGAGGCAGCCATGCGCCGTGTCACCGTGCACAAGCCCCTGAAGAAGTCCGACGCGCGCCGGGTGCGCGAGGAGGCCGAGGAGCGCCCCTCGGGCCGGCCGGAGATCCGCCGGGACATCGCCCGCACCTGGTGGCCCGAGGGCTGAACCCCCCGGCCGGCGCGGGCGGTTCCGCGTGCTCCTCCGTGTGCGCACGGTAGCTGTCTGAGCTGAGCCTGAGCACTCCCTTAACGCGGCCATAAGGATTCCCGATCAGGGCCTTGGCCAGGCGATTTCCCGGCTTTCCGGGGCTAGCTTCTGATGCATCCCCCACGGGATCCCCTCACCGGGTTCCGCCCTGCGGGACGCCCCCGTCCCGCACAGGCTCCCCACGCCAGTGATCGTTTCGAGGAGTTGCTTCCCCATGCCCGCACGCCGCAAGGCCGCCCTCGCCGCTGCCGGTCTCGTCCCGCTCGCCCTGACCGCCCTGTCCGCCGCACCGGCGTCCGCGCACGGCTCGATGGGCGACCCGGTCAGCCGGGTCTCGCAGTGCTACGCCGAGGGCCCGGAGAGTCCCAAGTCGGCGGCGTGCAAGGCGGCCGTCGAGGCGGGCGGCACCCAGGCGCTCTACGACTGGAACGGCATCCGCATCGGCGACGCCGGCGGGCGCCACCAGGAACTGATCCCGGACGGCAAGCTGTGCAGCGCCAACAACGAGGAGTTCAAGGGCCTCGACCTGGCCCGCACGGACTGGCCGGCGACCAGCGTGAGCGCCGGCTCGTACACCTTCAAGTACCGGGTGACGGCCCCGCACAAGGGCACCTTCAAGGTGTACATCACCAAGCCGGGCTACGACCCGTCCAAGCCGCTGTCCTGGGACGACCTGGACCTGGCGAACCCGGTGGCGACGGCCACCGACCCGGCCGCGTCCGGCGGCTTCTACACCTTCAGCGGCACCCTCCCCGAGCGGTCCGGCAAGCAGCTGCTGTACGCGATCTGGCAGCGCTCGGACAGCCCTGAGGCGTTCTACTCCTGCTCGGACGTCACCTTCGGCGGCGGCTCCGCGGCCGGCTCCGGCGCCACGCCGAAGAAGGCGCCCGCGCCGGCCGCCTCCGCGCCGACCGAGCAGCAGATCGAGGAGGGCGCCGCCAAGTCGACGGTGGAGAACCACGGGCACGGCGACGACGACCCGAGGACCTCGGCGGCACCGGCTGCCGAGAAGGCCGGGAAGGACGAGGCCGGCGAGGCGTCCGGCACCGCTCCCGAGGCGGCCGCCGGTGCCAACCAGCCGAAGGCGGCGTCCGCGGGGCAGAACCTCGCGGAGACCGGCGGTGACGCCAACACCCCGTACCTGATGATCGGCGGTGCGGCGGCGCTGGCGCTCGGCTCGGCGGCGCTGTTCGCCTCCAGCCGGCGGCGCGCGGCGGGCCGGCACGGCCGCTGACCCGGCCGGACGACCGGGGGGCCTGTCCGGCGGCTCAGGCCGGACAGGCCCCCGTACGCGTTCCGCACTCTGACACGTGTCAGTCTCACGTGTCAGCGGTCACCTACACGTGTCAGCCGAGGACCGAGGCACAGGTCGTTCTCTTCGCGTGGGCCGGATCGAGGGCGTTGGCCACCTCGTGGAAGGCGATGCGGTCGATCAGGCCGATGGCCACGTGCTCGGACAGATCGAGCGGACACAGGTCCTGCAGCAGGACGTTGCGCACGTTCGGACCGCTGAGGAACTGGTTGCGGTACGGGGTGAGCACCTCGTCGTACCGGGTGACGAGGACGGTGTAGCTCACGCCGGGGACGGTGTCGCCGCCCGCGTTGAGCTTGGTGAGGAAGTCGGAGCCGGCGATCTGCTGGGCGAGTGCGGGGGTGGCGGTGCTCAGCAGGTCCCCGGCGCCCGGGAAGTACGGCAGCAGCTTGGCGAGCCCCAGCAGGGTGGTGCCGTGGTTGTTGGGCGCGATGCCCACGAGGGCGTTCACCTCGGCGGCGCCGCCGAGGAACTTGAGGTAGTAGCGGGGCATCATGCCGCCCTGCGAGTGGCCGACGATGTCCACCTCGTCGGCGCCGGTGGCGGCGAGCACCTTGTCGACGAACGCGTCGAGCTGCTCCGCGGACTTCTCGATGGGGCCGAGGCCGTGGAAGAAGGGGACTCCGGGGAGCTGCCCGTAGTCGAGGGAGAAGACGCAGTAGCCGCGGTGCTTGAGGTAGGGCGCGAGGCCGAGCCAGTTGTCGACGGAGTTGCCGAAGGTGCCGTGCACCAGGACGACGGGCCGGGGGTGGGCGGCGGAGGGCTTGCAGCGGTAGTCGTTCCAGCCGCGGCTGGGTGCGGCCTCGGCGGCCTGGGCGCTGGTGGCGGTGGGAACGGTGACGGCCGCGGCGGCGAGGATCAGGGCGGCGAGTGGTCTGAGAACACGTTTCCAGGGCAGCATCGCGTGATCTCCTTGCGAAGGGTGGGGTCCTTGCGCCTTGTGATCCGGATCACGAAGATGCTGTTCACTCGTCAAGTTACGGGCGAGTAGCTCCGGTGGGAAGTTACGCGTCGGTAAAAACTTCCAGTGATAACCGACAGCGGATCGAACCCGACAGCACATCACCGACCAGGCCGGACGGGCCCGTCGGGCGCGATCCGCGCCAAACGCTCCCACAGCAGCCGCAGTTCACCCTCGCCCGGCACCGTGCTCCACCCCCGCACCGCCTCGGTGGCCGCCTCCTCGGCCGCCCGGGTGCACGCCCGCCCCGGCTCGGCCGGCACCACCGGCCGGGCCCGCGCATCCACCGGATGCGGCCGCCGCTCGGCGCACCCCCGGCCCACCATCTCCTCGGCGGGGGTGACCGGCGGCCTGCTCGGTCACCCCCGATGCGCGGCCGGCTCGGCGACCGTCACCCCGTCCCTCGGTGGGCCCGGAGGCGGAGCCGGCGGACGGGACGCGGATCGCGCCGTCCTGGGCTCGCTGAACGCCGCCGCCCCGAGGCCCGTCGCCCCGAGCCACGCACCCGGGCACTACGCCGCCAGCGAGCCCGGCATCACGGCCCGGGGCCCGAACCTGGCCCGCGCGCGGTCGGCGACCTCCTCCAGGCGGCGCACCTTCTCGTCCACCGGGTCGAAGGTGAGCTGACGGGCGGCCTGTTCGGCGGGGTCGAGCCCTTCCACGCGCAAGGCCATCGCGCGGACCCGGGCGCGCTGCAGCCCGAGCGCCTCGTAGAGGGCGTAGGCGGCCCGGGTCAGCGCCGCCGAGTGCGCCGTCGGCTCCTCCAGCGTGCGGGTGCGGGTGGTCGCCGACCGGTCGGCGTAGCGCACGGTGAGGGTGAGGGCGCGGCAGACCTTGTCCACGGCGCGCAGCCGGGCGCCCAGTTCCTCGGCGGCCGACAGCAGGGCGCGGCGGTGCCGCTCGGGGCTCAGCTCGTCGCGGCCGAAGGGGCGTTCGGTGGCCAGTGACCGGGAGACGGCGTTCGGGACGACCCGGCCGCGGTCGATGCCCTGTGCCTTCTCCCGCAGTTCACGGCCGGCGCGCGCGCCCAGCAGCCGCTGCAGCGTGGACAGCGGTGCTCCGGCGACCAGGCCGAGGGTGTCGAGGCCGTACTCGCACAGGGTGCGGGCGGTCCTGGTGCCGACCCCGGGCAGGGCGGCCACGGGCTTGCCGGCGAGGTACTCCGCGACGGCGTCCTCGGGCACCACGCCGGTCACTCCGGGCCGGGCGTCCCGCAGCGCCATCCTGGCCAGCATCGGTCCCGGCCCGGCGCCGATCACGCAGTCGACCCCGTGCAGCGCGAGGGCGCGGACCCGGATCACCGAGGCCAGTTCGAGCGCGGTGCGCCCGAAGTACCGCTCGGCACCGTGCAGATCGGCCAGCGCTCCGTCCGGCGGCAGGGCCTGGACGACAGGGGTGAACTCCTCCAGCAGCCCGAGCAGCCCCGGCAGGGCCGCCTCGTGCGCCGACGGCAGCTGGAAACGTACGCAGAGGATGGTCATCCCGCACTCCCCGGACTCTGGTGCCACAACTTCCTTCCCACCGCGGGCCCCTCGCCCGCGGGGCGCAGATCGGCCCAGGGGTGCATCTCGTACCCCGTGGGCATCCGGATCCTCCTGTTCTCCCTGTTCTCCCTGCTCTCGCCGCTCTCCCCGCTCTCCTTGTCCTCCCTGGCCTCCATCGGGTCCCGGGCCGCGGAACCGGCCGGCGCGGGCCGCCCGTCCGAGCCGGCGAGCCGCCTGCGGGCGGCGCCGTCGCTCCCGGTGTCCCCGGCGCCGGTCCCGCCGGGCGCAGCCAGCCGTGCCGCGACCCCCTCCAGCCCCTCCGCCCGCCGCACCTCCAGCAGCTCGGCGAGGTTCCAGGCCGCCGAGCCGACCACGCTGAGGCTGCGCGGCCCGCGGCGCTGCACCACCCCGCGCACCAGCAGCAGCCAGGAGTGGAAGACGGTGTGGGCGCAGGCGTCGTGGGAGTCGTCGAAGAAGGCGAGGTCGACCAGGCCCGTGCCGTCGTCCAGGGTGGAGAAGATGACCCGCTTGCCGGAGCGGATGGGCGGTGTCTGGGTGGCCGCCTTGGCGCCCGCGACCAGCACCGTCTCCCCGTGTCTGGCCTCGCGCAGCCGCCGCGCGGAGACCACGCCCAGCTCGGCCAGGAACTCCCGGTGGTCGTCCATCAGATTGCGCGAGGCGTCCATGGACAGCACGCCCAGCTCGGCGCTGAGCCGCTCCGCCGAGGTGAGGTCGGGCAGTCCGGCCGGCGCGGTCTTCCGTCCGCCGGCCAGGGGGAGCTGGTCGCCGCGTCCGCCGCGCGCGCCCCGGTGCAGCTCGGTCAGATGCAGCTGCAGATCGCGCCGGTTGGCGCCGAACGCGTCCAGCGCGCCGACCTGGGCCAGCCGCTGCGCGACGGGCCTGCTGGGCCGGGCCCGTTCCCAGAAGTCGAGGAGGGAGGCGTACGGCTGCCCCTCGGCGATCCGCTCCGCCTCGGCCTCGCTGATGCCGTGCACGTCGGAGAGCGCCAGCCGCAGGCCCCACGCCTTCGCGCCCACCCCACCCGATTCAGACACCAGTTCGATCCGGTGTGCGACTCCCGACTTGTTCACGTCCAGTGGCAGGATCGGCACCCCGCGCCGCCGCGCGTCCGCCAGCAGCAGCCGCTTCGGGTACATCCCGGGGTCGTGGGTGAGCAGCCCGGCGTAGAAGGCGGCCGGGTGGTGGGCCTTCAGCCACGCCGACTGGTACGTCGGCACGGCGAAGGCGACGGCGTGCGCCTTGCAGAAGCCGTACGAGCCGAAGGCCTCGACGATCTCCCAGGTCCGCTGGATCGTTTCCGCGTCGTAGCCCCGGTCCGCCGCGTGCTGGGCGAACCACACCTTGATGCGCCCCTGCGACTCCGGGTCGGACAGCCCGCGCCGCACCCGGTCCGCCTCGCCGCGCCCGCAGCCGGTCATGATCGAGACGATGTCGATGACCTGCTCGTGGAAGACCACCACCCCGTACGTCCCCTTCAGCGGCTCCTCGAGGTCGGGGTGCGGACAGCGCACCGGCGCCCGCCCGTGCCGCGCCTCGATGAACGGCCGCACCATGTCGGCGGCGACCGGCCCCGGACGGAACAGGGAGATGTCCACCACGAGGTCGTGGAAGGTGGCCGGCTGGAGCCGCCCCACCAGGTCCCGCTGGCCCGGCGACTCGATCTGGAAGCAGCCGAGCGTCTCGGTGGACCGGATGAGCGCGTACGTCGCCGGGTCGCCCTCGGGCACCGCGTCCAGGTCGATCCGCTCCCCCGTCGCCCGCTCCACCTCGGCGACCGCGTGCGCCATCGCCGACTGCATCCGCACACCCAGCACATCGAGCTTGAGCAGCCCGAGGTCCTCCACGTCGTCCTTGTCGAACTGCGCCATGGGGAAGCCCTCGCCGCTGGTCGGCATGACCGGCGTCCGGCCGAGCAGGGAGGCGTCGGAGAGCAGCACCCCGCAGGGGTGCATGGCGATCCCTCGAGGGAGCGCGTCCAGCGCCTCGACCAGTTCCCACAGCCGCCCGTACTTCTCCTGCTCCCCCGCCAGCTGCCGCAGTTCGGGCAGTTCCTGGAGCGCCGCGCGGGCGTCGCGGGCGCGGATGTGCGGGAAGGACTTGGCGACGCGGTCGATCTCGGCCGGGTCCATGGACAGCGCGGCGCCGACGTCGCGGATGGCGTGGCGCACGCGGTAGGTCTCCGGCATCGCGACCGCGGCGACCCGCTCCGCCCCGAACCGGTCGATGATCGCGCGGTACACCTCCAGGCGGCGGGCGGACTCCACGTCGATGTCGATGTCGGGCAGCACCACCCGCTCCTTGGACAGGAAGCGCTCCATCAGCAGCCCGTGCTCGACCGGGTCGGCGTGCGCGATGCCCAGCAGGTGGTTGACGAGCGAGCCCGCGCCGGAGCCCCGGGCGGCCACCCGGATGCCCATGTCCCGCACGTCGTCGACCACTTGGGCGACGGTCAGGAAGTACGAGGCGAAGCCGTGGTGGGCGATGATGTCCAGCTCGTGGTGCATCCGCTCCCAGTACTCGCGGCGCCCGGCGTAGCCGCGCAGCACCATGCCCGCCGCCGCCCGGGAGGCCAGCGCCCGCTGGGCGGTGCGCCGGCCGGCCCCGACGAGGTGCGGTTCGGGGAAGTGGACGCTGCCCATGCCGAGGTCGTCCTCGGGGCCGACCAGGCACTCGGCGGCCGTGGCCTGCGTCTGCTCGAGCAGCCGGTGCGCCGCCTCCCGGCTGAAGCCCGCGGCCTCCACGACCCGCTCGGCGATCCTCGCCATCTCGTCCGGGCCCTTGAGCCAGGCCTCGCCCGGGTCGAGTCCCTGGGCGGGGTCGATGGGGACCAGCCGGCGGGCGGCGTCCAGGACGTCGGCGACCGGGCCGAGGCCGGGGTCGGCGTAGCGGACGGCGTTGCTGAGCACGGGGCGGACGCGCTGCTCGGCGGCGAAGCCGAGGGTGCGGGCGGCCAGGCGCAGGGAGCCGGGACCGGTGCCGGTGCGGCCGTGCCAGACGGCCTCCAGGCGCAGGGCGTCGCCGTAGACCTCCCGCCAGGGGGCGAGCAGCCGGGCGGCGCGGTCGGGGCGGCCGGCCGCGAGCGCGCGGCCGACGTCGGAGTCGGGGCCGAGCAGCACGGTCAGGCCGTCGGCGTGGTTGTCCTCCCAGGACAGCCGCGGCAGGCCCTCGGCGGTGTGGGCGGCGGAGACCAGCCGGCACAGATCGGCCCAGCCGCGGGCGCCGTCCCGGGCGAGGAAGGTGACCCGGGGCGTCGATTCGTCGATGAAGGCACCGCCGCGCACCGGGGTGCGGCGCCGCTCCCTGCGGACGGACCCGTCACCCTGCGCCGCGGGCGGAGCCACCGCCAGCTCCGCGCCGAACAGGGGGCGGACGCCGGCCGCGGCGCAGGCCTTGGCGAAACGGACGGACCCGGCGAGGCTGTCGCGGTCGGTGAGGACGAGGGCGTCCATGCCCCGTTCGCCGGCGCGCTCGGCCAGCCGTTCCGGGTGGGAGGCGCCGTAGCGCAGGGAGAACCCGGAGACGGTGTGCAGATGCGTGAAACCCGGCACACGCACCTCCCGCACTCGTGAGCCACGACCGACTCTCGAACAAATGTTCCCAACTGCCTCACCCCCACCATAGACCAATTATCGAATACGTGTGCGACATCCGTTCGGCCCCGTCCCACCTGCGCAAACACCCCACCACTCGCACCGTTGAGGCATGACGCAGAGCATCGGTCCCGGCACGAAGAGGAGGTCGTTCCTCGGCGAGCTGAAGGACGCCGTCACCCCGCACGCCACACTGCTCGTCGCCGGCGTGATCGCGCTGCAGCTGCTGTTCATCACCTCCTACGTCGGAGCCCTGCACCACCCCGAGCTGCGCAACGCCTCCTTCGGGGTCGTCGCACCCGGGGCCGCGGCCGAGCAGGCGGTGACCCGGCTGGAGCAGCTGCCCGGCTCACCCCTGGACGCCCGCACGGTGCCCGACGCGTCCACCGCCCGGCGGCAGATCCAGGACCGCGACCTCGACGGCGCACTGATCCTCGACCCGGCGGGCACCACCGACACCCTGCTGGTCGCCACCGGCGGCGGGGCCGCGCTCGCCACCTCGCTGGAGCGGCTGGTCGGCGCGCTGGAGAAGTCGGAGCAGCGGTCGCTGCGGGTGGTCGACGTCGTCCCGGCGGCCGGCCGGGACGCGAGCGGACTGTCGTCCTTCTACCTGGTGGTCGGCTGGTGCGTGGGCGGCTACCTGTGCGCGTCGATCCTCGCCATCAGCTCGGGCGCCCGGGCGGCCACGCCCCGGCGCGCCCTGATCCGGCTCGCCACCATGGCGGCGGTCGCCCTGGTCGGCGGGCTCGGCGGTGCCGTGATCGTCGGCCCGGTCCTGGGCGCCCTGCCGGGGAACGTCGCGGCCCTGTGGGGGCTGGGCGCGCTGATCACCTTCGCGGTCGGCGCGGCCACCCTCGCCCTGCAGGGGATCTTCGGCACCGTCGGCATCGGACTCGCCATCCTGCTGGTGGTGATCCTGGGCAACCCGAGCGCCGGCGGCGCGCTGCCGCCCCCGCTGCTCCCGCCGTTCTGGGCGGCGATCGGCCCGGCGCTGCCGCCGGGCGCGGGGACCTGGGCGGCGCGCTCCATCGTGTACTTCGACGGCCACGGCATCACCGTCTCGCTGCTGGTGCTCTCGGCGTGGGCGCTGGCGGGCATCGCGGTGACGCTGCTGATGGCGCGCCTGCGCGCGAAGGAGGACGACCGGGCACAAACCGGCTGAACGCCCGCGTCCCACCCGTCACCGGCGGCCACCGCGCGGGGCCGGCCACCGGCCGCTCCGCGCCGGCACACACGCGAGAAGTCCCGCCCCTGGCGCCAGGAGCGGGACTTCTGTGCGTGGTGCGGGTGTCGCGTCAGCCGATCTGGGTGCCGGTGGCCGACAGGGCCTCCGTCACCGGCTGGAAGAAGGTCGTGCCGCCGGAGGTGCAGTCGCCGCTGCCGCCGGAGGTGAGGCCGACCGCCTTGTCGCCCGAGAAGAGCGAGCCGCCGCTGTCGCCGGGCTCGGCGCAGACGTCGGTCTGGATCAGGCCGTTGACGATGTCGCCGTTGCCGTAGTTCACGGTGGCGTCCAGGCCCGTGACGGTGCCGGAGTGGACCTGGGTGGTGGAGCCGCTGCGGGTGACCTGCATGCCGACGGTGGCCTCGACGGCGCCCGAGATGGCCTGCGAGGAGCCGTTGTAGAGGTTCACCTCGCTCGGGTGGTCCACGTCGGCGGTGTACTTGACCAGGCCGTAGTCGTCGCCCGGGAAGCTGGAGGCGGCGTTCTCGCCGATCACGTTGCCGGAGGAGTCCGACCAGGTGGAGATGCCCTCGGTGCAGTGCCCCGCGGTCAGGAAGTGCGGCTCGCCGCCCTTGGTGACGTTGAAGCCGAGCGAGCAGCGCCCGCCGTTGCCGGTGATGGCGTCGCCGCCCGCGATGAAGGGCTTGAACTCGCCCTTGGTGCGCTGCAGCTCGGCCTTGCCGCCGAGCTTCTCGACGACCTCGGTGAGCTTCGCCCACTCGGCCTTGGAGACCGTGCGGTCGGCGGTGACGACGACCTTGTTGGTCACCGGGTCGGTCGCCCAGGAGGTGCCGGGGATGGTGGCGTCCTGCTGGAGGGTGGTGCGGGCGCTCTTGAGGTCGGCGAGGGAGTTCGCGACGACTCTCGCCTTGGCTCCGGCCTTCTCGACGGTTTCGGCGGCGGCCTTGTCGACCACGTTCACCACGAGGCTCTTGGACTTGGCGTCGTAGTACGTACCCGCCGCGTCGGAGCCGAGTTCGCCGGCCAGCGTCGAGGCGAGCTTTCCGGCCGCGGTCACCGAGAGGGTGCGGGGCGCGGATTCGGCCGGGGGCTCACTCGCGTTCGCAGTCTGGAAGGTGACTGCGCCGGCGACCAGGGCGACTACCGCCCCGCCGGCCAGGGCGGCACGCCGCTTGGGTATGCGTCGGTGCTTCAACTCACGTCCTCCTGTGGGGGGACGGCCCGGGAGGCTGTGGGGGCCTCACGAACCGGAAGGCGTACGGTCACGAGGGCGGCCCGCAAGAAAATGGCCACGCCCGCACCGGTTGAACGGCGCCTACTCTTCCGAATCTCACAGGGCGCACACAAGGTCGACTTCGAGACGCGCGTACGACAACGACCGTACGCCCCTTATGTCCTGACACATCTTGACCCCGGCGTCCGGTTCACTCTGCAAACATTACGAGCGGGTAACCGGCGGTCCGATTCACGCCATCTACACCTGGCTGAAAATCGACGGTGCCGGGGTCCGAATCCGAACGGTGCGCAGCAGTGCTGCGCACCGTCACGCGGGCGTCGGCCACCACCCCCGGACCTCCGCGCCCGGCCGCACACCCGGCACGCCGTCAAAAGCCGTCGAGCCACACAAAAGGGGCGAGCCCCCGGCACCCTTGATCGGGTGCCGGGGGCTCGCCGTGAGCCGGTTGCGGCGGAACGGGCGGGACCGGTGGGGCGGTCCGTGCCCGAGGCCTCAGTAGACGCTGACGCCGTAGGCGCTCAGGGCCTCCGTCACCGGCTGGAAGAAGGTCGTGCCACCGGTGGTGCAGTTGCCGCTGCCGCCGGAGGTCAGACCGTAGGCCGTGCCGTTGCTGCCGTAGAGCGGGCCGCCGGAGTCGCCGGGCTCGGCGCAGACCGTGGTCTGGATGAGCCCGTAGACGATGTCGCCGCCGCCGTAGTTCACGGTCGCGTTCAGCGCGGTGACCCGGCCGCTGTGCGTACCCGTGGTGGAGCCGTCACGGATGACGGTGGTGCCCACGCTCGGGGTGCCCGCGCGCACGATGTCCACGCCGCCGGCCGTACCGGGCTTGCTGACGGAGGAGTTGGTGTACCGGACGATGCCGTAGTCGTTGCCCGGGAAACTGGAGCCCGCGGTGGTGCCGAGCACCGTGGTGCGGCCGGAGTTGGAGTACCAGGTGCCCGCGCCGTCGGTGCAGTGACCGGCGGTCAGGAAGTACTCGGCGCCGCTGCTGGACCGGACGTTGAAGCCGAGGGAGCAGCGCCAGCTGCTCGCGTAGATGGCGTCACCGCCCTGGATCAGCTTGGTGAACTTGCCGGGGGTGCGCTTGATGGTCAGCGCGTCGGCGTTCTCGCCGGCCTGCTGCTTGATCTTGGCGATCTCGGCCTGCGAGACGGTGCTGTCGACGGTGACGAGCACCCGGTTGGTCTTGCTGTCGACGGCCCAGGCGGTGCCCGGGATGTCGGCCTTCAGCACGGAGTTGCTCGCACTCTTGAGCTCGGAGGCGCTGAAGGTGGTGGGGGTGTCGGACGCATTCGCGCTGGGGACCGCGAACGCGGCAGCGGCCACGAGGCCGGTGGAGACGGCGATCAGCCGGGTCCGTCTCGAAATGCCGCTGCGGGGGGTGGTGCGCTTGATCCTCACTTTTCGTTCCTCCACAAAGGAAGTCGGGGGCCCTCGTGGGGTTCGGGCCCGTGAGGCGCAGCCGGGGACGCAATGTGTCCGGATTCCGAACTCGCTGTGTCCCTGACAAGCGCTGACGGCGAGTATTCGGCCGACCGACCGTTCGGCGCAAGGGTGCCTTTCGGCCGTCAACCTTTGAACCATCTGCGCGACTTGCCCCCTGGCCAGGGCCAAGTCACCCACGAACAGCGCATGTCAGGGCAGGGCGAGCGCTTACACCTCGCACCGGGGGTTGTCCGGAATTCGCCCCTCCGCATAGCTCACGCAGGGTTCCATGGCCGGAACACAGCGCATCAGCAGTCGCAGCACTCGCAGCAGTCGCAATCGCAGTCACGGCAGCAGCCCTCGCGCTTCTTGCGCGACCACGGCCCCTCGTACTCCTTGGCGCAGCACAGCTTGCAGGTGCAGCACAGCAGCCAGAACATCCCGCACCCGGCCCAGAAGCCACGCCGCCGCGGCGGCTGAGGCGCGGCCCCGCCGCCGAATCCGCCGGATCCGCCGGATCCGCCTGACCCGCCGAAGTCACCGCCGCCACCGCCACCGGGCACACCCGCGCCGCCGTACGGATTGCCGCCCGCGTACGGCGCGCCACCGCCGTACGGATGACCGCTTCCATAGGGGCTGCCGCCCCCGTGTGGATTCTGCGGGTGCTGTCCGTGCGGACCCGGCTGATGGGAGGCGCACACCGGCACCGTGCCGAAAGCCCGGTCCACCGAGCGCCTGAGCTCGTGCACCAGCAGCAGATGCACCAGCCCCCGGTCGCTGAAGTCGACCTCGCGCAGCGCCAGCCGGATGCCGTGCACGGCGTCGTCGGCCAGCCGGCGCGCCTCGGTGAGCGGGGTGCCGGTGGCGGTGAGCGGGTTCCAGGCACCCGACGCGGCGTCAGCCTCCCGGTCCTCCACGGCGTCCAGCAGATGCGCGAGACGTCCGAAGAGGCGCCCCGCCTCGGCGAGCGGCGCGGCGTTGTGCGGGCGCCCGGCGAGCACCGCGGTGTGGGCGAAGGCGGCGGCGGTGGCGGTCTCGGTGGGTTCGGTGACCGTGAGGATCGAGGTGCCGGGTCCGGCCAGGGCCTCCACATCCGTCTGGCGGTCCACGGCCTCCAGCAGAACGGCCGTGTCGAAGCCGACGTCCGAGCCGGTGCGGGCACCCGCCCGGTCCCAGCGCGCGGCGACCCGGCGGGCCGCGGCCGCGACCGGCCGGCGCGCCAGCAGCCCGTCGCCGTCGGCGGCATGGTCGCGCACCTTGGCCGAGGCGAGCACCAGGGAGACGGCCGCCGCGAGCCTGGCGCCCTCACCGTCTGCGACGGACGCGGTGCGCATCCCGCGCAGCGGACACGGTCCCGCCGTGCGCCGTCCCGCCTCGGCCCGTCCCGCCTGAGCCTCCGTCAGGACCGAGATGAGCAGCCCGTCGTAGTTGGTGACGATGCGGGAGAGCTGACCGTGCTCACCGCGCAGGGCGAGGCACAATCCGCACAGGTGCGCCATCCACTGGGCCGTGAACCGCTCCCCCAGCCGGTGCCGGCAGGGCCTGACCATTCCGAACACGTGGTCCCCCGTCGCAGTAGTACGAACTGAGCGGCGGCATCGTATCGAGCCTCCTCATTCCCGTGGATTCACCCGTACGCGCCGCCCATCACCCGTACGCCGCGAAGAATCATATTTCACTCACAGTCAGCAGCCGTTTACTTCAAGACCCTTGGGAAACACGGACTCTCGACGGATCGGTCGTGCACCAGTACCGTCACAAACCCCCCGTGCGGCGTCTATCCACTTGGCGCGCCATCCGCATCATGGACGACCATAGGGGTGCGGAAAGCAAGACAAGACCGCTGTGAGAGGAGGCGTCCATGGGATCGGTACGCAAGGCAAGTGCCTGGCTGGGCCTCGTCGACGACACCGAAGACGAGCGCTACTACGACGACGACTACTCCGACGGGACCGAGTCCGAGGATGCCTGGGTCACCGATCCGCGGGTCAAGGTGGCCTCGGACGTCGCCGAGGAGAAGGGCCGCCGCATCGGGACCATCACCCCGGACAGCTTCCGGGACGCCCGCACGATCGGCGAGCTGTTCCGCGACGGTGTGCCCGTCGTCATGAACCTCACCAACATGGAGCCCGCCGACGCCAAGCGCGTGGTGGACTTCGCCGCGGGGCTGATCTTCGGTCTGCGCGGTTCCATCGAGCGGGTGTCCAACCGGGTCTTCCTGCTGAGCCCGGCCGACACCGAGGTGGTCAGCGGCGAGCCCGCCGCGCACCGGGCGGACGGCTTCTTCAACCAGAGCTGAGGCAGAACCGCGTCAGGACGCTCACCGGTCCCGCCTCCTCCCCCGGTCCGGCCGTCTACCGGAACGCGTCGATCCCGGTGAGCGCCTTGCCCAGCACCAGCTGGTGCATCTCCACGGTGCCCTCGTAGGTGAGCACCGACTCCAGGTTCGTCGCGTGCCGCATCACGGGGTACTCCAGCGAGATCCCGTTGGCACCGAGGATCGTGCGGGCCGTGCGGCAGATGTCGATGGCCTCGCGGACGTTGTTGAGCTTGCCGAAGCTGACCTGCTCGGGACGCAGGCGGCCGGCGTCCATGCGCCGCCCCAGATGATGGGCGAGCAGAATCCCCTTGTGCAGTTCGACCGCCATGTCGGCGAGTTTGGCCTGGGTCAGCTGGAATCCGCCGATGGGCCGCCCGAACTGCTCCCGCGACTTGGCGTAGTCGACCGCCGCCTCGAAACAGCTGCGCGCGGCGCCCATGGCCCCCCAGACGATCCCGTACCGCGCGTGCGACAGACAGCTCAGCGGGCCGCGCAGCCCGGTGACCTCGGGCAGCACCGCGTCGGCGGGCAGCCGGACGTCGTCGAGGACGAGCTCGCTGGTGACGGAGGCGCGCAGCGACCACTTGTGCTTGATCTCGGGTGCGGAGAAGCCGGGGGCGTCGGTCGGCACGGCGAAGCCGCGGATGCCCTCGTCGGTCTGCGCCCAGACGACCGCCACCCCGGCCACCGAGCCGTTGGTGATCCACATCTTGCGCCCGTTGAGGACCCAGTCGGAGCCGTCGCGCTTGGCGTGGGTGCGCATCGAGGCCGGGTCCGAGCCGTGGTCGGGTTCGGTGAGCCCGAAGCAGCCGATGACCTCACCGGACGCCATCCGCGGCAGCCACCGCTGCTTCTGCTCCTCGCTGCCGTAGCGGTGGATGGCGTACATCGCGAGCGAGCCCTGCACCGAGACCAGGGAGCGGATCCCGGAGTCGGCCGCCTCCAGCTCCAGGCAGGCCAGCCCGTACTGCACGGCACTGGCGCCCGCGCACCCGTAGCCGTCGAGGGACATGCCGAGGGCGCCGATCCCGCCCAGCTCGCGCGCCAGTTCCCGGATGCCGGGCAGCTCGCCCCTCTCGTACCAGTCGGCGATGTACGGCAGCACCCGGTCGGTCGCCCAGCCGCGCACGGTGTCCCGGATCGCCAGGTCCTCCGGCTCCAGCAGATCGTCGATGCCGAGCGGGTCTGCGGGGTCGAAGGGCGGCAGCTTCGCGGACTTCGCTGACTTCGCGGTCATGGGACCTCCGGGGACGGTGCGACTAGCAGTGCTAGTCAGGCGGTCGGGGCGACGTTACGACGCGGTCCGCCGCGCGTCCAGCCCGGCCCCGCGGCGGGGGATCACACCTTCAGCTCGGAGACCCGGGGCTCCGCGGCCTCGCGGGGAGCGGGCACGTCCAGGACCGGCGGCTCGCACTGCATCCGGCGCGGCAGCCGCAGCGCCATCGCCGCGCCGAGCAGCAGCAGTCCCGCGCTGACCAGCAGCGTCACATGCAGGCCGTGCACGAAGGAGTGGCGGGCGGCGTTGCGCAGGGCGGTCCCGGCGGGGCCGCCGAGCTGGGCGGCGACCTCGTAGGCCTCACCCAGTGAGTGCGAGGCGGACGCCGACGCCCGCTCGGGCACCCCGGGCACATTGCTGAGGCCGGGGGCGTAGGCGGCGTTCATGACGCTGCCGAGGAGCGCGATGCCGATGCCGGCGCCGAGCTGGTAGGAGGTCTCGCCGATCGCCGCGGCGCCGCCCGCCTGCTCCGGGGGCGCCTCGCTCAGCATCGACTCGTACGCCCCGAACAGGGTGGTCTCCAGCCCGAAGCCGAGCAGCACGAAGCCGGCCAGCATCAGCGCCGGGTCGTCCTGGCTGCCCATCGCGGTGAGGGCCACCACGGCGGCGGCGGTCAGGCAGAAGCCGGCCGAGACCATGCGGCGCGGGCCGAACCGGCGCAGCATCCTGGCGCCCGCGAGACCCGCGGCCATCGCCGCGAAGGTCAGCGGCAGCAGCCTGAGACCGGTCTCCAGCGGGGACAGGCCGAGCACCAGCTGGAGGTACTGGGCGGCGATCAGCTCCAGGCCGACCAGCGCGAGCATGGCCAGCACGATGCAGCCCACCGAGGTGCTGAACGCGGGCCGGGAGAAGGTCCTGAGGTCGATCAGGGGATGCGCACGGCGCCGCTGCCGGCGGACGAAGACGGCGAGCAGCACGGCCCCGGCGAGCAGCAGCAGCACCGTGCCCGGGCCGGTGACGTGCTCGCCGCTGCCGAGCCGCTTCACCCCGTAGACCAGCGCGAACAGTCCGGCCGCCGCCATCAGCGCGCCGGCCACGTCCCACGGCCCCCGGCCGTCGCCCCTGGACTCCGGCAGCAGGATCCGGCCCACCGGGAGGCTGACCAGCATCAGCGGGATGTTGACCAGGAAGACCGAGCCCCACCAGAAGTGCTCCAGCAGGAAGCCGCCGAGCAGCGGCCCCACGGCGGCGCCCACCGCGGCGACCGCGCTCCACACGCCGATGGCGAGGGCGCGTTCGCGCCGGTCGGGGAAGACCTGGCGGAGGATCGACAGGGTGGCGGGCATGATCATGGCTCCGCCGACGCCGAGCAGCGCCCGCGCCACGATGAGGACCTGGGCGTTGTCCGCGAAGGCCGCCATGCCGGAGGCGAGGCCGAAGAGGGCGTAGCCGAGCAGGAGGACGCGTCTGCGGCCGATCCGGTCGCCGAGCGTGCCGAAGAGGATCAGCAGCGAGGCGCACACCAGCGGATAGGCGTCGACGATCCAGAGCAGCTCGATCGCGCCGGGCCTGAGATCCTCGGTGACGGCGGGGACCGCCACGTGGAGCACGGTGGCGTCGACGGCGACCAGCAGCAGGCTGACGCAGAGGACGACGAGCACCACCCAGCGGTTGGCACCGGCCCCGGCCGCCCGACGGCGCAGCCCACCGGCGGCCGTGGTCGTCCCGGACATGTACGTACCTCCCAGATGTTCCCTCGCGTCGGCGGGCCCGCGGGGTGGGGACTCCCCGCGGCTCGGCCGGGAAGGAGCGGTGTCCCCGGCCCGCGCAACGACATGGCGAGTGACACGTCAGCGTACGCGAGTGAGAGCCGTGGTCGAGTGGTGGGCCTCTCATCACATCTGTGAGATCGCTGTGGCGTACACCACTCACGGGGGTGACAAGGCCCCGGCGGGCGGGCCGGCGGTCGTTCCGGTCGATAATCGGGCAGGTGACCGCTCTTGCACCGCGTGCCGCGGCCCCTCCCGCCCCTCTCCTGCGCCGGGCCGCCCCGGCGCTCCTCGGCTACGCCGCCGTCCGGGCCCTCGGCATCGCCGTCCTGGTGCTGTGGAGCGAGGCGCGCGGCAGGAGCGCGTACACCCTGCTGACGGCCCGCTGGGACGCGCTCTGGTACACCCGGGTCGCCGATCTCGGCTACGGCTACGAGGTGCGGCTGCCGAACGGGGACGTGCACTCGAACCTGGCGTTCTTCCCGCTGCTGCCCTGGCTGGAGCGGCTGGTGGCGGCGGTGTCGCCGCTGTCGTCCGCGGACGGCGGCTTCCTGGTGAGCCTGCTCGCCTCGCTCGCCGCGGCCTGCGGCATCTACGCGGTGGCGGAGCATGTGCACGGCCACCGGGCGGGGGTGTGCGCCGTCCTGCTGTGGGCGGTGCTGCCGGTGGGCGTGGTGCAGTCGATGGCCTACAGCGAGTCGCTGTTCACCGCGCTGGCCGCCTGGGCCCTGTTCGCCGTCCTGACGGGACGCTGGCTCGCCGCGGGCGCCCTGGCCGTGCTGGCCGGCCTGACCCGCCCGGTGGGCCTCGCGGTGGTGGCGGCCGTCTGGGCGGCCGGGAGCCTCTGCCTGCTGCGCGGCCGCAGCACGGAGCCGGACGGCGGCGCACGGCTCCCGGCGCGCGCCGCCCCCCGTGACCGGCTGCGGCTCCTTCTCGGCATGGCTGTCGCCCCGCTGGGCGTGGCCGGCTATGTGCTGTGGGTGGGGCGGCGGACCGGAGACGGCGTCTTCGGCTACCTGAAGGTGCAGGCCGGGTGGCGGAACGGGTTCGACGGGGGGTACGCCTTCGCCCGGTTCGTCGCCGGGAAGTTCACCTCGTTCCCTTCGGTCCTGGCCGGGCTGGGTCTCGTCGCCGGGGTGGCGCTGGTGGTGTGGCTGTACGTGCTCTGCGTACGGCAGCGCCAGCCGCTCCCGCTCCTGGTGTACGCCGGAGTCGTCACCGCGCTCGCCCTGTGCGCCTCGAGCTACTTCGGCTCCAAGCCGCGTCTGCTGCTGCCGGCCTTCCCGCTGCTGCTGCCCCCGGCCATGGCCCTGGCGAAGCGGGGCAGGCGTACCACGACGGCGGTGCTCGGTGCGTGCGCGGTGATCTCCGCGGTGTACGGGGCCTTCTGGCTGAACGGCTCGGGCCCTCCGTGACCGCTCGGGCCCTCCGCGATCGTCCGGGAAATGCCGGGACAGGCCCTGGTGAACAATGGAAGAAGGCGCAACCAATTCACCGTCCGTAATGATCGGGAGAATTGAAATCCACGGCCTCCGCCGATTGCAGAAATGCCCGCATCAAAGGCGCAGCTGAGAGGAATGCCACATCACATCGTCATCACAAAGCCGCTGATTCGACGGGGCCCAGCGCTCACTCGCTGTAACGTCGATCGGGTGCGTACCGAACGGAAGCCCACCCGACTGGACCGGGTGTTCGCGAGGCTGGATCGTGAGCCGGAACGACCGGCTCACATCGACGTGCCGCGGATGAGCCGGCACCGGGTGGTGCTCTTCGGCGCCACTCTGGCCTTCTACCTGGCGATCGTGTGGGCCGTGCTCGACACCTCCTGGCTGGTCCGGCTGGACTGGCAGGTGATGTTCTTCCGTCCCTATGAGCAGTGGTCCGAACTGCACGCCTTCGTGGACTACTACGTGGTCCTCGGCCAGCGCGGTCCGACCGCGGTGATGGTCGCGGCCTGGCTGGGCTGGCGCTCCTGGCGGCAGCACACACTGCGCCCGCTGCTCGCGCTCGGGGTCTCCCTGCTGCTGCTCAACATCACCGTGGGCGCCGCCAAGTACGGCATGGGGCGCCTGGGGCCGCACTACGCAACGGAGATCGGCTCCAACGAGATGTTCCTCGGCGGGGACATATTTCCCAGCGGTCACACCGCGAACGCCGTGGTGACCTGGGGGATCCTCGCCTATCTGGCCTCCACCCCGCGGGCCCGGCGCTGGCTGTCGGCGCTGTCCGCGGTGACCTCGCTCGGCGTGGGCATGGCCACCGTCTACCTCGGTACGCACTGGCTGAGCGATGTGCTTCTCGGCTGGGCGGCGGGCCTGCTGATCCTGCTGGCGCTGCCCTGGTTCGAGCCGCTGATCGCCCGCTCCGAGACCCGGATCCTGGAGCTGCGGGACCGCTGGCGCGACCGCCGCAGGGCCACCGGGCTCCGGCCCGCCGGTGCTCCGGTGGTGCTCACGCCGCTGTCCGGCCGCGACGACGCCCCGGCGCGGGAGCCGGTCGGCGCGGGCCGCGCGGGCGGCCGCCCGCCCGCCTATCTGGCGCCGGGACCGCACACCACGCGCGCGGAGCGCACCCCGGTCACCCCGGCCGGCAGCCGCCGCCCGGGGCCCGAACGGCACCACCCGCGCGGCACCTCGCCCGCCGGCCGGCCCTGAAGCCGGCCGTCCGGACATCCCGCACCTGCGCACGAGCAAGGCCCCGGCTCCTTCGCGGAACCGGGGCCTCGGTGCGGATGGCCGGCCCTTCCGGGCGCCGCTGAGGAGGCCGTGGGCCGGTGCGGGCCGCTGCCGTGCGTGGCCTTCAGCCCTTCCAGGCCCGCGCCACCCGGCCGTCCTTCACCTCGAAGTTCAGCCGGCCCACCCGGTACTCCATGGTGATGATCGCGCCGGGCGGCAGGGACCGCACCGTCGGCCAGCCGCGTTCGCGCGCCAGGTCCTCGGCGCGGCCGGCGGCCAGGCCCACATAGGCGTCCGGGTTGTCGTCGGGTTCCGCGGAGGGTGTCGGGATGGGTGCCATGCGGCCACGCTATGCCCTGCCCGATGCGCGGGGAAGCCCGGCCTTCCCCGAGGGCCCCGCGTCTCCCGGGGGACCCCGGCCTGCGCCGGACGACCCCGGTGTCTGCCGGCGGTCACGCTTGTGTCACAGGATCACGACAGCCGACCGGTCCACGGACCGTCACACCAACGAGCGATTCTCGCCACCTTCCCCGGGCATTCGAACGTGATTTCCGCGCGGCGCGCGAGAGCCTCGGTCCGGCCCCGAACCAATTCCCGGACCAGGGGGTCACAGGCGCATTTCCCGGCCCGGCCCGCAACCGCGGACGAATACCCGGGCGGCACGTCCCATTTCCGGATTCCGTCGTCCGTCCTGGCACGCCCCCTGTCGAAGCGCCCACCGGGCGAGCATCATGGCGGGCACCCGCGGGAACGTGTGGCACGGGCCGTGGCGGGCCCGGCGCGTGAGAGCGAAGGGGCGAGGGAGCCATGGGGACGCAGACCGTTCAGGCGGCACCGGCGCCCGCGCCGACGCGGCGCGGACGCGTGATCATCGACTGGCTGACCACCACCGACCACAAGAAGATCGGCCACCTCTACCTGATCACGTCCTTCGCGTTCTTCCTGATCGGCGGCGCGATGGCGCTGGTGATGCGGGCCGAGCTGGGCCGCCCGGGGACCCAGATCGTCACCAACGAGCAGTTCAACCAGCTGTTCACCATGCACGGGACGATCATGCTGCTGCTGTTCGCGACGCCCAGCTTCGCCGGGTTCGCCAAT
This sequence comes from Streptomyces composti, assembly GCF_012034205.1. Classification (GTDB taxonomy): domain Bacteria; phylum Actinomycetota; class Actinomycetes; order Streptomycetales; family Streptomycetaceae; genus Streptomyces; species Streptomyces composti. The sequence continues at coordinate 73,716 of NZ_JAATEM010000026.1, forward strand.
GAGCTGATGCCGCTGCAGATCGGCGCGCCGGACGTGGCGTTCCCGCGGCTGAACATGTTCTCGTACTGGCTGTTCCTGTTCGGCGGGCTGATCGTGCTGGGCTCGCTGGTGGTGACCGGAGGTCCGGCCGCCTTCGGCTGGTTCGCCTATGCGCCGCTCAACAGCCTGGAGTACTCGCCGGGTGTGGGCGCCGACCTGTGGATCATGGGGCTGGCGCTGGCGGGCTTCGGCACGATCCTCGGCGCGGTCAACTTCATCACCACCATCATCGGGATGCGCGCCCCCGGGATGACGATGTTCCGGATGCCGCTGTTCACCTGGAACACGCTGTTCACGTCGATCCTGATCCTGGTGGCGTTCCCGGTGCTCGCGGCGGCGCTGCTGGTGCTGGAGGCGGACCGCCGGTTCGGCTCGCACGTGTTCGACGCGGCCAACGGCGGCGCGATTCTCTGGCAGCACCTGTTCTGGTTCTTCGGGCACCCCGAGGTCTACATCATCGCGCTGCCGTTCTTCGGCATCGTCACCGAGATCATTCCCGTGTTCTCCCGCAAACCGCTGTTCGGTTATCTCACGCTGGTCGGGGCCACCATGGCGATCACCGGTCTTTCGGTGGTGGTGTGGGCGCACCACATGTTCGCCACCGGTGCGGTACTGCTGCCGTTCTTCTCCTTCATGAGTTTCCTGATCGCGGTGCCGACGGGGGTGAAGTTCTTCAACTGGAGCGGCACCATGATCAAAGGTTCGCTCTCCTTCGAGACGCCGATGCTGTGGGCGACGGGCTTTCTGGTGACGTTCCTCTTCGGCGGTCTGTCCGGAGTGATCCTGGCGTCGCCGCCGCTGGACTTCCATGTGACGGACTCGTACTTCGTGGTGGCGCACTTCCACTACGTGGTGTTCGGCACGGTGGTGTTCGCGGTCTTCGCCGGCTTCTACTTCTGGTGGCCCAAGTTCACCGGGAAGATGCTCGACGAGAGACTCGGCAAGATCCATTTCTGGACGCTGTTCATCGGCTTCCACACCACGTTCCTGGTGCAGCACTGGCTGGGTGCCGAGGGCATGCCGCGCCGCTACGCGGACTACCTCGCCGCGGACGGCTTCACCGCGCTCAACACCGTCTCCACGATCGGCGCGTTCCTGCTGGGCATGTCGACGCTGCCGTTCCTCTACAACGTCTGGAAGACCGCGAAGTACGGCCGGAAGGTCGGGGTGGACGATCCCTGGGGGTTCGGCCGCTCCCTGGAGTGGGCGACGTCCTGCCCGCCGCCGCGGCACAACTTCGTCACGCTGCCCCGGATCCGCTCGGAGTCGCCGGCGTTCGACCTGCATCACCCGGAGTACGCGGCCGTGACGCCGCAGCCCGAGCCGAAGCGCGAGCAAGCAGGTCACGAGCCTCGTTGACGGCGTCGATCAGCTCCTCGGGCTCCAGCACCTCGAACTCGAAGCCGAGCAGCATCACGTGCAGGACCATCAGCTCCAGGCTGCCGGCACCGGTGCGCAGCAGGCAGGCGTCCGGGCCGTCCGCCTCCAGCGTGCCCGCGCTCGGCGAGATGCGTTCGGCCGCCTGCTCGAGGGGCGCCAGCAGCCGGATCAGCGCGTGGGTGGCGTAGGCGCGGGTGGAGACACCCCGGGAGACGTAGGCGGCCAGGTCCTCGGCCGGGGGTTCACGCGGCTCGAAGCGGGGGCCGTGCGGCGGCCTGGGGGTGATGCGGTCCACGCGGAAGGTGCGCCAGTCGGACCGGTCGAGGTCCCAGGCGACCAGGTACCAGCGGCGCTCGGAGCACACCAGGCGCAGCGGCTCGGCCGTGCGGCGGCTGGAGTTGCCCTCGTGGTCGCGGTACTCGAAGCGCAGCCGCTCGCAGTCCCGGCACAGATTGGCCAGCTCGGTCAGCACCGCCGGGTCGACGGCGTCGGCGCCCGGGCCGCGCAGCATCGGCACGGTGAAGGCGTTCAGGGCGCTCACCCGGCGGCGCAGCCGGTCGGGGAGCACCTGCTCCAGCTTGGCCAGCGCCCGCACCGAGGTCTCGCCGATGCCCTCGATGCCCCCGCCGGCCGCGGTGCGCAGGCCGACGGCGACGGCGACCGCCTCGTCGTCGTCGAGCAGCAGCGGCGGCAGCCGGGCGCCCGCGCCGAGCTGGTAGCCGCCGCCGGTGCCGGGGCTGGCGTGGACCGGGTAGCCCAGCTCGCGCAGCCGGTCCACGTCCCGGCGCAGGGTGCGGGCGCTGACGCCGAGCCGCTCGGCGAGGTCGGCGCCGGACCACTCGCGGTGGGTCTGGAGCAGGGACAGCAGGCGCAGTAGGCGGGCCGAGGTCTCCAACATGGAGGGCAGTCTGCCAGCCGTTGCGGACAGATTCTGTCCTTGAAGGCCGCCCGCCCTCTGGGCCGCTGTCCGGAAGCGCCGGTGGCTCCCGGGCCGGCTCAGGGTTCGTAGGCGAGCTGCGGGACGGTGAAACAGGTGCGGTTCATGTCGCCCTGGCTCACCCAGCCCTTGCCGTCCTGCCAGCGGGCCACCGACAGGCAGGTCCGGCTGGTCCTCGGCGGCTGCGGGGACGCTCTGAAGCTGACGGGGAGCAGCAGTCCGCCCGCGGTGTAGCCGTCGCTGCCGTCGACGAACTCGTCGATGCAGGCGCGGGTGATGCCCTCGTCCGCGCAGGACCTGGCGGCGTCGGTGAACCAGCGGGCGGCCGCCCAGCCCTCCAGCTGCCACTGGGAGTGCGTCTCCAGGTGCTTGGTGGCGTCCCGGAACTCGCGCACCGCCGGGAAGCCGGTGTCCTCGTAGTTGCGGCTGTGGCCGGTCGCCCACAGGGCGTTGCGGCAGCGCGGGGCGTCCTTGTAGTCGCGGGCCACGGCCGAGGTCCAGTTCTGCACATTGGTCACCTTGGCGGTGACCTTCGCGCCGGCCTCGTCCATCGCCCGGCACAGGCGGGCGTTGCCGTGCGCGTCGATGGCGTCGAAGACCAGGTCGGCCCCCTGCTGCCGCAGATCGGCGGCGACCGCGCGGAAGTTGGGCAGCGCGAAGTCGACCTGCTCGGTGACCACCTCGTAGCCCTCGGCCTTCAGGCCGCGCTCGATGAGCCGCGCGTAGGCGGCCGAGGAGGACTGGTTGTACGAGACGACCGCGGCGGTACGGGCGCCGTGCTCGCGTTTGAAGTAGCGGTAGACCTCGGTGCCGCCGTACAGCTTGCCGTCCCAGCCGGTGGTGCCGTTCCTGGGCGCCGAGGTGCCGTAGATGCTGTACAGGTGCGGGTAGGTGTCGTAGGCGGTGCCGATGGGCTGGCCGCCGATGTCGGGGACGCCGGCGCGCGAGACCCGGGCGGCGCCCGCGTAGTCGAAGGCGGTGGTGGCGACCAGGGCGACCACCTTCTGCTCGTCGACCAGCTTGCGCACGCACTCGTTGTTGCCGACGCCGCTGCCGCCGTCGTCGCACAGGTGCACCTCGACGCGCCGGCCGTCGATGCCGCCGCGGGAGTTGAGCCGGTCGAAGTACGCCTTGGCGCCGTCGCGCGGCCCGGTGAAGGCGCTGCCGCCGACCGGGCTGGTGGCGCTGGTGATGATGCCGACGTGCAGCGGTTCGCCGGTGGCCCGGGTGGGCGCGGGCGAGCGGTCGTCGCCGCCGAAGTCGCTCTCCGGCAGCCGGCTCCCGCAGGCCGCGGTCAGGGCGAGCAGCGCGGCGGCGGCCAGCGCCGCGGCCGGCGGCGTCCACCGCCGGTGCGCAGGAGCCGTGGGCGTCCGCGTCCCCGCGCGGGGCACCGGGACCTCGGGCAGCCGCTCCCGGCGCGCCGGGGCCGGGAGGTGTGTCCGCCCGCGGCGCGTCGAGCCCGGCGGCGTCCGCCCTCGGTGCGGCAGGGTCCGGGCGGACGCCGCCCGCCGGGGGGCCGGCACCTCAGCAGCCCGGGACGGCCGTGGCCGACCCGTTGCCGCTCATCTGCACCAGCGCGCACAGGGTCTTGGCGGACACCTTCCAGGTGCCGTCCTGCTCGACGGCCGTGCCGGAGGCGTCGGGCAGGGCGGTGGCGCCCTGGAGGGTCAGCGTATAGGTCACGTCGGCCTCGGTGGGCGAGGTGAAGGTGATCTCGGTGACCTTCGCCTGCACCTGGCCGCCGCGCTGGTCGCCGCTGAAGGCCTGGAGCACCGGAGCCATCCGCTCGCCGTTCTCCAGGACCGTCGTCTTGTCCTCCATGGAGGTGGCGGGGTCGAAGAACTTCTCCCAGTTCTGCCGGATCTCCCGCTCGGCCGCCGCGCGGTCCGCGGGCGCGCTCGCCGGCGCGCTGGTGGTCCGTTCGGGTGTCGGTGTGGGCGGCGGGCTGGAGTCGCCCCCGCCGTCGTCGTCATCGCCGCATGCGGCAAGTCCGGGGCCGAGGACCAGGATCACGGCCGCCGCAAGGGCGGAGCCGCGCCGCGCCGTCCGCGGGCCGCGTCCCCTTCCCCTGGTCCCCCGTGTTCCTCGTGTCCCCCGCCTGAGGTCGCTGCCGAGAACCATCTGGCTCACCACCGGGTGTCGGTCCGGGCCATGTGCGCCCGGTTCTTTCAGGGTCAGCTTCCACAAGGCATAGTGCAAGCCAACGCCCGAGTTGGACAGTGGGCCAGGGTGTCCGGGGGCCGACGGACACGGGCGGGCCGGCACATGCGCGGAGAGACGACCGAGCGATGTGGGAGCCAGGATGCGGACAGCCCGACTGCGGACCGTGCACCCCGCCCTGTGGGCCGGCTGGGCGGCCCTCGCCGCCGGCGCGGTGCTGTGCGTCGTCGGCTGGTACGGCATCTCCGGTGAGCGGTACGCCGAACGGCAGTTGCCCTACCTGGCCTCCTGCACCATCCCCGGCGCGGCGCTGATCATCGCGGGCGCGGTGCTGCTGGCGCACGGGCGCGAGTCGCTGGCCGCCACCCGGGTGGAGGAGCTGTACGGGCTGCTGGTGGAGGCGGAGCCGGACGACGTGGACGTCTCCGGGCAGGCGGCCGGCGCGCCGGTCGCGGTCAGCGGCGAGACGCTGATGGTGCCCGGCGGCACGCTGTGGCACCGCGCGGACTGTCCGCTGGTCGCCGGCAAGGCGGAGGCGGTGCCGGTGGACAGGGCGCTGGTGGCGGACGGCCGGCTGAGGCCCTGCCCGATCTGTGACCCCGCCGGGGACGACGACTGAAGCCCGGCCGCCGATGTCCTCGCTGACGTACGACCTCACGCTGGCCGGGCTGTCGGTCGGCGCCGCCGCGGCGCTCACCGGCATCGGCCTGATCGTGACCTACCGGGCCACCGGGGTGCTCAACTTCGCGCACGGCGCGATCGCCATGGTGTGCGCCTATGTGCTGCGGCAGTGCGTGGTGGAGTGGGGCTGGCCGCTGGGGTGGGCCGCCGTGTTCGCGCTGGTGGTCCTGGCACCGGGGATCGGGGTGGTGCTGGAACGGTTCGTCTTCCGCCCGCTGTCGGTGCTGGGCGGCGATCCGGCGCAGACCCTGGTGGCCTCCCTCGGGGTGTTCGTGCTGCTGGTGGGCGGTGCGGCGCTGCTGTGGGGGCAGGGGGCGCGGGACGACGCGCCGGTGCTGCTGGCGGCGGAGCCGTGGGGCCAGCTGGCGGTGGTGGCGGTCCTGGCCGCGGGGGTCGCGGCAGTGGTGCGGTTCTCGCGGTTCGGACGGGAGCTGCGGGCGGTGGTGGACGACCGGCAGCTGGCGGTGCTCGGCGGCGTGGACGCGGACCGGGTGGCGGCGGTGGGCTGGGCGTTCGGTGCGTTCACCGCGGGGCTCACCGGGGTGCTGCTGGCGCCGTACGTGCGGCTCGACCCGTACGGGCTGCCGCTGCTGGTGATGGAGGTGCTGGCGGTCGCGGTGGCCGCGCGGATGCGGAGCCTGTCGGTGGCGGTCGTCGTGGCGCTCGGCATCGGGGTGGCGCAGAGCCAGCTGACCCGGCTGCATCCCTCCGGCTGGGGGCAGCCGCTGGTGCAGGCCCTCGGCTCCAACCTGTTCGTGGTCGCGCTGCTGATCGCCGCCCTGGCGCTGCCCGGGGTGGGCACGCGGGACGCGCTGCCGCGCTCCGCGACCGCGCGGGTGCCGACGCCGCCGGGCGCCTGGATCGTGGCCGGGGTGCTGTTCCTGCTGCCGCTGGGCTTCGCCGGACGCGATCTGCACACTGCCGTGCAGGTGCCGGCGCTCGGCGTGGTGCTGCTGTCCCTGGTCGTGGTCACCGGCCGGGGCGGGCAGATCTCCCTCGGCCAGGCGGCCTACGCGGGTCTGGGCGCCCTGTTCACGGCCCTGCTGGCCGCCGGGCGCTTCCCCGGCCTGCCCCGGCTGCCGGAACTGGCCGCGCTGGCGGTGGCGGTGGTCCTGGTGGCTCCCCTGGGCGTGCTCACCGGCTGGCCGGCGATCGGCCGCCGGGGCCTGGCCCTGGCGCTGGCGACCTTCGCATTCGGTGTGGGCGTGAGCCGCTTCGTCTTCGCCCAGCCCTACGCCACGGCGGGCCTGTTCCTGAACCGCCCCGCCGGCTTCGACGACGACCGCGCCTACTACGCCCTGGAGCTGGCCCTCCTGGTGTGCGCCTTGCTGGCGACGGCGGCGCTGCGCCGGGGCCGCGTCGGTCGCGCCCTGGCCGCCCTGCGCGACCACGAGTCCGGGGCCCGCGCGGCGGGCGTGCCCGTGCCCTCGCTGAAGCTGCTCGCCTTCGTCTGCGGCGCCGCGCTGGCCGCGCTCGGCGGCGGCATGCTCGGCATGGGGCTGCGCGCCTTCGACCCGGCCGCGTTCGACCCCGTGCGGGGCCTGCTGTGGTTCGCCGCGGTGGTGGTCCTGGGCGCCGACAGCGCCCTGGGCGCCCTGCTCGCCGCGGCTCTCCTGGTCGGCCTCGACGCGGGCACCCGGGGCGGCGTGGCGGCGGCCGTCATCGGCGTGCTCGCCGTCCTGGTGGGCCGCTTCCCGGGCGGCCCCTATGAGGCCCTTCGCTCCGTCCTCCGGCGCCTGGACGGCACCCCGTCCCTCACCCCCCTGGGCATCCGGGCGCGCCGCCGCCTCCACGGCTCGCCGGCGGAACCCCCACCGGCCCCGGTGCCGTCCGGCGCCACGGCGGTGGCCGCGGCAGCGCCGGCCGCCGGCGGCCCCCGGAGCGGGGCGACCCGGGAGGCGCGGGACACCGGCCCCGCGTGGCGCGAGCACCCCGCACCGGGCACGGACTCCACCACCCCGCAGGATTCGCTCGCCGGTGAGCCCGACGAGTCCGGTGAACCCGGTGGGCCCGGTGGGCCCGGTGGGCCCGGTGGGTCTGAGCGGCCCACCGGCCGGGCGGGGACGCCGGGTGCGTACGGGCCGGAGGACGTGCCCGTGCTCGAGGCGCGGGCGTTGCGCGTCCGGTACGGGGGGTTCGTCGCGCTGGACGGGGTGGATCTGCGGGTGCCGCCGGGGCGGGTGACGGCGGTGGTGGGGCCCAACGGGGCCGGCAAGAGCACGCTGTTCCACTGTCTGGCCGGGACGCTGAGGCCCGAGCGGGGGGTCGTGCGGTTCGGCGCGCTGGACATGACGCGGCTGCCCGCGCACGCGCGCACCCGGCTGGGTGTGGCGCGGACGTTCCAGCAGCTGGCGGTGTTCCCGACGCTCACGGTGGCGGAGAACGTGCGGGTCGGCGCCGAGCAGGGCCGGGTGAGCGATCCCGGTGCCGTGGAACGGACGCTGCGGCTGCTCGGCCTCGACGGGCCGGTGCGGGCGCTCCCGGCCGCCGGTCTGCCCACCGGCACGCTGCGCCGCGTCGAGCTCGCCCGCGCCCTGGCCGGCGGCCCTCGTGTGCTGCTGCTGGACGAGCCCGCGGCCGGTCTGGACACCGGCGAAGTGGCCGCGCTGACGCGGATCCTGAAGGCGCTGGCGGCCGACGGCATGGCGCTGCTGGTGGTCGAGCACGACCTCGACCTGGTCGCCGACCTCGCGGACGTGGTGCATGTGATGACGGCCGGCCGGATCGTCGCCACCGGGCCGCCGGGCCATGTCCTGGACACCCTCGGGGAGGCGACCGGAGCATGACGACGAACTCGACGGCCACCACCGTCGAACTGCGCCGGGCACGCGTGCGCTACGGGCCGCTCGAGGCCCTGCACGGCGTCACCCTCGTCGCACCGGGGCCCGGCCTGACGGTGCTGCTCGGGCGCAACGGGTCCGGGCGCACCACCGTGCTGCGGGCCCTGGCCGGCACCGTGCGGCTCTCGGCCGGCGCGGTGGTGTGGGACGGCACCGACGTGACCCGGATGCCCGCGTTCGAGCGAGCCCGCCGGGGGCTGTGTCTGGTGCCGGAACGGCGGGCGGTGTTCGGTTCCCTGACGGTGCGGGAGAACCTCGCCCTCGCCGCGTCCGACCCCTCCCCCGCCCTGGACGCCTACCCGGCGCTGCGGCCGCTGGCGGACCGCCGGGCGGGCACGCTCTCCGGCGGCGAGCAGCGGATGCTCGCGGTCTCCCGTGCCCTGCTGGTCCGGCCGCGCGTGCTGCTCGTGGACGAGCCGGCCCAGGGCATGTCACCCGCGGTCGCGGCCCGCACGTACGAGCTGCTGGCGTCCCTGGACGCCTGTGTGGTGCTGGCGGAGCAGCGGCTGCCGCCCGCCCTGCGGGACCGCCCCGCGTTCGTCTACGAACTGCGCCGCGGGGCGGTCGTGTTCGCCGGGGAGGCGGGTGAGGTCGCCCGCCTCCCCGGCGTCTGAACCTGCCGGGAACCCGCCGGAGGGACCGGAGCCGTGGCAGCGGTTCCCGGCTGTTCTCGGCCGCGCTCAGAGCTCGAGCCGCTGGCCCGGCAGGATCACGTCGGGGTCGCCGCCGATGACGTCCTTGTTGGCGGCGTACAGCCGCTGCCAGGTGGTGCCGTGCCGGGCCGCGATGCCACTGAGGGTGTCCCCCGCGCGGACGGTGTAGTCGCCGCGGGAGTGGCCGCGGTCCGGGTGTCCGGTGGACCGCGTGGACGGCGCGGACGGCGCGGACGGCGCGGACTGCGACGGCCCGGCGGCCTTCTTCGCGGGCTCGGCCGGCTGGGCCGCCTTCTGCGGCGCCCGGTTCGCGCTCACCGGGCCGGTCGCCGGTGCGCTGCCAGCGGCCCCGGCGCGGGCCGAGCAGACCGGCCAGGCGCCCCAGCCCTGGGCGCGCTGGACCTTGGTGGCGACGGCGATCTGCTGGGCCTTGGTGGCCCGGTCGGCGGTCGGCGCGTAGGCCGTGCCGCCGAAGGCGCGCCAGGTGGCGCCGGAGAACTGGAGCCCGCCGTAGTAGCCGTTGCCGGTGTTGATGTGCCAGTTGCCGCCGCTCTCGCACTGGGCGATGCGGTCCCACACCCCGCTGTCCGCCGCCGCGGCGGTGCCGCCGCCGGCCAGCAGCCCCAGGGGTGCGAGCAGTGCCGCACCGGCCAGGACGGCCGTCGTACGGGCCCGGCCGGAGCTGCTCCCGGTGTCGCGGGAGGTGCCGGGCTCGTGGGAGTCGCGGGTGTTATGGGCACATTCGGACATGTAGTTCCCTCTCGAACAACCCGGGGTCCCCTGGGCGTCGCGCCGCCCGCCGCACCATGGGGCACGGGGGCCGCGCTCACCCCGTCCGCCTGTCGGGGGTGGTGCGATGGAGCATGGGATGGTGCGGTCGGCGGACGTACCCGGGCGGTGCTCGGTGCACACGGCGGAGGAATGTAAGGAGCCTCGCGGCCGCGGAGCAACCAACGGCCCGTCCGGGCAGGCCAGTTGGGCATTACCCGAGGTAGCGGCGAATTTCGGCCACCCATTTCATCAGCTGATTTCCTGATTTGTCGACCACTCGGACCGCCACCGCGTGACCCACTTCACGCTGCCAACTTCTTTACATCCGCGGCTAGTTGACGGTGAGTGCCCGATTCCGCGCCGAACGTGACGGTGTGCGTCGGTCGGTTCGATTCCGTTCGTCCAAGGGCGTGACTACCGCCACAGATCGTCCGTTGTCTTCTTCATGAGCCGGGGACCCACCCGGACCACGGGCCGGGAGCCACCCGGTCCCGTCACGCACCGCATCCCGAGGGAGCCACCCGTGCCGCGCATGCTCGACGTCAGCGACGAGGTACGCGCCGAGATCGGCGACGAAGAAGCCGACCGTCTGCTCGCCGGAGACACCGCCCCGGGCGGTTACGACTGCACCTCGTGCCGCACCCCGGGCGACCCGGAGCAGGAGCGCACCAGCACCGTCCTGTTCATCGGGGAGGAGACCGCCGTCCTCGCCTTCGCCCACGCCACCTGTCTGCCCTCGCAGGTCGTCCAGGTCACCGAGGAACAGCTGAGGGGCGCCGTGCGGTCCATCAGCGGCGGCCAGCCGGCCCAGGAGCCCGCCCCGCAGCAGGCGGCGCAGCCGAACGCGCCCCAGCAGGCCGTGCTCGGGGTGACCAGCGGCCTCGTCCTGATCGCCGGGGAGTTGCACCCGGCCCTGGTCGTGGAGCCGACCGGCCCGATCTCCCGTCCCGGTTCGTACGGCTCCGGCGACGACTTCCTGCCGCTGCTGATCGAGCAGGGCTTCCTGCCGCTGAGCGAGCTGTCCGCGGTGCCGCCGGTGCTGCACGGCTGGTCGGTGCTGCTGGCCGTGGGGCAACTGCACGCGGTGCTCCAGCCGGGCCCCGACGGCAGCCGCCCGGTCGCCTGGTGGCAGGCGCACCAGCCGCTGCAGGTGACCGACGGCTGGCGCGCGGCCGCCAACAAGCACCAGCAGGTGCTGATGTTCGCCGCCCCGGTCGGCTCCATCGGCCGCCAGCCCCGCGAGGACCTCCTCCGCGAGGCCCTCGACCGCGCGGCGGCGGGCGGCCAGCTCGTCGGCGCCGCCCTCCCCCTGGCCGGCACCTGACGGCACCCTGCGCGCGGGCGGCGACGACGGACCGGCCCCGCGCGGGCCGGCAGCCGAGCCGCCGCCCCGCGGACGGGCCCGCATCGTGCCCGAGGGGCCTGCCGCGGGCGGGCACCGGTGACCGCCCGCGCGGACCTCGGCACCCGCCGCGCCGCACCACCAGCCGGAGCCTGCACGACGGCCAGTGGACGGACACCCAGCGACCTGCGGCCGGCGGCCCGGCTGCGACCGGCGCCGGGCGCCCTGAGCGGCGCCCGGCGCGCAACCCCCGAGCGGCGCCGCAGGCGTGCACGCGCAGTGCGGGCCCCCGGCGAGACCACGCCCGGACCCTCCGCGCGCGGCCCCTGCGGGCGCCTGCGCACGGGCACCCGAGGGGCGCGCCGACGTCCGCGAAAGGCCCGCGGGAGACGCATGCTCCGCGCGCCGGCGGCCGGGGGCACCCGGCGAGATCGGCGGCGGGAGCGCATCCGGTGCCTCACGGTCGCCGTGGGCACGGTCGGTGTGCGCACCTGAACGTCGGTCAGCGGGCCGGCGGCGCCCCTCGCCGCCGCCCGAGGGGCGCGCGAGCGGGCGTGCGTCGAAAGCCCTCGCGGGGGACCGCATCTCTTGCGGGGCGGGGTCGTTTGCACATACGTGCACGCATATGACCTTTCCCGCCGCCAGCCGCTCCCGTCGGTCCCCGCCCCCGTGGGACCGGTCCGGGACGCCCGGCGCCGCCCCTCGGCCACGCCGATCTACGACGCGCTCTACGCCGAGTACGTCGAGTCCCACCGCTCGCTGCCGGGTGACCGCAGCGGCGAGGAGCGGCTCGGCTTCGACGCCTTCGGGAGCTTCGCGCACCGCTCGGGCTCGTACGGCGGCCCTGGCTCGGGCTCCATCGGCGGTTCCCTGGGGGGCGGGGCGTACAGCGCCTACAGCGCCGGTGCCAGCAGCGCCCGGCAGGGCGGGGCCGGCTCTCAGCCGCAGTGGCAGCGGGTGCCGGCCGGGCTGCCGCCGATGCCGCGCCGGGGCGGTCTGTAACCGGCGGGCGGCACGAAGGCAGCGGGGCGGCCCCCCTTGGGGACCGCCCCGCTCTGCTGTGTGAAAGCCCGCCGGACCGGCGCTACTTCTTCTTTCCGCGCCGCTCGCGCACCCGCACCGAGATGTGGATGGGCGTGCCCTCGAAGCCGAACTCCTCGCGCAGCCGGCGCTCGATGAAGCGCCGGTAGCCCGCCTCGATGAAGCCGGTGGCGAAGAGCACGAACCGCGGGGGCTTGGTGCCGGCCTGGGTGCCGAACAGGATGCGCGGCTGCTTGCCGCCCCGCACCGGGTGCGGATGGGCGGCGACCAGCTCGCCGAGGAAGGAGTTCAGGCGGCCGGTCGGGACCCGGGTCTCCCAGCCCGCCAGCGCCGTCTCGATCGCCGGGACCAGCTTCTCCACGTGCCGCCCGGTGCGCGCCGAGACGTTCACCCGGGGCGCCCAGGCGACCTGGCCCAGCTCGGTCTCGATCTCCCGCTCCAGGTAGTAGCGGCGCTCCTCGTCGAGGGTGTCCCACTTGTTGAAGGCGAGCACCAGCGCGCGGCCCGCCTCCACCGCCATGGTGACGATGCGCTGGTCCTGCACCGAGATGGACTCGGAGGCGTCGATCAGGACGACCGCCACCTCGGCCTTCTCCACCGCGGCGGCGGTGCGCAGCGAGGCGTAGTAGTCGGCGCCCTGCTGCAGGTGGACGCGCTTGCGGATGCCGGCGGTGTCCACGAACTTCCAGGTCCTGCCGCCGAGTTCGATCAGTTCGTCGACCGGGTCACGGGTGGTGCCGGCCAGTTCGTTGACGACGACGCGCTCCTCGCCGGCGACCTTGTTCAGCAGCGAGGACTTGCCGACATTGGGCCGGCCGATCAGGGCGACCCGGCGCGGGCCGCCGACGGCCGTGCCGAAGGTCTGCGCCGGGGCGTCCGGCAGCACCTCGAGCACCTGGTCCAGCATGTCGCCGGTGCCGCGGCCGTGCAGCGCGGAGACCGGGTACGGCTCGCCGAGGCCGAGCGACCACAGATAGGCGGCGTCGGCCTCGCCGCTCGGGCCGTCCACCTTGTTGGCGCAGAGCACGACCGGCTTGCCGGCCTTGCGCAGCAGCCGCACCACGGCCTCGTCGGTGTCGGTGGCGCCGACCTTGGCGTCCACCACGAAGACCACCGCGTCGGCGGCCTCGATGGCGTACTCGGCCTGCGCGGCGACGGAGGCGTCGATGCCGAGGACGTCCTGCTCCCAGCCGCCGGTGTCGACGACCTTGAAGCGGCGGCCCGCCCACTCGGCCTCGTAGGTGACCCGGTCGCGGGTGACGCCCGGCTTGTCCTCGACGACCGCCTCCCGGCGGCCGATGATGCGGTTCACCAGAGTCGACTTGCCGACATTGGGGCGGCCGACGACCGCGAGCACGGGCAGCGGACCGTGACCGGCCGCCTCGATCGCGCCCTCGACGTCCTCCCGGTCGAAGCCCTCCTCCGCGGCGAGCTCCATGAACTCCGCGTACTCGGCGTCGCCGAGCGCCCCGTGATCGTGCTCGTGCGCGGCCGAGCCGTCGGGCTGGCTGTGGTCGTTCATGAAGTCCGTACCTCGTCGTTCCTTCGTGGTGGTCGGTGGGCCCGCTCCGGTGCAGGGAGCTGATCCACTACTCAGTGTCGCAGGGTCCGCCCCGGGCCCGCCCGGGAAAATCCGGGCGCCGTCCGCTGTGCGGCCCGGCCCCGGCGGCGGACACCGCTAGCGCCCGGTGAGGGCCCTGGCGTTCTCCAGATGGGCGGTGAGCTGCTTCTGGATGCGTTCGGTGGCCTCGTCCAGCGCCCTGCGGGTGCGCCGCCCGCTGCCGTCGCCGGCGTCGAACGGGTCGCCGAAGACGACGTCGACTCGCGACCTCAGCGGAGGCAGCGCCCTTATCAACCGTCCGGGCCGGTCGGAGCTTCCCAGGACGGCGACCGGCACGATCGGCGCCCCGCTGCGCACCGCGAAGTACGCGAGCCCGGCGCGGATCGAGGCGAAGTTCCCCTCGCCCCGGGTGCCCTCGGGGAATATCCCGAGCACACCGCCCTGCTCCAGCACGCCGAGGGCCTGGGAGATCGCGGTGCGGTCGGGGCTGCCCCGGTCGACCTTCACCTGTCCGATGCCGGTCAGGAACGGGCCGAGCGGGCCGACGAACGCCTCCTTCTTGATCAGGAAGTGCGCGGGACGCGGGGCGACGCTCATGACCATGGGGCCGTCGATGTTGTGCGCGTGGTTCACGGCGAGGATCACCGGGCCGCTCGCCGGAACCCGCCAGGCGCCCAGCACCCGTGGCCTCCACAGTCCGTACATGAGACCGACGCCGATGCGCCGTCCGATCTCGGCGCCCCGCTCGGAGGGGAGCTGAGTCACTTCCCGGCTCGCTTCTCCTCGATGAGGGTGACGACACACTCGACGACCTGCTGCAGGGTCAGCTCGGTGGTGTCCACCTCGATCGCGTCGTCCGCCTTGGCCAGCGGCGCGACCTTGCGGCTGGAGTCCGCCGCGTCCCGCTTGACCAGGGCCTCGCGGGTGGCGTTCAGGTCGGCGTTCTTCAGCTCGCCGCTGCGGCGGGCGGCCCGCGCCTCGGGCGAGGCGGTGAGGAAGATCTTGACATCGGCGTCCGGCAGCACGGTGGTGCCGATGTCGCGGCCCTCGACGACGATGCCCTGGGCGGCCGCCGCGGCGATGTTGCGCTGCAGCTCGGTGATCCGCGCCCGCACCTCCGGGACCGCGCTGACCGCGCTGGCCTTGGAGGTGACGTCCTGCTCACGGATCTGCCCGGCCACGTCGACGCCGTCGACCATGATCGTCGGCGCCTTGGGGTCGGTGCCGGAGACGATCTCCGGCTTCCCGGCGACGGCGGCGATGGCGGAGGGGTCCTCGATGTCGATGCCGTTGTTCACCATCCACCAGGTGATCGCCCGGTACTGGGCGCCGGTGTCCAGGTAGCTCAGACCGAGCTGCGCGGCCACGGCCTTCGACGTGCTCGACTTGCCCGTGCCGGAGGGGCCGTCGATGGCGACAATCACGGGCGTGGCGCTTTCCACTGTGGGATACCTTCCTGGACCTGGTGGGCGGGGACGGGGGCGCAGAGGCCCACGACAAGGTTACTGGGTACCGGTCCCCCGTTCGGCCCACGTCCCGGCGCCCCGGCCCGGACGTGAGCAACGGCACCGCCCGCGGTCTACTGACGGATCGCCCAGCCCCGCTCCCGCAGCGCCGCCACCAGGCCGGGGGCCGCCTTGGGCTCGACCATCAGCTGCACCAGACCGGCCTGCTGCCCGGTCGCGTGCTCGATCCGCACGTCCTCGATGTTGACGCCCGCCCGGCCGGCGTCCGCGAAGATCCGCGCCAGCTGTCCCGGCTGGTCGTCGATGAGCACGGCCACCGTCTCGTAGACCCGCGGGGCGGACCCGTGCTTGCCGGGCACCCGCACCTGCCCGGCGTTGCCGCGGCGCAGCACGTCCCGGATGCCGGTGGTGCCCTCCCGGCGCTTGTCCTCGTCGGCGGACTGCAGCGCGCGCAGCGCCCGCACGGTCTCCTCCAGGTCGGTGGCGACGTCGCTGAGCAGGTCGGCGACCGGGCCGGGGTTGGCGGAGAGGATGTCGATCCACATGGCGGGGTCGGAGGCGGCGATCCGGGTGACGTCCCTGATGCCCTGCCCGCACAGCCGCACGGCGGCCTCCTCGGCGTGCTCCAGGCGCGCGGCGACCAGGCTGGACACCAGATGGGGCATGTGGGAGACGAGGGCCACGGCCCGGTCGTGGGCGTCGGCGTCCATGACGACCGGCACGGCGCGGCAGTGCGAGACCAGCTCCAGGGCGAGGTTCAGCACCTCGGTGTCGGTGTCCCGGGTGGGGGTGAGCACCCAGGGGCGGCCCTCGAAGAGATCCCCGCTGGCGGCCAGCGGCCCGGACTTCTCCCGCCCGGACATGGGATGGGTGCCGATGTAGGCGGACAGGTCGAGACCCCGGGCGAGCAGCTCCCTGCGGGGGCCGCCCTTGACGCTGGCGACGTCGGCGTAGCCGCGGGCCAGGCCGCGCTGCATGGCGTCGGCGAGCACGTCGGCGACATGGGCGGGCGGCGCGGCGACGATCGCCAGGTCCACCGGCCCCTCGGGCGCCTCGTCGGTGCCGGCGCCCAGCGCGGCGGCCGTGCGCGCCTGCTCCGGGTCGCGGTCGGCGAGGTGGACGGTGACCCCGCGCTGGGCCAGGGCGAGGGCGGCGGAGGTGCCGATCAGCCCGGTGCCGATGACGAGTGCGGTTCTCACTGGGCGATGTCCTTGCGCAGGGCCGCGGCGGCACCGAGGTAGACGTGGTTGATGTCGGCGCGGGGTTTGTCGGACTCGATGTGCGCGAGGATGCGGACCACGCGGGGCATGGCGCCCTCGATGTCCAGCTCCTGGGCGCAGATCAGCGGCACGTCGACGATGCCGAGCTTGCGGGCCGCGGCGGCCGGGAAGTCGCTGTGCAGGTCGGGTGTGGCCGTGAACCAGATGCTGATCAGGTCGTCGGCGGTCAGCCCGTTCCGCTCCAGTACGGCGGTGAGCAGCGCCGAGACCTGCTCCTCCATGTGACCGGCCTCGTCCCGCTCCAGCTGGACGGCCCCCCTGACCGCTCGTACCGCCACGGCGTGCTCCTTGCTGACGTACGTCATCGGCTGCTTGGGCGTCCAGCCTAGTCAGCCCGGGCCTGCGGAGCGTGCGGCGCCCGCCCACCGAGACGGGCGGGATGCGTGTTTTCTGGCACTTCGGCGGGTCGGGTGCGAGGATGCTGAAACCGCCAGGTCCGCTGCCTCCGCGGTCCCCTTGCCTCCGCATGCCCCGTCTTCCCCCGGTTCCATCCCACGGCTCCTTCCCCCGGTTCTCCTCTCGGATCCCCTCGGAGTGACGACATGACCCACGGCGCAACACGACGCACCGTCCTGATCGCGGCAGGGGCGACGGGCGCGGCGGCCCTGACGGCCGGCTGCGGCGGCGGGGGCGACGACGGCGGCTCCTCGACCGAGACGCCCGGCGGCGACACCGGCACCCGGACCGCCACCGGCGAGGAGACCTCCGCGCCGGACGCCCCCGCCGGGGAGCAGCTGGCGTCGACGAGTGACATCCCGGTGGGCGGCGGCACGATCTTCAGGGACCGGAAGGTCGTGGTGACCCAGCCCGAGCGGGGCGACTTCAAGGCGTTCTCGGCGATCTGCACCCACCAGAACTGCCTGGTGGCGAACGTCTCGGGCGGCACGATCAACTGCTCCTGTCACGGCAGCAGGTTCTCCGTCGCCGACGGAGCGGTGGAGCACGGCCCGGCGACCCGGCCGCTGCCCGAGGAGAGGATCACCGTGGACGGGAATTCGATCCGCCTCGCGTGATCCCTTCTCTACGATCCGGGCATGCGCCCCGACACATCCCGGACGTCCCTGACCTCCTTGACGCCCGACCTCTTGGTACGCGACCACACCGTCTACACCTGCGTCATGGGGTCGCGCGCCTTCGGACTGGCCACCGAGGGCAGTGACACCGACCTACGGGGCGTGTTCCTCGCCCCCACGGCCTTCTTCTGGCGGCTGGACAAGCCACCGACGCATGTCGAGGGTCCGGGCGAGGACCGGTTCAGCTGGGAGCTGGAACGCTTCTGCGAGCTGGCGCTGCGCGCCAATCCGAACATCCTGGAGTGCCTGCACTCCCCGCTCGCGGAGTACGCCGACGACACCGGCCGGGAGCTGCTGTCGCTGCGCGGAGCGTTCCTCTCCCGCCGGGTCCACGAGACCTTCACCGGCTTCGCCCGCGGCCGGCGCCGCAAGCTGGAGGCCGGCCTGCGCAACCACGGCGCCCCGCGCTGGAAGCACGCCATGCATCTGCTGCGCCAGCTGATCAGCGTCCGCGACCTGCTGCGCACGGGCCGCCTGGTGATCGAGGTGGGCGCGGAGCGGGAGCCGCTGCTCGCGGTCAGGCGGGGCGAGGTGCCGTGGGACGAGGTGGAGGCCCGGCTGGGCCGGCTGGAGGCCGAGGCGGAGGAGGCGCTCCACCGCAGCCCGCTGCCGGCCGAGCCGGACCGCCGCCGCGTCGAGGACTTCCTGTACCGCGTCCGCCGGACCTCGGCCCTGGGCCATGCCTGGAGCGCTCTGCCGGGGAACGCTCTGCCCGAACGCGCGCGGGGACGCGCTTGCGGGAACGCGCTTCCCCGCGCGCCGGACCAGGTCAGTCCGCCTGCGCCGGTGAGTCCCAGAGCTGCCCCAGCGCGGTCAGCTCCTCCCGGTACTCGATCCGCTCCGCCCACTCGGCGGGCCAGGCGTCCGCGCCCAGGAGAGCGCCGGCGAACGCGCCGGTGAGGCAGGCGATGGAGTCGGAGTCGCCGGAGGTGCAGGCCGCGCGGCGCAGGGCGGTGAGGGGTTCGTCGACGAAGAGCAGGAAGCACAGCAGACCGGTGGCCAGGGCCTCCTCCGCGATCCAGCCCTCCCCCGTGGCCAGGCACGGGTCGGCCTCCGGGGAGACGGTGCGCACCGCGTCCTGCAGGCGCCGCAGGATCTCCAGGCACTCGTCCCAGCCGCGGGCGATGAAGTGCTCGGGACTCGGGTCCTGGGCGCGGGTCCACAGATCGCCGAGCCAGGCCTCGTGGTAGCGGGTGCGGTTGTCGTAGGCGTAGGAGCGCAGCAGTCCGACGAGCCCGGTGGGTTCGGCACCCTCGGCGAGCAGGCGCACGGCGTGCGCGGTGAGGTCGGACGCGGCGAGCGCGGTGGGGTGCCCGTGGGTGAGCGCGGCCTGGAACTGGGCGGCGCCCGCGCGCTGTTCGTCGCCGAGGCCGGGGACCAGTCCGAGGGGCGCGACCCGCATATTGGCGCCACAGCCCTTGGAGCCGACCTGGCAGGCGTCCTGCCAGACGCGGTCCCGGTCGGCAAGCAGGGCGCAGGCGCGCAGGCAGGTGTTGCCGGGGGCGCGGTTGTTCTCGGGCGAGCGGTACCAGGCCACGAACTCCTCGCGCAGCGGCCCCTCCAGGCTTTCCGGGGTGAGCGGCCCGTGGGCCGTGGCGGTGCGCAGCGCCCGCCCGAGGGCCAGGGTCATCTGGGTGTCGTCGGTGACGATCGCGGGCCGGGGCAGCCGCGTCTCGCGCCAGGGTCCGCGCGTGGCGAGGATCGACGGCACGTCGTGGAACTCGGTGGGGAAGCCGAGCGCGTCCCCGAGGGCGAGTCCGGTGAGCGATCCGGTGGCGGCGCGCTTGGTGGCGGTGACGGTCATGCGGTGCGTCCTTCACTGGTCGGCCGGAGCAGGGGCGGGTGCAGGGTGGTGGCGGGGCCGGCGCGGTAGAGCGCGGCCGGTTTGCCGCGGCCGCCGGTGAGCCGGGCGCCGCCGGGTACGGCCTCGACGAACCCCGGCGTGGCGAGTACCTTGCGCCGGAAGTTGGGCCGGTCCAGGGTCGTGCCCCACACCGTCTCGTAGACCTGCTGCAGCTCGCCGAGGGTGAACTCGGGCGGGCAGAAGCGGGTGGCGAGGCAGGTGTACTCGAGCTTGGCGCCGATCCGCTCATGGGCGTCGGCCAGGATCCGGTCGTGGTCGAAGGCGAGGTTCCGGGCGGCGTCGTACGGCGTCCAGCGGGCCCTCGCCGCGTCGCTGCCGCCGTGCGCCTCGGGGGCGTCGGGGAGCAGCGCGGTGAAGGCGACCGACACCACCCGCATCCGGGGGTCACGGCCGGGCTCGCTGTAGGTGCGCAGCTGCTCCAGGTGCAGTCCGGAGACGTCCTGCAGACCGGTCTCCTCGGCGAGCTCGCGCCGGGCGGCCGTCTCCGCGGACTCCTCCGGCCGCACGAAGCCGCCGGGCAGCGCCCACCGGCCGGCGTAGGGCTCCTGGCCGCGCTCGACGAGCAGGACGTGCAGCGCGCCGTCGCGGATGGTGAAGACGGCGAGGTCCACGGTGACGGCGAAGGGCTCGAAGGCGTACTTGTCGTAGCCGTCCACGGGAAAGACCTCCACCCCTCTTTATGGTCACTACGACTATAAAGAGGGGTGGCGGTCCCGCACAAGCGCCGGGCCCCGCACAAGCGCCGGGCCCCGCAGCATGCGGCGGGCCCGGGGGTTCAGGGTCTCCAGGGGTCTGGAGCTGCGGTCTAGAGGTCGACCTCCTTCATCAGCATGCCGACCTCGGTGTTGGTCAGGCGCCGCAGCCAGCCGGACTTCTGGTCGCCCAGAGCGATCGGCCCGAAGGCGGTGCGCACCAGCTTGTCGACGGGGAAGCCGGCCTCCGCGAGCATCCGGCGCACGATGTGCTTGCGGCCCTCGTGCAGGCTCACCTCGACGAGGTAGTTCTTGCCCATCTGGTCGACCACCCGGAAGTGGTCGGCACGGGCGTAGCCGTCCTCCAGCTGGATGCCGTCCTTCAGCCGCTTGCCCAGGTCGCGCGGGATCGGGCCGACGATGTGCGCGAGGTAGGTCTTGCGCACGCCGTAGCGGGGGTGGGTCAGCCGGTGCGCCAGCTCGCCGTGGTTGGTGAGCAGGATGATGCCCTCGGTCTCGGTGTCCAGCCGGCCGACGTGGAACAGGCGCGTCTCACGGTTGGTGACGTAGTCGCCCAGGCACTGCCTGCCCTCCGGGTCCTCCATGGTGGAGACCACACCGGCGGGCTTGTTCAGCGCGAAGAACTGGTACGACTGGGTCGCCACCGTCAGCCCGTCGACCTTGATCTCGTCCTTCTCCTGGTCCACGCGGCGGCCCTGCTCGAGCACGATCTCGCCGTTCACCTCGACCCGTGCCTGGTCGATCAGCTCCTCGCAGGCGCGCCGGGAGCCGTAGCCGGCGCGGGCCAGCACCTTCTGCAGCCGCTCGCCCTCCTGCTCGGCGCCGGGGAAGGTCTTGGGCAGCTTGACCTGCTTCTTGCCCGCGTACCGCTCGCGGTTGCGCTCCTCGATCCGGGCCTCGTACTCGCGCGAACGCGCCGGAGCCGTGCGGCCCCGGCCGCCCTTCGGTGCCGCCTTCGGCTTTCCGCGCCCGGACTTCGGGCCGTCCTTGGTGGCTCCCGGGCCGACGTCGTAGCGGCGCTCCTCGGGGCGGGGCTTGCGGGGGCGGCCCGGCCCCTGCTTCTGGTCCCTGTTGTTGCCGGCGCCACGGTAGTTACCGCGTCCGCCGCTCTTTCCGCTGCCGCTGCTTCGCATCAATAGTCCGTCGTCGTCGTTTCAGGCATGTTCGTCGCGGGACCGTCGTCCGTGTCCGGGGCGTCCGGATCGAACGACGGCACGCCTTCCTGGGTCTCGGCCTCGATCGCCTCCGCCTCCGGGAGGAAGGGCGCGAGCTCCGGGAGCTCGTCCAGACCGCGCAGGCCCATCCGCTCCAGGAAGTAGTTCGTCGTCGTGTACAGGATCGCACCTGTTTCGGGTTCCGTGCCCGCCTCCTGGATGAGCCCCCGCTGGAGCAGGGTGCGCATCACACCGTCGCAGTTCACTCCGCGCACCGCGGAGACCCGGCTGCGGCTGACCGGCTGGCGGTAGGCGACCACGGCGAGGGTCTCCAGAGCGGCCTGGGTGAGGCGGGCCTGCTGGCCGTCCAGGACGAAGCCCTCGACGGCGGCGGCGTACTCGGGCCGGGTGTAGAAGCGCCAGCCGCCCGCGACCAGGCGCAGCTCGAAGCCGCGCCCCTGCACGGTGTACTCGTCGGCCAGCTCCCGCAGGGCGTCGGCGACCTGCCGCTTCGGGCGCTCCAGTATCTTCGCCAGGTGCTCCTCGGTGGCGGGCTCGTCCACGACCATGAGGATCGCCTCGAGGGCGGGCTTGAGCTCGAGACCGGCGACGTCGCGCGCCCCCGCGGGCGCCTCGATGGTGTCCTCGCTCACTTCTTCTGCTCCTCCTCGGGCTGCTCGGGCGGCCGGTCGAACTCGTCGGTCACCGTCGGCGTCTCCTCCCCGTCCCCGCCGGTCCAGCGCACCAGCAGCTCGCCGAGGGCGGTCTCCTGCTCCAGCGCCACGGCCTTCTCGCGGTACAGCTCCAGCAGCGCCAGGAACCGGGCGACCACGGTGAGGGTGTCGCCGGCGTCCTCCACGAGCACCCGGAACGACACCTCCCGCAGCTCCTTCAGCCGGGCGACGACGATCCCGGCCTGCTCCTGCACGCTGACCAGGGGCGCGTGGATGTGGTCGACGTACACCTGCGGCTTGGGCTTGGGCTGCATCGCCTTCACGGCGAGCCGGGCGAAGCCCTCGGGACCGATGCTGATGACCACCTCGGGCAGCAGCTCGGCGTGGTGCGGCTCCAGACCCACGGTACGGGGGTACCGCCGCGCCTCCTCCTCCAGCCGCTGGTTGAAGATCTCCGCGATCTGCTTGTACGCCCGGTACTGCAGCAGCCGGGCGAACAGCAGGTCCCGCGCCTCGAGCAGCGCCAGATCCGCCTCGTCCTCGACCTCCGCGGCGGGCAGCAGCCGGGCCGCCTTCAGGTCGAGCAGCGTCGCCGCGACGACCAGGAACTCGGTCGTCTCGTCCAGGTCCCAGTCCGCCCCCATGGCCCGGATGTGCGCCATGAACTCGTCGGTGACCTTGGACAGCGCCACCTCGGTGACATCCAGCTTGTGCTTGGAGATCAGCTGCAGCAGCAGATCGAAGGGGCCCTCGAAGTTGTCCAGCCGGACCGTGAAGCCCTCGGCCGCCTCCTCGGCCCCACCGGGGTCCGCGACCCCTCCCTCCGAGCCCTGCGCACCGTCCGCCCCGGTCCCCGCACCACGCGGAGCAGGGACGACGTCGGCCGCCGTGGCACCGTCCGGCGCCGGCGCACCGACCGCCGGGACGGCTGGGCCGCCCGCGGAAGCCCGCACGCCGCCCGCCGCACCCGCGACGCCCTGCGCCGGAACCGTGGAGCCGGTCGCCGAGGTCCCTGCGGCACCCGCCGGGGGCCCGGGGTCCCCCGCGGCGGCCTCGTCCCCGCCCGGCGACAGCCCGGGACCACGTGCCGGGGCCTCTGACCCGCCCTCGGGACTCCGGGAGCCGCCTGCCAGGGCGCCACCCCCGGCAGGCCGAACGTCCCCGCGCGCGCCGTTCTCTCCCGAGGGCCGAGCGCCGTCCTCTGGCGCCCCCGTCGCATCCGCCGCGGTTCCGTGGTCGCGCGTCGAGGCCGCGGCCCCGTCCGCCGGAAGCCCAGCGATGTCCGCCGCGGTCCCGGCGCCACCCGCCGGAATCCGGGCCTCGCCGTCCGGGACACGATCGTCGGCCGCCCTCGGGACCGTCTCCTGGGCAGGAACCGGGATGCTGTCGCCCGATCGTGCGGTGACGCCCCCCGCAGTCGGGACGCCGCTCCCCGAGAGCCTCACGTCGTCCTGGGACGGCCCGGTCCCGGCGCCGGAATCCTCCCCGGCAGCAGGGTCAGCGGCATCACCCGGCCCGTCGTACGGCACCCCCGCAGGAGGTGGCGGCGGGGCGGCTCCCGGACCCCGGCCCAGGGCGCGGCGGCGGGGGCGGTTTCCCCGGCCGGAGGGGGACGCGTCGTAGGAGGTCATGGCCTCCGCAGGCTACCCCTACCGGCCGCGCAGCCGGCGCACGAGGATGCTCGCATCCCCGCGGGTCTCCAGATCCGCCAGGACCACGGCCACCGCCTCCCGGACGATCCGGCCCCGGTCGACCGCGAGGCCGTGCTCGCCGCGCAGCACCAGGCGCGCGTGCTCCAGGTCCATCAGCTCCTCGGCGGAGACATACACGGTGATCTTCTCGTCGTGCCGCTCCCGGCCGCTCGGCCGGCGCGCCGCCCTGCCCCGCTTCCGCGGCACGGCCGGCGCCTCCGCCTGGCGCCGGGTGGTGCGCTCGCCCCGGCTGCGCGGCTGCGCCGCCTCGCCCTGCTCCGCATCGGCCGCGACATGCTCCGCGCCCTGGCCGTCGCCGCCCTGTGCGGGCACCGACTGCGGGGCGTCGTCGAGCGCCGCCGCCGAGTCGCCCTCCCCCGCGGGAGCGGGGACCCGGGCGTCGCCGTTGGCCTGACGCCTGGGTGTGGACGGCTGAAGCGCCATTCCCCCTGTCGTACGGAAGAGTTCGTCGGCCCCCGGCAGACTCACTCGGCGTGACACCGGGCGAGCACCTCCCTGGCGAGCTGGCGGTAGGCGGCGGCACCGACGGAGTTGGAGGCGTACGTGGTGATCGGCTCACCGGCGACCGTGGTCTCCGGGAAGCGCACCGTGCGGCCGATGACCGTGTGGTAGACGTGATCGTCGAACGCCTCGACCACGCGCGCGAGCACCTCGCGGCTGTGCACCGTGCGCGAGTCGTACATCGTGGCGAGGATCCCGTCGAGCTCCAGGTCGGGGTTGAGGCGTTCCTGGACCTTCTCGATGGTCTCGGTCAGCAGCGCGACACCGCGCAGCGCGAAGAACTCGCACTCCAGCGGCACGATCACCTTGTGCGCGGCGGTCAGCGCGTTCACCGTGAGCAGACCGAGCGAGGGCTGACAGTCGATCACGATGTAGTCGTAGTCGTCCATCAGCGGCTTCAGCGCCCGCTGCAGCGTCGACTCGCGCGCGACCTCGCTCACCAGCTGCACCTCGGCCGCGGACAGGTCGATGTTGCTGGGCAGCAGGTCCATGTTGGGGACCGCGGTCTTCAGCAGCACCTCGTCCGCCGCCATGCCCCGCTCCATGAGCAGGTTGTAGACGGTGAGGTCGAGTTCCATCGGGTTGACGCCGAGTCCGACCGACAGCGCGCCCTGCGGGTCGAAGTCGACGAGCAGCACCCGGCGTCCGTACTCCGCGAGCGCCGCTCCCAGGTTGATGGTCGACGTCGTCTTGCCCACGCCGCCCTTCTGGTTGCACATCGCGATGATCTTCGCGGGTCCGTGGTCGGTCACCGGGCCCGGGATCGGGAAGTACGGCAGCGGACGCCCGGTCGGGCCGATGCGCTCACGGCGCTGACGCGCGGCGTCGGGCGCGAGCGTGGCCGCGTACTCGGGGTCGGGCTCGTATTCGGCGTCGGGGTCGTAGAAGTGCCCCTCGGGCAGTTCGTCGTAGTCGGCGAAATGGTCGTGGGGCGCGCCACTTCCGTCGCCGGCCATGGCGTTCACGTGATGGCCATCCATGCTCTGGTGTGCTGGGCGAGTCACCCCTTCGGTCCGGTGACTCTGGTGGGCTGCGAAGGTGCGCACAGCGACGGAGCCGACAGCAGCGAACCCCGCGGGACCCTGGCCCCGTGCCGGCATTCCTGGTTGACCACCCCCGGGAGTAAATGTCGACTCATTCACAAGTCGTCTTACCTCCTTGGTGACCAGGAAACTTCTAGACAGGTCAGCGTGGCACCATGCCGACGGTTGGCGACTCTATGGCGTGTCGTGGGTCCGCAGCAACACAATCCGCCGGACCCGGCCCGATGTGTCGGCAATGAAACATCCCGCTGTCAAGGGCGTACAGCCGTCGCACGGCAGGTTTTGCCGTTGTGCGAATCGGTAGAACGGTTACGTTCGAGGCGAGTTGTCCCGGAATCGCGAGGTGACCCTACACACATCCGGCCGGACCTTGACGCACAAGGTCCGGCCGGATGTACGGCGTTGACGACCGAAGTTGACGTATCGCCTTTGCCTGATGATGACTTGGTCGACTTGGCGTCCGGGGACCGCCGGAGCCGGCTCAGCCGAGCAGCGAGGAGAACTCCACGTGCTCCAGGCCGTGCGCCTCGGCGACCTCCTTGTAAACCACCTTGCCGTCATGGGTGTTGAGGCCCTTGGCGAGCGCCGGGTCGCGGCGCAGCGCCTCCACCCAGCCGCGGTTGGCGAGTTCGACGATGTACGGCAGCGTCGCGTTGGTCAGCGCGTAGGTCGAGGTGTTGGGCACCGCGCCGGGCATGTTGGCCACGCAGTAGAAGACCGACTCGTGCACCTTGAAGGTCGGCTCGGCGTGCGTGGTGGGGCGGGAGTCCTCGAAGCAGCCGCCCTGGTCGATCGCGATGTCGACAAGGACACTTCCGGGCTTCATCCGGGAGACCAGGTCGTTGCTGACCAGCTTCGGGGCCTTGGCGCCGGGCACCAGCACGGCGCCGATCACCAGGTCGGCCTCCAGACAGGCCTTCTCCAGCTCGAAGGCGTTGGAGACCACGGTCTGGATCTTCGAGCCGAAGATCCGGTCGGCCTCCTTGAGCTTGTTGATGTCCTTGTCCAGCAGGGTCACGTGGAAGCCGAGGCCGATGGCGATCTGCGCGGCGTTCCAGCCGGAGACGCCGCCGCCGATGACCACGGCGCGGCCGGCCAGCACGCCGGGGACGCCGCCGGGCAGCACACCGCGGCCGCCGTGGGCGCGCATCAGGTGGTAGGCGCCGACCTGGGCGGAGAGCCGGCCCGCGACCTCGGACATGGGGGCGAGCAGCGGCAGCGAGCGGTTGGGCAGCTCGACCGTCTCGTAGGCGATGGCGGTGGTGCCGGACTCCAGCAGGGCGTCCGTGCACTCCTTGGACGCGGCCAGGTGCAGGTAGGTGAAGAGGGTCTGGTCCTTGCGGAGGCGGTGGTACTCCTCCGCGATGGGCTCCTTGACCTTCAGCAGCAGGTCGGCGGCCTCCCACACCTCGTCGGCGGTGTCCAGGATCTGCCCGCCCGCGGCGATGTACTCGGCGTCCGGGATGGACGAGCCGACGCCGGCGCCACGCTCGATGACGACCTGGTGGCCGTTGCGCACCAGCTCGTGCACACCGGCGGGGGTGATGGCCACCCGGAACTCGTTGTTCTTGACCTCGCGGGGGATGCCGACCTTCACGTCGATCACGGTCCTTGGATCGGAGGGTAAGGGGTATTACTACACATACCCGGGCATGCGAGGGCACACCGGGAGAGACCGCAGGAGAACGTGCGGCAGAGCCAGTCTAATGAAGGCGTTCCCGCTGTCTAGCCTTTCATTGCACCAATCTTCTGCGGATGCGCTACGGATTTCGCAGGCGTTAGCTCACTGTGTCGGCCTGTGTCGGCTCTGCGCCGTCCGCGCCGCCTTCCCCGGCATCCGCGGCCTCCTCCTCCAGCATCCGCTCGGCCGTGCCCCGGTGCAGCGCGGCGGAGGCCGGATCGCCCAGGCGGCCGTAGGTGTCGGCGAGCCTGAGGTGCAGCGCCGCCTGCAGCCGGGCGTCCCCGGCCCGGCGCGCCCACTCCACGGCCTCCCGGCAGGTGCGCAGCGACTCCTCGAACCGGCCCGCGTACTCCTGCACCCGCGCCAGCTCGCTCAACGCCCGCGCCCGGGCGGCGACATCGCCGCACTTGCGGTAGCCGGCCACGGCGGCGCGCCAGTTGCGCTGCGCCTCGCCGTAGCGCCCCGCATAGGTGTGGGCAGCGGCGATCCGGCCGTAGAGGCGGGCGGCGTCCGCGCGCTCGTCCCGGGCGAGCCGCTCGGTCAGGGCCCGGCCGAACCAGTCGGCGGCCCGGTCGTAGTCGCCCAGTTCCAGATGGGCGCCGCCCACGGATTCCATCGCCCGGCCGGTCGCGTACGGGTCGTCCGCCCGCCGTGCGGCGTCCAGCGCGGCCCGGTAGCGCGCCAGCGCGTCGGTGGTGCGACCTGTGCGGGCGTCCAGGTCGCCGAGGTTCAGCAGCGCCGCCGCACGCTCCCTGGGCAGCCTGCGGCGGTCCGCCACGTCCAGGACCAGGGAGTGCAGCCCGTACAGGTCGCTCGCGGCGGCCTGGGTGCCGAAGTGGGCGACCAGGGCCCGCACCAGCTGCGACAGCAGGCGGCGGGCCAGGGTGTCCAGCTCCCCGTCGGCCACCGCGAGCCGGGCGGAGGCGAGCAGGGCGGGGCGGAAGGCGCGCAGCCAGTCGGCGGCGGCCCTCGGGTGCGGGAAGCGCAGCGGGCGCGGCAGGCCCTCGAGCTTCTCGCGCGCCCGAGCACTGTCGGTCTCGGTCACGGCCCGGCACGACTGCAGCAGCCGGACGGTCCGCTCGAGCATGCGGGCGCGGGCCAGCTGCAGCTCGCCGGGGCGCTCATGGGTGTCGGCGAGGGCGCGCAGCAGGGGGTGCAGGCAGCCCGGCACCTGGTACTGGGGCAGCTCGGACGGGACCCGGCGGAGCAGGCCGAGGGCGGCGAAGTCGTCGAGCGTGGCGCGGGCGCTGTCCAGCGAACAGCCGGCGAGGGCGGAGGCGGTGTGCGGATCGGCGTATCCGGCCGGGGCCAGGCTGAGCAGGCGCAGGGTGCGGGCGGCGGAGGCGGGCAGGCCCGCGTGCACCAGCCGGAACACGCGGGCGAGGGGCGGGCCCTCGTCGGGGTCGGCGTGCAGCTGCTTGGCGAGGTCGGCGACGGCGGCCTTGGGCCGGGCGGCGAGCCAGCCGCCGGCCAGCACGAGCGCGGCCGGCTGGCCCTGGCACTGCTCGGCCAGCGCCTCGGCCGAGCGGGGGTCCACGGTGATGCGCACCGAGCCGGCCGCCTGGCTCAGCAGTTCGACGGCGGACTTGGTGTCCAGCCCGCCCAGGATGCAGGGCCGCACGTCGCTGATCCCGGTCAGCGGCCCCTCGGAGACGGCGACGGCCAGGCAGTCGGGGCTGTCCGGCAGCAGCGCGTCCACCTGCTCGGCGTCGGCGGCGTCGTCCAGCAGCAGCACCGCACGGCGCCCGCCGAGCGCGGCTCTGAGCGCCTCGCTCAGCTCGTCCTCGGCGGCGCCCGCGGGCGCGGACACGCCCAGCTCGTCCAGCATCTGCCGGGCGGCACGGGCGACGGGGACGGGGGTGCCGTCGGGCTCGCTCAGCCGGACGCCGAGGACCCCGTCGGGGTAGCGCTCGGCGACCTGGCGGACGAGTTCCCCGGCCAGAGTGGTCCGGCCGGATCCGGGGCGGCCGGCGATCAGCAGCACCCGCGCGCGGGGCGCCTTGCGTCCCGAGAGGGTGTCGAGACCCGCGCGCTCGATGTCCGCGCGCAGCTCCTTCAACTCCCGTGTACGGCCCAGGAACCGGGCTTCCGTGTCCACCACCTGATCCGTCACGGGCCACACTCCCGTCCCACCGTGAGCCGTCAGCGAGAGCGTAGTTCACCTCGCACGACGCCCCGGTGGGACCACGGCGGCCGGGTCCCCCGATCGGATCAGCGGATGGTCACACGAGTTGCGCAGCGCGCACCCGGCTACGCCTCGAAAGGCCGGGCAGGCCACGGCGCCAGCGCCGGGCGCAGCGCGTCCAGGCCGTCCCCGGTGCGCGCGGCGACCAGCGACAGCACGCCGACCACCAGGCAGTTGTTGTGCAGGTCCCCGGCCAGTACGCCCCGCACCAGCTCGTCCACCGGCACCCGGGCCAGCTCCATGTCGGCCTCCTCGTCCTCGACCTGGAACCGCTCCCCCTCGGCCTCGGACAGCCCGCGGGCGAGGAAGATGCGCACCGCCTCGTCGCAGCCGCCCGGCGTGGTGTAGACGTCGGTCAGCACCCGCCAGTCCTCGGCCTTGACGTGCGCCTCCTCGTACAGCTCCCGCTGCGCCGCGTGCAGCGGGTTCTCGCCGGGCACGTCCAGCAGCCCCGCCGGGATCTCCCACAGCTTCTGCCGCACCGGGTGCCGGTACTGCCGCAGCACCACCACGCGGTCCTGGTCGTCCAGGGCGAGCACGGCCACCGAGCCCGGGTGCACCTGGTAGTCGCGGTGCACCACGGTCCCGTCCGGCATGACCACGTCGTCGGTGCGCACGGAGGTCTTGTTGCCCACGAACGGGGTGTCCGTCGCCCGGATCTCCCACTCCTCCGGCGTGTCCTTGATCGTCATGCCAGTTCGTCGCCTTCCCTGCGTGTCAGTCGTCGGGCGGGGCCCGTGAATCGGTGAGCCCGGGAGACCGGGAGAACCCCGGAGAACCCGGAGGCATCTACGGAAACCGGAGAACCCGGAAAAGCGGGACCGGGGCGCTCGCTCTTTGAAGGTTCGCGCCCCGGCCACCGTACAACTGGTGTGTTACTTCGAGATCTTCCGCTCGACCGCGGCCTTCACCAGACCCGCGAAGAGCGGGTGCGGGCGCGTCGGGCGCGAGCGCAGCTCCGGGTGCGCCTGCGTGGCGACCAGGTAGGGGTGCACGTCGCGCGGGTACTCGACGTACTCGACGAGCTTGCCGTCCGGGGAGGTGCCGGAGAAGACGATGCCGGCCTTCTTCTCCAGCTCCGCGCGGTAGGCGTTGTTCACCTCGTAGCGGTGCCGGTGGCGCTCCTCCACGTACTCCTTGCCGTCGTAGACCTCTCGCACGATCGAGCCCTCGGCCAGCTTCGCCGGGTACATGCCGAGCCGCATGGTGCCGCCCATGTCGCCCTCGCCGGCGACGATGTCGAGCTGCTCGGCCATGGTGGAGATCACCGGATGGGCGGTGGCCGGGTCGAACTCGGTGGAGTTGGCGTCGGGGATGTCCGCCAGGTTCCGTGCGGCCTCGATCACGATGCACTGCAGGCCGAGGCACAGGCCCAGCAGCGGGATCTTGTTCTCGCGGGCGTACTTGATCGCGCCGACCTTGCCGAGCACACCGCGGTCGCCGAAGCCGCCCGGGATGCAGATGCCGTCGACGTCACCGAGCTGCGCCTGGGCGCCGGCCGGGGTCTTGCAGTCGTCGGAGGTGACCCACTTGATCTTCACCCGGGCCCGGTTGGCGAAGCCCCCCGCGCGCAGCGCCTCGGTGACCGAGAGGTAGGCGTCGGGCAGGTCGATGTACTTGCCGACCAGGGCCAGGGTGACTTCGTGCTCGGGGTTGTGGACCCGGTCGAGCAGGTCGTCCCAGGTGGTCCAGTCGACGTCCCGGAACGGCAGGTCCAGCTTGCGCACCACGTAGGCGTCCAGGCCCTCGCCGTGCACCGTCTTGGGGATGTCGTAGATCGAGCGGGCGTCGGGGCAGGCGACCACGGCGGCCTCGTCGACGTCGCACATCAGCGAGATCTTCCGCTTGATGGCGGTGGGCACCTCGCGGTCGCAGCGCAGCACGATCGCGTCGGGCTGGATACCGATGTTGCGCAGCGCCGCAACCGAATGCTGGGTGGGCTTCGTCTTCAGCTCACCCGAGGGGCCGATGTACGGCAGGAGCGAGATATGGACGACGAAGACGTTGTCACGGCCCACCTCGTGCCGGACCTGGCGCACCGTCTCCAGGAACGGCAGCGACTCGATGTCGCCCACGGTGCCCCCGACCTCGGTGATCACGACGTCGACCTCGTCCGTCGCCATGCGGCGGATGCGGTGCTTGATCTCGTTGGTGATGTGCGGGATGACCTGCACGGTGTCGCCGAGGTACTCGCCGCGCCGCTCCTTGGCGATCACGGTGGAGTACACCTGGCCGGTGGTGACGTTCGCCGACCCGTCCAGGTCGCGGTCGAGGAACCGCTCGTAGTGGCCGATGTCCAGATCGGTCTCGGCGCCGTCGTTGGTGACGAACACCTCACCGTGCTGGAAGGGGTTCATGGTGCCCGGGTCGACGTTCAGGTACGGGTCGAGCTTCTGCATCACGACCCGCAGACCCCGCGCCTTGAGCAGCATGCCGAGGCTGGAGGCGGTCAGTCCCTTGCCGAGCGAGGAGGCGACACCCCCGGTGACGAAGATGTGCTTGGTCGTCGTGGATTTGGGCGGCATGGCCAAGAGGGGGCTCCCGTGGTCGCGGTCTGTGGGTGCGGTTCCGGGGTCCTATCGCCCACCGGTCCACGGGCTACCAGCGTATCAGCGCCTCGGGGCGGTGGCTCCCGGCCACGCTCCGCGCACGGGCCGGTACGGACGGGCGACCGCACACGGCTCCCTCACTCCTTGCTCACTCGTTCGGCGGACTCGCATTGTCCGGAGGGGCACACAGATCATCTACGTGCGTCGTATCCTGCTCGGACACTCGCTGCCGAGCCCGGCCGGCCGAACGGCACCACCCCCGCCCGTCACACCGGAACAACGAGAGCTCGTCAGTTCGTTGAGCGACAATTAGTGCTTTGCCCCCGCGGCTGAGTGACTGCTGTGTTTGACCGTTCAACGAGGTATCCGAAAAACCCCTTGACCGCACTAGCGACAACCCCCCTGCGGGGTGACGTGGCCGTTCGACTGGAGTTGCACGTGGCCGGGCGTATCGAAGACTACGCACTCATCGGAGACATGCAGACCGCCGCACTGGTCTGCCGGGACGGCACGGTGGACTGGCTGTGCCTG
This sequence comes from Streptomyces composti, assembly GCF_012034205.1. Lineage (GTDB taxonomy): Bacteria > Actinomycetota > Actinomycetes > Streptomycetales > Streptomycetaceae > Streptomyces > Streptomyces composti. The sequence continues at coordinate 105,547 of NZ_JAATEM010000026.1, forward strand.
CCCCGCTTCGACTCGCACGCCATCTTCGCCGGCCTGCTGGGCAACGAGGAGCACGGCTTCTGGCGCCTCGGCCCCGCCCACGCCTCCGACCAGCAGCCGCCCGCCGCGGCCCGGCGCAGCTACCGCGGCGACTCGCTCATCCTGGAGTCCGAGTGGGACACCCCGCGCGGCACGGTCCGCGTGACGGATTTCATGCCGCCGCGTGACGGCGCGCCGCAGCTCATCCGGATCGTGGAGGGCATCTCCGGCCGGGTCCCGATGCGCTCCGCGCTGCGGATGCGGTTCTCCTACGGCCGGATCGTGCCGTGGGTGCACAAGCACGAGGGGCGCACGGTCGCCGTGGCGGGCCCGGACTCGGTGTGGTTCGACACCGAGGCCGAGACCTACGGCAAGTCGCTGACCACCTACTCGGACTTCACCGTCTCGCCGGGCGACCGCATCACCTTCACCGTCTCCTGGCAGCCCTCGCACAAGGAGCCGCCGCCGCTGCCGGAGCCCGAGCAGTCGCTGGAGGCCACCGAGGACTTCTGGCGTGAGTGGGTGGAGCACTGCACCTACCACGGCCCCTACCGCGAGGCCGTGGTGCGCTCGCTGATCACGCTGAAGGCGCTGACGTACGCCCCGACCGGCGGCATCGTCGCCGCGCCCACCACCTCTCTGCCGGAGGACATCGGCGGCGTGCGCAACTGGGACTACCGCTACACCTGGCTGCGGGACGCGGCGATCACCCTGTCCTCGCTGCTGCGCACCGGCTACCGCGAGGAGGCCCGCGCCTGGCGCGAGTGGCTGCTGCGCGCGGTCGCCGGCGACCCGGAGAACCTGCAGATCATGTACGGCATCGCCGGTGAGCGCGAGCTCGGCGAGGCGGAGCTGGACTGGCTGCCCGGCTACGAGAACTCCAGCCCGGTCCGGGTGGGCAACGGGGCCGCCTCCCAGCTCCAGCTGGACGTGTACGGCGAGGTCACCGAGGCGCTGCACCTGGCGCACATGACCGGCCTGGCACGCAACGACTACGCCTCGCTGCTGCAGCTGAAGCTGATCCGCTACCTGGAGAAGCACTGGCAGGAGCCGGACGAGGGCATCTGGGAGGTGCGCGGCCCGCGCCGCCACTTCGTGCACTCCAAGGTGATGGCCTGGGTGGCGGTCGACCGCACCATCAAGCTGATCGAGTCCGGTGACGCGGACGGCCCGCTGGAGCACTGGAAGGAACTGCGCGACGACATCCACCGGGACGTCTGCGAGAAGGGCTACGACAGGGAGCGCAACACCTTCACCCAGTCCTACGGCTCCAAGGAGCTGGACGCCTCGCTGCTGCTGATCCCGCAGGTGGGCTTCCTGCCGCCGGACGACAAGCGGGTGATCGGCACCGTGGAGGCCATCCAGCGGGAGCTGTCCACGCCGGACGGGTTCATCCTGCGCTACCCCACCGAGGGCCGGGACCAGGGCGTGGACGGCCTGCCGGGCGACGAGGGGGCGTTCCTCGCCTGCTCGTTCTGGATGGCCGACGATCTGGCGATGATCGGCCGGGTGGACGAGGCCCGCAAGCTCTTCGAGAAGCTGCTCGCCCTGCGCAACGACCTCGGTCTGCTCGCTGAGGAGTGGGACCCGCGGCTGCAGCGCCAGGTGGGCAACTTCCCGCAGGCGTTCAGCCACGTGCCGCTCATCGACACCGCGCTGCGACTCACCGCGTCGGGGGCGTACGGAGGCTGAGACGCCGGCCCGGCGCACGCCGCCGGGCTCCGCAGGAAGCCGTGGCCGCACCCGCTTAGTCTGAGAACAGACAACCGCCTGGGGATTGTGCCCCTTGCCCGAAAGGGGGCGGCCATGGCCACCCGAGCGACGGCCGGCGCGGCGGTGTCCGCGCTGCGCGAGGATCTCACCGGTGATGTGCTCACTCCCGGTGACCCGGGCTACGACGACGCCCGGACCGTGTTCAATGCGATGATCGATCGGCGGCCCGCGGTGATCACCCAGTGCGCCGACGAGGACGACGTGGTGCGGGCCGTCCGGTTCGCCAGGGAGCAGAACCTGCCCGTCGCGGTTCGCGGCGGGGGGCACAGCGTGGCGGGGCAGGCCATGAACGACGGCGGGCTCGTGGTCGACCTGCGCCGGATGCACCGGGTCACCGTCGACCCGGCGGCCGAGGCGGTGCGGGTCGGCGGCGGGGCCACGATGAGCCATCTGGACCGGGCCACCGAGCCGTACCGCCTGGCGACGACCGGCGGCCGGGCGTCCACCACCGGCGTCGGCGGCTTCGTGCTCGGCGGCGGCAGCGGCTGGCTCGACCGGTGCTTCGGTCTCGCCGTGGACAACCTGCTCGGCGTCGAGCTGGTCACCGCCGACGGCCGCAAGGTGCACGCGAACGCCGACGAGAACCCCGAGCTGTTCTGGGGCCTGCACGGCGGCGGCGGCAACTTCGGCATCGCCACCGCGATCACCCTGAGGCTGCACGAGCTGCCGGACTTCGCCATCGCCCTGCTGCTGTACCTGCCGGAGCACGGCCGGGAGGTCACCCGCACCTTCCGCGACGTGATCGAGACAGGCCCCGACGAGGCGAGCGGCGCCGTGCTCTACTTCCCCGCCCCGCCCGAGGAGTTCATCCCGCCGCATCTGGTCGGCAGCCTGCTGTGCGCGGCGCTGCTGACGTACGCGGGCGCCGAGGCGGACATGCGCAAGATCGCCGAGCCGCTGCTCGCGCTGCCGCACGAGGCGGAGATCGTCGGCGCCATGCCGTACGCCGACGTGCAGTGCATGATCGACGACCCGTGGGGGATGCGGAACTACTGGACGGCGGAGTACCTGACCGGGCTGCCCGAGGAGCTGATCGACGTGTTCAGCTCCCGCGCCGAGCGGCTGCCGCTGGGCACCGGCACCCAGCACGCGCTGTTCCCGCAGGGCGGCGCGATCGCCTCCGGGCCCGCCGAGTACCCGGTGCCCTACCGGGACGCGCCCTGGGGCATGCACCCGTTCGCCATCTGGGAGAGCCCGGACGACGACGAACGGTGCATCGACTGGGTGCGCGAGTGCCGCACCGATGTGCGACCGTGGAGCACCGGGGCGGTCTACCTCAACTTCATCGGCGACGAGGGCGCCGACCGGGTGGCGGCCGGTCTCGGCCGGGAGAACGCCCGGCGGCTGGCCGGGCTGAAACGCACCTGGGACCCGGACAACGTGTTCCGCTTCAACCACAACATCCGGCCCGCGTGAGCCCGGCACCCGACGACGGGACCGGAGAGGTGCCCGGGGGTCGCCGGCGCGGGTAGCGTCCGGGTCATGGACAGCGGCACGAACAGCGGATACGACAGCCAGGGCACCGGGATCACCGTCAAGCAGGCGCTGGAGCTGCCCGGACTGCGCAGCGGGCTGCCGGAGGTCGTGGCGGGCGCCGACCGGCTGGACCGCACGGTGCGCTGGGTGCACGCGGGCGAGGTGCCCAACATCGCGTCCCTGCTCAAGGGCGGCGAGCTGCTGCTGACCACCGGCTACGGCATGGGCAACCGCCCGGCCGACCAGCGGGCGTTCGTGCGCACCCTGGCCGAACGGGACATCGCCGCGCTGGTGGTGGAGCTGGGCACCCGCTTCACCCGCCTGCCCGCCGCCCTGGTCGACACCGCCAGGGCGGCCGGGCTGCCGCTGGTGCAGCTGCACCGCGAGGTGCCGTTCGTGACGGTCACCGAGGAGATCCACACCGAGATCATCAACGGCCACTACGCGCTGCTGCAGCGCGCCGAGGAGGTCCACCGCCGCTGCACCGAGGCGCTGCTGGGCGGGGGCGGGGTGCCGCAGGTGCTGGAGATCCTGGCCGGGTTCAGCGGCAACCCGGTGTTCCTGGAGACGACCGACGGCCAGCTCCTCTACGCCGCCGGGGAGGGCCTGGAGGGGGCCGATCCGCTGCAGGTGTGGGAGGGGCTCAGGGACAGGCACCAGGACGACCCGCCGACCGGTTCGGCGCTGATCGACGTGCCCGGCGGCGGCCCGGGCAGCGGGCCGCGGGCGCGGCTGGTGCTGCTGCCGGTACGGGGCCGGCTGCTGCCGGTGCACCGGATGGCGGCCGAACGGGCGGCCGACATCCTGGCCGTGGTGCTGATGCAGGCCCGCCAGGAGGAGGAGCTGGCGGCGCGCGGCCGCGGCGACTTCCTCACCGACCTGGCCGAGGGCCGGATCAGCGCGCAGGACGCGCCGGCCCAGGCGCGGGTGCTGGGTTTCAAGCCCGGCGACAGCCCGCTGCTGCCGGTGGTGATGCGGCTCGGCGACGCGCTGTCCCCGCACGGCGGCGGCTGGGCGGTGCTGGCCCGCGCGGTCTCCGAGGAACTGGCCTCGCTGGGCGTGCCGCTGCTGCTGGGCGTGCGGCCGGTGGAGGGCCGGGTGCCGCTGCTGCTGGGGCTGCGCTCGGAGGCGGACCGTACGGCGATCGCGGACCGGGCGGCGGTGGCGCTGCGGGCCGGCGTGGAGCGGGCCGGGATACTGCGCCCCGGCGCGCCGCCGCCGGTCGTGGTGGTCGGCATGCCCGGCGGCTGGGCGGCGGCCTCGACGGGGCTGCGGCACGCGGCCGAGACGGCGACGGCGGCGCAGGGCCTGCCGGAGCGGCCCTGGTACGACGCGCGGCGCCTGGACATCGACCTGCTGATGTGGCGGCTGCGTGACCATCCGGACCTGGCGGCGTTCGTGGAACGCGCCCTCGGACCGCTGCTCGAGCACGACCGCCGCTCGCGCCCGCCGCTGCTGCCGACGCTGGAGACGTATCTGGCGCACACCGGCCGCAAGGCGGAGACGGCGCGGGAGCTGCATCTGAACCGCCAGACCCTCTACAACCGCCTCGCCCGCATCGGGGAGTTGCTCGGCAGCGACCTCGACGACCCGCAGACGGCCCTGGTGCTGAGCCTGGCGCTGCGGGCCCGCCGGCACGTGTCCTGATCCCGGCGGCCCGCTCCGCGGCCGCCGTCGCTCACACGAGGGGGCGGGTCTGGGTCAGCTCGTCGTAGATGCTGAGCACCTGGGCGACCGTCTCGTCCTCGGTCGGCCAGGTGGCCGCCTGCCGGGCGCCCTTCTCGGCGAGCTCCGCCCGCCGCCCGGGGTCCTTCAGCAGCCGGGTGACGGCGTCGGCGAGAGCGCGCGCATGGCCGTAGGGGACGAGTTCGGCGGCGTCGCCGACGAGTTCGGGGATGCCGCCGACCCGGGTGGCGACCAGCGGCACCCGGGCGTGGAGGGCCTCCTGGGCGAGCACGGAGCGCGCCTCCCAGCGGCTGGTGAGCAGGGCGAGGTCGGCGGCCGCGATCAGGCCGGTGGCGTCCTCGCACCGGCCGATGAGCCGGACCGGCAGCTCCTCCTGCTCGATCCGCCGCTGCAGGGCGGCCCGTTGCGGCCCCTCCCCCGCGATCACCACCAGCGGCACCGGGTCCGACCCGCGCCAGGCGTGCGCCGCGTCCAGCAGGGTGCCGTAGCCGCGGTGCGGTTCGAGGGAGCCCACGGCGACGAGCAACGGGCGTCCGATGGCGCCGAGTTCGGCGCGCACCTTGGACCGTGTCCGGTCGGGATCGTCCGTCACGGGCGCGGGCCGCGGCCCGGGCAGGGCGACGGCGGCGAGCCGGGCGTCCCGCGCCCCGGTGCGGCGGGCCCGGTCGACCAGCACGGAGGTGGTGCCGAGCACCACCGTGGCCGCTTTGACGACCCGTCGCTCCAGCAGGCGCAGGAACTGGGCGCGCGCCCCCTCGGCGTGCGCCCGGTCGTGCCAGGTGACGACCAGCGGGGTGCGCCGGCCGCTCAGCGCGAGCACGGTGCGGAAGGAGGCGTGCAGGCCGTGCGCGTGCACCAGGTCGGCGTGCGTGCAGGCCGCCCGCAGCGCGGCCACCGAGCCGGGGTCGCTGCTGCGCGGCACGGGCACCAGCTCGGCACCCACGTCCGTGAATCCGTAGGTGTGATCCGCCTCGACGGGGGCGCACACCGTGACGCGCACGCCCCGTGCGACCAGCCCCGCGGCCAGCGACCGCACATGGGCGCTGCTGGTGGCGTTGCCCCCGCCCAGCACCTGCACGGTGCGCAGCGGCGACTGGCCGTGCGGCGAGGGGCTGCTGACGGGGGTCACGTGGCCGTGCTCCTGATTCGGGTCGGGCGGTCACGAAAGAACGTACAGAAGGTTCGTGCGGAGGGGATGTACCGCGCGATGCCCTCCGGGTACCCGTCAAGGATGCCAGCACGTACGGGTGTTCCGGGAACGACAAAGGTCCCGCGGGCGCGGGCCGACCGTCCCCTTCACCCACACGAGTGACGGAAGCTCCCGCTCCGCAGCCGCCCCGCGGCCCGGTGTCAGAGGTCTGCGCGGGCCGTTGCCAGGAGTTCCTCGGCGTGGGCGCGGGCGGTCTCGGAGTCTTCCTGGCCGGCCAGCATGCGGGACAGCTCGCGGATGCGGTCCTCGCCGTCGAGGACCTTCACCCCGGAGCGGGTGACCGATCCGTCGTCGGTCTTCTCGACCAGCAGCTGCCGGTCGGCGAACGCGGCCACCTGGGGCAGATGCGTGACCACGATGACCTGGGCGGTCTTCGCCAGACGCGCCAGGCGACGTCCGATCTCCACGGCGGCCTTGCCGCCGACGCCGGCGTCCACCTCGTCGAAGAGGTACGTGGGCACCGGATCGGTGCCGGCGAAGACGACCTCCACGGCGAGCATCACGCGGGACAGCTCACCTCCGGAGGCGCCCTTGGCGATCGGACGGGCCGGGGCTCCCGGGTGCGGGGCGAGCAGCAGCTCGACCTCGTCCACGCCCGACGGGCCGTAGGCCACGGTGCGTCCGTTCACCTCGACGCCGTCCGGGTCCTCGGTCTGCCGGATGTCGAACGACACGCGGGCGTGCGGCATGGCGAGCGAGGCCAGCTCCTCGGTCACGGCCGCCGCGAACCGCTCGGCCGCCTCGGCCCGCGCCTGCGACAGTGTCTGCGCCAGACCGCCGAGTTCGGCACGCAGCGCGTCCCGTTCGGCCGTCAGCTCCTCGATCCGCTCGTCGTCGCCGTCCAGCTCGGTCAGCCGTGCGGCGCTCTTCTCGGCCCAGGCCAGCACGGCGGCGATGTCCTCGCCGTACTTGCGGGTCAGCCCGGTGAGCGCGGCGCGCCGCTCCTCGACCGCGGCCAGCCGCAGCGGGTCGGCGTCCAGGTCGTCGGCGTATCCGGCCAGCTCCCCGGCCACGTCGCGCAGCAGAATGCCGATCTCGCCGATCCGGTCGGTGAGCGCGGCCAGCGCCGGGTCGTGCGCCCGGACGGCCTCCAGGGCCCGCTGGGCGCCCGCCACGAGCGTCCCCGCGTCCACGCCCTCGGGGTCCTCCGGGTTGCCTGCGAGGGCGGCGTGTGCGGCCGCCGCGGCCGACGCCAGCGCCTCGGCGTGGCCCAGCCGCTCGGCCTCCTCCGCCAGTTCCACGTCCTCACCGGCCCGCGGTTCCACCGCGGCGATCTCCTCGAGACCGAAGCGCAGCATGTCGGCCTCCTGGGCCCGCTCGCGCGCACGGGTGGTGATCTCCTCCAGCTCGGCGGAGACGGCCCGCAGCCGCTTGTACGCCTCGGTGTACTTGGCGAGCGGCACGGCGACCGCGTCCCCCGCGTACCGGTCGAGCGCCTGCCGCTGCCGGGAGAGCTTCAGCAGCCCCTGCTGGTCGGTCTGCCCGTGCACGGCGACGAGTTCGTCGGCGAGCTCGGACAGCAGCCCCACCGGCACGCTGCGCCCGCCCAGATGGGCCCGGGAGCGTCCCTCGGCGGAAACGGTACGGCTGATCAGCAGGGCCCCGTCGTCGAGCTCGGCCCCGGCCTCCTGGGCCCGGAGCGCCGCGGGGGCGTCCTCGGGCACGGAGATCCGCCCCTCGACGACGGCGTTGCGCGCCCCGATCCGTACCAGGCCCGCGTCCGCGCGCCCGCCGAGGAGCAGGCCGAGGCTGGTGACCACCATGGTCTTGCCCGCGCCCGTCTCACCGGTGACGGCGGTGAAGCCGGGCGACAGCTCGACCACAGCGTCGTCGATCACTCCGAGCGACCGTATCCGCATCTCCTCCAACACGGGAAAGACCATACGAGGTCCGGCAGGAGAAGTGCGACCGCCCCACCTTTGTCACCCAGGGGAGTGGCCCGGCCCCGCGGGGGCACCGGATTCCGGAGGGCTCAGCCGGGCCGGGACACCGGCCGGGTGCATGCGCTAGTGCGGGGCTCCGCGCCATCCGGAGACCGGCAGCGCGAACTTCGCCACCAGACGGTCGGTGAACGAGGCGTGGTGCAGCCGCGCCAGCCGCACCGGCACCGCTCCCCTGCGCACCTCCACCCGGGCCCCGGCCGGCAGCTCCACCGTGCGCCGCCCGTCGCACCACAGCACCCCGGGCGGGACGTGCGGCAGCACCTCCACGGCCAGCACCGAGTCGGGCGAGGTGACCAGCGGCTTGGCGAACAGCGCGTGCGCCGAGATGGGCACCATCAAAAGGGCCTCCACCTCGGGCCACACCACCGGGCCGCCCGCGGAGAACGCGTAGGCGGTGGAGCCGGTGGGGGTGGCGCAGACGATGCCGTCGCAGCCGAAGCCGGTGACCGGCCGCCCGTCGATCTCCAGCACGACCTCGAGCATCCGCTCCGCGGACACCTTCTGCACGGCCGCCTCGTTCAGCGCCCAGTCGGTGTGCACGATGTCGCCGTTGCGGTGCACCACGACGTCGATGGTCATGCGCTCCTCGACCTCGTAGGCCCGGTTCACCACCCGGTCCACGACCTTGTCGAGGTCGTCCCGCTCGGCCTCCGCGAGGAACCCCACCCGGCCGAGGTTGACGCCGAGCATCGGCACTCCGGAGGCCCGCGCGAACTCCGCGCCGCGCAGCAGCGTGCCGTCACCGCCGAGGACGATGAGCAGCTCGCAGTCGTCGAGGCACTGCGGGGTGGCCTCCTTGACCGTCTCCACCTCGTCCGGCAGCGGCAGATCCTGCGCCTCGGCCTCCAGCACCCGCACCCCGAGCCCGGAGCGCAACAGCCCCTTGACCACGAGCTCGGCGCTGCGGATGGCCGCGGGCCGCCCGGTGTGGGCCAGCAGGAATACAGTTCGAGCTCGGTTCTGTGTCAACGCGGCCCCTCCGCCACAGCACGGTCGACTTCGGCCGGGTCCAGTTCCGGAGCCCCGGCCCGCAGCCACAAGAAGTATTCGACATTGCCGGAAGGTCCGGGCAGCGGGCTCGCGGTGACTCCCTTCACGCCGAGCCCCAGTTCCCACGCCTTCCCGGCCACACCCTTCACGGCCTCGGCCCGCAGCTGCGGGCTGCGCACCACGCCCCCGCTGCCGAGGCGCTCCTTGCCCACCTCGAACTGCGGCTTGACCATCATCACCAGGTCGGCGTCCGGCTTCACGCACCGCTTCAGGGCGGGCAGCACCAGCCCGAGCGGGATGAAGGACAGATCCCCCACGACAAGGTCCACAGGCTCCCCATCGATCGCATCGAGCGTCAACTCCCTTACGTTCGTACGGTCCTTGACGGTGACGCGTTCATCGCTCCGCAGAGACCATGCAAGTTGTCCGTATCCGACGTCCACGGCGACCACGTGTGCGGCGCCCGCACGCAGCAGTACGTCGGTGAAGCCGCCGGTGGAGGCCCCGGCGTCCAGGGCGCGCCGCCCCTTGACGACCAGGCCCTGCGGCAGGAACACCTCGAGGGCGCCGGCGAGCTTGTGGCCGCCGCGGGAGACGTAGTCCGGGTCGTTCTCGTCCTGGGCGACGACGATCGCGGCGGCGGTCTCGACCTGGGTGGCGGGCTTGGTCGCGACGGTCTTGCCGACGGTGACCCGCCCGGCGGCGATCAGCTGGCTGGCGTGCTCGCGCGAGCGCGCGAGCTTCCGGCGGACCAGCTCCGCGTCGAGACGGCGGCGTGCGACTCCTGCCACGTTCGGTTCAGCTCCCCTGTCGGTGGTTCGTCAAATCGGCCGGGCGGCCCGCGGGCCCCGGGTGCGGGGCGCCGGCCGGGTGCGCGGGGGGCGGCACCGGTCCCGGGCGGGTGTCGAGGGCGGTGAGCGCGTCACGCAGCCCCCGGTGCACATCCTCGTACACCTCGAGGTGACCGTCCGTGGTGAGATGGTCGGCGTCGGCCAGCCGCTGCAGATGGGCGTCCACCTCGGCGTTGCCGGTGGGGGTGCGGGGCACGCCGAGGGGCGCGGGACCGGCGGGCTCGTAGGTGGTCTCCGCCGCCGGGTCGTACGGGGACTCCGCCGCGGGCTCCGCGTGCTCCTCGTGGCCCTGGTGCTCCTCGCGGCCCTCGTACTTCTCGCGGCCCTCGTGTTCCCGGGGCGATGCCGGGCCGCCGGGCGCCACCGGGCTCGCGGGCGCCACCGGGCTGTCGGGACGTGCGTCGTTCATGCCCCGACGCTACCCCGAACCCCTGGGGTACCGTCGTGCGCGATGGCCACGATCGAGGAGTGCCGTGCCGCACTCGACAAGCTTTCGGACAGCATGCGGCGCGCCGGGGGCGAGGTGCGCGCCGCCGCGGCGATGGACCGCTCGGTCAGCTGCCACCTCACCGATCTGGAGGTGACCTTCGCCGGCCGGCTCACCGGCGGCCGCGTCGAGGTGCACGACACCTACGCGGGACCGCCGCGCGAGCGGGCGCAGATCCGGCTGGCGATGACCGGCGACGACCTGGTCGCGCTGGTCGGCGGCGAGCTGCACTTCGCCCGCGCCTGGGCGTCGGGCCGGGTGCGGCTGGAGGCGGGGCTGCGGGATCTGCTGCGCCTGAGGAAGCTGCTCTGACCCGCGTTTGGGAAAGCTGCTCTCGCCCGCGTCCGGGAAAGCTGCTCCGCCCGGCGGCGGGCGCGCGCCCGCCCCGTCAGGAGGCCGCGGCAGCCGCTCGCGCCTTGCGGGCGGCCGGCACGATCAGCGGGGTGCCGGTCTCCGGGTCGTCGATGACCTGGCACCGCAGCCCGAAGACCTGCTCCACCAGCCCGGCGGTGACGATGTCCTTCGGGGCGCCCTCCGCGACGACCCTGCCCTCGCGCAGCGCGATCAGATGGGTGGCGTAGCGGGCGGCGTGGTTGAGGTCGTGCAGCACCGCGACCAGGGTGCGGCCCTGCTCCTCGTGGAGTTCCGCACACAGGTCGAGGACGTCGATCTGGTGCTGGATGTCGAGGTAGGTGGTCGGCTCGTCCAGCAGCAGCAGCGGCGTCTGCTGGGCGAGGGCCATGGCGATCCACACCCGCTGCCGCTGGCCGCCGGAGAGTTCGTCGACATAGCGGTCGGCCAGCTCGGCGACCCCGGTCTGCGCCATGGACTCCTGCACCACCCGCTCGTCCTCGGAGGACCACTGGCGCAGGATGCCCTGGTGCGGGTAGCGGCCGCGGGCCACCAGGTCGGCGACGGTGATCCCGTCGGGCGCGATGGACGACTGGGGCAGCAGGCCGAGGGTGCGGGCGACCTTCTTGGCCGGCATGGACTGGATGAGCTGCCCGTCGAGCAGCACCCGCCCGTGGCTGGGCTTGAGCATCCGCGACAGCGCGCGCAGCAGCGTCGACTTGCCGCAGGCGTTGGGACCGACGATGACGGTGAAGGAGTTGTCCGGTATCTCCACCGACAGCTGCTCGGCGATGACCCGCTGGTCGTAGGCGAGGGTGACGTTCTCGGCGGACAGGCGGTTCACGGTGCTCCTCGGGTTCTTCGGTCCGTTCGGTCCGCTGGGGGCGGGCGTGCGGGCGCTCATATCCGGCCCGCCCTGCGCTCGGCGACCAGCAGCCACAGCAGATAGGCACCGCCGAGCACCCCGGTGACCACGCCCACGGGCAGCTGTCCGGCGCCGAACACGCGCTGCGAGACGAAGTCGGCGGTGACCAGCAGGGTGGCGCCCATGCACAGGGAGGCCAGCAGGTTGGGACCGGGCGAGCGGGTCAGCCGCCGGGCCAGCTGCGGCGCGGTCAGCGCCACGAAGCCGACCGGCCCCGCGGCGGCCGTCGCGGACGCGGTGAGCAGCACCGCCGACACCATCAGCAGCATCCGCACCCGCTCGACCCGCACCCCGAGCGCGTAGGAGACGTCGTCGCCCATCTCCATCATCCGCAGACCACGGGAGTTGGCGAGCACCAGCGGCACCAGCACGGCGCACAGGCCGAGCAGCGGCCACACCTGGTTCCAGTCCCGGCCGTCGAGGGATCCGGTCATCCACACCACCGCCTGGGCGGCGTCGATGATGTCGGACTTGGTGAGCAGATAGCCGTTGACCGCGGTGACGACCGCGGAGACGCCGATGCCGACCAGCACGAGCCGGTATCCGTGCACGCCCCGCTTCCAGGCGAGCAGGTAGATGGCGGCACCGGTGACCAGTCCGCCGGTGAGGGCGCCGAGGGTGATCTGCTCGCTGCTCGCCGAGAACAGCACGATCATGGTGAGCGCACCGGCGGTGGCGCCCTGGCTGAGACCGAGGACGTCCGGGCTGCCCAGCGGATTGCGGGAGATGGCCTGGAACAGCGCACCGCCGAGCCCCAGCGAGGCGCCGACCAGCAGCCCCACCAGCACCCGGGGCAGCCGCAGCTCGTTGACGATGAACTCCTGCCCCGCGTCGCCCTGCCCGGCCAGGGTCCGCAGCACCTCGCCGGCCGAGATCGGGAAGTCACCGGTGCCGATCAGCAGCACGCTCGCGGTGAGCGCGGCGAGCACCAGCAGGACCACGGCCGTCAGGGCGCGCACGTCCAGCCGGACGGAGAGCCCGCCGGGGGTGCGTATCGCGCGGTTGCTCTTCACAGCTGGGCCGTCCTCCGCCGTCGTACGAGAAGAATGAAGACCGGGCCGCCGATGATCGCGGTGACGATGCCGACCTGGAGCTCCGCGGGCCGGGCCACGACCCGGCCGATGACATCGGCCCCGAGCAGCAGCACCGGCGACAGGACCGCCGCATACGGCAGGATCCAGCGCTGGTCGGGCCCGGTGAAGGAGCGCACCACGTGCGGCACCATCAGACCGACGAAGACGATGGGCCCGCAGGCGGCGGTGGCGGCCCCGCACAGCACGGTGGCGGTCAGCATCGACAGCGCCCGGGTGCGGTTGAGGTTGGCGCCGAGCGCCCTGGCGGTGTCGTCGCCCATGGCCATGGCGTTCAGCGGCCGGGCCAGCAGCAGGGCCAGCGCGGAGCCGGCCAGCAGGAACGGAAGCACCTGCACGATGGTCGAGGTGTCGCCCGCGGCGAGCGAACCCACCGTCCAGAAGCGCATCTTCCCGAGCGCCGCGTCGTCCAGGATCATGATCGCCTGGAGGTAGCCGTAGAGCGCGGCGCTGATGGCCGTACCGGCGAGCGCCAGCCGCACCGGAGTCGCCGCCCGGCTCCCGCCGAGGAACCACACCAGCGCGCCGATCGCCGCGGCACCGCAGAACGCGAACCACACATAGCCCGACAGCGACGTGACGCCGAAGAAGGTGATCGCGGTGACCACGGCCGCGGAGGCGCCCGCGTTGATGCCGAGCAGCCCGGGGTCGGCCAGCGGATTGCGGGTCAGGGCCTGGAGCACCGCCCCCGCGAGCCCCAGCGCGGCGCCGACGAGCAGCCCCAGCAGGGTTCGTGACACCCGGTCGGCCACGACGGTGTCGCCGTAGGTGCCCGAGTCCTCGAACAGCCCGTGCCAGACCTGCCCCAGGGTGAGGTCCTTCGCCCCGATCGCGATACTCGCCCCGGCGACGCACACCAGCAGCACGACGGAGAGCAGCAGCCCGAAGGCACGTACCGCTCGCCGTCTGGGAAGCACGGAGGCTGTCTCCGCGCGCTGTTCAACGGGACTCTCGACCAACACGCAGTTAGGTTAGCCTACCCTGCCGATCCGGCCGCCGAGACGCCGGTCACGCCGGGCCCCGGGGGGCTGGTGTGCGCCTCACAGTCCCAGCCGGGCCAGCGCCTTGTCCGCGTCCAGCGTGCACACCCCGTCACCGGCGGCCGTCCACGCCGCCGCGCACAGCGCCCGCAGCCCGTCCATGGCGGCGCCCTCCCCCGCCAGCTCCAGCGACCCGGCGGCCGCCGTCGCCGTCCAGCCGCCGCACCGGAAGCCGTCACCCTCCTCGACGACGTCCGGCTGCCCGGTGAGCAGCCCGCGCAGATCGGCGTCGACATACGTCGGCCGGTGCTGCGGCGGCGCGGCGAGCAGCCGGGCACCGTCCGTCACCCCGGTCAGCACCAGCAGCGAGTCCACACCGCCGTTGAACGCCCCTTCGATGTCCGTGTCCAGCCGGTCCCCCACCACCAGCGGCCGCTTCGCACCCGTCCGCAGAATGGTCTCCCTGTGCATCGGCGGGAGCGGTTTGCCCGCCACCTGCGGCTCGGCACCGGTGGCGATCCGCACCACCTCCACCGCCGCCCCGTTGCCCGGCGCGATGCCCCGGCCGCTGGGGATGGTCAGATCCGTGTTGGACGCGAACCACGGCACCCCGCGCGCCACCGCGTAGCTCGCCTCCGCGAACCGCCCCCAGGTCAGCTCGGGCCCGCCGTACCCCTGCACGACCGCCGCCGGGTCGTCGTCGGCCGACTCCACCGGCACAAGACCGCGCTCGCGCAGCGCCACCCGCAGCCCCTCGCCGCCGATCACCAGCACCCGGGAGCCCGGGGGCACCTGCTCGCTGATCAGCCGGGCCACCGCCTGCGCCGAGGTGATCACGTCCTCGGCGCCCGTCGGTATCCCCAGCTCCGTCAGATGCGCCGCCACCGTGGCCGGCGTCCGCAGCGCGTTGTTCGTCACGTACGCCAGACGCATGCCCTGCTCACGGGCGACCGCGAGCGACTCGACGGCGTGCGCGATCGCGCTGCCCCCCGCGTACACCACCCCGTCCAGATCGAGCAGCGCCGTGTCGTACGCCTCGCTCAGGGCACGCCCACTGGCCTCGGGCCTCGTCCTGACGCCGCTCACACTCATCCGCCTCGCTCCTCGTCCGTCCGCTTCACCACGATCATCCCCCATCCCACTGACAGCCCGTGCACCCGTACGATGCCGGGATGAACACTGCAGGTCACTCGGAAGCACAGGCGCACCGAGGTCTGGAACTCACCCCGTTCCGCGGCCTTCGCTACGACCCGGACCGGGTCGGCAGCCTGTCCGCCGTGACGTCACCGCCGTACGACGTCGTCGTCCGCCCCGACGGTCTGCACCACCTCCAGTCCGCCGACCCGTACAACATCGTCCGGCTGATCCTGCCGGAGGCGGACACCCCCGAGGCCCGTAACGCCCAGGCCGCCGCCACCCTGCGCCGCTGGCGCGCCGAGGGCGTCCTCACCCCCGACCCCGAGCCCGGTCTGTACGTCTACGAGCAGAGCGACGACGAGGGCATGCTGCAGCGCGGCATCATCGGCACGCTGCGCGTCACGGACCCCGAGGAGCAGCTGGTCCTGCCGCACGAGGACGTGATGCCGCACATCGTCGCCGACCGCGCGGCCCTGATGCGCGCCACCTCCGCCAACCTCGAACCCCTGCTGCTCACCTACCGCGGCGACGACTCGGCACCCCTGACGGCCGCCCGGATCGAGCAGGCGGCCGGCCGGCCGCCGCTGCTCGCCACCACCACCGAGGACGGCGTCCACCACCGCCTGTGGTCCCTCACCGACCCGGCCGACGTGGACGCCATCGCCAAGGAGCTCGCCGGCCACCAGGCCCTCATCGCCGACGGCCACCACCGCTGGGCCACCTACCGCCTCCTGCGCAAGGAGCACGGCTCTCCCGGCCCCTGGGACCACGGCCTGGTTCTGCTCGTCGACACCGCCCGTTACCCGCTGCGGGTCCGCGCCATCCACCGCCTGCTGCACCGGCTGCCCGTGGCGGACGCGCTGGCCGCCCTGCACGGCCTGTTCCGGATCCGCCGGGTGGACGCCGCGCTGCCGGACGCCCTGGCGGTGCTGGCCGCGGCGGCACAGGAGGGCAACGCCTTCCTCCTGGCAGGCGACGGCACCTTCCATCTCGTCGAACGCCCGGACCCGGACCTGCTGGCCCGCACGGTCCCGGCCGACCGCCCGGAGGCCTGGCGCACCCTGGACGCCACCGTCCTGCACGCCACGCTCCTCGAGCACGTCTGGCGCGTCCCCGACGACTCCCCCGAGCACATCGCCTACATCCACGACACGGCCGCCACGGTGGAGAAGGCGGAGCGCGACGGCGGCACGGCGGTCCTGATGCACCCGGTACGCGAGGAGGTCGTCCGCGACCTGGCCCGCCAAGGCGTCACCATGCCCCGCAAGTCCACGTCCTTCGGCCCCAAACCGGCGTCGGGGCTCGTCCTGCGCGCCCTGGACCTCTGAGCCGGCCCGGGAGCAGTCTGTCTCCGGGCCTCCAGGGCCCCTCGGGGCCTCCGGGACGGCGAAGGGGCGGGCCCGGCACCGGACCCGCCCCTTCATCCTCGTCTCACTTCATCCCGCCGTCAGGACCTCAGTCCTTGCCGGTACCGCCGTCGCGGTCCTCCGGAAGGTCCTCGGCCTCGTCGTCCTGCGACTCGTCGAGGGCGTCCATGAACGCCACACCGTCCAGCTCGGCCAGCCGGTCGGAGGCGTCGGTGCTGCCGTCCCGGTCGGCCTCCACGGCCTTCGCGAACCATTCCCGCGCCTCGTCGGTACGCCCGGCGGCGAGCAGCGCGTCGGCGTACGCGTACCGCAGCCGCGCGGTCCACGGCTGCACCGAGTTCGACGCCAGCTCGGAGCTCTGCAGGGTGACGATCGCCGCGTCCAGCTGCCCCATGTCCCGCCGGGCACCGGCCGCGACCAGCCTCATCTCGACCTGACCGGCCTTGTCCAGCTTCTGCACCTCGGGCGCACCGGCCATGTCCAGCGCCTTCTCCGGCCGGCCGAGCCCGCGCTCGCAGTCGGCCATCAGCGGCCACAGCTCCACGGTCCCGGTCATCCGCCGCGCGGCGCGGAACTCGGCGAGCGCCTCACCGTACTTCTGGTTGGCGTACGCGGCGAACCCGGCGGCCTCCCGTACGGCGGCGACCCGCGAGGCAAGGCGCAGGGCCACCCTGGAGTAGCCGTAGGCGCGCTCGGGGTCCTCGTCGATGAGCCGGGCCACCATCACCAGATTCTTGGCGACGTCCTCGGCGAGCGTCTTGGGCAGGCTCTGCAGCTCCTGCCGCACGTCCTTGTCGATCTCGTCACCGGTGACGTCCTCGGGGATCGGCAGCCGCTTGATGGGCTCGCGGTCCCGGTCACGCTCCTCGCGGAAGCGCCCGCCGCCCGGCCGCTCGTCCCGGCCGCGGTAGCCGCCGGGACGCCCGCCCCGGTCGTCGCGGCGCGGCCCGCGCCCGCGGTCGTCCCGTCCGCGGAAGCCACCGCGCTCCCGGTTGCCCTCGCGTCCACGGAACCCGCCACGGTCGTCGTCCCGGCCGCGGAAACCGCCGCGGTCGGCACGGTCGCCGCGCTCGCCGAAGCCGCGCCCGGAGCCCTCACGCCGGTCGTCGCGCCGGAAACCACCCCGCTCACCACGGTCACGGTCGCCGCCCCGGTAGTCGTCCCGGCGGAAACCGCCCCGGTCACCTCGCTCACCACGGTCACGGTCGCCGCCCCGGTAGTCGTCCCGGCGGAAACCGCCCCGGTCACCTCGCTCACCACGGTCCCGGCGGTCGTCGCGCCGGTCATCCCGATCGCGGCGCTCGTCACGTCGGTCGTCACGGCCCCGGTAGTCGTCGCGGCCCCGGTATCCGCCGCGCTCACCGCCCCGGTAGTCGTCCCGGCGGAAACCGCCCCGGTCACCGCGGTCACCGCGCTGGTCGTCGCGGCCGCGGAATCCGCCGCGCTCCGGCCGGCCACCGTTCCGGTCGTCGCGCCGGGAACCACCGCGCTCACCACGGTCACGGTCGCCGTCCCTGCGGAATCCGCGAGCACGGTCATCGTTGCGTCGGGGGCCGCCGCGCCGGGCGCCGCCCCGTTCACCACTGTCCCGTCGCCGCTGGTCGCGCTCCGGTCGGTCGTCGGGAGAGTTGGTGGACATCGGTGACTCCTGTCTTCGGTACCGCAAGCATAAAGAGAAAAGGACCCCTGATCCCAGCTGTACGCTGGCGACCAGGGGTCCTTCCAAAG
>NZ_JAATEM010000027.1 GCF_012034205.1 Streptomyces composti
ACTAGCCAGGGCGCACCGACCCGGGCCGCTCCGTCCCCCGCCTGCCCTTGGCGGCGTCGTCCGCCGGCTCCTCCTTCGGCAGCCGGCGCGCCAGCACCGCGTACCCCACGCCCGCGACGGTGCCGAGGCCCGCGCACGCGCCCCACAGCCATCCGGCACCCGCCCGGTCGATGACGAAGCCCGACATCAGCGGTGCCATCAGGGCCGCCACCGCCCAGGACATGGTGTACATCCCCTGATAGCGCCCGCGCCCGTGCACCGGGGACAACCGCACGACGAGTCCGGTCTGCGTGGGCGCGTTCACGATCTCGGCGAGCGTCCACACGCACACGGTGAGGGCGAAGACGCCGACCGACCCGGCGAAGGCGGTGAGGCCGAAGCCGTACCCGGCGAGCACCGAGGAGATCACCAGCAGCCGTGCGGGGTCGCGGTGCTGGATGAACCGGGTCACCGGGATCTGCAGCGCGACGATGAGCACGCCGTTGACCGCGATGGCGAACCCGTAGTCGGCCGGGGAGAACCCGGCCAGGCCCATCGCCACCGGCAGCCCCACGTACGCCTGCTGGAAGATCAGCGCGATGAGGAAGGACAGACCGACGACGCCCATGAACCGGTGGTCGCGCAGGACCGTGCCGAGCGAGACCGAGTCCTCCCGGGCGATGGTCTCGGCGCTGCGCACCGGCCGCGACTCGGGCAGCTTCACGAACACCACGACCGCGCACACCAGCGTCATCCCGGCCTCGATCAGGAACCCGGCGAGGTAGCTGTGCTCGGCGATGAAGCCGGCCGCCATCGAGGAGACGGCGAAGCCGAGGTTGATGGCCCAGTAGTTGAGGGAGAAGGCGCGGATGCGGTCCTCGGGCCGCACGATGTCGGCCATCATCGCCTGCACGGCCGGCCGGGAGGCGTTGGAGGCCATGCCGACGAGGAAGGCGACGGCGGCGATGGCGACCGGGTGGTGCACGAATCCCAGTGCGGCCACGGACACGGCGGTCGCCACCTGTGCCACCAGCAGCGTGGGCCGGCGCCCGAGCCGGTCCGTCATCACCCCGCCGCCGAGCGACGAGATCACGCCGCCCAGCCCGTGCAGCGCGGCGACCAGCCCCGCGTAGGTGGCCGAGTAGCCTCGGTCGAGCGTCAGGTACATCGCCAGGAAGGTGGCGACGAAGGCCCCGAGCCGGTTGACCAGCGTGCTGGTCCACAGCCACCAGAACGCCGGGGGCAGCCCCGCCACGGTCTCCCGTACCGCCCGCCTGGCACGCACGACGGCAGACATCAAACCCCCCGGCTGGACGGAAAGGCTCCCGAGGGATCCGCAACGGGGAACCCCGAAAGGGCCGTAAGTGGCATAAACAGCGGACACAACTTACAAACCCGCCCGCGGCCGGGACCACTCGATTAACGGATCCCGTCAACCGTCCGTCCAGCGGGCAGCCCGCGCGGGGGACACAGGCCGTGGATTACGCTCGGCCCCATGGCCGACGCACCGTACAAGCTGATCCTCCTCCGCCATGGCGAGAGCGAGTGGAACGAGAAGAACCTG
The DNA here is from genome assembly GCF_012034205.1 of Streptomyces composti. Classification (GTDB taxonomy): domain Bacteria; phylum Actinomycetota; class Actinomycetes; order Streptomycetales; family Streptomycetaceae; genus Streptomyces; species Streptomyces composti. The sequence goes on from NZ_JAATEM010000027.1 coordinate 1,544, forward strand.
TTCACCGGCTGGGTGGACGTCAACCTCACCCCGAAGGGCGAGAAGGAGGCGACGCGCGGCGGCGAGCTGCTCAAGGACGCCGGTCTGCTGCCCGACGTCGTGCACACCTCCCTCCAGAAGCGCGCCATCCGCACCGCGCAGCTCGCCCTGGAGGCGGCGGACCGCCACTGGATCCCGGTCCACCGCAGCTGGCGGCTGAACGAGCGCCACTACGGCGCCCTGCAGGGCAAGGACAAGGCGCAGACGCTCGCCGAGTTCGGCGAGGAGCAGTTCATGCTGTGGCGCCGCTCCTACGACACCCCGCCGCCGCCGCTCGACCGCGACGCCGAGTACTCCCAGTTCTCCGACCCGCGCTACGCGGCTCTCCCGCCGGAGCTGCGCCCGCAGACGGAGTGCCTCAAGGACGTCGTCGTCCGCATGCTCCCCTACTGGTTCGACTCGATCGTCCCCGACCTCCTCACCGGTCGCACGGTCCTGATCGCCGCCCACGGCAACAGCCTGCGCGCCCTGGTCAAGCACCTGGACGGCATCTCCGACGCCGACATCGCGGGCCTGAACATCCCCACCGGCATCCCCCTCTCCTACGAACTCGACGCCGACTTCAAGCCCCTCAACCCCGGCGGCACGTACCTCGACCCGGAGGCCGCGGCCGCGGCGATCGAGGCCGTGAAGAACCAGGGCAAGAAGAAGTAAGCCCGCACGAATAAGCCCCCTACCTGCGGGTTCTCCGCCGGGAGGGGGCTTTTCGCTGCCTCTGGGCCGTCTCTGGGCCGTCAGGTGCGGGACGACTCCGGTCGGGCCGTGTCGAAGACGGCGGCGACCGCCTTGCGGGTGCGCTCCTGGCTGGACGGCAACAGGTGCGCGTACACGCGGAGCGTCAGGCCCGGGTCCGAGTGCCCCAGGTACTCGGCAAGAGCTTTGATGTTCTCGCCCGCGTCCAGGAGCACCGAGGCGTAGAAGTGGCGGAGGGCGTGCATGCCGTTCTCGCGCGACTCCGCGTACGGTCGACCTCGCTCGGGCACAGGGATGACGCCAGCCGCAGCCAGCGCTGGCTTCCACGCCTCCTCATTGAGCGACGTACGCCAGACGTGCCCACCGCGCGGTCCGGTGAAGATGAGCCGCTTGGTCACCGGAGGACCGTCGGCGACCTTCCACGGCAAGGTGATCTCGACCGGCGGGAACCGCTTCATGTGCGCCCGCAGCGCATCCGCGACGGGACCAGGAAGCGGCACGTCCCGCAGCTTGCCGCCCTTCGGCGGCGCGAACACCGGCTTGCTGCGGCTCAACTTCAGTTGTTGGACCACGTGGAGCGTGTCCGAGGCGAAGTCGATCGCATCGACGGCCACGCCTAGGATCTCGCCCTGGCGAAGCCCGCAGCCGCCGCCCAGGTCGACCATGGCTTGATAGCGCTCGGGCATGGCGGCCCGGACGGCGAAGACCCGCTCAGGCGTCCAGGGCACGATGCGCTTGTTGTCGACGGTCGGCGGGCGGACAGACCGAGCTGCACAAGGGTTCCGGGGAAGGTGCCCGTCGTCCACGGCCGCGCTAAGCGCCGCGCGCACGTTGGAGTAGATCGTCCGGGCGTACGACCCGCGGACGCCGTTCTCCTGCAACTTCCTTACCCAGTCGCGAATGTGCGCCGGCTGGAAGGAACCGAGCGGACGTGAGCCGAGGTAGGGGAAGGCATGCAGCCGTAGCTGCGACTCCATCGAGGCTTGGGTGTTCGGATCTGCGCCCTGCGTGGCGACCCAGCGCTCGGCGTACTGCTGGAAGGTGATCCGAGCCGCGCGCGGGTCGATGTACTGCCCGCGCGCCATGTCCGCTTCGATGTGCGCCAGCCACTGATCAGCGAGCCGCTTCTGACGGTCGGGGAAGCTCTTGGACTTCTCCGTGCCGTCCGGGCCGACGTAGCGAGCGCGGTAGCGCAGGCCGGACCCGTAGCGCTCAGTCTTGACCCTGCGCGCCTTCCCATCCGGGCCGGTCTCGGTCCGGTACCACCGGTCCTGGATGTGCCCAGCCATCAGGCAACAGCCCCTTCCCGCAGGGACTCGACCCAGGCTTGGACGTCCGCAGGGTCGTAGCGGAGGTGCCGGCCAACCCGGAAGCCACGGGGTCCGGTGCGCTTGCGGCGCCACTGGTAGACCGTCTCGACGCTGGGCAGGTCGAACATCGCCACGAGGTCGTCAGGAGTCAGGTACCGCGACGGCAGGCCACGCGGCTCGGAGGCCGCTTCTGCGACAGCGAGGCGTCGGCTACCCATGGGTGGGTTCTCCTTCCGTTCCGGGGGCGGGTTCGAGGGTTTCGGCGAGCCAGGCTTCGGCGTCGGTGAGGCCGGTTCCGGCGTAGACCCAGTGCGCGAGGACGAGGGTCGTGTCCGGGTCGGTCCCGTTCGCTGCCAGGGCCTGTGCGCGGCGCCATTCGGCGCGGGCGTCGCGGAGGGCGCCGAGGGTGGTGGAGTAGCGGCGGGACTTGGTGGAGAAGTGGCCGCGGAAGCCGAGCATGTGGGCCCAGGCCCGCAGGCGGAGGTGTTCGAGGTCCTTGCGGGCGCCGAGGGTCCAGGCGGTGCGGATGAGCCGGCGGGCGTGGTCGCTGATGTCGAGCTGGGCGAGTTCGGCGAGGAACCTCAGCGGCCGGTCGAGAGCTCCCGTGGCGGTCTCGGCGCCCTTGGTGGCGTACTTGGCGATGTAGGCGGCGACGGCCCGTTCGGTCAGTTCCTGGCCGCCGTCAAATTCGGCCGAGCGGATGGTGCGGACGTCGAGCTGTCGGCCGAAGGCGAAGGCGTGGGCCCGGCCGTCGAGGACTGGGCCGTCCACGCGGGCGGCGGTGGCGGCGGCCCGGATGGCGTCGGTCAGCAACTCGGCGGTGGCCCAGGCAGGAGGCGGGGTGTCGCCGCCCTCGGGGCCGTCGATGCGGATGACGGCGTGGAAGTGGACGGCCCCGCGCTTCTGGTACTCGGCGACCTTGGCGAAGGACACCCGGGCGTACTCGCGGAAGGCCCGCTGGGTGAGGCCGGCGCGCTTGGCGACCTCCCGGCGCAGGTAGATCGAGAAGCGCCGCCACAGCAGACCGGCGTGCGCGTTCCAGAGCACGGCCGCTTCGTAGTCGTAGGTGTCCGGGTCGAGCGGGGTGCCGAGGGCGGGGTCGTCCTGGTCGTGGAGCGCGCCGCAGCGGCAACGGCGGACCGAACCGGCCGGGCCGGTGGGCCGGTTGTGGACCGGGCCGAAGCCCGGCGCAGTGAAGGTGGCGAAGACGCGCGGGTGGGTAGCGACGCGTTCGGGGACGCCCTTGCCGCCGCGCAGGCCGGAGGTGATCAGGTGAAAGGTGTCGCGGCGGTACACCTCGGCGCAGGCCGCGCACCGGGTGGTGCGGCGGTTGTTGCAGCGGACCAGGAGGTGACCGGCCGGGAGGCTGGACGAGTCGAGGTGGTGGAGGACGTTGCCGATCTCGCCGGTGCGGGTGTCGACGGCGTACTCGGTGCGGTGGCCGTCGAGGCGGATCGGGTGCGTGCAGCCGCCGAGGCCGGCGAGTTGGCGCAGGAGTGCGGGCATGGTGCCGAGGGCGGCCAGTTCGCCGAGTTCGTGGAGCGGGGGCGGAGTGGCGCGGGTGATGATGGCTTTCTCCTTCTGGTTCGGCTGGAGGGAGACGACCCCCGGGGCGGCGGATGCTTGGCGGTATCGAGGCCGCCCCGGGGGTCCGGTGCGTCAGCGGCGGTGCTGGTCGCGGAGCAGCGAGCGCAGGACCACGGCGGCGACGGCCACAGAGACGGCCGTGACGGCGACGGCGGCCAGGAGCGCGGTCAGCACGACGCCGCCGACGAGGACGGCCGCGACCGCTCCGGTGCTGACGGAGATCTGAGGGACCGGCCGCCGAGCGGGCATCTGGTCGACCACGGTGTGGGGGTGCGCGGGCGGCGGTGTCGGGCTGTCGGGGTACTTGGGCAGGAACACGGCGAAGCTCTCCTTACCTACTCGTCTAGTCATGTGAGCCGTTGACGATGTCCACGCCAGAACGCGTGCCGGACTCGATGGCGGGGGCCATGAAGGTGTCCGAGAGCCAGAAGCCGAAAAGGGCGATCAGGACGACGATCCATGTGCGGACGCCGAGGAACTTGACCGCTCCCCAGGCGAAGAAGCCGAGGAGGACGACGAGCGGCAGGCTGACGGTCACGGTGTACGGGTCCTTTCAGCTGACGGGGCAGCGGTGGGTACGGGCGGCCAGCTCGGCGGCGGCGCGGCTGTCGTAGTCGGCGGAGAAGCCGCAGCGCGGGGCCGTGCAGGCGGCGGTGTGCTTCTCCCGGCCCCGGCCGTCGTAGGACGTGCCGACCTGGACGGGGCCGATGCGGGTGACGGAGCGGAAGCGGCGGTTGGCGCTCACGCGGGTCTCCTCTCAGAGCTGGGCGGCGATGGCGTCGGCCATGGGCGGCGGGACGCCGAGGCGGGCGCGCAGGGTCGGGGTGTCGATGGCCTTTCCGGTACGGGCGTGGTGCTCGGCGGCGACTTTGCGGGCGTGCTCGACCAGGGCGGCCGGGACGGCGACCGGCAGCGGGGCCGGAACCGGGGTCGGTGCCGACTCGACTGCCGGAGGCGTCGGAGGCTCCGGTGCGGGCTCGGGCGCGTCCTCCTGGTCCTCGATGTCCTCGGGCGCCTCCTGGCTCACGGCGTCACTGGTCTCGTCGTGCGTGGTCGGCGGCGAGTGGACGAGGAGGGTTCCGCCGAGGAAGGCGACCGCGGGCCAGCCCGCGACGAGGATGCGTAGCCAGGCCGGCACGTGGCCCAGGTCGAGCAGTCCGGCGGTGGCGACGTTCGCGCCCAGGGACGCGGCGAGGGCGATCAGGAACCAGCACCACCCGGCCGCTTTCGCGTCGCCGGAGCGCAGTCGGCGCCAGGCGGCGACGAGCAGCAGGTCGACCGAGACGGGATAGGCCCACGCCTTCCACCCGTCCTGTCCGGCCGCCGAGGCGACGTCGTGCAGGTGGGCGAAGGACAGCGCGGCGGCGATGACCGCTTGGACGAGCACCGCGTCGACGCGGGCCAGGTGGGCGCGCATGCTGCGGCTCCTTCCGGGTTCGGGCATGGGAGGGGTAGGGACATGGCGTGAGGCGGTCACGCCGACCGGGGATGCGTGCGGACGCGGGTCAGTCGGTCACCGGGCGGGGCCGCACGACCGGGCCCGGTGTCTCGACGGGCGGTCGTACGGGAACGTCGGGCCGGAAGGGCTTGAGCGCGGGCAGGTCGGGGACCAGGGGGGCGAACTCGCGGCAGGTCTCGGCGGCGTCGCCGAGGGAGAGGTACGGCGTGCGGATGCGGGACCAGCCGCCGGAGGTGTCACCGGCCACGGCGAGGCCGGGCCGTTCGGGGGCGATGGCGCAGGCGGCCGAGACCGCCTCGGGGGCGATGTCGCCGAGCGCCATCTTGGCGGAGGCTTCGTCGTTGACGCGGTGGCAAACGCGGCCGGTCAACTGGGCCCGCAGCATGGTCGCGCCCTTGCCGAGTTCGGCGCCGAAGCGCTGGCCGCAGACCTCCAAGTAGATGCCGGCGGCCCGGCCGAGCTGGGCGAGCCGGATGAGCTGGGTGACCATCTCGTCCCGGCGTTCCTCGTCCTTCTTCGTGGCGACGAGGAAGAGTTCGGCCACCTCGTCGACGAACAGCACGACAGGCGCCGGGCGTTCATGCTCGGGCAGGCCCCAGATGTCGGAGGTGATCTCCTCGTCCGGCGTGCTCGGCGCGATGCCCTGCCGAGCCTTGATCAGGTCGTACCGGTCCTCCATTTCCTTGATGAGCACGGGCAGCAGCTCGGCGGCCTGCTCCGGGTCGGTGGCGAGCGCCGACAGGCGCGGGGCGAAGGGCGCCAGTTCCACGCCCCGTTTGCAGTCGATGCCGACCAGGGCGACGGGTTGGCGGGCGAGGCCGGCGACGAGGTGACGCAGGTACATGGACTTGCCGGACAGCGTGGCGCCGAGGGTGAGTTGGTGCGGCACGGTGCGGTAGTCGCGTACGAATGGAGTGGCGTCCTCGCGCAGCGCGACCGGCACCCGGAGGATGTCCGGGCGGAGCTTGCGCGGCATACGCACCCGCCGCAGCACGTCGAAGCCGACGAGCCGCAGTTCGACCACGCCCGGCTTGATCGTGGTCACGTAGACGGCGTGGACGCCCCAGGCGTGCCGCAGCCGTTCGGCGGAGGCGGCCACGTCGGCGGGTTCCTGCCCCGGGGCGAGCCTCAGGCGGACCCGCAGTCCCGTCGTGGTCGGGCGGATGATCCCCCGGCGCGGCGGTACGGGCCGGACCTCACGGCGGGTGGTGGCCTTGACTGCCAGGACCCGCAGCCGGGAGGGGGCCACGGTCAGCCCGCACGCCTCCATGACGGAGCCGTAGGAGCTGAGCAGTCGGACCGTGGACACCGGTAAGCCGACCATGGACCAGTAGACGCCGGGGTGTCGCGCCCGGGCGTAGGCGGCCCCACCGCCGAGCGCGGCGACGGGACCTCCCACCTCCAGAAGCGTTGCCAGGTCGGTCATCAGGCCGACACCCCCATGGCGGCCGGGAAGGCGGCCGGAGTGACGGCGGCGGCCCGGAAGGCGATGCCGTGCCGCTGCTGGCCGTTGAACACGCTCTCCCACGGCCGTGCGACCAGGCCCGGCAGCGAGACCGGGGCACCGAGGGCGAGCCCTTCCGACACCCCGCTCTCCGGAACGGTCACCTTGATCAGGGACGACTCCCCCTCCTCGATGTACACGACGCCGATGGTCATCAGCGCCTCACCGCTGACGGCGTCCTTCGCGATCTCGCCCGACTGCCGGTCGCGGACCTTGGGCTCGGGCGCCTCGGTCAGCAGGATCGTCGCGGCCGAGGTCTCCACACGGATGGTGCGCAAGGTTTCTCCCCATCTACTCGTCTAGACAAGATGCATCCTTCGAACCCGGCGGCGCCGGGAACGGGATCACCCTGCCACACAACTTGCCCACTCGTCTATACGAGTATGCGTGTCGGTGTGTACGAGTCCGGAGAAGTGGCCTCGCGCACCGCCGATCAGGTCGCCGGAAGCTGGTAGGAGAGGACGTAGGCGTCGGCCGCCATCACCGTGTCGCAGACCTCCACGGCCCGTCCCGAAGTGTCGAAGGCGGTACGGATCAGGTGGATCACCGGCACGCCGGAGGCCAGTTGGAGCGTCTTCACCTCGGACGGCGAGGGCATCCGGGCCCGGATCTCCTCCTCGAAGTGGTCGAGCTGGTGGCCCAGTTCCTCGAGACGGGCGTAGATGCCGCCGGGGCCGGGGTTGGGCTCGGCGATCTGCGTACCGCGGGCGATGTCGAGCGGGAGGTAGGACGTGGCGAACTCGACCGGTCGGCCGTCGAGCAGGTACCGGCGACGCCGGGCGAGCACGCGCCGCACGGAACCGAGCCGGGTGGAGATGTCCTGGCCGGCCTTCTCCTCCTTCACCTCCAGGCTGTCCACGGTGGGGTGACTGCCGGCGGCGTCGGCCTCCACGATGAACGCGGACTTGCCCTGTTCGCGGTGGCGCCGGGCGAACCGGTCGGAGGCGAGGCGGCGCACCGGAGGCCGGGGCCGGACGAAGACGCCCCGGCCGTGCTCGGCGTGCACCAGGCCCTCGCCCTGGAGGATCGAGAAGGAGTTCCGGACCGTCATCCGGGAAACCCCGTAGTGCTCGACCAGCTCAGCCTCGGAGGGCAGCTTCTCCCCTTCCTTGAATCGCCCACGGTCGATGGCCTCGCGCAACTGGTCGGCAATCTGCCGGAAGACCGCACGATCACTGGTCGGGTCAAGGCCGCCGAGAATGCTCGGTAGAGACGCCATGCGTACTCCTTTAGGTATCTAGACGAGTGGGCGAGTTTTGTTGCTACGGTGGAGAGCCTAGTCAGCCGAGAGGGCCGAGGAACGTGAGCACAGAACGCCCGCACTCCGTGAGCGTCGCCGGGGTCATCGTCGATGACCAAGGCCGGGCCCTCCTGATCAAGCGCCGCGACAACGGCCACTGGGAACCCCCGGGCGGAGTCCTCGAACGCGAGGAGACCATCCCCGAGGCCCTTCAGCGCGAAGTCCTCGAAGAGACCGGCATCAAGATCGAGCTTCCCGCGACCCTGACCGGTGTCTACAAGAACATGACGGGCCTGATCGTCTCCCTCGTCTTCCGCTGCCAGGCGGCCGACGGCACTCCCACCACGGGAGACGAGACCCGCGCCCTGCACTGGGCCACCCGCGAAGAAGTCATCGAACTCACCGACGAGGCGTACGCGATCCGCGTGCTTGACGCACTCGACGCGGCGTCCCCGCCGGCCGTCCGCGCCCACGACGGCGTGAAACTCGTCTAGCCCGAACCCGCTGCACATGGCGGCCTACCAGCATGAAGGAACTTGTATGCACGAGTATACGAGTAGCGCCCGGGTCTGGGGGCTCAGTTGCCCAGGTTTCCCGGAAGAGGTCAGCAGGGCCCGCCGCTGGACCCGCGACATCCTGCGGGGATCGCCGTTGGCCGAGGACGCCGAGCTGATCGTCAGCGAGCTGAGCGCGAACGCGATCCTCCACACGGCCAGCGGCCATCAGGCGGGCAGCTTTCACTTGGCCTTGGCGGTCTCCGCGCAAGTGATCGCGCTCTCGGTCACGGACGACGGAGGCACTGGCACTGCCCCGAAGGTCGAGCACCGGGACCAGGACGCCGAACACGGCCGAGGCTTGGATCTGGTCAGCGTTCTCGCGCACCGGGTCATCGTCCACCGCAGCCAGGCCGGCCACACCGTCACCGCGGAACTGTTCGCCGCACCGCGAGGATCGGCAGGAGGACACCCGTGCTGACGTACACGCATCCCGAGGCCCTGGACGTGGGCAGCCAGCCTCTCCCCTACCAGTGCCGGGCCGCCGCCTACCCCCTGGATCAGGTGCGCTCGATCCCGCTGGGATCACACGACGCAGCGAGCCCGCGCCTGGCCCTGCGCTGGTTACAAGAGCGCGCCCGCCACATCACCGACCAGCTCGATGCCGCGTACGCACGGCCGGGACTGCACTGGCTGACGGACGAGGCGGAGCACGAACGCGCCCTCGCCTACATGGCCACAGGCACGGGATACCAGCTCACCCTCTACGACGAGGGCACTCGCTACGTGCTCGCGGTCTACCCACCGGGGGCGGCCTCATGAGCGCACCCATCCGCGGCTACTGGTGCGAGTGCTGGACCGAGGACCTGACCTCTGCGGAAGGGCCAACGCTCCTGGCATCCTTCGACACCCGCTCGGCACCGCAGGCGGACCGCTGGATCGCTGTTGCCCTGCGCACCATCTCACCAGCGCTCGACTCCGACGCATCAGACGAGGCGTGGGCATGGCTGTACGAGGGGCGAGTCGAGACCAGGCAAGCTCTCCTGCGCTCGGAACCCTGCACAGTGATGTGGTTACGCATGCCAGCACCCGCATCACATGGACGGTTTCGCCCAACTCTCTTCCTGCCGCTCGTACACCGAGGAGGAGCCGTCGCCGACTGCGGGTCCGTTGTGGCGTGCGTGGGGAGCTCCCATCCCGTACGCCGTCGACCCAGGCAGAGCCGAGCAGACGCGGCCCCTGGCGTCCAGGTCGTTCGTACAGTGGCGCGCTCCACCTGGACGCCAGGAACCACGCCCGCTCCACGGTGTGTGGGTCGACGGCGTACGGGATGGGAGCTGGGGAGGTTGATGGGTGGAGGTCTTCGGCAGTGACAGAATCGAACTGACATGCGATGATGGCCTAGGTTTCAAAAATGGCGCCTCGGATGAGGTATGGTTTTTGAAATCAAGGTTGTCTGGAGGGGCTGTGCAGAACCTGGATCCTGAGTGGTGCGAAGAGCGGCTGACGCAGCTCGACTTCTCGGTTGATCTCTTCTACGGCGCGCTTGACCTGGCCGCCGCAGATGTCCGTACTTGCACTGATTTTGATGCGCCGGCCATGCGTGGCTTCATGTTCTGGAGCCGCACCAACCGGTACATCGCTGAAGGTCTCGACCCGGAAGGCTGGCAGCGCACCTCCAGGGATAGCATCCTCCGGATGATCCACCCCAGCATGAGTCACGCTGTGACGGCTATCAGCGCCAAGGGGGGCGTGGGGGACCTCAACGCCAAGGTTCGGTCTAAGAACCCGAAGGGTGCAGCAATGGCCCGCATGGTTGAGAAGAACGGGCAGTTCGCTCTTCTCAGCCACGACGAGGTTCTCTACGGTCGCGAACTCGACCAGATCCCGACCTGGTGCCTGCTGTACGAGTGGGACAAGGGAGTGATCTCTGCCGAGCTGTCCCTGCCGATCAAGATGAACGGGAAGTTCGTCGATGAGTGGCAGGAGCGCATCCCGCTGCGGTTGCCCGATCTGGGTGACCCCGGCGCGGACATCGCGCTTCTGGACGACCCGGGCGATGGCAGCGGCCCGGAAGTTGTCGTGGAGCTGCTGGGGGGCTAAACGGTATGTAGGAGTGCGGACGTGGGAGCTGAGGAAAGTGTTCACCCCAGAACGACTGGTCGTTGCCCGCAAACGACGGCGAATGACTCTAGCAGAGTTGGCTCAACGGTCTGGAGTATCGGCGCAGAGCATCACTGCGTTTGAGAATCACCGTAAGGTGCCCTCACCGGAGACGATTTCTTCTCTAGCGTCCGCACTCCATTATCCTGTCAGCTTCTTTGGGGCACCCGCGCCGGCACAGTTGCAGCTGGACGCCGTTAGCTTCCGTGCCCCTTCAAAGATGACTGCCGCAGAACGTGATAGCGCCCTGAGTTCGGGAACAGTAGCCGTTGCTCTGAATGAGTGGATGGAGGGCTTGTTCAAGCTTCCATCCGTTAACGTGCCAACATACCCGCACTTGACGCCCGAGGCTGCAGCAGAGCAGGTCCGTGCCGCATGGGGACTCGGAGAAGCACCGGTACCAAACGCCCTACATTTGATTGAATCAAATGGGGTCCGCGTATTCTCGCTGCCATCCGACTGCCTCGACATCGACGCCTTTTCTACCATCAAATACGGCACGCCGTACGTTTTCTTGAACACACGGAAGACAGGCGAGCGGGGGCGATTCGATGTCGCCCACGAGCTCGGCCACCTTGTGTTGCACTGTGAGCACCGCATCCCCCACGGCCGCGACTCGGAGGGCGAAGCGAATGACTTCGCGTCGGCCTTCCTTATGCCCCGTGCAGGCGTCGTTGCGCAACGGCTACACAATGCGTCTATCGACCGGATACTGAGCGCGAAGCGCAAGTGGGGAGTGTCGGCCATGGCACTCACCTACAGGTTGCGCAAATTGGGCCTACTTTCTGAATGGCGCTACAACCAAACCGTAAAGGAACTGGCGCGTCGAGGCTATCGCCGTGCAGAACCTGATTCCTCACTGGTTCGCGAGAGCAGCCAACTATTGGTGAAGGTATTTGGCGCCCTCCGGAAGCCGCTAAATATGACGTTCTCGGAGCTTGCAGAGGAGCTCAATATCTATCCTGACGAGCTGAACGAGTACGTCTTCGGGTTGGCACCTATCGGAATCCAGAGCGGTGGAGAACCATCAGCACCGGCACGACCGAAGCTGAAACTCGTTAGCGGGGGGTAGCGAATAGGGATGGGCGACACAACCGCAAACCATCCAGTAGCTATCACTGTCTGTTGAATCATGAGCTCGAGGCCGAGGGGGACATACGTGTTCGGTAGTCAACGGAGCTTGAATAGCTTCAAGGTCGGAGACAAAGTGACAGTCTCACTGCCGAGCGACAGGCCCATATACCACCAGGGCTCACACGGGACCGTTGTCTCGATAGGCACCAAGCGGGTGCACGTAAGGATGGACGTAGCCGCGTTCGAGGGGCACGACGGGGAGGTTGCGAACTTCCTCCCTGGTGACCTAGAGCCGGGACACGTCGGGACGCCCCGTAGCTCAGACCGTATGAAAGAAGCCGTCAACGCCATGCAACTTGGCGTCGCATCGGACGTCGTGTCGGTGGCGTTGGAGGCCGGCGTCATCACGGCTGACCAAGGAGACCAGATCAAGGCCGCGTGGGCTAACCACTTGCGGAGCTGAACAACGACGGCCGGATGCGCCGTTCATGAGCCTCTAGCGGGGCTCCTGGAGCTACGAATTAATCAGACTGGCCCGTGCCCTACCCGTGCCCGATCGTGCGGTGAACCGCAGGGATTCACGGGCAAGGCCGGTAGCCCGATGTGAGAACGGCCCCTGACCAGATGCCAAGGTCAGGGGCCGTTCTCTGTTGAGCCAGCGGAGGCGGTGGGGTTCGAACCCACGACGACGTTGCCACCGCAACGGCTTTCAAGACTGTTCTGATCGGATGTCCCCGCGGCTAGCCGTCCGCGTACGGGGCGATATGGTGGGAGAAGCGGAGGGGCGCCGCTCGAGCGACACCCCTCCCTGTTTGACTTCAAGAGGTCACTTCTTGCCGGAACGCCTCTTCGGAGTCTCTACCACCGTGGTACGCGGGTGAGCTTTCGCATAGCTCTTGGTCACGTACCGGCCGGTTACGGCGCTCCGGGCCTTACTCCCGGAGCTGCCACCGCTTCCCTTCTTGGCCATCATTCACCTCCTTCACATCAGGCCCATGACGGTCAACTCCGATTGTATGAGGGCCCACTGACAACAGCGGGTCGGAAACGGGCAGCACAGACAGCTAAGTTGACTCGTAGGGTCCAGGCGACCAAGCCGAGCAACAGGAGATCACCCGCCCCGGCGTGCCAGAACCGTGCCAGGTCAGGCGGGAAACCACGGGGAATAGCCGTGACCCGGCCGCCAGTCAGCCAAGATCGGTGGCCGCTTCGCCGCAGGTCAGCCCAGTAATCGGCCGTAAAAGACCCAAGCTTCCCAAGCTGAGAGCGCGGTTCGCAGAGATGAGTACAGCGCAGAGGCCCAATTGAGCTGCCCGGCCGTTGGCTTCTCGCTACCCTCGCGTCACGAGGGATAGGGGGAAGGCGTGCGAGCGACGGACCAGGAGAAGGCTCACATCAGGGCCTACGTCGAGGACCAAGCCCAGGAGAAGGTCGTGCATCTGGAGAAGGCCGCCTCTGAACTGGTGGGCCCAGTACGGCACGACATCTGGGACGTGCACTGCGAAGACAGTCGATGGTGGGTCGTAACCAACAGCACGAACCTGTACGACCAACGCGACTTCAAGAGCCGAGACGTTGTCCTGACCTTCCACGTTGGACTCATGCTTCGGATGTCGTACCTCCAGGAGCGACAGGTGCCACTCGCACCCGACGAAGCCGAGCTTCTGCCAGGCTCTTGGCGTCGGTGGGAGCAGGCGTTCGAGGCTTATGACAGTGGAGATGAGGCCGAGAACTTCCAAGCCGTGGGTGTGCGTCTTCGCGAGTGTCTGGTCTCCTTCGTTGGAGAGACGCGTTCGGATCAGCTGGTACCGGCCGGCAAGGACCGGCCGAAGGATGCCGACTTCCGGGCGTGGTCTGAGCTGTTGGCGAACTACCTGGCAGCTGGGGCTTCCGCTACAAAGCTCCGCTCGTATCTCAAGAAGAGCGCTGCAGAGACCTGGGAGTACGTCAACTGGTTGACCCACGCGAAGCGGGCAGTTCGGACGGACGCTGAGATCGGTCTGAAAGCCGTTGAGCACCTGTTGGGTGTATTCACGGCGGCTCGGGTGCGACTCGCCAACTCCGTCAAGCGCTGTGACGAGTGCGAGTCCTACAGCGTAGTGGCAGGGACTTGCAGACATTGCGGGTGGACGGACGAGAGCTACGAGCCGCCCGAGTTCGAACCGATGTCAGAGGACGAGCGGGAGAGGCGCCTGGCGACCCCATGCACGCCAAGCTCTGACATCTCGACGTTCATGAGTCCTGACGATCTTCTGCGGGCGGAGGCGACCAATGGCCGGGCCGTCTCTGGGCCGTCCGAGGTGACTCAAGACCACTCATCAACGGCCAGCGATGACAGTAGCTGAGCAAGCCCGTGGTCTCCTGACCAGCAAAAACCCAGCTCACCAAGATCCCCGGCAAGACCCAGGGCAAGAAGAAGTAGCCCGTACCACCACCGGTACTGATCAAGCCCTCTGCCCACAGGGCCCCTGCGGGCAGAGGGCTTCCGCTGCGGCACGGCGGGACGGCCGTCGTCAGAGTGGGAAGCTGCGACGGCTCCCCACGGCCCCGCCACCGTGATCCGGTGATCTAGGGTGTGCCGATGCAGCCCTCCCCGTCGCCGCGGATACCGGCGAGCGAGCTGCGGCCCGGTCGTCACTGGTACGTGACGGCGGCCGTGAGCTCTGTCGTGTCGATCGTGCTGGGCATGGTCATCGCCGTCCACCAGTTCAAGAGCGTCATCGACGCCGTGGACACGGGCAACCGGTTCGCCGAAGGGAAGACCGTCACCCTGCGGCTCGATCCCGACGACGAGAAGGCGATCTGGCTCGAGGACAGGATCGGCCCGTCCCGCCCCACGTGTGAGATCTCCGGTCCGGGCGACCCCGCGCTCACCAGCCCCGGCATCGACGTGTTCCTCACCCGCGACGAGACCTGGAACCCGCTCTACACCATCGAGGTGTCGCAGGCCGGCGACTACCGCATCACCTGCGACTCCGAGAGGCCGTCGGAGTTCGCCATCGGGGACCTCGGCGGCCTGGTCGCCCTGGGAGGCCGGCTGGTACTGGCCGTTCTCCTCCCGCTGTTCGGCGTGGGCGCCGGCATCGCCGTCGTCCTGATCACCGCGTTCCGCCGCAGGGGTCACCACAAGCGGCTGCTGGCCGAGCGCTACGGCTCCGGCGCGATGTGAGACGTCGTCACCTCCGGTCCAGACGCCCGAGAAGCCTCGGCCGGTGGCCCGGCCGCGGTCCCGGGGACGCTCACGGGTGCATCCGTGCTCCCTTGAGCACCTTGTCGACCGCGTTCCGCGGCCCGTAGACCGCGAGTCCCACCAGGTCCAGGTCCTCCGTGCGCACCCCCTTCACCGCCGCGCGGTTGTCCGTGTCGTTGCCCGTGGTGAAGAGGTCGCCGGTGAAGACCGCGCGGGGCAGGGCGCGGGAGAGGGCCTTGGCGTGGGCGGACGCGAGGGTCTCCTTGGTGCCCTCGAAGACCAGCACCGGCTGGCGGAACATCGGCAGGTAGGGGACGCCGTCCGCGTCCTCGTAGGGTTCGCCGATCACCTCGGGGAGACGGGTGCCGAGGCCGCTGACCAGGAAGGCGGTGACGTTGAGGCGCTGCCAGGTCGCCAGGTCCTCACGCAGCAGTACGGCGATCTTGGTGTCGAAGCGCGTGCTCATGCCGTCGAGCCTGCCCGGCGGCCCTTGCGGCGGTCTTGTACGTTTTTTGCATGGGCGCGCAGACAGCCTCCCGGCCCAGCGAGCAGCCGGCCCCGCGGCAGACGGTCGCGGAGCAGGCGCCATGCGGACCAGGGGCTGCCCTGCAGCGGCAGCAGCAGGTCTCCGCCTGGCGGCCCCGTGTGCCCGGTGTCGCCGAGGTGTTCCACGCCCGCTTCACCGAGTACGCCTATCCGATGCATGTGCACGACGCCTGGACGCTGCTGATCGTCGACGACGGCGCCGTGCGGTACGACCTGGACCGGCACGAGCACGGCACCCCGCACGACACGGTGACGCTGCTGCCGCCGCACGTCCCGCACAACGGCGCGCCCGCCACGGCGGACGGCTTCCGCAAGCGGGTGCTGTATCTGGACGGCGGTGACGGCGGCCGGTTGGACGACCGGCTGATCGGGGCGGCGGTGGACCGGCCCGAGGTGCGGGATCCGCTGCTGCGGCAGCGGGTGGCGCAGGTGCACGCCGCGCTGGTGCATCCGGGCGACGAGCTGGAGGCGGAGAGCCGGCTGACGCTGATCGGGGAGCGGCTGCGTGCGCATCTGCTGTCGCAGCAGGACGCGCCGGCGCCCCGGCGGGATCCGGTGCTGGCGCGCCGGCTGCGGGAGTTGCTCGACGCGCAGGTGGTGGAGGGGCTGACCCTGGAGGAGGCCGCACGGCAGCTGTCGGCCCATCCCGCCCATCTGGTGCGTGCGTTCAGCGGGGCGTACGGCATCGCCCCGCACCAGTACCTGATGTCCCGGCGGGTGGGGCTGGCCCGGCGGCTGCTGCTGGAGGGCGGTTCACCGGGCGAGGTGGCGGTGGCGGCCGGCTTCTACGACCAGGCACATCTCACCCGGCACTTCCGCAGGCTGGTGGGGGTCACTCCGGGGCGTTACCGCCGTCGCCCGCGGGGGCGCTGACGGACCGGCGTTCCGTGGCACCCGCGCCGGCGCGGTTCCCCGGAGGCCGGCCGTCGCAGAGGCTAGTCCCCGGAAGCGGGGGCGCCCTCGGCGCCGGTGTCGTCCGAGCGCCGGGTGAGGTGGGCGAAGGCCTCCAGGTTGCGGGTCGGCTCGCCGCGCGAGACCCGCCACTCGTACTCCTTGCGGATGGCGGTGGCGAAGCCCAGCTCCAGGATAGTGTTGAAGGCGCCGTCGGCCGCCTCCAGGACCTGGCCGAGCAGGCGGTCGATCTCCTCGGGGGTGACCGCGGCCAGCGGCAGCCTGGCGGTGACGTACACGTCGCCCATCGGATCCACGGCGTAACTGACGCCGTACAGCTTGAGGTTGCGCTCGAGCAGCCAGCGGTGGACGCCGGACTCGTTCTCGTCGGGGTGGCGGATGACGAAGGCGTTCAGCGACAGCGAGTGGCGTCCGACGATGAGGGAGACCGTCGTGGACAGCTTGCGGGCGCCGGGGAGGGTCACCACGAAGGAGCCGGGGGCCGTGGTCTCCCATTCGAGGCCGGCGTCCTTCAGGGCCGCCTCGATCACCTGCGCGGCTCGCTGATCGTCCTGGGCCGCTCTCCGGTCGTCCTTCTGATCGTCAGCCATGGTGCGAGCGTACGTGACGGCGGTGGGCCTGGGCCGCGGCCGTGTACACGTCGGCGGTGGCGGCGGCGGCCGTGTCCCAGCCGAAGGACTGGGCGTGCCGGGCGGCCGCGGCGCCCATGCGGGAGGACAGCTGGGGCTGGTCGGCGAACTCGCGCAGGACGCGGGCGTAGGCGGCGGGGTCGTGGCCCTGGATCAGGAAGCCGGTCTCTCCGTCCCGCACGGCGACCGGCAGGCCGCCGACGGCCGCGGCGAGCACCGGTGTTCCGGTGGCCTGGGCCTCTATGGCGACCAGGCCGAAGGACTCGCTGTAGGAGGGCATGACCAGCACGGAGGCGGCGCGGAACCAGTCCGCGAGCTGCTCCTGATCGACCGGCGGATGGAAGCGCACCACGTCGGCGATGCCCAGGCGGGCGGCCAGCTTCTGCAGCCCCTCCGGCTTGGCGAGTCCGCTGCCGCTGGGGCCGCCGACCACGGGCACGCACAGCCGGGAGCGCAGTTCGGGGCGCTCGGCGAGCAGCACGGCGACGGCGCGGAGCAGCACGTCGGGGGCCTTGAGGGGCTGGATGCGTCCTGCGAAGAGCGGGATCAGCGCGTGCTGGGGCAGGCCGAGGCGGGCGCGGGCGGCGGCGCGGCCGTCGGCGGGGCGGAAGCGGGCGAGGTTCACGCCGGGGTGGACGACGGCGACCTTGGCGGGGTCGGCGCCGTAGTGGTGGACGAGCTCGCCGGCCTCCTCGTCGGTGTTGGCGATCAGCCGGTCGGCGGCGGCGACGATCTGGGTCTCGCCGATGACGCGGGCGGCGGGCTCGGGGGTGTCGCCGTCGGCCAGGTTGGCGTTCTTGACCTTGGCCATGGTGTGCATGGCGTGCACCAGCGGCACGCCCCAGCGCTGGGCGGCGAGCCAGCCGACGTGGCCGGAGAGCCAGTAGTGGGAGTGGACCAGGTCGTAGTGGCCGGGGCGGTGGCCGGCCCAGGCCTGCATGACGCCGTGGGTGAAGGCGCACAGCTGGGCGGGCAGGTCCTCCTTGGCGAGTCCCTCGTAGGGACCGGCGTCGACGTGCCGGACGAGGACGCCGGGGGCGAGGTCCACGGTGGGCGGGAGGGCGGCGGCGGTGGCCCGGGTGAAGATCTCGACCTCGATGTTGATGGCGGCGAGGCGCTGCGCGAGTTCCACGATGTAGACGTTCATGCCGCCGGCGTCGCCGGTGCCGGGCTGGTGCAGCGGTGAGGTGTGCACCGAGAGCATCGCCACCCGGCGCGGCCTGCGGTGCAGGCGAAGCCGGTGGTGGGCGGTGGCGGAACGCCTGCCGAGCCTGGCGATGTACTGGCTCACGGGGCGTTCCTCCTCGCTGCGGGCAGGCGTGGCTGCGGAGGGGGCACGGCTCCTCCGGTGGGTGAACAGCGGAAGGGCACGCTCCCATTTCCGTGCAGCCACCACGGGACGCTTCTTTGCCGAATCATTACCGGCCATCG
Organism: Streptomyces composti; assembly: GCF_012034205.1. Lineage (GTDB taxonomy): Bacteria > Actinomycetota > Actinomycetes > Streptomycetales > Streptomycetaceae > Streptomyces > Streptomyces composti. Next base: position 19,815 of record NZ_JAATEM010000027.1, read on the forward strand.
CTCAACCGTTCGAGATCGGGGTGCGTGGGCGCCGGGGCCGAGGGCGGGCGCTCCGCCGGGTCCGCGTACCCCCATACCCTCGTACGTATGACAGCCCGCGCCCTCCCCCTCCCCCATGCCCGGCCCCGGTCGCGCGGGAGGGCCCCCGTCGTGGGGAATGTGACGCGGGGAACCACCAACCCCAACCGGCTGCGCCGCATGGACCGCTGGATCACGGCCACGCACGGCGCCGAGCTGCGCCGCGCCGCCGATCCGATCGCCGTGGACCTCGGCTACGGCGCGGCCCCCTGGACGGCGGTCGAACTGCTGCACCGGCTGCGCGGGACGGCACCCCGCACCCGTGTGGTGGGCGTCGAGATCGAACCGGCCCGGGTCGCCGCGGCCCTGCCCTACGAGCGCGAGGGCCTGCGCTTCCGGCACGGCGGCTTCGAGATCCCCGTCTCCGGCCGGCCGGTGCTGGTCCGGGCGGCGAACGTGCTGCGCCAGTACGAGGAGTCCGAGGTGGCCGGCGTCTGGCAGCGCCTGTGCGCGCGTCTCGCGCCCGCCGACCCGGCGACGGGCTCCCGCGGCGGACTGCTCGTCGAGGGGACCTGCGACGAGATCGGACGCCGGCACGTATGGGTGGCCCTCGGCCCCGAGGGGCCGCGCACGGTCACCTTCGCGACCCGGCTCGCCTCCCTCGACCGCCCCTCCGACCTGGCGGAACGCCTGCCGAAGGCGCTCATCCACCGCAATGTCCCGGGTGAGCCGGTGCACGCCTTCCTGCGCGACTTCGACCGCGCCTGGGCCGCCGCCGCGCCCTACGCCTCCTACGGCGCCCGCCAGCGCTGGATCCGTGCGGTCCACGCCCTCTCCGCCGACTGGCCGGTCACGGACCGCCCGGTGCGGTGGCGGCAGGGGGAGGTCACGGTGCGCTGGGAGGCACTGGCGCCGCGCACCTGAGCGCGTCCGGGGGCGGGTGACCCGGCTGAACCCTCCGAGGGGCGGGTGGCCCGGCGCGCAACACCCGTCGGCGGCAAGGGCCGCACACCTGCGGGTGAAGGGCGGGAACGATCTCTGTGAGTCGTTCGTCACACTCGCGGGGCGATCAGCGCTCACGGGTGTGCGAGAGGCGAACAGAGGGGCAGATACGGACGGCGGGACCGGAGATCCCGGCGAGCGGGCCGGAGGACGGCCCGGCCGCGGGCCCGGAGTGCGGGCCCGGCCGCGGGCCTGCGTGCGGGCCCGGAGTGCGGATTTGGGGTGCGGGTCCGGACAGGATGTCCTCTGTACGCGGGGCGCATCCCGTGGCAGCATCCCCTCGGTGACCAGAAGTTACTGACGGTTAATCAGTTTGGGGGACTGAGGTCATGAGGACGGGCAAGACCAGCCTGCTCACCGCGGCGATCGGCGTGGTCTGCGCGATCACCGTACTGGCGGCACCGGGGACCGCGTTCGCGGACCCGGGCCCGTCCCCGAGCGCCACCGCGAGCCCGTCCGCGAGCGCATCATCCGACGCGCCCGTCACCAACGCCCAACTCGAGGCGGTACGCAAGCGGCTCGACCGGCTCTACCGCGCCGCGGCCCGGGCCACCGAGGAGTACAACGCGGCCGAGGAGAAGGCGAAGAAGCAGAACGCCGAGATCGTCCGGCTGGCCAAGAAGATCGTCAAGGGCGAGGAGAAGCTCGCGGAGCTGAAGAAGCGCGCCGGAGCGGCCGCGGCCGCCCAGTACCGCGGCGGCGGGCTGCCGCCGGAGGCGCATCTGATGCTGAGCGACGACCCGCAGGAGTTCCTCGAGGGCACCGACCGGGTGCGCCAGGGCCAGCACGCCGCCAAGGGCCTGCTCGGCGAGATGACCCGCACCCAGAAGGACTTGAAGCGCTACGCCGAGGACGCCCGGGATCGCTGGCGCAAGCTGGAGGCGGGCCGCAAGGCCAAGGCCAAGGCGCAGAAGAAGATCGAGAAGCAGATCGCCGCGGCGGAAAAGCTCGAGTCCACCCTGGAGAAGGAGGAGCGCGAACGCCTGGCCCGGCTCGAGAAGGAGGCCGCCCGGCGCGCCCAGAGCGCCTGGCTGAGCTCCGGCATCCTCGACGACATCAAGGGCGAGGCCAGCGCGCAGGGCAAGAAGGCCGTCGCCTACGCCACCGCCCAGATCGGCAAGCCCTACCAGTGGGGCGCCGAGGGCCCGAAGGCGTACGACTGCTCCGGACTCACCTCACAGGCCTGGCTGTCGGCGGGCCGGGGCATCCCGCGCACCTCGCAGGAGCAGTGGAAGCAGCTCGAGCGGGTGGACATCCGTCAGATGCGGCCCGGCGACCTGATCATCTACCACGACGATGCGAGCCATGTGGGGATGTATGTCGGGAAGGGCACCATTGTCCATGCCCCGCGTCCGGGGCGGACGGTGACGCTCGCGGGGGCCGGCTCGATGCCGATCCTCGGTGTGGTCCGGCCGGACGCGGACTGACCGGACCGATGCCCCGGGCACCGGCCGACCGATGTGCCGGGACGCAGACGGGCCGACCGCCCGGACGCGGCCAGCCGGCCGCCCGGACGCCGGCCGGCCGCCCGCCAACGCCCCGGTGACACGGGCCACGTGACGCAGTGCACGACGATCACACCCACGAACCGGTCGAGGACGTGACGTTCGTCATCCCCGGGACGGCTCCGGCCTGTCCAACTGCGGTAGCAAACGCGGCATATGACAGTGGCCGTTGGCCGGGCGGCGTGCCTCACACCATTCCGTTGCGGTGGCGACACCCGCTATGGTCCCCGTTCGAAGGGGCATCCCCTGGCCCGTACGAACCGCAGTCGCGGCGTACGCCCGGGGAAGGGCCGCGATCCCTCGCCCCCGCCATGCCCTCGGGGGGAGGGAAGGAACCCGGATCAATGCCCGTACCCGTACCGCGGCAGAGAGCGATCCCGGCCGCGGAAGGCGGTCAGGCGCACGCCGCATCCCACAACGGCGGCACCACCCAGGTCTCCGTGGAGACCGGGGCAGGCGCCCCGCGCACGGCAGGCCCGGCCGCGAGCGACACCGACCGGGCCGGGACCGCGCCGGGGAGGGCCGAGACGACCGCCCACACCAACCTCACACTGCTGCTGATCGAGGACGACCCGGCAGGGTCCCCGATCGTGCCCGACCTGCTCGACCAGGCCGGCAAGCCGATCCGCGTCCGCACGGCCCGCAACCTCACCGAGGCCGAGCGGCTGCTGACCGACGACGTGCACTGCATCCTGCTGGACCTCGCGCTGCCCGCACCGGGCCGCACCAGGAACACCGACACCGCCGCCGACGGCAGCGGTGAGGCGGACGACCACGACGAGCTCGCCGTCCTCAAGCACGTGCTGCAGCTCGCACCCCGGCACGCCGTGCTGGCGCTGACCGCGTCCGGCGACGCGGAGCGCGGCGCGGAGGCGGTGCGCGTCGGCGCCCAGGACTACCTCTTCCGCGACGAGCTGGACGGCCGGCTGCTCAGCCGCGCCATCCGCTACGCGGTGGAGCGCAAGCGCTCCGACTCCGCGGAGCGGCGACTGGCCGAGGGCCGGATGCGCGCACAGGAGAACCGGCGTCTGGAGCGCGGCCTGCTGCCGACTCCGCTGCTGGAGGGCTCCTCGCTGCGCTTCGCCGCCCGCTACCGCCCCGGCCGCTCCCGCGCGCTGCTCGGCGGCGACTTCTACGACGTGGTGCGCACCTCGGACGGCACCGTGCACGCCATGATCGGCGACGTCTGCGGGCACGGCCCCGACGAGGCCGCCCTCGGCGTGGAGCTGCGCATCGCCTGGCGGGCGCTGACGCTGGCGGGGCTGTGCGGCGACGAGCTGCTGGGGACGCTGCAGCAGGTGCTGGAGCACGAGCGGACCAACGACGAGATCTTCGCGACCCTGTGCACGGTGGACATCGAGCCGGACGGGCGCCGGGCCGGCCTGTGCCTGGCCGGTCACCCCTCCCCGCTGCTGGCCCGCCCCGGGCTGCCCGCGCAGCTGCTCCCCTACGACAACAACGGCCCCGCCCTCGGCCTGCTGCCGGGCGCCCGCTGGCCGCGGATGCAGGTGGAGCTGGGCTCCGAGTGGAGCCTGATGCTCTACACCGACGGCCTGATCGAGGGCCGCGTCGGGGACAGCGGTGAGCGGCTGGGCCAGGACGGGATGGTCGAGATGGTGCGCCGGCAGATCGACACCGGCCTGCGCGGCGAGCAGCTGCTCCAGGCCGCGGTCAACGAGGTCAGGGAGCTCAACGGGGGCGAGCTGACCGATGACGTGGCCGTACTGCTGCTGGACCGGGCGGACGCCCGCTGAGACCGGCCGCTCGCGAGGAGCGGCGCGTCCCTCTTTGGTGGACGACCGCGGACCGGTGGCTGACCGTGGCCGCGGGTCAGCGGCCGTTGTACGGCCCGTAGGGGCCGTCGCTGCTGGAGCCCCTGGTCCTGCGGCCGCCGCCGGGCAGGCCGCGGAGGGCCGGACGGACGTCGACCATGTAGACGATGATCGCGATCAGGCCGATGATCGGCAGGAGCGACAGGATCGGGAAGATCAGGTTCACCACGAAGGCGAGCCCGAGGATGATCAGCCAGAACGGCTTGGTCTGCTTGTCGGCCGCCCGGTAGGCGTCCTCACGCCGAGTGGCCGCGTCGATCAGCGCGAAGCCGCTGAAAACGATCAGGGCCATGCTCAGCAGCCACATCAACCCCGCGAAGCCCTGCATCAGCACAACATCCACCACCCGAGTCCGCTCGTCCTTACTCGGTCACCGTACCCGCAGACGCCGGCCGGCTACCCGAAGAACGGGCCGGGCACCGCGAGAGTGCCCGGCCCGTCGTCGTCATGAGCCCATCGTCACCATGGGCCTGTCCGTCCTCACGGGCTCGCCGTCCGCACGAACCCGTGATCGTCACTTGGCCGGCGGAGCGGTCTTCTTCGCGGCCGTGCTCTTGCGGGCCGGGGCCTTCTTGGCGGCCGGCTTCTTCGCGTCGCCGTCGGCCTCCGCCGCGGCGGGCTTGGCCTCGGCCCTGGCCGCCGGCTTCGCCTCCGCCTTGACCTCGGCCTTGGGCTCCGCCTTGGGCTCGACGGCCACGGCGATGTCCTCGATGTTCTCCGCGGCCTCGCCGCGCCAGGTCTTCACGGCCTGCTCGCCGTGCTCGGCGACCTTCTCGTAGGTCTCGCGCGCCTTCACCGCGTACTCGGCGGCCACACCCACGCCACGCAGGGCGAGGTCCTGGGCGGTCTCGCCGAGCTTCTTCAGGTCGGTGTCGAGGGTGCCCAGGATCTCCTGGAGCTTGGTCTGGAGGGTCTCCTGGGTCTCCTTCACCCGGGTGGTCGCCTTCTCCTGGACCACCTTCGGGTCGGTCTTGCGCACGGCCTCGAGCCGGGCCGGGGCCTCGGTGCGCAGCTGCTCGACCAGGGCCGGCACCTTCTTGGCCTGCTGCAGTGCCAGGTCGGCGGTGCCGGCGGCGAAGTAGAGCGGCTTGGGGTCGCTGAAGGTCTTGCGCAGGTCGTCGGTGATGGCCATGGTGATGGTCCTCCCGGATATCGTTTTCGGCTGAGGGTTCGTGGTGATCCGCGGCGGGCGGCCGGTGCCCTGGACCGGCTCAGCCGGCCGTCTGCCGCGGATCGCTGTCGCTGCCGCCGCGGTCGCGGCGGCCGGCGGACGTGCCGCCCTTGCTGGTGGAGGAATCCCCCTCCTCCTGGAGCTCCGCCGCCGTCTCCGTCACCTCACCGGCCGCAGAGTCCCCGAAGCCGTTCTCCTTGCGGAACGACTCGTAGATCTGCAGGAGCACCTGCTTCTGACGCTCGGTCAGGCTCGGGTCGGCGAGGATCACGGCGCGTGTCTCGACCTCGTCCCGGTCCCGCTCGGCGTCCAGGATCCCGGCGCGGACGTACAGCGTCTCGGCGGAGATCCGCAGCGCCTTGGCGACCTGCTGCAGCACCTCCGCGCTCGGCTTGCGCAGCCCGCGCTCGATCTGGCTCAGATACGGATTGGACACGCCGGCGGCGTCGGCGAGCTGCCGCAGCGACAACTGCGCATTGCGCCGTTGCTCGCGCAGGTACTCACCGAGATTGCCGACGTTGAGCGATGCCATGCCTCCACCTTGCCCCGCATCGCTAACTTTTGCAAGCACCCTGCTTGCAAGAGTGCACCACCCGCCCGCGCGGGACATGACACCAGGCGCCGACCGCGCTCTTCTGTCCTGTCTCTGTGCTGTCCGGGCAGTCTCGGAGATCTCCGGGCATCTGAGCTGACGTCTCGGTCATCCCCGGCGTCTGCATCCGCCACGAACTCCGGGTCGGTCAGCACGTCCTCGGCGCCCGAGGAACAGTTCGATCTGTCCCGCACCCCCCGATGTCGTTCGAGCCCAGCGCAAGTACTGGCGCCTTCGCCGACATCACGGCCCGGCCCTGATCGACCTCTGCGAGGAACTCACCCGGCAGGCCGTCCTCCGTGCTGTTCTACAACGACATGCGGCACCTGCCCGCGGAACTGCGCTGGACCGGCTTCCCATCTGCACATCTGACCGAGAAGGCCGTTCGCCCGGACTTGCATGAGACCGGACAGCCGACCGCGCTCTTCCGCGCGGTTCCCCGACGCCCGGCTGTCCGGCAGCGAGGTCGGTCAGGAATCGAGAAGCGGTGCCGGTGGGAGCTGCCTAGCCTGACCGACATGGACCTCACGATTCACACCACAGCTCTCCCGCACGACGACCCGGAGGCCTCTCTCGCCTTCTACCGGGACGTGCTCGGCTTCGAGGTGCGCAGCGACGTCGGCAAGGACAGGATGCGCTGGATCGTCGTCGGCCCACCCCAGCAGCCCGGCACCTCCATCCTGCTGTCCCCGCCGGACGCCGACCCCGGCATCGCCGAGGACGAGCGCCGCACCATCCGCGAAATGATGGCCAAGGGCACCTACGGCTGGATCATGCTGGCCACGCCGAACCTCGACGAGACGTTCGAGAAGGTGCAGTCCCACGACGTGGAAGTGGTTCAGGAGCCCATGGATCAGCCCTACGGCGTGCGCGACTGCGCGTTCCGCGACCCCGCGGGCAACATGATCCGCATCCAGGAAGTCCGCTGAGCCCTGCACATCGCACCTCCCGCCCGCCTCCCGCCCGCCTGCGCGGGCGGGCGGCGGCACCCCTCCCTCGTCCACAGGAGCATTCGCAGGAGTCACGCATGTGCCAGCCCGAGTGGCGACGCGCCCGCACCGCGGCCCTCGCCGAGAGCGGCCAGGACAGCACCACGGCCCTTGCCGAAACCGGTCAGGACACGACCACGGCCCTCGCAGAGACCGGTCAGAACACCGCCGCCGGCCAGGTCACGACCGGCCGGGACGCCCTCACCCCTCCCCGGCCCCGGCCCGGACAACGGCCCCTGACCGCTCCGGCCGGACCGGTCAGGAATCAAGAAGCCCCGCCCACCCGCCGCCCCTAGCGTGAGAGCCATGACGACCATCGAATCCCTCACCCTCGAGGTGGCCGACACCGAGGCCGCCCACCGCTTCTACACCACCGCCTTCGGCCTGGACTCGCAGCTCCGGCTCCGTACCGCCCAGGCCCCCGCCTCCGGCTTCCGCGGCTTCACGCTGTCCCTCGTCGTCTCCCAGCCGGCCGACGTCAACGCCTTCTTCGACGCCGCGATCGCCGCCGGGGCCACCGCGCTGAAGCCCGCCGCCAAGTCGCTGTGGGGCTACGGCGGCGTCGTGCAGGCACCCGACGGGACCATCTGGCAGCTGGCGTCCTCGTCGAAGAAGGACACCGGACCGGCGACGCGCACCTTCGACGAGCTGGTGCTGCTGCTGGGCGTCGAGGACGTCTCGGCGAGCAAGCGCTTCTATGGCGAGCGCGGGCTGACCGTCGCCAAGGGCTTCGGCAGCAAGTACGCGGAGTTCGCCTCCGGCTCGGCCCCGGTCAAGCTGGCGCTCTACAAGCGCCGCGGCCTCGCCAAGGTCGCCGGCGTCTCCCCCGAGGGCAGCGGCTCCCACTGCCTCGCCGTCAACGGCGGCCTCGGCTCCTTCACCGACCCGGACGGCTTCGTGTGGGAGGACTCCGCCACGGCGCCGACACTCGCAGAGATCACGGAAGGGATGGGAACGAAGTGACCACGGCCGACGCGACCACCGGGACCGCCGACCCGGCGAGCACCGGCACCTCGGCACCCGCCGCCCCGCGCGACCGCGCCCAGCGCCTGCGGGACACCCGGGCCAAGCTGGAGAGTGAGACCGACCTCTGGGTGGCGACCGCCGACCCCTCCGGCGGCGGCCCCCACCTGATCCCGCTCTCCTATCACTGGGACGGCGCCGCCTTCCTCATCTCCACCCCGCGCACCTCGGTGACCAGCCGCAACCTTCTCGCCGACCGCCGGGTCCGGCTCAGCCTCGGCCCCACCCGGGACGTCGTCGTCGTCGACGCCACCGCCGAGCCGGTGGACCTCGCCGACCTCGGCTCCCAGGCCGCCGACGCCTTCGCCGCCCGCACCGGCTTCGACCCCCGCACCCTCGGCACCCCCTACCAGTACTTCCGCCTCCGCCCGCACCGCATCCAGGCCTGGCGCGAGGCCGACGAACTCCCCGGCCGCACCCTGATGCGCGACGGCACCTGGCTCACCTGACCGCCCGGGGTCACGCCGGATCAGGCAGCGACGGCATCAGAAGGGGAGAGGACGCGCCGCCACCACCTCGAGACGCGACACCGCCCGCGTCAGCACCACGTACAGCCGGTGCAGCCCCCGCTCCTCCGCCCCGGCGATCGCCGCGGGCTCCACGACCACCACATGGTCGTACTCCAGCCCCTTGGCGGCGCTCGCCGGCACCAGGCCGACCCGGGACCGAAGCTCCTCCGGACCCGCGACCGGCAGCCCGGCCCCAACCAGCACCTCCCGGAGCCCGGCCACCTCCTCGTCCGCCGCGATCACCCCGATCGAACCCTCGCGTCCCAGCGCCTCCCGCACCGCGGTCACCACCGCGTCAGGCAGCTCGCCCGGCGCGGCGACCTGCCGGATGCTCAGTTCCCCGTCCCCGCGCAGGGAACGGGGCACCGGGACGTCGGCCCCGAGCTTCCGCAGCAGCCGGTTGGCGAGCGCCAGGACGGCGCGCGGCACCCGGAACCCGGTGGTCAGCGGGATCACGGCGGCATCCGGTTTGCCCAGGTGGTGCAGCAGCGCGGGCCGGGAGCGCGCGGCCCAGGGGGTGGTGCCCTGCGCCAGGTCGCCCAGTACGGTCAGCGAGCCGAAGACGGAGCGGCGGGCGACAGCCGGGCACTCCATGGGCGAGAGGTCCTGTGCCTCGTCCACGACGATGTGGCCGTATCCGGCGGGATGTTCGAGGAGCCCCGCCACCTCACGGCCGCGCCGCGCTGCCACGGAGGGCCAGGTCGCCGGGTCCCACAGCCCGTCGGAGTGCTCGGCCCGGGGTCGGAGAGGATGTCGGATCGCCCGCCGGGCCCGGCATCGGTCGTCTGACTTCTTCTCAGGCCGAGGTCCGGGCGACGTGAGGGTTCACCGTCGAGCGGACCGGCAGGCCGAGGAAACCGGTGGCCACCGCCAGGGTCACGGCGTAGGAGTCCACCGCGCGCTGGACGTTGGGGGCGTCCATGCCCGCACCCGTGACGATGCGGTCCAGGTCGATGTAGGCGGAGCGGACGATCTCCAGCGAGCGGTACAGCTGCCAGTCCTTGCGCCAGTCGCGGGTGTACTCGGAGGGCAACCGGCGCTCCCACCGGCGGAACATGCGGTCGCGGATCTCGGGCCGGGTGGGGGTGAGGTGCATGTGGCGGACCAGGTCGTAGAGCGGGTCGCCGACCAGGGCCATCTCCCAGTCGATGATGGTCAGCGCCAAGGCGTCGTCCCGGCGGATCAGATTCCACGGGTTGAGATCACCGTGCAGCAGGGACGGCACGCGCGGGCTGACTTCGTGGCGGGAGAGGATCTGGCGCAGGCGCCCGGCCTCCGGCAGTCCCAGGTGCCGGGCCAGTTGCTGTGATCTCTTGGGCAGCTCTGCGACCAGTGCGACCAGCTGGTCCGTCAGCCAGTGGAAGAAGTTGCCGTTCTCCGACAGCACCCCGCCCACCGGGTCGACCTGACGATGGTCCACCGCGGTCAGAGCACACAGCTGGTCGACAAGGCCGTCGGCCTCGTGCGGCAGGAGACCGTGCACCGGATGGTTCGGAGGGCGCCCGATGTCCCCCGGCCCCATGTAGGTGTGGATGGCGAAGGATTCCCTCGGATGGCTCTTGCCGAGGGCCAGAGCTCTGGGTGCCGCCACGGCCACGCGCGTCTTCTCGATGGCCCTGAGGACGGCGTGCTCACTGAGGAAGCCGGGCTCACGGCGGCAGGCCTCCGGCAGCCTGCGCCGGATGACCACCGGATCCTGGAACCCAGGGACCCGCACCACGGTGTTGAGGTGCGCGGTTCCCTTGAACACGTGTCCGGCCGGAGCCGCGCCCTCCCTCTTCAGGGCCTCGCGCACGGCCGTCTCAGGGAAGTCACCCGACAGGGGCAGGCGCCCATCGGGCACCCAGGCGGTGGCCTTGGCGACCAGATCCGTGGGGTGCCTGCGGCCGGTGCGAGAGGCGAGCCAGCGGAACAGCGCGCCCTCGATCTCCTTCTCCCCCGGTACGCGCCTCAGCCGCAGCGGATCGGCCGCCGCCTCCAGAGCCCTGCGCACCTCCGCGGTGGCCTGGTCAAGGCTCTTCTGCGTGAAGGAGTCCTCCAGTGAACGCGCCGCCCGCATCACATCGGGGAACACGGACTGCGCCCGCTCGAAGGCGAGGTAGTGCCAGAGGTCCTTGTTCAGGCCGGCGACGGCGGAGGGCCGAACCTCCTGCATCGCCTCCGCCCACGCGGCGACCACTTCGAGCTGCTGGTGGTCCGGGTACCGCATCCGCACCAGATGCGTGGCCAGCTCGTGCAGCGGATCGCCGTAGGTGGCCAGCTCCCAGTCGACGCAGATCAGCGGCTGCTCCCCCGCGCAGACGATCAAGTTGTCCCGGTGCAGGTCGGCGTGGAGAAGGCTGTACGGCCGCCTGGCCATGGCCGGGACCCGGGCGGCGAACTCGGCGAGGGCGTCCTCCGGAATGCCGAGGGCGGCGAACAGGCCGCCGAACGCGGCCCGATTGGGCTGTCTGATCTGCTGGTCCGCCAGATGGGCCAGGGTCCGCAGAAAGCCGCGGCTGTCGGTGTCGTTCCGCGGCCAGATCCGCGGCAGCGGCGGAAGGGCACCCCTGCGCACCTGAGACATCTGGGCGAGCAGCCGTGCCAGCGCCCGGATGTGCATCGTGTCGAGTGGCTTACCGTTTCCGCAGATGCTGGAGAGGGCCACGCCCTCGACGTAGCTGTTGATGCTGAAGCCGTCACCCCGGACCAGGCACCGCGGTACGTGCGGCAGGACGCCCTCGACGGCCCGGAGGATCACCGCCTCGTCCTGCCAGGTCCGGATGACGACCGGGAGGGCCTCCGGACGGCGTACCCGTACCGTCACCGACGTGCCGGGCTCACGGCCGAGCAGCCGGGCCACCCGTTCGGTCAGCGGAACGAAGTAGTTCTCGTGGTGATGCCCGTTGGCCGGCACCCCGGAGTCGGCGGCCCGCCGTGCGAAGTCCCGGTAGCAGTCGCCAGGCCTGGCGCGTTCCCCGGCGAAGGGGCGGGGAAGAGGTGGTGCGCCCACGGGCCGCTCCGGGAGGTGCGAGAGGAGTCACGATCGACGGTACGCATGCAACCGGACGTGCGCCCGGCGGAGTGGTGCACACGAGGCTGCTACGGGCGTAGTGTCACCCGATCGCCTGACGTCTCGTATGCCCGTTCCGAGTGCGCCGGCGGGCCCTTTGTGAGGAGTGCCGGAGCAACTGTTCATACGGACGAGAGCGGGCATGCGCTCATTGGTGCGCAGATGCTACAGCACCCCCAGCCGCCTCAGCCGACTCGTCCGGCAGCCGCATCCGAATCGACCCGAACGCTCCGGCGAACGGGTGTCCTTCAGGTCGTCCTTGGCCCGGAGGGCAGGGCCGCGGCACCTGGGTGGGCTACGCCGTCGGCGCCGCCTTGCTGTTCCTCTGGCTGATGGTCCAGGCGTAGCGGCCGCCGCCGGTCAGTCCGGCGCCCGCACCACCTCCAGCACCGCCTCCAGTGACCCGACCACCGCCTCCGCCCCCGCCTCCCGCAGCGGCTTGTCCTTGCGTTCGTTGCGGGCGTAGCCGAGGAAGCTGACGCCGGCCGAGCGGGCCGCGTGGAGGTCGGAGGGGCTGTCGCCGATCATCAGGGCGGAGGCGGGGGCGGCGCCGAGCGCGTTGAGGGCGCGGTTGATGCAGTGCGGGTGGGGTTTGAGGTGGTGGAGTTCCTGGGTGCGGCCGTAGATGTGCGGGGCGAAGCAGGCGAGGAGGCCGCGGCCCTCGAGGTAGGTGCGGCTGACGCGCGGGGAGTTGTTGGTGGTGATGGCCAGGCGGACCCCGCGTGCGGCCCAGGTGCGGATGAGCGGGTCGGCCCAGGCGGTGGGCATCGCCGACGCCGCCGCGAGCAGCTCCTCCTTGGTGAGCCGCTCCTCCAGTTCGGCGACCAGGTCGCTGCCGGGGTGGCGCCGGTCGACGGCGCGCAGGACGACGTGCGGGTCCAGGGACTCGCGTTCCTTCTCGGTGAGCAGGCCGTGCAGCCCGTTGCCCTCCAGCCACTCGACGAGCTCTCTCGCCACCCGTTCCGCCGAGTGGCGGGCGAACAGGCGGCAGATCGGCCCGTCGAAGTCCCACAGCACGACGCGCGCACGCGTGATCAGATCCCGCAGCGCGTTCGGCTCCATTTCGGTCTCGGCCGTCACCGGATCAGTCTGCGTCGTCTCAGAAGTCACTAGGAGAGTGTCAGGTCCGACGTGATGGTTTCCCAGAGGGCATCGAACCACTTCTGGGATTCCTCCACGAACGCCGCGTCCCGGGGCCCGGCCTGCCTGACGAAGGAGAACAGCAGGGACTTGGAGCCGAGCACGTCGTACATGTCCAGGGTCCGGCTTCCCCACTCCTCCTCGCGGCGCACCAGCATGTAGTAGCCGAGCAGCGCCTCTTCCTGGTTGAGCAGGTAGAGCTTGTTGGGCGGGGTGAAGGGCAGGGCTCGGAAGCGGACCTGGACGTCGATGCCGTGGGTGGAGCGGAAGGCGCGCAGGTTGTGGTCCAGGACCTGGGCCTGGGCGTTGCGCATCTGCAGCCAGCGCTCGTGCACGGGGTCGGGTACGGGGTCCGGCCCCGCCTCGGCCTCGCCGGCGTCCTGCTCGGCCAGGACGGGGAAGGCGAGATTGATCTTGCGGGAGGGCAGGAGGACCCGGAAATCGATCGACTCCGGTCGGATGCGGCCCTCGTGGATCAGGCGGAGGGGCTCGCCCAGGGCCAGCATCAGGGTCTCGGAGGTGTGGCAGACGACGTCGACCCGGACGTGGGGCGCGGAGAAGGCCTCCGTCAGCCGGGGGGCCAGCGCGACCATGGTGGGCCGGGGTTCCTCGCGGGCCGGCGGTGGTTCGGCGATGCGCGGGGGGCTTCCCTTGCTCACGTTGCTGAGCAGGCCGTCCTGCTGGAGGGCGCGCAGTGCCTGGCGCACGGTGCCGCGCTCCACGCCGAACTCCTCGGCGAGTTCGGCCTGGGTGGGCAGGCGGTCGCCCGCCTTCAGCTCGCCGGTGCGGATGCGTTCGCGCAGGATGTCGGCGATCTCCTGGGGCGAGAGCCTCCTGCTGCCGTTCACTGCGACGTTGTCCTGGGCCACGACCAAACGCTACAACTTAGATCCATCTATGGGGAGTTGTTTGCGAGTTGTTTATGAGTAGTCGCCAAGTGGGCACAACTTAGAGCAAGTTGGCTACCAACTTGATGAAGTTGGCGGAGGGTTTGCTTCCGAAAGCCGGCAGACGCTTCCGAAGACCGCCAAGGGTCGTGAAGGCCTCCGCAGGCCCCGAAGGAGGAACCGTGCCCGTCCTCGCCCTCGTCTCCGCCGTCCTGGTCATCACCGTCGAGCAGCTCGTCGCCTGGCAGTACGGCGTCACCGGCATCGTCGGCCTGCTGCTGCTCACCATAGGCCTCAAGGCCAACAGCCCCGGCGTCAGCTCGACAGGAGCGGTCCTGCTGGCTCTGCTCCTGTCGAGGCCGGCCCTATGAGCCGAGGCAGTCGCAGGTCAGCAAGGTGTGGGAGACGTCAGGCCTGGAGCACCAGCTCCGAACTGATCGTCTCCCACAGCGCGTTGAACCACAGGTGCGACTGCTCCACGAACGTGGTGTCGCGCAGGGAGGCGCCCTGCTCGAAGGCGAAGAGCAGGGACTGGACGCCCTCGGCGTCGTACATCTCCAGCCGCTCCTGGCCGATCTCCGCCTCCCGGCGGGAGAGCGTGTAGTACGCGAACAGCGCCTCGGCGCCATTGAGCAGGTACAGCTTCACCGGCGGGGTGAAGGGCAGGGCACGGAAGCTGACCCGGACGTCGATGCCGTGAGTGGCGCGCAGCGCGAGGAGGTTGTGCTTCAGCACCTGGCCCTGCGCGTTGCGCTGGACCAGCCAGCGCTGGTGGACGGTGTCGGTCTCGTCCCGGTGGCGGCCGTCCACCGGAACGGGGAAGGCGAGGTCGATGGTGCGGCTGGGCAGCAGGATCCGGACGTCGATCTTGGCCGGTTTCAGTCGCCCGGCGTGGATCTGGCGCAGCGGCTCGCCGAGGGCCAGGTTGAGCGAGATGGCGGTGAGGCAGACGGCGTCCACCTCCACCTGCTCGGCCGCGAAGGCGGCGGCGACGCGCGGGGCGAGGCCCACCATCGTGGGCACCGGGGAGGCGGCGGGGCCGGTCAGCGCGCGGCCGAGGTCGGCGGCGACCTTCGCGGGCGCCCCCTTGGAGACCTGGGTGAGCAGGTGCTCGGAATGCAGGATGCCCAGCGCACGGCGCACCACACCCCGTTCCACGCCGAACTCCTCGGCCAGCTGGGCCTGTGTGGGCATGCGCTCGCCGGCTCGCAGCACTCCGGACCTGATCCGGGCGCGCAGCTCCTCGGCCACCTCACGGTGTGTCCGCCGTGGCCGCTGTGGCCTCTTCCGTCCATTGACGGAGGCGTGTTCCGGCTCCACAACCAAACACTACAACTTCCCGCCATCTTTGGGCAGTTCAGTGAGAGGTGGTTATGAGTCGCTTCCAAGTGGAGATAACCATCACAGAGTTGGTCACCAACTTCAGCAACATGGTCAAACTTTCGAGCGGTTGGCCATCAGGGTGACGGTTGGGGACCACCGAGTCCAAGGGGGACCGCCATGCCGCTTGTCGCCATCGTCCTCGCCGCCCTGGCCATCGGATTCGAGCAGTTCATCGAGTGGAAGTACGGCCCGATGGGCATCATCGCGTTCGTCGCCCTCGCGGTGGGCCTCAAAGCCCGCAACACCCTGATCAGCGGCATCGGCGCGGTCATCCTCGTGATGCTGCTCGCCCAGCCCGGCTGAGGCATCGGCCCGGCCGGAGGCGCCGGGCCGGCGCCCGAGGGCACCCACAGACGTCTGGCCGGACTCCCTTCCGGAGGGGAGCCGGGAGACCGGCCAGTCGGCACCACCGCACAACAACCACAACCACAACCGACAGACACAACTGAACAGCTCGCTACGGATGAGCGCCCATTCGCCGTCGTCGGAAGGAGGTCGGCCGGAAGCAGGCAGTACCCGTCCAGCGCGCGTACCGCGCGCTCAGAACACGTCCGGGCACCACGGTCGCCTGGAGGTACGCAGCAGGGCGTCGGCCTGACGGGCGGCGCCCGCTCGTTCTTCCCGCACCCGCCCCGCGGCCGCCAGCCGCACCGCCGACTCGTCCCCGAGCCACAGCGACGCCAACTCGCCGATCTCCAGGCTGAGCTCGGCGCTCGCATCGGTGGGCGTGCACGAACCGGTGCCGTCCTCGGACGCCTCCAGCCGGTAGCGGCCGCCGGTCAGCCCGCCGCGGTCGGTCACCTCCAGCACCAGCGACCCGGCCGCCTCGTAGGTGCGCGCCTCCAGCGCCCGTACGACGTCCAGGATCCGCACCCACAGCCAGTCCGCCTGGGTGGTGATGGCGGCGGCCCGGGCGTCCGGCAGGAAGAGGGGAAGCAGGTCGTCGGGGGCGCGGCCGCCGCTCTTCACCGTCACCACCCAGTCGATCGAGCACAGGTAGCGCCACAGCGCGCGCTCGGCGGCCGGGGTCACCGCGACCAGCCAGCGCACCCGCACGGTGTTCTGCGGCTGCTTGGCGTCGCCCCAGTGGTCCTCGATCTTGTAGGAGACCATGCCCTCGACCTCGCCGGAGGCCGAGCGGTACACCGCGTAGAACGGCTCCTGCCAGGCTCCGTGGATGCGCAGCACACCGGTGTCCTGCTGCCACCACAGCTCGTCCCGGTCGACGACGCCGGGCCGGATGCGGCGCAGCCGGTCGTGCAGCTCGGGGCCCAGCTTGCGCACCTCCTCCGGGTCGAGGAAGTCGACCCGGCCGCCGTCCTGAGGTCCTGCCCAGCGGGCGTCGAGCCCGGAGCGGGGCACGTCGATCGTCCACTCGGTCGTGGTGGTGGCCGGGCCGAAGCCGTAGCGGCCGTAGATCGGGTACTCGGCGGAGATCAGCGTCGCCACCACGTCACCGCGTTCCTTCGCCGCGGCCAGGTCCTGCCGCATCATGCGGCTGAGCAGGCCGCGGCGGCGGTGGGTGGCGGAGACGGTGACGCTGGAGACCGCGTCGGCGGGCACGGCCCGGCCGCCGACCGCGGTCAGCTCCTGCGCGAAGGAACGGAACGTCGCCACACACCGGCCGGAGTCGAAGGCGCCGACCAGCCGGCAGGCGGCGAACGCCTTGCGCCGCGCCTCGAGAACCTCGTCGGAGCTGTGCGGCTCCCGCAGGAACCCGGTGTTCAGGGCGCGGTTCCAGTCCGCGAACTCGGTCTCGCCGACGGGACGTACGTCGATGTCTGCGCGGGGGGTCATGGGCTCACGGTAGGTCGCACACCGGTGCGGTGTCGCGCGGATTTGCCGCGGCTCCCGCAGCGGGGGCCACCGCTGCCCCCGCTGCCGCGACTCCCGTGACGGCGCCTCTCCGGGCGGCGGCCCCGTGGCGCGTGCGTCCCCGGCCGCGGCTCAGAAGACCGCCCGGATCTCACCCACCTCACGCCCGCCGCCCAGCAGCGGCGCCCGGCCGATCCGGTCCAGCACGGGCGCGTCCGCGCCCAGCAGCCGCAGCGCCCGGGCCAGCACCGGACCCAGGGTCCGTACCGCCCCGTCCTCCACCTTGAACGCCAGCGCGCGGCCGTCCGGCAGGGCGACCGCCTGGACCGCCTCGGCGCCCACCTTGGACAGGGCGCCCGGGATCTCCCGCATCAGCCAGGTGTCGGCACGGCGGGTGCCGGCGACGTACTCGGGGTGGGCGCGCATCGCGTCGGCGACCCGGCGTTCCGGCGTGCCGGGTGCGGCGAGAACGAAGGAGCGGTAGGCGCGGGCGAGGCCGGTGAGGCTGATGGCCAGGAGCGGGGCGCCGCAGCCGTCGACGCCGGTGGCTGCCACCTGCTCACCCGCGGCCTCCTCCACAGAGCTGTGGATGATCCGCTGCAGCGGGTGTCCGGGGTCGAGGTAGCTCTCCAGCGGCCAGTCGCGCCGCACACAGGTGGCCAGCATCGCGGTGTGCTTGCCGGAGCAGTCCATGGTCACCCGGCTGCGGCTGCCGCCGGCCGCGAGGCAGGTCTCCCGCTCCTCGGCGTCCAGCGGCAGATCCGGCGGGCAGCCCAGCTGCTCCTCGGTCAGCCCGTGCTCGGCGAGCATCGTGCGGACCAGGTCGCGGTGGAAGCTCTCGCCGGAGTGGCTGGCCGCGGCCAGCGCCAGCCGCTCCCCCGACAGACCGAGCCCCGCCCGGAGCATTCCGGCCGCCTGCATCGGCTTGTTGCAGGAGCGCGGGAACACCGGTGCCGTCACCTCGCCGAGCGCCAGCCGCACCGAACCGTCCGCGTCCAGCAGCACCAGGCTGCCCCGGTGCCGGCCCTCCACGAACCCCGAGCGGACCACCTCGGTGAGCACCGGCGGTGCCGCGGCGGAGCCGGACATCGGCAGCGGGGAGCCGGCGGATGCCGGAGACGCGGGGGACGCTGAGGATGCTGAGGATGCTGACGGGAAGGCTGCGGACATCGGCGGTGGCCTCCGGACGGAAGGACGACGGACGGCGAAGCCCGCCCCTACGGGGAGCCCGGGATCGCCGGGTCGGCTCCCGCCGCGGACGACGTCAGACGAGCAGGTCGTCGACCCACGTCAGACGAGCAGGTCGTCGACCTGGGCTTCTCCCTCACGGTACCGTCGGGCGATCTCCGCGCTGCAGTCGTCGGCGGTGCGCTGCAGCCGCTGCCGGCGCCGCGACACCTGCTGCTCGTACCGCACCAGCCGGCCCATCGCCGCGTGCAGCTCCCCGTCGGTGCGGGCGCTCAGGTCGGACAGCTCGACCTCGCCGAGCATGTCGGCGGCCAGCCGCCGGTACTCCTCGCTCTGCGGGGTGCCGAGCGTGACGTGGCGGGCGGAGGAGCGCTGCCGGGCCGGGGTGTCCCGCAGGATCTCCGGCAGCCGCTCGACCACGGACGCCTCGGCCGGTGCGGCCACCGACGCCGAGCCCACCGGCGCCCGCCGGGTCAGTTCGGCGCGGAGGATGTCGATACGGCCCTGCAGCAGCCGCCGTACATAGCTCAGGTCCGCCTCGTCGCGCTGGGCGTCCCGGCGCAGCGTGCGCAGCTCGCTCAGGCTGAGCACGCTCAGATCGTGCTCGGGCGGCTCCTGCGGCAGCTCGGGGCTGTCCGTGCGCTGGGTGGGCGGACGGTGGAACTCCCGTTCGCCCGCGCTCCCCTGGGTCAACGAGACAGCCCCAGGCGGCTGCCCGGTACCTGGTGTGCTCATGTGCCTCTACCGTCCCCTCGACCGGCGTGTGCCAAGCATCGTGCCACCCCACGTGGGCGCCATGTGACCGAGTGGTCCCGATCAGCCCCAGATGGGGGTTAAGGAGTAAAAATAGCCCGACCGGGGCGATGCCCCGACCCGGCTCGGGAGCCTGTTCGCCGAACGGCATGATGGTCGTATGCGAGCAGTGGTGCAGAGGGTGGACGGCGCGAGTGTCGTCGTGGACGGAGAGACGGTCGGGGCGATCGAGGGCGAGGGCCTGTGCGTCCTCGTCGGTGTGACCCACGAGGACACCAAGGAGAAGGCGGCGCAGCTCGCTCGCAAGCTCTGGACCATCCGGATGCTCAAGGACGAGCGGTCGTGCAGCGACATCGACGCCCCGCTGCTGGTCATCAGCCAGTTCACTCTTTACGGCGACGCCCGCAAGGGGCGCCGTCCCACCTGGAACGCCGCCGCCCCCGGCGATGTGGCCGAGCCACTGGTCGACGAGGTGGTGGCCCAGCTGCGCTCCCTGGGCGCGACGGTGGCCACGGGCCGGTTCGGCGCGCAGATGCGGGTGTCGCTGACCAACGACGGCCCGTTCACCGTGCTGCTCGAGATCTAGGACCGCCGAAGTCCCGCACGAGGACGGTTCTTACGGCTCGACGACCGTCTCCTGCGCCGCGGCCGTCTCCCCGGCGAGCAGCCGGGCGTCCACCGGGACGTTCCGCTTGACCAGGGCGAGGGCGACGGGCCCCAGCTCGTGGTGGCGTACGGACGTGGTGACGAAGCCGATCCTGCGGCCGTCGGGGCCGTCGTCGGCGAGCCGGATGTCCGTGCCCGGCGCCGGCAGATGGACCTCGCTGCCGTCCAGGTGCAGGAAGACCAGCCGGCGCGGCGGCTTGCCCAGGTTCTGCACCCGGGCGACGGTCTCCTGCCCGCGGTAGCAGCCCTTCTGCAGATGCACCGCGGTGCCGATCCAGCCCAGCTCGTGCGGGATGGTGCGGTGGTCGGTCTCGAAGCCGAGCCGCGGCCGGTGCGCCTCGACCCGCAGCGCCTCATGGGCGAGGATCCCGGCGGGCGGGCCCGCCTGCCGGGCGAAGGACTCCAGGTCCTCGCGGGGCAGGAACAGATCACGCCCGTACGGGGTCTCCCGCACGACCACGCCCTCGGGCACCTCGGTGATGGAGCCGGCCGGCAGATGGACCACCGCGATGTCGGCGGTGCGGTCGGCGATCTCCACCCGGTAGAAGAACTTCATCGACTCCAGGTACGCGATCAGCGCGTCCTGGGTGCCGGGCTCCACATGCGCCCAGACCGTCTCCCCGTCGTCGACCAGATACAGCGCGTGCTCGATGTGGCCGTGCGCGGACAGGATCAGCGCCTCGGTGGCCTGGTGGGGAGGGAGCTCGCTGACGTGCTGGGTGAGCAGCAGGTGCAGCCAGCCGAGCCGCTCAGGACCGGAGACGGTGACGACCCCGCGGTGGGACAGGTCGACGAAGCCGGTGCCGTCGGCCAGGGCGCGCTGCTCACGGAACAGGTCGCCGTAGTGGGCGGCCACGCCTTCGTCCACGCCCTCGGCGGGGACGGCGCCGGGCAGGGTCAGCAGAGGGCTCTTCATATCCGTAAGCCTACGACTCGGTAGGTGAATGCTTGAGCGAACAGTCCTGGCAGCGGCCGAAGATCGCGAAGTGCTTCATGTCGGTGTCGAAGCCGAACTCCTGCCGGAGCTTGGCGGTGAACTCGTCGGCCACGGACAGGTCCGCCTCGATCACGCTGGTGCAGTCCCGGCAGACCAGGTGGATGTGGTGGTGCCGGTCGGCCAGGTGGTAGGTCGGCGCACCGTGCCCCAGGTGCGCATGGCTGACCAGCCCCAGCTCCTCCAGGAGCTCCAGGGTCCGGTAGACGGTGGAGATGTTGACCCCCGACGCGGTCTTCCTCACTTCCGCGAGGATGTCGTCGGGGGTCGCGTGCTCCAGGGTGTCCACTGCTTCGAGGACAAGCTGGCGCTGCGGCGTCAGCCGGTAGCCGCGCTGCCTGAGGTCGCTCTTCCAGTCGGTGCTCACCACACCGGAAAGTCTAGGCGTTGCGGCGGCGGAACCTACGGGGCCGGAACGAGCCGGAACGGGACCTGACCGCTGTGGGAACGAGCCGGAGCGAGCCGGACCGGCTCGAAGCCGTGCCGGATCCGCTTGCGGGACTACTTGAAGAAGGCGATCCCGTCGTCCGGCATGTCGTCGGGCAGGGCCTTGGCCCAGCGCTCGACCTCCTCCGGGGTGACGGCCTTCTTCAGGTGGGCCGACATGTAGGGGCGCAGCGAGACCTCGGGGGTCTGCTTCTCACCGACCCACATCAGGTCGCTCTTGACGTAGCCGTACAGCCGCTTGCCGCCGCTGTAGGGGCGGGAGCCCGCGGTGCGCGCCACCGCGTCGGTGACCAGGTCGATCTGCGGCTTCTTGTCGGCGAGCTCGCCGTACCAGATCTCGATGACGCCGTCGTCGCGGGTCATCGTCACCTCGACCTTGCGGTCGGAGTCGATCCGCCAGAAGCCGTGCTCCGACTCCAGCGGTCTGACCTTGTTGCCGTCGCTGTCGAGCACCCAGGTGTGCGAGCGGTACTCCAGGAAGTCCCGCCCGTCGTGGGTGAAGGCGACCTCCTGCCCGAAGTTGCACTTCTCGGAGCCGGGGAAGTCGTGCACGCCCGCGCCGGCCCAGTGGCCCAGCAGGAAGGCGAGCGGCACAAGGTCCTTGTGCAGGTCGGACGGGATCTCGATCATGAGCAGTAGTTCCTAGCGTCGGGTCAGCGCTGGCCCTGGTACAGCTTCTTCACGGTCAGCCCGGCGAAGGCGAGCACGCCGACGGCAACCAGGACCAACAGAAGTTCGAAGAAGAGTTCCACGGGGTGCTCCTTGGGCGGGGGTGCGAAGACGTGCACAGGGCCGGCCCCCAGCTTACGCGCCCGGGATCCGGTCCTCGGTGTGAGGTGGCTCCGCCCCCGTCGCACCGCCACGCCCGCATACGATGCGGGCATGGCGAAGAAGCTCGTGATCAAGGTGACCGCCGGGGCCGATGCCCCCGAACGGTGCTCGCAGGCGTTCACGGTGGCGGCGGTGGCCGCGGCCAGCGGAGTGGACGTCTCGCTGTGGCTCACCGGGGAGTCCGCGTGGTTCGCCCTGCCGGGCCGGGCCGCCGAGTTCGAGCTGCCGCACGCCGCGCCGCTGCCGGAGCTGCTGGAGTCGGTGCTCGCGGCCGGGCGGGTCACCCTGTGCACCCAGTGCGCCGCCCGCCGGGAGATCACGGAGAAGGACGTGATCGAGGGCGTGCGGATCGCGGGCGCCCAGGTCTTCGTGCAGGAGATCATGGGGGAGGACACGCAGGCGCTCGTCTACTGACCGGCCGCCCGCTACGGGGGCGGGCCGCCCGGGCGCTTCTTCCCGTCCAGCTCGTCCCACCACTCGTCGGACTGCGGATCGCCGGAGGGGTCGTCCCACCAGCGGTCGTCGGGGCCGCGCCGGTTGGCGATCATGGCGGCGAGCGGCGGGATGACCATGGCCACCACGCACATGCCGACGGCCACGGGCACGGACCACAGCCGCACGACGCCCCAGGCCAGGACGAACAGCGCGATGCACGTGCCCATCATGGCGAAGTAGATGCGGCGCCGGCGCGCGTACATACGACCAGCGTATGCCTGCCGGCGCCGAGAACGCGGTGCGCACGCGGAAGGGCCGCACCCCGGGCGGCGTCCAGCCCACGGGGTGCGGCCCTTGCGCCGTCACCAGCCCTGACCAGGGGCTGCGTCTGTGTCAGACCGCGATCGCGACCTCGGCAAGACCGCCCTTCTGGGCGACGACCGTGCGGTCGGCGGTGGCACCGGGCACCAGCGCGCGGACGGTCCACGTGCCCTCGGCCGCGTAGAAGCGGAACTGTCCGGTGGCGGAGGTCGGGACCTCCGCGGTGAACTCACCGGTCGAGTCCAGCAGACGGACGTAGCCCGTCACCGGCTCGCCGTCGCGGGTCACCTGACCCTGGATGGTGGTCTCACCGGGCTTGATCGTCGAGGCGTCCGGGCCGCCGGCCTTCGCACCGCACATGTCTTTCTCCTGAAGGGTTCTGAAAAGGTCGGTCGGGTCGGGTCACTTGCCGGAGCCGAGCTCGATCGGCACGCCCACGAGGGAGCCGTACTCGGTCCAGGAGCCGTCGTAGTTCTTGACGTTCTCAACACCGAGCAGCTCGTGCAGCACGAACCAGGTCAGCGCGGAACGCTCACCGATGCGGCAGTAGGCGATGGTGTCCTTGGACAGGTCGACGTTCTCCTCGGCGTAGAGCTTCTTCAGCTCCTCGTCCGACTTGAAGGTGCCGTCGTCGTTGGCGTTCTTGGACCACGGGATGTTCTTCGCGCTCGGCACGTGGCCCGGACGCTGGGACTGCTCCTGCGGCAGGTGGGCCGGGGCGAGCAGCTTACCGGAGAACTCGTCGGGCGAGCGCACGTCGACCAGGTTGTGCGAGCCGATGGCGGCCACCACGTCGTCCCGGAAGGCGCGGATGGAGGTGTCCTGCGGCTTGGCCTTGTAGTCGGTCTTCGGCCGCTCCGGCACCTCGTCGCCGGGCACCAGCTCGCGGGCGTCCAGCTCCCACTTCTTGCGGCCGCCGTCGAGGAGCTTGACGTTCTCGTGGCCGTACAGCTTGAAGTACCAGTAGGCGTACGCCGCGAACCAGTTGTTGTTGCCGCCGTACAGGATCACCGTGTGGTCGTTGGCGATGCCCTTCTCCGACAGCAGCTTCTCGAAGCCGGCCTGGTCGATGAAGTCGCGGCGGACCGGGTCCTGCAGGTCCTTGGTCCAGTCGATCCGGATGGCGTTGCGGATGTGGTTCTTCTCGTAGGCGGTGGTGTCCTCGTCCACCTCGACGATGGCGATGTTCGGGTCGTCCAGGTGGTCCTGCAGCCAATCGGCGTCGACCAGTACGTCGCTGCGGCTCATGCTCTCTCCTCCGGGGCAGTTGCGGCGGGGCGTGCGTGCGAAAGGCGTGCACGGCCGTACGGGACCGGCACACGGGTGCCCTCATCCGGGCAGGGGGGAATGCGAACGTCGGCGTCCGCTCAGAAGGTGCGACAGAGCATGGCGGCGACACGGCACAGGTCTACTGCCCGCCGCTTCGTGAGATCCGCCTGTCGCTTCATGAGCCCGATCGTAGGGAGCGCGAGGCGGGCGTGTCACCGGCGTGTCGCATGTTGAGATGCGATCGTCCGGATTGCGGGACGTGGAGCGGGTCGGGCCCGGCGTCCCCGGGTCGGAGCCACCGGTGCGAGTGTCCTCACATCTGCTCAGCGGACACCGTCGTCTCATTTCCCGGACGCCGCACGTCAGCGGGGACGCTTTCGGCCGGTTCCGTTGCGTGTCGGGGCCGCGTGCGTGTCGCAGCCGCGCCGCGACGGAACCTACCCGGCCAGCCGGACCTCGGAACCCTTCACCGTGATATGCACGCCGTCCTCGCCGGCCTCGACCTTGTCGAGCTTGATGCCGCCGGGCAGGCCGTCGATCCTCTGCTGGAAGTCGGTGATCTTCCGCACCCGCGACTCGGGCAGCGAGACCGAGCCGAACTTCGGCAGCGCGTCCGCCTTCACCCGCACCGTGTCGCCGTCCACCACCTTCACCGAGCTGAGCACGAACACCGGCTCGCGCAGCTTGACACCGAACACGGTGGCCTCGACCTGGACCTTGATCTTTCCGTTGCCCCCGTCGGAGAGACCGACGACGTTGGCGGTGACGCCGGGGGCGACCTGGGTGGGCTCGGACTTGGCGGTCTTCAGCAGTTCGCCGTAGGAGATCGTGGCGCTGCCGGTGGCGCTCCGCGCGGTGGCGGAGCTGTAGTCGCCGGAGAACTCCACGCCCCTCATGTCGGCGCGCAGATCGGCGATACGGATCTTCTGGGCACCGTCACCGGTGTCCGCCTCGTAGTCCTGGATGCCGACCTCGACCTCGTCGAGGCTGCCGCTCGCCACCTGGGTGAGGAAGGGGAAGCCCTTGATGGACACATCGGGCGTGGAGGCGAGGTTCTCGCTGGACTTCAGCCGGTCTGCGGCCTCGCCCTCGGCGAAGTTGACCGCGACCCGGTCCACGATCACGAAGAGACCGCCCAGGATCACAACGACGACGAGCAGTATTCGCAGTGCGCGCATGCGGTGCTTCCCCCACCAGGCTGACCCCGACGACCGGCCGGCCGCCCAGCGTGAGGGTAACTCCGCGGGGAAGGGGCGCCGCGGAATTGTCGATCATCTGTGACAACGAACGCGCCTCACGAGCCGCCCGGAGCATCATCCGGGCGGCGATCCGATCAAAGCTCACGAGCCTCGCAAGGCACCTCTCCGCAAACCGGCGTCCCCGCCTGCAACGCCTGCAACGCCGGTCGGGAGGCGCCGCGGAGTCGCGGGCACGCTCCGGGTGGCCGGACGGGGCACCGCGAGTCGCGGACACGCCCGGGCCGCCGGCCCGGGACCGAGGGGCGATGGCACACACGTGACACGACGCAAAGGACGCGAGAGCCACGAACCCGCCCGTCCCGTCCGCCGCGCCCTCCGACCGCTCAGCCGGCGAGCCGGCCCAGCAGGTACACCGCCGGGGCCGCAGCCGTCAGCGGCAGGGCCACACCAGCGGTGAAGTGCACGAAGCGGGAGGGGTAGTCGTAGCTGGCCACCCGGTGACCGACCAGTGCGCAGACCGCCGCACCGGCACCGAGCAGCGCGCCCGGCGCCCCGCCCAGGTCCGTCACCGCACCCGCCAGCGCCCCCACGGCCGCCGCCGAGGCCGGCGCGGCCAGTACGCGGCCCGCCGCCGGCAGGGGCAGGGCCCGTGCCACGACGGCCGCCGCCACCGCGACCGCACCGGCCGTGACCGCGGCCGGGTCCGCCGCGAGATACCCGGACACGACGATCGCCAGCGCCGCCGCCGCGACCGTTGCCGTCAGCCCGTACATCCGCTCGTCCGGCTCCGCATGGGACCTCAGCTGGAGCACCAGCGAAAGGAGCACCCAGATCCCGAGCGTGCCCAGGATCGCGGCGGGCGACCGGTCCGTGGCCAGCAGCGCCACGTCTGCCACCAGCGCGCCGAGGAACCCGAGGGCGATGCCCTGCCGGGCCGGCCACATGCCGTTCAGCCGGAACCAGCCCGCGGCCGTGACGCCCTGCAGGATGACCAGGGGCACCAGCAGCGCGTACGTGCCGAGCGCCGCACCCCCGGCCAGCAGCAGGCTCAGGCCGGCGGTCAGCAGCGCGGGCTGCATCCCGGGCTCGATGATCGGCGAGCGCCCCTCGGCACGGGCCCGCTGGGCGTCGGTGATCCGGGGGTTCCCGGCGAGCGTCGCGGGACCGTACTCGGGCACGTCACCGACGACGGCAGCGGGAGCCGGAGCAGCAGCGGCCGGAGCCACCGCAGCCGCCGGGGCGGGAGCGCCGCCGGGCGGCGGGAACGCCGCCTCGCCGGGCGCGGGCATCGGTCCCGGCCGTGCGGGGTCCTGCGGCGGCAGATACGCGGTCTCCTCCGCGGCGGCCGGCGCAACCGGCGGCTGGACGGACGTCTCCCAGGTCTGCCCCTGCCACTGCTGGGTGTGCCCCTGCTCGGCGCCGGGGTCGTCGAACCCCGGCCAGGCGCCCTGCCCGTGGCCCTGACTCTGCCCTTGTCCCTGCCACGAACCGTCGCTGTGACCCTGCCCCTGCCAGGAGCCGTCACCGTGACCCTGCCCCTGCCACGAACCGTCGCTGTGACCCTGCCCCTGCCAGGAGCCGTCACCGTGACCCTGCCCCTGCCACGAGCCGTGGCTGTGGCCCTGTCCCTGCCAGGAGCCGTCGCTGTGGCCCTGGCCCTGGTAGGGCTGACCGTCGTAGCGCTGTCCCTCGTACGGCTGGTTCGTCATCGCTCCGCTCACCCTCCCGCGAACGGCGGGAGCACCTCGACCGTGCCGCCCTCGGCCAGCCGTACCGTCTCGTGCGGGCGCTGCCCCGCGGGGTCACCGTCGATGAGGAAGGAGCACCGCTGCAGCACACGCGTCAGCTCGCCCGGGTGCCGTTCACGCACCGCGTCGAGCGCCTCGGCGAGCGTAGCCGCCTCGTACGCCTCCTCGGCCACCCCGGCCGCGGCCTTGGCTGCGGCCCAGTACCGCACCGTGACCTTTGCCATCTGCTGGTCCCAATCCCTTGACGGTGAACACCGTCAGGCTAGCCCGCCCGGCCGGCCGCCCAGTGCCCGATCCGGTGCAGCAGCTCCTCGGGCGCCGCGTTCTCCGCGTGTCCCATCTCCGGCTCCAGCCACAGTTCGCCGTGGTCACCGGCGGCCTCCGCCAGCATCCGGGGGTGGTCCAGCGGGAAGTAGCCGTCGCGCTCGCCGTGCACGATCAGCAGCGGCGTGGGCGCGATCCCGGGTACGGCCTCGACCGGGGACACCGGCACCGGGTCCCACCGGCGGCGGTGGATGCGGGTGCGCAGCCCGTACCGGCCCACCAGCCGCCCGGCCGGACGGGTCACCAGCCAGTGCAGCCGCCGCATCGGGGCGGTCCCCCGGTAGAACCAGCGCGCGGGCGCGCTCACCGAGACCACGGCGTCCGTGCCGCCGTCCAGCCCTGCGTGCCGCAGCACCACCGAGCCGCCCATGGAGAACCCGACCGTGGCCACCCGGCCGTGCCCCAGCTCCCGCACCCAGGCGACCACCGCCGCCAGGTCCAGCACCTCCCGGTCCCCGACGGTGGACAGCCCGCCCGAGGCCCCGTGCCCGCGGAAGGAGAACGTCGCCACCGCCCCGTGCCGTGCCAGGGCCGCCGCCACCCGGCGCACATGCGGCCGGTCCGCGTCCCCGGTGAACCCGTGGGCGACGACGAACACCAGATCACCGGCGTCACCGGCGCCCGCTCCGGGCTCGTAGCGTGCGTCGATCGACACACCGTCCGCCGTCCGCAGAAACGTACGGACGGGGGCCCCGGCCGGGGATCCGTCCGCCGTCTCGGCATGCGGACGATGGGTGGAACGTGCCACATGACCTGCCCGACCGGTACTCATGTCGGCTATTCTCGTGCGAAGAGGACTCGGGCAGCGAAGCCCCCGGGTCCTTTTGTGCTTTCGGAGCGTTGTATACGACGTGTACGACTCGGGTTTCGATCGCACGCAGCAGTGCCGCAAACGTCCTGGAAGGGACCGAGGAGGACCAGACGTTATGGGCGAGCGAACCGTGCACCACCATAGGACGACCCGAGCGGGTGAGACGCGATGAGCTCTCTTCTGCTCCTGACCAACGCCCTCCAGCCGTCGACGGAGGTGCTCCCCGCCCTCGGCCTGCTGCTGCACAACGTGCGCGTGGCCCCCGCGGAGGGACCGGCCCTCGTCGACACCCCCGGCGCGGACGTCATCCTCATCGACGGCCGCCGCGACCTCCCCCAGGTGCGCAGCCTGTGCCAGCTGCTGCGCTCCACCGGACCCGGCTGCCCCCTCATCCTCGTCGTGACCGAGGGCGGCCTGGCCGCCGTCACCGCGGACTGGGGCATCGACGACGTCCTCCTCGACACCGCCGGCCCCGCCGAGGTGGAGGCACGCCTGCGGCTGGCCATGGGCCGCCAGCAGATCGGCGCCGACGACTCCCCCATGGAGATCCGCAACGGCGATCTCTCGGTGGACGAGGCGACCTACTCCGCCAAGCTCAAGGGCAGGGTCCTCGACCTGACCTTCAAGGAGTTCGAGCTGTTGAAGTACCTGGCGCAGCACCCCGGCCGGGTCTTCACCCGCGCCCAGCTGCTGCAGGAGGTGTGGGGCTACGACTACTTCGGCGGCACCCGCACCGTCGACGTGCACGTGCGGCGGCTGCGCGCCAAGCTCGGCCCCGAGCACGAGTCGCTGATCGGCACCGTGCGCAACGTCGGGTACCGGTTCGTCGCCCCGGAGAAGGTCGAGCGCGCCGCCGAGGAGGCCAAGGCCGCGGCCGGGCGCGAGCAGGCCGGCACGTCCCAGAACCGCGGCAGCGGCGGCGACGCCGGCTCCGGCGATGCGTCCGCCGCGGGCGCCGCCCCGGTGCGCAGCAAGGCGTGAGCGGCAGGCGTGCCGCACATAACCCCCCGTACGCCCTGCCCAGAACGGGTATATCCGCGTAGACTCCGCGCGTGGCCAAGGTGACTAGGGATGACGTGGCGCGGCTGGCGGGTACTTCGACCGCCGTCGTCAGCTACGTCATCAACAACGGACCCCGGCCGGTCGCCCCGGCCACGCGGGAGCGCGTGCTCGCCGCGATCAAGGAGCTGGGGTACCGGCCCGACCGCGTCGCGCAGGCGATGGCGTCGCGCCGGACGGACCTCATAGGCCTGATCGTGCCGGACGCCCGCCAGCCCTTCTTCGGGGAGATGGCGCACGCGGTCGAGCAGGCGGCGTCCGAGCGCGGAAAGATGGTGCTCGTCGGCAACTCCGACTACATCGGCGAGCGCGAGGTCCACTATCTGCGCGCCTTTCTCGGCATGCGCGTCTCCGGCCTGATCCTGGTCAGCCACGCGCTCAACGACCTGGCCGCCGCGGAGATCGACGCCTGGGACGCCCGGGTCGTCCTGCTGCACGAGCGCCCCGAGGCCATCGACGACGTCGCCGTCGTCACCGACGACCTGGGCGGCGCCCAGCTCGCCGTGCGCCACCTGCTGGAGCACGGCTACGAGTACGTCGCCTGTGTCGGCGGAACCGCGGAGACCCCGGCCGTCGGCGACCCGGTCTCCGACCACGTCGAGGGCTGGCGGCGCGCCATGGAGGAGGCCGGCGTCTCCACCGAGGGCCGGCTCTTCGAGGCCCCCTACAACCGCTACGACGCCTACGAGGTCGGGCTGGAGATCCTCTCCGGCCCGAACCGGCCGCCCGCGATCTTCTGCTCCACCGACGACCAGGCGATCGGCCTGCTGCGCGCGGCGCGCGAGCTGCGCATCGACGTGCCCGGCGAGCTGGCCGTGGCCGGCTTCGACGACATCAAGGAGGCGGCGCTCACCGACCCGCCGCTGACCACGGTGGCCTCCGACCGGTCGGCGATGGCCCGGGCGGCGGTGGACCTGGTGCTCGACGACGGGCTGCGGGTCGCCGGGGCGCGGCGGGAGCGGCTGAAGGTGTTCCCGTCCCGGCTGGTGGTGCGCCGGTCCTGCGGCTGCGGCTGAGCACGGTCCGCCACCGGGGCTGCGGCCGGACAGGGCAGCGGGCAGGACATCGACCGGGCATCGGCACTGCATCGGCAGGGCATCGGCACTGCATCGGCCGAGTCGGCGCCCTTGGAATCCAAGACCCGCCTTTACATCGGACATACGCCCTTCTGCCGGACTTCTCAGGTCGTCCTCAGACTGCTCTCATCGTCGGGCGCGACGCTCAGTGACATGACGGACTACTCCTCTCCTGTGCATCCGGTGCATCCCGTGCATCCCGGCAGTCCCGTGCATCCCGAGTGGCCGCCGCCTCCGGCGTTCCCGCCCGGCCAGGCAGGTCGGTTCGATCATCCAGGTGAGCCCGGACCGTCAGGGCCCTCCGGTGGCACCGGTCCGTCCGGCCCGCCCGGACCGCCCGGACCGCCCGGTGAGCCGGGTCAGGCGGCCGGGGCGCCGCGCCGGAAGCGCGCCCGCGGCCCCGTCTCGCTGCTCGCCGCCGTGGCGATCGTCGCGGCGGCCGTCGGCGGCGGCACCGCCTACGGCATCCAGGAGCTCACCGGCACCGACACCGTCGCCTCCAGCTCCACCAGCACCGATGTGGTGCCGTCCAGCCAGAAGGGCACCGTGGCCGGTGTGGCCAAGGCGGTCGGTCCGAGCATCGTCGAGATCAAGGCCGCGACGAACGCGGGCACCTCCACCGGCTCCGGCGTGATCATCACCGATGACGGCGAGATCGTCACCAACAACCACGTGATCGCCGGTGCCTCCTCGATCCAGGTGCGCACCAGCGACGGCAAGACCCACGAGGCGGAGACCGTCGGCACCGACAGCGCCAAGGACCTCGCGCTGATCAAGCTGAAGGACGCCTCGGGTCTGCAGGCGGCGACCCTCGGCAACTCCGACGGCGTGCAGGTCGGCGACCAGGTCGTGGCGATCGGCTCGCCGGAGGGCCTGACCGGCACCGTGACCAGCGGCATCGTCTCCGCCCTCGACCGGGACGTCACCGTCGCCAAGGACGACGGCCAGGGGCAGCGGCAGTGGCAGCAGGGCGAGGGCTGGCCGTTCGAGTTCGGCGGCCGGGAGTTCAACGGCGACACCGGCAGGTCCACGACGACCTACAAGGCCATCCAGACCGACGCGTCCCTCAACCCCGGCAACTCCGGCGGCGCGCTGATCGACATGAACGGCAACATCATCGGGATCAACTCGGCGATGTACTCGCCCAAGGGCGTGGACTCCTCCGCCGCGGGCAGCGTGGGCCTGGGCTTCGCCATCCCGGTCAACACGGTGAAGGCGGACCTGGCGAAGCTGCGCGCGGGCGCGACGGACTGAGGACCGGGGGCCGAGGACTGAGCACCGAGGACCGGACGGGGCCGCGGGCCGCGGAGGGCACCGCCGGCAGCCCGCCGGGCGGGTCCCGCACCTGCCCCGCACCCCCGCCCGGCGGCCTCGTGCGAGGCTGAAAGCCTCGAGTCTGGCACCTTTGGAACGTCGTCCCACGAGCGAGGAACCCGAGCCATGAGCCCCCTGTCGTCCGCTCCGTCCACCGCCACGGAAGGCGACCGTGCCCCCCAGCGCATCCTGATCGTCGACGACGAGCCGGCGGTCCGCGAGGCGCTCCAGCGCAGCCTGGCCTTCGAGGGATACGACACGGAGGTCGCCGTGGACGGCGCGGACGCGCTGGAGAAGGCGGCGGCGTACCGGCCCGACCTGGTGGTCCTCGACATCCAGATGCCACGCATGGACGGCCTGACCGCCGCCCGCCGCATCCGGGGCTCCGGCGACACCACGCCCATCCTGATGCTGACCGCCCGGGACACGGTCGGGGACCGGGTGACCGGGCTGGACGCGGGCGCCGACGACTACCTGGTCAAGCCGTTCGAGCTGGACGAGCTGTTCGCCCGGATCCGGGCGCTGCTGCGCCGCAGCTCGTACGCCGCCGCGGTGGCCGCCTCGGCCGACACCGGCGACGTCCTGACCTTCGCCGACCTGCGCATGAACCTGGCGACGCGTGAGGTCACCCGGGGCGAGCGGCAGGTGGAGCTGACCCGCACCGAGTTCAGCCTCCTCGAGATGTTCATGGCGCACCCGCGCCAGGTGCTCACCCGGGAGCAGATCCTCAAGGCGGTCTGGGGCTTCGACTTCGAGCCGTCCTCCAACTCCCTCGACGTGTACGTGATGTACCTGCGCCGCAAGACCGAGGCGGGCGGCGAGCCGCGCCTGGTGCACACCGTCCGGGGCGTGGGCTACGTCCTGCGGCAGGGCGGGTCGGAATGAGCCGGCTGGTACGCCGGTTCCGCACGCTGCCGATCCGCGCGCGGCTGGCGCTGCTGGTGGCGGCGGCGGTGGCGTTCGCGGTGGCGGCGGTCTCGGTGACCTGCTGGTTCATCGTGCAGGGCAAGCTGTACGGGGAGCTGGACGAGGACCTTCAGGCGTCGGTGCCGCGCGCCCTGCCGGTCAGCCAGGTGCGCACCACCCTCGACGCCTGCCCGCAGTCGCCGTCGGAGAGCCTCCCCTTCGGCGCCCGCGTCAGCGGCTACGCCCAGATCGTGCACGCCGACGGCAGGGCCTGCCTGATCGGCAACTCGGCGGCCCTGGTGAAGGTGACCGGCGGCGACCGGGCCGTGGCCCGCGACCCGGTCATCGGCGAGGGCGCCATCCGCAACGGCACCGACAGCGAGGGCAACCGGGTGCGGGTCCTCACCACGGCGCTGTCCGTCGAGGACCCGGACACCGGCCGCTACACCGCCGACGATCTCGCCCTGCTCATCGCCGTCCCGCTGGACAGCACCCGCTCCACCCTCAACGAGCTGGCCCTGCTGCTGCTCCTGGTCTCCGGCGTCGGCGTGCTCGGCGCGTCCGCCGCCGGCCTCGCCGTGGCCCGCGCCGGGCTCCGCCCCGTCGACAAGCTCACCGAGGCGGTGGAGCACGTGGCCCGCACCGAGGACCTCGACATCCGCATCCCGGTCGAGGACGAGTCGGAGGACGAGATCGCCCGCCTCTCCCGCTCCTTCAACTCCATGACCTCCGCGCTGGCCAGCTCCCGCGACCTGCAGCAGCAGCTGATCGCCGACGCCGGCCACGAGCTGCGCACCCCGCTGACCTCGCTGCGCACCAACATCGAACTCCTCACCCGCAGCGAGGAGACCGGCCGCCCCCTCCCCGCGGCCGACCGCAAGGCGCTGCTCGCCTCCGTCAAGGCGCAGATGACCGAACTCGCCGCCCTCATCGGCGACCTGCAGGAACTCTCCCGCCCCGACGTCGGCCAGCACTCGCCCCGCACCCAGATCGTCGCCTGGCAGGACATCGTCGAATCGGCCATCGGCCGCGCCCGGCTGCGCGGCCCCGAGCTGACCATCACCGCCGACCTGCACCCCTGGTACGTCCGCGCCGAGCCCGCCGCGCTGGAGCGGGCGGTGGTCAACATCCTCGACAACGCGGTGAAGTTCAGCCCCGAGGGCGGCACCATCGACGTCCGCCTCACCGACGGCGCCCTCACGGTCCGCGACCACGGCCCCGGCATTCCCGCCGACGAACTTCCCCACGTCTTCGACCGCTTCTGGCGCTCCCCCAGCGCCCGCGCCCTCCCCGGCTCAGGCCTCGGCCTCTCCATCGTCGCCCGCACCGTCCGCCAGGCCGGCGGCGAGGTCACCCTCACCCCGGCCCCCGGCGGCGGCACCATCGCCACCATCCGCCTCCCGGGCGCCCCGACCCCGCCTCCGGCGGAGACACCGTAGTCAGCTGCTGTGCCGCTGTTCGCCCAGCGCACTCATCAGCTCCCGCAAACGGGTCCACGCACCGGGGTCCGAACCATCGCCCAGCCGGTGGTGCCGTACCGCCTCGCCTGCCCCGGAGACGCTGAACGTGACAGGGACCGGTGGTGGTTCGAGGCGGGCGGGGACCGTGAGGTCGCGGCGGGCGGACCGCAGACAGGTCAGCAGGCTGACCAGCCCGTGCTCGGCGTGCAGCTCGGCCGCCAGCTGCTCGATCCGCTCGAGCGGCACGCTCTCGTCGGCGTCGTAGCCGAAGGTGACGGTGATGTCCTCCTCGACGCCCGCGGTCGTCCGCAGCACCCTCACAGTGGCCAGGGCCGGACGGTCGGGCCGCCCCACGGCGATCAGCCATGTCGGGCGAGGCGCGCGGGCCCGGACCAGGTCGGTCAGCTCACGGGTCGACCAGGGGAGGTTGACGGGTTCTGCCGTGCTCCACCCGGCGGGCTCCGCACCGGTCAGCCGGCGGAACACCGCTTCGAGCGCGCGGCCGAGCACGAGATCCGCATCGGGCGCGTGGCAGGTCCGCAGGGTGAGGACGAACTGCCGGTCACCGGTGTCGGGAGCAGGGGTGAACGCCTGCGCGACCGTGGTCCTGCCGCGTTCGTCCCGTACGGGCGAGAAGGATCCGTCCTTCCAGTGAAGCACGGCGCCGGACAGGCCGTCGTAGTAGCCGTGCTCCGGGTCCTGGACCACCCAGCGGTTCGGTACGCCTTGCAGGGCCGTGCGCGTGGCCAGGGTGAGGCGGGCGGTGGGCGGGGTGACGATCTGCAGGGCACGGTCGCTCTCGGTCGCCAGGCGCAGGGCGTCGGAGAGCCAGGTGGTCATGGGGACCAGGGGCCGCTCCTGGATGACCACGGCCGCGGCGGAGGTGAGGACGTCGACGGCGGGCGTCCCCGTGGCGGGCACGGGAACCGCCGAGATGCCGGTCGTGAGGGGCACGACCTCGGTGGTGGCGGCCTCCGGCGGCCAGACCGCGCCGTCGAGCACGGCGGCCAGACGCCCGGCGAAGGAACCCGCGAGCCGTCCCGCTTCGGCGACGGCGGTGGAGGCGCGGGCCTCGGTCCACCACACGGGCCCGTCGTGCCCGGTGGCGCCGAGCAGACGCTCGGTCTCGCCGGGGACCTGGACCAGGACGGGTGTCTCGACGGACACCAGCGGACGGCCGTCGGGGGCGCAGAGCTGCACGACCGCGCCGTCGGCCAGGGTGCTGATCCCGAGATCGGGTCCGCCCGCGTAGAGCCCGGCCAGCAGAGTGGGCAGGTCCGGCATCTTCGGTGTGAGCGCGATGACGTCCTTGGTCACGGGGCCTCCTCCGTGGCCAGCGCGGTCTGGATGAGCTGGTGGGGGCGGCCGCGGCGGACCAGCGTGCCGCGTCCCGGAGGCTGCTGGGTGGCGTACAGGCCGGGAAACAGCTGCCCCTCGGTGCGGTCGCCGGTCATGACGAGCGCCGCCGTCCCCGTCTCGCGCAGCGTGGTCAGCAGCGGCTCGTACAGCGCGCGGGACGCGCCGGCGGCACGGCGGGCGACGACGAAGTGCAAGCCGATGTCCTGGGCGGAGGAGACGTACGGCAGGAAGGGCGACAGCGGCTGCCGGCCCGCAGTGCTGAGGATGTCGTAGTCGTCGACCAGGATGACGATGCGGGGCCCCTCGAAGGAGGGTTCCGCGCTCGGTGGGGCGTCCGGGTCGGCGGTCTCCGGGATGCGCTTCTCCAGTTCGGCGGCGATGCCGGTGGACAGGGCGGCGGCGAGCTTGGCGTTGTGGGCGTAGCCGCCGCGGTAGGGCTCGGGGACCGCGCCGCGCAGACCGCGCCGGGGGTCGAACACGCCGAAGACGAGTTCCTTGTCGGAGTACCTCCGGACGAGCTGTGCGGCGATCAGCTGGAGCAGGTTGGTCTTGCCGCATTCGTTGTCGCCGAGGATCAGCAGATGCTGGTCGGTGCCGAACAGGTCGAGCAGCACGGGTGCGAGATGGTCCTGGTCCACGCCGATCGGTACGGCCCCGGGCACGGCTGCAGGTGTCGGCAGCTTGGTGAGGGGCAGCCGGGTGGGCAGCACCCGTACGGGCGCGGCGACCTCACCGTGCCAGGCGGCGCGCACAGTGCGGGCGGCGCGTTCCAGGGCCGGGCCGGCATCGTCCGTCCTGGCCCGGGAGTCGATGCGGGGGAGCGCGACCTGCGCGAACAGCTTGCCGTCCGTCAGAGCCCGGCCCGGTGTGCCGGCGTCCAGAGTCTCGGACAGTTTGCGGTCGACGGTGGAGTCGGCGGGGTCGTTGAGGCGGAGCTCGATGCGGGTGCCGAACATCGACTGGGTGGCGATGCGGACGTCGTTCCAGCGCAGCATGCCCGCCACGACGTGGATGCCGTAGCCGCCGCCGCGCTTGAGGAGATCGGCGATCGGGTCGTCGAGATCGGCGAACTCGTCGCGCAGGGCACCGAATCCGTCGACGAGCAGGACGACGTCGGTCGAGCCCGCCTCGGGCAGCTCTCCTTGGGCGCGCAGCCGGCGGAACCGGTCCACGGAGTCGATGCCGTGCTCGCGGAACAGTTCCTCGCGCCGGGCCAGCAGGGCGCGCACCTCGGCGACCGTACGGGCGGCGCGCTCATGGTCCGCGCGTCCCGCGATCCCGCCGACGTGCGGCAGTTCGGCCAGCGCGGCCAGGCCGCCACCAGCCAGATCGAGGCCGTAGACGGCGATGTCGTGCGGCGTGTGGGTGAGCGCCAGGGAGAGCGTGAGGGTGCGCAGCAGGGTCGTCTTGCCGGACTGCGGGCCGCCGATGACGGCGATGTGACCGCCGGCCACGGTCAGGTCGAGCAGCCAGGGCTCCTGCCACTGGCGAGCCGGATCGTCGAGGGTGCCGAGCGGAACTCGCAGACCGCCCTCCGCGCGGTCGAGACGCAGCCCCCGGGGTCCTGCCCGCAGGGGACCGGCCACCTGATCGAGAGTCGTGGCGTCGGGCAGCGGGGGAAGCCAGATGCGGCGCGCCGGCGGAGCCGCGACGGCCAGCTGGTCGACCATGACGGACAGCACCGTGGGCCCCGTCTCACGTACGGCGACCACGGGTTCCTCTTCGGAAGCCGCCGGATCCTCGGGGGCGCTGTACGCCGGATACGGCAGGACGGACGGCTCGTCGGCCGAGTCGTCGCGCAGACTCGGGCCACGGTACGCGCCGGAGACATAGCCGGCCTTGAAGCGCTCGTACGTCGAGGTGTCGACCTTCAGATAGCCGAAGCCCGGAAGCGGCGGCAGATGGAAGGCGTCGGTGGTGTCGAGGACCGTGCGGGACTCGTCGGCGGAGAAGGTGCGCAGGCCCAGCCGGTACGACAGATACGTGTCCAGGCCCTTGAGTTTGCCGCCCTCGATGCGCTGGCTGGACAGCAGCAGGTGGACGCCGATCGACCGGCCGATGCGGCCGATGGACAGGAACAGGTCGATGAAGTCCGGTTTGGCGGTGATGAGCTCGCCGAACTCGTCGATGACCACGAACAGGTGCGGCAGGGGCTCCAGATCGGGGCGGTCCGTGGCCCGCAGGGTGGCGTAGTGGCCGATGTCGGCGACGTTCCCCGCGTCCTTGAGGACCTGCTGGCGGCGCTTGACCTCACCGGCGAGGCTGGAGTGGACGCGTTCGACGAGACCGGCCTGATTCTCCAGGTTGGTGATCACGCCTGCCACGTGCGGGAGTCCGGCGAACGGCGCGAAGGTGGCGCCGCCCTTGTAGTCGACCAGAACCAGCGCCAGGTCCTCCGGCGAGTGGGTGGCGGCGAGGGCGAGGACCAGGGTGCGCAGCAGTTCGCTCTTGCCGGATCCGGTGGCACCGACGCACAGCCCGTGCGGGCCCATGCCGAGCTGGGCCGACTCCTTCAGGTCGAGCAGCACCGGCTCGTGCCGGTCGGTGAGTCCGATGGGGACGCGCAGGAAGTCGCGCTCGCCGCGCGGCGCCCACAGGCGGGTGAGGTCGAGCGCGGCAGGGTCCTCGATGCCGAGGAGCGCGGGAAAGTCGACCGGTCCGGACACGGGGGCACCGTCGGCCGCGGACTCGGCGGACAGGCGCAGCGGGGCGAGCAGGCGGGCGATGCCCTCGGCTCCGGCGGCGGTGACGGCGTCGGCCGTTCCGTGCGCCGGCGGGGTGTCCGCAGCCCGCAGATCGTCGACGGTGATCCGGTCGCCGTCGACGGTGATCCGCACCGAGACCTGGTCGGGCTCGTGCACCTGCTGCTCGAGCAGATGCAGCACGGTGACGCCCATCGCCGCGGGCCCGATCGCCGCGTCCGGGAGCGGCAGCTCCGATGCGTTCTCGCCGAAGCGGTCACTGACGACCAGGAGCCGGCCGGTGAGCCGTGACGCCTCCGGCCCCGCCAGGCCGCGGCGGACCTCCGCGGCGTACGCCGCGCGCTGCCGCAGGTCCTGCTCACACAGACGGGCCAGTTGCGGAAGGCCGGGAACGATACGGCGGGCCGGAACGGGACCGTCGTAGGCGTGCGCGTCGAGAACATGGGGCAGCCACTTCGCCCAGGACCACTCGGCCTCGTCGGCGGTGGCCACAGCGATGGCCACGTCGTCCGGGGCGTGCGTCACGGCGGTCTGCGTCAGCAGAGCTCGCGCTACGCGAAGCACACCGGCACGGTCCCCGACGACGCTGACGTTGCCGGCGCGGTCCAGCGGCACGGTGAGGGGAAAGTCCGTGACGGTGGCGAAGCGGCGCTGCAGAGCCCGGGCTTCGTTCAGCATGAACGGGTCCGGCGGGGTGAGCACTCCCCCGGAGCTGTTCTGTCCGATCAGCAGTTCCTGGGCGGGCACGTCCCCGGTGCCGGCCCGTACGCACAGGAAGTCGGGGTCCGGCCGCCGCCGCTCCCACAGCCGGGCCGGGTCCCGGAGGAGGTCGTACAGGGCCTCGGGCGGCGGGTTCAGCTCGCGGGCCCGGCGGCGCCGGTCCCGCTCGGCGCCGGTGAGTTCCTCGCGCAGTTCCTCCAGGTACTCCAGATACCGCTCCCGCTGCACCCGCCGGGTGCGTTGCGCCTTGCCGCGCTGGGACAGGAACAGCGTCAGGGCACCGAAGAGCGCGGCGACCAGCACCACGGCGCCGATGATCGCGAACCGGCTGTTGCGGATCACCGTCATGAGGACCACGGAGCTGACGACGCCGGCCATCGGCAGAAGCGCGGTGACCGCGCTGCCGACCTTGCCCTCGGGCAGGTTGGGCGGAGGCTCTATCGTGCGCGTCTCCGTGGCGGTGAGCGGCCGGGTGGAGCGTGCCGGCCGATGGATCACCTGCTGGGTCATCGCACTCTCACCGCCCGCCGCATCGCCTCGGCCGCGAGGCGTACGGCCGCGTCCCGCGTGCTCCGGGCCAGCAAGTCGGTGTGGATGGGGCCTCCCTGGGCGAGATGACGGTCGTAGGGCAGGGCGACGACGGGTACACCGGGTTCGCGCAGATGGGCTGCCGCGGCCTTGGCGTCGAGCGTGGCGTCGGGCGTGTTGGCGCTGAGGGCGACAACGGTCGTGGCCAGCGCGGAGTGCGGCAACTGAGCCAGCCAGTCGAGCACTTGCCGCGTACCGTGCACACCTTCCGCGGTCCTGGGGGCGACGACGACCCGGGCGTGGGCGGTGTCCATCGCCGTACGCGCCACTTCGCCGGGCAGGGTCTCGCAGTCCACGACGGTGACCGCGAAGTACCGCCGCAGTGCGAGGGTCACGGTCCGGTAGGTGGGCACGTCCAGGGGTGCGCCCACTCGTCCCTGGCTCGCGGGCAGCAGCCAGCCGCCGTCGGCGACGGGCACCAGATATCCGGTGACGTCGGTGAGTTGCATGCTCGGCGTGAGGATCCGGGCGAGGTCGGCGCAGGACCAGCGCACCGTCTCGGCCCCCATCCGCACCGGAAGGGTGCCCAGGGCCGCATCGGCCTCCAGGGTGAGAACGGGATCGTGCCGGTAGTGGTTGAGCGTGCGTCCGAGCAGCGCGGACACGGTGGACTTGCCGGCCCCTCCGCGAATCGAGGTGACGGCCACGACGCGACCGGTCGTCACCGGCTGCTGCAACTCCTGTGCCAGCCGGGTCTGTTCGGCGACCTCCTGTCCGGCAGAGGCGGTGAGCCGGCGCAGCCCGGCACCGGCACGGCGCGCGACGGTGTCGCCGTGCTGGGGGCGGCCGAGGGCGATGGCGAGGCGGGGGTCGATGATGGGGAGGCTCTCCGGCGGCGCCACGGGTTTGCGGGGCTCGCCCGGTTGACGGAGCACCGGCGCGGCGGGGACCCGCGGCTGCTCCACGGGGGCAGGCGCGGGCTCGGCATCGGATCGGGGCGCATCAGCCGCCTGCTGGTCCCCGACCAGTTCACGCAGCAGGTCCTGCTGCCAGTCACCGGCCCCGGTCATCCCATCCCCCTCGCACTCGCACCTACGCGAAGGTGCCGAGCAGCCGCCCGTACACCCCGAAGACGCCGATCACCAGCGGGAACAGGGAGATCACGGCCGCCGACTCCAGCACGTCCCCCACCTTGCGCAGCCGTACCCGCACATGTTCGGCGGGTTCGACGGCGAGGACGACGAGCGGCAGCACGGCAAGCGCGGCGAGCAGCGCCACGGGGGCGGCGGCCGTCGCGGCATGCTCGAGCCAGACGACGACGAGCCGCAGCAGGACGACGGCGGAGGCTCCGAGGAGGACGACGACCTCGGCGGTGAGCGGGAAGGCCCGGGCGCGCAGCGCGAGCACGAGCAGCAGGACGACACCCAGCGGCACCGTCCAGGCGGTGGCCGTGCGCAGAGCGAGCACTCCGGCGGCGGCGGCGGAGACGCCTAGCGTGACAGTGGCCAGGACCAGGCCCCGATGGGTGGCGGCGAGTGCGGTGCCCACCGCGTAGCGGCTCACCGACGCACCGCCCGTGCGCCGGTCGTCCAGGCCGGTCAGCCCCGACACGGTCATCGCCAGCCGTGGCAGCACGCCGAGGAGCACGACGGAGATACCGGCGAGCAGCGCCCCGACGCGGGTCTGCTGCACCTCGGTGGTGGCCCCGCCCTGGACTCCGATCACCACCTCCCACACGATCAGACACCCGGCGAGAGTTCCCGCACCGATCAGCCCGGCACGACCCAACGGCGTGCACCAGGCGGCGAGCAGCAACGGGACGACCACGGCGGCACCGACGGCGGCGAGACGCACGGCAGCGGAGAAGTCGTGGGCGTCGGCCGCGGTCCACGCGCCGAGCACACCGAGCGCGCCGGAGGTGAAGAGGCCGGTGGCCGCGAGCCCGGTCTTCCCCAGCCGCCCGCACAGCACACCCGCCAGCGCACACGCGACGGCGGCCACGGCCAGCGCACCCGCCACGGCCGCCATCTCGAAGTGGTCCCGGGCGAGCATCCCGGCAGCCAGCGCCCAGAACACGGTCGCGCCGGCCGCGACCACCCGCCTGGTGGCAGGCCCCCAGCGCCAGTTGCGCACGGCGAGATCGTCGGCCGTCTCCTCACTGACGTCATGGACGACGGGCGCGGAAGGTGCCTCTTCGACGCGCACCAGTCGCAGCACGGCGCCGTCGGAGACACCGGCCGACTCGAGCGTGCTGTCGTGCGCGAGGGCGGAACCGTCCGGGGCGACGAGGTGCCGGGACCGGGGACGGTCCCCCACCCGGTCGTCCAGCAACCGCATGATCTCGGGCAGCAGGACCCCGATCGGCTCTCGCGAGGGAAGCACGAGATCGACGCGACGCCGCTCACCGACCAGAGTGACGCGACTGAGCGCCGTACGGCCACCACCGGTCACAGAACGGCTCAGGGACCCCGCGGCTATCACGTATTCGAACCTATCATCGGGAAGTTGGGCTGCTGGACGGCGAGGCGGACGGCACGGACTGCGGTCCCGTGGGGGATGCGTAGGGCCCTTCCTTCATCACCCGATGCGAGATGAAGGACCACCCGACGCACCCGGCACACGCCACCGCGGCGATCACGATGCCGGCGAACAGCTTCCCCAACCGCTCGTCGAACGTCCTTCGCTGCCGCAGCGGCCCGAAGAGCAGCGCATCCCGCAACCTCCGCCGCCGCACGGCCACGGATTCGAGAAGCTGGTTGTCGTAGTCCTGCGCGGTCATGTGGGGAACTCGCCGTACCAGTCACGCTGGAGAAGGTGCTGCGGGAGGTACTCCGACTCGACATTGATGGGAAGGCCGCCGTCGTGCGCCCAGCAGGCGATGGCGAGAGGGCCGAGGGCGATGGCGCCGTCAATGTGCCCTGCCCTCTCCTCCGTCAGCGTCCAGTACTGACGGTGCCGTTTCAGCGCCTCTTCCAAGGCGGGGCTGAAGCCGGCCTCGTCCCTGCGCACGAAGTGATAAAAGAGGTTGATCGGCGGGTAGAGAATCCCTTCCAGAAGATCGGGCGGCGCAATGCGGGCCACAGCAGGATTTGATGCCTCAAGCGTCGCCGTGAGCTTCTCGACAATCCCCGGCCGACGCAACCAATAGGTCTGCAGTGTGTCGACCCAGTGATAGATGTACTCGTCGTACTGACCTTCCGGCGCCCGCAGGCGCTCCAAGGGCACCTCACACAGTTGCGCCATTCGCTGCGCGTCGCGGCAGATGACAGCCAGCCAGAACGCAGTCAGCCAGGCCCCCGCCTTCGCGGTCGAGAGCGGTCCGTTGTACGGCAGCCTGCGTACCTTGTGGTGAATTCGGCACTCGAAATGACCGTTCTCACTCCCCGTCGCGGTGAAGAGCGCCGCGCCTACCTGCATGGCCGTGACGGCAGCTTCCCACGTCTCAACCATGTCGGCTGTCGGGTCAAGGAGACAGCGCGCGCGCAGGTGCATCACGGCGGTATTGAAAGTGGAATCGATGACCGCCGTCGACTCTTCGAGATCGTCGATCGATTCGATCAGATACGTTCCCAACTGCTCCGCGAGCCGCTCGGCACCGATGTCCAGAAGCAGCTCATGCCGAGCAATGTGTACGGTCACGAGAGAGTCCCCTTGCTGATGTCGAACCGACGATACGCATACCCAGTGTACGTCCCGGAGTTGATCTGGCCCTTGACAACGACGTACTCCAGCTTGCCCTGTCTCAGCGCCTTCTCGATATCCCGGACCAGCTTGACCTCACCACGCATTTTCATGTACTCGAGAATGTCCTGGAAGTATTCTCGACTCCCCTGGGAAACAGCACGACCGTCAGGCAGTTTACGTGACCCTAGATCGGTCCGGACGCCACCCTTTGCCTCGATGACGACTATTCGACCATCGGCATGCTTCCACACCTGGTCAAACTGATCATTCCCGTTCTTGGGACCCAGAAGTGGCTGCTCTTCGAAGTCCGGGTACCGCTCCGCCATGTAGTGGTGCCTGGCGATTTGTTCGCCGAACTCCTCCGAGGCGTCGCGCATTGCGGTGTGGGACTCCTTGAAGGTTCCTCGCGCTTCGCCCCACTCAGCGGCTGTTTCAGGCGTCCCATGAACCTCGTGAGCGCGTTCGGTTCTTCCCTTGAGCTCCTTGACGATGTTGTCCCACTGAACCGCGAAATGGCGCTCCCGGGTCGCATCTTCCAGGAGCTGACGTCGGCCGGCACTGCTGACGGTGTCCGCCCCCACTGACACATAGTCGTCGTCCAGGAAATGGGGCTCTGGAGCGGCTGGCGTGTCCTTGGCCAGAAGCCAAGGCCCGTCGGGAGTGATCTGGGCAAGCTGCGGAGGCGTGAATCCGCTCTCGTCGCGTACTTCCAGCCTCTTACGCCACCCCTTTTTGTTGTAGTACTTCTCGAAATACCCAGGTTCATGATTCGCTCGGTACACCTGGATCGCTTCTATCTGCTCCCGGGTCAGCGAACCAGGGGGCCCATAAGGATTTGGCCCCTCACGCATGAAGCTGGGCCGCTTGATGTCTTGCCGACTGGCCGGAAGGCCGGCACCCACGCGACCGCCATCGTCCCCGCCGGCGGCGATGGCACCGTCGCCGGCCGCACCCGACCCATGGGAACCGGTGCCTCCACGGCCACCCACGCCGGCAGCTTCACCGCCGCCGCCACCGCCTGACTGTGAGGCACTGGCGCGAGCAGCACCCTCGCCCACGGGCGCCGCCGCCGCTGCGTGACCCGGACGCTCACTTCGGCTGCCGCCCGCCGCGGTGGAGTCCCCCTCGCCAGAGGGCCCGCCATCAACTCCTGCACGAGCCGTGGCCTCCGTGGTCCGCGAAGCTGCCCCGACCGGCACGAGCTCCTCGTCACGGACAGGCGTGCGCCCGAGCGGCTCCTCCTGCAGGGTGACGGAACGTTCCCTCACAGGCGCGTCCGTGACGACCTTGCCGTCCTTCATGACGACGAACTCGCCGTTCTCGATGACGAGAACGGAACGTCCCGTGTCGTCGGTGAATTGCAGGACGCTGGTCGGGGTGCGGACCTCCGGGATCGTGTTCATGCCGCGCAGGCTCTGCGTGACCTGTGCTATCCGCGGCACCGCGGCGCCGGTCACCTTGAACGCGGCACCGATCGGGTCGATCACCTCGCCCACCTTGGCGGCTGCCGCTGCTGCTCGGGCGGCTGTTCCCGCCCGGCTGGCGGAGGCGGCCTTGAGCGGTCCCACACCCAGGGTGAGCAGATTGAAGACAACCGTGCCGGTGGCGCGAGCAGGGTTCTCCTCCCACATGTCCCACGCCACCAGGCTCTTGCCGAACTCCTTGGCGTAGAGCTTGCTTTCCTGCGCGTACTTGGTCCCCAGGACCCCGCTGGG
The DNA here is from genome assembly GCF_012034205.1 of Streptomyces composti. Lineage (GTDB taxonomy): Bacteria > Actinomycetota > Actinomycetes > Streptomycetales > Streptomycetaceae > Streptomyces > Streptomyces composti. The sequence goes on from NZ_JAATEM010000027.1 coordinate 64,242, forward strand.
CTTCTGGCCGCCGGCCTCCATGAGGTAGACCTCCGTGCCGATGAGGGCCCGGAAGATCCCCTCCCATGCCTGCTTCGCCTGATGGGAACCGTCGAAACCGACGAGCGTGCCGATCCCCTCGACCGTCCCCCACACTCCGTCGACGATGAACCCGTCCCAGACAAAACTCTTGGCGTAGTAGCCCAAGTCCTCGGGATCCCACCAGTCGTGGCGTTCGGTGACGGGCGTGCCCCAGGGCAGTTCTTCGGCTTGGTCCAGCACTTCGGCGCTGTAGCCGTAGAACTTCTCATGGAACCATTTGATCTGCCTGTCGCCGGTGATCATCCGGTACTGCGTGCCACCGACCAGCGCACTGATCTTGTTGGCACAGGCGATCTCCGCTGCCGTGAACTCGGCCTGGGCGGCATTCACCTCGTGCAGCAGGGCCTGATGCTCTTCGACCTTCGCCTCGTCCTTGTTCCAGTTCTCGTCGAACTCACCGTTCTCGCTCTTCAGGCCCGCGACGAACGTCGCAGCATCGACCTGCAGCTGCTTCAGCTTCTTGATGATCGGAGCGACCTCGGTGGCGTACGTCCGCAGCGCGTCCGCCACCTTGTCGACCTTGTCGGCGAAGGCGTCGGCCGCATCGCTGGCCGGCTTGGTCGAGGCGAAGAGCTGTTCCGCCTCCGGTGCCTTGTAGAAGGCCGCCAGTCCCTGGAACTGCCGATGCGCCTCTCCGCCCGCCTGCCGGATGCCGTCCGCCTCCGTCATCAGCGCGTCCGTGTGCTGATCGAGCTGACTGAGATCACCCGTGAACTGCGGTATCGCTTCGGGCTTGATCACAGCCTGCCCGCCTTCCAGCCACCGGGCATGTCGGGCCTCTCGACACCGGCCGCCCGGTGCTGCAGCTCGGCCGCCATCTCCAGATCGCCCCGCTGGTACGCGGCGGTGGCCTCCACCGCACCGTTGACGGACCGGCTCACCCGCGTTCCGATGAACTGGAGTTCGTCTGCGGTGCCCACCATGAACTCGGCGAGCGCGGCGGCCACGATCCCGCCCTGCCCCTTGTGCTCCCCCTGGGCACCACCCGGTGCAAGGGTCCCCGCCGCGGTGGCCGCGCCCTGCAGGTCTTTCCCGTACGCCTGAACAATTTCGTCCAGGACCTTCATCACGTCCCCCACATGAGAGACCACGATTCCGACCCCGGACGGGGATACGTCCCATCCCGGCATGCGTCAGTCCTCGAATTCCCCGTTGTTCTGGCTGTGCTGCGCCCCCGGCGGGCACGCCTCAGCCGATGTTGTCCACCGCCGCGCGCGCCCTGGCCAGCGTCGTCTGCGCGGTCCCGTCGTTCTGCTCCATCGTGGTGCGGACGAGCCGGATGATCTCCCGCACCTCGCCGGCCGCACGGTGCCAGCGCTTCTCCTTGCCGTGGTACTCGTCGGCGACACCGTCGGCGGTGAAGTCGGCCATCGCCGCCTTCACGGCGCGGTCGCGATCGGTCAGGACGCGCTCGAGCTGGCCGATGACTCCCTGCAGGCTGATCTGCACCTCACCCGAGGCGGCGGTGTCGTATGAGCGGCGGTCCAGGTTCTGACCCATACCGGATTCCCCCTTGAAAACATTTACGTTGAACGCAGAAGCGTTATGGCCGGTGTCAGCGCGCGCCGAAGCGGGCCGCGTCGAAGTTCGCCGCGCCCATGTTCTGGTGGGCGTTGGTCTCCAGCTCCTGATCACCGGTGCCGAATGCGGTGTCCATGCCCACCTGGCCGCCCAGGATCGCGTGGAGAGAGCTGTTCAGGTCGCTGGTGATCTCGTCCGCATGCAGCTTGAACCGGTCGAACGCCGCCTTGCCCGCCCCGTTGAACTTCCCTTCGAGCGGCTCTGCCGCCTGGATCAGCCATCGGATCAGCGTGCCCAGATCGTCGACCGAACCGACCGTGCTCTTCCCGAGATTCGACAGGGTCGTCGCCCCCATGTCGAACTTCATGCTTCACCCCCGTGCGTCACCTGCGCCTCATGATCTCGAACATCCTGGCGCACGCTCGGTTGCAAACGCAATGTGGGACAGGCGAGTTGGCGCGATCGGAGCCCTATACGCGGGAGATCACACTGTTGTTCACGAACGCACCGTGGCAGACGACACTTCGTCCACCCGGCGGTCCGGCGTGTCGACGTCCACGAGCCGCCACAACTGGCGTGCACGTCACGCCTCTTGGGAAGGCGACGGGCGCTGTCAGTCCCCACCCCTACGGTGGGCCGTATGAGTTCTTCGCTGAGCGTCTACCTGCTGGATGTCGCCGCCACCCGGGCACTCGTCGGTTCCCGTGACGAGCAGTTGCTGGAGGTCATACGCAGCAACTTCGGAGACGACCTGGAGCGGGACGACGACTACTTCAAGCATCTGATCGCCGAGGGCGCTCCGACGGCGTACGAGGCGCTGTGCGCGGTCGTGCACGGGGGGCCGTTCAGCGAGAAGAGGGAGCACGCCTTCCAGTACGGCTACGCCTACCGGCGGTTGTGCTCGCTCACCGGGTCCTTCCTGGACAACTCCTGTTTCACTCCGCACCGGGGCAGCTGGCTCTCGGTGGTGGACGACGGGCTCGCGGCACTGGGCGTGACGGCGGTGTCCGTGGAGAAGTTCAGTGATGCGGATCTGCCGGCGCCGCTGCCGTACACCGACATGCCGGGGTGCGGTGAGTGGACACCGCAGGCCGTCGCGCGGGCGCTGGAGCAGTTCGAGGAGACCAAGCGGGCCGTCGACGCCTCGGGGGAGGCGCCGCCGCTCGAGCCGGAGGTGGTGGAGGCCGTGATGCAGTGCCTCGGGTGGATGCGGCTTGCGGCGGCCCGGCCGGGGTTCGGGGTGATCGGGTTCCGGTCATGAGGGCGGGCGCACGCGAGAGCGAACAAGTCCGGCTTTCAACGGATGAAATGGCGCAATCGGGGCTGGTATGCGGGCCCTGGGGCTCCATAGCTTTGCCCCCGACCACGCTCAAGCTGAACGCAACGAGCAAGGGGGAAACGAGTGAAACCGGCAGTGAGAAATCTGCTGAGAACCGCGACCGTTCTCGGCGGTGCCGCACTCCTGGCCATCACCACCGCCACGTCGGCGTCGGCCGTCACCACCGTCAGCCACGGGTCGGACCGTGCACAGGCCACGCAGTACTCGATGCGGGCCTTCGACGGTGAGCGCGACGGCAACGGGGTCTACGCCGACGCGTATCTGGCCAACGGTGCGCATGTCTCTCAGTGGGACGGCAACGGGGCCAAGGGCGACTGGGGTCCCTGGGCCACGTACAGCTCCCCGATCAAGCAGTTCCGGGTCTGCGAGGACCACGTGGGCTGCTCCGGCTGGGTCTACTGGCCGAAGTGAGCCGGGGAGCCGGGGGACGGACACGCTGAGAAGCGATGAGCAGCCGTAGGAACCCCGCACAGCGCGGACATGGCAGCGGCGGCGCCGGAAGGGATTCCGGCGCCGCCGTTCGTGTCGCGGGGCCCCTCGGGCAGAGGCCCCGCCGTGCTGCAGCAGCTGTGCCGGGACGAGGCCGGCCGGCGGTGCGGACGTTCCGCCGATCTCCGTGGTGATCAGCGCCTGTGCCCGCACCGTCGCCGGCCGCCGGGTGGCGTGGGCCCGTACGTGCGCATCAGGCCGTGGGCCCCCCGGATCGGGACCGAGGCCCGGCCCGGCCAGGATGCCCGGGCCGCCTCGCCCCGGTACCGGCCCGGGCGCGCGTCGCGCGCCACCGCTCCTGGCGGGCAACGGCATTGCCACCGCGCCGGAGGGGAAAGATGCCCCCATGATCGGACTCGACGTGGCCCTGCGCGAGCCCGCGCCCGTCTGGTCGGCGGCCGGAGCGGCCGCGCTCGCAACGCCGGCGTGCGCGAGGGCGGGCACCTGCGGAAGGCGACGCCGATGACCGACGAGCCGGACTCCCGCACAGCGGCGCAGCATCTGCTCCGGGAACGTCTCGACGACTACACAGGACAGCCCCGGGCCGACGCTCCTCTGCTCGCCGACGACACACTCACCCTCGTCTCCCGGGTCGCCACGGGCATCGTGCTGTCCCGACCCGAGGAGCCGGGCCGCGCCCTCGACCTGCCGTCCGTGCATCTGATCGCCTGCACCCGCTGGTTCCGTGGCGAGTGGCTCGACCAGGAGGACGCCTCCGCCGAACTCGGCACGGCCGTGGCCTACTTCCTGCTCCTGGCGGACGACTACCCCGATGCCGTGCCCGAGGAGCTCCTCTCCTGCCTGCCTCCGCGGGATAACGGCGAACGGTCACGCACCGGGCTCCTCGAGGGCGGTCCCGAGGCCTGGGCCCGCCACGCCATGAGCCTTCTGGCCGGAGCACGCAAGGCCCTGGGGGCCGACGCCGACGAGGGCCGGTCCGGACCTGCCCCGTCCTCCGACGACGCCGGCGCGGGCCTGGCGGGCCTCGGTGCTCCCATGATGCTGGTGCACTGTGCCGTGGCCCTGCTGCGGCTCGCGGTCGAGGCGACCAGTCCGCCCTCCGATCCGCGCCACACCTTGTACCGGGTCAGCCTGGCCCAGGCACTGCGTCTGTTCGAGGACTGGCCCGCTCGGCCCGACCTCGTCGCGGAAGCCGAGCGGTGCCTCCGCCAGGCCGCTCTGGACCCTCCCCCCGCGGAACCCCACCGCATCGCCTACCTCGCCACCCTCGTCGACTTCCTCACCGACCTGGCGGACGGCACGGCCGACCTGAGGCACCTCGACGAAGCAGTGCGCCTGGGGAGCCCCGGGCTGACGGAGGACACCGAGCCGTTCCAGTCGATCGCTCTGCTCATCGCCGTGGCCCGGGCGCTGCACGGCCGGTTCTCCGCCCTCGACACGCTCGCGGACCTGCGCATGTCGGTCGACCTGTACCGAAGAGCCGTGGCCCTGGCCCGGGACCATCAGCCGGACATGTACGAGTCCGCGCTGAGCTGTCTGGCGGTCTCGCTCAACGACCTGTACGTACGCACCAAGGACGAGCGCTTCGGCACCGAGGCCGCCGACACCCTGCGCACCGCGATCGCGGCGGCCGGCCCCGGCCGGGCGACGGCGGTCATGGAGTCGAGGTTCCTGCTGGCCGCCACGCTGGCCACGCTGGCCCGGCTCACCGGACGCTCCGACCGTCTCGACGCGGCCTTCGCGGCGCTGCGTTCCGTGCGGCCCGGACGGCACGACCGGTCCACCCTGCGGGCCCGGACGTACGGCCTGGCCGGGGAACTGCACCGGCTCCGCTACGAGGCGACGGGGGCGCAGCGGGAACTGCGGCGCAGTGAACGGGCCTACCGCCGCGCCGTCGCACACCTGCCGCGCGGCAACGCCGACCTCGGCGCCTACCTGGCGGCGCAGGCGGTGACCTGCTTCACCCGGTGGCAGGCGACGGGAAACGCCCGGTTCCTGAGGAGGGCTGCGGCGCTGTACGAGCAGGGCATGCACAGCACGGTCCTGCCGGCGGGGCACCGGCTGCCCGCAGCGTACGGATACGCGCGCAGCCACGCGCTGCTGGGCGATGCCCGGCAGGCGCTGTCCGGCTACCGCGCGGCGATGGGGTTGCTGCCGCTCGCCGCCTGGCACGGCCTGCCGCACGACGACCGCGCGCATGTGCTGGCGACGTCGGTCTTCCAGCTGGCCGGCGAGGCCGCCGCGACGGCCCTCGACCTCGGCGAGAAGTTCCTCGCGGTCGAACTCCTGGAGGAGGGCCGGGGCGTACTGATGCGGCAGGCGCACAACGAACGGGCGGGTACGGCGTTGCTCGCCCGCGAGGTTCCCGAGCCGCTCCGCGAGAAGGTGCATGAACTCAACAGCATCCGCGCCCGGCTGGACACCGGTGCGGCCGTTCCCGGCACCGTCCCGGACGGGAGACCGGCCGCTCCCGCGGGTGTGGCGGCAGCGGCTCTCGACGCGGACGAACGGCAGCGTCTGAACCGGCGCTGGGATGCGCTGGTGGACGAGATCCGGCGGGCCGAGGGGTTCGCCGACTTCCTCCGTCCGCCCTCCTGGCAGCGACTCGCGCGGGCCGGCGCACACGGTCCGGTGGTCGTCGTGAACATCGCGGAGTCGCGCGGCGACGCGCTGATCATCACCTCTGAGCGCGGTCTCGAGCACGTCCGGCTTCCGGACGTGGACCGCGCGGCCGTGACCCGGCAGACGAGGCTGCTGAGCAGGGCGCAGAAGCTGCTGGAGGAGGATCCGCCCGAGGCACACCCGCTGTTCCTCGACGTCCTCGGCTGGCTGGGGCGCCACATCGCCTCACCCGTGCTGGAGCGGCTGCACCGGGTGGAGCCCCTCTTCCGGGACGGCTCGGGCGACCAGGGCGCTGCCTCCCGCCTCTGGTGGTGCCTCACCGGGCAGCTCTCCTTCCTCCCCCTGCACGCGGCGATGCTGCCGGACGGCACCTGTGTCGCCGATCACTGCCTCTCCTCGTACACCCCCACGGTCCGGGCACTGCTCGCGGCCCGTTCCCGGCCCGCCCAGCAGTGGCCGCCCCGGCTCCTGCTCGCCTCCGTCCCCCATGTCGCGAGCGGTGACCGGCCGTTGCCCCATGTGCACGACGAAGTGGCGAGACTGACGCGGCATCTTGCTCCGGCGGTGCCCCTCACCGGTCCGCAGGCCACCCGCCGGCAGATCCTCGCCGAGCTGCCCCGCTGCTCGTGGTTCCACTTCGCGGGCCACGCCGAGCAGCGCCCGCCGGGCCGGGGCGGGGCCGCGCTGTACTGCTGGGACGCGGAGGAAGCGGACAGTGCCCCGCTGACGGCCGCCGACATCGCCGCCCTGCGCTGCGAGAGAGCGGAGCTGGCGGTCCTCTCGGCCTGTGAGACCGCCCTCGGTGATCCCGATCTCGCGGACGAGGCGGCCCATGTCGCCGGCGCGCTGCAGACCGCCGGGTTCCGCCACGTCATCGCGACGCTCTGGCCGGTGAGCGACACCCGCGCCCCGCAGGCGACGGACCGCATCTACGAAGCCCTGGCCTCGGGGGCCCCGCCCGCGGCCGCCGCCCACGAGGTGCTGCTGCGGCTGCGCGCCGCCCGGCCGGACGCCCCCGTGCTGTGGGCTCCGTATGTGCACGTGGGCCCCTGACACGGCACGGCGCCCCCGACGGGTCCGGCAGGAGGGGACGAGCGCCGGGAGGGAAGTCCTCCGGCCTCGGTCTCTCGGCGGGCCCGTCGAGGGCGCCAGGGTTGTCGCGCGGTCGTCCCGTGCGTGGCGGGCTAGTTCACGACCGTGATCCGGTCCGCCTTCGGCGGGGCGATCGGGCTGGTGGGCGAGGAGTTGGCCGTCAGGTACTGCTCCAGGGCCTTCAGGTCGTCGTCCCCGACCAGCGGGTTGGTGCCCTCGGCCAGGGTCGGGAAGTTGTCGCCGCCGCCCGCGAGGAAGCTGTTCATCGCGACGCGGTAGGTGGCGGACTCGTCGATCGGCTGGCCGTTGAGCCTGATGGAGTCGGTGACGACGCGGTCGGCGCCCGACTTCGTCAGGTCGAGGGTGTAGGTGAAGCCGTCGGAGACCTGCAGGATCTTCGGCGCCGCCTCGTTGGCGCCGCTCACCTGCTCCTTGAGCACCTGGATGAGCTGGGCACCGGTGAGGTCCTGGAGGTTGACGGTGTTGGCGAACGGCTGGACCGTGAACGCCTCGGCGTAGGTCACCACTCCGTCGCCCTCACCGGACTGCGCCGCGTAGGTCAGCGGGGCCCGGATGCCGCCGGGGTTCATCAGCGCCAGGTCGGCCTCGGCGTCCAGCGTCTTGGCGTAGGTCAGCTGGGCGTCGGCGATCAGGTCGCCGAGCGGGGACTCGGTGCCGGTGTTGCCGATGTCGGCGGAGATGTAGCCGACGGGGCGGTTGCCGATCGGGGCGGCCAGGGTGTTCCACTTGTCGATCAGCCTGGTCATGTCCGGCGCCTTGGGCACGTCCCGGGTGACCACGTGGTTGGCGGACTTCACGGCCGTGCGCACGATGTCACCGGTCGCGCGGTCGTAGGTCAGCGTGGTGTCGGTGTAGAGACGGCCGAAGGACGCGGCCGAGGTCACCATGCGCGGCTTGCCCGCCGGGTCGGGGACGGTGCACACGTAGGCCGCGTGGGTGTGGCCGGTGACCAGCGCGTCCACCTCGGAGGTGACGTTCTTGGCGATGTCGGTGATCGGGCCGGAGATGCCGTCGCCCGCACCCGGGGAGTCGCAGTCGTAGTTGTACGACTCCGACGCCGGGAAGCCGCCCTCGTGGATGAGCGCCACGATGGACTTCACGCCCTTGCGGCGCAGCTCCTTGGCGTACTTGTTGATCGTCTCGACCTCGTCCTTGAAGGACAGGCCCTTGACGCCCTCCGCCGAGACGATGTCCGGGGTGCCCTCGAGGGTCACGCCGATGAAGCCGACCTTGACGCCCTGCTTCTTCCACACCCAGTAGGGCTTGAGGATGGGCTTCTTGGTCTTCTCGTCCAGGACGTTGGCGGCCAGGTACGGGAAGTCGGCGCCCTTGAACTTCTTGTCGGTGTAGCAGCCGTCGGTGGGGTGGCAGCCGCCCTTCTGCAGCCGGCTCAGTTCCTTGGCACCCTCGTCGAACTCGTGGTTGCCGACGGAGGTGACGTCCAGGTCGAGCTTGTTGAGCGCCTCGATGGTGGGCTCGTCGTGGAAGAGGCCGCTGATGAGCGGGGAGGCACCGACCATGTCGCCGCCGGCCGCGGTGATGGAGTAGCGGTGGCCCTTGCGGGCCTCGCGCAGGTGGGTGGCGAGGTACTCGGCACCGCCCGCGTCGATGGTCGTCGTGCTGCCGTCCGGCTGGAGTTCGGTGACCCGGCCCGAGGAGCCGGTCGGAGGCTCCAGGTTGCCGTGCAGGTCGTTGAAGGACAGAAGCTGGATGTCCTGGTAGCGGCCGGGGTGGCCGTGCTTGCCCTTGTTCGCGTGCTGTTCGCCCGCGTTGGCCGACCCGGGCAGGGCCGCCGCGGCCAGCGCACCGGCGGTGAGGACTCCGGCGGCGGTCGCGAGAAGACGGGTGGTACGGCGTCTGCGGCGCGGGTGCGCCGGGGATGTGGCTGGCATACGCCCCCCTGTGGGTCTGAGTGGGTCGGGGCGCAGCCTAGAGTCAACGCGCGTAGCGCGACAGGGGTTTCGGGGTTACATCCCGGTTTATCTTTCACGGAGCGCGGCCGGCCGATTTCCCGGCGGGCGATACCGGCCGTTCTGCGCGGGCCTGGCTTTACCCTCGTACGCATGACCAGCGACGACATCGCACGGCCCGGCCGCCCCCGCTCGCTCCAGACCTGCACCGCGCTCTCCCCGGAGCAGGTCGAGGCGGTGCTCGCCCTGCTCGAACAGGCCGCCGCCGTCGACGGACAGCAGGCGGTGTCCGAGCAGGGACGGCTTCAGCTGCGCGGCGGCGAGCGGGAGGGCGTCTCCCATCTGCTGCTCACCGTCGACGACGAACTCGTCGGATACGCCCAGCTGGAGGACACCGACCCGGTGGAGCCGCCGGCCGCGGAGCTCGTCGTGCATCCCTCGCACCGCGGGCACGGGCACGGTCGGGCACTGGGGGCCGCGCTGCTCGCCGCCTCCGGCAAGCGGCTGCGGGTGTGGGCGCACGGCGGCCACGCCGCCGCCCGGCACCTGGCGCAGGTCCTCGGTCTCACCCTCTTCCGCGAACTGCGTCAGATGCGGCGCCCGTTGGCCGGTCTCGACCTGCCGGACCCGGTGCTGCCGGAGGGCGTGACCATCCGCACCTTCGTGCCCGGCCAGGACGACGCGGCCTGGCTTGCGGTGAACGCGGCCGCCTTCGCCCACCATCCCGAGCAGGGCTCCCTCACCCAGCGCGACCTCGACGACCGCAAGGCCGAGCCCTGGTTCGACCCGCAGGGCTTCTTCCTCGCCGAACGGGAGGGCCGGATCGTCGGCTTCCACTGGACCAAGGTGCACGCCGAGGAGCGGCTGGGCGAGGTGTACGTGCTCGGGGTGAGCCCGGAGGCCCAGGGCAGCGGCCTCGGCAAGGCGCTCACCACGATCGGGCTGCGCCATCTGGCGGGGCTGGGCCTGCCGACGGCGATGCTGTACGTGGACGCCGACAACAAGGCGGCGGTGTCGGTGTACGAGCGGCTGGGCTTCGTGACGCACGAGGTGGACCTGATGTACCGGACGGAGACGTGAGGGTGCGTTGGGCCGCGAGGCGAGGCCGGAGGCTCCGGTAGGCCGGAAGCTCCGGCAGGCCGGAGGCTCCGGCCTACCGAGGATCCGGTCAGCGGAGGCTTCGGTCGGCCGAGGCTTCGGTGAGCCGGTACTTCGGTGAGCCGAGCCCCCGGGGACGACAGACTTCGGTGAGCTGCGGCTTCGTTCGCACGACCGTGCCCGGCGTCCGCCAGGACACCGTCCGCCGGACCAGTCGCACCAGCACTGCCGCGGTCCGCGGCCCCGTCGCCCTCGCCGGCACGACGGCCGCCGCCGTCGTGGTCACTCGCACCCGAGCCACGGCCGTGGAGAACCCGGGATCCGGTGGCCGCCCCAGCGGGTGCTCACGGTCACCTCGCCGTGACCGGAACACGATCACAGTTGACTTTCCGGCAGGCTTCCACCACCCTTTCACTACTTAATTAGTGAAAGGGTGGTGCAGGGAGTGGTCGACTACCGGATCGACCGGCGCAGCGGCGTGGCCACCTACGTCCAGATCGTGCAGCAGACCAAACAGGCCCTGCGCCTGGGCCTGCTGATGCCGGGGGACAAGCTGCCCACGGCCCGCGAGGTCGTCGAGGCCACCGCCGTCAATCCCAACACCGTGCTGAAGGCCTACCGCGAACTGGAGCGCGAGGGCCTGGTCGAGGCCCGGCGCGGACTCGGCACCTTCGTCCGGCGCTCGCTGGGCGCCGCCCCCGCCGACTCCCCACTGCGCGCGGAGCTCGAGGACTGGGCGGCCCGGGCCCGCGAGGCCGGCCTGGAGCGCGAGGACGTGGCCGCGCTGTTCACCGCCGTACTCGACACCCAGTTCCCCCACCGGACCGCTGAGGGAGACCCGTCATGACCGAACCCGCGATCGAGGCAGCCGCGCTCGCCAAGCGCTTCGGCAGACGACGGGACGCGTGGGCGCTGCGCGACTGCTCGTTCCGGGTGCCCGCAGGACGCGTCTGCGCCGTCGTCGGCCCCAACGGCGCGGGCAAGTCCACCCTGCTCGCCCTCGCCGCCGGGCTGCTCGTCCCCACCGAGGGCACGGTCACCGTGCTCGGTACCGACCCGGCCGCCGCCCGCCCCCGCATCGGCTTCGTCGACCAGGACAAACCGCTGTATCCGCAGCTCACCGTCGCCGAGACGCTGCGCATGGGTGCCGACCTCAACCCCGGCCGCTGGGACGCGGGCACCGCGCACGACGTGGTGGCCGCGGGCAGTCTCGACCCGGGCAAACGCATCCGGGCCCTCTCCGGCGGGCAGCGCACCCGGGTCGCGCTCGCCCTCGCCCTCGGCAAGCGGCCCGAACTGCTGCTCCTGGACGAGCCCATGGCCGACCTCGACCCGCTGGCCCGGCACGACTTGATGGGCGTGCTGATGGGGCAGGCCGCCGCGCACGGCACGACCATCGTGATGTCCTCCCACGTCGTCGCCGAGCTGGAGGACTCCTGCGACCATCTGCTGCTGCTCGGCGGCGGCCGGGTCCGCCTGGCCGGCGAGATCGACGAGGTGCTCGCCGCCCACACCCGCCTGTCCGCCCCGGCCGGAACGACGCTCGCCCCGCACCGGGTCGTCGAGACCCGCACCACCGGCCGCCAGCTCAGCGCCCTGATCCGCCCCGCAGGCCCGCTGCCCGGCGACTGGCGCACCTGCGCCCCCTCGCTGGAGGAGCTGCTCCTGTCCTACCTGCGCAACCCCGAGGCCCCCTCCTCGGCCGACACCACCACGGAGGCCGCCGCGTGACCGCCACCCTGACCACCCCGGCGGTGCTCGCCGAAGGGCACCGCACCCCGCGCCAGCTGCGCTGGCTGCTGCGGCTGCACCGCCCTGCCGCGCTCGCCTGGACGGCGTTCGTGCTGCTCACCGGCGCCGCCCTGCTCTGGCTCGGCGGCCCGCTCACCGACGCGGCCGCCCAGGCCTGGAAGGCCTACAACGCCTGCGCCTTCGGCTCGCGCTGCTCCTACGACCAGGACGCGATCCTCACCTACAAGGACACCTACACGTACACCACGTTCGCCGTGCTGGGGGCGCCCTTCCTGGTCGCCGCCTGGGCGGGCGCCGCACTGACCGGCCGCGAGCTGGAGTCCGGCACCGTCCGCCTGGCCTGGACCCAGGCCGTCTCCCCGGTCCGCTGGCTGGCCGCCCGGCTCGCCTTCCCGGCCCTGCTGATCACCGTCTCCACCGGGCTGCTGGCCTGGCTGCACCGCCGGGCCTGGACGGCGGGCGACGGCCGCATCGACACCGCCAAGCCCTGGCACGACGTCGCCACCTTCTACGCGGGCGGCGTCGTCCCGGTCGCCCTGGCCCTGGCCGGGCTCGCGCTCGGCGCCCTGGCCGGGCTGCTGCTGCGCCGCTCGCTGCCCGCGCTGGCCGCCACCGTGCTCGGGGTGGGCGCGCTGTGGGCCGCCGTGCACACCGCGATGCCGTACCTGTGGCCCACGGTCACCAAGGTCAGCGGCCTCGGCGAGGGCCCGCAGGGCGACGGCTTCATCGCCGGGGAGGGCGTCATCACCGCCGGCGGCGACCGCGTGGCGGCACCCTGCACCAGCATCTTCAACCAGGGCTGCAAGGCGGAGCTGACCGAGCTGAAGGCGGTCTCCTTCTACCGGGACTACCACCCGGTGAGCCACACCTGGCCGCTGAACCTGGTGGCCTCGGGCATCCTTCTGCTGCTCACCGCCCTGCTGGTCGTCACGGCCCTGCGCCTGGTGCGCCGCCGCACCGCCTGAGGCGTGCCGCCGGGCGGCGTACGCCCCGTACATCGAGGACGGGGCGTACGGGCCGTCCCCGTGACGTCCCCGTGGAGGACGTACGGGCCACCGCCGTGCAGGCCGTACGTCATGTCGCCGTAACCGCCGGTTCAGACGGGCTTGCGACGCTCGGCCAATGCATCGCACCGTGCCAGAGCCTTTGCCGCCCCGCGGGGGCGGCGGGCGGAACGGGGACGCCCCAGGGGCACCACCGCTCCCGCCCGCGCTTTCCGACGCGCCCGTGACGGGGTCGGCGCGGAAGAATGGGTACATGAGCCAGCCGAATGCCCAGGCACAGGTACAGCACGCCCAGCCCTCCGTGGGCTCCATAGCCGCGCACCGCCCGCACACCGTCGCGGCCGTGGTCTCCGATCTCGAACCCGACATCGACGCGGACCTGGACGGCTACGAGGAAGCTCCGCACGACGGCGCCGCCCCGCTGCCGCAGGGACGTTTCCTGGACCGTGAGCGCAGCTGGCTGGCTTTCAACGAGCGCGTCCTCGAGCTCGCCGAGGACCCGGCCACGCCGCTGCTCGAGCGCGCCAACTTCCTGGCGATCTTCGCCAGCAACCTGGACGAGTTCTTCATGGTCCGGGTGGCCGGTCTGAAGCGGCGCATCGCCACCGGCGTCGCCACCCGCTCCGCCTCCGGGCTGCAGCCGCGCGAGGTGCTGGAGATGATCTGGGCCCGCTCCCGCGAGCTGATGGCCCGGCACGCCGCCTGCTACCACGAGGACGTCGCCCCGGCCCTGGCCGAGGAGGGCATCCACCTGGTCCGCTGGAACGAGCTGACGGAGAAGGAGCAGGCGCGGCTCTTCACGCTCTTCCGGCACCAGATCTTCCCGGTGCTCACCCCCCTCGCGGTCGACCCGGCGCACCCCTTCCCGTACATCTCGGGCCTGTCGCTGAACCTGGCCGTGGTGGTGCGCAACCCGGTCACCGGCCACAAGCACTTCGCCCGGGTGAAGGTGCCGCCGCTGCTGTCCCGCTTCCTGGAGAGCTCCCCCGGCCGCTATGTGCCCATCGAGGACGTCATCGCGGCGCACCTGGAGGAGCTGTTCCCCGGCATGGAGGTGCTGGAGCACCACGCCTTCCGGCTCACCCGCAACGAGGACCTCGAGGTGGAGGAGGACGACGCCGAGAACCTCCTGCAGGCGCTGGAGAAGGAGCTCATGCGGCGCCGCTTCGGCCCGCCCGTCCGGCTGGAGGTCGAGGAGTCCATCGACCGCGAGGTCCTCGACCTGCTGGTGCGCGAGCTGAAGATCAGCGAGGCCGAGGTGTACCCGCTGCCGGGCCCGCTCGACCTCACCGGTCTGTTCCGCATCCACAGCCTGGACCGGCCCGAGCTGAAGTACCCGAAGTTCGTCGCAGGCACCCACCGGGACCTGGCGGAGGTGGAGTCCGCCTCGGCGCCCGACATCTTCGCCGCCCTGCGCAACCGGGACGTGCTGCTGCACCACCCCTACGACTCCTTCTCCACCTCCGTGCAGGCCTTCCTGGAGCAGGCGGCGGCCGACCCGGACGTGCTGGCCATCAAGCAGACCCTGTACCGCACCTCCGGCGACTCCCCGATAGTGGACGCCCTCATCGACGCCGCCGAGTCCGGCAAGCAGGTCCTGGTCCTGGTCGAGATCAAGGCCCGCTTCGACGAGCACGCCAACATCAAGTGGGCGCGCAAGCTGGAGGAGGCCGGCTGCCATGTGGTCTACGGCCTGGTCGGTCTGAAGACCCACTGCAAGCTGTCGCTGGTGGTCCGTCAGGAGGGCGACATCCTGCGGCGCTACAGCCACGTCGGCACCGGCAACTACCACCCGAAGACCGCCCGCCTCTACGAGGACCTCGGGCTGCTCACGGCCGACCCGCAGGTCGGCGCCGACCTCTCCGACCTGTTCAACCGCCTCTCCGGCTACTCCCGCCGGGAGACCTACCGGCGGCTGCTGGTGGCGCCCAAGTCACTGCGCGACGGCCTGATCTCCCGCATCGAGAAGGAGGCCCAGCACCACCGCGCCGGACGCCCCGCCTACGTGCGGATCAAGGTCAACTCGATCGTGGACGAGGCGGTCATCGACGCCTGCTACCGGGCATCGCAGGCGGGCGTGCCGGTCGACATCTGGGTGCGCGGCATCTGCGCGCTGCGGCCGGGCGTCGAGGGGCTGTCGGAGAACATCCGGGTGCGGTCCATCCTCGGCCGCTTCCTGGAGCACTCGCGGGTGTTCGTCTTCGGCAACGGCGGCGAGCCCGAGGTGTGGATCGGCAGCGCCGACATGATGCACCGCAACCTCGACCGGCGCATCGAGGCGCTGGTCCGCGTCACCGACCCGGCCCACCGGGCGGCCCTCAACCGCCTGCTGGAGACCGGGATGTCCGACACCACCGCCTCCTGGCACCTCGGCCCGGACGGCAACTGGACCCGGCACGCCACCGACGCGGACGGCAACCCCCTGCGCAACATCCAGGAGATGCTCATCGAGGCCCGGAGGCGCCGGCGTGGCTCAGCAGCACCCTGACCCGACCGCCCCGTGGGACCGCCCCGTCCCCGCGGACGCCCTGACCGGCTATCTGCGGGCCCGGGCCACCGAGTTCCTGCGCGCGCTGCGCAGGCACCGGGAGACCGGCGCGGGCGCGGCAGGACCGGGCGGTTGCCTCGAGGCGGCCAGGGCGCTGCGCCGCTCGGCCCGCCGCATCAGCGGCACCCTGCACACCTTCCAGCCTCTGCTGGCCCCGGAGTGGTCCGAGTCCCTGCGCCCGGAACTGGCCTGGATCGCCGGCACCCTGGCCCACGAGGACGCCTGCGCGGCCCGCCTGGACCGCCTGCTGCACGCGCTGCAGCGCCTGTCCGGTGCACCGGTGGTGCCGTCCCAGGCGGGCGGCGGGACGAGCGGGCGGACGGCCCCGGTCCGGCCCGCGCAGGCCCCTGCGGGACGGCCGGGCTCCAACGCCACGATCACCGGTGGGACGGTGGCCGCCGCATCCGCGAGCGACGCGGCGCCGGCGCCAGGCACCAGCGCCGGCACGGTCGGCCCCCTCCGCCCCGGCGCCCGCAGCGCCACCGCCCCCGACGGCCATCTCACCGTCGGTGCCGCCAAGGCCGGCGCCCTGCTCGACCGGCAGCTCACCCTCGCCCGCACCCGGGCGCACTCCACCGCGCTGCGGGCCCTGGACTCGTCCCGCTTCCACGCGCTCGCCGACAAGGTGGCCGTCCTGGCCAGCGAGGTGCCGCTGGCCCCGGCGGCGGGCGAGGCGGACCTGCGGCCGCTGGCCCGGGCGGCCGAGGAGCGGCTCACCGACGCGGTGGCCGCGCTGCCGCTGGTCACGGCAGGCAGCCCGGACAACGCCGAGGCCCTGATCCACGACCTCTCCCCGGCCCCGGCACCCCCTCCACAGGACACCCCCTGGCACCAGACCCGGCTGCTGCTGCGGCTGCACCGCTACGCCCGCGAGGTGCTGCTCGCCGCCCACCCCGGCGGCGAACCGCCCGCCGAGGCCCGGCTGCGCGCCGCGAGCGAGGCCCTGGACCGGCACCGGGACGCCGCCGAGGCGGCCGCGGCGGCGGCGCAGGCGGCCCGCACCCCGCGCATCGCCCCGGCCACGGCGTACGCGCTCGGCGTGCTGCACGCCGACCAGCGGCACGAGGTGGAGGCGGCCCGGTACGTGTTCCAGCGCTGCTGGCAGCAGGAGGAGCGGGAACGGTGGGAAGCCATCGGCACGGCGTGACGCGGGAAGCCGAAGGGCGTGCCGGGCATACGCGCCGGACACACCGGGCACGCCGTACCCCCCGTGCGGCACCGGCACCCACCCGGCACTCCCACCGCACCCGCACCCGCACCGCATCAAGGAGGCACACGCATCGTGGGCACCCCCGGCAGCTCCCCCCGTCCCGGCTCCCTGGTCGTCCGTGCCGCCGGGTGCGTGCTGTGGCGCCGCTCCCCGGTGACCGGCGTGCTCGAGCTCTGCCTGGTCCACCGCCCCCGGTACGACGACTGGTCCTGGCCCAAGGGCAAGCTGAAGCGCGGCGAGGACCCGCTGGCGGGCGCGCTGCGCGAGGTCGCCGAGGAGACCGGCTTCACCGCCGTGCCCACCGCCGAGCTGCCCACCGTCCGCTATCTGGCGAAGGGCCGCCCCAAGGAAGTGCGCTACTGGGCGGCCGAGGCGGTCGCCGGTTCGTTCTCCCCCAACGCCGAGGTCGACCGCATCCTCTGGCTGCCCCCGTACGTGGCCCACGCCCACCTCACCGCGCCGCAGGACGCGGATCTGATCCCCGCGCTGCTGGCGTCCCTGCGGGAGAGAAGTGACGCCCTCGCCCTGCTGGTGTGAGCGTTCCGCGGCCTCACCGCCCCGTCCACAGGGGTTCACCCCTCGTTCATTCACGCCCATCGGCGCCGTCACCTGTTCTGCCTAATTTCGGCCGTACGCGATGCGGATCGCCCGAAGAAGGAAGCATCCGCATCACTGACACCTCGCACGCCGCCGAATGCAGGACGGCGGCTCCTGGAAGGAACTCAAGTGAAGCTTCAGCGCAAGAACCGGCGGGCCCTCGCTCTCGGTGCTCTCGCCGTCTCCGGCGCCCTGGCCCTCACGGCGTGCGGCTCCGACGACACCGGCAACGCGAACGGCGGTGACGCCTCCGCCACCGCCGCGGCCGGCAACATCACGTGCGACGACGCCAAGGGCCAGCTGCAGGCATCCGGCTCCTCCGCGCAGAAGAACGCCATCGACGCCTGGGTGAAGCAGTACACCGCGGTCTGCAAGAACGTGCAGATCAACTACCGCCCGGACGGCTCCGGTGCGGGCATCACGGCATTCACCCAGGGCCAGACCGCCTTCGCGGGTTCCGACTCGGCGCTGAAGCCCGAGGAGGTGGAGGCGTCGAAGAAGGTCTGCTCCGGCGGCCAGGGCATCGACCTGCCCATGGTCGGCGGCCCGATCGCCGTCGGCTACAACGTCCCCGGCGTGGACTCCCTGGTCCTCGACGCGCCGACCCTCGCCAAGATCTTCGACAGCAGGATCACCAACTGGAACGACGAGGCGATCAAGAAGCTCAACCCGGACGCCGACCTCCCCGACCTGAAGATCCAGGCCTTCCACCGCTCCGACGAGTCCGGCACCACGGACAACTTCACCAAGTACCTCAAGGCCGCCGCGCCCGAGGACTGGAAGTACGAGCCGGGCAAGGCCTGGGAGGCCAAGGGCGGCCAGTCCGCGCAGGGCTCCTCCGGGGTCGCCCAGCAGGTCAAGCAGACCAGCGGCGCCATCTCCTACTTCGAGCTCTCCTACGCCAAGGACGGCATCAGGACCGTCGACCTGAAGACCGAGGCCGCCGAGCCGGTCAAGGCGAGCGTGGAGAACGCCACCGCGGCCATCGGCGCCGCCAAGATCGTCGGCACCGGCAAGGACCTCGCGCTGCAGCTGGACTACACCCCGTCCACCGAGGGCGCCTACCCGATCGTCCTGGTGACGTACGAGATCGTCTGCGACAAGGGCAACAAGGCGGAGACCCTGCCGGCCACCAAGTCCTTCCTGAACTACATCGCCTCCGAGGAGGGGCAGGGCCTGCTGGCCGGGGCCGGCTACGCCCCGATGCCCGAGGAGATCATCTCCAAGGTCCGCGAGACCGTTTCGGGTCTGAGCTGACCCGCGCGTGCGGCCCGGCTCCGGTGACGGGGCCGGCCCGCACCGTCCGGTGCACCGCCTCGAGGAGCCCCCGGCCGCCGGGCGGCTCCGACCGAGCCGCCCGCCCCGGCGGCTCCGCAGACCGGAGACCCCGATGGACATGACGACTCAGCAGACAGCTCCTCCGCCCCTTCCACGACCAGCACCACGGGCGCAGCGGCCCGCCGCGCGCGGCGCCACCCGCCCCGGCGACCGGATATTCCTCGGGCTCTCCCGCGGCTCCGGCGTCCTCGTCCTGGTGATCATGGCCGCCATCGCGGCCTTCCTCACCTACCGGGCGGTCCTCGCGATCAGCAAGGACGAGGCCAACTTCCTCACCGCCTTCGAGTGGAACCCCAGCGGCGTCCCGCCGCGGTTCGGCATCGCGGTGCTGGCGTTCGGCACCGTGGTGTCCTCGGTCATCGCCATGATCATCGCGGTGCCGGTGGCCGTCGGCATCGCCCTGTTCATCACCCACTACGCCCCCCGCCGCCTGGCCGGGCCCATCGCATACGTGATCGACCTGCTGGCCGCCGTGCCGTCCATCATCTACGGCCTGTGGGGCGCCCTGGTCCTGGTGCCCAGCCTGGACGGCCTCTACGGCTGGCTCGACCAGTACCTGGGCTGGACCGGGATCCTCGAATGGAACCAGGGCGCCCCGCGCTCCCTGTTCACCGTCGGCATCCTGCTGGCCATCATGATCCTGCCGATCATCACCAGCGTGAGCCGCGAGGTGTTCGGGCAGGTCCCGCGGATGCACCAGGAGGCGGCCCTGGCCCTCGGCGCCACCCGCTGGGAGGTGATCCGCATGGCGGTGCTGCCGTTCGGCCGCTCCGGCGTGATCTCCGCCTCCATGCTCGGCCTCGGCCGGGCGCTCGGCGAGACCATGGCCGTCGCCATGGTGCTCTCCCCGAGCTTCGACATCGAGGCCAGCCTGCTCGACCCCGGCGGCGGCACCTTCGCCCAGAACATCGCCGGCAAGTTCAACGAGGCGACCGAGATGGGCCGGGACGCGCTGATCGCCTCCGGACTGGTCCTGTTCGTCATCACCCTGCTGGTCAACGGCGCGGCCAGGCTGATCATCGCCCGCCGCAAGGAGTACTCGGGGGCCGGCGCATGAGCCACGCACGCGACGCACAGCCCGCCGCCGGCAGCCTGCGCGGTGCGCGCCTGCCCCGGTGGTTCCCGTGGGCGGCGGCAGCCGGATCCGTCGCCGCAGGACTGGCCGTCAGCGCCGCCGCGGGACTGCACAGCGACATCCAGTGGGCGCTGATCGCCGCCGCGCTGTTCGTCCTCGGCTCCTACGCCGTCTCCGCCAAGGTGGAGGGCCCCCGGCAGGCCAGGGACCGCACCGCGACCAGCCTGGTCTGGGTGGCCTTCCTGCTGGCCGTGGTCCCGCTCGCCTCGCTGGCCTGGGAGACGGTCGAGCAGGGCGTGAAGGTCCTGGACGGCTACTTCCTCAGCCACTCGATGGGCGTGGTCGCCGACAGCGAACCGGGCGGCGGCATCTACCACGCGATCCTCGGCACCCTGGAGCAGGTCGGCCTCGCCACCCTGATGTCCGTGCCGGTCGGCGTCCTGACCGCCGTCTACCTGGTCGAGTACGGCCGGGGCAGGCTGGCCAGGGCCGTCACCTTCTTCGTCGACGTGATGACGGGCATCCCCTCCATCGTGGCGGGCCTGTTCATCCTCAGCCTGTGGATCCTCATCCTCGGCATGGGCTACTCCGGCTTCGCCGGCTCGATGGCCCTGTCGATCCTGATGATCCCGGTGGTGGTGCGCTCCACCGAGGAGATGCTCAAGCTCGTCCCGAACGAGCTGCGCGAGGCCTCCCTCGCCCTGGGCGTGCCGAAGTGGCGCACCGTCCTGAAGGTGGTCCTGCCGACCTCCATCGGCGGCATCACCACCGGCGTGATGCTGGCCGTCGCCCGCATCACCGGTGAGACGGCCCCCGTGCTGCTGCTGGTCTGGGGGACGAACTTCATCAACGCCAATCCGTTCCAGGACCCGCAGGCGTCCCTGCCGATGTACATCTACCTGCAGTACACCAACGGCTCGGACGCGGCCTACGACCGCGCCTGGGCGGCGGCACTGACGCTCATCGCCTTCATCATGATCCTCAATCTGCTGGCCCGCGGCATCGCCCGCTGGAAGGCCCCCGAGACGGGTCGCTGACCCGGACACCGACCCGAAAGAAGCAGTGATCGCCATGGCCAAGCGCATCGACGTCAGCGGCCTGAACGCCTACTACAACTCCTTCCTGGCCATCGAGGACATCTCGATGACCATCGAACCCCGCTCGGTGACGGCCTTCATCGGCCCCTCCGGCTGCGGCAAGTCCACCTTCCTGCGCACCCTCAACCGCATGCACGAGGTCACCCCCGGCGGCCGGGTCGAGGGCAAGGTCATGCTGGATTCCGAGGACCTCTACGGCAGCGGCGTCGACCCGGTGGCCGTGCGCCGCGAGGTCGGCATGGTCTTCCAGCGCCCGAACCCGTTCCCCACCATGTCGGTCTACGACAACGTGGCCGCCGGGCTGCGGCTGAACGGCAAGTACAAGAAGTCCGACCTGGACGACATCGTCGAGAAGTCCCTCCGCGGCGCCAACCTCTGGAACGAGGTCAAGGACCGGCTGCACAAGCCGGGCGCCGGCCTGTCCGGCGGCCAGCAGCAGCGGCTGTGCATAGCGCGGGCGATCGCCGTGGAGCCGAACGTGCTGCTCATGGACGAGCCCTGCTCCGCCCTGGACCCGATCTCCACCCTCGCCGTCGAGGACCTGATCGGGGAGCTGAAGGAGCGCTTCACCATCGTGATCGTCACCCACAACATGCAGCAGGCGGCCCGGGTCTCCGACCGCACCGCGTTCTTCAACCTGGCGGCGGTCGGCAAGCCCGGCAGGCTCGTCGAGATCGACGACACCGAGCGGATCTTCTCCAACCCGTCCGTGCAGGCCACCGAGGACTACATCTCAGGCCGCTTCGGCTGAGCGGTTGCCCGGTGACCTGCCCCTGGCCCTCGCGGTGCTGCATGGCGGTGCCACCGCGAGGCCGCAGAAAGAGCCCGCCCCCGGGATCCGGGGGCGGGCTCAGGCGTCGTGCGCCGGGCAGGGCCGGAGGCGTCCTACAGGGCCACCAGTTTCACGATCCAGAAGGAGGCGGCGGCGACCGCGGCGGCGGCCGGCATGGTGATGAACCAGCCGAGGATGATGTTCTTGGCCACGCCCCACCGCACGGCGTTGATCCGCTTGGTGGCGCCCACACCCATGATCGCCGAGGTGATCACATGGGTGGTGGAGATCGGGGCGTGGAAGACGAACGCCGAACCGAACATGATCGTCGCGCCGGTGCTCTCCGCCGCGAAGCCCTGCGGCGGATCCAGCTCGATGATCTTGCGGCCCAGGGTCCGCATGATCCGCCAGCCGCCGGCGTAGGTGCCCGCGGACAGCATCACCGCACAGGCGATCTTCACCCAGACCGGGATCGGGTCGCCGTAGTCCTCGACGTCGGCGATGACCAGCGCCATCACCACGATGCCCATGGTCTTCTGCGCGTCCTGCAGGCCGTGGCCGAGGGCCATGCCCGCCGCGGACACCGTCTGCGCGATGCGGAAACCCCGCTTGGCCTTGTGCGGGTTGGACCGCCGGAAGATCCACATGATCGCGGCCATCACCAGATAACCGGCGATCAGGCCGACCACGGGCGAGACGAACATGGGGATGACGATCTTCTCCAGCACCCCGCTCCAGTAGACGGCGGTGCCGCCGGCCAGAGCCGCGCCCACCATGCCGCCGAACAGGGCGTGCGAGGAGGAGGACGGCAGACCGAAGTACCAGGTGATCAGGTTCCAGGCGATCGCACCGACCAGCGCGGCGAACAGGATCCCCATGCCCGTCGAGCCCTCGGGCGTCTCGATCAGCCCCTCGCTGACCGTCTTGGCGACGCCCGAGCCGAGGAAGGCACCGGCGAGGTTCATCACGGCCGCCATCGCCAGCGCCACCCGTGGGGTGAGGGCACGCGTCGACACGGAGGTCGCGATCGCGTTCGCCGAGTCGTGGAAGCCGTTGGTGTACGTGAAGAAGAGCGCGACCCCGATGGTCACGACCAGAGCGAAGGTGTCCATGGAGGGGTCAGGACTCCTTGACCGCGATGGTCTCCACCGTGTTCGCCACGTGCTCGAAGGCGTCGGCCGCCTCTTCGAGTACGTCCACGATCTGCTTCAGCTTCAGGACCTCGATGGCGTCGTACTTGCCGTTGAAGAGGTGGGCGAGCAGCTTGCGGTGGATCTGGTCGGCCTGGTTTTCCAGGCGGTTGACCTCGATCCAGTACTCGGTGAGGTTCTCCATGGTCCGCAGATGCGGCATGGCCTCGGCGGTCAGCTCGGCGGCCCGCGCCAGCACCTCGATCTGCTGCTCGACGCCCTTGGGCAGTTCCTCGATGTTGTAGAGGACGACCAGGTCGACGGCCTCCTCCATGAAGTCCATGATGTCGTCGAGGGACGACGCGAGGGAGTAGATGTCCTCGCGGTCGAACGGCGTGATGAACGAGGAGTTCAGCTGGTGGAAGATCGCGTGCGTGGCATCGTCGCCCGCGTGTTCCGCGGCCCGCATACGCTCTGCGATCTCGGCCCGGGCGGAGGAGTCCGCCCCGAGCAGTTCCATCAGGAGCTTGGAGCCCGTGACGATGTTGTCCGCGGAAGCGGCGAACATGTCGTAGAAGCTCGTCTCCCTGGGGGTCAGACGAAAGCGCACGTGGGGTCCTCGGGGTGCATCGGTTTCGGTCAGGCTGATGCTAGGCGCATCAACCGGCCGCGACTAACGGGCCGCCCCCCAGTGTCGCCCATCAGAAACATTGATGAGCACGGGGGCGGTCGGGCAAGGGGCCCTTGCCCGGGAAGGTTCGGTACCATATACCCACCAGGGGTATATATCACCCATGGCAGCAGCCACAGCAGCAGGAGGACGCCATGACGACCACCGAGGCCGGCGCCGGTGCGCCCTCCGCCCCGGACGTGACCGAGGAGACGCAGGACATCGTCACCGACCACGACCGCGGCGTCCACGGCTATCACCAGCAGAAGCAGGAGCACCTGAAGCGACTGCGCCGCATCGAGGGCCAGATCCGCGGCCTGCAGCGGATGGTCGACGAGGACGTCTACTGCATCGACATACTCACGCAGGTGTCCGCCTCCACCAAGGCGCTGCAGTCCTTCGCGCTGCAGCTGCTGGAGGAGCACCTGCGGCACTGCGTCGCCGACGCGGCCCTCAAGGGCGGCGACGAGATCGACGCCAAGGTGAAGGAGGCCACACAGGCCATCGCCCGCATGATGCGTACCTGACGCATCCGACCGGGCACGTGCCACGCCCGACGGCACCGCGGCGGGGCCTGGCACCGGCGACGGGGCGGTGCCGCCGCCGACCGGGACGTGGCCCTGCCCGGCCGGGGCGATGCCGCACCCCGGTGTGTGAGCGCGTTCAGCGCCCGCCGCGCAGGGACGACGGCGTGCGGTCCCGGCCCGCGCGCTCCTCGGCCACCCGCAGCACCCTGTCGATGCTCTCCAGGCTGAGCCGGTCCTCCGCGGCGGAGGCGGCGATCATCAGCTCGCCGGTCAGCTCGATCTCGGCGAGGGCAACGTGGTCCTGAACCGTCCCACCCCCGAGCGGAGCCACGCGCGTCACCTCATCCCTGCCGTCATCGGCTTCCTAGAGTAGGGAGCGCGATACGGGGCGCGCATGGCACGTAAGGGCTAGTTCACGCCGGTCACTCCTCGGCGATCCGGCCCGCGTAGATGTCCCGCGCCGCTGGAAGCCGTACGTCCGCCGGGGCCCCGAAGTCGTAGAGCAGTGTGGTGGACGCCACAGCGACCGGGGTCTCCTGCTGTCCGTTCACAAAGCTGAAGCGGTGCCGGATCTTGCGGATCCGTCCCTGATCGTCCAGATACACGTCGAACGGCACCTCGGCGGTGGCGAACCCTTTCGCTGCCGCCCGCAGCGGCCCCCGGCTGGCCTCGCCCGCCCTGCGCGCCGCCACGGCGAGATCCGCGGTCCCCCGGTAGTGCCGCACCGCCGTCCCGGCCACCTCGGTCCGCTTCACGAAGGTCGCCGTCCGCGTCCCGCGCAGCACCTCGGCCGCGGCGAGCGGATCGGTCACCCCGCCGGTGACGAGATTGCCGTCGGACAGCGTCGCGGTGTCCACCCGCACCCACTTGTCGGGGGGCACCCCGGCCCCCCGGTTCTTCATGTACAGCGCGCCGGGCGCGAGCAGCTCCGTGATCGGCTGCCGGGCGCTGTCCCCCGCCGGATCCTCCGGCAGCACCACCTTCAGCCGCCCGAGCCGCTTCCCGAAGTCGTAGACGCCCTCGCCCCGGATGGTCACCCGGGTCCCCCCGGTGGCCATCTCCATCGACGTACGCGCCTTGCTGCTCCCCGCCTCGACCAGCGCATCGGCGGCCTTCTCCACCACCTCGACCGCGTCCTCGGGTGGCGGCCCCCCGGTCACCGCCCCGCTCGGCGCGCACCCGGAGCCCGTGCCCCAGAGGCACCCCACCACCCCGACCGCAACGACCCCCACACCGGCCCGCCTGCCCAGCAGCTGCCGCCGCGATCCAGCCATCGCCTGCCTACCCCCGCTACGTCCGACACGGGCCGCCTGTCGTTCCGGTTAACGACGAGTAGGGTCCCCCGTCACGCGCCGTCCCCGCCCACCCCGGAACCCCCACCCCGCCGAGTGACCCTCCGGGTCCGCGCGGCTGCCGGCCGACGCCCGCTCAGCTCCGGCAGGGCGGGCCCGGCGGCATCCCGTCGGCACCGGGTCGCGCAACTCCCCCCGCACAGCCCGGCCCGCCCGCACCATGGAACCCCCGCAGCCGCGACCCCGTCTCGCCCAGGAGACACCGGGAGGCGTTACATGCAACGGCGGACCTTCATCGCAGCCGGCACGGCGACCCTGCTGACCGCCTGCACCACCCAGGGCGACGGCGGCACGGGCCCGGCCGGCCCGACCACCACCCCGCAGACATCCGCCCGGAACCGGACGCCCACCCCCGGGCGCACCCCCCGCCCCGCCGACTGGACCGCCCTCGCCCGAAACCTCGACGGCCCGCTCGCCCGCCCCGGCGACGCCGCCTGGCCCACGGCCCACCGCCTCTACAACACCCGCTTCGACTCCCTCAGACCGTCCGCCGTCGCCTACGTCCGCCACCCCGACGACATCCGCACCGCCCTCGCCTTCGCCCGCCGCCACACCACCCCCCTCACCATCCGCAACGGCGGCCACTCCTACACCGGCGCCTCCTCCGCCGACAACGCGCTGATCCTCGACGTCTCCGAGCTCAGCACCATCCGCACCACCCCCACCACCGCCGCCATCGGCGCCGGCGCCAAGCTGATCGACGTCTACCGCACCCTCGCCGCCAAGGGCACCACCATCCCCGCCGGCTCCTGCCCCACCGTCGGCATCTCCGGCCTCACCCTCGGCGGCGGCCACGGCGTCACCTCCCGCGCCTACGGCCTGACCTGCGACAGCCTCACCGCCGCCACTCTCGTCACCGCCGACGGCGAACAGCTCACCGCCACCCCCACCGACCACCAGGACCTCTTCTGGGCCCTCCGCGGCGCCGGCCTCGGCACCTTCGGCGTCGTCACCGAGCTGCACTTCACCACCCACCCGGCCCCCGAGAGCGTCACCGCCCACCTCGCCTGGCCCTGGCAGCAGGCCCCCGCCGTCCTCGACGCCTGGCAGCACTGGGCCCCCGCCCAGCCCGACGAGATCTGGTCCTCGCTGCACCTCGGCGCGACCCCCGGCCGCACCCCGGCCATCTCCCTCACGGCCTTCTCCCTCGGCAGCCAGGGAGACCTGCGGAACGCCGTCGACCGCCTGGCCGACCGCATCGGCACCCCCGCCACCACCGCCTCGGTGCGCCGCCGCCCCTACCTGGACGCCATGGAGCTGTACGCCGGCTGCTCCTCTTGGTCCGAGGACGCCCAGTGCCACCTCCCCGGCACCACCGCAGGCCGCAACCCGCGAGGCGTCCTGCGCCGCGAGACCTACGCCGCCCGCTCCGACTTCTTCGACCGCGTACTCGGCCGGGACGCCGTCCGCACCCTGCTCGGGCTGCTGCCCACCGTCCGGGGCGGCTCCGCCGCGATCCAGCTCACCGCCCTCGGCGGCGCCGTCAACCGGGTCTCCCCCACGGCCACGGCCTTCGTGCACCGCCGCTCCCGCCTGCTGGCGCAGTACCTGGTCTCCTGGAGCGAAGGCGCACCCGGCACCGCCGCCCGGTCATGGCTGGCCTCCGCACACGGGGCGATGCGCCCCTACGCCTCCGGCGCCGCCTACCAGAACTACGCGGACGCCTCCCTCAGGAACTGGCGCCAGGCGTACTACGGCAGCGCCGTCCCCCGCCTGACACAAGTGAAGAGGCGGTACGACCCGCACCGCCTCTTCACCCACGCCCAGGCCCTTTAGCAGCAGGGCACCGACGTCACGCCGCCAGATCCCGCTCCCCGGCGGGCGCCGCCCCCGACATCTCGCTCCGGTCACCCGGCCGCGCACCCCGCCCGGCGGGATCCCGCGCGTCCTTCGCCGCGATCAGCCACCCCAGCCGCGGCGACCGCTCGATCGCCCGCATGACCGGCGTCAGCAGCGCCATGGCCACCGGCGAGAGCAGCAGCGCCACGGCCGTGCCGAGGGCGAGCCCGCCCACCACGTCGGTCGGGTAGTGCACGCCCATGTAGACCCGGCAGAAGCCCTCGAGCAGCGCGATGCCGATGCCGATGACGCCGTACTTGCGGTTGGCGAGGAACAGCCCCACCGCCAGCGCCATGGTGATCGTCGCGTGGTCGCTGACGAAGGAGTAGTCGGTCTTGCCGGTGACCAGGACCTCGAGCCCCTGATGGTCGTTGAACGGCCGGGGCCGCTCCACGAAGCCCCGTATGGGCACATTGACGAGCACCGCGACCGCCGCGGCGAGCGGCGCCCAGACCAGCGCGGCCACCGACGGCGCCGCGTCCTCGCCGCCCCGCCGACGCACGCCCCACCAGCACCACATCACCAGCAGCACCATGGCGAGGAGCAGCCCGTACTCCCCGACGTACTCCATGATCCGGTCGAACCACGGCGGCGCGTCCTTGGCGAGGCCATTGATGTCGTAGAGCAGGTCGACGTCGGGGTTCGACCCGGATTCGGCGAGTCCAGCCATGGTGCTGCGGCCCCTTCGTCCTCTCTTCCGGCGCACCGTGCGTGCGCCGTCACTGCCACCCCCGTGGTGTGTAGAACCGCTCGTCAGAACTCTCGTCTGCCCGGGCTACGCCAACAGGAACGCACGGCCCCTGCGGATCCGTTCCACACTCCACTGAATGATCACGCAGACGTTATCGAAGAGAGACTCATCACCGCAGCTCAGGGGGCTGCCTCACGCTCCGCTCACACCGTCGTGGGGAGCGCTTTCGCGCCATCTTCGGTCACCCGGGTGGCGCCGAAGTAGTCGGGGGTGTCGATCGGGTCGAACCGGATCACCGCCCCCGGACGCGGTGCGTCGATCATGTATCCGCCCCCGACATAGATGCCTACGTGCCGGATGGCCCGGGAGTCGGCCGGATCGTCCGAGAAGAACACCAGATCTCCCGGCAGCAGTTCGTCCCGCTTCGGGTGCGGCCCCGCGTTGTACTGGTCGTTGGCGACGCGCGGCAGCTTGATGCCCACGCTCTCGTAGGCCGCCTTGGTCAGCCCCGAGCAGTCGAAGCGTCCGCCCTGCTCAGGCGTGCCGTCGCCGCCCCAGAGGTAGGGCGTGCCCAGCTTCTTCTGCGCATAGGCGATCGCCCCGGCCGCCTGCCGCGAGGGATCGACCCGCCCGACCGGCGCGGCGAAGCTCTCCTCCAGCGCCCGGATCCGCTTCACATAGTTCTGCGTCTCCCTGTACGGCGGCACGCCCCCGTACTTGATCACCGCATAGGCCCCCGCGTTGTAGGAGGCCAGCATGTTTTCGGTCAGATCTCCGGGCACGTCCTTCACATAGGACGCCAGGGTGCAGTCGTACTTGGCCGCCGAGGGAATCGCGTCCTTGGGATCCCAGACGTCCCGGTCCCCGTCCCCGTCCCCGTCGATCCCGTGCGTGGCCCAGGTCCCCGGGATGAACTGCGCGATGCCCTGCGCGGCGGCCGGGCTCTGCGCCCGCGGATTGAACCCGCTCTCCTGATACAGCTGGGCGGCGAGCAGCGCGGGGTTGATGGCCGGACACAGCCTCCCCCACCGGTCCACCAGATCCCGGTAGGCCGCCGGCACGGCCTCCTTCGCCAACGCCTTGGCCGCCCCGCCCCCCACCCCGTTGACCAGATTCCCGGCGACCACGTACACGCCGATGACCAGCAGCATCACAAAGGCCAGTCCGGAGCTGACAGCCAGGGACACCACGATCCAGGCCCTACGCACCGTCAACCACCCTTCACCCACCCGGATTCCGCCCGCGCCAGTCTAGGAGCTTCCCCCGGCCGGCCCGGCCGCAACCGGAACCCCCGCCCGACCACCCCGAAGACCGACAAGAAGAGGCCATTCGACGAGCACCGGCGTGAGCCTTCGTCCCGCCGCGCGCACCCGGGGCACCGATGCCCCGGTCCGCCCGATGCACCTCGTCGGCGACCTGAACGTCCTTCATACCGGCAGCGGCGTACGTGTCTTCGCGTCCCCGCACGCACCGGCCGCTTCCGCGGCCCGCATCTGACCGACCCCCTGTGACAGGAAGGACGGACCTCGACGTGACGGCACGGCCGGAGGGCAGCCCGGCGACGGAGAAGCGGCAGACACCGGCGGCCGGCGGGGGTGGCGAGGGGCAGGAGGACGTGGTCGCGGTGCCGCTGCGCCGGCTGCTTGCGTATGCCCGGCCGCACGCGCCGGTGCTGGCCCTCGCCGCGCTGCTGAGCTGCATGGCCGCCGTGGTGGAACTGGCGCAGCCGCTCGTGGTGAAGCAGGTGTTCTCACAGCTGTCGGACTCCCGCCCGGTGACCGCCACCGTGCTGCTGATCGTCGGGCTGTTCCTCGCGGAGGCGCTGCTCGGTTCGGTGCAGAGCTATCTGCTGGGCCGGATCGGCGAGGGCGTCGTCCTCGACCTGCGCACCAGCCTGGTGCGGCGGCTGCTGAAGTGGCCCATGGCCACCTATGCGCGGCACCGTTCGGGTGACCTGATCTCCCGCGTGAGCGCGGACACCACGGCCGTGCACGGCGCCCTGGCGTCCAGCCTGACCGAGACTCTCGCCGGTGTCCTGACCTTCGCCGGGTCCCTGGTCCTGATGCTGATGCTGGACCCGCTGCTGCTCGGCCTGACGCTGGGCTGTCTGCTGATCGCCTCCGTCTCCGTCTTCACCGTGTCCGTCCGGGTCATGAAGGCCACCGTCGAGGCGCAGCGCGCCGTCGGACGGCTCGGCGCCGGGCTCGAACGCGTCCTGCGGGCGATCCGCACCGTGAAGCTGAGCAATGCGGAGGAGCGCGAGGAGAGCGCCCTGATCTCGGAGAGCCGGGACTCCTACCTGGCCGGCATCCGCCAGGCGAAGCTCCAGGCGCTGATCCACCCGGTGACCGCGCTCTCGGTCCAGGGCTCCCTGGTCCTCGTCCTCGGCATCGGCGGCGCCCGGGTCGCGAACGGCACGATGGAACTGGGCGAGCTCATCGCCTTCCTGCTCTACCTGATGTACCTCGCCGTGCCGGCGACCACGCTGTTCTCCTCCTTCACCGACCTCCAGGCCGGCCGCGCCGCCCTGGCCCGCGTCCAGGAACTCCTCGACGAGCCCCTGGAGACCGAGCCCCCCGCCGGGCCCGCCGCCGCACCGGACCCGGAGCCGGCACCGCCCTCCCCGGCCCGGCGCCGCCCCTCCGGCATCTCCCTGCACGGCGTGACCTTCGCCTACCCGGGCCGGGACGACCGCCCCACCCTGCGCGACCTCGGCTTCGAGGTTCCCGAGCTCTCCCGCACCGCCCTGGTCGGCCCCTCGGGCGCGGGCAAGTCCACGGTGCTGTCCCTCATCGGCCGCATGTACGACGCGGACCGCGGTGCGGTCCGCCTCCTCGGCCGGGACGTCACCCGCATGCCCCTGAAGGAGGTGCGCGACCTGATCGGGCACGTGGAGCAGGAGTCCCCCGTCATGGCGGGCACCCTCCGCTCCAACCTCACCTACGCCCACCCCGACGCCACCGACGCCGAGATCGCCGAGGTGCTGGCCCGCACGAACCTGACCGAGTTCGCCGACTCCCTCCCCCAGGGTCTGGAGACCGAGGTCGGCGACGGCGGCATCCTGGTCTCCGGCGGCCAGCGGCAGCGCATCGCCATCGCCCGCATGCTGCTGAAGCGCCCGCGCATCCTGCTGCTGGACGAGGTGACGTCGCAGATGGACGCGGAGAACGAACGCCTGCTGAACGAGACCCTGAAGGAGGCGGCGGCCAGCTGCACGGTCCTCGTGGTGGCCCACCGGCTCTCCACGATCCAGGACGCCGACCAGATCCTCGTCATGGACGCCGGCCGCATCATCCAGACCGGCACCCACGACCACCTGATCCGCGAACCGGGCCTCTACGCCCACCTGGCCCGCACCCAACTCCTCCCCACGGCCCCACCACAGCCGGATCCCTCGGCGGCGGCCCGGTGAGCTCCCGGTCCGGGGCCCGCCCGCACCGGCCGCCTCCCGCCCGTCAGCGGCCGGCCCTCACCGCCGTCACCCGCGTGCACCAGGTCCTGACGGATGTACCACTCCGTGCCGAGCAGCTGTTCGCGGACGTCCGCGGGCAGACCGGCCAGGAGTCCGGGGGCCGCCCCAAGCCGGGCCTCGCAGCGATGTGCGCGGATCGCCGCCCATTTGCGGCTCAGCCACGGACGCACGTCGACGGTGGTGGTGATGCGGTCGTCGTCCGGGACCGTCCACAGCCGGTCGGCCGCCGTGCCCCCGAGACCGCTCATCGCCCGGCCCGCCGAGTGCGGGTGTGCGGCCAGGCAGAGCACGCGGGGCTGCCACGGGGCGCCTGCCTCCGGGTAGAGGCGCCCGAATCCGGCCGCCTGTACCGCCAGCACCGTCAGGCGGTGAGTGCGCACATGGTCCTCGTGGCCGGTCACGCCCCCGTATGCGTCATGGGTGACGACGATCTCGGGGCGGACGTCGCGGATGTGCCCGGCCAGTCGGCCCACCGCCTCGTCCAGCGGCGCGTCGCACAGCCGCGGGCTGCCGGGCGCTGAGTCCGGCACCCGGGAATCGGCGTAGCCGAGCAGGCGGGGCTCTTCGGAGATGCCCAGAAGGCGCAGCGCCTCGGCCAGTTCGGCGGCGCGGTGGGTGCCCTCGGCCCAGGTGGCGGTCACGACGGCCGTGCGTCCGCCCTCGGCGGCGTTGCGCGCCAGGACACCGCCCGAGAACAGCGATTCGTCGTCCGGGTGCGCGTACACGGCCAGCAGGCTCGGCATCGGATCGGCCACCTCCGCGGGAACTCAGGCCACCTGCGCCTCCAACGGCCAGCGCACTCCCGTCAGTTCCTCGGAGACCGTCCACAGGCGGCGCGCCAGCCCGGGGTCGCTCGCCGCGCGGGAGCGGCTCACCAGGGTGGGCCGGCCGCGGAGCTCGGCGAGGCCGTCGGGGCCGACGTAGGCGGCGCCCGGCAGGTCCTGGGTGGCGGCGTAGAGCGTCGGCAGGGCGCCCGCGCGGTCGGACTGGGCCACCAGGCGGTTGGCGAGCCGCATGCCCAGGCGGAGCACCGGGCTGGCCGCGTGGCTCTGCAGGTTGGTGGCGGAGTAGCCGGGGTGCGCGGCCAGGGCCCGGACCCTGGAGCCCGCCTCGGTCAGCCGGCGCTGCAGTTCCAGCGTGAACAGCAGGTTCGCGAGCTTGGACTGGCCGTAGGCGCGACGCGGGTCGTAGTCCGCGTCCATGTTGAGGTCGTCGAAGCGGATGGTGCCGTAGCCCCAGCGGTGGGCGGTCGAGGAGACGGTGACGACGCGGTCGGTGATGTGCGGCAGGAGCAGGTTGGTCAGGGCGAAGTGCCCGAGATGGTTGGTGCCGAACTGCATCTCGAAGCCGTCCTTGGTCCGCTGCCGCGGGAGCATCATCACGCCCGCGTTGTTGATCAGCAGGTCCAGCGGTCCCTGCCAGCCGGCGGCGAACTCCCGCACGGAGGCCAGATCGGCCAGGTCGAGACGGCGCACCTCGGTGCTGCCGGGCACGGTCGCGGCCGCGGCCCGGCCGCGTCCGGAGTCCCGCACCGCGAAGACGACGTGCGCGCCGGCGCGGGCCAGCGCGCCGGCGGCGGCGAGCCCGATGCCGCTGTTCGCACCTGTGATCACGACGGTGCGCCCGCTCAGGTCGGGCAGCTGGGTCTCGTTCCACTTCTGCGTCTCGGTCATGCCCTCGAATGTAGACGCCGCCAACAATGCAGTCAATGACAACATTGTTGGCGACGTCTACAAACTTGACGACGTCAACATCCCGCTACGATGACCACATGCCCGCAAGCCGCCCGTACCACCACGGAGACCTGCGCTCCGCCCTGCTCGCCAGCGCCGAGCGCACCCTGCGGACAAAGGGCATCACCGCACTCTCACTGCGCGAACTGGCCCGCGAGGCCGGCGTCAGCCACGCCGCCCCCGGCCGCCACTTCAAGGACAAGCAGGCCCTGCTCAACGCCCTGGCCCTGGTCGGCTACGACCGCCTGGAGCAGGCCCTGAACGCCGCCGACGACCCCGAGCTGCCCCTGGAACCGCGGCTCACCGCCCTGGCCCGCGCCTACCTCCGCTTCGCCCTCGACAACGCCGAGCTGCTGGAGCTGATGTACGCGCGCAAGCACGACCCCGACGCCCACGAGCAGATGGCCGCCGCCGTCGACCGCACGGTCGGCGCGCTGGAGCGAGTCGTGGCCGACGCCATGAGCCGGGGCGAGATCCTCGCGGGCGACCCCGCCCGCGTCACCCTCGTCACGGGCGCCGGCCTGCACGGCCTCGCCTCTCTCGCCGCCGCCGGCATGCTCGCCCCCGAGGAGGCGCTGGACAGCATCGGGGAACTGGTCCACCACATGCTGTACGGCATCAAGCCCCGCTGACCGGCCATACCCTGACGCCCGCTCAGCGCCGCGCGCACGGCATGCCCTCGAAGGCGCAAGAGAAGTCAACGACAGAACCACACCACAGGTTCCGCACCGGCTTCGTTGCCCGGTGTAACCTGCCGTGATACACAGAGTGACGATACGACTCCTTGCCCACTGCCCCCGCTCCACGAGAGGACCCCGCGCGGGACGGTGGCAAGCTATTCGTACGAAACCCGCCAACGGATGACGCCAAGTCGACATACGACAGCGGCAACGTCGGCGACAATGAGGCCTGACCTCTGCACGTCCGCAGAGGATGCGGAACTACCCAACAGGGGCGGTGACTTACATGCTCTTTGCGGCCGATAAGGGAGACATCGACACCATCATCGGCGGGATCGCTCCGGACTGGGGCCCCTTCGGCAGCCTGGGCAACGAGGCGCGGGTCATGATCGAGGTGGTGATGGCCGTCGCCATTCTGATCTGCCTCGGCATCGCCATCTGGGGTGCGGCCAAACAGCGCATCGGAGCGACCGCCCTGCGGGACACGTTCAGCGCCGAACAGGGCAAGGGCCTGATCATCGCCGGGCTGACCGGAGTCTTCATCATCGGCTCCCTCGGCACCCTGTTCACGATCGTCTACGGCATGGCCGTATAGCCCCCGCAGCATCACTCCCGACCGGGCACGCCCGGCACTCCCCACACCCCACCCGCCCGTCGCGCCCACCGGCTGAGGTTGCGTTTCTCTGATGTCGAGTCACCACACCGCGCCCGCGCGGGAACCAGCACGGCTACCGTCGTACGAGGAGTACACGGAGCACGAGGTGTTTCCGCACGACGTCGAGGGGGCGTACGCGGCATGAGTCTCGGTGACGGCGAGTCGGGCCAGACGCGCACTCGCATGCCGGAAGGCAGCGGTGACCTGTACGGGGGTGCACGCAGAGGCGGGCGCCGGTCGTCCTCGCGCAGCCTCGTGACGGTGGTCGGCGTCGTCGTCCTCCTCATTGCCGCGATCGCCTTCGCGAACCGTGGAGGAGAGGATTCCGGTACGGGCGGGGAGAGCGCGGACTCCCCCAAGTCCGCGGCGACGGCGCCGACGGGCGAGAAGCCGGTGAGCACGAAGGCAGCGGGCATCCCCTCGGGCTTCGCCCACACCCGCCAGGGGGCGGAGAGCGCGGCGGCGAACTATGCGGTGGCCCTGGGCTCCGCCGAGATGTTCGACAAGGAACGGCGGCGTGAGATCGTCTCCGCTGTCTACGCTCCCGATGTCGCCTCCGACCGGCAGGCTGACCTGGACAAGGCGTACTCGGACGCGGAGTTCCTGGGCAAGATCGGTCTCGACAAGGACGGCAAGCCACCGGCCGGGCAGTCCTTCGTCTCCCGGGTAGTCCCCGTGGGCACCAAGACGACCGCGTCCAGCACCGACAGCGCCACGGTGGAAGTCTGGTTCACCTCCCTCTTCGGGCTCTCTGGCGAGCGCTCGACCAACCCCGTCACCGAGAGCTGGTACACCACCACCTTCCAGCTGAAGTGGGCCAACAACGACTGGAAAGTCACCGATTTCCAGCAGAAAGACGGTCCCGTTCCCGTCGGGCGCGACCAGAAAGCCTCCACCGCCGACGACATGACGAAGGCTGTCGAGGAGTTCGGAGGATTCACGTATGCGCGCTAACCGCCGCTTCCTCAAGCTCACGGCAGCCGTCGCCGGTGTGCAGACCGCGGCAGTCCTACTCTCCGAACGGGCAGTCGCCGCTCCCACCCCGACACCCACTCCCACGGAGAGCGACGACCCCTGTGACCTCATCCGCGGCCCAGCCAAGGAGTACTGCGAACGAGGTCAGTCCGGCGGCTCCGGCGCCTCCAACGGCACCGAGGACAGCCTCTCCGACCCCACCACCACCCTCGACCCCCTCGCCTCCCTGGCAAGGGGCTGTGCCGAGGCCGCCTCCTGGACCGTCAAGAAGCTCAGCGCAGCCGTCGAGGAGACCGCCGAGGTCGACTTCACCAACAGCACGTTCCTTCAGCAGTACGCTGTCGTCTTCGCCGCCTCCACCATCCTCACCCTCCTCCTCTGGCTGCTCGCCGTCGCCAAGCGGGCGGTGCGCGGCGTGCCGTTCACCACCGCCCTGTCCGAAGCCATCGGCTTCCTCTGGCTCACGGTGCTGGCCTCCGCCTTCACCCCGCTGATCCTCTACACCGTCGTCTCCGCCACCGACTCCGTCACGGACGTCCTCGCCAAGGCGACGGGCGATCAGACCGACACGTTCTTCGGGACGTTCGCCGCCGCCCTGGAGAAGGGCGACGACATCGGCGGCGGACCGATCATGCTGATCGTCGTCTCCTTCGTGTCGATCATCGCCGCCGGCGTGCTCTGGCTGGAGCTGGTCATCCGCGCCGCCCTGCTCTACGTCGGCGCCCTTCTCGGCACCGTCGTCTACGCGGGCCTGGTCGACAAGAACCTGTGGGGCCACGTCCGCCGCTGGGCGGGCATCATGATCGCCGTCATTCTGGTCAAGCCGGTCATCGTGATCGTCCTCGGCCTGGCCGGCGCGCTCTCCGCGGACGACGGCCCCGACGCCTTCTCCGCCGTGGTCTCCGGCCTGGCGATCATCCTGCTCGCCATCTTCGCCTCGGCGATGATCTACCGCTTCGTGCCCGGCTTCGGCGACGAGATCGCCGGCTCCCGCAGCAACCGCATCATGCAGAGCGCCGAGAGCAAGGCCGCGGCCGTCATCAGCTCCCCGGCGACCCTGGTCGCCCAGGGCATCAAGACCCACAGCTCCCGCGCCCACCACTCCGAGCCTCCCCGCCCGTCCAACCCCGCCTCCGGCGGCGTGGCCGCGCACAGCTCGCGCACCCCCGACGGCGGCGGACCTGTCCCCTCCGCCGCACCCGCACCCCGCTCGAGCAGCCCGGTCAACACCCCGCACGCCAGCAACACCCGCACCAGCAGTACGAACCGCACGGGAGGTGAAGGGCGTTGACGACCGAGTCCCACCTGTCCCCTCCGGTCACGCCCCGCCGTACGTATCTGATCGGCCGCGCCCGGCCGAACGCGATCATCGGCCGCAACCGCGAGACCGGAGAGATCGCGCTCATCGTCGTCGGCGCGTTCCTCGGCATGATGTGCGGGCTGCTCGTGCCCATCCTGTCGCTGCGGATCGTGCTGCTCGCCGGCCTGCCCATGCTGGCGCTCGCCGCCGTGTACGTGCCGTACAAGCACCGCACGTTCTACAAGTGGTTCGAGATCAACCGCAGCTACAAGCGCACCCTGCGCAAGGGCGCCGTCTACCGCTCCGGCGTGATCGAGGCCGGTACCCGGCTCGACGGGCGCGAGGTGGAGGTCGGACCGCCGCCCGGCATCGGCCGCATCACCTGGCTCTCCGCCCCGTTCGGCCCGGACGAGATCGCCGTGCTGCTGCACGCCGACCGCAAGACCGTCACCGCCGCCATCGAGATCGAGGGCCCCGGCGTCGGCCTGCGCGACTCCGAGGACCAGGAGGCCCTCGTCGACCGCTTCGGCACTCTGCTCAAGCACGTGGCCAACGGCGACGGCTTCGTCACCCGCCTGCAGATGCTCGCCCGCACCCTGCCCGCCGACCCCGACGCCCACGCCAAGGACGTCGCCGTCCGCGGCGACGACCGGGCACCGGCCTGGCTGCAGGAGTCCTACGACCAGCTGCAGTCCATGGTGTCCACCAGCAGCGAGCAGCACCGCGCGTATCTCGTCGCCTGCATGCACTACAACCGCGAGCTGGCCGCCGAGGCCAACGCCGTCGCCCGCGCCATGCGCACCCAGCACGGCAAGGTCGACAAGGACGCCGGGCTGGCCGTCGTCATGGCCCGCGAGCTGACCGACATCTGCTCCCGGCTGCAGGAGGCCGACATCCGGGTGCGGCAGCCGCTCGGCCAGAGCCGGCTGTCCTCGCTGATCCACTCCATGTACGACCCGGACCACCCCATCGACCACATCCAGGCGATGACCAAGCGCAACGCCTGGCCGGCCGAACTGGACGCCACCGAGCCGACCTACCTGCAGGCCAAGACCCGCGAGTCCGCCACCCGCGCCCCCTGGTGCCACGCCACCGCCTGGGTGAAGGAGTGGCCGATGACCCCGGTCGGCGTCAACTTCCTCGCCCCGCTGCTCGTCCACACCCCCGACGTCATCCGAACGGTCGCCGTGACGATGGACCTCGAGCCCACCGAGGTGGCCATCGAACGCATGCTGACCGAGAAGACCAACGACATGGCCGAGCAGTCCCGCGCCGCCAAGATGAACCGCACGGTCGACCCGCGCGACGTCGCCGCCCACTCCCGCCTCGACCAGCGCGGCGAGGACCTGGCCAGCGGCGCCGCCGGCGTCAACCTCGTCGGCTACATCACCGTCTCCTCCCGCTCGCCCGAGGCCCTCGCCCGCGACAAGCGGACGATAAGAGCCTCGGCCGGAAAGTCGTACCTGAAGCTGGAGTGGTGCGACCGTGAGCACCACCGCGCCTTCGTGAACACACTCCCGTTCGCCACCGGCATTCGAAGGTAGGGGCTGATTCCAGATGCGGGATCCGCTGTCCGTCGTCACCGACGCCTTCACCTCCTTCCTGTTCGGGAAGGTGGAGACGACCAGGCTGCCGGTGCGCACCTCCACCGGCCAGGCACAGGCGGTCTATCTGCCGACCGCCGCCCCCGGCCTCGGCGACTCCGGCGTCATCATCGGCCGCGAGGTCTACTCAGGAAAGGGCTACATCTACGACCCCTTCCAGCTCTACGGCCAGCAACTGCCCGCCCCGCACTGGCTGGTCCTCGGCGAGTCCGGCAACGGCAAGTCGGCGCTGGAGAAGACGTACGTGCTGCGCCAGCTCCGCTTCCGCGACCGGCAGGTCGTCGTCCTGGACGCGCAGGGCGAGGACGGCGTCGGCGAGTGGAACCTCATCGCCCAGGAACTGGGGATAACGCCCATCCGCCTGGACCCGATGGCGGCGCTCGACCACGGCATCCGGCTCAACCCCCTCGACCCGGCGATCACCACCACCGGTCAGCTGGCGCTGCTCCGCACGATCATCGAGGTCGCGATGGGCCACGCCCTCGACGAGCGCTCCGGCTTCGCGCTGAAGGTCGCCCACTCCTACGTCAACGAGACCATCACCGACCGCCAGCCGGTCCTGTCCGACATCGTCGAGCAGCTCCGGCACCCCGAGCCGGAGTCGGCCGAGTCGATGAACGTCGCCATAGACGACGTACGGGCCTGGGGCCTGGACGTGGCGCTGGTCCTGGACCGGCTCGTCGACGGCGATCTGCGCGGCATGTTCGACGGCCCGACCACGGTCGGCATCGACCTTGACGCGCCGCTCATCGTCTTCGACCTGTCCCACATCGACCGCAACTCCATCGCCATGCCGATCCTCATGGCGATCGTCGGCGTGTGGCTGGAGCACACCTGGATCCGCCCCGACCGCAAGAAGCGCATCTTCCTCGTCGAAGAGGCCTGGCACATCATCAACAGCCCGTTCGTGGCCCAGCTGTTCCAGCGGCTGCTGAAGTTCGGCCGCCGGCTCGGCCTGTCCTTCGTCGCCGTCGTCCACCACCTGTCCGACGTCGTGGACGGCGCGGCGGCCAAGGAGGCCGCGGCCATTCTGAAGATGGCCTCCACCCGGACCATCTACGCCCAGAAGGCGGACGAGGCGAGGGCCACCGGCCGGGTCCTTGGTTTGCCCAGGTGGGCCGTGGAAATCATCCCCACGCTGACACCGGGCATCGCGGTGTGGGACGTCAACGGCAACGTCCAGGTGGTCAAACACCTGGTCACCGAGACCGAACGGCCCCTGGTCTTCACCGACCGCGCCATGACCGAGTCCTCCACCGACCTGTCCGACGACGCCCTGCGCGCCGCCGAACGGGAGGCGGAGGAGCGTGCAGCGGCCTTCGTGGAACAGCACGTCGGCGACTCCGAATCGACGGTGGCGTAGGCACAAGGGGGAGGGCGGACACGTGAGACCCGAGGACCACCGCGGGCGCAGCGGCCAGGGCGGCATCCCCGACGGACTGCTGGTCGGCGTCCTCGCCTTCCTCCTCGGCATGACCGTCCTGATCTGGACGGGCACGGGCCTGGCCGCCCTCTTCGCCCACGGCTCCTGGCCGTCCGGCGTCACCTTCTCCCGCACCCCGCACGCCATGCGCCGGCTCATCGCCGAGCCCCACGACATCTCCGGCGCCTGGCCCGACACCCCGTCCGGCGATCTGCCGGGTTACGGCCTCTTCTGGGGGCTCTTCATCGGCCAGCTGATGGTCCTGTTCGTGCTCACGGTGTTCGTGATGGGCACGGTGGCCCGCTGGAGAGCCGGCCGGGCCCGCCGCCGGGCCGAGCGCGCCGCGGCGGCGAAGCACCACCTCACACCGCCGGAGACGGCCACCCCCGCTCCCCGGACGGCCCCGGTCCACGAGGTCCCCACGCCCAGACCCGTACCGGAGCCCGAGCAGCAGCCGGCCCCGAAGGAGCCACGGGCGCAGGAGACGGCACCGAGCGAGCCGGCACCTCCGGGGACGCACCAGCAGGAGACGCCACAGCAGGAAGCGGTCCCCGCCCTCGACAGCGCCCCTCTCCTGGCCGGATGGGACCCCGACCGCGCCGAGGGCACCGTCCACTACGGCCCACCGGCCACCCGCCACTCCACCGCCACCCAGGCCGTGCAGGACGCCACCGGCCCCGTCCTGGTCGTCACCTCGAACCCGGCCATCTGGGAGGCCACCAAGGACGCCCGCGCCAAGCTGGGCCCCACCCTCCTCTACGACCCGACCCACCTCTGCGACACCCCGTCCCGCCTCCACTGGTCCCCGACGACCGGCTGCGAGACCAAGGACACCGCCGTGGCCAGAGCGGCAGCCCTCCTCACCCCCGTACGCCCCACCTCCCGGCTGGACCAGGCGGTCAGCGACACCGCGGAGACCCTGCTGCGCAGCTATCTGCACGCCGCCGCCGTCGACGGCCGCACCATCCGCCATGTCCACCGCTGGTCCCAGGGCACCCAGCTGCAGGACGCGGTACGCATCCTGCGCACCAGCCCGAAGGCCGCCGCCGGGTCGGCCGGCGAACTCGAGGCGGCCCTGACCGCGCACCCCGAACGCCGGGACATGGCCCAGCAGCTGATCACCCGCGCCCTGTCCGCGCTCTCCACGGTCAACGTCCGCGAGGCCTGCACTCCCAACCGAAATGATGCCCTCGCCTTGGATTCCTTCATCCATGAAGGGGGCACGCTTTATGTGGTGGGGGAATCCATCGAGTCCCCCCGCACCACCCCGGGCGCTATGCCCCTGCTGACGGCTCTCGCCGCAAGCGTGGTCGAGCACGGCCGGCGCATGGCCGCACGGTCATCCTCCGGTCGGCTCGACCCACCACTCACCCTCGTCCTGGACGACGTGGCGGCCGTCGCGCCACTCCCCCAGCTCCCGGAGCTCCTCGCGCACGGCACCGATCAGGGCATGCCCACCCTCGCCCTGCTCCGCTCCCGCGAACAGGGCCGCGCCCGCTGGCCACACCACGAACTCCCCGTCTGAGCCTCCAGAAGAAGCCCGCGGGGGTGCCTCACCCGCGCTCCAGCACCAGCTCCAGCTCGCGCTTGTCCGAATCCTTCAGCGGGACGGTCAACCCGCTGGGCTCGAACCCCACCTTGCGGTAGAAGCGGTACGCCCGCGCGTTCTCCTCGTGCACGAACAGCCGCACCCGCTCAACCCCGTGCGCCCACGACCAGTCCAGCGCCGCGTCGAACAGCACCTCGGTCAGCCCGCTCCCGCGGTCCTCGGGCCGCACATACACCCCCACCAGGTGCCCCTGCTTGTGCTCCACGACGGTCCCCGTCCAGTCCGTCGTGCCCGGCTCCTCCACCAGCACCGTCACCGA
Source organism: Streptomyces composti (assembly GCF_012034205.1). Classification (GTDB taxonomy): domain Bacteria; phylum Actinomycetota; class Actinomycetes; order Streptomycetales; family Streptomycetaceae; genus Streptomyces; species Streptomyces composti. The sequence goes on from NZ_JAATEM010000027.1 coordinate 105,688, forward strand.
GCCGGTCCACCGCCCGTCCGAGGCCTCGGCGATGAACTGCTGCGCTCCTTCCGAGCCCTCGGCGGTCCGGGCCGTCCGGTCCCGCCAGAAGTCGTCGGCCTGCGCGGCCGCATCCGCGTACGTCTCCACGAAGGCCAGGTGCGCCACCGGGTCCCGCAGGGCCGTCAGCCGCAGCTCCTTGACCGCGGGCCACTCCTCGGCCCGCACGGCCCGGATCACACGGTCCCCGAGGGGCTCACCATTACCGCTCATGACCGCCACCGTAGTACCGGGGTACGACGCCCTCCCAACGAATTACCTCCGCGAGGCCGACGCATGCCCCTCCGTTCCCGGGAGAGGATCGGCCCATGACCCGGCTCCCCACGGCGGACCGACCCGCCACCCCGGCCCCCGTCACGCCCGAGCGCGACACACCGACGGCGCAGCCGAGGACCTCACCGGAGCCCCTCACCGCCCACATCCAGCGCACCCGCGCCAGGATCCGCGCCTTCGACCGGCGCCACCCGCTGCTGTGGGACCTCACCTTCACCGGCTTCTGGGTGACCGCCGCGCTCATCGACTACGCCGGCGGCGGCTGGCGCAACGTCACCCACAACCCGGACACCCCCCGCGCCCTCCTGCTCGCCCTGAGCCTCGGCCTCACCGTGCCGCTGCTGTGGCGCCGCAGCCGCCCCACCACGGTCCTGCTCGCCATGACCCCGTTCGCCGTGGCCAACGCCTGGTCCGGCGCCGCCCTCCAGGCCGCGCTGCTCAGCCTCGTCGTGATCTACCACATCACCCTGCGCCTGCCGCTGCGCCACCTGTGGTGGGCGACGGCCCTCACCATCGGCCCGGTCGCCCTCACCGCGGCCCGCCACGGCGAGGGCCAGTGGAGCCAGCAGATCGGCTCCTCCTTCACCTCGGTCGTCGTCGCCGTGCTCATCGGGCTGACCGTGCGCACCCGGCACGACTACACCGAGGCCCTGGAGGACCGCGCCCGCCGCCTGGAGATCGAACGCGACCAGCAGGCCCGCATCGCGGCCGCCGCCGAACGCACCCGCATCGCCCGTGAGATGCACGACATCATCGGCCACAACCTCTCCGTCATCACCGGCCTGGCCGACGGCGGCAAGTACGCGGCCGGCAAGTCGCCCGAGCGCGCCGCCCAGGCTCTGGACGCCATCGGCGCCACCAGCCGCCAGGCCCTCGGCGAACTCCGCCGTCTGCTCGACGTCCTCCGCGACGACGACGAGACCGCGCCGCTCCCCGCCGACCGCACACCCCAGCCCGGCCTCGCCGACCTGGACCACCTGCTCGACGGCGTCCGCGCCACGGGCCTCCCCGTCCGCCTCACGGTCGAGGGCGACCCCACCCTGTCCCCCGGCCGCCAGCTCACCGTCTACCGGGTCGTCCAGGAGGCCCTCACCAACGCCCTCAAGCACGCCGGACCCGGCGCGGAGGCAGACATCAGGATCGTCCACGGCACGGCCGGCGCGGTCACCGTCACCATCACCGACACGGGCAGCCCCGCCAGTCCGCCAGCCATGCCGTCCGACGGGCGGGGCCTCCCCGGCATGCGGGAGCGAACGGCCCTGTACGGCGGCACTCTCGAGGCCGGCCCGCGCCCGCATCCCGAGCGCGGCTGGCGCGTCCATCTGCACCTACCGGAGGAACCCTCGCAGTGACCACCGTCCTCATCGCCGACGACCAGTCCCTCCAGCGTCTGGGCTTCCGCATGCTGCTCGAGAGCCAGGACGACATCACCGTCGTCGGGGAGGCCGCGGGCGGCACCGAGGCCGTCCGCATGACGGCCCAATTGCAGCCCGATGTGGTTCTGATGGACGTCCGTATGCCCGGCCTTGACGGCATCGAGGCCACCCGCCGCATCGTCGCCACGGGCGACCGGACCCGCGTTCTCATCCTCACCACCTTCGACCTCGACGAGTACGCCTACTCAGGTCTCCGCGCGGGCGCCTCCGGCTTCCTCGTGAAGGACGCCCAGCCCGAGGAACTGCTCTCCGGCATCCGCGCCGTGGCCACAGGGGACGCGGTCGTCGCCCCCAGCCTCACCCGCCGCCTCCTGGACGCCTACGCCCACCATCTGCCCCCCGCCCCCGACGACCGCCCGGACAGCTCCACTTCCGCTTCCGAGGACCCTCGCCTGTCCTCCCTCACGGAGCGCGAACGCGAGATCCTCACCGTGATCGGCAAGGGCTGGACCAACACGGAGATCGCCGCCCGGCTCCACCTGGCGGAGTCCACCGTGAAGACGCACGTGGGCCGCATCCTCGCCAAGACGGGCTCACGGGACAGAATCCAGGCGGTCATCCTGGCGTACGACACCAGGCTGGTGAAGCCGGCCTGAGTCACCGCCATTCGGTGTCAATCACTGTCACGCCGAACGGGGTTGAAACAACAGGCGCA
>NZ_JAATEM010000028.1 GCF_012034205.1 Streptomyces composti
TCGGTGATATCCGTCGCCCCGTCCGGGCCCGCGCCGCGCAACGACCAGGTGTGGATCGCGGACCAGGCCGCCGACGCACCCGCCGACTCGCACGGCGCTATGGAGGAGTTCTGCTGGTCGCAGATACCGCAGGAGCTTCCCGAGGGCGGCGACCCCATGGCGCCCGTGATGTCCCGGCCTGTCGTCGACGCGGGGGACCGGTTGTCGCAGCTCCTGCGGATCGGCCGCCACGAGTGGCGCCTGCTGGCCCGGCTCCGCCGCTCGTGCAAGACGTTCGCCCGTGAGGCCACCGACGCGCCGGACACGGCCGCCGCCCTGAACACACTGCTCACCCCGCTTCCGACCGACCTCCAGGTGTCCGAGGGTAAGCCGGGCGCGGGGCTCAGGATCTCGGTGGTCGTCGCGCCGGGCCCGGTCGCCGACGCATGCCGCGCCTGGCTGCCCAGCGCCGACATCCGGCTGATCGTCTCCGAGGTCGTCGCCGACCCGGACGGTATGACCCGCCTCTGCCAGGGGCAGGGCCATATCAGCGCGGCGCAGGCGCTCGTCCTCTTCCACGTGCCTCGTGACCGGTTCCTGGTGCCAGGGCGTCCGCAAGCCCTCCGGGACCTGCTGTTCCAGGCCTCTGCCGCTGCGCAGCTGCTCTATCTGGGGGCGACCCGACAGCGCGTCGCGGTGACCGCGGTCGGAGGCTTCGACGCCTACGGGCTGCGCGAGGTCGCGGGCCTCGGGAGCGACGAGGAGGTCGTCTACCTCTTGGCGCTGGGTGCGGACGGCGGGGGCAAGGAGAAGACCGACCGCCTGGCCATCGCACACGCGCACGGCGAGTGAACCGGCGCGGACGCACCGCTCAAGTCAGCACCGGCGTACCGCCGGGCACGTTCCGGGAATAGGTTTCATGGGTGTACTGAAAGAAGTCTTTGCGGATTCCGCTGCCCTGCACGGTGACGCGCCTGCATTGGCCGATGCCCGCTGTGCGCTCACCTACCGCGAGCTGGACCAGGTGACCGACGATTTCGCCTCGGCGATTACTGACTGGTGGCGGGACGCGGCACACCCGTCCGCCGAAGGCCGAGCACGGGTCGTGCTCTACGCGTCCAATTCCACACGCTACGTGGCGGCCTACATCGGTCTGCTGAAGGCCGAGATGGTGCCGTTCCTGGTCGACCCTGCTCTCGGCGCTGAGGAGATCACCGGGATTGTTACGCGCTGCGGGATCGACGCCTTCGTCCACGACCGCGATCTGCCGGGGAACGTTCTGTGCGGACCGGTCACCCATTTGGGTGGGCTACGGCTCTCCCGGGTCCAGGACACTGGCCGCGGCCGCCCCGAACTGCTGGCGTCGACGGAGGTCTGCCGGTTCACGTCCGGCTCGACCGGCTTCCCGAATTGCATCGAGTTCTCCGGCACCGCCGTGCACAACGCTGCGCGGGCGTGGCTCTCGGCGACCAGTCTGGAGCAGGGCGAGCGCGTACTGTGCTTCGCTGGCCTGTTCAACGGCCTCGCCTTCAACACATCCCTCCTGCCGTCCCTCCTGGCGGGTGCCACGCTCTGGGTGCCATCCGGGATACCCAGCTCGGGGCACGTCATGAGGTTCCTCCGGCAGGTCGAGCCTACTCGGCTCACCGGGTTCCCAGCCCTGTACGAGTCGCTGCTCCGACGTAACGTCCGGATCCCCGAGCTGGCCACCCTCCGGGCAGCGCTGTCCTCGGCCGCGCCCCTGCGGCCACAGACGGCGCTCGACCTCAAGGAGCGCCATGGCCTCGCCGTCTGCAACTACTACGGCATCGCCGAGGTGGGGCCCCTGACGTACGACCCTGAGCCGGGCACCGAGCGTGGGGTGGGGTATCCGCTGCCTGGGGTCGAGTTCGCCTTCGGAGACGGCAGCGACGCGCAGGGACGGATCCGGGTACGCAGTACCTCCATGGGGTCCCGTTACTTGAACGCGCCGGGCGTGCTGGAGGACCTGCTCGACGGGAACGGGTACTACCTCACCGGCGACGAGGGCCGCATCGAGAGCGGGCGGCTGTACCTGCACGGTCGGCTGTCCAAGGGCATCAACATCGGCGGCCGTAAGATCGATCCGGCCGAGGTCCGTGCGGTGCTCGAGGCAGGGGGCGCGGCCGACTCCGTGGTTTTCTCCGCGAACAAACACAACGGGGACCCGATGCTCGTGGCGGTCGCAGCCGGTCCGCCGGAGCTGACCGAAGACGAGCTGCGCTCCTGGTGCCGGGCCAGGCTCGCTCCGTACAAGGTGCCCGAGCGGTTGCTGGTCGTCAGGGAGCTTCCGACAACCAGTCTGGGCAAGCCCCGCATGAACGCGGTACGGGAGATCTTCACGCAGGCCGCAGGATCCGGCTTCTGACGTTCCGGTCACCGGTCCCACTCACCACTGAGCATTGGAGAACCACCATGTCCAACCGCCAGCAACTGCTTGAGCGAAGCGCGGAACTCGTTGCCGCGGTAAGTGAGCAGGTCGTACCGAAGGAGAAGGCACTCGAACCCGGCCTCACCCTCGCAGATCAGGGGATGACCTCGCTGACCTACCTCCGGTTGATCGACGCGCTGGAGACGGAGTTCGGCGTCTACTTCGACTTCGACGAGGAAGAGGAGCGCCCTCTCAACACCCTGGACCAACTGGTCGACTACATGCTCGAACAGGGAGCCACCGGTGCGGGCTGAGACCCTGCGCATCGGGCATCGTCGGCGCGTCGGGGAGGCTGGGGTCGAGGCTGGTGGCCGCGTGCGCGGACCGCGGCGTTCCCGTGGTCCTCACGGCCACCCGCACCACCTGGGAGGACGTCCCCGGCACGCCGCCGACCGTGGTGATCGACGCCAGCCGGGGGGCGGTCCTGCCCCTCACCGCGGCGTACTGCCAGCGGGCCGGCGCCGCGCTGATCGCGTGCGCCTCGGATCTCGATTCCGAAGGAATCGACGCAGCCCGTGCGCTCTCCGCACAGGTGCCCGTGGTGCAGGCGACTAATCTGTCCATCGGCCACTGGCTGCAGAACCGGCTAACCCGTTCCGCAGCGAGCATCATGCGGAGGCTTCCCGACCCGCCGGTGGCGAGTGTGCTGGAGCGGCATACCGCAGCGAAGCGTGACCGGCCCAGTGCCTCCGCCCGTGCGCTCGCCGCCACCTGGGAGACGGCAAGCGGCGTGGGCGAGGTGACGGAGGTCGTGTCCTACCGTGCGGGCCTGGCCGTGAGCGAACACACCCTCGACCTGACGTTTCCCTGCGAAACGGTCTCCTTGCGGCACGACGTGCGGGACCTCGGAGCCGCCGTCTTCGGTGCGCTGGCGGCAGCGGACTGGGCCCATGACGCACCCGTCGGCTTCTACCTCATCAACGATCTGTTCGACCGACTCCTTGTGGAGGAGAGCCCATGACCGCTGTCCCGGAGACTCTGCCCCCCATCGCCCAACGGCTGCGGATCCAGGTGGCGATCGCGGCGCGCTCGCTCTCGCTGGGCGGGCACGACGACTTCAACCAGGGCCAGGTGTCGGCCCGGATCCCCGGCGCGGACTACTTCCTCATCAAGAGCGCGGTCACCGGCTTCGACGAGTGCACGCCCGAGGACGTGATCGCCGTTCCACTCGACCACAAGGCCCCGGCCTCGCCCATGGCCCCGCCAGAACTCCCGCTGCACCAGGCGGTGTACGAGGCACGGCCCGATGTCCACGCCGTGGTCCACAGCCACTCCCCCTACGCCCTCGTCTTCGGAGCCTCCAACCTCGAACTGCGCCCGGTCTCGCACGACGGCGCGTACTTCGAGGGGTGTCTGGAGCGGTTCACGATGACTAGCAACACCATCCTGGACATGGAGACCGCGCGCGGCGTGGCCCGAGCGCTCGGCGGCAACCCGGCGGCACTGCTGCGGAACCACGGTAGCGTGGTCGTCGGCAAGTCGATCCGGCACGCGACCGTGCACGCGCACACCCTGGAGCGCGCGTGCCGGCTCCAGCTGATCGCCGAGCAGATTCCGGGCGGCTACCACACCTCGACGCCGACCGACGTCATGGCCAAGCGCGAGTTCATCTACGACGACCTGTCCGTGCGGTCGTACTGGGACTACTGCGTCAGCCAGGTGCGCCGCAGGTGGACCGAGGTGTCATCGTGGACTGTCGGGTCATCCTCCCGCGCTGCCTGACCCGAAGCAACCGCCCAAGGAGAAGGGCTCGTTCCGTATGGAAAGCACCCCAGGACAGGGGCCGTCCCTCGCACCGCCCCTCGTCGCCTCAGGGCGCGCGGCAGGACGTGACCGGGCTGACCTTGCAATCTTGACGGCATGCCAGTTCCTGTTCTACATGGGTGTGAGCGTGGATCTCACACTCACGGCCATGGCCGGGCTCTCGCTCGCGCCGACCGTGGCTCTCGCGACGCTGCCGTTGAGCGCCATGACGGTGGTGGCGATGGTCTCCAACTTCGCAGCGGGGATGCTTAGCACCCGCTTCGGGCACCGCAAGGTGCTGGCGGCCGGCGCGGTCCTCGCCACCGTCGGCGGACTGATGTCCATGTGGGCGATGGAAGTCCGCAGCTTTGCCCTGCTCTGCGCGGGTACCGCCGTCGTGGGGACCTACAAGGCGACCGGAGGATACTTCCGGTACTTGGCGGCAGACCGCGCCCGGCCAGGGCGGCGGGAGCGGGCCGTGAGCACGGTGCTGTGCGGAGGGGTCGCGGCCGCCATACTGGGACCGATTGCGGCCACAGCGTGCAGTGATCTGCTGCCTGCTAAGTACGCGGGGGCCTACCTACTGGTTTCAGTCCTCGCGGCGGGGGTCGTCCCGCTGGTCGCGCTGGTCCGGTCGGACCGGCCTGCGCCAGGGAAGGAGACCGCGGCAGCGCCCCCGGCGGCCAAGGCCGTCGTGCCGGTTCCCGTCAGGACGGCCGCACACACCTCTGCCTTCCGTATCGGGCTGGGCGCCCTGACCGTCGCCGGCTTCGTCATGACGCTGCTAATGGCGGCCGGACCGCTGGGCAGCGCGCACGCAGGGCACTCGGCGGCGGACAGTGCGCTGATCATCCAGTGGCACATGGTGGGCATGTTCGCGCCGTCGCTGTTCAGCGGGCGGTTGAACACCCGCCTCGGCCCACGGCCCACGGCGATCCTCGGCGGCCTGATCCTCGGTGTTGGAGCTCTGGCCGGCGCGGCGGGCACCGGTATGTCGTCCTTCGTGATCTCGCTGGCGCTCATCGGGGTGGGCTGGAACATCTTGTACGTGGCAGGAAGTGCCTTCGTGGTCCGCTGCTACCCCCCTGGCGCGGGCGGCCGGATCCAAGCCGTGGTCGAGGGGAGCACCGGCATCTTCGCGACCGTGGCGTCCCTATCCTCCGCCCCCCTCTTCACCAGCCTGGGATGGCAGACCCTCAACGTGCTCGCCGCGCTACCCCCGCTGGCCCTGTCCCTGTTCCTGTGGGTGGCTCCCCGTCCCCTCGACAGTTCTCAGGAGACATGATGGCCGTCTCGTCGGGTCCCTTGACCTTCGGCCAGCTCTCCCTGTGGCGCAGTGTGCAGCACCTGCCGCGGGAGCGCCGCCATGAGGGCAACCTCGCCACCGTCTGGACGCTGCCGGACGGATCATCCGCCGATGCTGTCACCGAGGCGTGGCACGAACTCCAGGCCCGTCACCCATCCCTGCACACCATCTACCGACTGTCGGACCCCCAAGAGCCCCAGCAGGTGTTGCACCCGCACGCCAGCCGTGTCGACATCTCCACCGTGCAGACGGCCGCGGGTGGCCGGGACGCCGAGGAGGAGGCCCGGCGCGTCGTGGCGGCACTTGCCACGGAACCCTTCGACCTCACCAGTCAATACAGCTTCCGAGTTCGAGTGTTGGAACGCCGTGGGCGTGCAACCCACGTGGCGATGGTCCACCACCACCTCGGCGCGGACGGCATGGGAAAGGCCATCCTCTGGGACGATCTGACCGCCATGTTGGCAGGCCGGGAGCCGCGGACCCCTGCGTACTCGCTCATCGGTCTGGCCGAGGAGCAGCGCTCCGCCACTGGGGCGGCCCGGCACCGCGCCGCCGTCCGGCACTGGGAGAAGATCTTCACCGCCTCGGCGGCCCGGAACGCCCCCCTAGCAGGGGCCGAGGCCGGGGCGGAGACGGAGACCCTTCAGGTCTGCCTGCGCTCGCGCCGCTCCCGAGCTGCCGCCGCCGTGCTGGCAAACCGATGGGAGCTGTCGGTGCCCACGCTCGCGCTGACGGCCTATGTCGCCGCCGTGGCCGACGTGCAGAAGGTGCGCTCCCTGCCGATGTGGTTGCTGTCCGCCAACCGGTTCACCCCCCGCTGGGAACGCTGTGTCTCAACCGTGAACCAATGGACCCCCACTCACGTCGAGGCGACCCCGGAGGCCGGATTCGCCGAGTTGGCACGGCTGCTGCACCGGCGCGGACTTCAGGCTTACCGGCACGGGATGTACAACCCGGACGCGATGGCCGAGGTACGCGGCAGATTTCCGGACCGCGCGGCAAAGGTTGAGCACCTCTGGGCGGTCAACCACATCATCGATCCGTTCTCGGCGGACTCGGTGGTCGCGGACGGTCGGGCTGAGGCGGCACTGACCTGGGAGCCCGTCTTCCAGGCTCTTGGCCCCCGCTTCTATCTGCGGATCACCGATAACGGCCGGGACAGCTGGGCGCTGCGCCTGCGGGCCAGAGGGCTCGCCCGGGACGACCTCGCCTGCATGGTCCGCCGTGTTCACGAGGTGCTGATCGCCGAGGCACAGCGCGCGGAGCCCGCTGACGCCGCCTGAAGCTCCCGGCGTGCCCGAGGCACGGCCGGCCGACCGCTGGAGAAACACACCATGACCCCTCGCCGTTTTGACGTCTTCGGGACCGCTCTGTCCCCGCACCCACGTGAGGGCGAGCCTCTGCCACTCGTCACCGAACTGGCCGCGCGGGCTGAGGAGTACGGGCTGGACGGCCTGCTGGCCTTCTACAACCATAAGAACCTCGACCCGTGGGCGGTCGCCTCGGCAATCCTCAACCACACCAAGGCGCTCACTCCGCTCGTCGCGCTCCAGCCCTACGCGCTCCCGCCGTTCACCGCCGCCAAACTGATCCACACCCTCAGCCGACTTCACGGGCGCCAGATCGACGTCAATCTGATCACCGGCGCCGCCAACGAGGAGCTGATCCAGGTGGGTGAGACGCTCGACCACGACCAGCGCTACGAGCGGGCGGTCGAGTACGCAACCGTCCTGCGGCACCTGCTGTCCTCGGACGAGCCCTTGGTCCACGAGGGTCGCCACTACCGGTACCAAGGGCTACGGACTCACTCCCGGTTGGAGCCGGAGCAGCGGCCGCGCATCTTTGTCGCGGGCTCCTCCACAGCCGGCAAGCGCGCCGCGGCCCAGATCGGGGACATCGCTGTCACGCATCCCGAGCCAGTGGATGCCTTCGCCCAGACATTCCTCAGGGAGGACGGCACCGGTCCGCGCACCGGCATCCGGATCGGCTTGGTGGCCCGGCCCACGGACGACGAGGCATGGGAGGCGGCCCACACGCTCTACCCAGGCGACCGGATGTCCGAGCTGAAGACCGCCATGCGCAAACGCTCGGAGTCTGACTGGAGCCGCAGGCTGGCATATTTGGCCTCCGGCAAGGAACAGACGTACGACGAGGTGTACTGGACCGGTGCCTACCGGGCGGACAAGGGCAGCATGCCGCTGCTCGTGGGGAGTTACCGCAAGGTGGCTGCTTACCTGGACCGCTACCTCGCGCTCGGGGTAGACACCGTGCTGCTGGGCGGCCTGCTCACGGAGGAAGACTTCCGACACAGCGCCGTGGTGCTCGACGGACTGAGGTCGGGCGACCTCGTCGCCGGGTAACCCATCGCACGGTCGCGCGTACCTGCCGGGCGGATGTTTCACCCGGCGGGCACGGTCACGGCCGCCGCGACGATACCGTGGGTGGTCCATTTGCCCCGCAGCCCGGTCAACGGGGCACCCACCACCGCCGGGCTCGGCACGGACAGCCACACGCGGAAGCCGTAGCCGTCCCTATCGAACTCCACCCGGGCCTCATTAGAACCCCAGCCGACTGCCGGTGAGCGGGGACCACGCCTTGTACACAGCCTCCTTCGCGCAGAACAGCAGCCGGTCCCAGCGCACCTCCGGGCGGTCAGCCGCGAGACGGGCAAGCGCCGTCCGCTCCCCTGGGCCCGGCCTTTGTCGTAGTAGGTGCGGGAGCCGGGGTCGTGCAGTGCGGCGAGGGCCGGAACATGGGCCGTATGAGCTGCCGGTTTCCGCCTCGGGGTGCGTGTTCGCCCTGGATCGAGTTCCCAAGGACTTCGTTATCGGGGCGAGGCCGGCGTAGGAGACGAGGTGGGCGGCGGTGGGGAAGCTGGTGCCGTCGCCGACGGTGACCAGCAGGATGGCGGCGGTCCTGACCGCGCCTCCGGCATCGAGGTCAGGACCTGGGAAGGAGGGGTGCTCCTCCAGCAGAGCGGCCTTGGGTCTGATCGCTTCGGCGAGTCTGCGGCGGCCGCCCTTTCACAGCGCGGCCGAGGAGCCGTAGCGTTCCAAGCAACCAGGTGACGGCGGGGTGGTCCAGGCGGGGGCCGAGGACTCGCTCCAGCGAGGGGTGGAACTGGGTGAGCAGGCCGCGTATCCGGTTAGAGGTGCGGGTGGCTTCGGCCGCGAGGTCCTCATCGAAGCCGACCAGCACGGTCAGTCGGCGGCGAGAGCGCAGGGTATGCGGCACCGTGCGAGCGGCGTCGATGACCGCGGCGTCCTTCGCGTCGGTCTTCGCCTCGCCCGGGCAGATATCGGCGATCCTGCGCATCGCGGGTCCCGGCAGCTAGGCGACCTTGCAGCCGGCGTCGCGGGTGACGGTGAGCGGGAGGGCGCCGATGGATGCGGGCTGGTCGACGATGACGAGGACGGTGCCGGACGTCGCGGTCTTGTCGAAGACGGCCCGCAGCTTGGGCTCGCTGTTGGGCAGCTGCTCTTCGAAGATCTTCTTGCCGGCCGGGGTGAGATCCGTGACCGTCAGTCCGGGTTCGGGAATTTCCAGCCGTGCGAGGCACCTGTGATCACGTCCCTCCACGGCCAGTGTCGGGCGAGCTGCTGGATGCGGCGGCGCCTGGTGGTGACGAGAGCTGGGCGGCAGCGGAGAACAGCCGCAGTCGCAGGTCGACGGCTGGATCATCTTCAGCCAGATCTGGTTCTGCGCCGCGTCATGCAAGGCGCAGGTTGCGCAGGCCGGTGGCCCGTGCGGCGCGGACCACAGGACACGGTCTTGAGGCATCTGCAGCGATCTGTGCGAGGACTCATGTGGGAGCGGGGTAGCCGGAAGAGCAAGGAGCGGGTCGAGGCTCCAAGAGGGCTGCCCATGAGGTCCGGAACGCTCGCACTGTCACCGCCGGCCGTGCCACCTACGTGCTGGAGTCCTGAGCGCGGCGCTTCATGGATGACTTCAGGGCCAGGGTCTGGAAGTAAGCCCGTCGCGCCGCCTTGGCTCGCCTGGAGCGCTCCTGGGGCGTCAGCCGGCCCTCCGGGTCTACCTGCTTCTCGAAGCGTTCGAGGAAGGCGTCACGGGCCGACTGGGTCGCCTTGGAGGGGTCGTCCTCCTTGGCCCACCTGGCGTACGCGGCGGCCCGCGCCTTCGTGCTGCGCTGCTCCGGGGTCATGATCACTCTATTCTGTTGTCTCGATCAGCATCTGTTCGATTTGGAATAAATCTTGATCTTGTGGTCAATCGCTGTTGCACACCGTAAACCGTGCGCCGTGGATTGAAACGCCCAGAGCCCACGTGATCGGTAAGCAGGGGTGCGTATGGATCACCAGTCGCCCAGGTTGAGCTTCCTCGACTCGCTGATCGCCCGCCGCTGGCTGGTCGCCCCGGTGTATCGGTCGATCATGTCCCGGCGCTCCCACCCGAACATGTGCATCAGCCCAGGCTCGGAACCTCCGGCGTCCAGCCACCTGCCGGCCGCCGTGTGTCGCAACACGTGTGGGGTGAACTGTTCGACGCCGGCGGCCTTGGCTCGAAGCTTGAGGGCGCTGTACAGGGCCTGGTAGGAGAACCGCGCTGCCGGTCGCCCAGCCACAGTTCCGGCAGATGTGCCATGCGGTGGGTGCTGCGGCCCCGACGGACGTAGCGGTCGATGGACAAGCCGGTCTTGGGACCGAACGACACCGTCCTACCCTTGCCTCCCTTGCCCCGCCGTACGACCGCTTCGCCAGCCCGCAGGTTGATGTCCTCGGTGGTCATCGCCACCACCTCGCCGGCCCGCATGCCGGTCTCGGCCATCAGCCGGATGATCGCCTCGTCACGCAACCCACGGAAGTCGTTGCCGCACACCTTGGCCAGGCGGTTCAGCTCGTCCTCGTCCAGCTCGGGTATCACCTTGCGGTCGAGCTTCGGGGGCTTCAGCGTCGCGAGGGCGTCGACCTCGATTTCGCCCTCGTCTGCCAGCCACGCGGAGAAGCGTCGTACGGCAAGCTGCCGTGACCTGGCCGTAGCGGCGGACGCCCCGGAGTCGAGCAGGTGGGCCACGAACTTGTTCACCGGGGGCCTGTCGAGGGACGGCTCGCACCCTTCCTGCTCCGCCCACCGGATGAAGGCCTTCACCCCGTCGCTGTACGTCTTCATCGTCTGGGGGCTCTTCCTCTCGGCGGACAGATGGAGCTGCCAGGAGTCGAGAAGTGACTGTATGTCCCTTATGTTCATGGTCGCCGATCCTACGTCGATATCTTCAGTAGGAGCGCTGTGCTCAACCAAAAAGGCCCCGGCCCGCACCATAAGTGCAGGTCAGGGCCCTTTTTAGCGTCCGGTCCTAGTCGAGGTAGTCGCGCAGCACCTGGGAGCGGGAGGGGTGGCGCAGCTTCGACATCGTCTTGGACTCGATCTGGCGGATGCGCTCACGCGTCACGCCGTACACCTTGCCGATCTCGTCGAGGGTCTTCGGCTGACCGTCGGTGAGACCGAAGCGCATGGAGACGACGCCCGCCTCGCGCTCGGACAGGGTGTCGAGCACCGAGTGCAGCTGCTCCTGCAGCAGGGTGAAGCTCACCGCGTCGGCCGGGACGACCGCCTCGGAGTCCTCGATGAGGTCGCCGAACTCGCTGTCGCCGTCCTCGCCCAGCGGGGTGTGCAGGGAGATCGGCTCGCGGCCGTACTTCTGGACCTCGATGACCTTCTCCGGGGTCATGTCGAGCTCCTTGGCCAGCTCCTCCGGGGTGGGCTCGCGGCCCAGGTCCTGGAGCATCTGGCGCTGGACGCGCGCGAGCTTGTTGATGACCTCGACCATGTGCACCGGGATACGGATGGTGCGCGCCTGGTCGGCCATCGCGCGGGTGATCGCCTGACGGATCCACCAGGTGGCGTACGTGGAGAACTTGTAGCCCTTGGTGTAGTCGAACTTCTCGACCGCGCGGATCAGGCCGAGGTTGCCCTCCTGGATCAGGTCCAGGAAGAGCATGCCGCGGCCGGTGTAGCGCTTGGCCAGGGAGACCACCAGACGGAGGTTGGCCTCCAGCAGGTGGTTCTTGGCGCGGCGGCCGTCCTCGGCGATGATCTCGAGTTCGCGCTTGAGCTTCGGCGCCAGCTTGTCGGAGTTGGCCAGCTTGTCCTCGGCGAACAGACCCGCCTCGATGCGCTTGGCCAGCTCGACCTCCTGCTCGGCGTTGAGCAGGGGGACCTTGCCGATCTGCTTGAGGTAGTCCTTGACCGGGTCGGCGGTGGCACCGGCGGCGGCGACCTGCTGGGCGGGCGCGTCGTCCTCGTCCTCGTCGGAGAGCACGAAGCCGGCGCTCTCGGCGCTCTCGGGCTCCTCGGCGACCTTGGTGTCCTCGAGGACCTCGTCGTCGACCAGCTCGACGTCGTCCTTCTTGGCCGCCGCCTTCTTGGCGGTGGCCTTCTTCGCCGCGGTCTTCTTGGTGGCCGCCTTCTTGGCGGTGGTCTTCTTGGCAGCCGTCTTCTTGGCGGGTGCCTTCTCCTCGGCGGCCGGCTCGGCGGCGGACTCCGCGGCGGGCGTGGCGGTGGCGGTGGCCTTGCGGGTGGACGACGCCTTCGCCGCGACCGTCTTCTTGGTGGCGGTGCGCTTGGCCGGACTCTTCGCTGCGACGCTCTTTCGGGTCCGCTTGGGCTCTGCGGCACTGACCATCAGCGTCACACCCTCTTCCTCGAGGATCTGGTTGAGGCTGCGCAGTACGTTCTTCCACTGAGTGGCCGGAATCTGGTCAGCTTCGAAGGCCCGACGCACGTCATCGCCGGCGATCTGCCCCTCAGCCTTTCCCCGCTCAATGAGCGCCATGACAGAGACGGACTCGGCGATCTCCGGCGGGAGCGTACGGGATGTGCTGGCCGACACGAACAACCTCTCGGAACGTTGGAAAACGGCTTCCGGCTCTGCCCACCGTGGGCAGGAGCCGACCGCCGGCTTGGGGATGGGCCGACGGCGCGGGCGGGCGCCGGGGAGAAGCACAGCGCCATGAACGGCGTCCGTATTCCCTCCGCGGCTGTCACCTCTTAGGTCATCGCGTTCCTTCCAGGAGCGTTACGCCCATTCCGCGTGGCCCGAGTCACATCCCATAAGCGCCCATAAGTTGTCATTAGGGGACAATTACGGCCACTGGTGGTCGAGACCGTCACGCCGAGGCATCGCGATGCGGTCCCGGAGCGGCCCGGCCGTCCCCCGTGGCAGCCGGTGCCGCGTCCTCCGCGGCACCCGGCGCCCCGGCGGGGTCTCCGGTCCGCGGGGATCGTCCCGCACCTGCCCGTCTCATCCCACGATCACTTCACATCCACCCCCTACCCGCTGCCGGACACCCCACCCCTACCCGGTGCGGAACACCCGATTCCTGTCCGGCACGGAGACCGGATGCCTGTCCGGTACGAAAGATCGGATGCCTGTCCCGTGCGGAAGACCGGATGCCTGCTCTCTCGTCCGGTTGCCCCTGATCCTGTCCGTGATCCTGTCCGGGGGTCCCGGCCGGCGGCGGGTTCCCCCTCACCGTCGGACCCCGCCGGATCGGCGAGGATCCCGCGGGGTCCGACAGGAGGGCGGCCCGGCGTCCGGGCGTTGCCACAGGAGGGGGATGGCAACGCCCGGCGGGGCCGCGGGCGGAACGCGGTCAGTGCTCGCGGGGGGCGGGCACCACGCGTTCCACGTCGGGGTGGACCGTCAGGAGCTGGCGCATGGCCGCCTCGGCCGCCGCGCCGTCGCCGCTCGCGAGAGCGTCGACGATCCGGCCGTGGTGCGCCACCGAGGACTCGTTCGGCCGCTCGCAGCCGGTGACCGGGCCGCCCGAGACCTGGAGCGCGGCGGAGACGATGCCGGACAGGTGCTCGAGCATGCGGTTGCCGGCGACCTGGATCAGCAGGGAGTGGAACTCGGAGTCGGCGCGCGCGAAGGTGAGCGCGTCGCTCTGGGCGACGGCGTGGCTCATGATGTCGACCATCGCGGACAGCCGCTGCTGGACGTCCTCGCGCCCGTGTCCGGCGGCCAGGCGGGCGGCCAGCGGCTCGATCGTCCAGCGCAGCTCGCTCAGCTCACGGCGCTGATTGTCGCGCTGCGGCCCGAAGGCCCGCCACTCGATGATGTCCGGGTCCAGCAGGTTCCAGTCGCTGACGGGGCGCACCCGGGTGCCGACGTTGGGGCGGGCGCTGACCAGGCCCTTGGCCTCCAGGACGCGGAGCGACTCGCGGACGACGGTGCGGGAGACCTCGAAGCGCTGGCCGATCTCCTCGGGCACCAGCGGGCGGTCGGCACCCAGGTCGCCGGAGACGATCATCTGTCCCAGCTGCTGGACGAGTTGGCCGTGCAGTCCGCGGCCGCGGCTGCCCGCGGCCCGCCGGCTCACCCGGTTCAGCTCGGGGTCCGCGCCGTCCCAGACGGGTGCCCCGCCGCGGTCGACGGCGGGCGCCTCCTCAAAGGGGTAGCGGTCGAGTTCGCCCGGGCTCGCGAGGCCGGAGTCTGCGGAGCGGGCGGCGGTCATCATGGTGTGCGCAAGGGTACTCACGCATCCTTTGTCGGCGCCGGTTCCAACTCCCTTGAGGGCTTTGGTGAAAAGCACACGAAAGGGTGATCGCTCACGCCGTCGCAATTGACGCCTTATCGGAAAGAAATGGGCTTTCCCCGGGGAGTTGTGCGCACGGGCGAACCGATATCGGCATTGACGGTCGTCATCGGACCCGGCTGCGCAGATTCGTGAGCAGATATGCGCACAGCAGCGCGGCGACCGACAACGCCATTGCCCCGCCCACGGGTTGAGCGACCAGCCGCAGAACGCCCTCGAGGTAGCGCTCCCCGCCGAAGGGCCACCCGAGCGGGAACAGCTCGCGCACCCGTGCCGGGAATCCGGCCGCCGCACGCACCGACGACCCCCGCGACACCCACTGCACGAGCGGCACCACGAGCAGCGGCACGGCGAGCACCGCGGCCAGCCCCGCCGCGGTGGACCGGAAGACCCCCGCGGCCAGCACGCCGGCCCAGGCGCAGCCGGTCACCAGCCCCAGCCAGCTCGCACCGAGCGCGAGCCAGTCGTCCGGCACCTCGACGAGCTCGCCCCCATGGATCAGATAGAGCACCTCGGCGTCGCAGCCGACGGTCAGCACGGCCAGCAGCAGGGCGATCAGGGAGGCCACCAGGAGCTTGGCGGTCAGCAGCCCGAGCCGCCGTGGCACCGTGCCGCGGTCCGCCGCCAGGGCGGGGTGACGGAACTCGTCGCCGAAGGCCAGCGCGCCGAGCAGGCCCGCCCCGAGCGCCGCGGGCGGCAACGGCAGCTCCCGCGGCCAGGCGGCCAGCAGCCGCGGCTGCGGCGTGTGCCCGAGCCGCGCCGACAGCACGGCGGTGAGCACGGAGGCGATCAGGACCGCGGCCCCGATGCCGAACCCGGTGCCGATGCCGGCCGCCCGCCGGATCTCGTAGCGCAGCGGTCGCAGCGGGCCGGGCGCGGGGCGGACGGTGATGGGGGGCGGAAGCTCGGAGAGCGCGGCGGGTGCGGGGGAGGACACATCGGCGGTCCCGGGGGTGTCGGAGGCTCCTGGGGTGTGGCGGAGCGCGGTGCTGTTGGCTCCTGCCGATGCGCGCGGCCGGCTGCCGGCGGGTGCGGTGGCTGGGCTTTCGGCGACGGAGTCGGCGGCCCCCGCCACTCCGGCGTCACCGGCCGGGGAATCGGACGTCTCGGGCGGGGGCGTTGCGCCCGGGCCCATGTCTCCGATCTCGTCCGCGAGTTGGTGCACCACGATGCCGTGCCGGAACGCCGTCTCGCCGACTGCGGCGCAGCTGCTGCCGTAGACGGAGAGACGGTTGCCGTCCTCCTGTACGACCTCGACCGAACGCCGCGCGGCGCGGGCCTCCTTGGCCAGCAGGGCCGAGAGGCGGGCGGCGTGCGGGCTGCGCACGCCGACGCGGGGCCGGAGCCGGGCGCGCGCGAAGTGGGCGGTCTCCTGGTCGGCGACGACCCTCCCCTGCTCCAGGGTGATCACCCGGTCCGAGATCCGGGCCGCCTCCTTGGGGTCGGCCGTGGTGCACAGCACCGTGCCGCCCTGCTCCGCGTACGTCCGCACGACGCCGTACAGCCAGCGGTTCTCACGGACGGAGAGACCGTGCGCGAGGTCGTCGAGGACGAGCGTGTGCGGGTCCGCCAGCAGGGCGCAGGCCAGGCCGAGACGGCGGTCGAGTCCACGGGAGAGGGTGCCGAGCCGTTCGTCGCGCAGGCTCACCAGGCCCATGGTCTCCAGCACTTCGTCGGCCCGGCGGGCGGGCAGTCCCGCGGCGGCGCACAGCATGCGGAGATGTCCCCGCACGGTGCGGGCCGGGTGCCCCGGCACCTCGCCGAGCAGTACGCCGACCTCGCGGGCGGGGTGGTCGATGCGGTGCAGGGGCCGGCCTCTGAAGTAGGTGATGCCACGGCCGGGTTGCAGCTCGAGCATGAGTCGCAGCGTTGTCGTCTTGCCGGCGCCCGGCGCTCCGAGCAGCACGGTCACTCGCCCCGCGGGCGCCTCGAAGGAGACGTCGTCGACCGCGGGCGGCAGCTCTTTGCGGGGGTTGCTGGTCAATCCGATGGCCTGGATCATCCGAAGCAAGATAGCGCGCCAAATCGGATTTTTCGGGAATCACCGGGCCTGCCGGGACGACCTTGGGCTGCCGCTGCCCACTGGAGTGCTCTCACACCTCGGGGCGCAGCATCGGCGGGTTGAGCAGGGTGGCTCCGCCGGCCCGGAAGAGCTGGGCGGGGCGGCCGCCCTGCCGGGTGGTCGTGCCGCCGGTGGGCACGAGGAATCCCGGCGTCCCGGTCACCTTCCGGTGGAAGTTGCGCGGGTCGAGGGCCACTCCCCAGACCGCCTCGTAGACCCGGCGCAGCTCGCCCACGGTGAACTCGGGCGGACAGAAGGCGGTCGCCAGCGACGAGTACTCGATCTTGGAGCGGGCGCGCTCCACACCGTCGGCCAGGATCTGGGCGTGATCGAAGGCCAGCGGCGCGACCGGCTCGCCGTCCCGTCCGTACCCGCCCTGCTGCAGCAGCTCGTCCACCGGCGCCCAGCGCGCGTTGCTGGCGTCGCCCCCGGCGCGGGGCGCGGGCAGGTCCGGGGCGAGCACCAGATGCGCGACGCTGACCACGCGCATTCGCGGGTCACGCTTGGGGTCGCCGTAGGTGGCGAGCTGCTCGAGATGTGCACCGTGGTCCTGCGTGGGGGCGGCCGGGTCGTGGACCCGCAGCCCGGTCTCCTCGGCCAGCTCGCGCGCCGCCGCCTGGGCGAGGTCCTCGTCGGCCCTCACGAAGCCGCCCGGCAGCGCCCAGCGCCCCTGGAACGGCGGCTCACCCCTCCGCACCGCCAGTGCACACAGGGAGTGACGGCGTACGGTCAGCACGACCAGGTCCACGGTGACGGCGAAGGGCGGAAAGGCTGACGGGTCGTAGGGCATGTCCGCGATCATAGTCGTCTGCCTGACGATAAACACTCCCTTCGTCGGTCGCTTACCTGACCGATCCACTTCGGTCCGCCGTGCCCCGGCCGGCGGTGCCCCGCAGCCGCCCGATCATGGCTCTGTCCAGGTCACACTCCCAGTTGCAGTTCTTCCGCGGCCTCCTCGACCATGGCCATCCCCAGCCGGCTGACGCGCACGGAGAAGGGTGCGCCGGCCACCCGCAGTCCGGTGAGGACGATCTCGCCCAACGGCGCGCTGGACATGGGGCGGAGGGTGACCGTCCCGGCCGGGGCGTCCGGGCGGAGGCCCACGAGAGTGGCGAGCAGCAGCACACCCGCGGCCGCGGCCGTCGCGGCGGGGCGGCAGGCGGCCGGGTGCGGGAGCGGAGCGCTCCCCTCCGCACGTCTCCGACCCGCGTACATCTCGGGCAGCCGGTAGTCGAACGCCTGGGCCGCACCGAGCACTCCGTGCAGCAGCGAGGCCGCCTCGCGTTCGTGTCCGGCCGCGGCGAGCCCGGCGACGGCGAGTGCCGTCTCGTGGACGCGTACGGCACCGGCGCGGTGGCCGAAGGGGTTGTGGCCCGGGTCGTCGGCGGTCAGTCCGCGCAGCCCCCACCCCGTGTCCATCGCGGGGCCTCCGAGGAGCCGGGCCAGTTGCTCGGTCTGCTGCTTGTCGCAGAGGCCCGGGGCGAGTTCGCCGCCGCCCAGCAGGCCGGTGTCGAGGAGGTGTACCGCCCAGCCGCCCAGGTGCGGCACGAGGGTGCCGTCCGGTCTGCGGGCCGCCGCCGGCCGTCCGCCGCCCGGGGCGTCGACCCGGAAGTCCTCGCGGAACACCTGCCGGAGTTCGCCCGCCCACTGCCTGAGTGCGTCCGCGCCCGGTCTGCCGCAGGCGTCGAGGAGATCGGCCCCGAGGACCGCGGCCCGATGGGCGTGGGCCTGCGTCTCGCTGCGGAGGGGAGCGTCGGGGCGCGGGTCGGGCAGGTAGACGCCCTCGCGGCCGTCGCCCGCCGTGTTCCGCAGCCAGGCCAGGCAGCGTTCGGCTGCGGGCAGCAGTTCCTGCGTCTCGCGCTCGGGCAGACCCCAGCGGCGGGCCTCGGCCAGCAGGACGGGGAACAGCAGGGTGGCCTCCGTGCCGGTGCAACTCGGCGGGAGGTGCGGCCCCGCGTCCCGGCGGGGGCCGGGGATCATTCCGGACTGAGGGCCGGGGCCGGTGATCTGGGTCCGGGCGAGGGAGCGCAGGGTGCCGGCGGCGAGGCCGGTGCCGAGCGGGAGGGCCATGCGCGCCGCGGCAAGTGCGTCCGCCGGTGCCGGACCGCACCGCCAGGGCGCACCGGCCGCCGCACAGACATCCGTGGGCTGCACGGGGTCCCGCAGCAGCAGCGCGCGGAGGTCCTTGATGCTCGTCCGCAGCAGCGCGGGGCCCCGTGGGTCGTCCCCCGCCGCCCGGGCCGACGCCAATGGGCCGTTGGCCGCGTGGCTCACCGCGCGCAGGGGTGGCGCCCCCTGCATCCGCACCCGCAACTCGATGCTCGCGCTGCCGCCGGGCGGCACTTCGAGTTCCCAGCGCAGCAGCCCGGCCGAGGCGAACGCGTCGGAGGCAGGGGGGTCGGCCGTGACGTGGGCGGCTGTCCGGCTGCCGGTCCAGCGCAGACCGGAGGCGTGGACCCCGGCGGGCAGCTCCGGTCCCGCACGCCCCGCCGCGATCGCTCCGAGATCGGCGAGGTCCGTGCCGAGAGCCACCTCGACGGGCAGGCGCAGCGGGCGGGCTGCCGCGCTGTGCAGGGTGATCCGTTCCGTGCCGTCGGCCGAGCGGACGCGTTCGACGAGGAGGTCGGGGTCCGGACTGCCGTGCGGGGTGCTGCGCAGGGTTCCGGTGAAGCGAGCGCGGTCGGCGCCGGCCATCCCGGCCTGCAGGGCAAGCGGTTCTCTGCCGCCGATGCGGAGCAGGCAGCGGGAGAGCAGACGCCGCCCGGCCCGGTAGAAGCCCTCAAGTCCGCGACCGGCCAGCTGCCCGTCCTCGGCGGAGATGGCGAGCCCGGGCAGTGCGACGCAGGTCAGGACCTTGTGCGCGGGCGGCAGTTCACCGACGGGCTGCCGGGCAGCACCCGGGGCACCGTGAGTGGGCGCACCCGGCGGGCGGGTCTCCGGGCGGCCGGGCGTGGCGCCGGGTGCCGGCGGGCCGGTGAGCCGCGCGGCCGTGGGCGGCGGGGAGGCTGCCCGGTCCGCCTCACCCGGTGGTGTCGTGGAGCCGAGGGACTCGGCCGTGCCCGGCCGTGAACCGGCGGGGGTCCTGGTCGGTGCGGCGCGCCCGGCCTCGGAGGAGGGGTCGTCGTCGGCCAGGGACCGGGGCGGACTCGGCTGGTGCATGGGACGGCTTTCTGTGTGCTCCGGTGACCCTGACCGCACACGCCGCCGAAGGGCTCCGGGCGGGCAGGGGCTGCACGGCGTCGCGCCTCGTCCAGGCGTTCTGCCACTCAGGCGAACGGCCACGGCCCGTACCAGGTCACGCCCGCGGCCGGGTGACCGCCACCGCGGCCCGCTGGTCGCGTACGGTCCCCGCGGGCAGCTCACCGTCCGTTTCAGCCACCCCGTCCAGGACCCTTGCCAGTGGCAGTCTTGCGGGCACCGGCCGCCTCGGCACAGCCCTTCGTTCGGCGCCCCGGACACCCCGACCGGCCCGGACACCCCGACCGGCCCGGACACCCCGACCGGCCCGGACACCCCGGACACCCCGATCGGCCTGGCCGGCCCGGCTCCGAGCCGTGCCCGGATCCCTGCGCCCAGTCCCTGGCTCACCCCGTCCCTCACTCGCGTCCCCCGTCGCCGTCCTCCATGCCGCTCTGACGCGCGCTTTCCTTCCTGCTCCGGCTGCTCCGCAGGTTCTGCGGTCGCCTCCTGCCTTCCGGCCCGCCCCCGGGACGTGTGCGGTCCGCCGGCACCGAGCCACGCTGGCGTGGAATCCGTGCTCCCGAGCGCACCGCTTGCCTCCGCGACCGGCGCGTCGAACAGCCGTCTGTGGCACCGGGGTCGCTCGTGCGGGGCCGGTCGTGCGCGGAGGTCTGCTGCGAGCGAGGGGCGGGCTGCCTGGTCTCCGACCGCTCGCGGTTGAGGCGCTCCGCACGGAGACACCGTCGGACGGACTCCGGATCGAGCCCTTCGTTGCA
Organism: Streptomyces composti; assembly: GCF_012034205.1. Taxonomy (GTDB): domain Bacteria; phylum Actinomycetota; class Actinomycetes; order Streptomycetales; family Streptomycetaceae; genus Streptomyces; species Streptomyces composti. The sequence goes on from NZ_JAATEM010000028.1 coordinate 20,051, forward strand.
GGCCTGGTGCAGCAGGCGGGCGAACAAGTACTCGGGGTCGGCGCCCAGTGCCATGGCGAGGGCTTCCCTGGCCTCGAGTTCGTCTCCGGTGGACCAGGCGACCCATCCGGCCAGAGTGAGAGGTGCCGCCGCGTGCTCGGAGTAGGGGCCGACGCAGCGCCGCGCGAGTGCCCGCCACAACCGGAGCGCCTGCGCCGCGGTCTCACCCTCCATCCATTCGGCCGCGCGGTCGCGGGTCGTGCGGTCCTGCAGTCCGAGGATCAGCGTCGCCGCCTCGTCATGGGTGATCAGTGCGTCGTCCCGCAGATCCGTGTCGAGGGGACGGCCCACCGGCGGGACCTCGGCGAGCCGGCCCATGATGCACTCGGCGAGCCGCAGTGTCTCCTCAGCGACCTCGTGGCGCCCCTTGGGGTCGAGGATCCTCGGGATCAGTGTCAGTCCCGCCGCGTCCAGGGCGACTTGCTGTTCCCGGGCGGCGGTCTTGTCCCAGGGGAGCAGCCTGGCCCGCAGCTCGCGGAGGGTGCCGCGCACTTGAAGTCCGGCGTAGGCCGCCGCAGCGGCCAGCACCGAGGTACCTGGCAGGCCCATGGGCGTGCCCTCGGCCGGGCAGCAGACCTGGTTGTCGCAGCAGTAGGACCAGAAGCGGCCGTCGGAGATGCACAGGGCCTCCACCACCGGTACGTCGAGCCCTCCGCACTCCAGACGCAGGGCCTGGGCGAGTGGCCGGAGCCGGTCCTTGACCTGCCGCCCGATTTCGCCCGGGGCAGGTTCCTGGCAGAGGAAGGCGACCATCTGCTCGGGGCGGGCGCCCCGGCGTTCACTGCCGGTGATCAGCCCGTGAGCCAGCTGCCTGGCCGCAGCCGGCCAGTCGTCCGCGTCGGCCGGAATGCCGAGCCTCGCCCGGCCGCCGAACCTGCCGCGTCCGTCCTTGTCGTGCAGGGCCACCAGAACGATGCTGTCCTCCGGCCGGTATCCGAGCAGATAGGGCAGGGCGTCGGCGAGTTCCGCCGGCGTGCGCAGGGTGACCTGCTGCTCCTCGCCTTGGCCGACATAGGCGGTGCAGGCGGGCCCGTCGACACGGTGGACAGGATCGCCGACCGGTCCCCCGCGGTCCTCTGCGCGCTCACCCGGTCCTTCTTCGCGCGCGCTCTCCCCGGCGGTGTCTCTCTCGCCGGTGGCTCCGTCGCTCCCGGCGGTGGTGTTGCTCCGGCACCTCAGACCGCTGGTCCCGTTGCTGTTGCCGCGGCTGCTTGCGCCGTCGGCCCTGTCGCCAGAGCCGTCGCTGCTCCCGCCGTTCCCAGCGATGTCGCTCCCCCCGCTGAGTCCGCCGTCTCCCCCGACGTCGTCGCTCCTCAGGATGTCGCCGCCTCCCCCGACGTCGTTCCTCAGGACGCCGCCGCCTGTCACCATGCCGCCGGACGTCGCGGTCTCGCCGCTTTCCGAGCTTTCAGCGCTTTCGGAGCTTCCGGTCGTTTCGCTGTGCTTCGTCATGCGAGAACGATCTCGCGGAATGCAATCTTCCGGTTCTACCTGTGGACAACTCCTGCCAAGGACACGTCACAACCCCTCTGACCTGCCCGTTCGCTCCTGCTCCTCCGGCTGTCACTGCCGTCCTGTTGTATGGAACGCATGGAGCACACCAGCAACGCGGATCTCCGGGCAGCCGCCGATGCCGTCCTCGCCCGTCTCGTCGGGGACACCTCGGGTGAGGCGAGGCTGCGTGAGGACCAGTGGCGGGCCATCGAGGCACTGGTCGCGGACCGGCGCCGTGCCCTGGTCGTCCAGCGCACCGGCTGGGGCAAGTCCGCGGTCTACTTCGTGGCCACGTCCCTGCTGCGCGCGCAGGGCAGCGGTCCCACGGTGATCGTCTCCCCGCTGCTGGCACTGATGCGCAACCAGGTGGAGGCCGCGGCGCGAGCCGGGATCCACGCCCGGACGATCAACTCCTCCAACATCGAGGAGTGGGACGCCGTCAAGAGCGAGATCGCCGCCGGGCACGTGGACGTTCTGCTGGTGAGCCCCGAGCGGCTGAACAATCCGGAGTTCCGTGACGAGGTGCTGCCCGAACTGGCCGCCACCACCGGCCTGCTCGTGGTGGACGAGGCCCACTGCATCTCCGACTGGGGCCACGACTTCCGCCCTGACTACCGCCGGCTGCGCACCGTGCTCGGCGACCTCCCGCCCGGCGTGCCCGTGCTGGCCACCACCGCCACCGCCAACGCGCGGGTGACCGCGGACGTCGCCGAGCAGCTCGGCACCGGCGGCAGTCCGGACGCCCTGGTGCTGAGGGGCCCGCTGGACCGCGAGAGCCTCAGCCTGAGCGTGCTCCGCCTCCCGGACGCCGCCCACCGGATGGCCTGGCTCGCCGATCACCTGGACGAGCTTCCGGGCTCGGGCATCATCTACACCCTCACCGTGGCCGCCGCCGAGGAAGTGACGGCGTTTCTGCGGCAGCGCGGCCACACCGTCGCCTCCTACACCGGCAAGACGGAGAACGCCGACCGGCAGCAGGCCGAGGAGGACCTGCTCGCCAACAAGGTGAAGGCCCTGGTGGCCACCTCCGCGCTCGGCATGGGCTTCGACAAACCCGACCTGGGCTTCGTGGTGCACCTCGGCTCCCCCTCCTCCCCCATCGCCTACTACCAGCAGGTCGGCCGCGCGGGGCGCGGGGTCCGCCACGCCGAGGTCCTGCTGCTCCCGGGCAAGGAGGACGAGGCGATCTGGGAGTACTTCGCCTCCCTCGCCTTCCCCTCCGAGGAGCTGGTGCGCCGCACGCTCGACATCCTCGCGAGCTCGGACCGTCCACTGTCACTCCCCGCCCTCGAGCCCCTGGTGGAGCTGCGCCGATCCCGTCTGGAGACGATGCTGAAGGTCCTGGACGTGGACGGGGCGGTGCGCCGGGTCAAGGGCGGCTGGATCGCTACGGGCCAGCCGTGGACGTACGACGCCGAGCGCTACGCCTGGGTGGCCCGCCAGCGCGAGGCCGAGCAGCAGGCGATGCGCGAGTACGCGGAGACCACCGGCTGCCGGATGGAGTTCCTGCAGCGGCAGTTGGACGACGAGACGGCCAGGCCCTGCGGCCGCTGCGACAACTGCGCAGGTCCCCGGCACACCGCCGAGACGTCCGCGGGCGCGCTGGCCGCCGCCCGCGACGACCTCGGCAGGGCGGGCGTCGAGGTGGAGCCCCGGCGCATGTGGCCCACCGGCCTCCCGGCGATCGGCATGGACCTCAAGGGCCGCATCCCCGCGGCCGAACAGGCGGCGCAGGGCCGGGCCCTGGGCCGGCTGTCGGACATCGGCTGGGGCAACCGGCTGCGCCCCATGCTCGCCGCCCAGGCCCCGGACGGGCCGGTGCCCGACGACGTGGCCCGCGCGGTGGTGGGGGTGCTGGCCGACTGGGCCAAGGGACCCGGCGGTTGGGCCTGCGGAGAACCGGACGCCCCGCCCCGGCCGGTCGGCGTGGTCACCGTCGCCTCGCACACCCGGCCCCAGCTCATCCAGTCGCTCGGCGCACGCATCGCAGAAGTCGGACGCCTGCCGCTGCTGGGCACCGTGGAGTACACGCATGACGCGCGCCCGCACCAGGCGTCCCGCAGCAACAGCGCCCAGCGTCTGAAGGCCCTCGACGGAGCGCTGACCGTGCCGCCCGCACTCGCGGCGACGCTCGCCGACGCACCGGGCCCTGTTCTCCTCGTGGACGACTACACGGAGACCGGTTGGACCCTCGCGGTGGCGGCGCGGCTGCTCAGACGGGCCGGTGCCGCGGGTGTACTGCCGCTGGTGCTGGCCGTACAGGGCTGACGGCTCGCCGCTGCCTGCCGGAAAGGTGCCGGAACTCTCCGCGCACGCCTCTGGACGCGGCGCAGCCATGTGCCGTACGAACGTGTCGTGCTCGAACGCCTCGTGCGTGACCCGGTCACTCCCTTCCAGGGATATAGGGCACTCAACGTCACATAGCGGTCTGCCGCCTCAATTGCTCATTGCCGCATCCAAGTTCGACAGGAAGAATTGAAGGCAGCACCCGCACGGCTCGTCTGCCGCTCCGGTAGGTCTCAGTTGCGTGCGCGCTCCCCCGAATCCGACCCGCCCGCAGTGTGGGCGTAGCCGAAGGGAGGACCGTGACCTTCGGATTCGCTCCGTCCTCGGCGGCTTCCTTGTCGACGCCCGCCGCTTCCGCCTCTCGTGTGCTCGAACCCGCGGAGTGGGCCGCTGCCGGAATTCCCCTGCTGCGCAACCCGCGTGAGGTGGTCAGCGGACTGCACGCTCGGCACCGTCCCACTGTGGCGACCGCGGTCGTCGCCGTGCTCGATCCGGACGAGCGGCTGCGGGCGAGCGCCTCGTTCACCCGGCGCCCCGCACCGGCCGACGGCTGGATGTTCCGCAACGCACTGCTGGCGCAGCTGCGCCGCGTGATCCCGCACGATCTGCGCCGCCGCACCCCCGTGCGCACCGCGGTCCTGATGTACTGCCGTGAGGGGGATGCGCGCTGGACGGAGGAGGACGGCGCGTGGATGTGGGGGCTGCGGGACGCCTGCACACTGCACGGACTGCGCTGCGGGGCCTACATCACGCTGACCCGCGACGGCTGGCAGGTGCTGGGCGAGGGCCGCGGCGGACGCCGCCCCAGCGCCGACTCGGCACCGGAGCCGTTCGCCACCTCGGAGTCACCGCCCCGCATGCCGCGCACCGGCGGCGCGGCATCCGAGATCCTCCGCCGCGCAGCGGCCCGCTGAACGGTACCGGGCCGACTGCTGAGCAGTACACCGGGCCCGCATGCCGACCGCTTCACCGCCCCTGGTGGCTTCTCCCGCCGCTCCCTGCGCACGAACGTCCCGCGCCTCCCGACCTCGGCCCGGCCGACCGGTCCCCGCTGAACGCCGTTCGGCGCCCGTGCGCCGGGCGAAAGGCGGTGAGACGACCCTGACTTGAGCTCGGCCCCCGCGTGTGACCGTCCGCCCGCCGTGGGCGGAGGCGTCCGCTCAGACGCCCGCGCCCAGCACCGAGTTGATGCGCTTCGGGTCGCCGCAGACGATCAGCAGGGAGCCGGCCCTGGAATGGGCGAGGGACAGAGCGGAGGCAGCAGCGGCCTCCGTGCCGCCGTTGACCGCCACCACGACGACCGGCCGCTGGGCGGCGCGGTCGGCGACGGCTGCGTCCACGTAGAAGACGTCGTCGCCCGCGTCGTGCTGAGCCCAGTAGGAGCTCTCGCCGAAGGACAGCTCGTGGGCCGCCCACGGGTGCTGCTCGCCGGTGGTGATCACCAGCACGTCACCGGGGGCACGGCCGGAGTCCAGGAGCAGGTCCACGGCTTCCTCGGCGGCGTCGAGCGCCCCCTCGGCGGAAGCCGGGATCAGCTGGATCTGCGGCGTGGCCGCGGCCGGCGCGGCCGGGGACTGAGCCTTCGGACCGGGCTTCGGTCCGGGCTTGGGCGCGCCGGCCCCGTCACGTGAAGACCGTTGGGCGGGCGGCGTGGGCCTCAGAGGGCCGGGACGTCCGCCGGGACGCGACGGGGCCGCGGGGCGGGGACCGGGTACGGGGCGGGGGGTCGGCGCGGTGCGGCCGCTGGCCGGAGTGGCGCGGGGACCCTGGGCACTCTCGTGAATCTGAGGCTCCTCGGGAATGAGAGGCATGAGCTGATTTTTATCAAACGTTGGTACGGCTGGCGCCGCCGGGTGGCACTTGCGTGCGAGCGGAACCGTCAGAAATCGAAGCCGAGCTGACCCTCGATCTCCGGAACGCTTCCGTTCGCCACGGTGCGGACCTTCTTGAGGTGCCGCCACTGGGGCAGCGCATCAAGATACGCCCAGGACAACCGGTGGTGCGGGGTGGGTCCCCGAACCTCCAGCGCGGCCCGGTGCACGGGCGACGGATACCCGGCGTTGTCCGCGAAACCGAAGTCTGCATGGTCGGCGCCCAGTTCGGCCATCAATTTGTCGCGCTGGACCTTGGCGATCACCGAGGCCGCCGCGACGGCCACGCACGACTGGTCGCCCTTGATGACCGTCCGGACCCTCCAGGGAGCGCCCAGGTAGTCATGCTTGCCGTCGAGTATCACGGCGTCGGGACGGACCGGCAGTCCCTCGAGGGCCCGGCACGCCGCCAGCCGCAGCGCGGCCGTCATGCCGAGGTCGTCGATCTCCTGAGGCGAGGCGTGCCCCAGGGCGTACGCCGTCACCCACGACCGCAGCGTCTCGGCGAGTTCGGTCCGCCGCTTGATCGTCAGGAGTTTGGAGTCGGTGAGTCCCTCGGGAGGCCGGCGCAGTCCGGTGATCGCCGCGCAGACGGTGACCGGACCGGCCCACGCACCGCGGCCCACCTCGTCGATGCCTGCAATGATCTTCGCCCCGGTCGTGGCGCGCAGTGAGCGCTCGACGGTGTGAGTCGGTGGTTCGTACGGCATGGCGTGCTTAGCGTACGCCGCGGGCGACGGCGGACGACAGGCCGGTTCCCGGTGTGACATCACGACCTCCGCGACACCGGTTCGGAACCTCTACGGCCGCAGCACCGGAACGTCCACGGCCGCAGCACTGGAACCTCTACGGCCGCAGCACCGGAACGTCTACGGCCGCAGCAGCGGCATCATCAACTGGTCGATCATCTCCTGGATTTCGGCGTCCGGCCATTCGCTTCCGCACACCTTCGAGCGGTACATCATCATCGCCGGAACGGCGTCAAACACGTACCCGTTCGCCGCGTCGGACCGCACCTCTCCCCGCTCGATCCCGCGCTCGATCGCGTCGCGCAGCAGCCCGATGACCGGTTCCACCAGCCCCTTGACGATCACCCCGTGGAAGCGTTCGGCCTGCACGGCGTCGCACTCGTGAATCACCGCCCGCAGGGCCGCCCCCGGTGGCGAGTACATCGCGTCCCGCGCCCGACGGCAGAGTTCCAGCAGCTCCTCGCGCACGCTGCCCAGGTCCGGCGCCGCGGCGAGTTCCGGAAGCCCGGCCCGCAGGGCGTCGGCGACCAGGTCCTCCTTGGAGGGCCAGCGGCGGTAGACGGCGGCCTTGCCGGTCTGGGCGGCGGCGGCGACGCCCTCCATCGTCAGGCCGTTCCAGCCGACCGTGCTGAGCTGTTCCAGAGCGGCGTCGAGGATCGCGCGTTCCAGCACGGCACCGCGGCGACGGGAGGGGGCCGTCTGAGCGTGGGCGGTCGCCCAGCCCGAAGTAACCATCTGACTCTCTCCAACGAGCAGATCAAGCGGGTTTCGCGGGGATCGGGGACGGCCCGTCCGGCACCTGAGGGGGACACGCCGGGCGGACTGGCACTCAGTGAACGCTTGCGTTCACTGTCTCAGGGCTCCTACGGTTGAGCACAGCAGTGAACGCGAGCGTTCACTATCGCGCTGATGGGGGACCATAGTGACTACCTCTCCGTTGATTCAGGACCGAAAGCCCGGTGCGGCTCGCCGGGACGGTCACCCCGGCATCGCCCTCACCGTCATCGCGGCCTGCCAACTCATGGTGGTACTGGACGCGACGATTGTGAACATCGCGCTGCCACACATCCAGAATGCACTCGAATTCAGCACCACGGACCTCACCTGGGTGGTCAGCTCCTACACGCTGACCTTCGGCGGCCTGCTCCTGCTCGGCGGCCGGGCCGGCGACATCCTCGGCCGCCGCCGCGTCTTCATGACCGGCATCCTGCTGTTCACCCTTGCCTCGCTGCTCGGCGGACTCGCCCAGGAACCCTGGCAGCTGCTGGCCGCACGCGTCCTGCAGGGCGTCGGTGGTGCGATCGCCTCGCCCACCGCGCTGGCGCTCGTCACCACCACGTTCCCCGAGGGGCCGCAACGCAACCGGGCCTTCGGAGTCTTCGCCGCGGTCTCCGCCGGCGGCGGCGCCGTGGGCCTGCTGGCCGGCGGCATGCTCACCGAGTGGCTCGACTGGCGATGGGTGCTCTTCGTCAACGTGCCGATCGGTCTCCTGATCGCCGTGCTCGCCCCGCTGTACATCAGCGAGTCCGAGCGGCACACCGGCCGCTTCGACGTCGCGGGCGCGGTGACCTCGACGGCCGGTATGGCCTCGCTCGTCTACGGCTTCATCCGGGCGGCCGACGAGGGCTGGCGGAACACCCTGACCATCGGCTCCTTCGCCGCGGCCGCGGTGCTGCTGGCGGCCTTCGCCCTCATCGAGAGCCGCGCCAGGGAACCGATCACGCCGCTGCGGATGTTCGCCGACCGCAACCGCTCCGGCACGTATGTGATCATGCTGAGCCTGGCCGCGGCGATGTTCGGCATGTTCTTCTACATCGTTCTCTTCGTGCAGAACGTGCTCGGCTACAGCCCCATCGAGGCCGGTCTCGCCTTCCTGCCCGTGACGGTCGTCATCGCGCTCGGCGCGGGGGTGTCGCAGCGCTTCCTGCCGCTGTTCGGCCCCAAGCCGTTCATGCTGGTCGGCACGACACTGGCGGCACTGGGCCTGGCCTGGCAGAGCCTGGTCAGCTCCGACAGCTCCTACGCGGGCGGTGTCCTCGGCCCGATGCTGATCTTCGGCTTCGGCATGGGCCTGAACTTCGTGACGCTGACGCTCACCGCCGTCTCCGGTGTGGCGCAGCACGAGGCCGGTGCCGCCTCCGGACTGCTCAACGCGACCCAGCAGGTCGGCGGCTCGGTCGGACTGGCCCTGCTGACCACGGTGTTCGGCACGGCCAGCAGGGACGAGGCGGAGAAGCAGATGCCGGCCTTCCTGGCCGAGGCGACGCCGCAGCAACAGGCCGAGTTCGCCCAGACGCATCAGCTGCCCGCTCCCTGGGGCCACGAAGTGCTGGCGCAGGGCATCTCGGCGGCGTTCATCCCCGCGGCCGCCATGGCCGTCCTTGCGCTGGTCACCGCGGGGCTGGTGATCAGGGTCCGCAAGAGCGACCTGGAGGCGCTCTCCGGCACCGCCGGACCCGGTATGGGCTGAGCCCCGAGAGCGGCGGGCCCGGCCCGGCGGCACACCGGCACCCACACGGCGGCGGGCCGGAGTGCCGCCGGGCCGCCCCTGCTGCAGAAGTGCCGTTGCTCCCGGCAGCGACACATCGTGCCCGACCACGAGCGGCGCACTGCGCACGACCTCGGGAGACGCACCGCGCACGACCACGACGGACACAGCCGACAGCAGAAGCAGGACGACGAGAGTCACGTCCACACCGCCCCCGATCCCTCCGTTGACCACCCTTGCTCGCAGGCACTCGTGCGGCCCGTCCGGCCGGGCACATCGAGACCCGCACCCGCCGAGAGCCCCCGGCTCACACAGCGGCTGCCCTCACAACGAGCGAGCAATCACGCAGAGTTCCCACCTTGCACGGAGAGTATCGAAGAAGGCGCTCACACAGACGTCGGCACCCAGTCCGGCAGCGCCTCGGTCCGGTCCGTCCATTCGGCGGGCGGCGCTCCCGCCTTGCCGGCGGCGATCACTCCGCCCACGATGGCGCACGTCGTGTCGATGTCCCCGCCCGCCTGCGCGGTCGTCCAGAACCCCTGCTCGTAGTCGCCCAGGGCACGCGCGGCCGACCACAGGGCGAAGGGCACGGTGTCATGGGCCGACGTGCGGCGGCCGCAGCCGAGCACGGCGGCCACCGTCGCCGGGTCGGCGTAGTCGAGCATGTCCTTGGCACGGCGCAGCCCCGCACCGACCGCGCTCTTCCGGGACACCAGGTCGATCACGCCGTCGAGCAGGGCCTCCGCGCCGGGCGGGCCGCCAGGGGCGGCGGCGAGCGCGGCCGCCGCTGCCACAGCCATGGCGCCGACCACGGCCTCGCGGTGCTGATGGGTGGGGTAGGCGGAGATCTCGGCCTGGTGGGTGGCCTGCTCGGGGTCGTCGGCGTACCAGGCGCCCAGAGGGGCGATGCGCATGGCGGCGCCGTTGCCCCAGGAGCCCTGGCCCTTGAACAGCGCGGCGGCGAGCTCACGCCAGTCACCGCCCTCGCGGATCTGGCGCAGCAGGCGGGTGACGGCGGGGCCGTAGCCCCGGTCGAAGTCATGGTGCTCGGCGAAGGAGCGCGCGAGGGCGTCCTGGTCGATCCGGTGATGGCCGACCAGGACGGCGACCACGGAGCAGGCCATCTCCGTGTCGTCGGTCCACCGCCACGGGCCAGGGGGCAGCTCGCGGCGCTTGAGCAGCGGATAGTTCACCGGCACGAAGAACTGGGAGCCCAGCGCGTCCCCCACCGACAGTCCGCGCAGGCTGGCGAGGGCGCGCTCCAGGCGCCCGGCAGGAGAGGAGTCAGCGGTCATCGCCCTGCCACTCTATCCAGTGATCCCGTCCATCCAGTGATCTCTCACCGGCTCGCGCCACCGCTCGAAGGGCCGGTCGAGGGTGTACTTGCCGTTCTCCCCCAGAACGAGCATCCGTATCTCGGCGTTCCCTGGGTTGGACAGGGACTCGAACTCCGCCACGGTCCAGTGGAACCACCGCATGCAGAACAGCCGCATGGCCAGACCGTGGGTCACGATGAGCACGTTGGGCGGGTGATCGGGGGCCTCGAAGCTGCGGAACAGGCTCTCCAGGAAGTTCCCCACCCGGTCGTAGACGTCGGCACCGGACTCGCCCTGGGCGAAGCGGTAGAAGAAGTGGCCGTAGGCGTCCCGGTAGGCCTTCTGCAGACGCACGTCCTCGCGGTCCTGCCAGTTGCCCCAGTCCTGCTCGCGCAGCCGGGGCTCCTCCCGGACTCGTATGAGCCCGGGGTCGAGCCGGAAGGCGTGCAGCGTCTGGAGGGTACGGCGGTAGGGGGAGACATACACGCTGACGCGTTCCCGGCCGAAGAGCTCGCGCAGCCGCTTGCCCGTCTCCTCCGCCTGCTGCCAGCCGCGCTCGGTGAGGGCCAGCGCGTGATCGGGTTCGCGCTCGTACACGGAGTCATCAACATTGCCCGTTGATTCGCCGTGCCGGACAAGGACGATGCGCCGTGGTCGTGCCATGCCAAAACCCTAGTCGCAGGTGCCCCGGCGCTCACGGCGGGCATCCTGGGCCCCGTGATCGGGCCCACCGGCGGCGCCCGAGATCAGACAGTCCAGGCCGGCTCCATGTCCACGATGTCACCGGTCAGGGCCGCGACATCGGCCTCGGTCTGGGCCCGCAGGGCCAGGCGTTCCACCCGCTCGGTGCGGTACTTGCCGTGCTCGGCGGCGGAGCGCCACATGGACAGGACCAGGTACTCGTGCCCGGGCGCCTCGCCGAAGAGTCCGCGGACCATGCCCGGCGAGCCGGCCATCGCCGGGTTCCACACCTTCTCCTGCATGAGGACGAAGTGTTCCGCCCGCTCCTCGTGCACCCGGCACAGCGCCACCCGCAGCAGGTCGGCGTCGGTGAAGCGGGGCTCGAACCCGGTCTTCACGTCGAACCGGTACTCGAACAGTCTGACCTGCGCGTTCGTGAAGGTGCCCGACTGGGCCGCGGCGAGGCGGTCGTGGGAGCGCGCCATGAACGAGTCGTAGAAGGCGCGGCTCTCCCAGAAGGAGAAGATGTGCGCCACATCCGGCCGGTGGCGGCTCCAGCCTCCGCCCTGCGCGCGAAACCCCGGCTCCCCCAGAAGCCCCGCCCACTTTCGCTGTCCCCGTTCAAAACCGCGGCGGTCCACCACGGTGCAGCGAATCCACTTGACCAGCACCGCGCCATCGTAAGGCCACGGAGCGTGGCACCGGCCCGGCTCGTCGTCACCGCTTGCCGCCAGAAGATCCCCCGTGCGTGGCAGGATGGACAAACCGCCGGGAAGCAAGGGCAGTTGGGGTATCCGGCCGGACGGTCACGGGAAAGGGGAAGTCTGGTGAACGGCCTCAGCAAGGGCATCCGCAAGGTCGAGATCGCGCTGCGGTGGGACCCGAGTCCGCCGGGGGAACCGCCCACGGATCTGGATCTTGTGGCCGCGCCCTATCTGGCGAGCGATCCCCATGGTGATCCCGCCTATGTGGTGCACTTCGACAGCCGCTCCCCCGACGGCACGATCATCCTCGACCGGGACAGCACCGACGGCAAGGGCTTCGGCTACGACGAGGTCATGACGGTGGAGCTGGACCGGCTGGCCGAGCGGTACGGACGCGTGGTGGTCGGCGTGGCCATCCAGCAGCATCCCGCGCTGCGGACGTTCTCCGGTGTGGCCAATCCCGGGCTGCGCATCCGGGAGGGGTACGACGTCCTGGCCGAGGACGACTTCGGCGGTGTGCCGGGCGCCACGGCGGCGACAGTGGCGGAGTTCGTCCGTGAGGGAACCGGCCCGTGGGAGTTCCGGCCCGGCGTCCGGGGCTTTTCGAGCGACCCGGCCGACTTCGCCCGCACCATGGGCGCGGCCCGCCGCTGACGCACCGGGCCGGCCGGGCCCGCCGCCCGGCTCCGTCCGGGGAACGGCGCGCGTCCCGCGGCAGCACCAGTGAGACAGCACGAGTGAGGGGCGCCGATCCGGTGGTCGGCGCCCCTCACTCAGTCAGGGCTCACTCCATGGCCCGAGCAGTGCGTCAGCTGCAGCCGCTGGTCGAGCCGCAGCCCTCGCAGATGTAGCAGGAACCGGCGCGCTGCATCTTCGTGCCGCAGGAGAAGCACAGCGGGGCGTCGGCCTGGATGCCCAGCTGCATCTCCACCAGTTCGGCGCTGGTGTGCGCCTGCTGCGGAGCGGGCTTGGCGGCCTCGGTCCCGGACTTCGGCGTGTTGACCGCCTTCAGGTCCTGGGCGCGCGGCGCCGACTGGGCCAGGCCCTCGACGTCGACCTCATCCTCGGCCGGCTCGTAGGAGCCGGTCTCCAGGTGGCGCTGGCGCTCCTCGGCCGAGTGGATGCCGAGCGCGGAGCGCGTCTCGAAGGGCAGGAAGTCCAGCGCCAGGCGGCGGAAGATGTAGTCGACGATCGACTGGGCCATCCGCACGTCCGGGTCGTCGGTCATACCGGCCGGTTCGAAGCGCATGTTGGTGAACTTCGAGACGTAGGTCTCCAGCGGCACGCCGTACTGCAGGCCGACCGAGACGGCGATGGAGAAGGCGTCCATCATGCCCGCGAGGGTCGAGCCCTGCTTGGACATCTTCAGGAAGACCTCGCCCAGACCGTCGTCCGGGTAGGAGTTGGCGGTCATGTAGCCCTCGGCGCCGCCGACCGTGAAGGAGGTCGTGATGCCGGGCCGGCCCTTGGGGAGGCGACGGCGGACCGGGCGGTACTCGACGACCTTCTCGACCTTGGCCTCGGCGGACTCCGCCTCCTTGGCCTCCTCCTTCTTCTTGGCGGAGAGGGGCTGGCCGACCTTGCAGTTGTCGCGGTAGATGGCGAGCGCCTTGACGCCCATCTTCCAGGCCTCGAAGTAGATCTCCTCGACCTCCTCGACGGTCGCCGACTCCGGCATGTTGACCGTCTTGGAGATGGCGCCGGAGATCCACGGCTGGATCGCGGCCATCATGCGGACGTGGCCCATCGGGGAGATGGCGCGCTCGCCCATGGCGCAGTCGAACACCTCGTAGTGCTCCTGCTTGAGGCCGGGAGCGTCGATCACATTGCCGTGCTCGGCGATGTGGGCGACGATCGCCTCGATCTGCTCCTCCTGGTAGCCCAGGCGGCGCAGGGCCTGCGGAACGGTGCCGTTGACGATCTGCATCGAGCCGCCGCCGACCAGCTTCTTGAACTTGACCAGCGCGAGGTCGGGCTCGACACCGGTGGTGTCGCAGCCCATCGCGAGGCCGATGGTGCCGGTGGGGGCGAGCACGGATGCCTGGGAGTTGCGGAAGCCGTTCTTCTCGCCGAGGCGGAGCACGTCCTGCCAGGCCTCGGTCGCGGCGGCCCAGACCGGCGTGTCCAGGTCGTCCATGCGGACGGCCTTGTCGTTGGCGTCGGCGTGCTGCTTCATGACGCGCTTGTGGGCGTCCGCGTTGCGCGCGTAGCCGTCGTACGGACCGACCACCGCGGCCAGCTCGGCGGAGCGCCGGTAGGCGGTGCCGGTCATCAGGGAGGTGATGGCACCGGCCAGGGCGCGGCCGCCGTCGGAGTCGTACGCGTGGCCGGTCGCCATCAGCAGGGCGCCGAGGTTGGCGTAGCCGATGCCGAGCTGGCGGAAGGCGCGGGTGTTCTCGCCGATCTTCTCGGTCGGGAAGTCCGCGAAGCAGATGGAGATGTCCATCGCGGTGATGACCAGCTCGACGACCTTCTGGAAGCGCTCGGTGTCGAACGACTGGTTGCCCTTGCCGTCGTCCTTGAGGAACTTCATCAGGTTCAGCGAGGCCAGGTTGCAGGACGTGTTGTCCAGGTGCATGTACTCGCTGCACGGGTTCGACGCGGTGATCCGGCCGGACTCGGGGCAGGTGTGCCAGTTGTTGATGGTGTCGTCGTACTGGATGCCGGGGTCGGCGCAGGCCCAGGCGGCCTCGGCGATCTTGCGGAAGAGCGCCTTGGCGTCGACCTCCTCGATGACCTCGCCGGTCATCCGGGCGCGCAGCCCGAACTTGCCGCCCGTCTCCACGGCCTTCATGAACTCGTCGTTCACGCGGACCGAGTTGTTGGCGTTCTGGTACTGGACGGAGGTGATGTCCTCGCCGCCCAGGTCCATGTCGAAGCCCGCGTCGCGCAGGACGCGGATCTTCTCCTCCTCCTTGACCTTGGTCTCGATGAAGTCCTCGATGTCCGGGTGGTCCACGTCGAGGACGACCATCTTGGCGGCGCGGCGGGTGGCGCCACCGGACTTGATGGTGCCGGCGGAGGCGTCGGCGCCGCGCATGAAGGAGACCGGGCCGGAGGCGTTGCCACCGGAGGAGAGCAGCTCCTTGGAGGAACGGATGCGGGAGAGGTTCAGGCCGGCGCCGGAGCCGCCCTTGAAGATCATCCCCTCTTCCTTGTACCAGTCGAGGATCGACTCCATGGAGTCGTCGACGGAGAGGATGAAGCAGGCGGAGACCTGCTGCGGCTGGGACGTGCCGACGTTGAACCAGACGGGGCTGTTGAAGCTGAAGATCTGGTGCAGGAGGGCGTAGGCCAGCTCGTGCTCGAAGATCTCGGCGTCGGCGGGCGAGGCGAAGTACTTGTTGTCCTCGCCGGCCTTCCGGTACGTCTTCACGATGCGGTCGATCAGCTGCTTCAGGCTGGTCTCGCGCTGCGGGGTGCCGACGGCACCGCGGAAGTACTTGCTGGTGACGATGTTGACCGCGTTCACCGACCAGAAGTCGGGGAACTCGACGCCGCGCTGCTCGAAGTTGACCGAGCCGTCGCGCCAGTTGGTCATCACGACGTCACGGCGCTCCCAGGTCACCTCGTCGTAGGGGTGGACTCCCGGAGTGGTGTGGATGCGCTCCACACGCAGCCCCTTGCCCGCCTTGTTGCCCTTGGCTCGGGAACTCCGTGCCGGACCGCTCGCCGTCTCTGTCATGCCGCCTCCCTGTACGGGCGAAAACGCCCTGAAGTGCCCCGTTGTTCCCGTGGCACGGTGTTCTGTCCTGATGTCGCGGGCACCCACGCGCACTGCCCGCGACTGGTCTTCTCTCGCCGCCGCCCGGCCGGTCCCCTATCAACCGCGTCCGGGCGGTCCTCGCCGGTCAGCCGGCGGTGTGGGCGGGTTCGGGGACCTGCGCCGCCCCCGCGGACCCGCTGTCGTCCTCCTGGCTCCCCGTACCGGCTCCCGTGCCGCCCCCGTCGTCCGCGGCGGCCTGCTCCGCCCGCCTGAGTTCCGCGATCGCGGCCTCGAAGTCCTCGAGCGAGTCGAACGCCCGGTAGACCGAGGCGAACCGCAGATAGGCCACGAGGTCGAGCTCCTGCAGCGGGCCGAGTATGGCCAGTCCCACGTCATGGGTGGTCAGCTCGGCGCTTCCGGTGGCCCGCACCGCCTCCTCGACGCGCTGGCCGAGCTGGGCGAGCGCGTCCTCGGTGACCGGCCGGCCCTGACACGCCTTGCGCACACCATTGATGATCTTGGTGCGGCTGAAAGGTTCGGTGACCCCGGACCGCTTGACCACCATGAGCGAACACGTCTCCACGGTCGTGAAACGACGGGAGCAGTCAGGGCACTGGCGGCGCCGGCGGATCGACGTGCCGTCGTCGGTCGTCCGGCTGTCCACGACCCGGCTGTCGGGGTGCCTGCAGAAGGGGCAGTGCATGGACTCCAACCCTCCTCACAGCAGACTCAATAGCCTCGCCGGACCACTCGGGCCCCACGAAGCAGCTCCAGCATAGGCGATCTCTGCGGGCACGGAGACCCGGGGGACCACAACTTCTGGGCCGCTGCAGCAATCCAACCACTAGATGTGGGGATTGGCTCATACATACACGCCGTGCACGCGTGTCGCGTGCCGTCACGGGAGAAGAGGCATGCGGGCACCGTCCGGCCCCCGCCCGCGGGGGGCGCCGAGCCGGCCGGCCCTCCGCCCGCCGGGGCGTTTTGAGGAGATGGCGTGCATGCCCGAAGAAGGGGACGTGCGGCTCCGGGAGAGAAAGGCGGGCCGCTCCCCGCACCGCCTCCGGCGTGATGGCAGACTGGGGCCACCGCCGGGGCGCCGCCCCGGCGGTGAAGAGTACAACAACCGAATGGCCTGTTTGTCGGGCAGTAAACCCGGCCGCCAATACACCGCAGCACAAGATCACGAAAGCCAATTCGCGATTTTTCACTCGAACGTGTGTTTGGCGCAACCTTTCGAAAGCAACTACCGTTGTGCTGCAGGGAGACCATCGAGAGGGGCCGACGTGACCACCACCGCAGACAGTGCCGCCATCACTGCCCAGGACCGCTCCCAGGGCCGACTCGAGCCGGTGCACGCCATGAACGAAGCCAACCCCGAGGCGCACAAGCGCTCCCTGCCGGGCCGACCTCCCGGCATCCGGGCGGACAGCTCCGGACTCACCGACCGCCAGCGCCGGGTGATCGAGGTCATCCGGGACTCGGTCCAGCGCCGCGGCTACCCGCCGTCGATGCGCGAGATCGGTCAGGCGGTGGGTCTCTCCAGCACCTCCTCGGTCGCGCACCAGCTGATGGCACTGGAGCGCAAGGGCTTCCTGCGCCGCGACCCGCACCGCCCCCGCGCCTACGAGGTCCGGGGCTCCGACCAGGCCGCCTCGGTGCAGCCCACGGACACCACCGGCAAGCCGGCCGCCTCCTACGTACCGCTGGTCGGCCGCATCGCCGCCGGCGGGCCGATCCTCGCCGAGGAGTCCGTGGAGGACGTCTTCCCGCTCCCGCGCCAGCTCGTGGGCGACGGCGAGCTGTTCGTCCTCAAGGTCGTCGGTGACTCCATGATCGAGGCCGCGATCTGCGACGGCGACTGGGTCACGGTCCGCCGCCAGCCGGTCGCCGAGAACGGCGACATCGTGGCCGCGATGCTTGACGGCGAGGCCACCGTCAAGCGTTTCAAGCGCGAGGACGGCCACGTCTGGCTCCTCCCGCACAATTCGGCCTACGAGCCCATCCCCGGCGACGACGCGACCATTCTCGGCAAGGTGGTGGCCGTCCTGCGCCGCGTCTGAGTACTGGCCCGCCCGAACACGGGCCGCGGGGCGGCCGCCCCGCCCATTGACCGGACCCCGGAACCCCTGCGCCGGTTCCGGGGTCCCGCACTGTCCGGCTTCGTCCGTCTCTCCGGCCGTACAGGCAGACCCCGGTGACACACCGTGAGTGATCGCGGGGTAGCCTGCCGCGGGTGCGGCAGGCTACCCCGCGATCACTCCCCTCACGCCTGGGCCGCGGCCTCGGTCTCCGCCTGCTTGGCCACCGCGTCGATCGCGGCCAGTGACTTCCGCACCTGATGACGGTCCGTGGTGTACCAGAAGTCGGGCAGTGACGCCTTGAGGTAGCTGCCGTAGCGGGCCGTCGCCAGTCGCGGGTCCAGGACCGCCACCACTCCCCGGTCGCCCGAGGCTCGCACGAGTCGCCCCGCACCCTGCGCCATCAGCAGCGCCGCATGCGTGGCAGCCACCGCCATGAACCCGTTGCCGCCGGCCTCCTCCACGGCCTTCTGGCGCGCGCTCATCAGCGGGTCGTCCGGACGCGGGAACGGAATCTTGTCCATGACCACCAGCTGGCAGCTGGGGCCCGGCACGTCCACGCCCTGCCAGAGCGACAGCGTGCCGAACAGACACGTCCTGGGATCGGCGGCGAAGTTCTTGATCAACTCACCGAGTGTCTCCTCGCCCTGCAGCAGGATCGGGAACTCGGGGATCCGGGTGCGCAATTCCTCGGCCGCGAGCTGGGCCGCGCGCATCGAGGAGAACAGGCCGAGCGTGCGGCCGCCCGCCGCCTGGATCAGCTCGGTGAGCTCGTCGAGCATGTCCCCGCGGTCGCCGTCACGGGCGGGCCGGGCCAGGTGCTTGGCGACATAGAGGATGCCCTGCCGGGGATAATCGAACGGCGAGCCGACGTCGACGCCCTTCCACTTCGGCAGATCCTCGTCCTCGGCGCCCTCGGGCCCCAGGCCCAGCGAGGCGCCCACGCCGTTGAAGTCGCCGCCCAGCTTCAGCGTCGCCGAGGTCAGCACGACCGAGCGGTCGGCGAACAGCTTCTCCCGCAGCAGACCGGAGACGGACAGCGGGGCGACCCGCAGGGACGCACCGAACCGGTCGTGCCGCTCGTACCAGACGACATCCCATTCGGAACCGTGGGTGATCCGCTCCGCCACGTCGTGCACCGTTTCCACGGACGCCAGCGCCTGCTTGCGGACCGCGTCCTCGTCCTGCACGGACTTGTCGCGGGTGGCGCCGATCGCCGAGATCACCGTCCGGCAGGCGTCGCGCAGCGCCGTCAGCGCATAGCCCAGATCCTCCGGGATCTCCTCCAGACGGCCCGGGAGCGCCAGCTCCATCAGCCGCTCGAAGCCCTCGGCCGCGGTCTGGAGCTGGTCGGCGGCCTTCTCGTTGACAAGCTTCGCGGCGCGGCGCACCGCACGGTTGACCTGGCCGGGCGTGAGCTCGCCGGTGGCGACCCCGGTGACCCGGGAGACCAGCTCATGGGCCTCGTCGACGATCAGCACCTCGTGCTGCGGGAGCACCGGCGCGCCCTCGATGGCGTCGATGGCGAGCAGCGCGTGGTTGGTGACCACCACATCGGCCAGCTTGGCGCGCTCACGGGCCATCTCGGCGAAGCACTCGGCACCGTAGGCACACTTGGTGGCGCCCAGGCACTCCCGCGAGGACACGGACACCTGCGCCCAGGCCCGGTCGGAGACGCCCGGCGTGAGGTTGTCCCGGTCGCCGGTCTCCGTCTCGTCCGCCCAGTCGCGCAGCCGCAGCAGGTCCTGGCCGAGCTTGCTGGTGGGCGCGGCCGCCTCGAACTGGTCGAAGAGCCCCTCCTCCTCTTCCTGCGGCATGCCCTCGTGCAGCCGGTGCAGACACAGGTAGTTGGACCGACCCTTGAGCATGGCGAACTCGGGGCGCCTGCGGAGCAGCGGGTGCAGGGCCTCCACCGTGCGCGGCAGGTCCCGCTCCACCAGCTGGCGTTGCAGCGCGAGGGTGGCCGTCGCCACGACGACCCGCTCCCCGTGGGCGAGCGCGGGTACCAGGTAGCCCAGCGACTTACCGGTGCCGGTGCCGGCCTGGACCAGCAGATGGGAGCCGTCGTCGATCGCCTCGGCGACGGCCTCGGCCATGGCCACCTGGCCGGGGCGCTCCGTACCGCCGACGGCAGTGACGGCAGCATGCAGGAGTTCGGGGAGTGAGGGCTTTGTCATAGCGCGACCACCCTACGTCCCTGCACTGACAAACGCGGTGAGATCACAGGCGATCCCGGGGCGGTCCCGGGGCGATCACCGGGTGCCCCCGGCGGGCTCACCGGGTGATCCCGGCGGGTCTGGGGCATCCGCGACGGTGATCACGAGGCGGGAAGAATTTCCTCCGACCGGGCTGGAACCGATCCGGCGCCTGCGGTGTACCAGATGTGAAAGCGCGCTGACACTGCGCTACAGCCGATGACGCAGAGACCGGTCCCGGATCATCAGGGCCGCCCGCTTGTCGGGCAGCTCGACCTCCGCGGAGAGCCGGAAGCCGGCGGAAAGGAAAGCAGCGATGGAAGCGGTATTGCGCAGGTCGGGCTCCGCGAGCACGCGTCTGCACTCCGGCCTGCGGTCGAGGATCAGGTCGGCCACGGCCCTGATGAGCACACCACCCAGGTGCCGCCCCCGGTCCCGGGCGCGACCGATCAGCAGATGAATGCCCATGTCGTGCGGCAGGACGGCGCAGTGGCGGGCCAGCGGATCGAGGTCGGCCCGGTAGATCTCCCAGTAGCTCATCGGCTCACCGTTGAGCAAGCCGAGGCATGGCGCGCTGCGTCCGTCGCCGCCGATCTGAGCCCGTAGATGGCCGGCGGTGACGGAAGGAGGCCCGGCCAGCCCCCAGAACGCGGCGACCGCGGGGTCGTTCATCCAGCGCCACAGCAGGGGCAGGTCGTGTGCCAGGCGGACGGGGGCGAGGCGGAAGCTGCCCACGGCGGTGCGCACCGGGCCCCAGTCACCGACGTCGTCGAGCAGCCCATCGCGGGGGGCGTCGGGGCCGCCGTCGGCGGTCGCATCGGGGAGAGCCACGAGGACGCTCCTTCCAGGAGGTGGAAGAGCCAGGAGGTCGAGAGTCAGAGGTGAGAGAAGAGGTGGAGGCCCAAGGGGTGAAAGAAGGAACGGGCAAGAGGCGGACCAGCGGCGCCAGGACTGAGCAGCGGCAGATCAGGCTCGAAGGGGATTGGCGATGGTGACGTAGACGGACTGGGTGTCGACGGGGCCGATCAGCTCGTCGAGGCCATGCAGCCGGGTCAGCAGGTTGGCCTTGCAGCGCAGTACCGGTGAGTCGAGCAGCCGCGCGGGCAGGGTGCTGCGCGTCCGGCCGGGACCATGGGACAGCTCCTCGAGGAACCGGCGGAAGGTGGCGAGCAGCAGGCGCTCGTCGGCGAGGCACTGGGAGCCGAACGCGCCGATGAGGCCGAAGACGTTGTTGATGGCGAGGTAGTAGGTGAACCGCTCGTCCGTGACGTCGTCGGAGACGAAGGTGTCGCTCTCCCGGCCGATACCGGGCAGCCTGGCGTCGAGTTCCGGGCGCCGGGAGTCGCGGAAGTAGTAGCCCTGGTTGTCGCGGTACCGGCCCCCCGCGGGCCAGCCCTCGGTGTCCAGCAGAACCAGGGTGTTCTGCTGATGCGCCTCCAGAGCGACGCCGGCCTCCCCGTCCAGCCAGAGCACGGGGCCCACCACCTGGTGCAGATAGCGCAGGAACCACTGGACGGCGACGACCGGGCGGGGCCGGCCGGTCCGGGCGGCGAGACGCGTGACGAGTCCGGCCAGCCTCGACGACATGCGCGGCATGCGCTGAGCGGGCGCCTCGATGTCACGGACGGTGCCTGCGGGCGTGCCTGGGCCGGAGCCCTGCCCGGTGCGGGGGCGAGGTGAGAGAAGCCCGGCCACGCAAACCACGTCGTCCTCGGGACGGAACGGGTTGTGCCGGATCACGGCATCGAGGCCGGGCACGGGTTCGCCGTCCACGGTGTCCACGGCGATCCACGCCGGGTCACGGACGATGTCGAAGCCTGGGTGCGCTGCCTGCCACTGCTGGGCGAAACCGGTGCGCAGCAGGCGGTGGACCTCGACGCCGCGGTGGAGTTCCTTGCGGAGGTTCTCCCTGCGGGAGTTGGTGATGCGCAGTCCGAGCGAGAGCTTCAGCATCGCCGGAGCGCCGGTGCGGTGGACGGTACGTACGGAGGAGGTGGGATGCCAGGGGCTGCCGTGGCTGCCGAGCGGGCGCAGCAGCCCGGTGTCCAGCAGCGCTGCGACCTCGGGGCGTTGCTGGAGCTCGCGCCACTGCCAGGGGTGCACGGGGAGGGCCGTGCAGCCGTCCGGCAGGGGAAGTCCGGGGCCGGCGAGACGCTCGGTGAGACGGGCCGCGGGGACGCGGCGTCCGCCTTCGGTCCAGGCGGAGTCGGAGACGAGAACGGAGGGGGCGATGGCCACCCAGTGC
This sequence comes from Streptomyces composti, assembly GCF_012034205.1. GTDB lineage: Bacteria > Actinomycetota > Actinomycetes > Streptomycetales > Streptomycetaceae > Streptomyces > Streptomyces composti. Next base: position 41,906 of record NZ_JAATEM010000028.1, read on the forward strand.
AGGGGGAAGGCACCGCGCAACTCGGGTGAGTACGGCGCTGCTTCGGCGTCCGAGAGGCCCTCGCGGCTCTTCGGGGCCGGATGGAAGGGGTGTCCGAGGAGGAGTGCCTGTTCCGCGGTGAGGAAGAGGTCGGGGCCGTCGTCGGGGTGGTTACGGCGGTCGGTGAGAAAGGTGGCGGTGCGGCGCACGGAATCGGCGACGCGGGCCACGAGGTCGGTGCCGCCGTCGGGGGTGCGGCCTTCGGCGCCGCCGTCGGGGGCGCCGGTGCCCGCGTCGGGGACGCGGTGTCCGGTCGCGGCACGAGTCCGGTCGTCGCCCGGCGCCTGGGGACGGCCGGTCGCGTCGGCGGCCTCCCTGCTGAGCAGGGCGGCGACCAGAGTGGCGTCGGCAGGCGGTGCGTTGTGCGGGGCGTGGGCCAGGCGGGGATGGCCGAAGCGGTGCCATCCGGTCGGGGACCAGTACCGGACGGGGACGAGCAGGGCCGTGCCGCTGGTCGGCAGGGGGATGTGCAGCGTGGACCCGTCGGGGGCGGGCAGGCCGGCTTCGCGGACCCAGCAGCGCAGCAGGTTCTCCACTCCCGCGGTGTCGGCCGCACGGTACGCGTCGGGGTGCTCCAGGGGGTCCGGCGCCGGGTCCCGGTACCCGTCGGCGTCCTGGGGCGCGTCCGCCTGGTGCGGCAGCACAGAGCCGGCGGAGCGGGCCGCGCCGTCCCTGTCGCCCGGGCCGGAGTTCCCCGCCCGGGGTGAAGTGCGGTCGTGCGGGGTGGGGATGGGCTGCAAGGCGGCTCCTCGTGGGGTCGGTCGGCCGGGTGCCGACGGGTTTCGGGGGCGTCCGGTGGCCGTGGTCGCTGCTTGCGGGCGACCGGGCGGCGTATCGCCGCGGACGAGCAACCGGCGTATTCGATGGGCCGGCCCCGGGCGCCGGCCGCTCGTTCCCCTCGGGCACGGGCCACGGCCAGGGGGCAGGACTGCGTCACGAGCGGGCGTCTGCGCGGAGTGGGGCGGGCGCGGCTTCCCCGGCATTCCCCGTCCCGGGCCTGCTCTGGAGGATTCCGCCATCGCTCTCCGCCCTCCGCCTGTCCCGGGCCGGCCACAGCTGGGGGTTCCGTGCGCGGACGGCGGTCCCCCACCGCTACCAACCGGTGACGGTCGAGCCGGTTACGGGTTGCCGCAAGATCCGTGCCGTGACGGAACCGTTGCCGTTCCGTCGGAAGTCCCCCACAGCGACCGCATAGTGTGTGGTGCCGTTCCAAGACCGCGAGCCGGTCCGGACTCCACACGGGGGGCGGGGGTGGCGAAGCGGTCCAAGCACCACGTTCGTCCACTTCAGGGGGATTCACATCATGCGACTCACACGGCCGTCTTCCATCACGCGCAGAGGGGGCAGGCCGCGCCGCAGAACCTCCCCTGTCCTGGCCGCGGTCGCGCTGGCCTCCGCTCTCGCGCTCACCGTCACGGGGTGTGAGTCGGATGAGGAGACGGCCGCGGGCGGCGAAGCCTCCGCGGCGGCCACGTCCGACGACGACAAGCTCAAGATCCCCGACGACATCCGGGACCGGCTCAAGGAGCACGGGATCGACATCGACAAGTGGAAGGACGGGGCCTGGAAGGACTGGAGCAAGGACGACTGGCTGCGCGAGGCCAACGACTTCATCAACCCGATCATCGAGGGCCTGTGGGACCCGGATCGCATGCGGGACGCGGAGGAGCCGGAGCAGGAGGTCGACGAGAGCGACATCTCCGGTGACCAGGGCGTGACGGACCCGACCCCGCAGCCGGTGAAGGCGAAGTCCGTGCCGCCGAAGTACCACGCCAACGCACCCACGGCGGGGAAGGTGTTCTTCGACTCTCCCGAGGGCACGATGGTCTGCTCCGCGACGGTCGTGAAGGACCCGGCGAACCCGGGCAAGTCCAACCTGGTGTGGACGGCCGGCCACTGCGTGCACGCGGGCAAGAAGGGCGGCTGGTACCGCAACATCGCGTTCGTGCCGTCGTACAACGACGCCGGCCGGTCGGCGAAGGAGCTGGAGGGCGCCACCAAGGAGGAGGTCGCTCCGTACGGCGTCTGGTGGGGCGACTGGGCGCAGACCTCGGACCAGTGGATCGAGCAGGGCGGCGCGACCGGCGGTGACGGCGCCTCGTACGACTACGCCGTGATTCATGTGACGCCGGAGAAGGGCGGCAACGGCAAGTCGCTGGAGGAGACGGTCGGTTCGGCGCTTCCGGTGAACTTCGACGCGCCGGCGGTGCCCAGCATCGAGAGCATGACCGCGATCGGATACCCGGCCGCGCCCCCGTACGACGGGCAGACGCTGTACCAGTGCCAGGACAAGCCGGGCCGGCTGTCGATCAACGCGGGTGACCCGACGATGTACCGCATCGGGTGCAGCATGACGGCCGGTTCCTCCGGTGGCGGCTGGATCGCCACGGGTGCGGACGGCAAGCCCGCGCTGGTGTCCAACACCTCCATCGGCCCGATCACCTCCGGGTGGCTGGCCGGCCCGCGGCTCGGCAAGGAAGCCAAGGGCATCTACCAGGCGGTCAGCGACAAGTTCGCCGGTCAGTGACCGCCACTCTCGCCGGTCACCCGACCCGGCACTCCCTTCCGCTCGCCGTCCGGCGGGCGGAAGGGGCCCGCGGGGGCTCCGGTCACCGCGTCCGCCACGCGCGTCCCTGAGGCTCGGCGCGGCGGGTCATGTCCCATGCAGTAACGACAATCCGCTCCAACGGGGGTCATCGCAGCATGCGTTCCATAGGTACGTCCGCTCCGCGCAGGCGTGGGCGTCGCGGCGTCGTCGCCGCCACCGGACTCGTCGCCGCCCTGGCGCTCACCGCGACCGCGTGCGGTGGTTCGAGTGAGGACCAGGCGAGCGGCAAGCCGGAGGCCACCACCTCCCAGGCCGCCGACAACGACACCGGCGAGGTCCGCATCCCGTCCGACATCGCCGACCGGCTCAAGGAGCACGGCATCGATGTGGACAAGTGGAAGGAGGGGGGCTGGAAGGACTGGGACAAGGACAAGTGGCTCCGTGAGGCGAAGGACTTCGTCAACCCGGTGATCGAGGGCCTGTGGAAGCCGGAGCGGATGATGTCCGCGAAGGAGGCCGACAAGCGGATCACCACCAAGGACGCCTCAGCCGACCAGGGCGTGAGCGACCCGGAGCCGGCGCCGGTCACCGCGCAGGCCGAGAAGACGCCGTACCACCGCAACGCCGCCCCGGTGGGCAAGGTGTTCTTCGACTCCCCGGAGGGCCCGAGCGTCTGCTCCGGCACGGTCATCAAGGACGTGAACCACCCGGGCAAGTCGAACCTGGTGTGGACCGCGGGCCACTGTGTGCACGCCGGCGGCAACGGCGGCTGGTACCGCAACCTGGTCTTCGTCCCGGCCTACAACGACTACGGCAAGTCCGAGGCCGACCTCAGCAACGCGAACCCCACGGAGATCGCCCCGTACGGCAACTGGTGGGCGGATTGGGCCGCGACCTCCAACGGCTGGATCAAGGGCGGCTCGGAGACGGGCGGTGCGGGCGCGGCGTACGACTACGCGGTACTGCATGTGAAGCCGGAGCAGGGCAGCAAGTCCCTGGAGGAGACGGTCGGCGCGGCGCTGGACGTGGACTTCTCCGCTCCGTCCGCGGCAGAGGCGGGCAGGATGGGCGCCTGGGGCTACCCGGCCGCCCCGCCCTACAACGGCCTGAAGATGTTCAAGTGCCTGGACACGCCCGGCCGTCTCTCGCTCAGCTCGAACCTGCCGACGATGTACCGCATCGGCTGCACCATGACGGGCGGCTCCTCCGGTGGCGGCTGGTTCCGGGTGCTGAACGGCAAGACGGTGCTGGTGTCCAACACTTCCATCGGCCCGCTGGACAACACCTGGCTGGCCGGTCCGCAGCTGGGCCGGGACGCCGAGGCGCTGTACCAGAACATGAGCAAGAACTACGGCGGTCAGTGACCCCGGCGCGCGAGAGCGCGTCCCGCACCGGCCGGGCATGAAGAGGGCCCGCCCCCTGCCGGAGCAGGGGGCGGGCCTTCGCGCTGAGCCGGTCGGCCGGATCAGCCGGCCGTGGCCGGCACGTACGGGGCGAGCTCCGAGGCGAGTTCCTGGTGCACCCGGACCTTGAGCAGGGTGCCCTCCGCGGTGTGCTCCTCGGAGATCACCTCGCCCTCGTCGTGGGCGCGCGCCACGAGCTTGCCGTGGGTGTACGGCACGAGCGCCTCGATCTCCACCGCGGGGCGGGGCAGCTCGCTGTCGATCAGGGCCCGCAGCTCGGCGATGCCCTGGCCGGTGCGCGCGGAGACCGCGATGGAGCGCTTCTCCACCCGCAGCAGCCGCTGCAGGGTGAGCGGGTCCGCCGCGTCCGCCTTGTTGATCACGACGATCTCCGGCACGTCGGTGGCACCGACGTCCCTGATCACCTCGCGCACGGCGGCCAGCTGCTCCTCCGGGTTCGGGTGGGAACCGTCCACCACGTGCAGGATCAGGTCGGCGTCGGCGACCTCCTCCATGGTGGAGCGGAACGCCTCGACCAGGTGGTGCGGCAGGTGCCGCACGAATCCGACCGTGTCGGCCAGCGTGTAGAGCCGGCCGCTCGGGGTCTCGGCCCGGCGCACGGTCGGGTCGAGGGTCGCGAACAACGCGTTCTCGACCAGCACGCCCGCGCCGGTGAGGCGGTTGAGCAGCGAGGACTTTCCGGCGTTGGTGTAGCCCGCGATGGCGACGGACGGCACCTTGTTGCGCCGGCGCGTCTGGCGCTGGATGTCGCGGCCGGTCTTCATCTCCGCGATCTCCCGGCGCATCTTCGCCATCTTCTCGCGGATCCGGCGACGGTCCGTCTCGATCTTGGTCTCACCGGGACCGCGGGTGGCGAGGCCGCCGCCCTTGCCGCCGCCCATCTGCCGGGACAGCGACTGACCCCAGCCGCGCAGCCGCGGCAGCATGTACTGCATCTGCGCGAGCGAGACCTGCGCCTTGCCCTCTCGGGACTTGGCGTGCTGGGCGAAGATGTCCAGGATCAGGGCCGTGCGGTCGATGACCTTGACCTTGACGACGTCCTCGAGGTGGATGAGCTGGCCAGGGCTGAGCTCACCGTCGCAGATGACGGTGTCCGCGCCCGTCTCGAGGACGATGTCGCGCAGTTCCTCGGCCTTGCCGGAGCCGATGTAGGTGGCCGCGTCGGGCTTGTCCCGGCGCTGGATCACGCCGTCGAGGACGAGGGCGCCCGCCGTCTCCGCGAGGGCGGCCAGCTCCGCGAGGGAGTTCTCCGCGTCCTGCACGGTTCCCGAGGTCCAGACACCGACGAGCACCACTCGCTCCAGCCGGAGCTGCCGGTACTCGACCTCGGTGACGTCCTCGAGCTCGGTGGAGAGGCCCGCGACGCGGCGCAGCGCCGCACGGTCGGCGCGGTCGAGCTGATCGCCGTCGCGCTCTCCGTCGATCTCGAAGCTCCAGGCGACGTCCTCTTCCATCAGGGCATCGGCCCGAAGGCCCTCGGGGTAGGTCTGCGCGAGGCGCTTGGAGTCCTGGGAAGGGGAAGAAGAGGAGGTCATTGGGTCCTTACGTCGATGGGAAACCGTTGGCGACGGACTGGAGCTTCGGGTACCTGTGCGGTACGCCGGAGCCGGTCGGGCGACCGGATCCGTCACTGTCCACAACGCGGGAGTGCCCCTCGGGATTCCCCGGGAGCCCCCTGCCGCGGGACCTGACGATGGTCGCACGGTACGACCCGTCTCGTCACCGTCTTATTTCCCGTGCCGGGCCGGGCCCAACCCGGTCGCCACGTCCGGGCACCCGAGTATCACGAGGCGTGTCCCGTCCTGCGCGGACCGCCCCGCACCGTCGCGGCCCTGCGGCGGCACGTGGGCGGCATTGCGTCACCGTGCAAGGCACCGTGTCCCGTGCGAGGCGCTGTGTCCCGTGCGAGGCGTTGCTCACCGTGTGCAGCGCAGCGTCACCATGCGGAGCGGTCCGGCACCGACTGTCCGAGGGCGATGGGCCCAGTGGGGCGGGAGGCGTCACCCCGCGCCGTGGTGATGCGCACCCGCGGGTGCGCCGGACGGGGTGGACTTCGCCGAGCGCTTCGTGGGCTTCCAGTCCGGGTGGCCCGGCATGGGCGGAGTCTTGGCGCCGTAGAGCCAGCCGTCCATGAAGGTGGTCAGGTCGCGCCCGGCGACCTCGGAGGCGAGCGACACGAAGTCGGCGGTGGAGGCGTTGCCGTCCCGGTACCGGGTGACCCAGCGGCGCTCCAGCTCCTCGAAGGCCGGGCGGCCGATCTCCTGGCGCAGGGCGTAGAGGACGAGTGCGGCGCCGCCGTAGACGTTGGGCCGGAAGATGCTGATCTTCTGGCCGGGCTTCGGTCCCTTGGGGGCGGCTGGCGGTCCCCCGGCGGCCCGCCAGCTGTCGCTGGCCTCGTAGGCGCTCTTCATCCGGGTGGTGAGGGACTTGCCGGCCTTCTCCTCCGCGTACAGGGCCTCGTACCAGGTGGCGTGCCCCTCGTTGAGCCACAGGTCCGACCAGGTGCGCGGGCTGACGCTGTTGCCGAACCACTGGTGGGCCAGCTCATGCACCATGATCGACTCCACGTACCACGCGGGGTAGGCGGGGTCGGTCAGCAGTTCCCGCTCGAAGAGGGACAGGGTCTGGGTCTCGAGCTGGAAGCCCGTGCTGGCGTCGGCCACCAGCAGGCCGTAGTTCTCGAAGGGGTACCGGCCGACCTTGGACTCCATCCAGGAGATCTGCTCCGGGGTCTTGGCCAGCCACGGTTTCAGCTCGCCCCGGTGCTCGGTGGGCACGACGTCGCGCAGCGGCAGCCCGTGCGGGCCGGTGCCGTGCAGCACGGTGGAGCGTCCGATGGACACCTGGGCGAGCTCGGTGGCCATGGGGTGAGCGGTCCGGTACGTCCAGGTGGTCGTCTTCCGGGTGCGCTCGATGCCGGCTCGCACGCCGTTGGCGACCACCGTGTACCCCTGCGGTGCGGTGACACGGAAGGTGAACAGCGCCTTGTCGGAGGGGTGGTCGTTGCTGGGGAAGACCAGGTGGGCGGCGTCGGCCTGGTTGGCCATGGCGAGGCCGTCCGTGGTGCGCACCCAGCCGCCGTCGCGGCCCTCGGCGGGCACCGGGTTGCTGGTGTGGCGCACGGTGATGCGGATCCGCTCACCCTCGGTCAGAGGCTCCTTGGGGGTGACCACGAGGTCCTCGCCGGCCTTGGCGAAGGCCGCAGCGGTGCCGTCGACCTCGACGGAGCGGACGGTGCCGTGCGCGAAGTCGAGGTTGATCCGCTCCAGGTCGGCGGTGGTCCGGGCGTCGATGGTGGTGACCGCCTGGAGCGGCTTGTCGTTGGTGCCGGGGTAGCTCAGGGCGATGTCGTAGGACACCACGTCGTAGCCGGGGTTGCCCAGGTGCGGGAAGAGGCGGTCGCCGACGCCGAGCGGCTGGGCCGGGGCGTTCGCGGCGACGAGGCAGACGGAGACGGCCGAGGCCAGCAGTGCGGTGGCGGTCCGGCCGCGCCGGGTACGCAGCAGCGGGACGGCCGGCGTGGGACGCGTGTCGGAGGCCCGGCTGGGGGCGGCTTGGCTGTGGGGAGTGAGCAGCATGGGCCCACGGCTATCAACGCGGCTGCGCCCCGCGGTGACGACGCGCTTCCGGCCCACTCGATCGGGTAATCGAATCAACTGCCGGGTGCGCCGAGTGCCGCCGCCGGGCGGCCCGAACGGGCGAGCGTGTGTCCGGCGCCTCAGCGGCCCCCGGGGGCGGCGTGGGCACCCGGCGGCATCCGGTGCGCGTGGCCGGGGTCCCGCGCGTGGCCGGGGTCCCGCGCGTGGCCGGGGTCCCGCGCGTGGCCGGGGTCCCGCGCGTGGCCGAGGTCCGGTGCCTGGCCGGGGCCCGGATCCTGGCCGAGGTCCGGTTCCTGGCCGGGATCCAGTGCGTGGTCAGGGCCCAGAGCCTGGCCGGGGTCCGGTGCGGGCGCCGAGGTCTTGCTCAGCGGGCCGGGGTCTGGGGCTGCGCGCGGCTCACGTCGTACACGCTGGGCACCTCGCGCATGGCGCGCATCAGTGCGGGCAGCCGGGCGGCGTCCGCGAGGTGCACGGTGTAGGTGTGGCGCACGTGCTGCTGGGCCGGCGGCTCCACCGTCGCGGAGACGATCTCGGCGCCCTCGGCGGCCATCGCCTCGGTGAGGTCGGCGAGCAGATGGGGCCGGACGAACGATTCCGCGACGAGAGTGACCCGGCATTCGGCGCCCTCGCCCCAGCGCACGCCGATCTCCGCGCGCCCCGAGTTCTTCATGCGCGCCACCGCCGCGCACTCGGCCCGGTGCACGGCCACCGCACCCCCGCGCACGACGAATCCGGTCACGTCGTCCGGTGGTACGGGAGTGCAGCACCCGGCCAGCCGCACGGGGGCACCGGGCCGGTCCACCAGCACCTGGGCCGCGGCGGAGCGATCGCCCGCGGGGCTGTCACCCGGTCTCGAGGTCTCCGCCCCGGAGCGCGGCGCCGCGGCCTTCCCGGCCCTCCCGGCATCTTTGGCCCCCTCGGCATCCCCGGCTTTCTGGTCCTCGCTCTCCGCCGCCTCGTCCCGGTCGGGGTGGGCGGCCAGCCAGCGCTGGATGGCGATGCGGGCCACGGGGGTGCGGGCGTGCTCCAGCCACTCCCGCGACGGCTCGGAGGCCGGGTCCTGGCCCATGAGGAGCTGAACGGTGTCGCCGTCCTTCAATACGGTGCTGAGGGTCGCCAGCCGGCCGTTCACCCGGGCCCCGATGCAGGCGTGTGCGTCCTCGCCGTAGAGGGCGTAGGCGGCGTCCACGCAGGTCGCGCCGTCGGGCAGGCCCAGGGTGCCGCCGTCGGGGCGGAAGACGGTGATCTCGCGGTCCTGGGCGAGGTCCTCGCGGAGGGTGGACCAGAAGGTGTCGGGGTCGGGTGCGGCCCGCTGCCACTCCAGGAGCCGGTCGAGCCACCCGGGACGGGTCGGGTCGGCGCGTTCGCCGTCGCTCGCGGACTGCTCCTCGGACGGTGCGGCGTAGGGGTTGCCCAGGGCGACGACGCCGGCCTCGGCGACCTTGTGCATCTGGTGGGTGCGGATGAGAACCTCGACGACCTGTCCGTCCTCGCGGGCCACCGCGGTGTGCAGCGACTGGTACAGGTTGAACTTCGGTACCGCGATGAAGTCCTTGAACTCGGAGACGACGGGCGTCATACAGGTGTGCAGCTCGCCCAGCACGCCGTAGCAGTCGGCGTCCTCGTTCACCAGGACCAGCAGGCGCCCGAAGTCGGCGCCGCGCAGCCTGCCGCGTTTGCGGGACACGCGGTGCACGGAGACGAAGTGGCGTGGCCGGATGAGGACTTCGGCGGTGATGTCGGCATCTCGGAGCACCTTGCGCACCTCGTCGGCCACCTCGGCGAGCGGGTCGTCGGCGCGGGCGGCGTTGCGGACGATCAGCTCCCGGGTCTGCTCGTACTCCTCGGGGTGCAGGATCGCGAAGACCAGGTCCTCGAGTTCGGTCTTGAGCGCCTGGACGCCGAGGCGTTCGGCGAGCGGGATCAGTACGTCGCGGGTCACCCTGGCGATGCGCTGCTGCTTCTCGGGGCGCATCACGCCGAGGGTGCGCATGTTGTGCAGCCGGTCGGCGAGTTTGATCGACATCACGCGGACGTCGTTGCCGGTGGCGACGAGCATCTTGCGGAAGGTCTCCGGCTCGGCCGCGGCGCCGTAGTCGACCTTCTCCAGCTTGGTGACGCCGTCGACGAGGTAGCGGACCTCCTCGCCGAACTGCTCGCCCACCTGATCCAGCGTCACATCGGTGTCCTCGACCGTGTCGTGGAGCAGAGAGGCCGTCAACGTCGTGGTCTCCGCGCCGAGTTCGGCGAGGATGAGAGTCACGGCGAGGGGGTGGGTGATGTACGGCTCGCCGCTCTTGCGCATCTGGCCACGGTGCGAGGACTCGGCCAACAGGTAGGCGCGGCGCAGGGGTTCGAGGTCTGCGTCCGGGTGGTGGGCACGGTGGGCCTCGACGACATGGCTGATGGCGTCGGGCAGCCGGTCGCGGGTGGTCCCGCCGCCGAGCAGCGCGGCACGGCCGAGCCGTCGCAGGTCCAGACGGGGACGGGCCTTCCTCCTGGTCCCGGCAGGTGTGGCACTGGCTCCGGCAGGTGTGGCATGACCCGACGTCACCGGGCCTGTGGCGGCGGCGTTCAGGGCGGGCGGGAGGGGATGCTCGGTCTCCGCGTTCATGGGCACCTCCGGCTGGTCGACCGGCGGACGGGCGCCCCAGGGCGGACTCGGGCTGAGGGAACGGTGGTTGTCCCCCGTCCGGGCCGGTGCTTGATGCTATCGAGCCGAGGACGCGCGGCTGACCGCCTCTCGGATAGCGTGAAACGGATCACCCATTCGAGCGACGACCGGATCGCGCCAGGGTGTCGCCGGCCGAGGGTCGTCGGGGGTGCCTGCGATCCGGATCGCCTCCGCTCGGGGGCAGGCCCGGATCGCCTCCGCTCGGGGCAGGCCTCGCCGCTGCGTCCGGCCGTACGGCCGGACGCAGCGGCGAGGCCTGCCGCCGTCAGCGCACCGCGTTCTCCAGCCACTCCGCGTCGATCTCGCCCTCGGCCACGATCACGGCCGGGCCGGTCATCTCGATCTCGCCGTCGGGGCGTTCGGTGATCACCAGCGTGCCACCGGGGACGTCCACGGTGTACGTGGCGGGGGTGCCGGTGACGGCCGGATCGACGCCGTCGCGGCGGGCGGCGGCCACGGCGACCGCGCAGGCGCCCGTGCCGCAGGAGCGGGTCTCGCCGGCGCCGCGCTCATGGACGCGCAGCGCGACGTGGTTGGGGCCGCGGTCCACGACGAACTCCACATTGACCCCGTCCGGGTAGGCGGAGGCGGGGCTGAAGGACGGCGGCGCGAGCAGGTCGCCCGCGTGAGCCAGGTCGGCCACGAAGGCCACGGCGTGCGGGTTGCCCATGTTGACATTGCGGGCGGGCCAGCTGCGCTCGCCGACCCCGACCGTGACCTCACCCTCGGGCAGCCGTGCCTTGCCCATGCCGACGGTGATGTCCCCGTCCTTGGCGATGTGCACGGTCTTGACGCCGCCGCGGGTGGCTACGGCGAGGTCTCCCTCGGTCACGTGCCCGGCGCGCTGGAGGTAGCGCGCGAACACGCGCACGCCGTTGCCGCACATCTCGGCGACGGAACCGTCGCCGTTGCGGTAGTCCATGAACCACTCGGCCTCGTCCGCCATGGCCCGGGCCTCCGGATGCGCAGCGGACCGCACCACGTGCAGCAGCCCGTCGCCGCCGATGCCGGCGCGGCGGTCGCACAGGGCGGCCACGGCGGCGGGAGGCAGGTCGACGGTGTTGTCGGGGTCCGGGACGATCACGAAGTCGTTCTCGGTGCCGTGCCCCTTGAGGAAGGCGATCCGCGTGCGCATTCCTCGATCGTACGGGTTCGCCACCGCGGCCGGTTCAGCGGAGCCGGGCGACCCGCCAGACGGCCAGGGCCACCACCGCGGCCACCATCACGGCGTAGAGGGCCACCACCCGCCAGTCGGCCCTGCCCCCGGAGCCGCGGGCCGGCAGGCCGGGCCAGGTGTAGCCGACCCTGCGGGCGGCCATCATGCCCCATCCGGCCGCGCAGGAGCAGATCAGCAGACCCAGCATGGCGATGACCGCGCCGCTGTCGCCGAAGTCGAAGGCGAGCGGGAAGGCGAACATCAGGGAGCCGCCGGCGGCCAGTCCCACGATGGGGGCGAGCTGCCACAGGCGCAGGCGCCGCTGCGGGCGCAGCTCGACCTCGACCTCGTCGCCGCCCGCGAACACCTCCTCGGGCTCGGGGCCGTCGTCGCTGACCCCGCCCTGCGTCTCCTCGGGTCCGTCCGGGCTGAGACGGTCGTTCTCCTGCTCCGGCACCCCTGGCCCGGTGGTGAGGTGTTCGGTGCTTTGTGCGGTGTCGCGAGGGCCGGCCTCCATCGCCACGCGCCCTCCCAACTAGGACTCCACTTGGTCGATCGAAGCTCGATGATGGCACGGCCCCGCAGGCCCGGATGACGGCCTGGGCGTCCCGATGCCATGACGTGATCAGGCTGTAACCGGTCGTTCGATCAACGACAGCGCGCGCTGCGGAAGTTCCCCGCGGTCGGCCGCCGCCCCACTCAACCAATGCACCCGCGGGTCGCGCCTGAACCATGAATCCTGACGGCGCGCGAAGCGCTTGGTGGCACGGATCGTCTCGGCCCGCGCCTCCTCCAGGGTGCACTCCCCGGCGAGGGCGGAGAGCACCTGCTGGTAGCCGAGCGCGCGCGAGGCCGTACGCCCCTCGCGCAACCCCTGCGCCTCCAGTTCCCGCACCTCGTCGACGAGGCCCGCCTCCCACATCCGGTCGACCCGGCGGGCGATCCGCTCGTCGAGTTCGGGGCGGGAGACGTCGACGCCGATCTGGACGGTGTCGTAGACCGAGTCGTGGCTGGGCAGATTGGCGGTGAACGGCTGCCCGGTGATCTCGATCACTTCCAGCGCGCGGACGATCCTGCGGCCGTTGCTGGGCAGGATCGCCCGGGCGGCCTCGGGGTCGGCGGCGGCGAGCCGGGCGTGCAGCGCCCCGGAGCCGCGCAGCATGAGCTCCTCCTCCAGACGGGCCCTGACCTCGGGGTCGGTGCCGGGGAACTCCAGGTTGTCGACCGCGCCCCGGACATAGAGGCCGGAGCCGCCGACCAGGACGGGCCAGCGTCCCGCGGCGAGCAGCGCGTCGATCCGCTCCCGGGCCATGCGCTGGTACTCGGCGACGGACGCGGTCACGGTGACGTCCCAGACGTCGAGCAGGTGGTGAGGCACGCCGCCGCGCTCCTCGGGCGTCAGCTTGGCGGTACCGATGTCCATCCCCCGATACAGCTGCATGGAGTCGGCGTTGACCACCTCACCGCCGAGCTGCTGGGCCAGGAAAACACCCAGATCGGACTTTCCGGCCGCAGTCGGTCCGACGACGGCGATGACGCGGGGGGTGGAGGGTGCGCTGCTCACCCGTCCAGTCTCCCAAACCTCGAGCACCGCTCTCGATCGAGTTACGTGACGCGGCCGCCGCGGGGTCGTTGCCCGTTGCGAGGTTCCTGCCGCCGGATCACGAGGCGGCCGCCCGTGTCGCGCGAACGGACGCACCGGGCTGCGCGGGATGTCGCCCGCACGAGTAACGTATGGAGTTGATATGGGCGTTTTTGCACGGCTTCTCCGGAGGTCGAAGGCCACGGAGGAGGCGCGGACCGCCGGGACTCAGACGGGCGAGGCGGCAGCCGAGCCGAAGCAGGAGGACGCGGCCGGGACCGGCACCGAGGCCGCCGCGGGGAAGGGATCGTCCGAGGCGCCGGAGGCGAGCGAGCCGACTGCGGCGGAGACCGGCGAGGCCGAGGGCACGAAGAGCGCCCACAGCACCGAGGGTTCCGACAGCGGTCCGAGCGTCGAGAGCGTCGAGATCCCCAAGCAGCAGTCCTCCGAGGCGGCCGGCACCGGGACCGGTGAGGGCGCCCGCACATAACTGCCGCGAGGAAGGTGGACCATGAGTTTCCTGGACCGTATGAAGGACAAGCTGGGCCCGGCCAAGGGCAAGGTCTCGGACCTCGCACAGCAGCACGGGGACAAGATCCAGCACGGTCTGGACAAGGCCGCCAGGACCGTCGACCAGCGCACCAAGGGCAAGTACAGCGACCGGATCCAGTCGGGCACGGGCAAGGCCAAGCACGCCATGGAACGGCTCGCGCACAAGAAGGACGACGGCACGGACACGGGCGGCACCACGCCGCCGGCCGGTCCCCCGCCCGCCTCCTGAACGGCGCCACCGCACGACGGCAGCACATCGGCACGAAGACACGACAGCTCGACAGCTCGACAGCCCGGCAGCTCGACGGCTCGACGGCTCGACGGCTGGACAGCTCGACGGCATGAGACGGCGGACGGCCGCGAAGCCCGGCACAAGGCTTCGCGGCCGTCCGCCGTTTCGTACCTCAGCGCCGCACTACGACCAGCTCGCGACGATGTACCCGACCCCGTAGGGGGCGTCCTCATAGCGCAACGCGCCCTTCAGCGCGCCGGGTTCGGCCGCACCGGCCAGCACCTGCCAGGGGGCCCGGCCGGACACCTTCAGCTCGCGGGCCAGCTCGGTGTCCAGCGCGCGCAGGGCGCCGACGTCGGCGGCTCCCAGGGCCCGGGCGGCCTCCGCGTCGAACGGTGCCGCGCGCTCGTCCAGGTACCCCGGAGCCTTGAGCGTCCGGCAGGCGCTGGCGTCGCCCATCACCAGCAGCGCCACCCGATCGGCACGCGCGGCGATGTCCCGCCCCTGCAGAATGCACCGCTCGGGCGTCAGGGCCTCTCCGACGCCGACTCCCTCGAGCGGGGCGCCCCTCCAGCCGGCGTGCTCCAGCAGCCAGGCGCCCACGGCGAGCGCGTACGGCAGCAGCCGCCCGTCGGACGGAGCACCGCCGTCCGGCCCGCCGCCGGGGCGGCCGAGGCGTACGTCGAGATCCACGCCGAAGCCGCGGAAGGACCCCGCTGTGCCCTCCGGGTAGGTCTCGATCCGCGTGCTCTCCACAGGCCCGACGACCACCAGGCGGTCGGGCCGGGCGGCGGCGAGCACACCGAGTGCGTCCGTGCAGGCGGCACGCGCGGCGTCCAGCTCGGGGGCCGCGCCCGCGGCGACCTCGGGCACGAGCAGCGGCGGACACGGGCAGACTGCGGCGGCGACAAGCATGATCGGCAGCGTAGCTCGCCGCCGACCGGACCGCGCCATCGCGTGCACGGCCTGCGCACTGCCGGTGCGCCGGCTCGGAGGAGCCACCCGGTCGCCGGTGCGCCGCCGCGGCGAGCGGATCAGCCGGTCAGCCCGTCAGCCGCTCAGTGGGTGAACCGGTCAGTGGGTGAACCGGTCAGTCGCAGCCGCAGCCGCTCGCCGCCGCGGGCAGCGGCTCCGGAACGCCGACCTTCGGCAGGCCCAGCATCACGCCCGTGGGCTGCGCCGCCTGCTCGGCGTTCCGCTTCTCCCAGGCGTCGCCCGCGCGGGTGCGGCGCACGTCGAGCACGGGGCCCTCGGCGAGGAGGTGGTGCGGCGCCGCGTAGGTCACCTTCACGGTGACCATGTCGCCGGGGCGCACCTGCTGCTCCGGCTTGGTGAAGTGCACCAGGCGGTTGTCGGGGGCCCGGCCGGACAGGCGCTGGGTGGTGTCGTCCTTGCGGCCCTCGCCCTCGGCGACCATCAGCTCCAGGGTGCGGCCCACCTGCTTCTTGTTCTCCTCCCAGGAGATCTCCTCCTGGAGGGCGACCAGCCGCTCGTAGCGCTCCTGGACGACCTGCTTGGGGATCTGGTCGTCCATCTCGGCGGCCGGGGTTCCGGGGCGCTTGGAGTACTGGAAGGTGAAGGCCTGGGCGAAGCGCGCCTCGCGCACCACGTGCAGGGTCTGCTGGAAGTCCTCCTCGGTCTCGCCCGGGAAGCCCACGATGATGTCGGTGCTGATCGCGGCGTGCGGGATGGCCGCGCGGACCTTCTCGATGATGCCGAGGAAGCGCTCCTGCCGGTAGGACCGGCGCATCGCCTTCAGGATCGCGTCCGAACCGGACTGCAGCGGCATGTGCAGCTGGGGCATCACGTTCGGCGTCGCGGCCATGGCGGCGATGACGTCGTCGGTGAAGTCGCGCGGGTGCGGGGAGGTGAAGCGCACGCGCTCCAGGCCGTCGATCCTGCCGCAGGCGCGCAGCAGCTTGCTGAACGCCTCGCGGTCGCCGATGTCGGAACCGTAGGCGTTGACGTTCTGGCCGAGCAGCGTGATCTCGGAGACGCCCTCGGCGACCAGCGCCTCGATCTCGGCGAGGATGTCGCCGGGGCGGCGGTCCTTCTCCTTGCCGCGCAGCGCGGGGACGATGCAGAAGGTGCACGTGTTGTTGCAGCCGACGGAGATCGAGACCCAGGCCGCGTACGCGCTCTCGCGGCGGGTGGGCAGCGTCGACGGGAAGGCCTCCAGCGACTCGGCGATCTCGACCTGCGCCTCCTGCTGGACCCGGGCGCGCTCGAGCAGGACCGGCAGCTTGCCGATGTTGTGCGTGCCGAAGACCACATCGACCCAGGGGGCCCGCTTGACGATGGTGTCGCGGTCCTTCTGCGCCAGGCAGCCGCCGACCGCGATCTGCATACCGGGGCGACGCGCCTTCTTCGGGGCGAGGTGACCGAGGTTTCCGTACAGCTTGTTGTCGGCGTTCTCGCGGACCGCGCAGGTGTTGAAGACCACCACGTCGGCGTCGCCGTCGGAGCCCTCGGGGGCACGGACATAGCCCGCGTCCTCCAGCAGCCCGGCCAGGCGCTCGGAGTCGTGGACGTTCATCTGGCACCCGTAGGTGCGTACTTCATAGGTGCGCGTGCCGCCCGCTGACTGGCTCCGGTCGATGCTGCTCATGCATTACAGGGTAGGCGCTCTCCACCGTGCCCCCGGCCGCGCCGGCGGTGGCCCCGGCGAGGGGCACGCCCGCCCCCGGTGGGCCGGGGCCGGGCCCAAACGTGCGACAGGCTCAGCCGGCCCCGCGTCCCGCGGCGGGCTCGCTCAGCCGGCGTCCGGCTCGTCCTCCGGCACCCACCCCTGCCGGCGCAGCACCCCGGCCACGTCCGGCGCCTGGTAGTGGTCCCCCTTGAGGACCTTGCCGTCCGCGCGGCGGGTGACGGAGCCGTCCGGGCCCAGCTTGGTCATGTTGGAGCGGTGGATCTCGGCGATCACCTCGTCCAGGTCGATGCCGTGGACGAGGGCCGTGCCGTAGGCCGTGTACACGAGGTCGGCCAGCTCGTGGGCGAGCCGGTCCAGCGGGCCCTTGACCGAGACCTCGGCCACCTCCGCGGCCTCCTCGGCGAGCAGGTCCCCGCGGAAGGCGGCGAGCTCCGGCGAGACCTTGGTGGGCACGTCCCGGATGTCCAGCCCGAAGGCACGGTGGAATTCGCGGACCAGATGGACGGGCGATGAGCTCATGCGGCCGACTGTAGAGGAGCTTGGGCGGCGGGCTGCAATGGCCTGGTCGGCACTTCCCCGGCGGTCCCCTCCCGCCCCGCTGTGAGCCCCGCCCTGGTCAGCGGGTGTGCGGGCTGGCAGGATCGCGCCCATGTCCGTCGCGCTGTCCCGTATCGGCCGGCGCCGCGCCCTGCAGGGTGCGGCCGCCGCCGTCGTCGCGCTCGGACTGCTGCTGTGGTGGGTCGCCCCGTGGCGCGAGGAGCCGCCCGGCGGGACGGTCACGCTGAGCACCGGCACCCGCGCGGGGGTGTACCAGAAGTACGGCGAGCTGCTGCGCTCGTCCCTGGACAAGCACATGCCCGACCTCGAGGTGCGGCTGCTGACCAGTGACGGCTCGCAGGAGAACGTGCGGCGGGTGGCGACCGGGCAGGCCGACTTCGCGATCGCCGCGGCCGACGCGGTGCAGACGTACCGGCTGAGCGGGCGGGCCGGTGCCGACCGGCTGCGCGGGGTGGCCCGCCTGTACGACGACTACGTGCAGCTCGTCGTCCCGTCCGGCTCGGACATCCGCACGGTCGCCGATCTGCGGGGCAAGCGGGTCGGCATAGGGCCGCCCAAGTCGGGCGTCCGGCTGATCGCGAACCGCGTCCTCAAGGCGGCCGGCATCGACCCGGAGTCGGACATCCAGCCGTCCTCGGAGGGCATCGACGTCGGCCCCGAACGGCTCGGACACAGCCTGGACGCCTTCTTCTGGTCGGGCGGCGTGCCGACGGACGGGCTGAAGAAGTTCACCCAGAACTCCTCGCTGCGGTTCGTGCCGATCCCCCCGAGCCTGGTGGCCGAGCTGCACGAGCAGGGCGGCGGCACCCGGCACTACCGGGCGACCAACATGCCGGAGTCCGCCTACCCAGGGAGCCAGCACGGGGTGGCGGTGCCGACCCTGGCCGTGTCCAACCTGCTGATCACGCGCGCGGACGCGGACCCCCGGCTCACCGAGTGGGTGACCCGCATCGTGCTCAGGAGCCGGGACAACATCGGGGCGCATGTGCACTCGGCCCAGCTGGTCGATGTCCGCACCGCGATCTACACCGACCCGCTCCAGCTGCACGAGGGCGCCCGCAGCTATTACCGGTCGGTGAAGCCGTAGTACCCGGTGAAGCCGTGAACCAGGTGACGCCGCAGCACTCGGTGAAGCCGCAGCACTCGGTGAAGCCGCAGCACTCGGTGAAGCCCTGATATCCGGTGACGCCGCAGTACGGGGACCCCGGCGGAACCGTGGAACGGTGCCTCAGCGCGCCGCGGCGTTCCGCGGCACCGTCACCGTGACCTTCAGCCCGTGCGGCTCATGGTGGTCGTAGGTGATGGAGCCGCCGCCCGCCGCCAGCAGCGCCCGGGTGATGGACAGGCCGAGGCCCGAGCCCTTGATGTTCTGGTGCCGGCTGCTCCGCCAGAAGCGGTCGCCGATGCGGGTGAGCTCCTCGTCGGTCAGTCCGGGCCCGTTGTCGGTGACGACCACGCTCACCGTGTCGCCGGTGGAGCCGACGGTCACCTCGACGCTCTCGCCCTCGGGCGTGAACTTGACCGCGTTGTCGATGACCGCGTCCAGCGCGCTGGACAGCGTCACCGGGTCCGCCCAGCCGGTGGTGGGCGGGCAGTCGCCGGTCAGCCGGACGCCCTTGGCCTCCGCCGCCGGCGACCAGGCGGCCACCCGCTCGGCGGCGAGCGACCCGATGTCGGTCACCTGCAGCTGCGGTTCGCTGTGCTCGGCGAGGGCCAGGTCGAGCAGGTCGTCCAGGACCTGGGCGAGCCGCTTGCCCTCCGCCTGCACCGAGGCGATCTCCTCGTTGCCCTCCGGCAGCTCGAGGGCGAGCAGCTCGATGCGCAGCAGCAGCGCGGAGAGCGGGTTGCGCAGCTGGTGGGAGGCATCGGCGACGAAGGCCCGCTGCTGCTCCAGCACGTTCTCGACGTTGTCGGCCATCTCGTTGAACGACCTGGCCAGCCGTTGCAGCTCCGGCGGGCCGCCCGCCGCCGCGACCCGGGACTTCAGCCGGCCGGTGGCGATGTCGTGGGTGGTGGCGTCCAGGATCCGCACCGGCCGCAGCACCCAGCCGGTCAGCCGCAGGGCGGCTCCGACGGCCAGCAGCATCGCGGCGGCCTCGCCCGCGGCGATCACCAGCCAGCCCTTGAGGATCCGTGAGCGCATCTGCCCGGTGGGTGAGTCGGTGACGACGACCGCGACCACGTCGCCGTCCCGGATGACGGGCGAGGCCACCACCAGGCTGCGCCGCTCCCAGGGCCACACCTGCTGGGGGTCGTGGCTGCGCCGGCTGAGCAGCGCCTCCTGGAACGCGGCCCGTACCTCGCCCGAGCGGGGCAGGTACCAGTCGTCGGGGGCGTGCGCCATGGGGGAGTCGTTGCGGTAGAAGACGCCCGCGCGGATGCCGTAGACGTCGTGGTAGCTGCGCAGCTCGCTGCGGAGCGTCTCCCGGCGCTCGTCGATGTCGCCGCCGACCGGGTCGGAGGGCTCGGTGACGAACTGGGCGAGGGCGGCGAACCGCGCGGTGTCGTCGATGCGGTCGACGACGACCCGCTGCTGCTCCGCGCCGGCCAGGCTGACGGCCAGCGGCACTCCCAGGGCGAGCAGGACCGCCGCCATCAGGACGATGAGCAGCGGCAGCAGACGAGTGCGCACCCGGCCCCGCTAGGCCGCGGGCGCGACGAGCCGGTAGCCGACTCCGCGAACCGTCTCGATGAGGGCGGGCATGCGCAGCTTGCTCCGCAGGGAGGCGACATGCACCTCCAGGGTGCGGCCGGTGCCCTCCCAGCTGGTGCGCCAGACCTCGCTGATGATCTGCTCGCGGCGGAAGACCACGCCGGGCCGCTGCGCGAGCAGGGCGAGCAGGTCGAACTCCTTGCGGGTGAGCTGGACGACCGAGCCGTTGACGCTGACCTGCCGGGTCGGCAGCTCTATGCGGACCGCCCCGAGGTTCAGCTCGGTGTCCGGGGCGGGGCCGGATGCGGGCTCGTCCTGGGCGGTGCGCCGGCTGACGGCGTGGATCCGGGCGAGCAGCTCGCCGGTGTCGTAGGGCTTCACCACGTAGTCGTCGGCGCCGAGGTTGAGGCCGTGGATGCGGGAGCGCACGTCGGAGCGGGCGGTGACCATGATCACCGGGGTGCTGGTGCGCTTGCGGATCTTGCTGCACACCTCGTAGCCGTCCTGGTCGGGAAGCCCCAGGTCGAGCAGGACGACACCGAAACCGTTGCCCTCGGGGACGAGCGCCTGGAGCGCCTCCTCGCCGCTGCGCGCATGGGTGACGTCGAACCCGTGCCGCGCCAGCACGGCCGACAGGGCGGCGGCGACGTGGTTGTCGTCCTCGACGAGCAGCAGTCTCACCCAGGGCTCCCTTCGGTCCATCGGCCGTACCATCTGACTGTGGACACATCCGGTGTGCCCGCGCGTGTGCATCTTGCAGTGACGCCGATGGATGAGGACGGCGTCAAGAGGGTTCCGGTTGCGCTTCGGTACCGTTACGCGGCCGATATGTGCCCTGCTCACAAGTGCTACGACACGTGTCCGATTGCTATCGGATCGTGATGCTCAGATTCCCCTCAGATGTAATGACGCAGGTCTGAAGGATTACTACTGTCCTCCGAAACCGAGGAGGACGGAGCCTGAGAGCGATGACCGAAGTATCGGTGGCCAAGGAAGATGTGGCCGCGACCGGCGACCTGGTCGTCCTGAAGAGCGTCAACAAGCACTTCGGCGCGTTGCACGTACTCCAGGACATCGACCTGACGATCGCCCGTGGCGAAGTCGTCGTGGTCATCGGACCCTCCGGGTCCGGGAAGTCCACCCTGTGCCGCACCATCAACCGCCTGGAGACGATCGACTCCGGGACGATCACGATCGACGGCAAGCCCCTGCCCGCGGAGGGCAAGGAGCTGGCCCGGCTGCGGGCCGACGTGGGGATGGTCTTCCAGTCCTTCAACCTCTTCGCGCACAAGACCGTGCTCGAGAACGTGACGCTGGGCCAGGTCAAGGTCCGCAAGAAGGACAAGAAGGAAGCCGAGGAGCGGGCCCGCGCCCTGCTCGACCGGGTGGGCGTCGCGGCGCAGGCCGACAAGTACCCGGCCCAGCTCTCCGGTGGCCAGCAGCAGCGTGTCGCCATCGCGCGGGCGCTGGCGATGGAACCCAAGGTCATGCTGTTCGACGAGCCCACGTCGGCTCTCGACCCGGAAATGATCAATGAGGTTCTGGAGGTCATGCAGCAGCTCGCCCGCGACGGCATGACCATGATCGTCGTGACCCACGAAATGGGGTTCGCCCGTTCGGCCGCAAATCGCGTGGTGTTCATGGCGGACGGCCGCATCGTCGAACAGGCTGCGCCGGACCAGTTCTTCAGCAACCCGCGCAGCGACCGAGCCAAGGACTTCCTGTCGAAGATCCTTCACCACTGACGCGAAATCCGCGCTCCCCGACTTGCGTCACCGGACACACTGACCGGGCCGCATCACTTCACCAGTCAAAGGATGTGCACCATGAAGCTCCGCAAGGTCACCGCCGCCTCGGCCGCCGTCTTCGCCCTCGCCCTCACCGCCACCGCCTGTGGCGGTGACGACGGCGGCGACTCCAGCAGCTCCGGTTCGGGCGGCGGCAAGAAGATCAAGATCGGCATCAAGTACGACCAGCCGGGTCTGGGCCTGAAGGAGCCCGACGGTTCCTTCTCCGGCTTCGACGTGGACGTCGCCCGGTACGTCGCCAAGGAGCTCGGCTACAACGAGGACCAGATCGAGTGGGTCGAGACCAAGAGCGCCGACCGTGAGAACGCCCTCGCCCGCGGCGACGTGAAGTTCATCGCGGCGACCTACTCCATCACCGACGAGCGCAAGGAGAAGGTCGACTTCGCCGGTCCCTACCTGCTGGCCCACCAGGACCTGCTGGTGAAGAAGGACTCGGACATCACCGAGGCGACGGACCTCAACGACAAGAAGCTCTGCTCGGTCACCGGCTCGACGTCGGCGCAGAACGTCAAGAAGGACTTCGCGCCGAAGGCGCAGCTGACCCAGCGCGGCGGCTACTCGGAGTGCCTGTCGGCCCTGCAGAGCGGCGCCGTCGACGCGCTGACCACCGACGACTCGATCCTCGCCGGCTACGCCGCGCAGGACCAGTACAAGGGTCAGTTCAAGCTGGCCGGTCTCAAGCTCAGCAACGAGAACTACGGCATCGGTGTCAAGAAGGGCGACACCGAGACCGTGAACAAGATCAACGCCGCGCTCGAGAAGATGGTCAAGGACGGGGCCTGGGAGAAGGCGGTCGAGGAGAACTTCGGCCCGGCGGACTACAAGTACGAGCCGGCCCCGAAGATCGGCCAGATCGTCCAGTAACGCAGGTCTCCGCCGACGCAGGATCCCCGCGACCGACGCGGGGATCCGCCGCCGCGCCGCCGCCCGTCGCTTCTCCGGCGGCGGCGCGCCACGTCCGCCACGTACGCCACGTACGCCACACACCCGGAAGCGCGGGAGATCGTGTTCGACTTTCTTTCCAACTATGACGACCCGTCCCTGCTGGGCGCCTTCTGGGTCACGGTGCAGCTCACCGTCTTCTCGGCCATCGGGTCACTGATCTGGGGCACCCTGCTGGCAGCCATGCGGGTCAGCCCGGTGCCTCTGATGCGCGGTTTCGGCACCGCCTATGTGAACATCGTCCGGAACATTCCGCTCACCGTCATCATCGTCTTCACCTCGCTCGGTCTCGCCGACATCTTCGGGGTGACGATGGGCGCGGCCGACGACTTCGACGTGAAGTACTTCCGGCTGGCGGTCCTCGGTCTCGTCGCCTACACCGCGGCGTTCGTCTGCGAGGCGATCCGCTCCGGCATCAACACGGTGCCGGTCGGACAGGCGGAGGCGGCCCGTGCCATCGGTCTGAGCTTCAGCCAGGTGCTGAGGCTCGTCGTGCTGCCGCAGGCCTTCCGCTCGGTCATCGGCCCGCTGGCCAACGTGCTGATCGCACTGACCAAGAACACGACCGTCGCGGCCACCATCGGTGTGGCGGAGGCCGCGCTGCTGATGAAGGAAATGATCGAGAACGAGGCGCAGGTACTGCTCATCGGCGGGATCTTCGCCTTCGGGTTCGTGGTCCTGACCCTGCCCACCGGCCTCTTCCTCAACTGGCTGAGCAAGCGACTGGCGGTGAAGCGATGACTTCCGTTCTCTACGACGCCCCCGGCCCGAAGGCCAAGCGGCGCAATGTCATCTTCTCGGTCATCTTCTTCGTCCTGCTCGCCCTGCTGCTGTGGTGGATCTGGCGGGTGATGGACGAGAAGAACCAGCTGCAGTGGTCGCTGTGGAAGCCCTTCACCCAGTCGCAGGCCTGGACGACATATCTGCTGCCGGGGCTGGCCAACACCCTGAAGGCCGCCGGGCTGGCCATGGTCATCGCCCTGCCCCTGGGTGCCGTTCTCGGCATCGCCCGGATGTCCGACCACCGCTGGGTGCGCATTCCGGCGGGCGCGGTGGTGGAGTTCTTCCGCGCCATCCCGGTGCTGCTGCTGATGCTGTTCGCGAACGAGGTCTACGTCCGCTACACCGGCATCTCCAGCGACGACCGGCCCCTGTACGCGGTCGTCACCGGTCTGGTTCTCTACAACGCCTCGGTGCTCGCCGAGGTCGTCCGCGCCGGCATCCTGTCCCTGCCCAAGGGACAGACGGAGGCGGCCCAGGCGATCGGTCTGCGCAAGACCCAGACGATGACGAGCATCCTGCTGCCGCAGGCGGTCACCGCGATGCTTCCCGCGATCGTGAGCCAGCTCGTCGTCATCGTGAAGGACACCGCCCTGGGCGGCGTGATGCTCAACTTCACCGAGCTGCTGAACTCCCGCGCCACGCTCGCGGCCAACTACGCCAACGTCATCCCCAGCTTCATCGTGGTGGCGATCATCTTCATCATCCTCAACTTCATCCTCACCTCCTTCGCCTCCTGGCTCGAGGGCTGGCTGCGCCGCAGCAAGCGGAGCACGGGTGCGGTTGTCGGCGTGGAGGACGTCACCGAGCTGAACGCGGCCGAGATCGGCGGCACCCACGGGACGGGAGCCGGAAAGGGCGGTGCCTGACCCGCTCCGCTCGATGTGACTGTGGCCCGCCGGCACTCGGCGGGCCACAGTCGTCCGCTGTGACGACCCGTCACGACGCCACATGATCGGCACGGCCATCTGTCGCTTGACGCGGGCACCGGCAATGGGTTGCATACTTTCTGTGATCGTGCACCCTGCTCCACCTACCTGTTCCCTCACGTCCCCTCAGACGTCGCTT
Source organism: Streptomyces composti (assembly GCF_012034205.1). Classification (GTDB taxonomy): domain Bacteria; phylum Actinomycetota; class Actinomycetes; order Streptomycetales; family Streptomycetaceae; genus Streptomyces; species Streptomyces composti. Next base: position 66,171 of record NZ_JAATEM010000028.1, read on the forward strand.
CGAGCAGGGGGCGCCGCGCAATGGACCCGGTGATCGTCGTCGGGGCGGGGCCCGTGGGGCTCACGCTCGCCCTGGCACTGGCGCGGCAGGACGTGCCGTGTGTGGTGCTGGACGAGGGTCCGGGCAAGGACGAACCGCGTCCGGCGCGTACCGTCGTGCTGCGCGAGGACACCGCCGCGCTGATGGAACGGCTGACCGGTGTGCGGCTCACGCGGCTCGGCTGCCGTTGGGCCGGATGGCGGTCGATGCGGCGCAGACAGGTGATCAGCGAGGTCGCTTTCGGTGACGGCGCCGCCGCGCCTCCGCTGCACATCCCCCAGCATGTTCTCACCGGCGCGCTGCGGTCGGCCCTGGCCGGCGAACGGCTCGTCGAGGTCGCCGCGGAGAGCCGTCTGGACTCCCTGGAGCAGGAGCCCTCGGGGGTCACCGCCCACACGCGTGGCCCCAAGGGGACCTGGTGGAGGGGGAGTTACCTGGTGGGCTGCGACGGGCCGCGGTCGACCGTGCGCAAGCTCCAGGACATCCGCTTCCCGGGGCGTACCGCGGTGGAACGTCACGCCGTGGCCGTGCTGCGCACGGAACTCCCCTGGGAGAACGAGGCGCTGCTGCACCGGCTGCCGCCGTGGCGCTCGTCCGGCCCCTCGGCCGGTGAGATCACCGCGCGCCCTCTGCCGGACGGCCTGTGGCGGCTGGACTGGCTGCTGCCTCCCGGCAAGGACCTGGTCACACCGGAGATGCTGCTCGCCCGCATCCGGGAGACGCTGGCCGGCTGGACCAACGGGACGACTCCGCCGTACGAGCTCCTGGACACCGGTGTCCACACCGTGCACCACCGGCTCGCCCGACGCTGGCGGGCGGACCGGGTGTTCCTCGCCGGGGACGCGGCGCATCTGCTCGGCGCGCTGGGCACGCACGGTCTTGACGAGGGGCTGCGGGACGCCGACAACCTCGCCTGGAAGCTGGCGCTGGCCTGGCACCACGGGCCGCGCGAGGCACTGCTCGACAGCTACCAGGCCGAGCGGCGGGCGGCCGTCGCCGCCCGGCTGCGTGCCGCCGATCAGGCACTGCCCATACTGCGGGACGGCGGAGGGCTGCGCTCGTACGTCCCCGGCTCGGCGCGCAATCACGAGATCCTGCTGATGGACGGTCACCTCGGGCGGGGCGCTCTGGGGGCACCGGGGGCGTACGGTGACTCGCCGCTCGCGCCGGGGCGGCTCGAGGGCGAGGTCGCGGTCGACACCCCGCCGGGTTCCCAGGTGGAGGACGTCCGGGTCACGGCGGAGGACGGCACCTTCGTGCAGCTGCGCGAGCGGCTCGGCCGTGGCGCGCTGCTGGTGGTGCTGATCGCGCCGGGCACGGCGGTGTGGGAACGGCGGCACTGGATGTCCGCCGGGATCATGCCCCGGCTGGCGGCGGCCGTCGCGGCGCTGCCGCACCGGGCCGAGCTGCTGGTCGCGGAGAGCTACCCGGGGGCGCCGGCCCACAGTGTGCTGCTGGTGCGCCCGGACGGTCATCTGGTCACCGCGCTGAGCGGTGTCCGCCCGGCGGATCTGTACGCGGCGACGGAGGCTGTGCTCGGCGGACCTGCGGACGAGGGGGCGGAGGCGCGAGCGGGAGCGGAGGCGGAAGCGGGGGCCGTGCCGGGCTGACCGGTGGCCGTGGAGTCCGCCGGGCCGGGGCACAAGCGCCGTGCGCGGTCACCGTGTGGTCCACATGGTGACCGTGAGTTGAACGGTCCGGTGGCTTCGTGGTGTACTCCGGCCCGTGACCGACACCTGTGTGCGCCTGTGGCGGAGGGTCCATATGGACCTCCTCCGCTATGCGGGCTGCGTGTGTCGCCCGTCCGTCTGATCTCGCGCTTCTTTCACGCCCTTTCGCGCGCTGCCCCACCGTCGCGCACGCACACCGGTGCGTTGCCGTCGCCCGGGCGCGCGCTCTTGCGAACGCCTTTCAGGACGGTGCACGTGTCTGTCTCCTCTTCCCCCACCCCCTCCCCCGCCGCCGCCACCTCCACTCCGGCTGCCGGTTTCGCGGCGACCGCCGCTCTTCGGGCCGGTGCCGCGCCGACGCAGGCCGAGCTGTTCGACTTCGTGCGGCGGGCGGCCGCCGACGCCGGACTCATCGCCTCGCTCCCCCTCGACCCCGAGGGACGCACCTGGGTGCGCCTCGACGGGCCCGGTGGCAGCGAGGCGTGGCTGATCGGCTGGCCACCCGGCACCGGCACCGGCTGGCACGACCACGCCGAGTCCGTCGGCGCCTTCATCACCGCCTCGGGCGAACTCAAGGAGAACTCGCTCGCCGTGCGGCTGCCCACCGACGGCTGGAAGACGCTGGAACTCACCGAGGGCGTGGACCGCTCACGCCGGCTGCCGGCCGGCCAGGGCCGCGCCTTCGGCCGGCACCATGTGCACGAGGTGCTCAACGAGTCCCAGGACCGGCATGCGATCTCCGTGCACGCCTACTACCCGCCGCTGCCGCAGATCCGCCGCTACAGCCGCAGCGGCCCGCTGCTGAGGCTGGAGCAGGTCGAGCGCCCGGAGGACTGGCAGTGAGCGGCACGGGCGAGAGCACCGTGCCGGGGGCCGTGCCGGATGACGCGCCCCCGCCGCGACACGCGCCTCCGCCGCGCGGATCCGCCGCATCCGAACCAGGCGGGTCGGCCGCGGGGCCCGTGGGCATCGACGCGCTGCTGGAGCGGGTGCGGTCGGGCTACGCGCGCATCGAACCCCGCGACGCCCACGCCGCCGCCGAGGCCGGCGAGGCGCTGCTGGTGGACATCCGCTACGCCGCCCTGCGTGAGCGGGACGGGCTCGTCCCCGGCGCACTGGTGGTCGAGCGCAACGAACTGGAGTGGCGTCTCGACCCGCAGGGCAGCCACCGTCTCCCCGAGGCCACCGGTCACGATCTGCGGATCGTGGTGATCTGCAACGAGGGGTACGCCTCCAGCCTGGCCGCGGAGTCCCTGCACCGGCTGGGGCTGCACCGGGCCACCGATCTGATCGGCGGTTTCCAGGCCTGGCGCGCCGCCGGGTTGCCGGTGACGCCTCCCTAGGGCGCGCAGCGCGACGCCGGCCACGGGGCGGGCGCTAGAACCCCTCGCCCTCCAGGAACTCCGTGTCCTCTCCCACCTCCTGAAGTGCCTGGCGCACCACTCGGAGGGCGAGGCCCTCGGAGTAGCCCTTGCGGGCGAGCATGCCGGCGAGGCGGCGTATGCGCTTGTCGCGGTCGAGGCCGCGCGTGGCGCGCAGCTTGCGGGCGACCAGCTCGCGCGCGGTCGCCTCCTCCTGTTCGGAGTCGAGCTGGGAGACCGCCGCGTCGATCAGTGCGGCGTCCACGCCCTTGGTGCGCAGCTCCTGGGCGAGGGCGCGGCGGGCCAGGCCGCGTCCGTGGTGTCTGGACTCGACCCAGGCGTCCGCGAAGGCACTGTCGTCGATCAGTCCGACCTCTTCGAAGCGGGACAGCACCTCCTCGGCGGCGGCGTCGGGGATGTTTCGCTTGCGCAGGGCGTCGGCGAGCTGTTTGCGGGTGCGCGGGGTCCCGGTGAGCAGGCGCAGGCAGATCGCCCTCGCCCGCTCGACCGGGTCCCCCGGGGACTCCTCCCCCTCGGCCCTCGACGAGGTCGAGGCGCCCCCGTCCCGGGCGGTCGCGTCGCCGAAGGCACGGCGCCCGCGTCCGCGTCCACCACGCGGCCCGCCGTCACGCGAGCCGCCGCCCGGTGTCCCGCCCGTGCGGCGCGAGCCCCGGGTGCCGCGGCGCGGGAGGTCGCCCGGCGTATCCGCCGGGATGCCGCCCGCCTCCGCGGTCTCGTCGCCGTACCCATGGGTCGCCGCGTCCGCGGCTGAGCCATCACCGGCTCCGATGCCCCTCCCCCGCCGGGCACCGGATGCGGCGAACTCGTACTCGGCCCAGTCCGTTCGTCGGGTCACGGGTCAGCTCTTGGCCGCCGCGGCCTTGGACTTGCCGGCCTTGGCCGCCGGAGCCGGAACCGCGGGCGTCTCGGCCGGAGCAGCGTCCTTGCCCGGCTCGGTGGCGCTCTCCTCGGGCCGTACGCCGACGCCCAGCTTCTCCTTGATCTTCCGCTCGATCTCGTTGGCGAGGTCGGGGTTGTCCTTGAGGAAGTTGCGGGCGTTCTCCTTGCCCTGGCCGAGCTGGTCGCCCTCGTACGTGTACCAGGCGCCGGCCTTGCGGACGAAGCCGTGCTCCACGCCCATGTCGATCAGGCCGCCCTCGCGGCTGATGCCCTGGCCGTAGAGGATGTCGAACTCGGCCTGCTTGAAGGGGGGCGCGACCTTGTTCTTGACGACCTTGCAGCGGGTGCGGTTGCCGACCGCCTCGGTGCCGTCCTTGAGGGTCTCGATGCGGCGGATGTCGATGCGCACGGAGGCGTAGAACTTCAGCGCGCGGCCACCGGTGGTGGTCTCCGGGGAGCCGAACATCACGCCGATCTTCTCGCGGAGCTGGTTGATGAAGATCGCGGTGGTCTTGGACTGGTTGAGCGCGCTGGTGATCTTCCGCAGGGCCTGACTCATCAGACGGGCCTGCAGACCCACGTGGCTGTCGCCCATCTCGCCCTCGATCTCCGCGCGGGGCACCAGGGCGGCGACGGAGTCGACGACGATGAGGTCGAGGGCGCCGGAGCGGACCAGCATGTCCACGATCTCCAGGGCCTGCTCACCGTTGTCCGGCTGGGACAGGATGAGGTTGTCGATGTCGACGCCGAGCTTCTTGGCGTACTCGGGGTCGAGGGCGTGCTCCGCGTCCACGAAGGCGACCTGTCCGCCGGCCTTCTGGGCGTTGGCCACCGCGTGCAGGGTCAGGGTCGTCTTACCGGAGGACTCGGGGCCGTAGATCTCCACCACACGGCCACGCGGCAGGCCGCCGACTCCGAGGGCGACGTCCAGCGCGGTCGACCCGGTCGGGATGACCTCGATGGGCTCCTTCGACCGCTCGCCCATGCGCATGACGGCGCCCTTGCCGAATTGCCGTTCAATCTGTGCGAGCGCGGCGTCGAGCGCCTTCTCGCGGTCGGTTCCTGCCATGGGTTCCACCCGATTTGCTTGAGTCGATCGCTTCACGTCAAAGACGCTAGCGCCTGCCACTGACAATGCGTCCCGACGTCTGTCCGCCCTGTGGATAACTCCGGGACCTTCTCACCCGAACTGGGTCAGAACACCCGTCGTCGAGCCTCATCGGCGCCTCCATAAGAATAGATGTTCGATTTTTGTGTCAAGCGCACCGCGCGGCACACCGGTTGACCGCGGTGCCAGGAGAGAAGGTCAGCGGAGTCCCGCCCGCCGTTCGGCGAAGGCCTCCTCGGCCTCGGCTTCGAGGCGGTCGCGTTCGGCGACCGGGGTGGCGTTGACCATGCGCCGGGCGTCGTGGCAGATCCTGCCCGTCACCTCGTGCGTCACCCCGTGCTTCCTCATCGCCTCCACGAGTGCGTCCCAGGTGATCGGGTCGAGTTCGCAGGTCTCCTCATCCTGCGCAGCCGTGTCCCGCGTCTCCGTGTCCCGCGTCTCCATGTCCGGCGTCTCCGCGCCCCGTGTCTCCCGCGTCTTCTGTGTCTCCGCGTCCCGAGTCTCCTCGTGGTGCCGAGGCAGCGCCTCGCTCATGTGCCGCCCCTTCGCGTGTTCCTGCGTGCGTGGGTCGCGACGCCGCTCGTGGGCAGGGCCGGTCCGACGACGCGGGAATGACGCATGTGACGACGCTTGGGGAAACGGACGGCGCGCCCGGGCCAGGTCCACCGGCGGGGCATATGAGGGCCCGCTCACGAACCGCCGGTGTCCCTGCCCGGAGGAGGGCTCTCGCCCGAGCCCCGGGCCCACAGGCGGCGGGCCCGGGTGAGGAGGCCGGTGCCGTCGCCGCGGTGGCCGTGGACCCGCGGGTCGTCGGTGACGTCGTAGCGCTTCACATAGGCGCCGAGGAACGCCTGGAGCGTGGCGACAGCCGGAATGGCGATCAACGCGCCGACCGCGCCGAGCAACGCGGTGCCCGCGACGACCGAGCCGAAGGCGACCGCCGGATGGATGTCGACGGTCTTCGAGGTCAGCTTGGGCTGCAGCACATAGTTCTCGAACTGCTGGTAGACCACCACGAAGATCAGCACCCACAGCGCGTACCAGGGGTTGACCGTGAAGGCGATCAGCATGGGCAGGGCGCCCGCCAGATACGTGCCGATGGTGGGGATGAACTGCGAGACCAGCCCCACCCACACGGCCAGCACGGGCGCGTAGGGCACGTCCAGGACCTCCAGCAGCACATAGTGCGCCAGGCCGGATATCAGGGCCATCAGGCCGCGCGAGTAGAGGTAGCCGCCGGTCTTGTTCACCGCGATCTCCCAGGCGCGCAGCACCTCGGCCTGCCGGGCCGGCGGCAGCAGGGAGCAGATGGTGCGGCGCAGCCGCGGGCCGTCGGCGGCGAAGTAGAACGAGAACAGGAAGACGGTCAGCAGCTGGAACAGTCCGCCGAGGACCTGCGCGGAGACGTCCAGGACGCCGGAGGCGCTGTTCTGGACGTAGTTGCGCAGCCAGTCGGAGCGCAGCAGGCCCTCCTGGATGTCCACGCGGCGCAGTTCGGTGTGGAAGTGGGTGTTGATCCAGTTGATGACCGAGTCGAGATAGTCGGGGAAGCCCTCGACGATCTTGATGATCTGCCCGGCCAGCATGGACCCGAGCAGGGTGACGAAACCGGCGCCCACGATCAGCACACCCAGGAACACCACGAAAGTGCCGAGCCCCCGGCGTACGCCCCGCGCAGCCATCCAGCTGACGGCGGGCTCCACGGCGAGCGCCAGGAAGAACGCGATCAGGACGTTGATCAGCAGGCCGGTGAGCTGGTGGAAGGCCCAGCTGCCCAGTTGGAACAGGCCGTACAGGGCGAGCGCCAGCACCATGGCGCGGGGGAGCCAGCGCGGCATGCGGGCACCCGGTGCGGCGCCGAGAGCCGCGGGTCCGGCGGGCGGGGGTGCGCCAGGGGTGGAGGAGGGAGGGGCTGCCTGCCCGGTCTCGTCAGTCGGTGCCACGGAGCCAAGTCTCACCCACGGCTGTGACAGCCGTCTGCCCGCGGGCGATCTTTGTGACCATCGGCGCTTCGCCGCGTGAGACGGGTGGCTTCGCTGCGCAGACGCTGCGTGTGCGAAGGCGTGGGAGAAGGTTCGTCATCTCAGCGCTTCTCCGGAGGGACCTCCATCACCGCGCAGACCACCTGCCAGACGTCCTTGGCGTCCCAGCCCGCCGCCAGCGCCTGGTGCACCGTGCGCCCGCCGAGCTCCGACATGACATGGTCACGCGCGAAGGTGTCGGCATAGCCGGGACCGAAGTGCTCCGCCATCCGCTGCCAGAAGACCGTCAACCGCATGCCTCCAGTATCCCGCCTGCGGGGGTGGCCCCCGCCGGGACCGCATCCCGATACCGCTTTCCGCCCTACGGTCGGCCCCATGGCCGATACCGGAGCTACCCCTCACGACCCGACCACCCGGACGGACACGCCGCTCGCGCGGGCGGCGCAGTTCGTCTGGCTCTCCGCACGGGTGCTGGAGCAGCGCCTGTTCGCCCACCACTTCCTGGGCGGCGGCGCCGGCCCGGTGGAGACGGCGCTGGACGCCTACCGCAACGAGGACGGCGGCTACGGTCACGGCCTCGAACCCGACCTCCGGGGCCCCGTCAGCCAGCCCTTGCACACGGTTCGCGCCCTGCGCGTCCTGGACGCCGTGGGCCGGTGCACCGACCGGCGTGCGGAGCAGGTGTGCCGCTATCTCACCTCGGTCTCCAACGCCGACGGGGCCCTGCCGGCGATCCACCCCAGCCAGAGCGGCTATCCGGCGGCTCCGTTCGTCCCGATCGTCGACGACCCGCCGAGCGAGCTGCTCACCACCGGTCACGCCGCCGGCCTGCTGCACCGCAACGAGGTCTGGCACGCCTGGCTGTTCCGGGCCACGGACTTCTGCTGGCAGGCCGTGGAATCGCTGGAACGGTCCCATCCGTACGAGATCGAGGCGGCCGTCGCCTTCCTGGACGCCGTCCCGGACCGCGCCCGCGCGGAGGCGGCCGCGGACCGGCTGGGGCGCCTGGTGCGCGGGCAGCGCCTCGCGGCGCTCGACCCCGACGACCTCGGCGCCTACCCGGTCGCCCCCGGCTACGCACCGGGCGAGCACCACTTCCCGCACGACTACGCGCCGGCCCCGGACTCGCTGGCCCGTGCCTGGTTCACGGACGAGGAGATGGCCCGCTCCCTGGACCACCTGGCCGCGGAGCAGCGGGAGGACGGCGGCTGGCCGGTCCGGTGGCGCCGCTGGGCGGCGGCCCCCGCGCTGGAGGCGCGCCCCATGGTGACCATCGAGGCGCTGCGGATTCTGCGGGCGTACGGCCGTCCCGTGGAGTGAGCCGGCGCGGGACCGGCGCGCGCCGACGGCACGCTCAGCCGCTGAGCGCCCTTACGCCCGCCGTCACCGCCACGGCGACCGCGACGACGACCAGGAACGGTGCCCGCAGGACGAGGGCCACGGCGGCGGCCCCGACGCCCGCGGCGCGCGCGTCCAGGACCAGCGACTGGCCGTCGGCGAAGGTCTGCTGCGCGGTGAGGGCCGCGAGCAGGGCGACCGGCAGCAGCGCGGCGAGCCGCCTGACCAGGGGCCGCTCGAGAACGCCGGCCGGCACGAGAAGACCGGCGAGCTTGACGGCGTAGCAGCCGACGACGGTCACACCGATGGCGATCCAGATGCTCAACGATCTCCCCCCTCGGACGTCCGGGGTGCTCGAGGTGCCTCAGCTGCCTCGGACACCTCAGCTGCCTCAGCTGCCTCGGAGGCCTCGCCTGTGGCAGACGTCTCGGATGCGGACGCCTCGGGCCCCGAGGACGTCCCGGAAGACCCGGACGCCCCGTCCCGGCGCCCCCGGGCCCACAGCACCACCGGCGCCGCCAGCGCGGACACCAGCACGGGCACGCCCGCGGGCAGGACCGGCAGCAGGCCGAGCCCGAGCAGAACGGCGAGCGCCGCCACGGCCCGTTCGGTCGTGTTCCTGAGCATCGGGGCCAGCAGCGCCAGGAAGACGGCCGGGCCGGCCGCGTCCAGGCCCCAGGCCTCGGTGTCCCCGATGGCCTCCGCGCCGAGCGCCCCGAGCAGCGTGGTGAGGTTCCACAGCAGGTACAGGCTGAGCCCGGTCACCAGAAAGCCGATGCGCGCGGTGCGCCGGGTGGGCTGGGCCAGCGAGACCGCGGTGGTCTCGTCGATGACCCAGTGGGCGGCCAGCGGCCGCAGCGCACGCGGCAGAGCGAGCAGCTGGGACAGGCGCAGCCCGTAGAAGGCGTTGCGCACCCCGAGGAAGAAGGCACCCGCGGCGGCCGTGAACGGGCCCCCGCCCGCCGCAAGCGCGCCCACCAGGGCGAACTGGGAGGCACCGGTGAACACCAGCAGGCTCAGCGCACAGGTCTGCAGCAGCGTGAGCCCGCTGCCGGCCGAGGTCACGCCGAAGGCGAATCCGGAGAGTCCGACGGCGATCCCCACGCCGAGGGCGTCCCGTACGACGGCACGGTCGGGTCTGTCGGGGGTGTGAGTGGTTGCTGTGAGGGTTGCGGTGCGTTGTACTGCCACGCTTTGGACGGTACGAGAAGCCCGGGCCGGGCGTCTTGTACGTTCTTGCGCTCACGCTGGTAGGCGCCCGGCGGCACGCCGACGATGCGGCTGAAGTGCCGGTTCAGGTGCGGCTGGTCGGTGAAGCCGACGGCGACGGCGGCCTCGGACGGCGCGGTCCCCTCGTCCAGCAGCTTCCTGGCCCGCCGCACCCGGGCGTCGGTGAGCCAGGCGTGCGGCGGCATGCCGTAGGTGTCGCGGAAGGCGCGCAGCAGCGCGAACGGGCTGGTGCCCAGCTCGGCGGCGAGCTGCTCCAGCGTGGGCGGCGCGGCCATCCGTTCCTCCAGGACCGCCCGTGCGCGTGCGGCGGCGCGGGCGCCGGCCGTGCGGACCTCGCGGCGCGGCAGCGTGCCGCCGTTGAGCCGCAGCAGCCGGGTGACGGCGACCCGCAGCAGGGTGTCGGCGGCGAGCGCGTTGCCCTCGTCGGTGGCCCGCAGCACCTGGTGCACCAGGCGGGCGGAGTACGGGTCGTCCAGCACCGGTGAGACGAAGCCGGGCGTGCCGCGCAGGGTGGTGGTCTCGGCGGCGATGGCCGCCACGACGTCGGGCGGCGGGTAGACCGCCCCGTAGCGCCAGCCCTCGGGGACACCGGCCCGCCCGGTGTGCGGGGTGTCCGGGTTGACCAGGGCGAGGGCGCCGGGTCCCGCGTACTGGTCGCCGCCGCCGTGGTGGAAGACCTCGACGCCGTCCGCGATGGCGGCGATCACGAAGTTCTCGTGGGTGTGCCGCACGAACTCCTTGCGGATGTAGCGGGCGCGCAGCAGGTCGACGCCGGGCAGCTCGGCGAACTGCCAGTGCCGGGCCCGCTCCCTGCCCTGCTGCCCTCCTCGGTCCGTTCCCGCCATGCACCCATTCTCCGCGACGCCCGGGCCGCACGGCTGTGGGCCCGGCTCCGGGCCGTTGTCAGTGGTGGGGTGCACGATGGACACATGGTCGGCGATCCGCTTCGAGCCCTGGACGGCTTCTCCCCCGCGACCCGTGGGTGGTTCACGGGGGCGTTCTCCGCGCCCACGGCCGCCCAGGCCGGGGCGTGGCAGGCGATCCGTGCGGGTTCGGACGTGCTGGTGGTGGCGCCCACCGGTTCCGGGAAGACCCTGGCCGCCTTCCTCGCGGCGCTGGACCAGCTGGCGTCCACGCCGTCGCCCGCCGATCCGAAGAAGCGGTGCCGTGTCCTGTACGTCTCCCCGCTGAAGGCGCTCGCGGTCGACGTGGAGCGCAATCTGCGCAGCCCGCTGACCGGCATCCGCCAGGAGGCGGTGCGCCTCGGCATGCCCGAGCCCGAGGTGAAGGTGGGCATCCGCTCGGGGGACACCCCGCCGGCCGAGCGCCGCGCGCTGTCCACGCGCCCGCCGGACATCCTGATCACCACCCCGGAGTCCCTGTTCCTGATGCTGACGTCGGCCACGCGGGACGCGCTGGCCGGCGTGGAGACGGTGATCCTGGACGAGGTGCACGCGGTCGCCGGCACCAAGCGCGGCGCGCATCTGGCGCTGTCCCTGGAGCGGCTGGACGAGCTGCTGCCCAGGCCCGCCCGCCGGATCGGCCTGTCGGCGACGGTCCGCCCGGTCGACGAGGTGGCGCGCTTTCTGTCGCCGCGCGGCAAGGTGGAGATCGTCCAGCCGGAGTCGGGCAAGGAGTTCGACCTGTCCGTCGTGGTCCCGGTGGAGGATCTGGGCGAGCTGGGCGGTTCCCCGGTCGCGGACGGTTCGGAGGGGGCCGAGCGCCCGTCGATCTGGCCGCATGTCGAGGAGCGGATCACCGACCTCGTCCAGTCGCACCGCTCGACGATCGTGTTCGCCAACTCCCGCCGGCTCGCCGAGCGCCTGTGCAACCGGCTGAACGAGATCGCCTATGAGCGTGCCACCGGCGAGTCGCTGGACGAGCATCACTCCCCCGCGGAGCTGATGGGCGGCTCCGGGGCCGCGCACGGGGCGCCGCCGGTGATCGCCCGGGCCCATCACGGCTCGGTGTCCAAGGAGCAGCGGACCCTGGTGGAGGAGGACCTCAAGGCGGGACGGCTGCCCGCGGTGGTCGCCACCTCCAGCCTGGAGCTGGGCATCGACATGGGCGCGGTGGACCTGGTGGTGCAGGTGGAGTCGCCGCCGTCCGTCGCCTCGGGGCTGCAGCGGGTGGGCCGCGCGGGCCATCAGGTGGGCGCGGTGTCCACGGGTGTGGTGTTCCCGAAGTACCGCGGCGATCTGGTGCAGGCGGCGGTGGTCACCGAGCGGATGCGCTCGGGTGCCATCGAGTCCCTGAGGATCCCCGCCAACCCGCTCGACGTCCTGGCCCAGCAGCTGGTCGCCATGACGGCGATGGACACCTGGCAGTACGACGATCTGCTGGCCGTGGTGCGCCGGGCCGCGCCCTTCGCCTCGCTGCCCGAGTCCGCCTTCACCGGCGTGCTCGACATGCTGGCCGGCCGCTACCCCTCCGACGCCTTCGCCGAGCTGCGCCCGCGCGTGGTGTGGGACCGGGTCACCGGCGAGATCACGGGCCGCCCGGGCGCCCAGCGGCTCGCGGTGACCTCGGGCGGCACGATCCCCGACCGTGGCATGTTCGGGGTGTTCCTCGCCGGCGCCGACCCGAAGAAGGGGGGCGGCCGGGTCGGCGAACTGGACGAGGAGATGGTCTACGAGTCCCGCGTGGGCGATGTGTTCACCCTGGGCACCAGCTCCTGGCGCATCGAGGACATCACCCGTGACCGGGTGCTGGTGTCCCCTGCGCCGGGAGTGCCGGGCCGGCTGCCGTTCTGGAAGGGCGACCAGCTGGGGCGTCCGCTGGAGCTGGGCCGCGCGGTGGGCGCCTTCCTGCGCGAGGTCGGCTCGCTGTCCAGGGAGGACGCCCGGCTGCGGCTGCTCGCCGCCGGTCTCGACGCCTGGGCCGCGGACAACGTCCTGGCCTACCTCCACGAGCAGCGCGAGGCCTGCGGTCATGTGCCGGACGACCGCACCATCGTCGTGGAGCGCTTCCGCGACGAGCTGGGCGACTGGCGGGTGGTGGTGCACTCCCCGTTCGGCGCCCAGGTGCACGCCCCGTGGGCGCTGGCGCTCGGCGCCCGCCTGTCCGAGCGGTACGGCATGGACGCCCAGGTGATGCACGCCGACGACGGCATCGTGCTCCGCCTGCCTGACGCGGATCTGATGGGCCTGGACCTGCTCGACCAGGAGCCGGTGAAGGCGGGCGCGGAGTACGACGCCGACCAGGCGCCGGTGGGGGCGGCGGACGTCGTCTTCGACAAGGGCGAGATCGACCAGATCGTCACCGACCAGGTGGGCGGCTCGGCGCTGTTCGCCTCCCGGTTCCGTGAGTGCGCCGCCCGCGCGCTGCTGCTGCCGCGCCGCAATCCCGGCCGGCGCACCCCGCTGTGGCAGCAGCGTCAGCGGGCCTCTCAGCTGCTGCAGGTCGCGGGCGAGTTCGGCTCCTTCCCGATCGTGCTGGAGGCGGTCCGCGAATGCCTCCAGGACGTGTTCGACGTGCCCGGCCTGGTCGAGCTGATGGGCGACCTGGAGTCCCGCAAGGTGCGCCTGGTCGAGGTCACCACCCCCGAGCCGTCGCCCTTCGCCCGCTCCCTGCTCTTCGGCTATGTCGCCCAGTTCCTGTACGAGGGCGACTCCCCGCTCGCCGAGCGCCGGGCCGCCGCGCTGTCCCTGGACTCCCGGCTGCTCGCCGAGCTGCTCGGCCAGGCCGAACTGCGCGAGCTGCTGGACGCCGAGGTGCTCGTCGAGCTGGAGCGCGAGCTGCAGTGGCTCACCGAGGACCGGCGGGTGAAGGACGTGGAGGGCGTCGCCGACCTGCTGCGGATGCTCGGCCCGCTCACCGACGCCGAGCTGGCGGAACGCGGCGCGCAGCCGGGGTGGGCCGAGGAGCTGGCCTCCGCGCGGCGCGCCATCCGGGTCCGCATCGCCGGCGCCGACCACTGGGCGGCCGTGGAGGACGCCGGGCGGCTGCGGGACGCGCTGGGCACGGCGCTGCCGGTCGGTGTGCCGGAGGCGTTCACCGAGCCGGTGAAGGATCCGCTGGGCGACCTTCTCGCCCGCTACGCCCGCACCCACGGCCCGTTCACCTCGGCGACCGCGGCGGGCCGCTTCGGTCTGGGCGTGGCCGTCACCGAGGGCGCGCTGCAGCGGCTGTCGGCGGCGGGCAGGATCGTGCAGGGCGAGTTCCACCCGGCCGGGATCGGCCAGGAGTGGTGCGACGCCACCGTGCTGCGCCGGCTGCGCCGCCGGTCCCTGGCCGCGCTGCGGCACGAGCTGGAACCCGTGCCGCCGCCCGCGCTCGCCCAGTTCCTCCCCCAGTGGCAGCACATCGGCAAGGGGCACGCGCTGCGCGGCATCGACGGTCTGGTGCGCGCGGTGGAGCAGCTGCAGGGCGCCTCGGTGCCCGCCTCCGCCCTGGAGAAGCTGGTCCTGCCCTCGCGGGTGGCGGACTACACGCCCGCGATGCTGGACGAGCTCACCGCCTCCGGTGAGGTGGTGTGGGCGGGCGCCGGTTCGCTGCCCGGGAAGGACGGCTGGGTCTCCCTGTACCTCGCGGACGCCGCCCCGCTGCTCCTGCCGCCGCCGCACCCCCTGGAGCCGACCCCGCTGCACCAGTCCGTGCTGGACGCCCTGAGCGGTGGCTACGGCCTGTTCTTCCGGCAGATCGCCGACCGGGTCCGCGCCACCACCCACCCGGAGGTCACCGATCCGCAGCTCGCCGACGCCATCTGGGACCTGGCCTGGTCGGGCCGGCTCACCAATGACACGCTCGGCCCGATGCGCGCCTACCTGGGCTCCGGGCGTACGGCGGGCTCCACGGCCCACCGCGCCAAGCGCTCCGTCCCGCGCGGACGGTACGGCTCGCTCACCGCGGCCGCCCGCAGTGCCTCCCGCAACGGCCCGCCGAGCGTCGCGGGACGCTGGTCCCTGCTGCCCGAGCGGGAGGCGGACACCACGGTCCGCGCCCACGCCCTGGCCCGTACGCTGCTCGACCGGCACGGCGTGGTCACCCGCGGCGCCGTCGCCGCGGAGGGCGTCGAGGGCGGCTTCTCGGCGGTGTACCGGGTGCTGTCCGCCTTCGAGGAGACCGGGCAGGCCCGGCGCGGCTATGTGGTGGAGGGCCTGGGCGCCGCCCAGTTCGCGATGGACGGGGCGGTCGACCGTCTGCGCGCGGTGTCCAACGCGCGGGAGCGCGGCGACAGCCTTCCGGCCCCCAGCCCCGCCGCAGGGCCCCAGGGGCAGCCGCCGGGCGGTGCCGATCCGTTCGCCACGCACGGCTTCGCCGCACCGGCAGACGGCCCGCCGGGATCCGCCCCGGGCCACGACGGCCCGCCGGGCGACCTCGGCTCCGGCGAGGACGGCTTCCCCGGTGACGGCTCCCCTGGCTCCTCCCGCACCACGCCGAGCGAGTGGATCTCGCCCCGGGACCTCACGCCGGGCAGCCCGCCCCTGTGGCAGCAGGGCGGACGCGGCTCCTACGACCCCTTCGCGGGCCGGCGCACCGGCCCGGACCGGTCCTCCCGGGCCGTCGTCCTTGCCGCCGCCGACCCGGCGAACGCCTACGGTGCCGCCCTGGGCTGGCCCGAGCCGCCCAACGGCGCCAGCCACAAGCCGGGCCGCAAGGCGGGTTCCCTGGTGGTGCTGGTCGACGGCGAGCTGACGCTCTACATGGAGCGCGGCGGCAAGACCCTGCTGGCCTGGCCCGCCGACCCGGACGCCGAGCCCGCCGACGACAGCCGGCTGCCGGCCGCCGCGGAGGCCCTCGCCACCGCCGCCCGGGCGGGCTCCCTCGGCACGGTGACCGTGGAGCGCGTCAACGGCAGCCCGGCCCTGACCTCCCCCTTCGGCGCGCTGCTGGAGTCCGCGGGATTCATCGCCACGCCCCGGGGACTGCGTCTGCGTGCCTGACCACCCCGTGCTGCCCCGCCCCGTCCGTTGCCCCGCCCCGTCCGTTGCCCGTCCTTGCGTGCCCCGTCCGGCGCCCCGTCCGCGACCGGCCATTTCGCGGCCGGCGTGCCACCCTTGAGCCATGCCCGAAGGAGACACGGTCTGGCAGGCGGCGCGACGGCTGCACAGCGCCCTCGCGGGCAGGGTGCTGACCCGCAGCGATCTGCGGGTGCCCCGGTTCGCCACGGCCGACCTCACCGGCCGCACCGTCCTCGACGTCACCCCGCGCGGCAAGCACCTGCTCACCAGGATCGAGGGCGGCCTGACTCTGCACTCGCATCTGCGGATGGACGGGGCGTGGAAGGTGTTCGCCGGCGGCGAGCGCTGGACCGGCGGTCCCGCCCACCAGATCCGGGTGATCCTCGGCACCGCCGGGCGCACCGCGGTCGGCTACCGCCTGCCCGTGCTCGAGCTGCTGCGCACCGCCGACGAGGACCGCGCGGTCGGCCACCTCGGACCCGACCTGCTGGGCCCCGACTGGGACCCCGAGACGGCCCTGGCCAACCTCCTGAAGGACCCGGACCGCCCGCTCGGCGAGGCGCTCCTCGACCAGCGCAACCTCGCCGGCATCGGCAATGTGTTCAAGAGCGAGCTCTGCTTCCTGCTCGGCGTCACCCCCTGGCTCCCGGTGGGCGCCCTGCCCGCCGACCGCGCCGCATACCTGCCCGAACTCGCCAAGACGCTGCTGGACTTCAACCGCGAGCGCCCGATCCGCAGAACCACGACCACGACCGCCCCGGCCGGCGTGCCGCCCGTGGTGACCGGCCCGGCCGCGCCTACCGGCGCCCCATCGCACCCGGGCAGGCGTCCCTCCCGCGCATCGGGCGCGGCGTCCGGCCGAGGGCCCGATCTCTTCGTCTACGGCCGTGCGTCCCGCCCCTGTCTGCGCTGCGGCACGCCCATCCGGGTCGCCGACCAGGGTGACGGCTCCCGCGAGCGGCCCACCTACTGGTGCCCCGTCTGCCAGCGCGGCCCGGCCCCCGAGCCCGGAAGGTCCCGCCGCGACCGCACCCGCCCGACCGGCTGACCGCGGGCCGAGGAGCCGCACCCGCACCGGGGCCGCGGCCGCAGGACGGCCGGCTGACCGCCCGCCCTGCACGACGGGGAGGCCACATCACCCGGTCACGGGCGCAGGCGCAGCGCCCTTGAAACCGTCACCCCACCCCTTGCCCACCACCCCGGGGCCCCGTGAGCACCCGCCAGGCTCGGCGCCACCGCCCGGCCGCCAGGGCGCCCTCCGCCTGCCGCTTGGGCACGCAGTGCACCGGCAGCAGGCTCAGCCCCCAGCCTCCGGCGGCGACCGCCGCCTCCAGCACGCCGGCACCGGGCGCCAGCACGAGTCGTGCCAGCGCCCACCACCACAGAAGCCCGAGGCTCGCAGCGGCCCCCCAGCGCGCTGTGCGCGCCGCCACGTCACCCGTTCTCGGCCTGGAACATCCAGTGCTGCTTCTCGAGGTCGGCGGTGACGCCGATGAGGATGTCCTGGGTCACCGGATCCGGTTCCTCGGTCGCGGCCACCCGCTCCCGCATCCGGGCGATCACCGCGCCCAGCGCGTCGACGAGCGTGCCCACGGCCGTGGTGTCGTCGACCCAGCCTTCGGGCGTGACCCCGATACCGCTGCCGACGGCCACCGTGGCCGCACGTCCGTCCGGGGAGACGCCCAGTGCCGCGCAGCGCTCCGCCACGGTGTCGGAATGCTGGCGGGCGACGGTCACCACCTCGTCGAGTTGCAGGTGGACCGACCGGAAACGCGGCCCGACCACGTTCCAGTGGATCTGCTTGGCCACCAGGGCGAGATCGATCAGGTCGACGAGGGCGCCTTGCAGCGCCTCGGAGACGGTCTTGAGATTCGCATCGGACAACGGGCTCTTCACGACGTACATCCGCACCTCCGTGACTCACCCCCCGCGGCTCGCCCCCCGTGATCCCTCAACCATGACCGCCGCGGGGCACACCGGCAAACGCACCCCCCGCACCACGACTACCCCCGAAACGCGAAAAACCCCGGCGGCACCCCTCCGGTTTCCCGGAAGGGCCCCTCCGGGGCCTGTCACACCTTCACGCCGCCGTTCAGGCGGCGACCACGTCCACCGCCTCGGCAGGTGCCTTGATGGTCACCCGTTCCGGTGGCACACCGGTCACGGAGACGGAACCCAGCATCGGGCGCACCGGCGTGGGCACAGGTTCGCTGGGGGTCGCAGCAGCAGACTGGGCCAGCTCGGCGAGAGCGAGTTCGTCGCTGACTTCCCGCATGAGCTCGGACATCCGTACGTCCAGCGCGTCGCAGATGGCGGCGAGCAGTTCGGAGGAAGCCTCCTTCTGCCCCCGCTCCACCTCGGAGAGATAGCCGAGTGAGACTCGGGCGGACGAGGAGACTTCGCGCAGAGTACGGCCCTGGCGCTGGCGCTGCCGACGCAGCACGTCACCCAGCAGGCGACGGAGCAGAATCATCGGTGGCTCCCTCCTCGGACCGCATGGCCGCATCCTTCTCGCCCCACCGTACCGCCTCGCGCCGCGGCCGTGCGGGGAGCGATGTCGTGTTCACTCAGGGCTGCAAACATCAAAACCCCCCGTTCCGTTCCGTATCCTATGCCCGCTCATTCCCGGTCTGATCGCCCGCAAGCTCCTCGAGGAGCAGTGCGAGTACGCTCCGTACACTCTCCATACGAATTTCCGCGCGGTCGCCGTTCAACCGCAGGTGCCGCACTTTTCCGCCGCGGGCTGAACCGGAACCTTGCGCGAAGGGTCCGTGCACCGCCACGAAGACCGTGCCCACAGCCTGCCCGTCCTGGGGGTCGGGGCCTGCGACACCGGTGGTCGCGATGCCCCAGTCGGCGCCCAGAACCCTGCGCGCCCCTGCGGCCATCTGCCCCGCGACCTGGGCATCCACCGCTCCCTTGCGCTCCAGCAGCTCGGCGTCGACGCCGAGCAGGCGGTGCTTGAGGTCGGTGGCGTACGCGGTCACCGAACCCCGGAACACCTTCGAGGCGCCGGGGACCGAGGTGATCTCCGCGGACACCAGTCCGCCGGTCAGGGATTCGGCGACGGCCAGAGTGCTGCCGTGCACGGTGAGTAGCCGCACGACGTCGGCGGCCGTGGAGCTCACTCTGCCGTCTCCTCCAACGCCGCCTTGCGCTCGGCGATTCCCTTCCGGCGCAGCACAATGGCCTGTCTCACATAGTCCAGTCCGGTCACCACGGTCAGCACGACCGCCGCGGCCATCACCCAGAAGCGCAGGGTGGCCAGCCAGCCCGTCAGCGCCAGCACATACATGCCGACGGCGACGCCCTGAGTGAGCGTCTTGAGCTTGCCGCCGCGGCTGGCGGGGATGACGCCATAGCGGATGACCAGAAAACGCAGCAGGGTGATGCCGAGTTCCCGGCCGAGGATCACGCCGGTGACCCACCAGGGCAGGTCGCCCAGCGCGGAGAGACAGATCAGTGCCGCTCCCATGATCGCCTTGTCGGCGATCGGGTCGGCGATCTTCCCGAAGTCGGTGACGAGGTTGTAGGTGCGGGCCAGATGACCGTCGAACAGGTCGGTGATCATGGCGATGGCGAAGGCCGCCCAGGCGAGTGAGCGCCAGGCCGGGTCGTAGCCGCCGTCGGCCAGCATCAGCATGACGAAGGCCGGCACCAGGAGCAGCCGCAGCATGGTGAGCAGGTTGGCGATGTTCCAGACGCTGGCCTGGTTCACCGCCGCGGCCGCGATCTTCCCGCCCCGCGCCGGCTTGCCGTTGTCGGCACCCGCGCTGTCGGCGGGCACCTTCCCGGACACGGCCGCCGCCGCGACATCGGCTCCGGAGAGCTCGCCGCCGGCGGAGGCACCACCGGACGCGCCGCCGGAGGGCTCCTGCGCCTCACGTGCGGCCGTGCGGCGTCCCGCGAAGGCGCGTCCGCCGGCCTGACCGGTCTTGCGGCCGGCGCCGGGCTGTCCGGCTCCGGAGCCGCGGCCGGCGGCCGCTGCGGGTCCGCCCGGCGTCGCGCTCGCGGCCGCCCGGCGCGCGCCGACGGGGCCTCCTGCCGCGGATGCCGGGATTCCCGTCATCTGCCTGCCTCCTCACCGCGCGTGAGCGCACCCTGGAACAGCGGTTCGGCGACCAGGTCGACGCCCTCGGTGCCCACCACCTTCGCCTCGACCATACGGCCGACGTCCAGTCCCTCGCCGTTCGTCAGCAGCACCTGGCCGTCGGTCTCGGGTGCCTGGTGGGCGGCGCGGCCGTACACGCCGTCCTCCTCGTCCACGGACTCCACCAGTACCCGCAGGGTCTCGCCGACCCGTTCCTCGGCGCGCTGGGAGACCAGCTCCTCGGCGAGGCGCGAGACGTGGGCCAGCCGCTCGGCGACCACGTCCTCGGGGAGCTTGTTCTCGTAGGTCGCCGCCTCGGTGCCCTCCTCGTCGGAGTAGCCGAAGACGCCGATGGCGTCGAGCCGGGCGTGGTTCAGGAAGCGTTCCAGCTCGGCGAGGTCGGCCTCGGACTCGCCGGGGAAGCCGACGATGAAGTTGGAGCGGACGCCGGCCTCGGGAGCCCTGGAGCGGATGGTGTCGAGCAGCTCCAGGAACCGGTCGGTGTCGCCGAAGCGGCGCATGGCGCGCAGTACGCCGGGCGCGGAGTGCTGGAAGGACAGGTCGAAGTAGGGGGCGACCTTCTCGGTGGAGGTCAGCACGTCGATCAGGCCGGGCCGCATCTCGGCCGGCTGGAGGTAACTGACCCGGACCCGCTCGATGCCGTCGACTCCGGCCAGCTCGGGCAGCAGGGACTCCAGCAGGCGGATGTCGCCGAGGTCCTTGCCGTAGGAGGTGTTGTTCTCGGAGACCAGCATGATCTCCTTCACGCCCTGCTCGGCGAGCCAGCGCGTCTCGTTCAGCACGTCGCTGGGGCGGCGGGAGATGAAGGAGCCGCGGAAGGAGGGGATGGCGCAGAAGGAGCAGCGCCGGTCGCAGCCGGAGGCGAGCTTGACCGAGGCGACCGGGGAGCCGTCCAGGCGGCGGCGCAGGGGCGCGCGGGGTCCGGAGGCGGGTGCGAGGCCGTCCGGCAGGTCGCCGGGCCCCTGCTCCGGCACGGCGGGCCCGTGCCCGGGCAGCACCACGGAGGCGGCCGATTCCTGCCGCTCGACCGGGCTGATCGGCAGCAGCTTGCGCCGGTCGCGAGGGGTGTGCGCGGCGTGGATGCCGCCGCTGAGGATGGTCTGCAGGCGCTCGGAGATCTGCGTGTAGTCGTCGAAGCCGAGCACGCCGTCGGCCTCGGGGAGGGCCTCGGCCAGTTCCTTGCCGTACCGCTCGGCCATGCAGCCCACCGCCACCACGGCCTGCGTTCTGCCGTGCTCCTTGAGGTCGTTGGCCTCCAGGAGGGCGTCGACGGAGTCCTTCTTGGCGGCCTCGACGAATCCGCAGGTGTTGACGACGGCGACGTCCGCTTCGGCGGCGTCCTCCACGAGCTGCCAGCCGTCCGCCTCCAAACGGCCTGCGAGCTCCTCCGAGTCCACCTCGTTACGGGCGCAGCCAAGGGTGACGAGTGCGACGGTACGGCGTTCAGGCATGGGCTCAAGAGTACTTCGTCCCGCTGACACCCCACGTCGACGGGGTTGACCGAACTCGGCCAACCCCGTCGCGAAAGCACCCGTGACGCCGGTTGTCCGGCGCAGGCTCAGCCGGCCTGCGGATCGCCCTTGGTGTAGGTCAGGCGCTCCACGGCACCGGGCTGCCAGTCGTCCTCGATCTTCTTGCCGTTGACGAACAGATCGATGTTGCCGGCGTTGCCCAGGACCAGGTTGATCTTGGAGCTGTCCTGGAAGGTCTCGGACTGGCCCTTCTTGAGCAGCCCGTCGAACAGCGCGCGGCCGTTGTGGTCCTTGGCCGAGATCCAGCTGGGTCCGTCGACCGCGCTGACCTTGACGGTCACCTTGTCCTGGGGTGCGGCGGCGATGGCGCTGTCCGACGGCGCGGGCTTGGGGTCGACCGGCTTCTTGGCCTTCGGGGTGGGCGTGGCGGACGCCTCGGTGGCGGCGGCGTCGGCGAGGTTGCTCTTGCCGCCGGTGTCGTCGCCTCCCTTGATCAGGGTGAAGCCGACGAAGCCGATGACGGCGACGATCGCGGCCACCATGGCCGCGGTCCAGTTCGGGCCGCGCCGTTCCGGACGGATGCGTTCCGCCTCGAACAGGGGGGCGGCAGGGGTGGGTGCGGGACGGCCGCCGTGCTCGGCGTCGTACTGGGCGAGCAGCGGGGCGGGGTCGATGCCGACGGCCTTGGCCAGGGTCCGGATGTGCCCGCGGGCGTAGACGTCACCACCGCAGGGTGCGAAGTCGTCCGCCTCGATGGCGTGAATGATGGAGATGCGGACCCGGGTGGCGGTACTGACGTCGTCTACGGTGAGCCCGGCGGCGATACGTGCCTGCTGCAGGGCACGGCCGACGGAGGGGCGGGCTTCCTCGGACGCGTCGTCGAACGGACGCTCGTCTTCAGGGGAGTTGCCGATGGACACGGGCGCGCCTTTCGAGCGTGTAGCCACCTGTGCTGGAGGTTCAGTCTAGGGGTAGTACAAAAGGGTGGGGCAACCGGGCGGTCGGAACTTATACGCCATCGGAATGGCCCGACATCCCGGTGGTGGACCTGCTGTCTGTTCCTTCCCTCAAGTTGACGTTCGTCGCAGGGAAAGGGTTGCTCAATGATCCCTTACGGGTGAGTCACGATCGTCCACCTGGGCGCCCCGGCGGGACGACCGTGACTCCTGTGCCTACCCTTCAGACTCCCCGCGGAGCATGGCGAGCACGCCATCCAGCTCATCAGGTTTCACGAGAACGTCACGAGCCTTCGACCCCTCGCTCGGCCCGACGATGTTCCGCGACTCCATCAGGTCCATCAGCCGGCCGGCCTTGGCGAAGCCGACGCGCAGCTTGCGCTGGAGCATCGAGGTCGAGCCGAACTGGGTGGAGACGACCAGCTCGGCCGCCTGGCACAGCAGGTCGAGGTCGTCGCCGATGTCCTCGTCGATCTCCTTCTTCTGCTTGGTGCCGACGACCACGTCGTCCCGGAAGACCGGAGCCATCTGCTCCTTGCAGTGCCGGACGACGGCCGCGACCTCCTCCTCGGTCACGAAGGCGCCCTGCATGCGGATGGGCTTGTTGGCGCCCATCGGCAGGAAGAGTCCGTCGCCCTTGCCGATCAGCTTCTCGGCGCCGGGCTGGTCGAGGATGACCCGGGAGTCGGCGAGCGAGGAGGTGGCGAAGGCGAGCCGGGAGGGCACGTTCGCCTTGATGAGACCGGTGACGACGTCCACCGACGGGCGCTGGGTGGC
Source organism: Streptomyces composti (assembly GCF_012034205.1). GTDB lineage: Bacteria > Actinomycetota > Actinomycetes > Streptomycetales > Streptomycetaceae > Streptomyces > Streptomyces composti. The sequence goes on from NZ_JAATEM010000028.1 coordinate 89,018, forward strand.
CAGCACCAGGTGGATGCCGGCCGCTCGCGCGAGCTGGGTGATGCGCACGATGGCGTCCTCGACGTCCCGCGGGGCGACCATCATCAGGTCGGCCAACTCGTCGACGATGACCAGCAGATACGGGTACGGCTGGAGTTCCCGCTCGCTGCCCTCGGGCTGCTTGACCTTGCCCTCGCGCACGGCGCGGTTGAAGTCGTCGATGTGCCGGTAGCCGTAGGCGGCGAGGTCGTCGTAGCGCAGGTCCATCTCGCGCACCACCCACTGCAGCGCCTCGGCGGCCCGCTTGGGATTGGTGATGATCGGCGTGATCAGGTGCGGGATGCCCTCGTACGCGGTGAGCTCCACGCGCTTGGGGTCGACCAGGATCATCCGGACGTCCTCCGGGGTCGCCCGCATCATGATCGAGGTGATCAGGCAGTTGATGCAGGACGACTTGCCGGAGCCGGTGGCGCCGGCGACCAGCATGTGCGGCATCTTCGCCAGCGAGTGCATGACGTAGCCGCCCTCGACGTCCTTGCCGAAGGCGACCAGCATCGGATCGTCGTCCTCGGCGGACTCCGCGAGCCGCAGCACGTCGCCGAGGTTGACCATCTCCCGGTCGGTGTTGGGGATCTCGATGCCGACCGCGGACTTGCCGGGGATCGGGCTGATGATCCGCACATCGGGGCTGGCCACGGCGTAGGCGATGTTCTTGGTGAGCGCGGTGATGCGCTCCACCTTCACGGCCGGGCCGAGCTCCACCTCGTAGCGGGTGACCGTCGGGCCGCGGGTGAATCCGGTGACCCGGGCGTCCACCTTGAACTCGGTGAAGACGGTGGTGAGCGACTCGACGATGGCGTCGTTGGCCGCGCTGCGCGCCTTGCCGGGGCCGCCGCGGGTGAGCAGGTCCAGGGACGGCAGCGCGTAGGTGATGTCCCCGGACAGCTGGAGCTGCTCGGCCCGCGGGGGCAGCTCGCGCGGCTTGGCGGGCGGGGTCTTGGTCAGGTCGGGGACGGAGCTCTCGGGCTCCTGTCGCGGCTTGCTCCCCGCGGCGGGCTGGTCCTGCTGGGGGCGGGCGGCCGGGACCGGGGTGGGTGTGGTGGGCTCCTGGTCGCCGACGCGCACGCCCTGGGTGAGGTCGGCGACCACCGGGGAGGGCGGCATTCCGTGCAGCACGGCACCGTCGAGGGCGGCGGCCGCGGCGGCGGCCACGTCGACCGCGTCCATGGGGCGGCCGGCGTCGGGCTGCGGCACGGCGGACCTGCGGGGCCGGCGGCGACGGGAGAGCGCCTCCTCCTCGGCCGCGTCGGGATCGTAGTCCCGGGGCGCGGAACGGCCGCGCCGGCGACGGCCGGCGGGCAGGGCCTCGCGCCACTGCTCCTCGTAGCGCTCGTCGTCCTCGCTGTACTCCTCGAACCCGCCGGCCTCGCTGCCGTCGTGGATGAGGCCGAGCTTCACCCCGAGCTGCCGCAGCCGCTGCGGCACGGCGTTGACCGGGGTGGCCGTGACCACCAGCAGGCCGAAGATGGTGAGCAGCACCAGCAGCGGTACCGCCAGCATGTCGGTCATGGTGTACGACAGCGGGGTGGCCGCGGCCCAGCCGATGAGCCCGCCGGCGTCCCTTATGGCGTTCATGCCCGCGCTGCGGGCGGGCGAGCCGCAGGCGATGTGCACCTGCCCGAGCACGCCGATGACGAGCGCGGACAGGCCGATGACGATCCGTCCGTTGGCCTCGGGCTTCTCCGGGTGCCGGATCAGGCGCACGGCGATGGCGCCGACCAGCACCGGCACCAGCAGGTCGAGCCGGCCGAAGGCGCCCGTGACCAGGATCTCCACCAGGTCGCCGACCGGCCCCTGCAGATCGGCCCAGGTGCCGGCGGCGACGATCAGGGCGATGGCGAGCAGCAGCAGCGCGAGTCCGTCCTTGCGGTGCGCGGGGTCGAGGTTCTTGGCACCCTGCCCTATCCCGCGGAAGATCGCGCCGACGGCGTGCGCCAGCCCCAGCCAGAGGGCGCGCACCAGGCGGTAGACGCCCCCGGTCGGGTTCGGCGCCGGCTTGGGCGCGGGCTTCTTCGCCGGGGCCCGCTTGGCGGCGCCCTTCTTGGCGGGAGCCTTCTTCGCGGGGGCCTTCTTGGCGGCGGCCTTCTTCGCCGGAGCCTTCGCCGAAGCGGCCGCCTTCTTCGCGGGCGACTTCTTGGCTGCGGAGGGACGTGAGGCCATAGGTGTGAGGTTACCGGTGGAGACGCCGGGGGACACGTGTGCCCGATGCTTCACCCGTTCGTGTCGCTTCTTGCGTGGGAGTGAAGTTGACGCCACATGACAGCGGCCTCCCGTCGGCCGTGCTTCGGGAGACCGGTTAACGCCCTTGCTGGGGGCGTCAGTCCTGCGAGGGGATCGAGGAGGCGTTGCCCGCGCCGGGCTCGAGCGCGTCCAGCGCCCGCCGCAACCCCGTGAGCTTGCGCTCGAGATGAGCCGCCGTCGCCACCGCGGCCGCGTCGGTGCTGTCGTCGTTGAGCTGCTTGGTCAGCGCCTCGGCCTGCTCCTCCACGGCCGCGAGCCGCGCCGACAGCTCGGCGAGCAGCCCCGCGGACTCCTTCGGCTCGCCGGCGTTCTTCTCGCCGCCCTCCAACTGCAGCCGCAGCAGCGCCGCCTGCTCGCGCAGCTGGCAGTTCTTCATGTACAGCTCGACGAAGACCGACACCTTGGCGCGCAGCACCCAGGGGTCGAACGGCTTGGAGATGTAGTCGACCGCGCCCGCGGCGTAGCCCCGGAAGGTGTGATGCGGGCCGTGGTTGATCGCTGTCAGGAAGATGATCGGGATGTCCCGGGTCCGCTCGCGCCGCTTGATGTGCGCGGCGGTCTCGAATCCGTCCATGCCCGGCATCTGGACGTCCAGCAGGATCACGGCGAAATCGTCCGTGAGCAGTGCCTTCAGCGCTTCTTCCCCGGACGATGCCCGCACCAGTGTCTGATCGAGCGCAGAGAGGATCGCCTCCAGCGCCAGCAGATTCTCCGGCCGGTCATCGACCAGGAGGATCTTGGCCTTCTGAACCATGGCCCGCCCTCCTCGCCCCGGCTTGGGGCCTCCCCTGTCCGCGGTACCCGGGGAAGCACCGGCGGGTGCCCACCCGGGGGACGACTCCCTTGCGCCGCCCGTCCTTGTGCCGGTCATCGTAGCTGCACCCCGCCCGTCGCCACACCCTGTCACCGCGATGTCACTGTGCACATAGCGGAAACGCGGCGGGAGACCAGAAGGTTCCCCGAATCCCGTACTTCTACACGACTTCACCAGCGCCGCGTCGGCAACTCGACCGGCTCGACCGAAGCTTCCCGTCATGTTCACGCAGCCTTCGTGATCGGCCACCGCGGCCACCGGGCCGGTCACTGCGGGTCGCCGCGCCACTCGCCGTGCCGGACGCCTCGCCGGTCACTCCGCTGACGCGCCGCTCCCCTCGGCACGCACGCGCCGGTCCGCCTCGGCGCGCACCCGACGGCTCGCCTCGCACGCACGCGCCGGTCCGCCTCGGCGCGCACCCGACGGCTCGCCTCGGCGCACACCCGCCGGACCTCTCGGCGCTCACCTCCCTCGTCGTCTCACTCCTCACGCATCCACTGCTGCATCACCGCCAGCAGGTGGTCCGGGTCGACCGGCTTGGTCACATAGTCGGAGGCGCCCGACTCGATGGCCTTCTCCCGGTCGCCCTTCATCGCCTTCGCGGTGAGCGCGACGATCGGCAGGCCCGCGAACTGGGGCATCCGCCGGATCGCGGTGGTCGTCGCATATCCGTCCATCTCCGGCATCATGATGTCCATCAGCACCACGGCCACGTCGTCGTGCTGCTCCAGGACCTCGATGCCCTCACGGCCGTTCTCCGCGTACAGCACGGAGAGACCGTGCTGCTCCAGGACGCTGGTCAGCGCGAAGACGTTGCGGATGTCGTCGTCGACGATGAGCACCTTCTGCCCGCCGAAGCGCACCCCGGCCTGCGTCCGGGGCGAGGACTCCTCGCCGCCGTCCTGCCACTGCTCGGGCTGTGCGGCGCCTGCCTGCTCCAGCTCGGGCCGCTGCGGGGCCGCGGCGGCGGCCCTGCGCCGGCGCCGGAACAGCGCCGCCGGGCCGTTCTGGGTCTCTTGGTAGGACTTCACCTCGGCCGGCGTCTCGATCTCCGCCTCGGACAGCTCGGTCGAGGGCTCGCCGGACGCCGCAAGGTCCCCGGCCTCCAGCGACGGCATCGGCTGCTGGTAGCCGTGCGGCGGCAGCTCGCTCGGGTGCAGGGGCAGATACAGCGTGAACGTGGAGCCCCGGCCGGGCTCGCTCTGCGCGTGGATCTCACCGCCCAGCAGCTGCGCGATCTCCCGCGAGATGGACAGCCCGAGACCGGTGCCGCCGTACTTGCGGCTCGTGGTGCCGTCGGCCTGCTTGAACGCCTCGAAGATCACCCGCATCTTGCTGGCCGCGATGCCGATGCCGGTGTCGGTCACCGAGAACGCGATCAGTTCGGCGTCCGGATCGGTGAGCGAACCGGCCTCCAGCAGCTGCTCGCGGATGTGCTGCGGCACGTCGTCCCGGGCCGGCCGGATGACCAGCTCCACCGAACCGGAGTCGGTGAACTTCACCGCGTTGGACAGCAGATTGCGCAGCACCTGCAGCAGCCGCTGCTCGTCGGTGTGCAGCGTGGCGGGCAGCTCCGGGGAGACCCGCACCGACAGGTCCAGGCCCTTCTCCGCGGTCAGCGGCCGGAAGGTGGCCTCCACGTAGTCGACCAGCTGGACCAGCGCGATCCGCGTCGGGGAGACGTCCATCTTGCCCGCCTCGACCTTGGACAGGTCGAGGATGTCGTTGATCAGCTGGAGCAGATCGGATCCGGCACCGTGGATGGTCTCGGCGAACTCGACCTGCTTCGGGGTCAGGTTCCCCTCGGCGTTGTCGGCGAGCAACTTGGCCAGAATCAGCAGCGAGTTCAGCGGCGTGCGCAGCTCGTGCGACATGTTGGCGAGGAACTCGCTCTTGTAGCGCATGGACACCGCGAGCTGTTCGGCGCGCTCCTCCAGGACCTGCCGCGCCTCCTCGATCTCGGTGTTCTTCACCTCGATGTCGCGGTTCTGCCGGGCCAGCAGCTCGGCCTTCTCCTCCAGCTCGGCGTTGGACGCCTGCAGCGCCTTCTGCCGCTGCTCCAACTCCGCCGAGCGCTCCCGCAGTTGCTCGGTCAGCTCCTGGGACTGCTTCAGCAACCGCTCGGTCTTGGTGTTGACCGAGATGGTGTTGACGCTGGTCGCGATCATCTCGGCGATCTGGTTGAGGAAGTCCTTCTGGATGTGCGTGAACGGCGTGAACGAGGCCAGCTCGATGACGCCGAGCACCTTCCCCTCGAACAGCACCGGCAGCACGATCACCTGCGCGGGCGGCGCCTCCCCGAGCCCGGAGGAGATCTTCAGGTAACCGGCGGGCGCCTTCTCCACCAGGATCGTGCGCTTCTCCGCGGCGGCCGTCCCGATGAGCCCCTCACCGGGCCGGAAGGAGGTCGGCATCGACCCCATGGAGTAGCCGTACGAGCCGAGCATCCGCAGCTCGAACTGGTCGTCGTCGGCGGCGCTCAGATCCTCCCCGTCGACCAGCGGCATCGCCAGGTAGAACGCGCCGTGCTGGGCGGAGACCACCGGGGTCAGCTCGCTCATGATCAGCGAGGCCACGTCCTCCAGGTCCCGGCGGCCCTGCATCAGGGCCGAGATCCGCGCCAGATTGCCCTTGAGCCAGTCCTGCTCCTTGTTGGCGATCGTGGTGTCGCGCAGGTTGGCGATCATCTTGTTGATGTAGTCCTGAAGCTCCTGGATCTCCCCGGACGCGTCCACGTCGATCTTCAGGTTCAGGTCGCCGCGGGTCACCGCGGTCGCCACGCGCGCGATGGCCCGCACCTGACGGGTCAGGTTCCCGGCCATCTCGTTCACCGACTCGGTCAGGTCCCGCCAGGTGCCGTCCACGTCCCGCACGCGCGCCTGGCCGCCGAGCTGCCCCTCGGTGCCCACCTCGCGGGCGACACGGGTGACCTCCTCGGCGAACGAGGAGAGCTGGTCGACCATGGTGTTGATGGTGGTCTTCAGCTCGAGGATCTCGCCGCGCGCGTCGATGTCGATCTTCTTGGTCAGATCGCCCTTGGCGATGGCCGTGGTGACCATGGCGATGTTGCGCACCTGGCCGGTCAGGTTGGACGCCATCTGGTTCACCGACTCGGTGAGGTCCTTCCAGGTGCCGGCCACGCCCGGCACATGCGCCTGGCCGCCGAGGATGCCGTCCGTGCCCACCTCGCGGGCCACCTTGGTGACCTGCTCGGCGAACGCGCTCAGCGTCTTGACCATGGTGTTGATGGTGTCGGCGAGCTGCGCCACCTCGCCGCGCGCCTCGATGTTGACCTGCCGGGTCAGGTCGCCGTTGGCGACCGCCGCGGAGACCTGGGCGATGTTGCGCACCTGGGTGGTCAGGTTCTTCGCCATCAGGTTGACGTTGTCGCTGAGGTCCTTCCAGATGCCGGTCACACCGGGCACGTGGGCCTGGCCGCCGAGGATGCCCTCGGTGCCCACCTCACGCGCCACCCGGGTCACCTGCTCGGCGAACGAGGACAGCTGGTCCACCATCGTGTTGACCGTGGTGACCAGCTCGAGGATCTCGCCCTTGGCGTCGACGGTGATCTTCTTCGACAGGTCGCCCTTGGCGACCGCCGTGGTCACCTCGGCGATGTTGCGCACCTGCATGGTCAGGTTGTTGGCCATGCCGTTGACGGACTGGGTGAGATCCTTCCAGGTGCCGGAGACGCCCTGCACCTCGGCCTGGCCGCCGAGGATGCCCTCGGTGCCGACCTCGCGGGCCACCCGGGTGACCTCCTGGGCGAAGGACGACAGCTGATCCACCATCGTGTTCAGCGTGTTCTTCAGTTCCAGGATCTCACCGCGCGCGTCCACGGTGATCTTCTGCGACAGGTCACCGCGGGCCACCGCGGTCGCCACCTGGGCGATGTTGCGGACCTGCGCGGTGAGGTTGCCGGCCATGCCGTTCACCGAGTCGGTCAGATCGCGCCACACGCCGGCCACGCCGGGCACCTGCGCCTGACCGCCCAGCCGTCCCTCGGTGCCCACCTCACGGGCCACCCGGGTCACCTGCTCGGCGAACGAGGACAGCTGGTCGACCATCGTGTTGATGGTGTTCTTCAGCTCGAGGATCTCGCCGCGCGCGTCGACGTCGATCTTCTGCGACAGGTCACCGCGGGCGACGGCCGTGGTGACCTGGGCGATGTTGCGCACCTGGGAGGTGAGGTTGCCCGCCATCGAGTTGACGGAGTCGGTGAGTTCCTTCCAGGTGCCGGACACGCCGTCCACGCGTGCCTGACCGCCCAGCCGGCCCTCGGTGCCCACGTCCCGGGCCATGCGCGTGACCTGGTCGGCGAAGCTCGACAGCTGGTCCACCATCCGGTTCACGGTGTTCTTCAGCTGGAGCATCTCGCCGGAGACGTCCACGGTGACCTTCTGCGACAGGTCACCGTTGGCCACCGCCGTCGTCACCTGGGCGATGTTCCTCACCTGTCCGGTGAGGTTCCGGAACGCCGTGTTGACGGAGTCCGTCAGGTCCTTCCACGTGCCCGCCGCGCCCGGCACCTGCGCCTGGCCGCCCAGCTCACCCTCGACTCCGATCTCCCGCGCCACCCGCGTGACCTCGGCGCCGAAGGCGGACAGCTGGTCCACCATCGTGTTGACGGTGTTCTTCAGCTCCAGCATCTCGCCGGCCACGTCCACGGTGACCTTCTGCGACAGGTCACCGTTGGCCACCGCCGTCGTCACCGCGGCGATGTCCCTCACCTGCGTGGTGAGGTTGCGGAACACCGTGTTGACGGAGTCCGTCAGGTCCTTCCACGTGCCCGCCGCGCCCGGCACGTTCGCCTGGCCGCCCAGCCGGCCCTCGGCACCGACCTCGTTCGCCACCCGGGTGACCTCGTCCGCGAAGATCCGCAGCGTCTCGGTCATCTGGTTGATCGTCTCGGCGAGCTGCGCGACCTCGCCGCGCGCCGGAACCGTCACCTTCCGCGACAGATCACCGTTGGCCACCGCCGTGGTCACCTCGGCGATCCCGCGCACCTGGGCCGTGAGGTTCCCGGCCATGGTGTTCACCGAGTCGGTGAGTTCCTTCCACACACCCGCCACGCCCGGCACCTGCGCCTGCCCGCCCAGGATGCCGTCCGTGCCGACCTCCCGGGCGACGCGGGTGACCTCGGAGGAGAACGCGGAGAGCTGGTCCACCATCGTGTTGACGGTGTTCTTCAGCTCCAGCATCTCGCCTTCGACATGCACGGTCACCTTGCGTGACAGGTCACCGCCGGCGACCGCCGTGGTCACCAGCGCGATGTCCCGCACCTGGGCGGTGAGCCGCTCCGCCATGGTGTTGACGGAGTCCGTGAGGTCCTTCCAGGAACCGGACATGCCGCGCACCCGAGCCTGGCCGCCCAGCTTGCCCTCGGTGCCGACCTCGCTGGCCACGCGCGTGACCTCGTCGGTGAACGTCGACAGCTGGTCGACCAGGTTGTTGACGGTCCGGCCGACCTTCAGGAACTCGCCCCGCAGCGGATGCCCGCTGCCGTCCGGGCCCTGGGTCCGCAGCTCCATCCGCGGCGACAGATCACCCTCGGCCACCGCCGACAGCACCCGGCTGACCTCGGACACCGGCCACACCAGGTCGTCGACCAGCGCGTTGGAGTTGTCGATCGCGGTCGCCCAGGAACCCTCGCAGGCCCCGGTCTCCAGCCGCTCGGTGAGCTTGCCCTCACGGCCGACCATCCGCCGCACCCGCGACAGCTCGCCCGTCAGATGCAGATTGCGGTCGGCGACCTCGTTGAACACCGCCGCGATCTGCGACATCACGCCGTCGCCGGACACCGTCAGCCGCTTGCGGAAATTGCCGTCCCGCATCGCCTCCAGGGCCGCCAGCAGCCGGTTCAGCGCGGCGGTGTCCACCGTCGTGGTGCCGCCTCGCCCCTTGCTCGCCTTGCTCAGGGACTGTCCGCCTTTCGCGCGCGTTTTCGTGCCCCGCGTCGCTGCGCCAGACTCCACTGTGTCCCTCCCGCAGGGGTCGACCGTTACTGCCGTGCTCGGGTACCACCGGAGGCGTACCTGTTACTACTGCGTATACCTGTACTACTGCGAGTTCCGGCGGCCGTACCTTCGCGGCCCCCCATGGGCTGCTGCCCACTCGACGGATATGACACTCGGCCTGCCCGAACCCTCACAACCAGCCTGCCCAGTGTTTCACCCTCGCCGAACCAGGCCATAACAGTTCGGCAGCTTCGCACATCGTCCGCACACCCTCCGGACGGAAACACTGCAGACCGGCATCCGCTCGGACGGCGAAGGTAAGTAACCTTGCATCCGGCTGTCCAGCCACGCCGGTCCGTCCGGCCTGGGCGGTGGCACGGGAGACGAGCGGGCACGGAGGGGCGGCCGCACACATGACCACCGGACTGATCCCTGGGGACCAGCCCCCGGACCCCCGGCCGACGGGCGACCTGCCGCACCAGCGGCATGCGCCGGTCGGCCACGGAGCCATGTCCGTCGAGAACCGGTCGAGGAGTTCTGTGATCACCGCGCGCGCGGCCGCAAGTTTCGAGCCCGTCGGGCGATCGGTCGCGAGCGCCCGCTCCTTCGTCCGCGACACCCTCCAGGGGTGGGGCTTCTCCGACATCGTGGACGACGCGGTCGTCCTCACCAGCGAACTGGTGACCAACGCGGTCGTGCACGCCGGCACCTCGGCCGACCTCCTCTGCCTGCGCAGCGAGGACGGCGTGCGGATCGAGGTGGCCGACCGGTATCCGGAACGCGAGATCCCGGTCCAGGGCTCCGCGGTCAGCATGGGCAGCCCCGACCGCGAGGGCGGCCGCGGCCTGCAGCTCTGCGCCGCGCTCGCCGGCCGCTGGGGCGTGGAGTACACGCCGACCCACAAGACCGTCTGGTTCCAGCTCGACCTGCCCGAGCGCACCGTCGGCACCCGCGCCGCAGGACCCTCGCTCCCCGCCGACCTCCTTCCCCTCGCCGACGGCCGGATCCGGGTCGCCGTGGTGCAGATCGACCGGGCCGGCACCATCGCCTCCTGGAACGAGGACGCCGAGGAGCTCTTCGGCTACAAGGCCGACCAGGTCACCGGCAAGCCGCTCACCGACCTCGCTGCCTGGCCGCACACCCCCGGCACCGGCACCGGCATCGCCGAGGCCCTGCAGCTCTCCCGCTGGGAGGGCAGCTACGGCATCCGCAACGCCGACGGCCGCGTCACCCCCGTCTACGCCTCCCACCTGCGCGTCCGCGACACCGCGGGCGAACCCTCCACCGTCTGCCTCCTGGTACGCGACCACGAACGCGCCATACTGCAGACACCGCTGCGCGGGACCACCACCGACACCTCCGGCTCCTCCGAGGGGCAGAACGCCGACCCCTTCGAGGTGTTCATCGGCTCCCCCGCCCCCGACGACCTCGACGGACTCCTCCAGCGCACGGTGGAGCGCGCCCGCGACATGCTCGACGGCGACGCCGCCTTCCTGCTCCTGGCCACCGACGACGAGACCGAGCTGGAGGTCCGCGCCTCCACCGGCCTGCCCTCCGCCCGCCAGCGCTTCGCCCGCGTCCCCGTCGAGGCGGGCACCGGCCGCTACAGCTCCGCCCGCATGCCGGCCGTGCACGACGACCTCACCGCCGTCCCCGGCGCCGTGCCGCTGCTCAACGGCACCGGCATGCGCTCGGTGGTCACCGTCCCGCTGAAGGTCGAGGGCCGGCTCACCGGCTCCCTCGGCGTCGCCGCGGAGGCACCGGGCCGCTACTCCAACGAGGAGGCGCTGCGCCTGCAGTTCGCCGCCGACCGTATCGCGCTGGCCGTGGAGTCCGCCCGGCTCGGCGAGCTGGAGCGCCTGCGCCGCGGCTCGCTGAGCTTCCTCGTCGAGGCCTCCGACCTGCTGGCCGGCACCCTGGACCGGGACCAGACCCTCGCCCTCATGGCCCAGATGACGGTCCCGACGCTCGCCACCTGGTGCGCCGTCTACACCATCGCCGACCAGGCCTCCGAGCCGTACCTCTCCTACGTGCTGCACGAGGACGAAGAACTCATCGACGGCATCAAGTCCCTGCTGTCGAAGATCCCCCCGCCCGACCCGGTCCCCACCCCCGGCGCCCGCGTCTGGTCCGCGCCCGGAGAGGTCGCCCACCAGGCCGCCCTGCGCACCTCGATGCGAAGCCTGGGCCTGAGCGGCGGCCCGAGCAACCAGGTCACCCCCGGCATCGGCCCCACCCTCGCGACCGCCCAGGCGGTCGGCGGGGAAACGGTCGTGCTGCCCCTGGTCGCCCGCAACCGCGTCATCGGCATGCTCACCCTCGGCAAACCCACCGACGAGCACTTCCGCCAGGAGATCCTGGAACTCGCCGAGGACCTCTCCCGCCGAGCCGCCCTGGCCCTGGACAACGCGCGCCTGTACTCCGAGCGCACCGCCATCAGCCAGTCCCTCCAGCGCAGTCTGCTGCCGCCCGAGCTGCCGCAGATCGACGGCGTCGAGGTCGAGGTCATCTACCGCGCGGCCGGCGAGGGCAACGAGGTCGGCGGCGACTTCTACGACCTGTTCCCCATCAGCGACGGCGCCTACGGCTTCGCCATCGGCGACGTCTGCGGCACCGGCCCCAACGCCGCCGCGGTCACCGGCCTGGCCCGCCACGCCCTGCGCCTGCTGGCCCGCGAGGGCCTCAGCGGCCCGGCCGTCCTGCAGCGACTCAACTCCGCGATCCTCGACGAGGGCGCCCGCAGCCGCTTCCTCACCCTGCTCTACGGCGAGCTGCGCCCGCGGGAGGACGGCAGCGCGGAGCTCAAGGTGGTCTGCGCCGGCCACCCGCTGCCGCTGAGGCTGCGTCAGGACGGCACGGTCGAACCGGCGGCCGAACCCCAGCCGCTCCTCGGCGTCCTGGAGGACCTCGAGCTCTACGAGGAGACCGTCACCCTCGACCCGGGCGACGTCCTCCTCTGCGTCACGGACGGCGTCACCGAACGCCGCGAGGGCAACCGCATGCTGGGCGACGACGGCCTCGCCGACGTCCTCACCACCTGCACGGGCTTGACGGCCGGCGCCGTGGCGGCCCGCATCATGCGAGCCGTGGAACGCTTCGCTTCCGACGCCCCGTCCGACGACATGGCCATCCTGGCGATGCGCGTCCCGGAGCCCCACCAGGACTGACCGGGCGGGACTCGGCAACAGCCGTCGGCCGCCCGACCCTTCGAAGGGGCGCCGACGGCCTGCCCGGCCGTCGCCCAGCGTGTCGCGCGGGCCTCCTCGCCGGGCCGCTTCTCGTCCTCCCTCGCCCGCAGATCTCGCCCACAGATTCTGCCCGCGACCCCATACGACTAAGGCCCCGCCCTTGAAGGGCGAGGCCTTTTCGTTTCAGAGCCCCCAAACGGAATCGAACCGTTGACCTTCTCCTTACCATGGAGACGCTCTACCGACTGAGCTATAGGGGCCTGCTGCTGCGCCGAGGTTTCCCTCCGGGTTTCCCCCGCGGCAACGGAATAGATCATACCCCGAACAGACCTGTGCTCCTAACCGGGCTCAGCAGGCCGGCTGCAGCAGCCCGCCCAGCGCATTGCAGGCGGCGACCATGCGCCGCATGTCCCGTTTCGTGAGCGAGGCTTCGACCGGCAACGCCAGCGTTTCCGCGGCAGCCCGTTCGGTCTCCGGCAGCGAAACGCGCCGGAGGAACTCCGGCATCCGGTGCACCGGCGTCTTCACCGGTACCCGGCATTCAACTCCCTTCGCACGTATGGCCCGTGCGAAGGCATCCCGGTCGGGCCGCCCATTGCCGGGCACCCGCACGACGTACTGCTGATAGGTGTGCCCAACCGCCCCTTCGGGCGTCCGCACCCCCGTCAGCTTCCTATCGAGATAGGCCGCCCGCGCCCTTCGCAGAGCGATCTCCTCGTCCGACGCTTCCTCAACTCCGCCGGCGTCCCTGTGCTCCAGCACCAGCAGGCCGCGGCTCTCCCCGAACGCCAGGAACGGCCCCAGTCCGGCGGGGCGTCCGAAGCGGTGCACGACCACGACGGCCGCGGTCCTCGGCGTCACGGCAGCCGCCACGGCGGCCCGGTCGAGGCAGTACGTCATGGGATCGATGTCCGCGAACACGGGTGACGCACCCGCGGTCCGCACGGCCTCCGCGACTTCCACATTCCCGAAGGCCGGCACGATCACCTCGTCCCCGATGCCGACTCCGGCGGCTCTGAGCAGTGCAGCGGTACCCATGCTTCGGATCGTCAGGGCACGATGTGAACGTCAAGTGACGCACAACAGAAAAGGGTTGGACCCAGAACCGAAGTTCCGGGTCCAACCCTTTGAATATTAGTC
>NZ_JAATEM010000029.1 GCF_012034205.1 Streptomyces composti
GGACCGCAACGCGGGCTTCTCCTCCTGTGATCCGGGGCGGCTGTTCCTGCCGACGATCATGGACCCGGTCTACGGCTACCAGGTCACCAATGTCGAGGCGTCCATGGCCTCGCCGTCCTCGCTGCTGCACTGGACCCGCCGGATGATCGAGATCCGCAAGCAGAACGTGGCGTTCGGGCTCGGCACCTACACCGAGCTGCCCTCGTCCAACCCGGCGGTCCTCGCCTTCCTGCGCGAGTACGAGGACGACCTGGTGCTCTGCGTGAACAACTTCTCGCGGTTCGCGCAGCCGACCGAGCTGGATCTGAGCGCCTTCGAGGGCCGGCATCCGGTGGAGCTGTTCGGCGGTGTCCGCTTCCCGGCGATCGGGGAGCTGCCGTATCTGCTGACCCTCGGCGGTCACGGCTTCTACTGGTTCCGGCTCCGCAAGGACGCCGCGTAGCGCCCGTCGCAGACGGGCCCGCACCCCGCGGCGGGGCGTTTCCTCCGCTCCGCCCGGGGCACGCATCAGTAACACCCCGCCCACCGGCGGCGCCCCTCGGGAGCCCGCCGCACCAGGGGAAAGGACGCGACGCCATGTCGGAAGCCGCCACCCGCACCGTCACGACCCCGCCCGGCCTGCTTGCGTCTCTGGAACCACTGCTGCGGGAGTGGCTGCCGCGGCAGCGGTGGTTCGCCGGCAAGGGCCGCCCGGTCACCGGGTTCACCCTGGTCCAGGCGACCGAGCTGCTGCCCGCCACCGCGAAGCTGGGGCTGTACCACCTGCTGGTGCGCGCCCACCAGCCGCTGCTGCCGGGGCACGGCGGCGCCGAGTCCCCCGGCGACTGCTACCAGCTGCTCATAGGCGTGCGCGAGGCGCTGCCGCCCCGGCTGGCGCCCGCGCTGATCGGTCATGTCGATGCGGGGCCCCTGGCCGGCCGGACGGTCTACGAGGCCCTGCACGACACCCGGCCCGCCGAACTGCTCCTGGAGGCACTGCGCACCCAGGCCAGGATCGGCGGGCTTCGTTTCGAGCGGGACCCGCACCAGGAGATACGCGGCGGCCTGGTGCCCCGCCTGGTGACCGCCGAGCAGTCCAACTCGTCGGTCGTCTACGGCGATACGTTCATTCTGAAACTGCTGCGCCGGATCGTGCCCGGGATCAACCCGGACCTGGAGCTGCCGCTGGCGCTGGCCCGCGAGGGCTGCACCCGGGTGCCCCCGCCCACGGCCTGGCTGGTCGCGGACCCCGACGACCCGCCCGGGCCGACGGCGGAACCGTATGTGCTGGCCGTGCTCCAGCCCTTCGTGCAGGGCGCCGCGGACGGCTGGGAGCTGGCCCTGCGGGAGCTGGCCAAGGGCGAGGACTTCGTCGCCGAGGCGCGGGCGCTGGGGCGGGCCACCGCCGAGGTGCACACCGCACTGGCCCGCGCCCTGCCGACCGTCACCCTGGGTCACACCCAGCTGCACGCGATGGTCGAGGGCATGCGGGAGCGTCTCGAGGCCGCCGTCCAGGCGGTGCCGGCGCTGCGCCCGTACGCGGACGGGCTGCGCTCGGCGTACTCGGCCCTCGACGAGCTGGCCGCTGAGGGACGCACCTGGACCGCGCAGCGGGTGCACGGCGACCTGCACCTCGGGCAGTGCCTGCGCTCCCCGGACGGCGACTGGTCGCTGATCGACTTCGAGGGCGAACCGGCCCGCCCGCTGAGCGAGCGGCGCATGCCGCAGCCGGTGGTGCGGGACGTGGCGGGCATGCTGCGCTCCTTCGACTACGCGGCCCGCTCGGTGGACCCGCCGCAGCCGGAGTGGGCCGAGCGCTGCCGGGCGGCGTACTGCTCCGGGTACGGGGAGGCCTCCGGGCGCGACCCTCGGACCGACCCGGTGCTGCTGCGCGCATACGAGACCGACAAGGCCGTCTACGAGGTCGTCTACGAGGCCCGCCACCGTCCCGAGTGGCTCGCCGTACCCCTGGCCGCGGTGCACCGGCTCACCGCGTCCGACCTGACCTGATCTCCCGCGCTCGCCCAGGAGGCTTCGCCCGTGATCCCCCGCCCCGAGTCCCACGAGACGCCCGAGCCGGCACCCGCGGCAGAAGGCCCGGCGCCGGCCGCCGCGCAGCAGACGACCGCCGAGCAGTCCGTGGCGAAGAAGGCCCACGCGAAGAAGGCGGTCGCGAAGAAGGCCGCGGCGCAGTCGGGGACGGCCAGGAAGGCCACCCCCAGGACGGTGGCCGAGAAGAAGGCGGCGGCCACCAGGTCGGCGCAGCAGCCGGCCCGGAAGGCCGTCGCGAAGAAGGCCGCGGCCGGGGACCCGGCGGCGAGCGCGGCCGCGTCACCCTCGTCGTCGCCCGCCTCGTCGGTGTCCTCTGCGGCGGCCGCGTCCGGGCAGGTCACCCCGCCCGAGATGGAGCTGGCCGTGTCCCCGGCGGTCGGGGCCGCGGACCGGGAGCGGCTGGTGAACGGCACGCATCACGCGCCGCACTCCGTGCTCGGGGCGCATCCGGTGCCCGGCGGGGTGGTGTTCCGGGTGTTCAAGCCGTACGCGCTGGGCGTGACCCTGCTCTCCGGCGGTGTCAGTGTCGAGCTGCACGACGACGGGGACGGCTTCTTCTCCGGGATGCTGCCGCTGCGCGAGGTGCCCGCGTACCGGTTGCGGGTGCGGTACGAGGAGGCGGAGCTGGAGATCGAGGACGCGTACCGGTTCCTGCCCACGCTCGGTGAACTGGATCTGCACCTGATCGGCGAGGGCCGCCACGAGCAGCTGTGGACGGTGCTCGGCGCGCACCCCATGACCCACCAGGGCGTGACCGGCACCCGCTTCTCGGTGTGGGCGCCGAACGCGCTCGGGGTGCGGGTGGCCGGCTCCTTCAACTTCTGGGACGGCACCGCCTGCCCGATGCGCTCCCTGGGCTCGACCGGGGTGTGGGAGCTGTTCCTGCCGGGCATCGGCGAGGGCGAGCTGTACAAGTTCGAGATCACCCGGCCCGACGGCTCGCGCACCCTGCGCGCCGATCCGCTGGCCCGCCGCACCGAGGTCCCCCCGGCCACCTCCTCGGTGGTGACCTCCTCGCACCACGTGTGGAACGACCAGGAGTGGATGGAGCGCCGCGCCGAGGTGCCCGCACACCGGGCGCCCCTGTCCGTCTACGAGGTGCACCTCCCCTCCTGGCGCCCCGGTCTCACCTACCGTCAGCTCGCCGAGCAGCTCCCCGCCTATGTCAAGGACCTGGGCTTCACGCACGTGGAGCTGATGCCGGTCGCCGAGCACCCCTTCGGCGGCTCCTGGGGCTATCAGGTCACCGGCTTCTACGCGCCCACCGCACGGCTCGGCACACCCGACGACTTCAAGTACCTGGTGGACGCGCTGCACCGGGCCGGCATCGGTGTGATCATGGACTGGGTGCCGGCGCACTTCCCGCGCGACGAATGGGCCCTGGCCGAGTTCGACGGGCGGCCGCTGTACGAGCACGAGGATCCGCTGCGGGCCGCGCACCCCGACTGGGGCACGCTGGAGTTCGACTTCGGGCGTCGCGAGGTGCGCAACTTCCTGGTGGCCAACGCCCTGTACTGGTGCGAGGAGTTCCACATCGACGGACTGCGGGTGGACGCGGTCGCCTCGATGCTCTACCTCGACTACTCGCGCGAGCCGGGGCAGTGGACGCCGAACGAGCACGGCGGGCGGGAGAACCTGGACGCGGTGGCGTTCCTGCAGGAGATGAACGCGACCGTCTACCGCAAGGTGCCCGGGGTCGTGACGATCGCGGAGGAGTCCACGGCCTGGGACGGCGTCACCCGGGCCACCCATCACAAGGGGCCCAGCGGTTTCGGCGGGCTCGGCTTCGGCTTCAAGTGGAACATGGGCTGGATGCACGACTCGCTGCAGTACATGAGCCACGACCCGATCCACCGCCGCTACCACCACCACGAGATGACCTTCTCGATGGTGTACGCCTACAGCGAGAACTATGTGCTGCCGATCTCGCACGACGAGGTGGTGCACGGCAAGAAGTCCCTGGTGTCGAAGATGCCCGGCGACTGGTGGCAGCAGCGCGCCAACCTCCGCGCCTACCTCGGCTTCATGTGGGCCCACCCCGGCAAGCAACTGCTGTTCATGGGCCAGGAGTTCGCCCAGGGCTCGGAGTGGTCGGAGGTGCACGGCCCGGACTGGTGGCTGCTGGACCCGAACTACGGTGCCGAGGCCGACCACCGCGGCGTGCGCGAACTGGTCCGCGACCTCAACACCGTCTACCGGGGCACCCCGGCGCTGTGGCAGTGCGACACCGAGCCGTCCGGCTTCCGCTGGGTGACCGGCGACGCCGCCGAGGACAATGTGCTGGCCTTCCTGCGCTACGACGAGGACGGCACCCCGCTGCTCGCGGTCTGTCACTTCGCCCCCGTGGTCCGCGACGACTACCGCATCGGCGTCCCCGACGACGTCCCCGCCTGGCACGAGACCCTCAACACCGACACCACCCGCTACGGCGGCAGCGGCGTCACCAACCCCGACCCTCTCAAACCGGACGCCCAGGGCTGGCACGGCCTTCCCGCCAGCCTCCGTCTCACCCTGCCCCCGCTCGCGACGATCTGGCTGCGCCCGGCCTGACCGGCCGGCCCGGACGGGGGCAGCCGGTGCCTGCTGCCCGGCCCGTCCGGTCGGCTCGGTCAGGCCACGTCGACCAGGCCCTTCGGGAGGGGCTCGGTGTGCAGGATGCCGAGGCGCTGGGTGGCGCGGGTCAGGGAGACGTAGAGGTCGCTGGTGCCGTAGCGGGCGGGCTCGACGACCAGGACGGAGTCGAACTCCAGGCCCTTGGCCTGCTTCGGGTCGAGCAGGACGACCGGCTGGGTGAGATCGGGCTCGGCGCCGGCGGTGAGGGCGTCCGTGCGGGCGGCGATCGTGCGGTGCAGGTCGCGCGGGGCGATGACGGCCAGCCTGCCCTCCTCCGGGGTCAGCTCGCGCACCGCATCGGCGACCGCGCCGGGCAGGTCGTCCACCGCCCGGATCCAGGGCTTCTCACCGGTGCTGCGCACCGAGCTGGGCGGCTCGAAGGAGGGGTTCTCCGCGCGGACCACGGCCGCGGCGACCTCCATGATCTCGGCAGGGGTGCGGTAGTTGACGGCGAGCCGGGTGTGCTCCCAGCGGTCCTCGACGTAGGGCGCCAGGATGTCCTCCCAGGAGCCGACCCCGCCGGCCTCCGAGGTCTGCGCCGGATCGCCGACCAGCGTCATCGACCGGGTCGGGATGCGCCGCATCAGCATCCGCCAGGCCATCGGCGACAGCTCCTGCGCCTCGTCCACGATGATGTGCCCGAACGCCCAGGTCCGGTCGGCGGCGGCGCGCTCCGCGGCGCTGCGGTGGTCCGCCTCCTCGTGCCGTTCCGCGAAGCGCTCCGCGTCGATGATGTCGTGTGCGGAGAGCACCTCGGAGGCCTCGGGGTCGTCCTCCTCCTTGTCCTCGAACTCGTAGGTCCGGGACGCGTAGGAGACGTCGAGCACGCCTTGCGCGTAGGCGATCTGCCGCAGCCGCTCCTGCTCCGCCCGCTCGCGCTCCAGGCGGTCGTCCTCGCCGAGCAGCTCCGCGGCCTCGTCGAGCAGCGGCACGTCGGAGACGGTCCAGTGCCGGGTGACCGGGCGGCGGACGGCGTCGGCGTCCTCGGGGGACAGGAACGCGTCGGGTTCGGCGAGGAAGCCGGCGACCAGCTGCTGGGGGGTGAGCCGGGGCCAGAGCCGGTCGATGGCGGCCCACACCTCGGGGTTCTCGGCGAGCTCGTCGCGGATCTGGGTGATGTCGCTCGCGTCGAGCAGGTTGGACCCGTCGAACGGGTCGGTGCCGATGCGTTCCGCGTACAGGTCGGTGAGGGTGTTGAGGATGTGGCCCTCGAAGTGCTCGCGGGCCGCGTTGTGCGGCAGCTTGGTGGCGCGGGTGCGTTCCCGGGCGACGTTCACCAGGCCGTCGTCGAGCATCAGGATGGTGCGGTCGTGCTCGATGGTGATGACCGGGTCGGGCAGCGCCTGCCGGCTGCGGACCACCTCGGCGAGCACGTCGGCCATGTCGGCCCGGCCCTTGACGGCCGCCGCCCTGGGCGTGTCGGTGCGGGTGGCCTTCACCCCGGGGAAGAGCTCGCCGACGGTCGACAGCAGCACCCCGGTCTCGCCCAGGCTGGGCAGCACCTCGCCGATGTAGCCGAGGAACGCCGGATTGGGGCCGACGATCAGCACGGCGCGGCGGGCCAGCAGCTCGCGGTGCTCGTAGAGGAGGTAGGCGGCGCGGTGCAGGGCGACGGCGGTCTTGCCGGTGCCGGGGCCGCCCTCGACGACCAGGACGCCGCGGTGCGGGGCGCGGATGATGCGGTCCTGGTCGGCCTGGATGGTGCGCACGATGTCGGCCATGCGGCCGGTGCGCGCGGAATTGAGCGCGGCGAGCAGCACGGCGTCGCCGCTGGGGTCCTCGTGCCCGGTGCGGGTCTCGTCGCCGAGGTCGAGGATCTCGTCGTGCAGGGCGGTGACCCGGCGGCCCTCGGTGGAGATGTGCCGGCGGCGCCTGAGCCCCATCGGGGTGTGGCCGGTGGCCAGGTAGAAGGGGCGGGCGACCTCGGCGCGCCAGTCGATCAGGATGGGGGTGCGGTCGGCGTCGTCGGCGCGCAGGCCGATCCGGCCGATGTGGTGGGACTCTCCGGAGGTCAGGTCGATCCGGCCGAAGCACAGCGAGCCGTCCACCGCGTTGAGCGCGGCGAGCAGCCCGGAGCGCTCGGCGACCTGGATGTCCCGCTCCAGCCGGGCCTGCATCGGCGTGTGGCCCTGGGCGAGCGCGTCGGTGAGGGAGTCCTCGGTGACGCCCCTGAGGGCGTCCACGCGTGCGTACAGCCCGTCGATGAATTCCTGTTCGCGCCGCAATTCATCGTCCGGAAATTCGGTGTTTGACAATTCCGCTCCCGCCCGGATATACTGTGCTCACTGAACTTCTCCGCGACTTCTTGATGAAGAAGTCGCGAATCAATGAATATACGCAAGGAAAACCCCCGAGCGCAATTGCCGGGGGTTTTCCTTTGTCTCGGGGCGGCTCGACGCTCCGCCCGGTGCGGCCCGCCCCTCGCCCCTCCGGGCGACGAGGCCCGTCCGCGGCCCGACGAGCGGACACGGCCCGGGTTCAGGCCCGGGCCGTGTCCGCGTGCCGCGGTGCGGGGAGGATGCCGGCGAGGGCCGGGTCAGGCCTTCGCCAGCTCCTTCTCACCGCCGCCGGACTCCGGCAGATCGGCACCGTCCGCATCCGCGGCCGTGCCGGAGCCGTGGTCGTCCAGGAGAGTCCTCTCGTCGAAGGGCAGCCGGCCGGCCAGGACCTCGCCGACGCGCTCCTTGTCGATCTCCTTGGTCCAGGTGCCCACCAGCACCGCGGCGACCGCGTTGCCGGCGAAGTTGGTCAGGGCGCGGGCCTCGCTCATGAAGCGGTCGATGCCGACGATCAGGCCGATGCCGTCCACCAGGGCCGGCTTGTGCGACTGCAGACCGCCGGCCAGCGTCGCCAGGCCGGCGCCGGTGACGCCCGCCGCGCCCTTGGAGGCGACCAGCAGGAACAGCAGCAGCGGGATCTGCTCGCCGACCGACATCGGCGTGCCCATGGCGTCGGCGATGAAGAGCGAGGCCATGGTCATGTAGATCATGGTGCCGTCGAGGTTGAAGGAGTAACCGGTCGGAACGGTGATGCCGACCACCGGCTTGCTGACGCCCAGGTGCTCCATCTTCGCGATCAGCCGCGGCAGCGCCGACTCCGAGGAGGAGGTGGACAGGATCAGCAGGAACTCCCGGCCCAGGTACTTGAACAGGGTGAAGATGTTCAGGCCCGAGACGATCCGCAGCAGCGCGCCGAGCACCAGGAAGATGAACAGCACACAGGTGACGTAGAAGCCGAGCATCAGCACCGCGAGGCTCTTCAGCGCGTCCAGGCCCGCCGAGCCGGTGACCGCGGCCATGGCGCCGAAGGCGCCGACCGGGGCCGCCCACATGATCATGGCGAGGACCCGGAAGACCAGCCGCTGGATGTGCTCGATCCCGCGCAGGACCGGCTGCCCCGCCTTGCCCATGGCCTGCAGGGCGAAGCCGCAGAGCAGGGCGACCAGCAGGGTCTGCAGCACCTCGCCCTGGGTGAAGGCGGAGACGATGGTGGTCGGGATGATGCCGAGCAGGAACTCGGTGGTGTCCTTGGCCTCCGCGTCGACCTGGGCGTGCCCGGTCTCCTTCACCGCCTCGGTGACGGCCAGCCCGGCGCCGGGCTCCAGGACGTTGCCCACGATCAGGCCGATGGCCAGCGCGACCAGCGACATCACCAGGAAGTAGACCAGCGCGATGCCGCCGACGGCGCCGACCTTGGCGGCCTTCCGCACCGAGCCGATGCCCAGCACGATGGTGCAGAAGATGATCGGCGAGATCATCATCTTGATGAGGTTCACGAACCCGGTGCCGATCGGCTTCAGCTCGACCGCGAAGTCCGGTGCGATCAGCCCGACCGCGATACCGAGTGCGACCGCGATGATCACCGCGATGTAGAGGTAATGCGTGCGGTCCCGTCTGGCTGCGGGGGCCGTTCTCGGGGTGCTGGCGGCCACGGCTGCCCTCCTTGACGTCTTCGTCGGCGAACACCGGCGTGCGGCTCACGTCCGGGGAATCGGGGAATAGGGGAATGCCGTGACTATGGCGTGCCCTGTGAGTGCGGTCACCCTTCCGTTCATTTAGTTCACCGGGCGGTGCCCGTGCAGACTGGCGGCATGCGCATCCCCGTCCCCCGGCCCCGCAGCCTCGCGGGCCAGCTGTTCGCCGTGCAGGCCGTGCTGATCGCGGTCGTGGTGGCCGGGTACGCGCTGTTCGCCTACGTCAGCCACCGCGGCCAGGCCGAGGACGCGGCGGGCCGGCAGGCCACGGCGGTGGCCCGCTCGGTGGCCGACTCGCCGTCGGTGCGCGAGGCCATCCGCGGCCCCGACCCCTCGGCCGGACTGCAGCCCTATGCGCTGGCGGTGGTGCGGCACACCGATGTCGACTTCGTCACGATCATGGATCCCAGGGGCGTCCGCTGGACCCACCCGGACCCGGACCAGATAGGGCGCCCCTTCATCGGCCACATGGCCCCGGCCCTGCAGGGCCGCACCTTCACCGAGACCTACACCGGCACGCTCGGCCCGTCCGTCCGCGCGGTGACCCCCGTACGGGACGGCGGCAGGATCGTGGGCCTGGTCAGTGCGGGCATCCGGGTGGAGGAGATCAGCCAGCGGGTGGAGGAGCAGCTCACGGCACTGCTCGCGGTCGCGGCCGGCGCCCTCGCTCTCGGTGCCGTCGGCACGTATGTGATCAACGCGCGGCTGCGCCGGCACACCCATGGCATGAACGCCACCGAGCTCAGCCGGATGCACGACTACCATCAGGCGGCGCTCCACGCCGTGCGCGAGGGGCTGCTGATGCTGGACGGGCAGTACCGGGTGGCGCTGATCAACGACGGCGGCCGGGAGCTGCTCGGCGTGGCGCCGGAGGTGGACGTGGTGGGCAGATCGGTGGCGGACCTGGGTCTGCCGGCCCCGCTGACGGGTGCGCTGCTGGCCTCCGAGCCCCGGGTGGACGAGGTGCACCTCACGGCGGAGCGGGTGCTCGTGGTGAACACCTCACCCGTGTCTGGCGGGGAGCGGCGCGGCACGGTGGTCACCCTGCGCGACGTCACCGAGCTGCAGTCGCTGATGGGCGAGCTGGACTCCGAGCGGGGCTTCACCCAGGCGCTGCGCTCCCAGGCGCACGAGGCGGCGAACCGGCTGCACACCGTGGTGTCGCTGATCGAGCTGGGGCGGGCCGAGGAGGCGGTGCGGTTCGCGACCGCCGAGCTGGAGCTGGCGCAGGCGCTCACCGACCAGGTGGTGGCGGCGGTGAGCGAGCCGGTGCTCGCGGCGCTGCTGCTGGGCAAGACGGCGCAGGCCCATGAGCGGGGCGTGGAGCTGGTGGTGTCGGAGGACAGCCGCCTGGACGACGGGCTGCTGCCGGACTCGCTCCCGCCGCGCGACCTGGTCACCATCCTGGGCAACCTGATCGACAACGCGGTGGACGCGGCGCAGGGCGGCGTCGGGCCCCGGGTGACGGTGACGGCGCTCACCGAGCGGGGCGAGGAGCTGGTGCTGCGGGTCTGCGACACCGGGCCGGGCGTGCGCCCGGAGCACGCGGAGGCGGTGTTCGAGCGGGGCTTCACCACCAAGCCCTCCGGCCCCGGCGGCCGCGGCCTGGGGCTCGCCCTGGTCCGCCAGGCGGTGAACCGGCACTCGGGCACGCTGGCGGTGAGCCCGGGGCCGGAGGGCGGGGCGTGCTTCGAGGCGCGGCTGCCGCTGACGCCGGCTCCGCCGGCACCGGCGGGCCCGGCCCGTCCGGCCGCGGTCCAGGGGGGCGAGTCGTGACCGGGCAGCCCATCAGAGTCCTGGTCGTCGAGGACGACCCGGTCGCCGCCGACGCGCATGTGATGTACGTGGGGCGGGTGCCGGGGTTCGTCGCCGTGGGCAAGGCGCACACCGGCGGCGAGGCCCGCCGGATGCTGGAACGCACCCCCGTCGACCTGCTCCTGCTCGACCTGCACCTGCCCGATGTGCACGGTCTGCAGCTGGCCCGCTCGCTGCGCGCCGCCGGGCATCACGCCGACGTCATCGCGGTGACCTCGGCCCGCGATCTCGCGGTGGTGCGGGAGGGGGTGTCCCTCGGGGTGGTCCAGTACGTGCTGAAGCCGTTCACCTTCGCCACCCTGCGCGACCGGTTGGTCCGCTACGCCGAGTTCCATGCCGCGGTCGGCGAGGCGAGCGGGCAGGACGAGGTGGACCGGGCGCTCGCCGTGCTGCGGGCGCCGGGCCCGGCCGCCCTGCCGAAGGGACTGAGCGGCCCGACCCTGGAACGGGTGACGGGCGCGCTGCGCGGCGCCGAGGAGGGCCTCACCGCCACCAAAGTCGCCGAGGCGGTGGGCATCTCCCGTATCACCGCCCGCCGCTACCTGGAGCACCTGGTCGACACGGGCCGGGCCCACCGCAGTCCCCAGTACGGCCAGGTGGGCCGCCCCGAACTGATCTACCGCTGGGTGCGGGGGAAGTAGACCGGGCCGCCGGTATCAGGCGCGGGGCGTCGGAGCAGCCCGCCCGCGTCCTGCGCCCCGGCCGATTCGCCGCACGCTCATTGACCTGACTAGACCACTCAACTTACGTTCGCCGGGCAGCCGTCCACGCGCCACGACGAAGTGCGCCCAGGAGGTCATGCCCGTGCGCCCCACCGCCGCCCTCCCCCACGTCATCGCCCTCGCTCTGGCCGCCGCAGCGACCCTCACCGCCTGCGGCGGCGGCTCCGGCAGCGACCCGGACACGCTGAGGGTCTCCTTCAAGCAGTCCACGGACAACAACATCAAGGTGATGGACACCTACATCGCCGGCATCAAGGAGCAGTTCGAGAAGGAGAACCCCGGCAAGAAGGTCGAACTGGTCCCCATCAAGGCCCCGGACGCGGAGTACTACACCAAGCTGCAGCAGATGCTGCGCTCCCCCAAGACCGCGCCCGACCTGGTCTACGAGGACACCTTCCTCATCAACTCCGACATCACCAGCGGGTACTTGAAGCCGCTGGACGCGTATCTGAAGAAGTGGAAGGACTGGGACCAGTTCATCGGCACCGCCAAGGCCGCCACCCGCGGTGAGGACGGCAGGATCTACGGCGTCCCGGACGGCACCGACACCCGCGGCCTGTGGTACAGCAAGGACATCTTCGCCCGGGCGGGCCTGCCCGGGACGTGGCAGCCGAAGACCTGGGAGGACGTCCTGGACGCCGCCCGCACCATCAAGAAGAAGGTGCCGGACGTCATCCCGCTGAACGTCTACACCGGCAAGCCGGTCGGCGAGGCCGCCACCATGCAGACCTTCGAGATGCTGCTCTACGGCACGGGCGACGGCACCTCGGACCCGCTGTACGACAAGAACAGCAAGAAGTGGATCACCGCCGGGAAGGGCTTCGAGGACTCCCTCGCCTTCGTCGAGACGGTCTACAAGGAGAAGCTGGGCCCTGAGGTCTCCGACGCGCTCGACCCGAACGTCGGCACCCGGGTGCGCGGCGAATGGCTGCCGCAGGGCAAGCTCGGCATCGCGCTCGACGGCTCCTGGCTGCCGCAGGACTGGCTGGAGGGCAGCGGGCACGAGTGGCCCGAGTGGTCCGAGGAGCTGGGGCTCGCCGCGATGCCGACCCAGAACGGGCAGGCCCCCGGCAAGGTGAGCATGTCCGGCGGCTGGGCCTGGTCCATCCCTGCCAAGGCCGCCAACCCCGACCTGGCCTTCGAGTTCATCAAGACGATGCAGACCAGGGCCAACGCCCAGAAGTGGTACATCGCCAACTCCGGCATCGCGGTGCGCAAGGACGTGGCGGGCGACCCCGAGTACGTCAGGGCGCAGCCCGGCATCAAGTTCTTCACCGACCTGGTGTCGAGCACCCATTACCGGCCCGCCTATCCGGCGTATCCGAAGGTGTCCACCGCCATCCAGGAGGCGATGGAGGGCGTGACCACGGGTGACCTGTCGGTCCGGGAGGCCGCCCGCGGCTACGACGAGGCCCTGAAGGACGCCACCGGCAACCAGGTCATCGAGAAGTAGCGACGGAACGAGCCCATGACCGCCGCCGCACCGCACACGGGCCCGGAACTCGCCAAGGTCCCTCCGGGCCCGCCCGCGCCCGCCTCCGCCCGCCGCGGCGGGCTGCACCGTCTGCTGCCCCGCTTCCTGCCGCTGGCCCCCGCGCTCGTCCTGCTGCTGCTGTTCCTGGCGGGCCCGATCGCGTACTGCGTGTTCATCGCCTTCACCGACCTGCAGCTCACCGGTCAGGCCGAGGAGTCCTTCATCGGTCTGGAGAACTTCCGGCGGGCGTTCGCCGACGACGAGTTCCTCGACGCCGTCTGGCTGACGCTGGTGTTCACCGTGGTGTCGGCGCTGGTCGGGCAGAACACGCTGGGGCTGGCGCTGGCCGCACTGATGCAGCGGGCGTCGAGACCCGTGCGCACCCTGACCGGTGGCATCGTTGTCACCGCCTGGGTGCTGCCGGAGGTGGTGGCGGGCTTTCTGCTCTACGCCTTCTTCCGGCGGGAGGGCACGCTCAACGCCGTCCTGGACTGGCTTCATCTGCCCACCCAGAACTGGCTGTTCACGCTGCCGATCCTCGCCGTGTCGTTCGCCAACGTCTGGCGCGGCACCGCCTTCTCGATGCTGGTCTACTCGGCCGCCCTCGACGAGATCCCACGGGAGATCACCGAGGCCGCCGAGGTGGACGGCGCCGGCGGCTGGCGCCGGATGTGGCACATCACGCTGCCGATGATCCGCCGCTCCATCGGCACCACCCTGATGCTCAACACCCTGCAGACCCTGTCGGTGTTCGGGCTGATCTGGGTGATGACCCGGGGCGGTCCCGGCGGGAGGAGCCAGACGCTGCCGCTGTTCATGTACGAACAGGCCTTCCAGAACAGCCTGATCGGGTACGGCACGGCCGTGGCCCTGCTGCTTCTGCTGGTCGGCGCGCTGTTCTCGGCCGTCTACATGCGTCTGCTGCGGACGGAGGTCTGATCCGCCGTGCCCCTGCCCCTCCCCCACCGCGCCCGCCCGCTCGCCTCCCGCCGCGCCGCACGCCGGCTCGCCGCCGACGCGGGGCTGCTGGTGGTGGCCCTCGCCTTCGTGCTGCCGCTGGCCTGGGTGGTGCTGTCCGCGCTCGATCCGCACGCCGGCCTGCGGGTGAAGGCGCCGGACGGGCTCACCCTGGAGCACTTCGACGCGGTCCTGACCGACGAGATCACCTTCACGCCGCTGCTGAACAGCCTCCTCCTGTGCGGCGGCGCGACCGCGCTGACCGTGGTGTGCGCGGCGCTCGCGGCGTATCCGCTCTCCCGGTTCCGTTCCCGCCTGAACCGGCCGTTCCTGCTGACCATCCTCTTCGCGACCAGCCTGCCGATCACCGCGATCATGGTCCCGGTGTACGCGCTGTTCGTGCAGGTCGACCTGATCGACACCCGGCAGGGGACGATCTTCTTCTTCGCCGCCTCCCAGCTGCCGTTCGCGATCTGGCTGATGAAGAACTTCATGGACGGCGTGCCCAGGGAGCTGGAGGAGGCGGCCTGGACGGACGGGGCGTCCACGCTGCAGTCGCTGGTGCGGATCGTGCTGCCGCTGATGGGGCCCGGTGTGGCGGTGGTGACCGTGTTCTCGTTCGTGATGATGTGGGGCAACTTCTTCGTGCCCTTCATGCTGCTGCTGAGTCCGGATCTGATGCCTGCCTCGGTGAGCATCAACGACTTCTTCGGCAACCGCGGCATGGTCGCCTACGGGCAGCTGGCGGCGTTCTCGATCGTCTACTCGACGCCGGTGATCCTGCTGTATGTGCTGATCGCACGACGTCTCGGAGGAGGTTTCGCGCTGGGCGGCGCGGTGAAGGGATGACCCGGGGCGGGTTCCGGACCGGCGAGGGTGACCGTCGGTAGCAGTAGCTTCCTACAATCCGTAACGTTGGCCGAACCGACCGTAGTCATCCGCGCGGCGGATTCCCTAGCTTGTCGGCCGTGCACCGAGCCACTCCCCCGAACGACCCCTCGCCCCCTCCGTTCAACGCACACGCCGCCCGCCGGCTGCGGGCCGCCCTCGGCATGGGCCCGGACCAGGTGGCGCACACCCTGCGCGCCTCCTACGGTCTGCCCCATGTGACACCCCACCTGGTGGTCGCCTGGGAACGCGGCACCGCCGCCCCCTCCGGTCCCGAACTCACCGCGCTGGCCGGGGTGTTGTGGTGCTCCCCCGGTGAACTCATCGGCCGCCCGGGCACCTTGCGCGAGCACCGCATCGCGCGCGGCCTGGCGGCCGAGGACGTCGCCCGCACGGTGGGGCACGAACTCCACGCGTATCTGCGGATGGAGGAGACCGGCCAGTGGCGCGGCTCCGACCGGCAGACCGCCGTGCTGGCCGAACTGCTCGCGCTGACCCTGGCCGACCTGATCACGGTCACCGGGCGCGAGGACCGGCTGGCGGAGCTGCTGCGCAGTGCCGCGACCACGCGCTGGCAGGGCTACGTCCGGCCGGTCGGCAGACTGGCCCCGCTGGACCGGCGGGTGCTGGAACGGGCGCTGCAGCGGCTGCACCAGGACTACCAGGGCCACATGGCCGCCACCCTCAGCTGGGGCGGCGGCAGCGGTGACGCGGGGGACGA
The DNA here is from genome assembly GCF_012034205.1 of Streptomyces composti. Lineage (GTDB taxonomy): Bacteria > Actinomycetota > Actinomycetes > Streptomycetales > Streptomycetaceae > Streptomyces > Streptomyces composti. The sequence continues at coordinate 15,195 of NZ_JAATEM010000029.1, forward strand.
GGGCCGGCAGTTCCTGGAACGCGTCGTCGACCACTTCTGGGCGGCGGTGGAGGAGTACTCCGGCTCCCGCTAGGCACCTCGCGACGGGGGCTCCGGCTCCCGCTAGGCACCTCGCGACTGGGGCTCCGGCGCCCGTAGGCACCTCGCGACACGGGGCTCCGGCTCCCGGCAGGGGCCGGCCGGCGGGCGACCAGGCGGCCGGCACGGACCGGGAGACGGCACCCCGCGCAGGCCGGACGGCGGACCGGTACCGGCCGGACGGCGGGCTAGAAGACCGACTCGGCCTCGTCCATGCGGTCCTTCGGCACCGTCTTCAGCTCGGTGACCGCCTCCGCCAGCGGGACCATCACGATGTCCGTGCCGCGCAGCGCGGTCATCTTGCCGAACTCGCCCCGGTGCGCGGCCTCCACCGCGTGCCAGCCGAAGCGGGTCGCGAGCACCCTGTCGTACGCGGTCGGCACGCCGCCGCGCTGCACATGGCCGAGGATGACCGGCTTGGCCTCCTTGCCCAGGCGCCGCTCCAGCTCGTGGGCGAGGGCGGTGCCGATGCCCCGGAAGCGCTCGTGACCGAACTGATCGATCTCGCCCTTGCCGTAGTCCATGGTGCCCTCCGCCGGGTGCGCGCCCTCGGCGACGCAGATGACGGCGAACTTCTTGCCGCGGGCGAAGCGGGCCTCGACCATCTTGACCAGGTCGGCGGGGTCGAAGGGGCGCTCGGGCAGGCAGATGCCGTGGGCACCGGCGGCCATGCCGGACTCCAGGGCGATCCAGCCGGCGTGCCGGCCCATGACCTCGACGACCATCACCCGCTGGTGGGACTCGGCGGTGGTCTTCAGCCGGTCCATCGCCTCGGTGGCGACGCCGACGGCGGTGTCGAAGCCGAAGGTGCGGTCGGTGGAGGAGATGTCGTTGTCGATGGTCTTGGGCACGCCGACCACGGGCAGGCCGGCGTCGGAGAGCATGCGGGCCGCGGTGAGCGTGCCCTCGCCGCCGATCGGGATGAGCGCGTCGATGCCGAAGTCGCGGATCATGTCGGAGGCGTTCGCGCAGGCCTCGCGCAGCCGGTCCCGCTCGAGCCGGGAGGAGCCGAGGATGGTGCCGCCGCGGGCCAGGATTCCGCTGACCGCGTTGAGGTCCAGGGGCCGGTAGCGGCCGTCGAGCAGGCCGGAGTAGCCGTCCTCGAAGCCGATGACCTCGTCCCCGTAGTTGTCGACCGCGCGGTGCACGACCGACCGGATCACGGCGTTCAGGCCGGGGCAGTCGCCGCCTGCGGTGAGAACTCCGATGCGCATCGTGCTGTGTCTCCTGGTCGCTGTCGATACCGGTGAGCCATGTCCGATTCTTTCACGTCCCCCGGGGCGGCGCCGACGCCGGACGGGTGGGCGCCCTAGCCAGCGCCAGAGGTATTGTCAAGAGGGTTCTGCTCACCTTCGCGGGTGATCTTGCAGACGCCGGTATGACAACGCGGTCCCGGCGTACGCGAACCCCGGCAACGACGCATCACACCCCGACGACGGCACACCCCGGCCCCCGGCGACGACGATCACCACCACCGACGAGCACCGGCGGACCCGGACCCGGAACGCCGGAACCGGCGAGACAGACGAAACGGAGAGCGCGCGTGACCCGCAGCGTGTACGTGACCGGCATCGACCGCGGCGACGGCCGCCAGGTGGTCGAGCTGGGAGTCATGGAACTGCTGACCCGGCAGGTCGACCGGGTGGGCGTCTTCCGCCCCCTGGTGCACGACGGGCCCGACCGCCTCTTCGAGCTGCTGCGCGCCCGCTACCGCCTCTCCCAGGACCCGGCCACCGTCTACGGCATGGACTACCAGGAAGCCTCCGCGCTCCAGGCCGAGCGGGGCACGGACGAGCTGGTCTCCACCCTCGTCGACCGCTTCCACCTGGTCGCCCGGGACTACGACGTGGTGCTCGTGCTGGGCACCGACTACGCCGACACCCAGTTCCCGGACGAGCTGTCGCTGAACGCCCGGCTCGCCAACGAGTTCGGCGCCTCGGTGATCCCGGTCGTGGGCGGCCGCAAGCAGACCGCCGAGTCGGTGCGCGCCGAGACCCGCAACGCCTACCGGGCCTACGACACGCTCGGCTGCGATGTGCTCGCCATGGTGGTCAACCGGGTGGCCCGCGAGGACCGGGACGAGATCGCCGAGCGGCTGGCCACCCGGCTGCCGGTGCCCTGCTGGGTGCTGCCGGACGAGCCGGCCCTGTCCGCGCCGACCGTCGCGCAGGTGGCGAACGCGCTGGGCGCCAAGGTGGTGCTCGGCGACGACTCCGGGCTCGCCAGGGACGCCCTGGACTTCGTCTTCGGCGGCGCCACGCTGCCCAACTTCCTCGCCGCGCTGACCCCCGGCTGCCTGGTGGTGACCCCGGGCGACCGCGCCGATCTGGTGGTGGGCGCGCTCGCCGCGCACAGCGCCGGCACCCCGCCGATCGCGGGGGTGCTGCTCACCCTGGACGAGGTGCCCGGCGAGGACGTCCTCACCCTGGCGTCCCGCCTCGCCCCCGGCACCCCGGTGCTGTCGGTGTCCGGCACCAGCTTCCCCACCGCGGAGCAACTGTTCTCCCTGGAGGGAAAGCTGAACGCGGCCACGCCGCGCAAGGCGGAGACCGCGCTCGGCCTGTTCGAGCGGTACGTGGACACCGCCGGGCTGACCCGGCGGGTGTCCGCGCCCAGCAGCGGCCGGGTCACCCCGATGATGTTCGAGCACAAGCTGCTCGAGCGGGCCCGCTCCGACCTCCGGCGGGTGGTGCTGCCCGAGGGCACCGAGGAGCGGGTGCTGCACGCGGCGGAGGTGCTGCTGCGCCGGGGCGTGTGCGAGCTGACGCTGCTCGGCCCCGTGGAGCAGATCCGCAAGAAGGCCGCCGACCTGGGCATCGACCTCGGCGACAGCCGGCTGATCGACCCGGCGGTCTCCGAGCTGCGGGACGGCTTCGCCGAGAAGTACGCCGCGCTGCGGGCGCACAAGGGCGTCACCGTGGAGCTGGCCTACGACGTCGTCTCGGACGTGAACTACTTCGGCACGCTGATGGTCGAGGAGGGACTCGCCGACGGCATGGTCTCCGGTTCCGTGCACTCCACGGCCGCGACCATCCGGCCCGCCTTCGAGATCATCAAGACCAGGCCGGACGCCCGCATCGTCTCCTCGGTGTTCTTCATGTGCCTGGCCGACAAGGTGCTGGTCTACGGCGACTGCGCGGTCAACCCGGACCCGGACGCCGAGCAGCTCGCCGACATCGCCGTGCAGTCGGCGGTGACCGCGGCCCGGTTCGGCGTCGAGCCGCGGATCGCGATGCTGTCGTACTCCACCGGCACCTCCGGCTCCGGTGCCGACGTGGAGAAGGTGCGCGAGGCGACCGAGCTGGTGCGTGCGCGCAGGCCCGATCTGAAGATCGAGGGGCCGATCCAGTACGACGCGGCGGTGGAGCCGTCGGTCGCCGCGACCAAGCTGCCGGGCTCGGAGGTGGCCGGCCAGGCGACCGTGCTGATCTTCCCCGACCTGAACACCGGCAACAACACCTACAAGGCGGTGCAGCGCTCGGCGGGCGCGATCGCCGTGGGACCGGTGCTGCAGGGTCTGCGCAAGCCGGTCAACGACCTGTCCCGGGGCGCCCTGGTGCAGGACATCGTCAACACCGTCGCCATCACCGCCGTCCAGGCCCAGAACGACTCCACGACCGGGAAGGCTTCCGCCCAGTGACTGCCACGCGTGTCCTCGTCCTCAACTCCGGCTCCTCGTCAGTGAAGTACCAGCTGCTCGACATGCGCGACAGCAGGCGGCTGGCCACGGGGCTGGTGGAGCGGATCGGGGAGCAGACCTCCCGGGTGAGGCACACCTCGGCGGCGGCCGGGGACAGCCGGGAGCGCACCGGGCCGATCGCCGACCACGACGCCGCCCTGAAGGCCATGGCCGAGGAGCTGGCCGCGGACGGCCTGGGCCTGGACTCCCCGGAGCTGGCCGCGATCGGCCACCGGGTGGTGCACGGCGGGAAGCACTTCACCGAGCCGACCGTCATCGACGACACCGTGCTCGCCGAGATCGAGCGGCTGATCCCGGTGGCGCCGCTGCACAATCCGGCCAACCTCACCGGCATCCGCACGGCCATGACCCTGCGCCCCGACCTGCCCCAGGTGGCGGTGTTCGACACCGCCTTCCACACCACGATGCCGGAGTCCGCCGCCCGCTACGCCATCGACGTGGCGACCGCCGACGCGCACCGCATCCGGCGCTACGGCTTCCACGGCACCTCGCACGCCTATGTCTCGCGCGAGACGGCGCGGCTGCTGGGCCGGGCGCCGGAGGACGTGAACGTGATCGTGCTGCACCTGGGCAACGGGGCGTCCGCCTCGGCGGTGCGGGCCGGCCGGTGCGTGGACACCTCGATGGGGCTGACTCCCTTGGAGGGGCTGGTGATGGGTACGCGGTCCGGAGACATGGACCCGGCCGTGATCTTTCATTTGATGCGCGTCGGGGGAATGTCCGCCGACGAGATCGACACTCTGCTCAACAAGAAGAGCGGCCTGATCGGGCTCTGCGGCGACAACGACATGCGCGAGATCCGCCGCAGGATCGACGAGGGTGATGAACAGGCGAAGCTGGCGTTCGACATCTACATTCACCGGTTGAAGAAGTACATCGGTGCCTATTGCGCCGTTCTCGGGCGGGTGGACGCGGTGGCCTTCACCGCCGGGGTCGGCGAGAACTCCGCGGAGGTGCGCGCGGCGGCCGTGGCGGGCCTGGAGCCGCTGGGTCTGGCGGTCGACGCGGAGCGCAACGCGGTGCGCGGCGAGGGACCGCGGCTGATCTCGCCCGAGGGCGCGCGGGTCGCGGTCGCGGTGGTTCCGACGGACGAGGAAATGGAGATCGCCACTCAGACATACGCACTGGTCGGAAACAACGACTGAGAACAAGTGAGCGTCGGGAATCTCATTTGTATATTCCGCCAGACGGAATATTCCGCTGCGAAACAAACCGATAGGATCGCCCCATGCGCCGTTCGAAAATCGTCTGTACTCTCGGCCCCGCGGTCGACTCCCACGAGCAACTCGTCGCCCTGATCGAAGCCGGCATGAACGTGGCCCGCTTCAACTTCAGCCATGGCAGCCACGCCGAGCACCAGGCCCGCTACGACCGGGTCCGCGCCGCGTCCAAGGAGACCGGCAAGGCCATCGGTGTGCTCGCCGACCTCCAGGGCCCCAAGATCCGCCTCGAGACCTTCGCCGAGGGTCCCGTCGAGCTGGTGCGCGGTGACGAGTTCACCATCACCACCGAGGACGTGCCGGGCGACAAGACGATCTGCGGGACGACCTACAAGGGGCTGCCGGGCGACGTCTCCCGCGGCGACCAGATCCTGATCAACGACGGCAACGTCGAGCTGAAGGTGCTGGACGTCGAGGGCTCGCGGGTGAAGACGATCGTCATCGAGGGCGGCGTCATCTCCGACCACAAGGGCATCAACCTGCCCGGCGCGGCCGTGAACGTGCCCGCGCTGAGCGAGAAGGACGTCGAGGACCTGCGGTTCGCCCTGCGGATGGGCTGCGACCTGGTCGCGCTGTCCTTCGTGCGGGACGCCAAGGACATCGCCGACGTCCACCGGGTGATGGACGAGGAGGGCCGCCGGGTCCCGGTCATCGCCAAGGTGGAGAAGCCGCAGGCGGTGGAGAACATGGAGGACGTCGTGATGGCGTTCGACGGTGTGATGGTCGCCCGCGGCGACCTGGCCGTCGAGTACCCGCTCGAGAAGGTCCCCATGGTGCAGAAGCGCCTGATCGAGCTGTGCCGCCGCAACGCCAAGCCGGTGATCGTGGCGACCCAGATGATGGAGTCGATGATCACCAACTCCCGGCCGACCCGCGCCGAGGCCTCCGACGTGGCCAACGCGATCCTGGACGGCGCGGACGCGGTGATGCTGTCGGCGGAGTCCTCGGTCGGCGCCTACCCGATCGAGACGGTCCGGACGATGTCGAAGATCGTCCAGGCGGCCGAGCAGGAGCTGCTGTCCAAGGGCCTGCAGCCGCTGGTGCCGGGCAAGAAGCCGCGCACGCAGGGCGGTTCGGTGGCCCGCGCGGCCTGCGAGATCGCCGACTTCCTCGGCGGCAAGGGCCTGGTGGCCTTCACCCAGTCGGGCGACACCGCGCGGCGGCTGTGCCGGTACCGCGCCGTGCAGCCGATCCTGGCGTTCACCACGGACGAGAGCACCCGCAACCAGCTGACGCTCAGCTGGGGCGTGGAGCCGCACGTGGTGCCGTTCGTCAACAGCACCGACGAGATGGTGGAGCTGGTGGAGCAGGAGCTGGTCCGGCTCAGCCGGTTCAACGAGGGCGACATCGTGGTGATCACCGCCGGTTCCCCGCCCGGCGTCCCCGGCACCACCAACATGGTCCGCGTCCACCACCTGGGCGGCCCGACCGGCTGACGGCCACCGGCAGGCCGGCCGGCGCACGTCGGGCGAGGACGCCGAAGACACCGAGGGCGCCCCCTGGGATCAGGGGGCGCCCTCGGTGTGAGCGGCTCCCGGAATGGTCTTGACGCGGGCTCAGTCCGTGACGAACTGGTGCAGCCCGGGCACGTGCAGGGTGCCGCCGAACTGGCCGGCCTGCTGCACCTTCACATTGGTGAAGTAGATCAGCGGGATGTTCAGCGGCGGCGGGTGCTCCGGGTCGAACGTGACGGGTATCAGCCCGAGCAGGTTGCCGGAGATGCGCTCCGTGTACATCACGGTGTCGCCGTTGCGGATGGTGGACGTCGAGCCCTTGGCGGCCTGCACGTGGTACGTCTTGCCGGACTGCGGGTCCTTGACGGTCTGGTGCAGGTCGCCGATGTCGGTGCCGGCCGAGACGACGTACTTCAGCACCTTCTTGGTGGTGCCGTTGGCCGTCTTCACCTTGACGATGCCCTTGTAGTCGGCGCCCTTCAGCAGCAGCGAGCTGGCGTCCAGGAACCAGGGATCGTCGGGCAGCGGCACGGTGTTGTCGATGCCGCCCTCGGCATCGGTGGCGACCGGGCAGTCCTCGAGATCGACCGCCGCGGCGCTCTCCGACGGGCTCGGCGAGGCAGAGGCCTCCGGAGTGGCCTCCGCGGCCTCCTCGGCGGCCTTCTGGGCCTTCTCCGCCGCGCCCTCGGCCGCCTCGCCCGCCGTGCCGGCGGCGTCCTCGGCGGCCTCCTTCGCGGCACCCGCGGCCTTCTCGGCGGTCTCCTCGGCCTTGCCCCCGGCGTCCGCGGACTTCTTGGCGTCCCCGGCGGCCTTCCCGGTCTCCGAGGGGGACGGGGCGGGACTCTCGCTCTCCTCCGCCTCGGCGGCCCGGCCGGGCGTGAGAAGGTCCTTGATCCCCTCGCCGATCTTCTCCAGGAGGTTCTTGTCGGTCTCCGAGGGGGACGGCGCGGGCTGCTCGGAGGCGGTGGCGGACGGGGCGGGCCCGGCCTCGTCGTCGGAACCTGAATCCGGCGAAGAGGACGTGCCCTTGTCCGCCTGCTCCCGCGCCTGCGGGGCCTGCTGCGCATCCGGCTTCGCGGCCGGCTTCTCGGCAGCGGCGCTCGCCGAGGGGGTGGGCGTGGGCGACGCCGGGGCGTCGTCCTTCTTCTCGTCCTTGTCCTTGGCGTCCTCGTCCTTGGCGTCCTTCTCGGCGTCCTCCGCCGCCTCGATCGCCGTCACGCAGTCCTTGTACTCGTCCGCGGTCAGGCTGTTCGACGAGCCCGGCTCGTCCTTGGCCTGGGCGAGCGTGGGGGTGAACCCCATGCCCATCAGGACCGCGGTCGGCATCGCCGCGAGGGCTATCGCCTTGCCCGCCGGCATCTGGAACCTGGTGAACAGCGGCTTCTTGGGAGCCGCGTGACGCGGCCCGGTTCTCACACGGGACGCCTCCGCATCAGTCCCGTGGGTCACCTCGTCAGCCGGCACTGTGCCTCCCGTTCGCCCCGTTCGCCGGGCTCGTTCCTGACAGATCGTTCGGCTCGCCCACCGTGGTGTCGTCGGCGGACTTCAGCAGCGTGGTGTCGCGGTCCGCGCTCTCCGGGGCGTCGCCCTGGTCGCCCGCGGCGGCCGCGGGCTGCTCCTCGGGCGGGGTGCCCGGCGCCCACGACACGGCCATCGCCCCGCCCACCAGGGCGAAGAGGAAGCCGATGAGGAAGCCGCCGAGGTTGGAGACGGGAATGGACACCAGCGCCAGCAGGATCGCGGCGACACCCGCGAAGACCCGTACGTGCTTCTGGAACCAGAGGCTGACGCCGAGGACGACGAGCAGCACGCCGATGATCAGGGACCCGGCGCCCGCCGTGGTCGCCATGGCCAGCGTCAGATGTCCGATCTGGAGGTTCGCGTACGGGAAGTAGGCGATGGGGAGTCCGCCGAGCATGACGAACAGGCCGGCCCAGAACGGCCGCGCGCCCCGCCAGGCGCGGAACTGCAGCCTCCGGCGAGTGAACTGGCCGGATGCGGCAGGAGTCTCGGCGCTCATGGAAAACAGCTCCCTGGTACGGCGTTGCTGTGGTGGTGATGTGCTCCGCGCGTGAAGACGCGGGCGGAAGGTGGACGGGCGGGGGCGCCGCGGCTCCCCCGCCCGTCACAGAGTGCTCAGTAGCACTCCTTGACACCCTTCGAGAGCGACATCTTCAGGCCGCTCAGCTTGAAGGTTCCGGCGGTGGTGGCCCACGCCGTCTGCTTCACGTCGGTCAGCGTGGCCGACTCGGCCTGCTGAGCGAACCCGTACGGGTTGGCCTGCTCCTTGCCGCCCTTCATGCCGGGACCCTTGTTGGCGTCCTTGGCCGCAACACCGATGTCGATGTTGTTGAAGGTGGCGTTGGCCTCGAGGTCCTCGACGTCGATGTAGAGGTTCTCGGCCTCGACCGGCTTGTCGGCACCGGCCTTCAGCATGAGGCTGACATTGCCGAAGAGCGGCACGTCCGGGGTGACCACGGACTGGCACATGTTCCGGATCTTCGCGGACTTGAACGCCGAGACGGCGACGGGGTGAGCCGTCTTCTCGCCCTTGAGCGTGTAACCCGAGTCGATCGCCCCGTACTGGGAGAAGCCCGTACCGTCGAGCCGGTCCGCCGTCACCTTGAACGACTGGCCGGAGACGCTGAACGAGGCGGCGAGAGCACCCTGCGCGAGGGCGACACCTATCGCTGCCGTGGCGGCAACGCTGGGCACCATGACCACAGCGAACCGCTTCCATCTGGTCCCGCCACGCACCTGGGACTCCATATTTCCTCCTTCTCGGACGTACATCTCCTGCTCCGACCCGCCGCCTTGGACGACGGCTCAGCCGGGCAGGGATGGGAGAAGTGCTACGTCCTCGGGAAGGAGAGCGCCTGCACCCGGCGGCGCACTGAGCGCCCGAGTCACCGGCGTTCACCCCCGAGCGACAACCACTGGTCGCGCCTGACACGCATCACGCACAACCCTGCCGGACAGGCTTCGCCGAGCCGGCGAAGACCCCCCTGTCCAAGAGCCGGCACCACTGCCGCCGGCTCTGCTCGGTGGGGACCCAGGAACTCCCGTGACCCGACCGGCTGTCGGGTACGGGAATGGACCGAGCGTCGCCGATCGTGGTGCATTCTCGCCGCCCGCACAAGGGGGTTCGTTACTGGCTAGTAACGGGCCGATAACCGCGACACGACGCAGGGGTCTCGGTCGGCAACGGAGGGTGTCCCGGAGGTGGTGTACAAAACCATTGATCACCGGACAGAATCCGACAGATCAACGGGGACGGTTTACTCGCAGTAACAGCGGCCGCGATTACCAAGATTTGGTAAAGCGCGGCCGCAGCGACCTCTTCTCGACCAACCTTTCACTCGGGCACCAGGGTTCCGGTACCCGGCGGGGCGGGCGTGAACCAGCCGCGCGCCCCGCTCAGACGGTGGCGTGCCCCGGCTCAGAACAGGGCACGGGCCAGCGCCCTGCGCGCGGCGACCACGCGCGGATCCTCGGCGCCGACGACGTCGAACATCTCCACCAGCCGCACCCGGGCGGCCTCCCGGTCGTCACCCTTCGTGCGCGAGACGGTGTCGATGAGGCGGCCGAAGGCGTCCTCCACGTGTCCGCCCGCCAGATCCAGGTCGGCGGCGGCGATCTGCGCGGCGGCGTCGTCCGGCTTCTCGGCGGCCTCCCTGCGCACCTGCTGCGGGTCCATGTCCCGCACCCGCTGGAGCAGCTCCGCCTGGGCGAGGCCCAGTTTGGCCTCCGTGTTGCCCGGCTCCTCGGCCAGCACGTTCTTGTACGCCTGGATGGCACCGGGCAGGTCGCCCGCGTCCAGCGCCTGCACGGCGGCGTCGAGGAGGGCGTCGTGCGGTCCCGCGGGCCTGGCCTCGGCGGCCTTGGCGCCGCCGCCCGGCTCCGCCTCGGGGTCGACGACGAGCCCGGTGAGGCCGAAGCGCTGCTCGGCTACCTGCACCAGCTGGTCCAGGGTCTGACGGATCTGCGCCTCGCCGGCCGCGCCCTGGAAGAGCGGCAGCGCCTGGCCGGCCACCACCGCGAAGACCGCCGGGATCCCCTGGATCCCGAACTGCTGCATCAGCATCTGGTTGGCGTCGACGTCGATCTTGGCGAGGAGGAAGCGCCCGTTGTACTCGACCGCGAGCCGCTCCAGCACGGGGCTGAGCTGCTTGCAGGGCTCGCACCACTCGGCCCAGAAGTCGATGACGACCGGGACCTCGGTGGAGCGCTGCAGGACGTCGCGCTCGAAACCGGCCTCGTCGACGTCGATGACGAGATCGGCCGGGGAGACGGCACCGGGGCCGCCGCCCTTGCGCGCCGCCTCGGCGCGCGCCTGCTCCGCCTTCGCCTTGGCCTCCTGGGCCGCCTTCACCGCGGCGAGGTCGACGACTCCGCTCATGGACATGTTCCGTGGCTGCATGCGTCTATCCTCCCCCGTACTGCGCGCCTGCGTGAAAACCGCGGTGAAAGCCTGGCCGGCGGGGGCTGCGCGGCCCCCGCGACGCCTGCGGTGTATCGGCGCCGGGGTCCCCACCCCGCGCCTGGTGCTGCTGTGGTTGTCGCTCCGGCACGTCGGTCACTCGTGCTTTCGCTACGACTCGTAGCGTAATGCCAAGCGGAGCCGGAGGGACCCCTTCAGCCGGTGATCTCCCTCACGACTGCACGGAAACCGGCCGGTTATGGTCGTTCCATGCAGACGCGCACCCCGGCAGGCCGCACCGGCCGCCCCCGCAGCGCCAGCGCGGATGCCGCGATCCTGGCGGCCACCCGTCAGGCGCTGGTGGAGCTGGGCTGGTCCAAGCTGACGCTGGGCGACGTGGCGACCCGCGCCGGGGTCGCCAAGACGACCCTCTACCGCCGCTGGTCGGGCAAGAACGAACTGGTCGTCGACGCGGTGGCGGAGCTCTTCGACGAACTGAGCCTGCCCGACCGCGGCTCGCTGGCCGCCGACATGGAGGGCGTGGTGCTCCAGTTCGCGGCGATCCTGGCCCGCCCCGAGGCGCGCAGCGGCCTGATGGCGGTGGTCGCCGAGGCCACCCGCGACGAGGCGCTTCGCGAACGCATCCGGGCATCCATCGTCGACCGCCAGAAACGGCTGGTTCTCGCGGGCCGGGCGCGCGCCGAGGAGCGCGGCGAACTCCCGCCGTCCACGGACCCCGAGGAGTCGGCCCGCACGGTGGACCTGATCTTCGACATGGTGGCCGGCGCGGTGGTCCACCGCACCCTGGTCAGTGCGCAGCCGGCGGACGAGGAGTGGGTCAGGGCCTTCACCCGGGTGATGCTGCAGGGCCTGGCGGCGGCGTAGCGAAAGCGAATCACCGCGCAGCCGGATGCCCACCGGAGATCCGGGAGCCGCGTGCACCAACACGCCCGCAGTTCCGCGGCACGCGGGGCGCCCGGGACCCCCGGAAGGGCCCCGGGCGACCGGTGTTCCACTCTCCTGCGGCTGGAGCTCCTCAGCGGCTCCGGGCTGCGGCGGCCGGGCTGCTCAGAAACCGGCCGGCTCGGTGTACACGCCCCACTCGTCGCGCAGCGCGTCGCAGATCTCGCCGAGGGTGGCCTCCGCCCGCACGGCCTCGAGCATCGGCTCGATCATGTTGGCGTCGGACCGGGCGGCCTCGATCATCGCGTCCAGGGCGCGGCGCACCGCCGCGTCGTCGCGGGCGGCCTTGCGCTCCTTCAGCAGGCGCACCTGCTCGCGCTCCACCTCGTGGCTGACCCGGAGGATCTCCAGGTCGCCGGTGACGGAGCCGGTGTGCACATTGACGCCGACGACCTTCTTGTCGCCCTTCTCCAGAGCCTGCTGGTAGCGGAAGGCGGACTCGGCGATCTCGCCGGTGAACCACCCGTCCTCGATGCCGCGCAGGATGCCGGAGGTCATCGGTCCGATCGGGTGCTTGCCGTCGGGGTGGGCGCGCAGACCGCGCTCCTTGATCTGGTCGAAGATCTTCTCCGCGTCCGCTTCGATGCGGTCCGTGAGCTGCTCGACGTACCACGAACCGCCCAGCGGGTCGGCCACGTTGGCGACGCCGGTCTCCTCCATCAGCACCTGCTGGGTGCGCAGCGCGATCTCGGCGGCCTGCTCGCTCGGCAGGGCGAGGGTCTCGTCCAGGGCGTTGGTGTGCAGCGAGTTGGTGCCGCCGAGCACCGCGGCCAGCGCCTCGACGGCGGTGCGCACCACGTTGTTGTACGGCTGCTGGGCGGTCAGCGAGACACCGGCGGTCTGGGTGTGGAAGCGCAGCCACTGCGCCTTCTCGGTCCTGGCGCCGTAGACGTCCCGCATCCAGCGGGCCCAGATCCGGCGCGCGGCGCGGAACTTGGCGATCTCCTCGAAGAAGTCGACGTGCGCGTCGAAGAAGAACGACAGGCCCGGGCCGAACACGTCCACGTCCAGGCCGCGGCTGAGGCCCAGCTCCACGTAGCCGAAGCCGTCGGCGAGGGTGTACGCCAGCTCCTGCGCGGCCGTCGCACCGGCCTCACGGATGTGGTAGCCGGAGACGGACAGCGGCTTGTAGGCGGGGATGCGCGCGCTGGTGTACTCCATCAGGTCGCCGATGAGGCGCAGATGGGGCTCCGGCTGGAAGAGCCACTCCTTCTGGGCGATGTACTCCTTGAAGATGTCCGTCTGCAGCGTGCCGTTGAGCACGGAGGTGTCCACGCCCTGGCGCTCGGCGGCCACGAGGTACATGCAGAAGACGGGCACGGCGGGCCCGCTGATCGTCATGGACGTGGTGACGTCCCCGAGCGGGATGTCCTTGAACAGGACCTCCATGTCGGCGGCCGAGTCGATGGCCACGCCGCAGTGGCCGACCTCGCCGAGCGAGCGGGGGTCGTCGGAGTCGCGGCCCATGAGCGTCGGCATGTCGAAGGCGACGGACAGGCCGCCTCCGCCGTTGCCGAGGATCATCTTGTACCGCTCATTGGTCTGCTCGGCGTTCCCGAACCCGGCGAACTGCCGGATGGTCCAGGTCCGCCCCCGGTATCCCGTCGGATACAGCCCGCGGGTGAACGGGAACTCACCCGGCCACCCGATCCGCTCGAACCCCTCGTACCGGTCCCCGGGCCTCGGCCCGTACACCGGCTCAACGGGATCCCCGGAGAGCGTGGTGAAGTCGGCGTCCCGCTTGCGAGCAGCGTCGTACCGGGCCTGCCAACGACGGCGGCCCTCCTCGATGGCGTCAGCGTCCATGCTCCAAATTTACTTGGACGTCCTACTAAATGATAGTGGCGCAGCTCAGGACGGGTGACCGAGTGCCGTCGGCCACCGGATACCCTCGACGGCATGAAGAAGAGCGTCCTGACCCGCTACCGCGTGATGGCCTACGTCACCGCAGTCCTCCTGGTACTGCTGACGGTGGGCGTGATCGGCAAACGCCTGCTGCACCTGGACGGGTTCGACAGCTTCGTCACGGTGGTGGGCATCGCCCACGGCTGGCTGTACGTGCTCTACCTGATCTTCGCCTTCGACCTGGGCAACAAGATGAAGATGCCGGTGGGCCGCCAGCTCTGGGTGCTGATCGCCGGCACCATCCCCACGGCCGCCTTCTTCGTCGAGCGCAAGGTGACCCGCGAGGCCGAGCCGCTGATCGCCGGCAAGACCGACGCCGAGCCCGCGACGGCCTGACACCCCGGCGCGAGCCCGGTTCTCATCCGGTGAGGCCGGGCCTCACGTGGTGACTCACTCCTCCTTGAAATCCCCCGCAGCCATGCGCAGGGGGCGGAGGATGGCGAAGAGTTCGGCGCACTCCTCGGCGTCGTAGACGCCGAGGCCGAAGTCCATGGCCATCAGGTCGCGGGTGGCGGACTCGACGACCTCGCGGCCCTTGTCGGTGATGGAGGCGAGGGTGCCGCGGCCGTCGTTGGGGTTGGGGCGCTTGGCGACCAGGCCGGAGCGGACCAGGCGGTCGACCGTGTTGGTGACCGAGGTGGGGTGGACCATCAGGCGCTCGCCGATCTTGGACATCGGCAGCTCGCCCGACTTGGAGAAGGTCAGCAGCACCAGGGCCTCGTAGCGCGCGAAGGTGAGCCCGTACGGCTTGACCACCGCGTCGACCTCGGCCAGCAGGATCTGGTGCGCGCGCATGATCGACGTGATCGCCGCCATGGACGGCACATTGCCCCAGCGCTGCTTCCAGAGCTCGTCGGCGCGGGCGATGGGATCGAACGAGAGACTGAGCGGCTTCGGCACGGCACCGACCTTACCGGCCGGTCATATGCTGGTCAGCCCTGTCTCGGAGTTCGGTACCGGAAGCGTGCGGTGAGGCGTCCGGTCATCCCTCGGCGAGGTGGCGCTCGACCGTCTCGACCTTGGAGGTCAGGCCGTCCGTGACGCCGGGACGGATGTCCGCCTTGAGGACCAGGGAGACGCGGGGCGCGCGGGCCTCCACGGCGGCCACGGCGCGCCGGACGACGTCCATGACCTCGTCCCACTCGCCCTCGATCGAGGTGAACATCGCGTCGGTGCGGTGGGGCAGCCCGGACTCGCGGACCACGCGCACGGCGTCGGCGACGTACTCCCCCACGTCCTCACCGACGCCGAGCGGCGTCACCGAGAAGGCGACGATCACGCGTTCACCACACCTTCCTTGCGGGCGCGGGAGGCGATCACCGCGTCCTCGGCCTCGCGGCGCAGCCTGCGGTCGGCGAGGAATCCGCCGGCGGGCAGCACCGCCATCACGAAGTAGTAGGCGGCGGTCTTCAGCGGCCACTTGGTGCGGTTCCAGGCGTCCGCCCAGAACAGCACGTACAGCGTGAAGAGCAGGCCGTGGACCGCGCCCATCACCGGGACCGCGTTGAACTCCGTGGTCCGCTTCAGCACCGAGCAGACGAGCAGCAGCAGGAAGGACACGGCTTCCGGCGCGGAGACGAGGCGCAGCCGGCGGAGCGCGGTGGCGGTTTTGATGTCCACGGATCACCTTCGGGGGGAGAGGCGGGAACGACTGTTCTTGTGAATGTACGCACAAGCGCTCGGCCATTGTGGCAAACGGTGTTCCTGGGGGTTCGCTCAGGGTCCGTCTCCGCCTTCAGGCCCTGTTCGGCCCGGCAAACCGGCCGCTACCGTGCCATCTGTGGCGATGTTCCGACTGCAGAGCAGCAAGGTGCTCGCCGTCGACATGACCGGAGATGCCGTGAAGGCCAAGAACGGCTCGATGGTCGCGTACGACGGCGAGATGGCGTTCAAGAAGCTCACCGGGGGCGGTGAGGGCATCCGGGGCATGGTGACCCGCCGGCTGACCGGCGAGCAGATGACCCTGATGGAGGTGAAGGGACACGGCACCTGCTTCTTCGCCGACCGGGCGAGCGAGATCAACCTGATCACGCTGCAGGGCGACAAGCTGTACGTGGAGTCCAGCAACCTGCTGGCCACCGACGGCGGCCTGCGCACCGGCACCACCTTCACCGGCCTGCGCGGCGCCTCCCAGGGCAACGGCCTGTTCACCACGACGGTCGAGGGGCACGGACAGGTGGCGGTGATGTCGGACGGTCCTGCGGTGGTGCTCCGGGTCAGCCCGCAGTACCCGCTCTCCGTCGACCCCGGCGCCTACGTCGCGCACCGGGGGAACCTGCGCCAGTCCTTCCAGTCGGGCGTGACCTTCCGCACCCTGATCGGCGAGGGCGGCGGCGAGGCCTTCCAGATCCGCTTCGAGGGCGACGGACTGGTGTACGTCCAGCCCAGTGAGCGCAACACCATCGCGGGGGACGTCTGACATGGGCTTCCGGGAGATCAACTCCAAGATGATCGAGGCCACCGTGGCGCCCGGTCAGAAGCTGTTCAGCCAGCGCGGGGCGATGCTCGCCTACAAGGGGGAGGTCAGCTTCACCCCCAATGTCATGGGCGGCCAGGGCGGCGTGATGTCGATGATCGGCCGGCGCGTGGCGAACGAGGACACGCCTCTGATGACGGTGGAGGGCAACGGCACGGTCCTGTTCGGGCACGGCGGCCACCACATCGAGGTGATCAACCTCTCCGGCGACACCCTCTACGTGGAGGCGGACCGCCTGCTGGCCTTCGAGGGCACCCTGCGGCAGAGCACGGTCTTCCTGGGCTCCCAGGGCGGGGTGATGGGCATGGTGCGGGGCCAGGTCTCCGGGCAGGGCCTGTTCACCACCAGCCTCACCGGGCACGGCGCGGTCGCGGTGATGGCGCACGGCGGCGTGATCGAGCTTCCGATCACCCCGGGCCGCCCGGTCCATGTGGACCCGCAGGCCTATGTCGCCCACCACGGCGACGTCCGCAACAAGCTGTCCACGGCACTCGGCTGGCGGGACATGGTGGGCCGCGGCTCGGGCGAGGCGTTCCAATTGGAGCTGAGCGGCAGCGGAGCGGTGTACGTCCAGGCCTCGGAGGAGAAGCTGTGAGCACCTACGGAACGGCCCCGGGCGCGGGCCCCGCCGTGTACGACCCGGTGACCCTGCCGTCCGACGACAACGTCGACCCGTACACCTTCTGCGTGGAGCTCAAGGGGAACCAGTGGTTCCTGCAGAAGGGCAAGATGATCGCCTACTACGGCTCGGTCGAGTTCAACGGCATCGGGCACGGGCGACTCGACCGACTTGTCCGAACCTCGTTCCATTCGCCACTGCACGCGAGCGACTGGGTGGTGGCCGAGGGCTCGGGCAAGATGCTCCTCGCCGACCGGGCCTTCGACGTGAATGCGTACGACCTGGATGAGGGCAACCTGACCATTCGCTCGGGCAACTTGCTCGCTTTTCAGCCAAGTCTGTCACTGAAGCAGTCCATCGTTCCCGGCTTTCTCACGCTCATCGGAACCGGGAAGTTCGTGGCTGCGTCAAACGGTCCGGTGGTGTTCATGGAGCCCCCGGTCCGGGTCGACCCCCAGGCCCTGGTCGGATGGGCCGACTGCCCCTCTCCGTGCCACCACTACGACCATGGGTACATGACCGGCGTAATGGGCGGTCTACGTGCGCTGACGGGCCTCGGCGGGACCTCCGGCGAGGAGCATCAGTTCGAGTTCGTGGGGGCGGGCACGGTGCTGATGCAGTCGTCGGAGGAGCTGATGCCGGAGCTGGACACGGGGGCCACTCCGCAGCAGGCGGGAGTGCCGGGCGCCGGGATGTCCGGCGGTCACGGGCAGGGCCCGGGCACACCGCGCCTTCCCGGACAGCTGGGGGACCTCCAGCGTCG
Organism: Streptomyces composti; assembly: GCF_012034205.1. GTDB lineage: Bacteria > Actinomycetota > Actinomycetes > Streptomycetales > Streptomycetaceae > Streptomyces > Streptomyces composti. Next base: position 32,793 of record NZ_JAATEM010000029.1, read on the forward strand.
CTTCGGGCTGTGAGCGGTAGTCTGCGGAGTGTGACATCGAACGCGTGCACGCCGTCTACGTCACACGCCACCCCTCACTAGTTCGCTTTTCAACTTCTTAGGTAGACTTCATTCATGGAGACCGAGACGGCCACCCGCTGGCTGACCGATGCGGAGCAGTGCGCCTGGCGCACCCACCTGGAGGTCAACAAGCTGTTGACCTACCAGCTCGAGAAAGACCTGCAGCCGTTCGGCCTGACAATGAACGACTACGAGATCCTGGTGAACCTCTCCGAGACGGACGACCACCGGATGCGGATGAGCGACCTCGCGTCCGCCACCCTGCAGTCCAAGAGCCGCCTCTCCCACCAGATCACCCGGATGGAGAACGCCGGCCTGGTCCGGCGGGAGAACTGCGAGTCCGACCGCCGCGGCCTCTACGCCGTGCTCACCGACTACGGCATGGAGACCATGCAGAAGGTCGCACCGCACCACGTGGCATCCGTACGCCGGCACTTCATCGACCTGCTGTCGCCGGACGCCCTGATGGAACTCGACAAGGCGCTCAAGCCGATCGCGGAGCATCTGCGCGGCCAGCGCGGACGGCCCTGACAGGGGGCACACCACATCCGGTCCGGGCCCGTGTCCGGATCGGTGCCCGATCCGGATGCACGGAACGACGGACCGGCCCTCCGAGGCGGCCCGACCGGCCGGCCGGTCAGTTGCCACGCCGGTCGCCGCCCCGGCTGCCACGTCGGTGGCCGCGCCGACTGCCACGTCGGCTACCACGTCGGTGGCCGCGCCGGCTGCCGCGTCAGTCGTCGCGCCGCTCGCCGCCCAGCAACGGCAGGCGGAGCTCGAACAGGGCTCCGCCCGCCGGGGCGTCGCCGACCGTGAGCGTCCCGCCGTGCCGCACGGCGACGTCCCGGGCGATGGCCAGGCCCAGACCCGCGCCGCCCGCGTCGCGGCTGCGGGCCGCGTCCAGCCGCACGAACCGCTCGAAGATCCGCTCCCGGTCGGCCTCCGGGACGCCCTCGCCGTCGTCGGCGACCCCCAGCACCGCCCGGCCGCCCTCGCGGCGGACCACGACCGTGACCGTCTCCCGGGCGTGCCGCTGGGCGTTGTCGAGGAGATTGGCCAGCAATCGCCCCAATTGCCCCCGCGATCCGGCCACTTCGACCGGCTCCGCGTCCACGACCACCCCGGTGCGCCCGGCGCACTCCTCCCGGGCCAGCGCCGCCAGGTCCACGGGCGTCTCGGCGGGCCTCTCCCCCGCGTCGAGACGGGCGAGCAGCAGCAGGTCCGCGGCGAGCTGCTGGAGCCGCACGGTGTCGTGCACGGCGCCGTCGATGTCCAGCAGGTCGGGGTGGGCGGCTGCCACCTCCAGCTGGGTGCGCAGGGAGGCGATGGGGCTGCGCAGCTCGTGCGAGGCGTCCGCGACGAACCGCCGCTGGCGTTCCACCGACGCCTCGAGCGCGGCCAGTGTCTCGTTGGTGGTGCGGGCCAGCCGGGCGATCTCGTCGTGCGTAACCGGCTCCGGCACCCGCCGGGCGAGGTCCTCGGAAGCGGTGATCGCGGCCATCTCCCGGCGGATGCCCTCCACCGGGCGCAGCGCCCGACCGGTGACCAGCCAGGTCACCCCGGCGACCACGGCCAGCAGCACGGGGAAGCCGATCAGCATGCCGGTCAGCGCGGTGCTCACCGCGCTGCGCTCGGCGGACAGCGCCGCACCGGCGTGCACGGTGAGGCGGCCCCGGTCCTTCGTCTCCACCTCGACCGTGGCGAAGCGGTAGTCCTCCGTGTCGCCGTCGAGGGTGGCGGACCCGCTGGTGAAGCCGGTCTCCGGGGCGATCTCGCCCGGCTCCAGGCGCTCGCCGCCGTCGTCGTCACCGTCACCGTCGCCGTCGCCGTCGCCGTCGCCGTCGCCACTGTCGTCGGAGTCGTCGCCGTCCCCCCGGCCCTCCCGGCCGTCGGTGCGCTCCGTCGCGGACGGCGCCGGGGCCACCTCGTCGACTCCCGTACCGCTGATCCGCTCCAGGTCCTCGGTCGCCGCGACCAGCCGCCCTTCCTCGTCCACGACCTGCACCGGGCCGTCATCGCCGTCCAGCCCCGACAGGTCCTCGTACGCCGTCCCCGCGGCCAGCTCGGAGGCGACGGCGCGGGCGGAGCGCTCCGCCCGCGTGCCCGCCTCCTCGGTCAGACTGGAGCGCAGGGAGAGCAGGACGGCGGCGCCGGCGGCCAGCAGCGCCACGGCGACCACCAGGGTCGCGGCGACGGTCGCCCGGGCACGCACCGAGCCGAACAGCCGCCTCATCGGGCCGTCTCCGGCTCTTCCGGAACCTCCAGGCGGTAGCCCGCGCCGCGCACGGTGCGGATCAGCGCGGAACGCAGCTTGCGGCGCAGGGCGCTGATGTACACCTCGACGATGTTCGGGTCGCCCTCGTAGGCGAAGTCCCAGACGTGCTCCAGGATCTCCGCCTTGGACACCACCTCGCCCGCGCGCAGCACCAGGAACTCCAGAACGGCGAACTCCTTCGCGGTGAGCGCGACTTCACCCGCCCCCAGGAACACCCGCCGGGCGGCCGTGTCCACCTTCAGATCGCCGTGCACATGGACCGGGGAGGCCCCGGCGGTCCGGGCGTGGCGGCGCAGCAGCGCCTTGACCCGGGCGACCAGGACGACGTACGAGAACGGCTTGGTCAGGTAGTCGTCCGCGCCGGTGTCCAGGCCCTCGGCCTCGTCGTACTCGCCGTCCTTCGCGGTGAGCATCAGAATCGGCACGTCGTGCCCGGCGGCGCGCAGGGCGGCGCAGACGCGGTAGCCGTTCAGGCCGGGCAGCATGATGTCGAGGATCACCAGGTCGTACGTGCCCTCGGTGGCCTGGTGCAGGCCCTCCCGGCCGTCGTGGACGACGTCCACGAGGTAGCCCTCGGCGGCGAGGCCCTTGGCGAGCGAGACGGCGAGACGCTTCTCGTCCTCGACGATCAGCAGCCGGTACGGGCGGCGCGGGGCGCCTCCGGCGGGGCGGTGGCGGGACACGGGCGGGCGCATGCCACCAGGGTGGCAAAGAGAACCTGAAGTTCTTTTCAGGTGGCTTCAGCTTCCTCTCAGGGTCGTTCGGCGACATTGGCGGTGTCGGACATCGCAGTGACTCGGGAGGAGTCGGCATGAAGCGCAACATTGTGATCGCCGTGGTGACGGCTGCGGCACTGGCGGGCGGCGGCACGGTCACCGCACTCGCGCTGTCGGGGGACGACGACGCGCAGGCGACGAAGACGCGGAACGCTGCGCAGGCCCAGCGGACAACGGAGGACGACGACGCGGCCCGAGGCGACCGCGACGACCGCGACGACGACCGGGACGACCGCGACGACGACCGGGACGACCGTGACGACTCCCGGGGGCCCGGGGACGACCAGGGGCCCGGGGACGACCGGGACGACTCCCGGACCCCCGCTCCCGGAGAGGTGACCGCGGCCGAGGCCATCGCCGCCGCGCTCGGGCACACCCCGGGCACGGCCGTCTCCGCGGAGCTGGAGGACCACGGGGACGACGGCGGCACGGCCGTGTGGGAGGTCGACGTCCTGGACAAGGACGACACCTGGTACAGCGTGCGCATCGATCCGGACACCGGGAAGGTGCTGGGGTCGTACCAGGACGACGAGGACGACACGGCCGAGGTTCGTGCCGCTCTGAAGGGCGCGTCGGTCACGGCCGAGGAGGCGGCGAAGGCCGCGGCGGCCAAGGGCACCGTCACATCGGTGGATCTGGACGACGACAACGACAGGGCCTGGGAGGTCGAGACGAACGGCTCCACCGAGTGGAAGGTCGCCCTCACCGGCACCACGGTCACTCCGGACCGCGACGACTCCACCGACGACGACTGATCCGAGCTGACCCGGGCTGATCTCGCCCCCGCCGCCCCTTCCCATCCCCGACCCCCGGGGGCTCCGCCCCGGACCCCCGCATCGGCCCTCGACGCGCCTCGTCCTCAAACGCCGGACGGGCTGATTCTGCGCACCCTCCCTCCTCACAGCCGGGGAAGTCACAGCAACGGGCACACAGGCCCGAACACCCCGAACGGGCACGGCCACCCCACCGACTCCCACGGCGACCGGGCAGCGTCCCGAATGGTTCGGGGGAGCTTCAGTCGAGCACGACAGGCCGCCCGAGTCAGGCGGCCGGCGGCAAAGAAACCGGGGCCCGGGGCCGGAGCTCTCAAGAGGCGCACTCGCACCCGACCCATCCGGACACCGGGCGGGCAAAGCCCGGGTGCCGGGGGTTCGGGGGCGGAGCCCCCGACACAGACACCCCCAGCCGACCGAGCCGACCAGCAAGCACAAACCCGAACACCCCAGGCCGGCACTCTCAACCGACCGCACCGGACGGCGGGCAGGCAAGACACGAGGCCCGGAGACCGAGCCCTCGAGACAGGCACTCCAGCCGACCCAGCCACCCACCCACCAAGCAGGCGAGCCGGACACCCCAAGCCGGCACTACCAGCCAACGCCCAACGGGCGGCGGGCAGACAAGGCCAGGGTTCGGGGGCGGAGCCCCCGGGGCGGGTGGTTGCAGCCGACCGAGTCGGGTGGGGGGGTGGACAAAGGGCGGCGGAATCCGCGAAGCGGGGCGCGTCAGTTTTCGGTCAGGCTCTGGATGAGCTCGTCCGCCGCGCGGTACGGGTCCAGCTCGCCGGAGACGATGCGCTCGGCCAGTGCACCGAGCCGCCGGTCGCCGTGCAGGTCTCCGATGCGCTCCCGCAGGGCGGTCACGGCGATCGTCTCGACCTCGCGCGCGGCCCGCGCTCTGCGCCGCTCCGCCAGAACGCCCCGCTCCTCCATCCACGCCCGGTGCTTGTCGAGCGCCTCGACGACCTCCTCGACGCCCTCCCCCTTCGACGCCACCGTCTTGACGATCGGCGGACGCCAGTCACCGGGCTTGCGGGCCTCGCCGAGGCCCAGCATGTGGTTCAGCTCCCGCGCCGTCGCATCCGCCCCGTCCCGGTCGGCCTTGTTGACGACGTAGACGTCACCGATCTCCAGGATCCCGGCCTTGGCCGCCTGGATCCCGTCGCCCATGCCCGGCGCCAGCAGCACCACCGACGTGTCGGCCTGGGAGGCGATCTCCACCTCCGACTGCCCGACGCCGACCGTCTCGACGAGGATCACGTCGCAGCCGGCCGCGTCCAGCACCCGGATCGCCTGGGGTGCCGCCCAGGCGAGGCCGCCCAGGTGGCCCCTGGTGGCCATGGAGCGGATGTAGACGCCGGGGTCGGAGGCGTGCTCCGACATCCGGACCCGGTCCCCGAGCAGCGCCCCGCCGGAGAACGGCGAGGAGGGGTCGACGGCCAGGACGCCGACCCGCTTCCCCTGTTTGCGATAGGCGGTGACCAGCGCCGAGGTGGACGTCGACTTGCCCACCCCGGGAGAGCCGGTCAGGCCGACCACGTACGCGTTGCCGGTCAGCGGCGCCAGCGCCGCCATGACCTCCCTGAGCTGGGGGGACGCCCCCTCCACCAGGGAGATCAGCCGGGCCACGGCCCGGGGCCTGCCCTCCCTGGCCTGGGCCACCAGAGTGGAGACGTCCTGCATCACAGCTCCGTTCACGAGAGTCAACCGGCAAACAACGAGGCAAGGCTCAGGCCTTCGGCACCCGCACGATCAGCGCGTCACCCTGACCGCCGCCACCGCACAGCGCCGCCGCACCGACACCGCCGCCGCGCCGCTTCAGCTCCAGCGCCAGGTGGAGCACCAGCCGGGCACCGGACATGCCGATGGGGTGGCCGAGGGCAATCGCACCACCGTTGACGTTCACCTTTTCGGTGGACACGCCGAGGTCCTTCATCGACTGCACGGCGACCGCGGCGAACGCCTCGTTGATCTCGATGAGGTCGAGGTCGGAGACCTCCAGGCCCTCCTTCTTCAGCGCGTGCCGGATCGCGTTGGACGGCTGCGACTGGAGCGAGTTGTCCGGTCCCGCCACGTTGCCGTGGGCGCCGATCTCGGCGATCCACTCCAGGCCCAGCTCCTGCGCCTTGGCCTTGCTCATCACGACCACGGCCGCCGCACCGTCCGAGATCTGTGAGCTGGAGCCCGCGGTGATGGTGCCGTCCTTAGCGAAGGCGGGGCGCAGCTTGCCGAGGGACTCGACGGTGGTGTCGCCGCGGATGCCCTCGTCCTTGCTGAAGAGCACCGGGTCGCCCTTGCGCTGCGGGATCTCCACCGGGGTGATCTCGGCCTCGAAGACGCCGTTCTTCTGGGCGGCGGCGGCCCGCTGGTGGGACAGCGCGGCGATCTCGTCCTGCTCGGCGCGGCCGATGCCGAGGCGGGTGTTGTGCTTCTCGGTGGACTCGCCCATGGCGATGCCCTCGAAGGAGTCGGTCAGACCGTCGTACGCCATGGCGTCGAGCATCTGGACCGCGCCGTACTTGAAGCCCTCGCGGGACTTGGGCAGCAGGTGCGGGGCGTTGGTCATGGACTCCTGGCCGCCGGCCACGATCACGTCGAACTCGCCCGCCCGGATCAGCTGGTCGGCGAGGGCGATGGCGTCGAGGCCGGAGAGGCAGACCTTGTTGACGGTGAGCGCCGGCACGTTCATCGGGATGCCGGCCTTGACGGCGGCCTGACGGGCCGGGATCTGCCCCGCCCCGGCCTGGAGCACCTGCCCCATGATCACGTACTGGACCTGGTCGCCGCCGATCCCCGCACGGTCGAGGGCGGCCTTGATCGCGAAGCCGCCGAGGTCGGCTCCGGAGAAGGACTTCAGCGAACCGAGCAGCCGCCCCATCGGGGTGCGGGCGCCGGCGACGATGACGGACGTCGTGCCGTTCGCTGCGGAAGTCGTTGCGGAAGATGCAGAAGACATGAGCTGCGATCCCCTTACCGGCCTGCACAGCCGAGGAGTGAACGAGGGTTTACTTCGAATGTACTGACGCTGTACGGACCGCGTCATCGGCCCTTCGGTGTGATCGCGCGCACGTTGCGTAACCAGGCCGGGGGCGCTCCACTGAATCCATGCTGACGCGAATCGACCACATCGGGATCGCCTGTTTCGACCTGGACAAGACCGTCGAGTTCTACCGGTCGACCTACGGCTTCGAGGTCTTCCACACCGAGGTCAACGAGGAGCAGGGCGTGCGCGAGGCCATGCTCAAGATCAACGAGACCTCGGACGGCGGCGCCTCCTACCTGCAGCTGCTCGAGCCGACCCGGGAGGACTCCACCGTCGCCAAGTGGCTCGCCAAGAACGGCGAGGGGGTGCACCACATCGCCTTCGGTACGGCGGATGTGGACGGGGACGCGGCCGCCATCAAGGACAAGGGCGTACGCGTTCTGTACGAAGAGCCCCGGCGCGGCTCCATGGGGTCACGCATCACCTTCCTGCACCCCAAGGACTGCCACGGCGTACTGACCGAACTGGTCACTTCGGCGCCCGTTGAACCGTCCGAGCACTGACCCACGTACATATGGGCCGGTAGGGTTGGGTGCGGTCGCCGCTCGATCCAGGGTGACCAGGTCCTGCCGTCACGGGTGGCAGGACCACCGGGGTCCGGTTTCGGGGGGCGAGCGCCGGGGCAGCAGCCCATGCTCAGCCGTTGATCTGACACCATTCCCCGGGGGCCCCGTTCGGCGGATGGACGGGAGCCCGGCCAGACTTGCGACCAGGGGACGGATGGGACCGCGCAGTGCGGGGCTACGAGAGCCAGGAGCGAGAGCCGGCGGCTGACGTCGACCACCTCTCTCGGTTCGAAGCCGAGATGAAGCGGCTGAAGACCGAGCGGGAGAAGGCGATCCAGCACGCCGAGGACCTCGGCTACCAGGTCGAGGTGCTGCGCGCCAAGCTGCACGAGGCGCGCCGCACCATCATGTCCCGGCCCGCCTACGACGGCGGCGACATCGGTTACCAGGCCGAGCAGTTGCTGCGGAACGCACAGCTGCAGGCCGATCAGCTGCGGGCGGAGGCCGAGCGGGAGCTGAGCCAGGCCCGCGCCCAGACGCAGCGCATCCTCCAGGAGCACGCGGAGCAGGCGGCGCGGCTCCAGGCCGAGCTGCACCAGGAGGCCGTGACCCGGCGCCAGCAGCTCGACCAGGAGCTGGCGGAGCGCCGGCAGACGGTGGAGAACCACGTCAACGAGAACGTGGCTTGGGCCGAGCAGCTGCGGGCCCGCACCGAGCAGCAGGCCCGCCGGCTGCTGGAGGAGTCCCGCGCGGAGGCCGAGCAGGCGATGGCCGCCGCGCGTGCGGAGGCCGAGCGGCTGACCGCCGAGGCCCGTCAGCGGCTGCAGAGCGAGGCCGAGGCGGCCCGCGCCGAGGCGGAGCAGATCCTGCGGCGGGCCCGGGCGGACGCCGAGCGGCTGCTGAACGCCGCCTCCACGCAGGCGCAGGAGGCCACCGACCACGCCGAGCAGCTGCGCACCTCCACGGTCACCGAGTCGGAGGCCGCGCGCCGCCAGGCGATGGAGATGAGCAAGGCCGCCGAGCAGCGGATGGCCGAGGCGGAGGCGGCGCTGCGCGAGGCGCGGGCCGAGGCGGAGAAGGTGCTCGCCGAGGCGAAGGAGACCGCCGCCAAGGCGATCGCCTCCGCGGAGGCCGCCAACGAGACCCGTACGCGCACCGCCAAGGAGCAGGTGGCGCGGCTGGTCGAGGAGGCCACGAAGGAGGCCGAGCAGACCAAGGCCGAGGCCGAGCAGGTCATCGCCGACGCCCGCGCGGAGGCCGAGAAGATCGTCGCCGAGGCCTCGGAGAAGGCCAGGACGCTCACCGCCGAGGAGACCGCGACCCAGCTGTCGCAGGCCGCACGGACCGCCGAGGACGTGCTCAACAAGGCGTCCGAGGAGGCCAAGCAGACCACCAGGGCGGCCGCCGAGGAGGCCGAGCGGATCCGCCGTGAGGCGGAGGCCGAGGCGGACCGGCTGCGCGCGGAGGCGCACGACATCGCCGAGCAGCTCAAGGGCGCGGCGAAGGACGACACCAAGGAGTACCGCGCCAAGACGGTCGAGCTGCAGGAGGAGGCGCGGCGGCTGCGCGGCGAGGCCGAGCAGCTGCGCGCCGACGCGGTGGCCGAGGGCGAGAAGATCCGCGCGGAGGCCCGCAAGGAGGCCGTGGCGCAGATCGAGGAGGCGGCGAAGTCCGCCGAGGAGCTGCTGGCCAAGGCGAAGGCGGACGCGGACGAGCTGCGTACCACCGCGCAGACCGACAGCGAGAAGGTCCGCACCGAGGCGATCGAGCGGGCCACCACGCTGCGCCGGCAGGCCGAGGAGACGCTGCAGCGCACCCGCAAGGAGGCCGAGCGGCACCGCGAGGAGGCGGCGGAGAAGGCCGAGGCGGTCCTGGCGGACGCCGAGCGGGCGGCGCGGGAGCTGCGCGAGGAGGCGGAGCGTGCCGCCGAGGCGCGGCGTGCGGAGGCCGCCGAGGAGCTGACGCGGCTGCAGCAGGAGGCCGAGGAGCGGCTGGCCGCGGCCGAGCAGGCGCTGAGCGAGGCCCGCGAGGAGGCGGCCCGGATCCGCCAGGAGGCCGCCGAGGAGACCGAGCGGCTGCGCACCGAGGCCGCGGAGCGGATCCGCACCCTGCAGCAGCAGGCGGAGGCGGAGGCCGAGCGGCTGCGCACCGAGGCGGCGGCGGACGCCTCCGCGTCCCGCGCGGAGGGCGAGGCCGTGGCGGTGCGGCTGCGCAGCGAGGCCGCGACGGAGGCGGAGCGGCTGAAGGCGGAGGCGCAGGAGAGCGCGGACCGGGTGCGCGCCGAGGCGCAGGCGGCCGCCGAGCGGCTGGGCACCGAGGCGTCGGAGACGCTGGCCGCCGCGCAGGAGGAGGCCGCCCGGCGCCGGCGCGAGGCGGAGGAGCTGCTGGGCGCGGCCCGGCAGGAGGCGGACCAGGAGCGCGAGCAGGCGCGGGAGCAGAGCGAGGAGCTGCTGGCCGCGGCGCGCAAGCGGGTCGACGAGGCGCAGGCCGAGGCCGTGCGGCTGGTGGAGGAGGCCGACCGGCGGGCCACCGAGATGGTGTCGGCGGCCGAGCAGCACGCGGCGCAGGTGCGCGAGTCGGTGGCCGGGCTGCACGAGCAGGCCCAGGAGGAGATCACCGGGCTGCGCAGCGCCGCCGAGCACGCGGCGGAGCGCACCCGGCGGGAGGCCGAGGAGGAGGCGGACCGGGTCCGCGCCGACGCCTACGCGGAGCGGGAGCGGGCGAGCGAGGACGCGAGCCGGCTGCGCGCCGAGGCCCGGGAGGAGACCGAGGCCGCCAAGACGATGGCCGAGCGCACGGTGTCGGAGGCGATCACCGAGGCCGACCGGATCCGCGCGGAGGCGAGCGAGTACGCCCAGCGGGTGCGCACGGAGGCGTCGGAGGCGGTCGCCGGGGCCGAGGAGAGCGCGGCGCGCACCCGTGCGGAGGCCCGCGAGGACGCCAACCGGATCCGTTCCGAGGCGGCGGAGCAGGCGGACGCGCTGGTCAGCGAGGCGCGCAAGGAGGCGGAGCGGCTCACCGCGGAGACGGTCACGGAGGCGGACCGGCTGCGGGCCGATTCGGTGGCCAAGGCCGAGAAGCTGATCTCGGACGCCACCAGCGACGCGGAGCGGCTGCGGTCCGAGGCGGCGGAGGCGGTCGGTTCGGCGCAGCAGCACGCGGAGCGGGTGCGCGAGGAGGCCGACCGGGTGAAGGCCGAGGCCGAGGCGGAGGCGGAGCGTCTGGTGGCGTCCGCCCGCGAGGAGGCCGAGCGCACCCTGGACGAGGCGCGCAAGGACGCCAACAAGCGGCGCAGCGAGGCGGCCGAGCAGGTCGACAAGCTCATCACGGAGACCACGGCCGAGGCGGACAAGCTGCTCGCGGAGGCGCAGCAGCAGGCGCTGAAGACCAAGGCGGACGCGGAGTCGCAGGCGGACACCATGGTGGGCGCGGCCCGCAGCGAGGCCGAGCGGATCGTCTCCGAGGCGAAGGTGGAAGGCAACTCGCTGGTCGAGAAGGCCCGTACGGACGCGGACGAGCTGCTGGTCGGCGCGCGCCGGGACGCCACGCAGATCCGGGAGCGCGCCGAGGAGCTGCGGGACCGCATCACCGGCGAGATCGAGGAGCTGCACGAGCGGGCCCGCCGGGAGGCGGCCGAGACGATGAAGTCGACCGGTGACCGCTGCGATGCGCTGATCAAGGCGGCCGAGGAGCAGCTGGCCAAGGCCGAGGCGAAGGCGAAGGAGATCGTCTCGGAGGCCAACTCGGAGGCCGGCAAGGTGCGTATCGCCGCCGTGAAGAAGGCCGAGGGCCTGCTGAAGGAGGCCGAGCAGAAGAAGGCGGCGCTCGTCAAGGAGGCCGAGGAGCTGAAGGCCGAGGCGGTCCGCGAGGCGCGGCGCACGGTCGAGGAGGGCAAGCGCGAGCTGGAGGTGCTGGTGCGGCGCCGTGAGGACATCAATGCCGAGATCTCGCGGGTGCAGGACGTCCTTGAGGCCCTGGAGTCCTTCGAGGCTCCGTCCGGTTCCAAGGAGAACGGCGTCAAGGCGGGAGCGTCGGTGGGGGCGCCCCGCTCGGGAGGCAAGTCCTCCGAGAGCTAGGGGCCGTTGGACGGCCGGTCCCCCGGCGGCCGGAACCGGTCGGGCGGCCCGTTCCCGGGCTGCGGCGACGGGGGCGCCCCGTCCCGGGACTGCGGGGGCCGGCGCGGCGGCCTGCTCCCGGGCGGCGGGGGCCCGTTGGGCGGCCCGTCCCCCGGCGGCCGGGGCCCGAGGGGCGCTCCGCCACCGGGCCGCAAGGACCTTCCGGCCGCCCCGTCCCGGGCGGCAGGCACCTTCCGCCGGGCCTGTCTCCGCCGCCCGCGGTGCCGCTCCGACGGCGCACGGTCCGCCTCCGTGTGCGGCCAGGGGGTCACGCGGGCGGCGGAGACAGGCCCGGCGAAACGGATGAAATCACCCCGGCTCGGGGGGCTTTGACCAAGGCTTTGGCAAGTGGTCCGGCGGTCAGCCACTCAAAAGGGGTGTCATTCTCCGTATCAAACGTGCATCCGCTCGATGACACACCGCTTCGGCCCCTAGGATTCCACCTATCACCTCACCGGTCTCATTCGACAGGAACCCCATGAGCGACACTTCCCCCTACGGCTTCGAGCTTGTGCGGCGTGGGTACGACCGCGCTCAGGTGGACGAACGTATCTCCAAGCTCGTCTCCGACCGTGACAGTGCACTCGCCCGCATCAGCGCCCTGGAGAAGCGGATCGAGGAGCTCCACCTCGAGACGCAGAACGCACAGGCACAGATCAACGACGCCGAGCCGTCGTACGCCGGCCTCGGCGCCCGCGTCGAGAAGATCCTGCGGCTCGCCGAGGAAGAGGCGAAGGACCTGCGCGAGGAGGCCAGGCGCGCGGCCGAGCAGCACCGCGAGCTCGCCGAGTCGGCGGCCCAGCAGGTGCGCAACGACGCCGAGGCCTACGCGGCGGAGCGCAAGGCCAAGGCCGAGGACGAGGGCGCCCGGATCATCGAGAAGGCCAAGAGCGAGGCCGCCCAGCTGCGCGCCGAGGCGCAGAAGGACGCGCAGTCCAAGCGCGAGGAGGCGGACGCCCTCTTCGAGGAGACCCGCGCCAAGGCCGCGCAGGCCGCCGCCGACTTCGAGACGAACCTCGCCAAGCGCCGCGAGCAGTCCGAGCGCGACCTGGCCTCCCGTCAGGCGAAGGCGGAGAAGCGCCTGGCGGAGATCGAGCACCGGGCCGAGCAGCTGCGTCTGGAGGCGGAGAAGCTGCGCACCGACGCCGAGCGCCGTGCCCGCCAGACGGTGGAGACCGCGCAGCGCCAGGCCGAGGACATCGTGGCGGACGCCAACGCCAAGGCCGACCGGATCCGTTCGGAGTCCGAGCGCGAGCTGGCCGCCCTGACCAACCGCCGCGACTCCATCAACGCCCAGCTGACGAACGTCCGCGAGATGCTCGCCACGCTGACCGGTGCCGCGGTGGCCGCGACCGGCACGCCCGCCGAGGAGGAGCCGGTCTCCCGCGGGGTCCCCGCCCAGCAGTCCCGGTAACGTCCTCGCGGACGCAGGCCATAAAAGTGTGAAGCCCTCTGCCACTGAGGTGGCAGAGGGCTTTGTCGCCCTCTAGCGTGGGCGTCATGATCGAGCTCGAGGGGCTGACCAAGCGGTACGGCGAGAAGATCGCGGTGAACAATCTGACGTTCACCGTCAGGCCGGGCATCGTCACGGGCTTTCTCGGCCCCAACGGGGCGGGCAAGTCCACCACGATGCGGATGATGCTGGGCCTGGACCGGCCCACCGCGGGCGATGTGCGGATCGACGGCAAGCACTACGACCAGCTGAAGGACCCGCTGAAGTACATCGGTGCACTGCTCGACGCCAAGGCGGTGCACGGCGGGCGCACCGCCTTCAACCACCTGCTCTGCCTCGCCCAGAGCAACGGCATCCCCAAGCAGCGGGTGCACGAGGTGCTGGACACGGTGGGCCTGACCGCGGTGGCGAAGAAGAAGGCCAAGGGGTTCTCCCTCGGCATGGGCCAGCGGCTCGGCATCGCCGCCGCGCTGCTCGGCGACCCGCAGATCCTGATGTTCGACGAGCCGGTCAACGGCCTCGACCCGGAGGGCATCCACTGGATCCGCACGCTGATGAAGTCCCTCGCCGCGCAGGGGCGTACGGTCTTCGTCTCCTCCCATCTGATGAGCGAGATGGCGCTGACCGCGGACCATCTCGTGGTCATCGGCCAGGGCAGACTGCTCGCCGACACCTCGATGGCCGATTTCATCGCCCGCAACTCGCGCTCCTACGTCCGGGTGCGCAGCCCGCAGCGGGAGAAGCTGCTCGACGTGCTGCACCAGGCCGGCCTGACCGCCCAGGACGCGGGGGACGGGGCGCTGGAGGTGGACGGCGGCAAGGCCGAGTACATCGGGGAGCTGGCGGCCCGGCACCAGCTGGTGCTGCACGAGCTGAGCCCCCAGCAGGCCTCCCTGGAGGAGGCGTTCATGCAGTTGACCGCGGAGTCGGTGGAGTACCACGCGCACTCCGGCACGCCCGCCGCCCCGCAGCAGTGGGGCGAGGGCTGGAAGAAGGGCTGAGCTGAGCATGGCGGCAACACAGGTCGTCCGGTCCGAATGGACCAAGATCCGGTCGGTGGCGTCCACGGTGTGGACGCTGTCCCTGGCGGCGGTGGTCACCATCGCGCTCGGCATGCTGATCTCGGCGCTGTCGAAGGCCGAGTTCGACAATCTGAGCACCCGGGACCGGCTCTCCTTCGATCCCACCTTCATCAGCTTCGCCGGGATGAGCCTCGGCCAGCTGGCGATGATCGTGTTCGGGGTGCTGGTGGTGTCGAACGAGTACAGCACGGGCATGATCCGCGTCTCGCTGGCGGCCGTGCCGCAGCGCGGCACCTTCCTCTTCGGCAAGATCGCGGTCGCCACCGCGCTCGCCCTGGCCGTCGGCATGGCCACCAGCTTCGCCGCGTTCTTCCTCGGCCAGGCGATGCTCGGCGAGCACAAGGCCTCGATCGGGGACGACGGGGTGCTGCGGGCGGTGATCGGCGGCGGCCTCTACATGACGCTGATCGCGATGTTCTCGATGGGCGTGGCCGCGATGCTGCGCTCGCCGATGCTGTCGCTGGGCATCCTGATGCCGTTCTTCTTCCTGATCTCCAGCATCCTCGGCAATGTGGACGCCACCAAGAAGGTGGGCCAGTTCCTGCCCGACCAGGCCGGCAGCAAGATCATGCAGGTGGTCACGCCGATCGGCGACGACACCCCGTACGGGCCCTGGGGCGGACTCGGGATCATGGCGCTGTGGGTGGTGGCGGCGCTGATCGGCGGCTATGTGCTGCTGAAGCGGCGCGACGCACAGTGAATGATCACCTGCGAGCAGTTTTTACCTCGTCTTGAACGGAACCGTCAGCGCCTGGATATCCTCCTAACCCTTACGGGGGCGTGTGCCCCGCTGTCCTAACCTTCCGATGGGTGCGGAGCATGATCGAGGCAGTCGGCCTGACCAAGCGGTACGGCGACAAGACCGCTGTGTACGACCTTTCCTTCCAGGTGCGGCCCGGAGCTGTCACCGGCTTCCTGGGCCCCAACGGCTCGGGCAAGTCGACGACGATGCGGATGATCCTCGGCCTGGACAACCCCTCGGCCGGGCATGTCACGATCAACGGCTACCCCTACCGCCGGCTGCCCAACGCCGCCCGCCACGTCGGCGCGCTGCTCGACGCCAAGGCCGTGCACGGCGGCCGGTCCGCCCGCAACCATCTGCTGTGTCTCGCCCAGATGTCCGGCATCCCGGCCCGGCGGGTGGACGAGGTGCTCGGGGTCGTCGGCCTGCACGAGGTGGCCAGGAAGCGGAGCAAGGGCTTCTCCCTCGGCATGGGCCAGCGGCTCGGCATCGCCGCCGCGCTGCTCGGCGACCCGCAGGTGCTGCTCTTCGACGAGCCGGTCAACGGCCTCGACCCGGAGGGCATCCTCTGGGTGCGCAATCTGATGAAGTCCCTCGCCGCCGAGGGCCGCACCGTCTTCGTCTCCTCGCACCTGATGAGCGAGATGGCGCTGACCGCCGACCACCTCATCGTGATCGGCCGCGGGCGGCTGCTGGCCGACATGAGCGTGAAGGACTTCATCGCCGCCAACTCGGCCGGCTTCGCGCGGGTGCGCACCCCGGACACCGAGCCGCAGGCCAGGGAGAAGCTGTCGGCCGCCCTCACCGAGGCCGGCGGGCACGTGCTGCCCGAGCAGGACGGCGCGCTGCGGGTGACCGGGCTGCCGCTGCCGCGGATCAGCGACATCGCCCACGACAACGATGTACGGCTGTGGGAGCTGTCGCCGCATCAGGCCTCGCTGGAGGAGGCGTACATGCGGATGACGCAGAGCGCGGTCGACTACCGCTCGACCACCGACCAGAAGGCCGGGCTCCAGCAGCCGTTGCCGCCCGGCGCGCTGCCGCCCGTCCCGGTACCGGGCCAGGGCCAGCCGGGCTGGTATCCCCCGCCGCCGCCCCAGCAGGGGCAGCCCTACGCGCCGGCGCAGGCCCCCGCAGGCACCCCCGCGGCCAATCCGTACGCCCAGCCGGCCGGGCAGCCCGGGCAGCAGGCCCCGCAGGCCCCTGCCGCGCCCGCCGCGCCGCCCGCGAACGCCCCCTCCGCCGACGACCTGACCAAGCCCGAGGACGCCCGATGAGCACGCCCCAGCCCCCGATGCCGCAGACCGCGCCCGAGTGGCAGGCCGCCGAGTCCGGCTACACCTCGCCGATCCCGGTGGTGCGCACGCACCTCGGGCACGCCATCGCCTCCGAGTGGACGAAGATCCGCTCGGTGCGCTCCACGATGTGGACGCTCGGGGTGTTCGTGCTGCTGGTCGTCGGCATCGGTCTGATGACCGGTCTGGTGATCGCCGGCCAGGACGCCGACCTCGGCGGCGAGAGTCCGCTGGGGCTCGGCTTCTTCGGGCTGCTGCTCGGCAGCATGTGCCTGATCACGCTGGGCGTGCTGACCACGGCTTCCGAGTACGGCACCGGCATGATCCGCACCACCATGGTCGCCTGCCCGTCGCGGGCCCGGGTGCTCGCGGCGAAGGCGATCGTCTTCTTCCTGGTCGCCTTCGTGGTGACCCTGGTGTCCGCCACGCTCATCGGGATGCTGCACGTGGCGATGCTCGAGGGCAACGGGGCGAAGGACCCCTCGGGCGGCGAGTGGCTGAAGGGCACCGTCGGCGTCTCGCTCTACCTCGCCCTGCTCGGCACGCTGTCGCTCGCGGTGGGCTCGCTCATCCGGCACTCCGCCGGGGCCATCACCATCATGATCGGTGTGCTGCTCGCCCCGCTGGTGGTGGCACTGTTCATGTTCTCGGACTCGCTGAGGGACGTGCAGCAGGCGCTGTTCGAGTACTCCATCCCGAACCAGATGAGCGTCTTCTACGCGAACTCCCTGAGCGAGTCGGGCCCGTCCGGCTGGGATCCGGTGCTGATCATGCTGTGCATCACCGGGGTGGCTCTGGGCGCCGCCTTCGCCGTGCAGGAGAGCCGCGACGTGTGATCACCCCGCGGCTGCCCGCGGACAACCCGCGGACTCGGACTCCCCGCGGACTCCGCCGGGGCTCCCGCGCCGGCCGCGGGGCGCTCAGAACCTCGGCGCGTTTCGGGACCGCTGCACCCGCGTGGTGCGGCGGTCCTTCGCGTTCCAGCAGGCCTTGTGCCAGTGCCGGCGCTCGTCCACCCCGGAGAACTCCGGCCAGGCCACCACGTGCGGCACCCCGTCCGGGATCAACTGGTCGCAGCCCGGGCAGCGGTAGGACTTGCCCCGCGCGCTGGCGCCCGCCACGTGCCGCACGCTCCAGTCCTCGCCCTGCCAGCTCTCCGTGGACTGCCAGCCGCCGTAGCGGCCGGAACGGTCCTCCTCGGCGCTCCGGCCGGACGAACCGGATCCCTTCGGTCGGTTGCGACGCGGGGACACAGGACACCTCACGGGGCTATACAGGATGCACGGGCCGCATCCAGCCTACGTGCCCGCCGCCGGGGCACGCGCAAGGCTCCGGCCGTCACACGGCCCCGTCCGGCGACGCCGCGCCCGCTTCCGAGCGGCCGATTCTGCAGACAATCCGCAAATTCCTCCGCCCGGCCGTGTCCTCGGCACGTGTCAGGCGGTTATGCCGTGTGGGGGAGCTCCGCGTCGGAGCCAAGGAAGCAGGAAAGCAATGCGCGTTGGAAGTTTCGTGTTGGCCGCCCAGTTCCCCGGGCAGGGCGAGGGGGAGGCGCTGCACCGCGCGGTCCGCTCGGCCGAGGTGGCCGAGGAGGCGGGGCTCGACACGGTCTGGCTGGCCGAGCACCATTTCGTGCCGTACGGCACCTGCCCGTCGGCGGTCACCCTGGCCGCGCTGCTGCTGGGCCGCACCCGCCGGCTCAGGGTCGGCACGGCGGTCAGTGTGCTGCCCACCACCCACCCGGTGACCCTCGGCGAGCAGGCCGCGCTGCTGCACATCACCAGCGGCGGCCGCTTCTCGCTGGGCGTGGGGCGCGGCGGCCCCTGGGTGGACCTGGAGGTCTTCGGCTCCGGTCTCGAGGCGTACGAGAAGGGCTTCCCGGAATCACTCGATCTGCTGCTGCGCTGGCTGCGCGAGCCGTCCGTGGCGGCCGACGGCGAGCGCTACCGGTTCCGTGAAGTCCCCGTCGTGCCCCGCCCGTCGGAGGCGCTCACGGAGACGGAAGGACCCGAGGTGGTCGTCGCCTGCACCTCGCCGTCCAGCGTGCGGCTGGCCGCCGAGCGCGGTCTTCCGATGCTGCTCGGCATGCACGTGGGCGACGAGGAGAAGGCCGAGATGGTCGCCCTGTGGCGGCGGCACGCCCGCGCCAGCGGCCGGTCCCCCGAGGAGATCCACCGCGCTGCGCATGTGTCGGCCGGTGTCTGCCAGATCGCCGACCGGCGGGCCGACGCGGCGGAGGCGCTGCTGAAGGCGATGCCGGGCTGGCTGCGCCAGGGCCTGGGCGCCCATGTCACGGTGGACGGCCGGGCACGGCAGATGCGCGATCCGCTGGCGTACACCGAACTGCTCTGCGGACTGCACCCGGTGGGCACCCCGGCGCTGTGTGCGGACCGGCTGGCGGCGACCAGCGAGCGGACCGGCATCTCCCGTTTCGCGCTGCTCGTCGAGGGATCCGGCGATCTCGCGGCGACCGAGGAGAACGTACGGCGCCTCGGTGCCGAGGTGCTGCCCCGGCTCGCCTGACCGAGCGGGGCCGCCTGCGCGGATCACGTGCCATGGAGGCTTGCCGCCCCTGGTACTGACTGCACCTCCCGCGGTACGGAGCGGCAAGCAGACGATGGGGCGCGTCAGCAGTCGCGCAGCTCCGGCGACTGGTTCAGCAGCTGACTTCGGACCGAGGTGAAGCGGGCCAGCGTCTCGTCGACCGAGGAGTCAAGCGGGAACACGGCCACCCGGTGGCAGTTCTGGAAGGCCAGCCGAACACCGAAGTGCCGTTGCAGCGCGCCGCGTATCGCGTCACTCGCGAGCGCACGCAGCAGCTGACCGCGTGCCTGCTCGTCCGGCGGAGGCGTCTGGTTGTCGGCGAACTCTCCGCCGTCCACCTTCAGCTGGGCCACCAGGGAGCTGATCATCTCCCACGCGTAGGGCAGGGAGGTCCGGACGCAGTCGACGAATTCTGCTTCGTCGACCTCGCCTCGCTCGGCCTGTTCGAGTAGGGCCGGTGAGACGTCGAGCGACATGGGTTCTCCTCTCGCACCCCCGACGAGCAGGGGTTGCCTGACAGATAGGGGAGCCCGCGTAATCGGACACGCTGCGTACCCATCTCGCGACCTCCCGTTCAATACCGTAAGCAACCGGAGGTGCCCGCACCAGGACATTGCCCGGATGACCAACATCCAGTGGGCAGGTAATCGGCCATCGTGGAACACGGGTTTTCCAGGAGATTCAGGACGTGTCGCAGCGCCGGACGGGGCGGGTGTGAGGACGCCTCGAGCCCGGCCGGACCGGGCCGGGGCACACGGGCGAATCGCGTCGGGGCGGGGCGGTCGAGTAGCGTTGCCGACCATGCGTCTCGTCATTGCCCGCTGCTCCGTGGACTACGCCGGACGGCTCACCGCGCACCTGCCGTCGGCACCCCGTCTCATCCTGATCAAGGCGGACGGCAGTGTCTCCATCCACGCCGACGACCGGGCCTACAAGCCCCTGAACTGGATGTCGCCGCCCTGCACCCTCAAGGAGGGCACGGGCGACCAGGAAGGCGTGTGGACCGTCGTCAACAAGGCGGGTGAGAAACTCATCATCACCATGGAGGAGATCCTCCACGACTCCACGCACGAACTGGGCGTGGATCCCGGCCTGATCAAGGACGGCGTGGAAGCGCACCTCCAGGAGCTGCTCGCCGACCGGATCGAGACCCTCGGCGAGGGCTACACCCTGATCCGCCGCGAGTACATGACCGCCATCGGCCCGGTCGACATTCTCTGCCGGGACGCCGAGGGGCAGACCGTGGCGGTGGAGATCAAGCGGCGTGGCGAGATCGACGGGGTGGAGCAACTCACCCGCTACCTCGAGCTGTTGAACCGCGATCCGCATCTCGCCCCGGTGCGCGGCATCTTCGCCGCCCAGGAGATCAAGCCGCAGGCGCGGGTGCTCGCCACCGACCGGGGCATCCACTGCCAGATCCTCGACTACGACGAGCTGCGCGGCATCGAGGACGACAAGCTGCGGCTGTTCTAGGACTCTCTCCGCGGCTGCTACCGGGCTCTTCGGCACACACGCGGGGGCTCGCCCGCACACGCACAAGGGCCGGATCCCGTGGACGGGATCCGGCCCTTCGTCCTGCGTGCGGGCGGCGTCGGTGCCGGCGTCAGATGACCGTGCCGGCGCTGCCCGACGTGCTGGGCGTGCCGGCCTCGCTGCTCTCGGGGGCGCCGGCCGAACTGCTCGTCTCCGCCGGGGAGGACGAGGCGGGACCACTGGCCGAGTCGCTGGTGGACGGCTCGTCGGGCGGCGTGGTCGGGGTGTCGGTCGGGTCCGGCTCGGTCCCGGTGGGCTCCGGGTCCGGCGAGGTCGGGTCCGGGGACTCGGACGTGGGCGGCTTGGTGGTCTTCGTCGGCTTGGACGTGGGCGACTTCGTGGGCGACTTCGTCGGGGACTTGGTCGGCTCGTCCGGCTCCTCGCTGTCGTCCTCGGACGGCTCGCCCGACGTCGAGGCCGTCGGCGTCGGGTCGTCCGCCGTGCCCAGCTTGCCGTCCGGGCCCGGGTCGGAGGGCCGGCTGGTGGCCTTGCCGGTGTCGCCCTCGTCGCCGGCCGCCGGGTCGGCGCCCAGGCTGCCGTCGTCGGGGCCCTGGGTGGCGGAGGGGTTGACGCCCACGTTCTCCGAGGGCCGGCCCGCCTCCCCGTCCGAGGTGGCGCCGAGGGTGACGACGGTGCCGAGGACGGCGACGAGCAGCGCGCCCGCGCCGGCGGCCACCAGGTTGCGCCGCGCCAGGTTCTTCAGACCGCCGCCCTGCTTGGGCGCCGGGGCGGCGGGCGAGGGCGTGGCCGCGGAACGGTTGATGATCAGCGCGGTGTCGGCGGGCGGCTTCACCTCGGGGAAGGCCGTCGGCACTCCGCGGGGCGGCGAGGCCGACTCCTCGGCGTGCGCCTCGGGCACCTCCTCCCCCGCGGTCGGCGCCAGTGCCAGCGGGGTGCCGGAGCGGTCGGCGACCAGGGCGAGGGCCCGGCGTCCCGCGACCGTGCCGCGCTTGTCGGAGAGCGCGCCGCGCAGCCCGATGGACGCCTCCAGTTCGGCGCGCGACCGGTCGAGCTGCCCGCAGCACAGGGCGTGGATGCCGAGCTCGTGGTGGAAGTAGCCCTGTTCGGCCACGTCCCCGGCGAGGCGTGCGGCCTCGGCGCCGGCCCGCAGCGTGCGCTCCCAGGCGCTCCAGTGCAGGCCCGCGGCGAAGGCGGGCGCCGCGGTGCGGGCCAGCTGCACGGCGACGGGCTGCTCGTCGTCACCGGTGGCCGTGGTGAGCGGCACGACGGCGGTGAGCGCGGCGAGCACCGCGTCCGCCTCCGCGCAGACCCGCTCGGGGGTGACCGAGGGGTGCCCTGCCCACCAGGCGTAGTGCTGGGCGGCCGTGGTGGCCTGGGCGGTCAGGTCCTCGGCGTATCCGGCGGCCTCGAGCTGGGTCAGCACCCCGGCGGCCAGACGGTAGTGGGCGCCGACGGGCGTGACGAGGCCGCAGGCGGCCAGTTCGCCGAGCGCGGCGTCCGCGTGGGTGTCGCCCACCAGGGCGGGCAGATGCGCCTGGTGCGGCACCTCGCCGCCGAGCGCCACCGCGAACCGCAGGGTGGCACGGGCGGAGGCGCTGAGCCGGGAGGCGAGCAGCGGCGCGGGCGCCGCGGCGTCGCCCAGCGGGGGCAGCGGGACCTCGTCGCCGCCGACGGGGTCGTAGGGCAGGTCGTCGGGGCGGGCGTCGGCGAAGACGCCGAACTCGTCGACCGCGCCGGCCCCGGCGCGCAGCCGGTCGAGCTGCCGCAGCAGGGCGCCGGCCTGGACGAAGCGCAGCGGCAGCCCCTCGGACTCGAACCACAGGTCGCCCGCCCAGTTGGCCTCGTCCTCGGTGAGCCGGCGCCCCACGGCGTGCTCCAGCAGGTCGAGGCCCGCGGCGCGGTCGAGGCCCTCGAGGACGACCTCCTCCACGCCGGCGTCGGCGGAGGGCGCGGGCACGTCCGGGGTGGCGGCAAACAGGAAGGCGCACTCCGGGGTGGCGTCCAGCAGCTCGTCGAGGCTCTCCCCGCCGAACTCCAGGTCGTCCAGGACCACGACGGCGCCGATCTCGCGGACGTGCTCGACCAGCTCCGCCCGCTCCGGCCGGTACAGCGGGGCGTTGTGGACGGCGTAGAAGAGGTCGTGGAGCAGGTCGTCGGGAGTGCGCCGGTGACCGCTGAGGCGGACGACGCCGTCGGGGGCGAGGTCCGCGCAGTCCTCGGCGACGGTGTCGAGCAGCCGGGTGCGGCCGGATCCCGCGGGGCCGGTGAGGCGCACCGAGCGGCCACGGGCGAGCAGCCGGACCAGCTGTTCGCGGGTCTCCTGACGGGCCAGCAGCGGCAGCGCGGGCTGCGCGGGGCCGGGCGGGACGGGCGGGCGGGCCGCGCGCTCCACCTCGGCGCGCTCGGCCGCGTCGAGCTTCACGGGCCGGGCGGGCCGCTCGGCCGGCGGGCAGGGTTCTATCTCGCTGCCGTCGACGGGGTTGACGGTGAGCAGGAAGTCGCCGGAGACCAGCTGCACCGTGCGGGCGAGTGCGGGCGGTGAGAAGTCGGATGTGAGGGAGTCCCGGGGCGGGCGCTGGCGCGGTGCGTCACCGTCACCGTGCCGGCCGTACTCCTCGGGTCCCGGAGTGTTCGGGTCCATCAGTACCTAGCCCCCAAAAGCGTCGTGTGCCCGAGCCCCATGGACAGGACCCAAAGCCCCTCCCGGCCTTGCTGTGCACACCGCGCTGTCGCTTCTGGTCCGGGCCCGCTCGAGGGTTGCAGGGCAGCGGGCAGCCGAACCCTAAACCTTTGCTCAGTATCTACGACAGTCCGGGGTACCGCGCCGCCCGAGACGTCACAGTCTCGTGAGGATTGTGCGGACCACCCGCACCGGACCGGCCCGTACCGGAACCTCTGACCGGCCCCTGCCGGGCCCTCGGCGGGACTCACACCCGGGGCAGGCTGTCCACTCCGATGCCGCCCTCGATTGCCAGGATCCGGTGCAGCCGGGTGGCCACCAGCAGGCGCTGCATCTGCGGCGGCACACCGCGCAGCACCAGGCGCCGGCCGCAGCGGCCGGCCCGCCGGTGGGCTCCCATGATCACCCCGAGTCCGGTGGCGTCCCAGGAGTCCAGTTCGGACAGGTCCAGCACCAGGTCGCCGACTCCGTCGTCGACGGCGGAGTGCAGGACCGTGCGGGCGTCCGCCGCGCTGCGGACGTCGAGGCGGCCCCCGACGACCAGCTCGGCGTGGTCGCCCCTGATGTGCATATGCGCTCCCCGTGGCCTGCGTTCTCGTGCTCCGAGTGGCTTGTCGTTGATCGTTGTTCGTTTTTGTACAGCCGGTGATGCAAGGTCTGACTGCGCGAGGGCCGCCGAGGTTGCTGGCTGTGAGCGAACCGATACCGAATTCACCCCGGCGTGTGATGCCACGCCGGGGTGAGGCGGTGTCAGTGCTTGTAGAAGCCCTGCCCGCTCTTGCGGCCGATGTCACCGGCGTCAACCATCCGGCGCATCAGTTCGGGGGCGGCGAACTTCTCGTCCTGGGACTCGGTGTAGATGTTGCCGGTCGCGTGCAGCAGGATGTCCACGCCGGTCAGGTCGGCGGTGGCGAGCGGACCCATGGCGTGGCCGAAGCCCAGCTTGCAGGCGAGGTCGATGTCCTCGGCGCTGGCGACGCCCGACTCGTACAGCTTCGCGGCCTCGACGACCAGGGCGCAGATGAGGCGGGTGGTGACGAAGCCGGCGACGTCGCGGTTGACGACGATGCACGTCTTGCCGACGGACTCGGCGAACTCCCGCGCCTTGGCCAGCGTTTCGTCGCTCGTCTTGTAGCCGCGGACCAGCTCGCACAGCTGCATCATCGGCACCGGCGAGAAGAAGTGCGTGCCGACGACGCGCTCCGGGCGCTCCGTCACGGCCGCGATCTTGGTGATCGGGATGGCGGAGGTGTTGGAGGCGAGCACCGTGTCCTCGCGGACCAGCTTGTCGAGGGTGCGGAAGATCTCGTGCTTGACCTCGAGCTTCTCGAACACGGCCTCGACCACGACATCGGCGTCCGCGCAGGCGTCCAGGTCGGTCGTGGGGGTGATCCGGGCGAGGGCGGCCTCGGCGTCCTGCGCCTGCAGCTTGCCCTTGCTCACGAACTTGTCGTACGAGGCCTTGATGCCGTCGGTGCCCCGCGTGAGCGCCTCGTCGGTGACGTCGCGCAGAACGACGTCCCAGCCCGCCTGGGCGGAGACCTGGGCGATACCGGATCCCATGAGACCGGCTCCGATGACGGCGAGCTTGCGTGCCACTGTGCGACTCCCCTGATACGCGCTGTCGTTGTTCTCTCGGGCGGACACTAGCGCCCGTGGGACGCCATGTGGCGGGTTAGTAACGCGCGTCACGTCTCACATGACGGACATCACACCGCCCGGCTCCTCTCGGCGCTCCGGACGGCGTACGTGAGCACCCTGGGACTGAGCAGTTCCTCCATCTCGTCCAGCAGGACGAGCGCCTCGCGGGAGACCTCCGAGGGCCGGCCGCCGGCGAGCATGCGCTCGCCGATGACGGCGATGACCGTCGAGTGGAGCCAGCTGATCTGACCGGCCATCAGCCGGGGCGTGAGGTCGTCGTCCCGGGCGCCGGTCTCTTCGCGCAGGGTCTGCTCGAGGTCCGCAAGCGTCTCCTGTCCGATGGCCCACATCCGGGAGCGCAGGGCGGGCGAGTCCTGGATCACCCGCATGAAATCGGCGTACCCGTCCATCAGGCCGATCCGGGGCGAGACGGACTCGGCCTCCTCGCGCAGCTCCCGCAGGACGGCCTCGGCGGCGGACTCCCCGGCACGCCGCCCGCGCACCCAGCGGGAGAGCAGGTCGGTGACACCCTTGGCCCGGTCGAGGAAGAGGTCCTCCTTGGCCGGGAAGTAGTTGTAGACGGTGTTGACGGAGACGTTCGCCGCGTCCGCCACCTCGGCCACGGTCACGGACTCGAAGCCCCGCTCGACGAACAGGGCCGTGGCGACATCGGAGATGTACTGCCGGGTCTGCCGCTTCTTCCGTTCCCTGAGTCCCTCGGCCATGTCCGCATCCTAGCTTCGCTGGGCGCGATGAAAACTTGGGGTCGTTGCAAAATTTCAGTCCCTCTGCTTTTCTGGGGGCATGGCCATCATCAGCACCGTCTCGCTCGCCCGCACCTTCCGGACGAAGAGCGGCACCGTCCAGGCCGTCCGGGGCATCGATCTCACCGTCCGCGAGGGCGAGATCGTGGGCCTGCTCGGCCCCAACGGCGCCGGCAAGACCACCACCCTGCGGATGCTCACGACCCTGCTCGCCCCCACCGGCGGGGCGGCCACCGTCGCCGGCCACGACCTGGTGAAGGACCCGGCCTCGGTGCGGCGGGCCTGCGGCTATGTGGCCCAGAGCGGCGGGGTGGACCCGCAGCTGACCGTGCGGGAGGAGCTGGTCACCCAGGGCCGGATGTACCGGCTCGGCCGGGCGCGGGCCGCCGAGCGCGCCCGCGAACTGGCCCACGAGCTGGACCTGACGGACCTGCTGGACCGCCCGTGCGCGGCGCTCTCCGGCGGCCGGCGCCGCCGCCTGGACATCGCCATGGCGCTGCTGCACGAACCCAGGCTGCTCTTCCTCGACGAACCGACGACCGGCCTGGACCCGGCCGGCCGGACCGCCCTGTGGGACCTGGTGCGCCGGCTGCGCGACGACCACGGCACCACCGTCGTCCTGACCACCCACTACCTGGACGAGGCCGATGCGCTCTGCGACCGCCTGGTCGTCGTCGACGGCGGGACGGTCGTCGCCGAGGGCACCCCGGCCGCGCTCAAGCTGCGGTACGCGGGCTCGGCCGACGCCTCGCTCCAGGACGCGTTCCTCGCCCTCACCGGCCGCAGCGCCGCACCGGCGGACCCGGCCCCGGTCGCCGTATGAGCGGCCACACCCCCCGTACCGCCGCCCGCCCCGAAGGACCGACGATGCTGCTGCACGACACCGCACTGATCTATGGCCGCTGCCTGCGCCAGTCCCTCCGCTCCCGCTTCGCCCTGCTCTTCGGCCTGCTGATGCCGATGCTGTACCTGCTCTTCTTCGGGCCGCTGCTGACCGGTCTGCCGCTCGGCGGGCGCGGCAGCTCCTGGCAGGTGCTGGTTCCCGGGCTGCTGCTGCAACTGGGGCTCTTCGGTGCCTCCTTCGCGGGCTTCGCGATCATCATCGAGAAGGGCCACGGGGTGGTGGACCGGATGCGAGTGACCCCGGTGAGCCGGCTCGCCCTGCTGCTGGGCCGGGTACTGCGGGACGCCACCGTGTTCGTGTTCCAGGCGGTGCTGCTGGTGCTGGCCGCGGTGGCGATGGGACTCAGGGCACCACTGGCCGGCGTCCTCATCGGATTCGTCTTCGTCGCACTGCTCACGGTCTCGCTGGCGGCGCTGTCGTACGCGCTGGCCATGCGGATGGGCACCCCGCAGGGCTTCGGCCCGGCGATCAACGCGCTGACCATGCCGTCGATGCTGCTGTCAGGGCTGATGCTGCCGATGACCCTGGGCCCGGCCTGGCTGGACGCGCTGTCCCACCTGATGCCGCTGCGCTATCTGGTGGACGCGGTGCGCGACGCCTATGTCGGTGCCTACGCCACCGGCCACATGCTGCTGGGCTCCCTGGTGGCCACCGGCTTCGCACTGCTGGCCGTGACAGTGGGCACACGAGTGTTCCGGACGGCCGGGGCATAACTAGGCTGGCCGCATGGTCAATCTGACGCGCATCTACACCCGCACCGGCGACAAGGGCACCACCGCGCTCGGTGACATGAGCCGGGTCGCCAAGACCGATCTGCGGATCGCCGCGTACGCCGACGCCAACGAGGCGAACGCGGTGATCGGCACGGCGATCGCGCTGGGCGGGCTGGAGGACGAGGTGGTACAGGTCCTCAAGCGGGTCCAGAACGACCTGTTCGACGTCGGCGCGGACCTGTCCACGCCGGTGGTGGAGAACCCGGAGTACCCGCCGCTCCGGGTGGAGCAGTTCTACATCGACCGCCTCGAGGCGGACTGCGACCGCTTCAACGAGCGTCTGGAGAAGCTGCGCTCCTTCATCCTGCCGGGCGGCACCCCGGGCGCGGCCCTGCTGCACCAGGCCTGCACGGTGGTGCGGCGGGCCGAGCGGTCCACCTGGGCGGCGATGGACGTCCACGGCGAGACCATGAACCCGCTCACCGCCACCTACCTCAACCGCCTCTCCGACCTGCTGTTCATCCTGGCCCGCATCGCCAACAAGGAGACCGGCGACGTGCTGTGGGTGCCGGGCGGGGAGCGCTAGAGGCGCTCCTTCCCGCGGGCGGGGCGGACGGTCCGGATCAGACCCCACAGGATCAGGGCCGAGCCGACGCACATCAGCACCGTGCCGACCTTGGTGAGCGTGACCACCGGGACCTCCACGTCCCCGGTGGTCAGCCTCAGCACCAGGCCGACGGCGAAGGTGACGACGCCCTCCGTGATGTCCTTCGCTGCCCTGGTCATCGGTGCGCCCCCTCCCGAGCGGAGTTCTTACCGGTCTTCTCGGTCTTCTCGGTCTCACCGGTCTCCCCGGTGCTCGCGGTGACCGGATCGGCGTCCGCAGGGGCCCTTCTCGGCCAGACGAAGTAGGACAGCGCGATCAGTCCGTGGATGCCGGCCGCCCGCCAGGCGCCGCCGCGCCACTCCTCCAGCGAGGTGACCCGGCTCGGGTCGTCGACGTACCAGATCGCGCCCTGGAGCAGCACCGTCGCGACGACGGCAGCGACCAGGGTGCCCAGCCACACCCTGGCCTCGTGCCGCGCCCGTGCCATGCCGTAGCGCGGGGGCCTGACCAGCGGGCGGCCCTCGAGGCGGTGCGCCGCATGGCCGTCCAGCCACTTCACGGTGCGGTGGCCGTGGCCCACGGTGTAGCCGATGTAGAGCGCGGCCAGCCCGTGCGTCCAGTTCGGTTCGGCGCCGTTCTTCAGGTCGATCGCGGTGACGATCAGCAGGACGACCTCGAGCAGCGGCTCGCACAGCAGCAGGGCCAGGCCGGTGCGCGGCATCCTCAGCAGGTAGCGGCAGGCCAGCCCGGCCGCCAGCAGCACCCAGAAGCCGATCTCGCAGGCGGCGATCAGTGCGACGATCACGGTTCGCTCCTCTCGGTCACCCTTTCAGGCTCCCGGTGACGGCGCCCGGACGCGTCGTCGCCTGCGATGAACTCGCAGTACATCGAAAGATGCAGTCCCGTACCGTCCCGGGGCATCAGGCGCCGGGTGCGCGCAGCGTGTTGGATGGTGCCCATGGCCGCTGTACGTCTCCCCCGCCCGCACCGCTTCGACGTCTGGGCCGCGCTCGGCGGGCTGCTGGGCGGCCTCGTGCTGTGGGGGTTCGGGCTGGGCCTCAGGCACGACGACGACGCGATGGTGCAGTTCGCGGGCCGCGGGCCGATCCTGGTCCCGCTGGTCGTGATGGCCGGATGCGAACTGCTGCGCCGCAGCGCCCCGCGCGCCGGTCTGTGCCTGGGCACCCTGGCGCTGGCCGCCGACCAGCTCACCCAGGGCAGCATCGCCACGATCGTGATGTACACCGACCTGATGTACGCGGCCGTGCTCTACGGCCCGGCGTCCACCGCACGCCGCCTGCCCTGGGTCACCGGGCTGCTGTCCCTCACCGGGGTGCTGGTGCCGTACGCGGTGTGGCGGGAACCCGAGGCTCTGCTGATCGGCGTCGTGACGGCCGGAGTCGCCTTCGCCCCCGCCTCCACCGGTCTCATCGTGCGCAATCACCGCGAGGCCGCGGACGCGGCGCTGCTGCGCGCCGAACAGACCGCGCTGCTGGCCGAGATGGACCGCAGCCAGGCGGTGACCGCGGAACGCGCCCGGATGGCCCGGGAGTTGCACGACCTGGTCGCCAACCATCTGTCGGCCATCGCCATCCACTCCACGGCGGCGCTCTCCCTGGAGGACGAGCGCACCTCCCGCGAGGCGCTCTCGGTCATCCGGGAGAACAGCGTCCAGGGTCTGTCCGAGATGCGACGGCTGATCGGCATCCTGCGCGACGGCGCCCAGGACCGGGAACCGGCGGCCACCCCGACCCTGGACGGCCTCGCCGCCCTGGTGGAGGGCGCCCGCGCCAACGGTCTGGACGCCGCCCTGGACGCCGAGCACGAGGCGGTGCCCGCGCCGGTGGAGCTGGCCGCCTACCGGATCGTCCAGGAGTCCCTGACCAACGCCCTCAAGCACGGCGCGCCGGGGCGGGTCACGGTGTGGCTGCGGCAGCGGGACGGCACCCTGTCCCTGCGGGTGACCAGCCCCTACGGTGGCCGGGACGCGCCGCGCGCTCCCGGTTCCGGCGCCGGCCTGGTGGGCATGCGGGAGCGTGCGGCGCTGCTGCACGGCACCTTCGACGCGGGTCCCCAGGACGGCCCCGACGGCAAGGTGTGGGTGGTCCGCGCGGAGCTCCCCGTCCACGACATCGACCGAGGAGGCAGTGAATGATCCGGGTCCTGGTCGCCGAGGACCAGTCGGCGGTGCGCGCCGGGCTGGTGCTGATCCTGCGCAGCGCCCCCGACATCGAGGTGGTCGGCGAGGCGGACGACGGCGCGCGGGCGGTGGAGCTGGCCCGGGAGCTGCGGCCGGATCTGGTGCTGATGGATGTCCAGATGCCGCGCATGGACGGGGTGTCGGCGACCCGGCAGGTGGTCGGGGAGGGCCTGGCCGATGTGCTGGTGCTGACCACGTTCGACCTGGACGAGTACGTCTTCGGCGCGCTCCGGGCGGGGGCCGCCGGGTTCCTGCTGAAGAACACCGAGGCGAAGGACCTGATCGAGGCGGTGCGCACGGTGGCGCGCGGCGAGGGGATCGTCGCCCCCGCGGTCACCCGCCGGCTGATCGCCGAGTTCGCGGCGACGCCCGCGGCGCGGGAGCCGTCCGTCGATCCGGCGCTCCTCGAGTCGCTGACGCGGCGTGAGCGGGAGGTGCTGTCCTGCCTGGGGGAGGGTCTGTCCAACGCGGATGTGGCGGTGCGTCTGGACATGGCGGAGGCGACGGTGAAGACGCACGTCAGCCGTCTGCTGAACAAGCTGGGGCTGCGCAGCCGGGTGCAAGCGGCGGTTCTCGCACAGGAGTTGGGGATCTGAAGCGGGCGGCGGGCGCCGCATTCCAGAGTGGTCCAGACCTATTGACCG
Source organism: Streptomyces composti (assembly GCF_012034205.1). Classification (GTDB taxonomy): domain Bacteria; phylum Actinomycetota; class Actinomycetes; order Streptomycetales; family Streptomycetaceae; genus Streptomyces; species Streptomyces composti. The sequence continues at coordinate 63,107 of NZ_JAATEM010000029.1, forward strand.
CTGGTCCAGACCTTTCTATTCTCGCGGCACTGCGGGCGTGAAGGCTCAGTCATGCCCCCACCACACTCCCCATAAAGGAGGCGCACGATGCGCTTCAGACGAAGAGTCGCAGCGGTGATCGCGACGCTGGCCCTTCCCCTGTCCGGTCTCGTGGCACTCGCGAGCCCCGCCCAGGCCGCGACCTCCGCCACCGCCACCTACGCCAAGACCCAGGACTGGGGCAGCGGCTTCGAGGGCAAGTGGACGGTGAAGAACACCGGCACCACGACCATCGACTCCTGGACCGTCGAGTGGGACTTCCCCTCCGGCACCAAGGTCACCTCCGCCTGGGACGCCACGGTGACCAACTCCGGCGACCACTGGACCGCCAAGAACCTGGGCTGGAACGGCACCCTCGCCCCCGGGGCGTCCGTCACCTTCGGCTTCAACGGCACCGGTTCCGGCTCCCCCAGCAACTGCACGCTCAACGGCGGCAGCTGCGACGGCGGTTCGGTACCCGGCGACGAGGCACCCTCGGCGCCCGGCACCCCCACCGCCTCGGACATCACCGACAGCTCGGTGAAGCTCACCTGGACGCCGGCCACCGACGACAAGGGCATCAAGAACTACGACGTCCTGCGCGACGGCGCCAAGGTCGCCACGGTGACCACCACCTCGTACACCGACACCGGGCTCAGCAAGGGCACCGACTACTCCTACTCGGTGCAGGCCAGGGACACCGCCGACCAGACAGGACCGGTCAGCGGCTCGGTGCGGGTGCGCACCACCGGTGAGACCGAGGAACCCCCGCCGCCCGGCGACAAGGTCAAGCTCGGCTACTTCGTCGAGTGGGGCGTCTACGGCCGCAACTACCACGTCAAGGACCTGGTGACCTCCGGCTCCGCGTCGAAGATCACCCACATCAACTACGCCTTCGGCAACGTCAAGAACGGTCAGTGCACCGTCGACGACACCTTCGCGGCCTACGAGAAGGCCTACACCGCCGAGCAGTCGGTCAGCGGCGAGGCCGACACCTGGGACCAGCCGCTGCGCGGCAACTTCAACCAGCTGCGCCAGCTGAAGGCCAAGTACCCGCACATCAAGGTGCTGTACTCCTTCGGCGGCTGGACCTACTCCGGCGGCTTCGGCCAGGCCGCGCAGAACCCGGCCGCGTTCGCCAAGTCCTGCAAGGCCGTCGTGGAGGACCCGCGCTGGGCCGACGTCTTCGACGGCATCGACATCGACTGGGAGTACCCGAACGCCTGCGGTCTGACCTGTGACAGCAGCGGCCCTGCCGCCTTCAAGAACCTCATGCAGGCACTGCGTGCCGAGTTCGGCCAGGACTACCTGGTCACCGCGGCGATCACGGCCGACGCCTCCGCCGGCGGCAAGATCGACGCCGCCGACTACGGCGGTGCGGCGCAGTACCTCGACTGGTACAACGTGATGACGTACGACTACTTCGGCGCCTGGGACCGGACCGGCCCGACCGCCCCCCACTCGCCGCTGACCTCGTACAACGGCATCCCGAAGGAGGGCTTCGACTCCGCCGCCGCGATCGCCAAGCTCAAGGACAAGGGCGTCCCGCCGGCCAAGCTGCTGCTCGGCATCGGCTTCTACGGCCGCGGCTGGACCGGCGTCACCCAGTCCGCACCCGGCGGCACCGCGACGGGCCCGGCGACCGGCACCTACGAGGCGGGCATCGAGGACTACAAGGTCCTCAAGAACAGCTGCCCCGCCACCGGCACGGTCGGCGGCACGGCCTACGCCCACTGCGGCAGCAACTGGTGGTCCTACGACACCCCGTCCACGATCAACGGCAAGATGTCCTGGGCCAAGGATCAGGGCCTGGGCGGGGCGTTCTTCTGGGAGTTCAGCGGCGACAGCGCCAACGGAGAGCTGGTGAGCGCCATCGACAGCGGACTGAAGTAGATCTCAGGGCTACAGGCCCTAAGCGACATTGACGCGCTGACCGGGCGGGGCTGCTTCGAGCCACGCGAGGAATCCGGTCAGCGCGTCTTCGCTCATCGCCAGTTCGAGCCGGGTGCCGCGATGCAGACAGGCGAGGATCACCGCGTCCGACAGCAGCGCCAGCTCCTCCTCGCCCTCGGGGAGCCGGCGGCCGGCCACCTCGATCGCGGAGCGCTCCAGGATGCGGCGCGGGCGGGGGGCGTAGGAGAAGACCCGGAACCACTCGACCCGGTCCCCGTTGTAGCGGGCCACGCCGTAGGCCCAGCCTTTGCCGCTGCCGTCGCCGGCCTCGGGGGCGTTCCAGCGCAGGCTGCAGTCGAAGGTGCCGCCGGATCGCTGGATCAGCCGGCGGCGCAGGCCGAAGACGAAGAGGCCCACCACCACGAGGGCCACGACGATTCCGCACACAGTCAGAGCGAGGATCATCGACACCGACCTCCTCGTCTGCCTAGGTTACGGAACGTAAAAATCATCCATATCTGCCTCAGCCGCGGCCGGCTCCGGATCACTCCGGTGCCGACCGCGGCTGAGTTACGTCATGACACCTCGCGGTGTCAGCGCGCCGCCGTAGCCGCGCGCAGCCGGACGTCCGCGCGGCGCTGGGCCTCCGCGTCGTCCTCCGCCTTCGCACGGGCCAGCTCCTGCTCCGCGCGCTGGACGTCGATCTCCTCCGCCAGCTCGGCGATCTCGGCCAGCAGCGACAGCTTGTTGTCCGCGAACGAGATGAAACCGCCGTGCACCGCGGCGACGACCGTCCCACCGTCACTCGTACGGATGGTCACCGGGCCCGACTCCAGCACACCGAGCAGCGGCTGGTGACCGGGCATGACGCCGATGTCGCCGGACGTGGTGCGCGCGACGACCAGGGTGGCCTCGCCGGACCAGACCTCTCGGTCGGCCGCGACCAGCGCGACGTGCAGCTCAGCAGCCAAGGTGGCTCCTCGGGTCACCACCCGGCGGGACTGCCGGGTGTTGGTTACAAGTCTAAGGGGCGTGACCGAGGGGGCGGGACGCGCCCGCCCCCTCAGGTGTGAACCTCAGGGGTTCACGGTGAGCTCGGTGCTCAGGAGACGCCCAGCTCCTTCGCGTTCTTCTTCAGGTCCTCGATGCCACCGCACATGAAGAACGCCTGCTCCGGGAAGTGGTCGTACTCACCGTCGCAGATCGCGTTGAACGCGGCGATCGACTCGTCCAGCGGCACGTCCGAACCGTCCACGCCGGTGAACTGCTTGGCGACGTGGGTGTTCTGGGACAGGAAGCGCTCCACGCGACGGGCACGGTGGACGACGAGCTTGTCCTCCTCGCCCAGCTCGTCGATACCGAGGATCGCGATGATGTCCTGGAGGTCCTTGTACTTCTGCAGGATGTTCTTGACGCGCATGGCGCAGTCGTAGTGCTCCTGCGAGATGTAGCGCGGGTCCAGGATCCGGGACGTGGAGTCCAGCGGGTCCACGGCCGGGTAGATGCCCTTCTCGGAGATCGGACGGGAGAGAACCGTCGTCGCGTCCAGGTGGGCGAAGGTGGTGGCCGGGGCCGGGTCGGTCAGGTCGTCCGCGGGGACGTAGATCGCCTGCATCGAGGTGATCGAGTGACCGCGGGTCGAGGTGATGCGCTCCTGCAGAGCGCCCATCTCGTCGGCCAGGTTCGGCTGGTAGCCCACCGCGGAGGGCATGCGGCCGAGCAGGGTCGACACCTCGGAACCGGCCTGGGTGAAGCGGAAGATGTTGTCAATGAAGAACAGCACGTCCTGCTTCTGCACATCGCGGAAGTACTCCGCCATGGTCAGACCGGCCAGGGCCACGCGCAGACGGGTGCCCGGGGGCTCGTCCATCTGGCCGAAGACGAGCGCGGTCTTGTCGATGACGCCCGACTCGCTCATCTCGTCGATGAGGTCGTTGCCCTCACGGGTGCGCTCACCGACACCGGCGAACACCGACACACCGTCGTGGTTGTTGGCGACGCGGTAGATCATCTCCTGGATGAGCACCGTCTTGCCGACGCCGGCGCCGCCGAACAGACCGATCTTGCCGCCCTTGACGTACGGGGTCAGCAGGTCGATGACCTTGACGCCGGTCTCGAACATCTCGGTCTTCGACTCGAGCTCGTCGAAGTTCGGCGCCTTGCGGTGGATCGGCCAGCGCTCGCCGTCGTACTCGGCGTCGACGTTCAGCACCTCACCGAGGGTGTTGAACACCTTGCCCTTGGTGAAGTCGCCGACCGGCACGGTGATCGGGGCGCCGGTGTTGACCACCGGGGCCTGGCGGACCAGACCGTCGGTGGGCTGCATGGAGATGGCGCGGACCAGGCCGTCACCCAGGTGCTGGGCGACCTCCAGGGTCAGCGTCTTCTTCTCGCCGGCCTTGGCCGGGTCGGACACCTCGACGTGGAGGGCCTGGTAGATGTCCGGCATCGCGTCGACGGGGAACTCCACGTCGACGACCGGGCCGATGACCCGGGCGACGCGGCCCGTAGCCGTCGCGGTCTCAACAGTGGTGGTCATTTATCGGTCACTCCCCGCGGTCGCGTCGGCCAGGGCACTGGCGCCACCGACGATCTCGCTGATTTCCTGGGTGATTTCGGCCTGGCGGGCCTGGTTGGCAAGCCGGGTGAGAGTCTCGATGAGCTCGCCCGCGTTGTCGGTGGCCGACTTCATCGCGCGCCGCGTGGCGGCGTGCTTCGAAGCGGCCGACTGGAGCAGTGCGTTGTACACACGGCTCTCCACATAGCGCGGCAGCAGGGCGTCGAGGACGTCCTCCGCCGAGGGCTCGAAGTCGTACAGCGGCAGGATCTCGCCCTTCGGAGCGGCCTCCGCGGCGGCCTCGTCGAGGCGCAGCGGAAGCATCCGGGAGTCGACCGCCGTCTGCGTCATCATCGAGACGAACTCGGTGTAGACGATGTGGAGCTCGTCCACGCCGCCGTCCGCCGCGCCCTTCTCGATGGCCTCGATCAGCGGAGCCGCGACCTTCTTGGCGTCCGCGTACGAGGGGTCGTCGGTGAAGCCCGTGAACGACTCCGCGATCGTGCGCTCACGGAAGTTGTAGTGGGCGACACCGCGCCGGCCGACGATGTACGTGTCGACCTGCTTGCCCTCGCGCTCCAGGCGCTCGGTCAGCTGCTCCGCCGCCTTGATGGCGTTGGCGTTGAAGGCGCCGGCCAGGCCGCGGTCGCTCGTGAGGAGCAGGACAGCGGCACGGGTCGGGTTCTCCGCCTCCGTGGTCAGCGGGTGCTTGGTGTTCGAACCGGTACCGACCGCCGTGACCGCGCGGGTGAGCTCCCGCGCGTACGGCGTGGAGGCCGCCACCTTGCGCTGCGCCTTGACGACGCGCGAGGCGGCGATCATCTCCATCGCCTTCGTGATCTTCTTGGTCGCGGTGACGGATCGGATGCGACGCTTGTAGACCCGGAGCTGGGCTCCCATGAGTCAGGTCCCTTCCTTACGTCACTTGGAGGCGCTGGTCGCCTTCGGGGCGGCGGGAGCGTCCTCACCGAGCAGCTTGCCGTCGCTCGTCTCGAACTGCTTCTTGAACTCGGCGATGGCGTCGGCAACGGCCTGCAGGGTGTCGTCCGACATCTTGCCGCCCTCCTTGATGGAGGTCATCAGACCCTGCTCCTTGCGGTGCAGGTACTCCAGCATCTCCTTCTCGAAGCGCCGGATGTCGGCGACCGGCACGTCGTCCATCTTGCCGGTGGTGCCGGCCCAGACGGAGACGACCTGGTCCTCGGTGGCCATCGGCTGGTACTGGTCCTGCTTGAGCAGCTCGACCATGCGCTGACCGCGCTCCAGCTGGGCCTTGGAGGCCGCGTCCAGGTCGGAACCGAAGGCGGCGAAGGCCTCCAGCTCACGGAACTGGGCGAGGTCCACGCGCAGACGGCCGGAGACCTGCTTCATCGCCTTGTGCTGGGCGGAACCACCGACTCGGGAGACGGAGATACCGACGTTCAGCGCGGGGCGCTGACCGGCGTTGAACAGGTCCGACTCCAGGAAGCACTGGCCGTCGGTGATGGAGATGACGTTGGTCGGGATGAACGCCGAGACGTCGTTGGCCTTGGTCTCGACGATCGGCAGACCGGTCATCGAGCCGGCGCCCATGTCGTCGGAGAGCTTGGCGCAGCGCTCCAGCAGGCGGGAGTGCAGGTAGAAGACGTCGCCCGGGTAGGCCTCGCGGCCCGGCGGACGGCGCAGCAGCAGCGACACGGCACGGTAGGCGTCGGCCTGCTTCGACAGGTCGTCGAAGACGATCAGGACGTGCTTGCCCTGGTACATCCAGTGCTGGCCGATGGCGGAACCGGTGTAGGGCGCCAGGTACTTGAAGCCCGCCGGGTCGGACGCCGGGGCGGCGACGATGGTCGTGTACTCGAGGGCGCCGTTCTCCTCCAGCGCGCGGCGGACCGACGCGATGGTGGAGCCCTTCTGGCCGATGGCGACGTAGATGCAGCGGACCTGCTTCTTCGGGTCGCCGGAGCGCCAGTTGTCCCGCTGGTTGATGATCGTGTCCACGGCCAGCGCGGTCTTGCCGGTCTGGCGGTCACCGATGATCAGCTGACGCTGACCACGGCCGATCGGGGTCATGGCGTCGACGGCCTTGTAGCCGGTCTCCATCGGCTCGTGCACCGACTTGCGCTGCATGACCGTGGGGGCCTGCAGCTCGAGGGCACGGCGGCCCTCGGTCTCGATCTCGCCGAGGCCGTCGATCGGGTTGCCGAGCGGGTCGACCACTCGGCCGAGGTAGCCCTCGCCGACCGGGACGGACAGAACCTCGCCGGTACGGGTGACCGACTGGCCCTCCTCGATGCCGCTGAACTCACCGAGGACGATCGCACCGATCTCGCGCTCCTCGAGGTTGAGGGCGAGGCCGAGGGTGCCGTCCTCGAACTTCAGCAGCTCGTTGGCCATGGCCGAGGGCAGGCCCTCGACCTTCGCGATGCCGTCGCCGGCCAGGGTGACCGTACCGACCTCCTCGCGCGAGGCCGCGTCCGGCTTGTACGACTGGACGAAGTTCTCCAGCGCGTCCCGGATCTCCTCCGGCCGGATCGTGAGCTCCGCCATCTGAGTTCCCTGCTCTCCTTGTTGGGCCCGAAGTTTCACTTTGGGGGGATGGGGACTCCCCCCAACAGGAGGTGAATCCTCTGCACGGCCCAACCAGGGCCGTAGGTACGTACTGCGTTCGTTGCTATGAAATTGCTGCTAGCCGGCCAGGCGGCGGCTCGCGTCTTCCAGCCGGTCCGCGATGGAGCCGTTGATGACCTCGTCGCCGATCTGCACCCGGATCCCGCCGATGACCGAGGGGTCCACGTCCAGGTTGAGGTGCATCTGGCGGCCGTAGAGCTTCGCCAGGGCGGCGCCCAGACGCTGCTTCTGCGACTCGCTCAGCGGCACCGCGGAGGTGACCACGGCCACCATGCGGTTACGGCGGTCGGCGGCGAGCTTGGACAGGGACTCCAGTCCCGACTCCAGGCTACGTCCCCGCGGCGCGGTCACAAGACGCGTCACCAGTCGCTCGGTGACCTGGTCCGCCCGCCCGCCGAGCAGCCTGCGCAGCAGCTCGGTCTTGGCGGACGCGGTCGCCTTGCGGTCGGTCAGCGCGGCGCGCAGCTCGGTGCTGCCGGAGACGATCCGGCCGAACCGGAACAGCTCGTCCTCGACGCTGTCGAGCGTGCCGGCCTGCTGGGCGGAGGTGAGGTCGGCGAGGTCCGCCAGCTCCTCCAGCGCGTCCACCAGGTCGCGGGACTGCGACCAGCGGGAACGCACCATGCCGGCCACCAGGTCCACGGCCGGGCCGCTGACCTGCGAGCCGAGCAGGCGCTGGGCCAGCTCCGCCTTGGCCTCACCGTCCTGCGCCGGGTCGGTGAGGACCCGACGCAGCGACACCTCGCGGTCGAGCAGCGCGGTGACGGCGGCCAGCTCGTCGGCGAGCGTCGCTGCGTCGACGGCCTTGCTGTCCGTCAGCGCGTCGAGACGCTCACGTGCGGCTGCCAGGGCCTCGCGGCTCGCTCCGTTCATCGTGCGGCCTCAGCCTTCTGGTCGAGCTCGTCCAGGAAGCGGTCGATCACGCGGCTCTGCCGGGCGTGGTCCTCGAGGGACTCGCCGACGAGCTTGCCGGCCAGTTCGGTGGCCAGCTTGCCGACGTCCTGACGCAGCGCGGACGCGGCGGCCTTGCGGTCGGCCTCGATCTGGGCGTGACCGGCAGCGATGATCTCCTCGCGCTGCCGCTGGCCCTCGGCACGCATCTCGGCGATGAGTGCGGCACCCTGCTCCTGCGCCTCCTGGCGCAGACGCGCGGCCTCGTGCCGGGCCTCGGCGAGCTGTGCCTTGTACTGCTCAAGGACGCTCTGGGCCTCGACCTTCATGGCCTCGGCCTCTTCGATACCGCCTTCGATCGCCGCCCGGCGCTCCTCCAGAACCTTGTTGATGTTCGGGAGCAGCTTCTTCCAGAAGAAGAAGAAGACGATGGCGAAGGCGATGGTGCCGACGAGCAGCTCGGGGCCCGGAGGAATGAGCGGGTTCTGCTTCTCCTCCGCCGCCAGCTGTACCAGGTTGGCGATCACATCAGTGCCTTTCGTCGAAAGGTTTGGCTCGTCGGCGTTCGTCAGTTGTAGACGAACGGCATGACGATGCCGATGAGGGCGAGCGCCTCACAGAAGGCGAAGCCGAGGATCTGGTTGGCACGGATCAGGCCGGCGGCCTCGGGCTGGCGGGCGAGCGCCTGGGTGCCGTTACCGAAGATGATGCCGACGCCGACACCCGGGCCGATGGCGGCGAGGCCGTAGCCGACGGAACCGATGTTGCCTTCGAGGGCGGCGAGGGTCTCCATGGCAGCCATGCTGATTCTTCCTTCTCTTTCTCGGACCGGCGGGGGTTGGCCACCGGACGTTCTTGGGGGCTTGTGGTGCGGGGGAGGCTCAGTGGTGCTCGGCGAGCGCGCCCTGGATGTACGAGCAGGCCAGCAGCACGAAGACGTACGCCTGGACGGCCTGAACGAAAAGTTCGAACATGATCATGACCATGGTCATGACGAAGGAGACGCCGGCCGCGGGGATCATCCAGCTGTTCAGCAGGTACCAGGAGGCGACCGTGAACATCACCAGCATGAGGTGACCGGCGAACATGTTGGCGAACAGTCGCACGGCGTGGGTGAACGGCCGGACCAGCAGGTTCGAGAAGAACTCGATGATCATGACCAGCGGCAGCACCGCGCCCAGCGACTTGTCGTAGCCGGTCACGTTCTTGAAGAAGCCGACGAAGCCGTGCCGCTTGAAGGTCAGCCCCACCCAGACCAGCCAGACGATCGCCGCGAGCACCATCGGGTAGGCGATGATCGACGACACCGGGAACTGGGCCAGCGGGATCACGGACCAGATGTTCATGACCCAGATGAAGAAGAACAGCGAGACCATGAAGGGGACGTACTTCTCGCCCTCCTTCTTGCCGAGCGTCTCGTAGACGATGCCGCGTCGGACGAAGTCGTAACCGGCCTCACCGATCATCTGCAGCTTGCCCGGCACCACCTTCGCCTTGCCGAACGCCGCGTAGAAGAAGCTGACGACGACGGCGGTGGTGATGATGGCGAGCAGCATCACCTTGTTGAACTCGATCCCACCGACAGTGGCGATCGGCTTGAAGAGGAACGAGTGCAGGCCCGGAGCCGGAAAGCCACACCCGTTGTCGGACATGATCCGACAGCTCCAGTCAAAGGCGAGCTGGGTCTGGTCAGCACTCACCGCGGGCTCCTTCGGCGTGACGCATAGGTACGGCAACCTCGTTGTGTCGGCGCGGCGCGCAGCCGCGGATCGGCACCGGACAGGTGTTACGGATGTGGGGGCGGCTGGGGGGCAACAAGCCTCGCGATGTAGCAGGCGTCAGCTCGGATGCCCGCGCCCGCGATGCCGCAGTTGGCACCGGACGATAGCAGGATCTCTCACGCGTCTTTATCCCGGGCCTACCTCTCACGACGAGTGCCCCGTCTTGTCGGGCTTGCCGCCCGTCGTCGACTCGGGCTCGACGTAGAGGATCTTGGCTTTCATATGGGCGCGCGTCTGTGCGGCGATCCACACCAGAGTGCCGCCGACCAGCGTGAACGCAAAGGCCTTGGCGTTGAACAGCGTGGTGTCCTTGAACGCCGTGAGGAAGATGAACAGCAGCAGGATCTGCGCCGCGTAGAGCATCAGGCCCATCATCTGGAACAGGTGCGGAAGCGTTCTGGCGGTGCGCTGCAGGACGTAGAGGCCGATCCCCATGAAGAGGATGACCACCACGGTCGCGACGAGCGCTCCGATCGCCCCCTTGCCTCCGGCCACCACCGCGCTGACAACGACGCCGACAGCGCCGGCGGCGGCCGTGGGCACGGCGGCCTGGGCCAGGTTCCGGACGTCGTTGGACGGCATGGCGGCAACTCCGCTTTTCACAGGGGGCAGGGGTGTCGTCATGGACGAGCGTAAACCCCTGGGCCGGGTGTGAAGTCCTCACACCATCGGACCGTCGCACTACGGTCCCTCGGCTCTCCGCGGGGTTCTCGTGAACGGTATCACAAACTATTTGATGCAGTCTTTACCCGGAAGGTGTGCCCACTCTCACACATGAGAGTGAACACGCGCGCGTGAGCGAGAAGCGGGGCGAGTTGTCTGATATCGGGGGGTTCGCACCCCCAAAGCAGACCCATCACACCCCCACGAGATGGCAATGCTCTAGGCGGATTCTTACCTTGACCGTGATCCGGCGCTGACGCGTGTGTGCCGCGTTCCTGGTGGGAGGCCTGATCCGCGCTCCCGGGCACGAGGGGCCGCCCTAGCGCGAGCTGCCCGCCCTGCGACGGTCGGCCATGTGTGCGCGGGGTCCGACGGCGGTGGCGCCGTTGACGCCGGAGACACCGGCGGCGACCGGCGTGCGGGTGCCCGGCTGCTCCGCCGCGTCGGCCGGCCCGGCGTCCGCCGTGGCCGGTGCCTGCCGCGAGGCGTCGGCGGCCCTGCGGCGGGCCCTGCGGTAGCGGGGCGGCACGAAGGCTTCCATCCAGCGCGGGGTGCGCGGGGTGAAACGGGGCAGCAGGAGCAGGACCAGCCCGATCGCGCTGAGGAAGACCACCCCCAGGACGATCCACATGGACGCCGAGTTGACCGAGTAGGCGAGCGCGCCGAAGGCGATCAGCGCCGACCAGAAGTACATGATCAGCACCGCCCGGCTGTGCGAGTGGCCGATCTCCAGCAGCCGGTGGTGCAGATGCCCCCGGTCCGCCGCGAACGGCGACTGCCCGCGCCAGGTGCGCCGCACGATCGCCAGGACCAGGTCGGCCATCGGCAGGGCGATGATCGTCAGCGGCATGATCAGCGGGATGAAGACGGGCACCATCGCGTGGGTCGCCTCGCGCGTGCCGCCCAGGTCGACATTGAGCGCCTCCACGTCCAGCTGACCGGTGACCGACACGGCACTCGCCGCGAGGACGAGACCGATCAGCATCGAGCCGGAGTCCCCCATGAAGATCCGGGCCGGATGCAGATTGTGCGGCAGGAAGCCGAGGCACATGCCGATCAGCAGCGCGGAGAACAGGGTGGCGGGGGCGGCGGCCTCGGCGCCGTAGCCGTACCAGATCCGGTAGCTGTAGAGGAAGAACGCGGTGGCCGCGATGCACACCATGCCCGCGGCGAGACCGTCCAGCCCGTCGACGAAGTTCACCGCGTTGATCGTGATGACCACCAGCGCCACCGTGAGCAGATTGCCCTGCCACGGGGTGACGGCGACCGTGCCGACGCCGGGAATGGGCAGCCACAGAATGGTCAGGCCCTGCAGAATCATGACGCCGGCGGCGATCACCTGGGCGCCCAGCTTGATCAGGGCGTCGATCTCGAACTTGTCGTCCAGGACACCGAGCAGCCAGATCAGCGCCGCACCCGACAGCAGGGCGCGGGCCTCGTTGGAGTCCTCGAACACCTGGTCGAGATTCGTCAGGTGACTGGCCACCAGCAGACCCGCGCACAGCCCGAAGAACATCGCGATCCCGCCGAGCCGCGGAGTGGGCTCCCGGTGCACGTCACGCGCGCGGATCTCCGGCATCGCCCCGGCCACGATCGCGAACTTGCGGACCGGGCCGGTCAGCAGGTACGTCACCGCGGCCGTGATGCAGAGCGTCAGGAGGTATTCACGCACGGGCTTTCCTAGGAGGTCACTGGTGTGTCAGCACCACACCTTAGCCCTCGCCGCTGTGCACGGGACCGGACCGGCCCGAGGCCGGGGACGGACCGTTACATCCCCCGTACCGTCGCGTCCGCTCCCCGTACGGTCACGGCGGGAAGGCACCGGCCAGGTCCCGCACCTGCTCGCGCACCCTCGGCGCACTGGCCTCGTCCCGCAGGGCCTGGCCGATGAACGCCGCGATCCGGATCATCTCCGCCTCCCGCATGCCCTGCGTCGTGACCGCGGCCGTCCCCAGGCGCAGCCCGCGCAGATCGGCGTGGGGCAGGGCACAGCAGTCCATGACCAGCCCCGCCGCCGCCAGCCGGCCACGGGCGGTGCGGCCGTCGACGCCGAGCGGGGCCGGGTCGGCGGTGATCAGGTGGGTGTCCGTGCCGCCGGTGGTGACGACCAGGCCCTCGGCGGCCAGCGCCGCGGCCAGCGCCCTGGCGTTGGCGACCACCTGGTGCGTATAGACGGCGAAGGCCTCGGTGGCCGCCTCGCCGAAGGCCACGGCCTTGGCGGCGATGGTGTGCATCTGGGCGCCGCCCTGGGTGAACGGGAACACCGCCCGGTCGACCCGTTCGGCCAGCTCGGCGCCGCAGAGGATCATGCCGCCGCGCGGCCCGCGCAGCACCTTGTGCGTCGTCGCGCACACCACGTCGGCGTACGGCACCGGGCTGGGCGCCGCTCCCCCGGCGACCAGCCCGATGGGGTGCGCGGCGTCGGCAATGAGATAGGCGCCCACCTCGTCGGCCACCTCGCGGAAGAAGGCGTAGTCGATGTGCCGCGGGTAGGCGATGGAGCCGCAGACGATGGCCTTGGGGCGGCGGGTGCGGGCCAGGGTGCGCACCTGGTCGTGGTCGATGAGCCCGGACTCGGCGTCGACGCCGTAGCCGACGAAGTCGAACCAGCGGCCGGAGAAGTTCGCGGGCGAGCCGTGCGTGAGATGGCCGCCGTAGGGCAGACCGAGGGCGAGCACGGTGTCCCCGGGGCGCAGCAGCGCCGCGTAGGCGGCCAGCACGGCCGACGAACCGGAGTGCGCCTGCACATTGGCGTGCTCGGCCCCGAACAGCGCCTTGGCCCGCTCGACGGCCAGCCGCTCGGCGACGTCGGCGATCTCGCAGCCCCCGTGGTGCCGGGCACCGGGGTAGCCCTCGGCGTACTTGTTGGCCAGCGGCGACCCGAGGGCGGCCAGCACGGCCGGCGAGGTGAAGTTCTCGGCGGCGATCAGCTGCAGCGTGCTCGCCTGCCGCTCACGCTCCCCCAGCAGCAGGTCGGCGAGCTCGGGATCCTGCCTCCGCAGCACATCGCCCTCGAGGGCATGGGTGACCGTCATGACGAACTCCCCGGGCGTCGACGCCGACGTAGCACCAATGTAGGCCCGGCAGTACGTCCGCGCCCGAGTTGTTGCACCACGGCTCCCGCGGCACTCGGGTGGGGCGAGGCGCTAGGTGCGCGCCGGGACCCCGGTCAGGGCCGTCACCACCGGGTCCAGCGCCTGGTGTATCTCGTCGCCGATGGAACGGAAGAAGGTCAGCGGGGCGCCGTAGGGGTCGTGGACCTCGTCGGCCTCCGCGGTGGGGGCCAGCAGCCACCCGCGCAGCGCGGCCGCGGCGCGGACCAGGGCGCGGGCGCGCGTCACCAGCCCGTCCTCCAGCGGGGGCAGCGTCGCCGGGTCGATGGCGTTCACCAGGCGGGTGAACTCCTTCAGGGTGAAGGTGCGCAGGCCCGCCGAGTGGCCCATGGAGATCACCTGCGCCCGGTGGTCGCGGGTCGCGGTGAGCACCAGGTCCGCCCGGATGACGTGCTCGTCCAGCAGCTCGCGGCCCTTGAAGCCGGAGGCGTCCGCCCCGTACTCGGCCAGCACGGTCTCCGCGTGGGACTCCATGGGCGCGCCCTCGTGGCCCCAGGTGCCCGCGCTCTCCACGATCAGCCCGCCACCCAGCACGCCCAGTCGCTGCTGCACGAAATGCCGGGTCAGCCGCTCGGTGATCGGCGAGCGACAGACATTGCCGGTGCTGACGTGGAGGATGCGGAAGGTGTCGCGCGGGAAGCCGAACGTCGTCGTCTGCTCCGCGCTGCTCTCCCCGTTGCCTATGCCACGCCCCGCGTCAGGGGCCGTCAATTCGCCACCTCGAGGTCGGGTACCACCTTGCGCAGCTCCTCCGGCGAGAGCGCTCCCTCGCGCAGCAGGACCGGCACGGAACGGGTGACGTCGACGATGGACGAGGGCACGTTGCCCGGGGTCGGGCCGCCGTCGAGGTAGACGGAGACCGAATCGCCGAGCATCTCCTGCGCGGCGTCGCAGTTCTCCGGCGCCGGGTGCCCGGTGAGGTTGGCGGAGGAGACGGCCATGGGGCCGACCTCGGTCAGCAGCTCGATGGCGACCGGGTGCAGCGGCATCCGCACCGCGACCGTGCCGCGTGAGTCGCCCAGGTCCCACTGCAGGGACGGCTGGTGCCTGGCGACCAGGGTCAGGGCGCCCGGCCAGAACGCGTCGACCAGCTCCCAGGCCAGCTCGGAGAAGTCGGTGACCAGGCCGTGCAAGGTGTTCGGGGAGCCGATCAGGACGGGCGTGGGCATGTTGCGGCCCCGGCCCTTCGCGGCCAGCAGGTCGGCCACGGCGTCCGAGGAGAACGCGTCCGCGCCGACGCCGTACACGGTGTCCGTGGGCAGCACCACGAGCTCGCCGCGGCGGACGGCGGAGGCGGCCTCGCGCAGACCGGTCGCGCGGTCGGTCGCGTCGTTGGTGTCGTAACGCCGAGCCATCTAACGGGCCTCCTCGTACACGTGCTGCTGGCGGAAAGACAGGAGCCGGGCCCGGGCGGACTGCCCGGGCCACGGGATGTGCCGCACCGGCCGGGCGGTCACGGCAGCGCCTTGCGGGCGGTGGCGAACCGCGGGCGGTTGTTCAGGTCCGGGTGGTCGGCGGCGTCGGTCCAGCCGCGGTCCTCCGCGAAGATCCACGGCACCTGGCCGCCCTGGGTGTCCGCGTGCTCCACCACGACCACCCCGCCCGGACGCAGCAGCCGGTGCGCGGTGCGCTCCAGGCCCCGGATCAGGTCCAGACCGTCCTCACCGGAGAACAGCGCCATGCCGGGGTCGTAGTCGCGCGCCTCGGGGGCGACGTACTCCCACTCCGACAGCGGGATGTACGGCGGGTTGGAGATGACCAGGTCGACCTGCCCGTCGAGGTCGGGGAAGGCCGTCAGGGCGTCGCCCTGGCGCAGCTCGACCCGGGACCCCTCCATGTTCTTGCGGGTCCACACCAGCGCTTCCTCGGACAGCTCCACCGCGTAGACGCGCGAGCGGGGCACCTCCTGGGCGAGCGCGAGCGCGATGGCGCCCGACCCGGTGCACAGGTCGACGATGCACGGCTCGACGACGTCCATGGCGCGCACCGCGTCTATGGCCCAGCCGACCACCGACTCGGTCTCCGGACGCGGCACGAACACCCCGGGGCCGACCTGCAGCTCCAGGTAGCGGAAGTAGGCGCGCCCGGTGATGTGCTGCAGCGGCTCGCGGGCCTCCCGGCGGGCGACGACCTCCCAGTAGCGGGCGTCGAAGTCGGAGTCCTTCACGTTGTGCAGCTCGCCGCGCTTGACGCCGTGCACGAACGCGGCGAGCTCCTCCGCGTCGGTGCGCGGCGAGGGCACGCCGGCGTCGGCGAGCCGCTGGGTGGCCTGGGCCACCTCGGCGAGCAGCAGGTTCACGTGGTCCTCCGGGCTGTCTTCGTGTGTTACGCGGCCGCGAGCTTGGCGGCCGAGTCGGCGTCGACGCAGGCCTGGATCACCGCGTCGAGGTCGCCGTCCAGCACCTGGTCCAGGTTGTACGCCTTGAAGCCGATCCGGTGGTCGGAGATGCGGTTCTCCGGGAAGTTGTAGGTGCGGATCTTCTCGGAGCGGTCGACGGTGCGGACCTGGCTGCGGCGGGCGTCGGCGGCCTCCCGCTCGGCCTCCTCCTGCGCCATGGCGAGCAGCCTGGAGCGCAGGATACGCAGGGCCTGCTCCTTGTTCTGCAGCTGGCTCTTCTCGTTCTGGCAGGAGGCTACGACGCCGGTCGGGATGTGCGTGATGCGCACCGCGGAGTCGGTGGTGTTGACGGACTGGCCGCCGGGGCCGGAGGACCGGTAGACGTCGATGCGCAGATCGTTGGGGTTGATCTCCACGTCGACCTCCTCCGCCTCGGGCGTGACCAGCACACCGGCGGCCGAGGTGTGGATGCGCCCCTGGGACTCGGTGGCCGGTACGCGCTGCACGCGGTGCACGCCGCCCTCGTACTTCAGCCGGGACCACACGCCCTGGCCGGGCTCGACCGGGCCGCGGGCCTTCACGGCGACCTGGACGTCCTTGTAGCCGCCCAGCTCGGACTCGGTGGCGTCGATGATCTCGGTCTTCCAGCCGACCCGCTCGGCGTAGCGCAGGTACATCCGCAGCAGGTCACCGGCGAACAGCGCGGACTCGTCGCCGCCCGCACCCGCCTTGATCTCCAGGATGACGTCCTTGTCGTCGCTCGGGTCGCGCGGGATCAGCAGCAGCCGCAGCTTCTCGGTGAGCTCCTCGCGCTGCTGCTCCAGCTCCTTGACCTCGGCGGCGAAGTCCGGGTCGTCGGCGGCCAGTTCGCGTGCGGCCTCGATGTCGTCCCCGGTCTGCTTCCAGGAGCGGTAGGCGGCGACGATCGGGGTCAGTTCGGCGTAGCGCTTGTTCAGCCTGCGCGCGTTGGCCTGGTCGGCGTGGACCGACGGGTCGGCGAGCTTCTTCTCCAGGTCGGCGTGCTCGGCGACGAGTTCCTCGACGGCCTCGAACATCTTGGGCTCCTGCGGTGACGGGGGTGAAGGGCGGGCGACCAAAAACGCCGGTCCCGGGCGCACCCCGAGGGGGCGCGACCGTGGACCGGCGAATCGGTGCTCGCTACTTCTTGGAGCCGGCGGCCTTGCCGAAGCGGGCCTCGAAGCGGGCCACACGGCCACCAGTGTCGAGGATCTTCTGCTTGCCCGTGTAGAACGGGTGGCACTCGGAGCAGACCTCGGCCCGGATGGTGCCGGACTCGATGGTGCTGCGGGTGGTGAACGACGCGCCGCAGGTGCAGCTGACCTGCGTCTCGACGTACGCGGGGTGGATGTCGCGCTTCAAGGTGTCTCCTAGGTTTCGGGAGGGCGCCGGGTCGCCGCCGCGGGATGCGGGGGCGTGAACCGGAGCCGACGTACCAGTCTGCCAGGACTGGGCCCATCCCCCAAAACCGGGGGCGGCCTCCGTCTATTCCGCGCGGTCCGCGGCCCCGCTGCCCGGGCTGTTCCCGGCGGGCGGCTCGGGCGCCGGGAACCCGTCACGGGGCGCTGACCACGTCCTTCGCCTCACCGGTGGCCGACTCCTCGGTGGCCGCCTTCGGGATCGGCTTGTCCTGCTTCAGCGCCTTCCACACCAGGTCGGCCTTCTGCTTCTGCAGCAGGACCCGGTTGGGGTTGTCCGGGTCGTAGGCGACCGGCATGGTGACCATCTGCATGTTGCCGGGGCTGATGCCTTTCATGCCGCCCGCGAAGGACATCAGGGCGTTGACCGAGCCCAGCCCGGAGTCGGTGGTGACGGTCTTGGTGGCGGTGTCGGCGAGGTCGTAGAGCTTCTTCGGGTTGGTGAACAGGCCGATCTCCCTGACCTGCTTGACCAGCGCCTTGAGGAACGCCTGCTGCAGCTGGATGCGGCCGAGGTCGGAGCCGTCGCCGACGCCGTGGCGGGTGCGGACCAGGCCGAGGGCCTGCTCGCCGTCGAGCCGGTGGGTGCCGGCCGGCAGGTCAAGGTGGCTCTCGGGGTCCTTGATGTCCTTGCTGGTGGTGACCTCGACTCCGCCGAGCCGGTCGATGAGCTTCTGGAAGCCGGCGAAGTCGACCTCCAGGTAGTGGTCCATGCGCAGGTCGGTCATCTTCTCGACGGTCTTCACGGCGCAGGCGGCGCCGCCGGTGGCGTAGGCGGAGTTGAACATGGCGCTGCGCGCACCGGGGTGCCTGTTGCCCTCGGAGTCCGTGCACTCGGGGCGCTCGATCAGGGTGTCGCGCGGGATGGACACCACGCTGGCCTTCTTGTGGCCCTCGTAGATGTGCACGATCATCGCGGTGTCGGAGCGGGCGGTGCCGTCGTCCGTGCCGCCACCGATCCCCTTGTTGCTGCCGGAGCGGGTGTCGGAGCCGAGGACCAGGATGTTCTCCGAGCCGTTGTCGGCCTTCTCGGGCCGGTCGGTGCCGAGCGCCTGGTCGATGTCGACACTGCTGATGTTGCCGTTGAGCTTGAAGTAGACGTACCCGATACCGGTGCCGCCCAGCACCACGATGCCCGCGGCGGTCCAGGCCATCACCTTCATGCCGGAGGGCCGCTTGCCGCGCGGCTTGCGGCGGCGTCCCCTCCCCCTGCGGGCGGCCGGTGTGCCGGGCTCTCCCGCGGCGGCGGGGTCCGGTGTGCTCTCGGCAGACATGTGCTCCTCAGCTCTCGTGTCCGGTCGGATACCCCCTGCGCTCGATGCCAGACTTGGCCGGTTCACGACCCGTACGGCACCTATCGTCGCGCTGTTCGGGTCAGACGGGGAAACCCGGCACAGGGTTGCACGCGCCCTTGTGCCCCTCCGGACCCCGGTCAGGGGCGCGGCAGGCGGGCCACGAGCTGCCGGGCACCCGCTCACCTGCGCTTTCGCCGGAGCCCGCGGCGCGGCTCGATCCGTACGCCGCGCATGAGCCGTGTGGCGAAGGTCTCGCCCCGGACCGCGGGGTTCCGGGCACGGCACGCAATCCGGGCGCGGACCACGCTCCGGGCACGGCACGCAATCCGGGCGCGGACCACGCTCCGGGCACGGCACGCAATCCGGGCGCGGACCACGCTCCGGGCGGGGCACGGGAGCCGGGCGCGGCACGGCATCCGGGCGCGCACCGTGCATCGGGCGGGGCACGGAAGCCGGGCGCGCACCGTGCATCGGGCGCGGCACGGGTCCCGGGCCCGGGCACGAGTGAGGGCCGCCCCTCGCCGGAAGGGCGGCCCTCGCTCACAGAAGCGGTCGGTCGACCGGACCCTCAGTCGCCGTTGCCGGGGGTCGGGGTGTTCTTCTGGATCTGCATCAGGAACTCGACGTTCGACTTGGTCTGCTTCATCTTGTCGAGCAGCAGCTCGATCGCCTGCTGCTGGTCGAGCGCGTGCAGCACCCGGCGCAGCTTCCAGACGATGCCTAGCTCCTCGGCACCGAGCAGGATCTCCTCCTTGCGGGTGCCGGACGCGTCGACGTCCACCGCGGGGAAGATGCGCTTGTCGGCGAGCTTCCGGTCGAGCTTGAGCTCCATGTTGCCGGTGCCCTTGAACTCCTCGAAGATCACCTCGTCCATGCGGGACCCGGTGTCGACGAGCGCGGTCGCCAGGATGGTGAGCGAGCCACCGTCCTCGATGTTGCGCGCGGCACCGAAGAAGCGCTTCGGCGGGTACAGGGCGGTGGAGTCGACACCACCGGAGAGGATGCGGCCCGAGGCGGGCGCGGCCAGGTTGTAGGCACGGCCCAGACGGGTGATGGAGTCGAGCAGCACGACCACGTCGTGACCCAGCTCCACCAGCCGCTTGGCGCGCTCGATGGCCAGCTCGGCGACCGTGGTGTGGTCCTCGGCCGGGCGGTCGAAGGTCGAGGAGATGACCTCGCCCTTGACCGACCGCTGCATGTCGGTGACCTCTTCCGGACGCTCGTCGACCAGGACGACCATCAGGTGGCACTCGGGGTTGTTGTGCGTGATCGCGTTGGCGATCGCCTGCATGATCATGGTCTTGCCGGTCTTCGGCGGGGCCACGATCAGACCGCGCTGGCCCTTGCCGATCGGCGAGACGAGGTCGATGATCCGGGTGGTCAGCACGCCCGGGTCGGTCTCCAGGCGGAGCCGGTCCTGCGGGTACAGCGGGGTGAGCTTGTTGAACTCCGGGCGGCCGCGGCCGTGTTCGGGGGCCATGCCGTTGACGGAGTCCAGGCGGACCAGCGCGTTGAACTTCTCGCGCCGCTCGCCTTCCTTGGGCTGGCGCACGGCACCGGTGATGTGGTCGCCCTTGCGCAGGCCGTTCTTGCGGACCTGGGCGAGGGAGACGTACACGTCGTTCGGACCGGGCAGGTAGCCGGAGGTCCGGATGAAGGCGTAGTTGTCGAGGATGTCCAGGATGCCCGCGACGGGGATCAGGACGTCGTCCTCGGCGATCTGCGGCTCGGCGTCGTCGCGGCCACGGCGGCCACGGCGGTCGCGGTAGCGTCCGCGCCGGCCACGCCGGCCGCCGCCCTCCTCCTCGTAGCCGTCGTCCTGACGGCCGCCGCCCTGCTGGTTCTGCTGGCGGCCCTGGCCGCCCTGCTGGTCGTCGCCGCCCTTGTTGCGGCGGTCGCGGTCCCGGCCGCGGTTGCGGTCGCGGTCCCGGCGGCGGCCCTCGCCGCCCTCGCCGTCGGACCTCGAGTCGGACTTGGAGTCGGACCTCGAGTCGGACTTCGCATCGGACTTGGCCTCGGACTTCCCATCCGACTTGCCGTCGCCCTGGGCCTGCTGTCCTTGCTGCTGCCCCTGCTGCTGGGCGGGGGTCTCGGCCTTCTGCTCGGTCTTGGCCTCGGCCGTGATCGTCTCGGTGGCGGCCGGGGCGCCCGCCTCGGCGGTGGCCCTGCGGCGGCGGCGCTCGGCCGGGGCCTCGGCGCCGGCGGGCTGCTCGGCGGAGGCGGAGGCCTTCGGGGAGGGCTGGCCCGGGATCTCGATCTGCTGCTGGGCCGCCGCCTGCTCGGCGGGAGCGGCCTCGGCCTTGGTGTCCGCCTTCTTCTCGGCGGTCTCACCCGTGCGGGCCTTGGAGGTGGCGCGGCGCTTGGGCTTGGTCTCGGCCGGCGCGTCGGTCTTCGCGGGGGCGCCGCCCGCGGCCTGCGCCTCCTTGATGACCTCGATCAGCTGGCTCTTGCGCATCCGCGCGGTGCCCCTGATGCCGAGGCCGGATGCGACCTGCTGCAGCTCGGCCAGCACCATGCCCTCGAGGCCGGTACCGCGCCGCCGCCGGGAGCCGGCACCGGATGCAGGCGCGGAGGCGTCCGTGGCGGGCGCTGCAGCGGTCTCGTCGACACGTGCGCCCATCAGATCGGTGGTGTCGCTCACGAAGGGTCCTTCCCTGGAGCGGACGTCGGCCTGTCTGGCTCGGCGACCGGTTGTGCTGTCCGGCTTCGGTCCTTGCTGTGTGGACCGTGCCGGGGCGGTGGTCCGCCTAAGCGGCGGAAGAGATATCTGGTGATGGCGCTACCTCGAGCCGTGGCACCCAGTGTCACGTGGCGTGGTCGCACCGGTTCCGGAGCGTGCCCGGCGGGCCGTTCAGTGTCCGCGTACGGCGTCATGCCCACAGGGGAGGCAGTGAACGATGCAGAGAACACAGTGCGGCTTGGGGGGCTCCCGGAAGAATGTCTGTCCCGGACGGGGACACGAGGCACCTCGCCATGGTGGGGTCGGGTGCAGACTTGAGGTTAACACTACCGGATCCAACAAACATTCCCCCTCTCGAATTCCGGCAACCGTGTCAGGTGGCGAGCGGAAGCACGCTCGCTCCCTGCAGGTCCAGGCTCAGCCGGTTGGCCGCCCAGTCGCTGCCGGCCAGTGCTTCGACCTTGTCGGCGGTGTCCGCGTCGGCCAGCGCCATGACCGTGGGTCCGGCGCCGGAGATCACCGCGGGGATGCCGTCCCCCCGCAGTCGCTCGACCAGGGCGGCGCTCTCCGGCATGGCCGGGGCGCGGTACTCCTGGTGGAGGCGGTCCTCGGTGGCGGGCAGCAGCAGCTCGGGGCGCCGGGTGAGGGCCTCGACGAGCAGGGCCGCACGGCCCGCGTTGGCGGCCGCGTCGACGTGCGGCACGGTGCGCGGCAGCAGTCCGCGCGCGGTTTCGGTGAGTACCGGCTTTCCGGGGACGAAAACCACCGGAACGATGGAATCGGCCGGGTCCATCCTGATCGCGCGGGCCGCGCCGCCGTCCATCCAGGACAGGGTGAATCCGCCGAGCAGGCAGGCCGCGACGTTGTCGGGGTGGCCCTCGATCTCGGTGGCGAGCTCGAGCAGCGCGGTGTCGTCGAGCCGTGCCTCGGCGCCTATGGTCACGGCGCGGGCGGCGACGATGCCGGCACAGATGGCGGCCGAGGAGGAGCCGAGGCCCCGGCCGTGCGGGATGCGGTTGGCGCAGACGATCTCCAGGCCGCGCGGCTGGCCGCCGAGCAGGTCGAAGGCGGTGCGCAGGGAGCGTACGAGCAGATGGCTCTCGTCGCGCGGGAGGGTGTCGCTGCCCTCACCGGCGATGTCGATGTGCAGCCCGGAGTCGGCCACCCGGACGACCACGTCGTCGTACAAGCCCAGCGCGAGGCCGAGGGCGTCGAAGCCCGGGCCGAGGTTGGCGCTGGTGGCGGGGACGCGCACCCGGACGGCGGCGGCGCGGAACGCGGGACCGGCCATCTCTCGATGACTCTCCTTGAGCTGCGTGACGGTCGTGACGGTCGAATGGCGGCGATGGACATTCGGTGACGTACCCGGACCCGCTGGGGCCGCCTCTGCGGACCCCTGCTGACGACGCGGAGACGACGCGGTGCCGCGGCATATGCGCGGCATATGCGGCGGGCGGGTTCGGTACAGCCTATCGAAGGAAGGTTCAGTGGCGACATAGGGCGCACAGGAGGCGCACGATGCGTGTCGCAAGCCCCCTGTGCACCCTCTGAGGAGAACTTCCCCAGGTAAGCGCCGTCTTACGCCGGATCTGCCGACGCTTGTCGCCTCCGTGCGGACCCGGCTGGGGCTCGTCTAGACCAGTCCGAGCCGCTCGGCGGCCGCCGCGGCGTCGACCGGGACGGTGACCGGCTGCGGGGCGCCGGCGACGGCCCAGTCGGGGTCCTTCAGGCCGTTGCCGGTGACCGTGCACACGATGCGCTGGCCCGGGTCGACCTTGCCCTGCTCGGCGGCCTTCAGCAGACCGGCCACCGAGGCGGCGGAGGCGGGCTCCACGAAGACGCCCTCCTGCGAGGCCAACAGCCGGTAGGCCCGAAGGATCTCACGGTCCGTCACCTCGTCGATCAGACCGCCCGACTCGTCGCGCGCGGCGAGCGCGTACTGCCAGGAGGCGGGGTTGCCGATGCGAATGGCGGTGGCGATGGTCGAGGGGTCCTTGACGATCTCGCCGCGCACGATCGGCGCCGAACCGGAGGCCTGGAAGCCCCACATGCGCGGGGTGCGGGTGGCCGGGCCGTCGGCGGCGTACTCGCGGTAGCCCTTCCAGTAGGCGGTGATGTTGCCCGCGTTGCCCACCGGCAGGACGTGGATGTCGGGAGCGTCGCCCAGCATGTCCACGATCTCGAAGGAGGCGGTCTTCTGCCCCTCGATCCGCACCGGATTGACCGAATTGACCAGCGCCACGGGGTAGTTCTCGCTCAGCGCGCGGGCCAGCGTGAGGCAGTCGTCGAAATTGCCGTCCACCTGGAGGATCTTCGCCCCGTGCACCAGGGCCTGGCCCATCTTGCCGAGGGCGATCTTGCCCTGCGGCACCAGCACCGCGGACACCATCCTCGCGCGCACCGCGTACGCGGCGGCGCTCGCCGAGGTGTTGCCGGTGGAGGCGCAGATGACCGCCTTCGCGCCCTCCTCCGCGGCCTTGGAGATGGCCATGGTCATGCCGCGGTCCTTGAAGGACCCGGTCGGGTTGGCGCCCTCGACCTTGAGGTGGACCTCGCAGCCGGTGCGCTCGGAGAGCACCTGCGCGGGCACGAGCGGCGTGCCGCCCTCGCGGAGCGTGACGACCGGCGTGGTGTCGGATACCGGCAGCCGGTCCCGGTACTCCTCGATGATTCCGCGCCACTGGTGGGTCATTGCTGGCTACTCTCCTTCAACCCGCATGATGCTGGCGACACCGCGCACGGTGTCGAGCTTGCGCAGCGCCTCGACGGTGCCGCCGAGGGCCGCGTCGGACGCACGGTGGGTGACGACGACGAGGGAGGCCTCCCCGTCCTTGCCCTGCTGGCGCACCGTGTCGATCGAGACACCGTGCTCCGCGAACACGGTCGCGACCTGGGCGAGCACGCCCGGTTTGTCGGCCACGTCCAGGCTGATGTGGTACCGCGTGACGACCTCGCCCATCGGCGAGACGGGCAGCGCGGCGTAGGCGGACTCGCCGGGCCCGGTCGCCCCGGCGAGCCGGTTGCGGCACACCGCGACCAGGTCGCCGAGCACCGCGGAGGCGGTGGGCGCACCGCCCGCGCCGGGGCCGTAGAACATCAGCTGCCCGGACGCGTCGGACTCGACGAAGACGGCGTTGTAGGCGCCGCGCACCGAGGCCAGCGGGTGGCTGAGCGGGATCATCGCCGGGTGCACGCGCGCGGTGACGGAGGCGCCGTCCTCGGCCCGCTCGCAGATGGCGAGCAGCTTGATGGTGCAGCCCATCTCCTTCGCGGACGCGAAGTCGGCGGCGGTGACCTCGGTCATGCCCTCGCGGTAGACGTCGTCGAGCCGCACCCGGGTGTGAAAGGCGATGCCGGCCAGGATGGCGGCCTTGGCGGCCGCGTCGAAGCCCTCGACGTCGGCGGTGGGGTCGGCCTCGGCGTAGCCGAGCGCGGTGGCCTCGTCCAGGGCCTCCTGGTAGCCGGCCCCCGTGGTGTCCATCTTGTCGAGGATGAAGTTCGTCGTTCCGTTGACGATGCCGAGCACCCGGTTGACCTTGTCCCCGGCGAGCGACTCGCGCAGCGGGCGGATCAGCGGGATGGCACCGGCGACGGCGGCCTCGTAGTAGAGGTCCCTGCCGTGCTCCTCGGCGGCGGCGTGCAGCGCGGCGCCGTCCTGGGCGAGCAGGGCCTTGTTCGCGGAGACGACGGAGGCGCCGTGCTCGAAGGCGGTGGTGATCAGGCTGCGGGCGGGTTCGATCCCGCCGATGACCTCGACGACGACATCCAGGTCGCCGCGTTTGACCAGCGCGGTCGCGTCGGTGGTGATCAGCTCCGCGGGGATGCCCTCGCGCACCTTGTCGGGCCGCCGTACGGCCACCCCGGCCAGTTCCACCGGGGCGCCGATGCGGGCGGCGAGGTCGTCGGCGTGCGTCGTCATGATGCGTGCCACCTCTGAGCCGACCACTCCACAGCCCAGCAGCGCCACCTTCAGCGGACGCGTACGCATCATCCGACCTCGTTTCCTGATTACCGTCTCGGTTGCACCAGTCTCACTCACCGGACGGGACTTCTTGCCCTTCGTCCGGATCGTGAGACATGTATTTCATTGTCACGGCCCGGCACGCCGCAGATCTTTTACCAAGGCCCTCGCGGGCTCCTGCAAGGTCCGCGCCGGCCCGCCCGGCCGCTATCCGACGTCCAGCCGGAGAAGATCCTCCTCCGTCTCCCGCCGGACGATCACGCGCGCCTCGCCGTCCTTCACCGCGACGACGGGCGGACGCAGCACATGGTTGTAGTTGCTGGCCATCGACCGGCAGTACGCCCCCGTCGCCGGTACGGCGATGAGGTCGCCCGGCGCCAGGTCGGCCGGCAGGAAAGCGTCCCGCACCACGATGTCACCGCTCTCGCAGTGCTTGCCGACCACCCGGCTCAGCATCGGCCCCGCGTCGGAGGTGCGGGAGGCCAGCACCACGCTGTACTCGGCGTCGTACAGCGCGGTCCGGATGTTGTCCGACATGCCGCCGTCGACCGACACATACGTGCGCAGCCCGTCCAGCGGCTTGACGGTCCCGACCTCGTACAGCGTGAACGCGGTCGGCCCGACGACCGCCCGCCCCGGCTCCACCGAGATCCTGGGGGTGCGCAGCTTCGCGGCCTCGCACTCACGGGTGACGATCTCGGAGAGCGCCTTGGCGATCTCGTGCGGCTCCCGGGGGTCGTCGTCGCTGGTGTACGCGATGCCGAGACCGCCGCCGAGGTCGATCTCGGGCAGCTCGACCCCGTGCTCGTCCCGGATGTCCTTCAGCAGCCCCACGACCCGGTGGGCGGCCACCTCGAAACCGGACATGTCGAAGATCTGCGACCCGATGTGGCTGTGGATCCCGGTCAGCTCGAGCCCGTCCAGCTGCAGCGCCCGCCGCACCGCCTCGGCGGCCTGCCCGTCCGCCAGCGGAATGCCGAACTTCTGATCCTCGTGCGCGGTCGCGATGAACTCGTGGGTATGGGCCTCCACGCCGACCGTCACCCGGATCTGCACGCGCTGCCGCTTGCCCAGCGACTGTGCGATGTGGGCCACCCGCACGATCTCCAGGAACGAGTCGAGCACGATCCGGCCCACACCGGCCCGGACGGCCCGCTCGATCTCCTCCGCCGACTTGTTGTTGCCGTGGAAGGCGATCCGCTCGGCGGGCATCCCGGCGGACAGCGCGGTGGTCAGCTCACCACCGGAGCAGACGTCGAGGTTCAGCCCCTCCTCGTTCAGCCACCGCACCACGGCGCGGGACAGGAACGCCTTGCCGGCGTAGAACACATCGGCGTCGCTGCCGAAGGCGGTGCGCCAGGCCCGCGCCCGGGCCCGGAAGTCGGTCTCGTCGAGGATGTAGGCCGGGGTGCCGAACTCCTCGGCCAACCGCTTGACGTCGATACCGCCCACGGTGAGGACGCCGCTCTCATCGCGGGTGACGGTCTGCGCCCACACCTTCGCGTCGAGGGCGTTCAGATCGGCGGGGGGCGCGAGGTAGTGCCCCTCGGGGAGGACATCGGCGTGACGGGGCCCGGCGGGGTGTGCGGAACGGCTCATGACGGGTCTTGGGCTTCCTAGAGATGGTCGGGTGCGTCGATGCCGAGCAGGGACAGGCCGCCGGCCAGCACCGTCCCGGCGGCTTCGGCGAGGGCCAGCCGGGCACGGTGGGCGGCCGAGGGTTTCTCCGCACCGAGAGGCAGGACGGCGGGCAGCAGCGGCTGCAGGGCATCGGCGACGGTGACCAGATGCCGGGCGAGTCGGTCGGGCGCACGCCGGTCGGCGGCGGCCCGCAGGATGCGGGGGTGGTCGCCGAGGGCGGCGACCAGCTCCGGCACCGCCGGCTCCGTCACCGGCCCAGGCTCGGGCCGGAACCCCAGGTCGGAGGCGTTGCGCAGCAGGGCCCGGGTGCGGGCGTGCGCGTACCGGACACGGAAGAGGGGGTTGCCCTCGCGCTGGCTCAGGTGCTCGGAGGTGAGACGTGGACGGTCGTGCGGGGCCGGGTACAGCAGCGCCCAGCGACCGGCGTCCCGGCCGAGGGGGGCGGGGTCGCCGGGGGCGGGAACGGGGCGGACGGTGTGGACGTGGGCGGGGGTGGAGACCTGGGTGCGGAGGCGGGCCTGGGGCTCGCTGCCGGAGGCGGCCTTTCCACCGCCCTCTCCCTCCTCCGCGCTGTCCGGACGAAGGCCGAGCACCTTCATCCACTCGGACGCCCCGCTCGGCTCGGGCCGCTCGGGGGCCTCGGCGGACCCGGCGGACTCGGAGGGCCCGCACTGAAGGCGACTGCTTCTGCTTCTGGCCCCGCTCCCGTCGCCGTCGCCGTTGCCACTCCCGCCCTCGTACCGGATCCGGACGGCAGCGCCCTGGGACCGCAGGATCCGGGCCAGAACGTCGGCGCAGACGAGAGCACGCACCTCGTACGGCGCGCTGAGCCGGAAGACCTCGCCCGCGAGGGCATCGCTGTGCCCGTACCGGACACCGGCCCGCAGGATCTCCTCGACCAGGGCGGCCTGGGCGTCGTCCGGCAGCCTGATGTTGAGGAATCCGGGCCCGGTCACGACCACGTCGGCGACGGCACCGGTGCGCAGCAGATGCGAGCGCAGCACCTCCGCCACCCGCAGCGGCGGCTGCCCGGCAGGCTTGGCCAGCTGGAGGGCGATGCTGGTGGCGTAGTCCCCGCACCCTCCGGGCCCCGGCGGCCCGACCTGGGCACGTTCGGGAACCGCCACCTGCAGATCCCCCTCGTCGACGGCACGGCGCACCGCGCGCAGCACGGTGCGGGAGAGCTCGACGGGGGTCACGGGACAAGCGTAGGCGAGAAGGGGGGTGGGTGAGCGAGTCGGTTCGGGGCGGGTCCCGAGATGTGGACGCCCTCAGTACGCGGACGACCCGGAGTACGTGGACGCGCTCAGGTGCCGGCCCCGGAGTGCCCGGCGGCCGTCTCGTTCTCCCCCACGGCCTCGCTCTCCCCCACCACGGGAACGCGCGGCCCCCTCCCGATCCGGGCGGCGTCCCGCCCCGGCGCCGGGCGCCCGCTGAGCAGCCGCCGCACCACCCGTACCAGCTCTCCGGGCTCGAACGGCTTGGACAGGAACGCGTCGACCCCGACGTCGAGTCCGTTCTCCACCTCGCGCCGGCTGCAGGCACTGATGATGGCGAGCGGAAGGTGGCGGGTGAGCGGGTCCTCCCTCAGCCGGGCGGCGGTGCGGAGCCCGTCGAGCCTCGGCATGACCACATCGAGCGTCACGGCGTCGGGCCGCACCCGATGCACCACTTCCAGACACTCGGCACCGTCGGCCGCGGTCACGACCTCGATGCCCTCCAGCTCGAGATTGACCCTGATCAACTGCCGGATGACCTTGTTGTCGTCCACAACAAGCACCCGGCCCGATGCGCCTGGCACAACTCGAGAGTAGGTCCGCACCGGCCACCGCGTCCGGGTTTTCCCGACTTCCACCCCGCACGAGCGACACGGCACCCACGAGGTGGACCCTGGCAGGGCTTCTGGTGGGAAACCGGTTCATGACCACCCCCCGGGAACTGGTAATGTTCTACCCGTCGCCGCGATCACCGCGACCGGCACGCCCCCGTAGCTCAGGGGATAGAGCAACGGCCTCCGGAGCCGTGTGCGCAGGTTCGAATCCTGCCGGGGGCACCATCGATCAGGTGCCCGAAGACCCCGCCGTCAGCACAATCGCTGAGAGCGGGGTCTTCGTGCATGTGCAGCCGTGTGCAGCCCGGAGCACCCTGGGGACGCAGTCCGTGGACTGTGACTGTTCGTGGACAGAACTTCGGAACGTCCACCCTGGTCAGCGCCCTGGTCTCGCAGACGACTTCAGCCCGCGTCCGGCCACTGCTCCGGAGGAGGAGGCTCCGGATCATTCTGTCGCTCCACTCGCCGCGCGTTCTCCTCCCGCAGGCACGTCAACCACGGCCACAGATCCGGCAGTGGCTGCGCTGGACAAGCGAGATCGTGCTCGATACGGCACCGCTGGAACGGATCCGGCGGACACACCCCGTAGACTGTCACCCGCCCGTCGGACAGCTCGATCCATCGACGGTCCGCCGGCACCGTGTGAGCCAGGGGACGCATGTCCGGCTCCAACAGCACCCAGTCCTGATCGAGTGTCGCCACCCGGTCCGCCAGCAGCCCGCATCGCGGACACTGGGACTGCCCACCACCGAGTCGCCGCGGATTCTCGCCTGAGGCCCCCATACCGTGAGGATCGCTTGCCTCCCACTCCAGACGGAGAACGCCAACCGGACGAATCGCCTGAGGCAGCCAACCACCAGCGGGGCGGAACACGACGCGGCAGGCGCGGAACGCAACCAACGGCCAACAGCGCACGGCCGAGAGACGGCGACAGCCCTCCGGCCCGAGCGGGCCGGAGGGCCTGCAACCCACATGCGTGTGATCACAGCTGATGTCCGGCGCTCGGACGACGACGAGCTCTTCGGAAAGACCAGGCGCCATGGCTACGTCCACTCGGGGCGGTACGCGGCTCTGCCCGCCTTGACCGGGATGGCACGGGGTGGGCGCCGCCGGTCCGGCGGGCGGCGCTCGTCCCGGCCGGCTGCGTCGCATTCCTGACGTGTCGGGTCCTGCACCGCCCTCGTGGTCCGAACGCGGCTTGCCGCGGGTCACGCTCAGGCCAGTCGCCAGGCCTGGCGGTGGCGGGCGATCTCGTGGACCTGGTCGACCTGGTCGGCGGTCAGCACCCCGGACAGCGGGGCCAGTGAGGCGACTTGGCGCTCCTGGTACACCCGGACGGTGAGCTGGGTCGCGGCCACCGTCAGGTCGGTGGCGCCGGCGAAGACCAGGACCGGTTCCACCGGTACCGGAAAGCGGCAGTAGTGCCCGAGCACCCGCCGCACCCGGTCGGCCTCGGCCCGGCTCTTGCGTGCGTATGGCCGCGGTTTCCCGTGATCGATCTTCACGGCGTCGTCGCCGACCCAGACCGCCCTCTTGGGGCAGTACTTGGTGTTGATGCTGAAGACTCCGCCGGGTCCGATCAGCAGATGATCGATGTCCACGTCGTGGGCCAGCGGTATGGAGTGCAGGACGCGCCAGCCGTGACGGGACAATCGGGCGAGTTCCGCTCCGACGCGCTTCTCCCCCGTCAGCCCCTTCTCCCAGGACTCCCACTCGGTCGGCCGGCGCAGGAGCCGGGCGAGGGTCCGCTCGAACCGTCCCGCGCCCGACCGGGCGAGCCGCTCCCGGAGGGCGGCTCCAGGAGGGTTGCCGGCCAAGTCGTCGTCCGGGGTCAGTGGGGGCAGTCCGGGGGGCGCTGCGGGCTCGGCCGTCGCGGGCTCCGGACCGGCCGCCGTGTCGTGACGGTCCGACAGGTGAGGGGTGAGTGCGGCGATCACGTCGTCGCTGTGCTCGGCACGCAGGATGGTGATCTTCCCCGTCTTCAGGTCCGCCCAGCCGGCGGCGGTGCCGTCGGGGAGGCTCGCGTACAAGCGGTCGTGCCCGTACCGCCTCCAGCGTGTGACCTCGAGCTCCATGAGACCCCCTCGGCGCCTCGGCTCCGCACCCGTCAGCTCGCATGGCAGCAGCAGGAGGGAGGCGGCCACAAGACGGGGCACGGGTTCTGGGGTGCATGCGGACGGGAACGCCGTGCGGCGCAGCAGGCCTGCGCCCTGACGTCCGCCCGGCAAGGCGGTTGACCGGTCGGCGGTTTCACCGAGTCTCGGCGTGCCATGGGTGCCGGGGCGTTCCGGTCCCGGCAGCGGCAGCGGGGTGTGAGCTGGGTCTCGTTCGGGCGGACTGTGCGGGGAGTTGGGCGCTGTGCGGCGTGACCAGTTCCACAGGGTGGAGTGACGGGGCGGTAACTCGTGTGCCCGGCAGGCCGGTTGACGGGTTGACCGATTCATCCCTCAAGCGACACCGCAGGGCAAAACGGACATGTACGTCATTCAACTGTGGCCGGTTCCGGGTTCGTGCACTTCACTCTTAACGGTCCTCAAGTACGACAGTTCGGACCAACGAAAGCATCTGCACTCATGCCCCACTCTTCCGGCATACGCGAAGTCCCCATGAACCCGCACTCGGTGACGGCTGCCGAGGTCGTGCCCGGTGATCTGGTCGCCCTGTCGGGCGACGACGTGGCGGCGGACCGGTGGTACGTCGTCACGCACACGCTGCCCGAGGACCCTGAGGTGATCCGGGTCACGCTGCGGCCGCCCCTCGGCGGGCGGGACCGGGAGGAACTGCTGCGCCGTGAGCAGCGGGTGAGCGTCGCCGGGCGACGCGTGGATCCCTCCGCGGTACCGGAGGTGACGTCGCCCGCACTCGACGATGTCGAGTTCCGGGACGGGGACAGGGTGTCGTCCCTGCGTGCCGTGGACCCGTCGGCGCAGGAGGTGACGTATGTGCGTCGCTGGGGGACCTGGCGGCGGGACGACGAGAGCGCGAGCGCGGGCGCGACCGGCGGGGTCTCCGACACCGAGGTACGGCGGTGGGCCGCCGAGGCCGACGAGGCCGGGCATGTCGTACGGCACGAGCCGCGGCCGGTGAGCGAGGCGCGGGCCGCCGGGGCCCGCCGGGTCGTGGTGACCGGGCTCGGTGCGATGACGCCGCTCGGCGCCGGGACCAGCGAGCTGTGGCAGGGGCTGCTCGAGGGGCGGCACGGCATACGGGAGCTGGAGGACGAGGAGTTCGGGGAGCTGCCGGTGCGGGTGGCCGGGACCGTGCCGGTGGATCCGGCGCGGCTGCTGCCGCGGGCGGTGGCCCGGCGGATGAACCGCGCCGCCCAGTTCGCGGTGCTGGCCGCACGGGAGGCCTGGGCGGACGCCGGGTTCGCCGAGGGCGGCACCCGCGAGAGCGGTCTTGACCCGGAGCGGGTCGGGGTGAGCCTCGGCGCGATTCTCGGGGACGCGTCCGTGCTGGTGGGCGGGGACCGGAAGCTGCGGGACAAGGGCCCGCGGAGTGTGTCGCCGCTCACCACGCCGATGACCGTGCCGTCGCAGGCCGCGTCGCAGGTCTCACTGGATCTGCACATCACGGGCGAGGCGCGGACCGTGACCAGCGCGTGCGCCTCGGGTACGGAGGCGATCGGGCAGGCGGTGGACCGGATCCGGTTCGGACGGGTGGACGTCGCCCTGGCGGGCGGCGCCGAGGCCGTGGTGACGCCGGCGATCATGGCGTCGTTCGCGGCGATGCGGGCCCTGGCCGAGGGCGACCCCGCCGAGGGCTCGCCGTCGCGGCCCTTCGACCGGGACCGGAACGGCTTCGTCAACGGCGAGGGCGCCGGCGTGCTGGTGCTGGAGTCCGAGGAGCACGCGCGGGCGCGTGGTGCGCGGATCTACTGCGAGGCGGCCGGCTGGGGGCTGTCCGCGGACGCTCACCATGTGGCAGCGCCGGATCCGTCCGGCGAGGGCATCGCCCTGGCGCTGCGGCGGGCCGTGCGGGACGCGGGGGGCCACCTGGCGGACGTGGTCCATGTGAACGCGCACGCCACCGCCACGGTCGACGGCGACCTCGCGGAGGCCCGGGCGCTGCGGAACGTCCTGGGCGCCCGGAACGTGCCGGTGAGCGCGCTCAAGGGGCACCTGGGGCATCTGCAAGGTGCGGCCGGCGGTGTCGAGGCGGTGGCCGCGGTGCTCACGCTGCACCACGGTGTGATGCCGCCCACGGTGGGCTGCGCCGAGCTGGACGAGGCGATCGAGCTGGACGTGGTGCGTGAGGCCCCACGTGTGCTGCCCGCGGAGGGTGACCTGGTGCTGAGCAATTCGTTCGGCTTCGGCGGTCACAACGCGGTGCTGGCGCTGCGGCGCGCGGCCTGAGGCGACGCACGGGATCTCCCGCTTGCGTCGGGCGCGGCGCCCGCATCGGCGGTCGGCCGGCGCGTCCGTCCCCGTCCGGCGGTTGCGGGTGCAGGCCCAGGGCCGGCAGCTGCCATGTGAGGGGCGACGCCGGGCCCCCGGATCCCAGGGACCGGGGGCCCGTTCGCACTCCGAAACCGGGGTCCGGCCGGTCTCACGGCCCCGGGCAGGCGCCCGCCTCGAACTCATGGCCCCGAGCAGGCGCCCACCTCGAACTCACAGCCTCGGGCAGAGGCTCACTGGGAACTCGAGGCCCCGAGCAGGCGCCGTGTCACGCCGAGCGTTTCCGGGAAGCGGTCTTCTTCGTCGCGGACGTCTTCTTGGCCGTCGACTTCTTCGCCGTGCTCTTCGTTCCGCCGCTCTTCGCGGATGCGCTCTTTGCGGCGGTCTTCTTCGCGCTCGCCGGCTTGCGGGAGGAGGACGCCGTCTTCTTCGCCGCGGTCTTCTTGGCGGTGGACTTCTTGCCGCCGGTCTCCTTGGGAGAGGTGCGGGAGGTCTTGCGCTGCGGGAGGGGCTTGACCTCGGCCTCCTCCGCGGATTCGCCGCGGGACTCGCGGGCGGCGCGGACGCTGTTCTCCAGGGCGGCCATCAGGTCCAGGACCTTGCCGCCGCGCTCGGGCTCGGGCAGCTCCGGCGGGGTCTCGCCGGCCGCCTTGGCGGCGATGACCTCCTCCAGCGCCTCGCGGTACTCGTCGTGCAGGTCCTCCAGGTCGACCTCGCCGAGGGTCTCCATCAGCGCGTCCGCGAGGTCGAGCTCCTTGTCGCGGACGGTGACGTCGGTGTCGGGGGCGACACCCTCGGGTGCGCGCACCTCGTCCGGCCAGAGCAGTCCGTGCATGGCGATGGCGTCGCCGACCACGCGCAGCATGCCGAGCCGCTCGCGGCCGCGCAGCGCGAACTTGGCGATGGCGACCTTGTTGCTGCGTTTGAGGGCCTCGCGCAGCAGGGTGTACGGCTTGGCGGCCGGTGCCCCGCTCGCGGCCAGGTAGTAGGCGGAGTCCATCTGCAGCGGGTCGATCCGGTCGCTGGGCACGAAGGCGACGATCTCGATGGTCCTGGCGGTCGGGATCGGCAGCTGGGCCAGGTCCTCGTCGGTGATCGGGATGATCGTGCCGTCCGAGTCCTCGTAGCCCTTGCCGATCTCCTGGCTGCTGACCTCCCGGTCCTCCAGCTCGCAGAACTTGCGGTACCGGATCCGGCCGCCGTCCTCGGTGTGGATCTGGCGGAAGGAGATCGAGTGGCTCTCGGTGGCGTTCACCAGCTTGATCGGGATGCTGACCAGGCCGAACGAGATCGCGCCGTTCCAGATGGACCTCACGTGCGACACCTTCCCGACCGTTTGTCATGGTTTGCGTGAGATTCTCATCGTATGGCGCCTATCACTGAGGTGGAGGGGCGGCGGCTCCCGCTCAGCAATCTGGAGAAGGTGCTGTATCCCGCCACCGGGTTCACCAAGGCGGAGGTACTGCACTACTACGCGACCGTGGCCGAGGTGCTGCTGCCGCATCTGCGGGACCGCGCGGTGTCCTTCCTGCGCTACCCGGACGGGCCCGACGGGCAGGTGTTCTTCACCAAGAACGTGCCGCCGGGTACGCCCGACTGGGTCACCACCGCCGAGGTGCCCAGGTCGGACGGGCCGTCGCGGATGGTGCTGGTGCAGGACCTGCCGAGCCTGATGTGGGCGGCGAACCTGGTCGCCGAGTTCCACGTCCATCAGTGGCGGGTGCAGAACCCCGAGGAGGCGGACCGGATCGTCTTCGACCTGGACCCCGGGCCGCCGGCGACGATCGTGCACTGCTGCGAGGTCGCCCGCTGGCTGCGGGACCGGCTCGCCGAGGACGGGATCGAGGCCTACGCGAAGACCTCCGGCTCGAAGGGGCTGCATCTGCTCGCGGCGGTGCGGGGTGCCTCGCCCGAGCGGGTGTCGGACTACGCCAAGGGGCTGGCGGTGGAGGCGGAGAAGGCGATGCCCCATCTGGTGCTGCACCGGATGACGCGCAGCCTGCGGCCGGGGAAGGTCTTCGTCGACTGGAGCCAGAACGCCGCCCGGAAGACCACGGCCGCCCCCTACACGCTGCGCGCCCGGCAGGAGCCGCTGGTGTCGGCACCGGTGACCTGGGAGGAGGTCGAGGAGTGCCGGTCACCGGACCTGCTGGCGTTCACCGCTCCCGACCTCGGGCCCCGCCTGACGGACTACGGCGATCTGCTGGCGCCGCTCCTTGATCCGGAACACGCGGGGACGCTGCCCTGAGAGCGCCTCCGGAGCACGCGGGGCCACCCCTCTGAAGGTGCCCTCTGCCCTGAAGGCGCCGGGACCCTGCCCCCAAGGGGCCGCTTCCGCATCCGGGCCCGGCAGCTCTTC
>NZ_JAATEM010000003.1 GCF_012034205.1 Streptomyces composti
TTGTGAGAGAGATCCCCCGTGCCGTTCGGCACGGGGGATCTCTGCGTTTAGGGTCGAGGTATGCGCTATGACCTGGTCATCTTCGACAACGACGGTGTGCTGGTGGACAGCGAGCCGATTTCCAACCGGCACCTCGCCGCCTATCTCACCGAGCTGGGGCACCCGACCACGTACGAGGACTCCATCCGGGACTACATGGGCTCCGCCATGCACCGCGTGCACGAGCTGGTGGAGCAGCGGTCGGGGCGGAAGCTGCCGGAGGACTTCGACGATGTGTTCCACGCCCGCGTCTTCGCCGCGTTCGAGCGGGAGTTGCAGCCGGTGGCCGGTGTCGGGGATGTCCTCGGGAAGCTGACGGCTGACGGGGTGCGGTACTGCGTGGCCTCGTCCGGCAGCCATGAGCGGATCCGGGTCGGGCACCGTACGACCGGGCTCGACCGGTGGTTCGGGGATGAGCTGATCTTCAGCTCGCAGGATGTCGGGCGGGGCAAGCCGGCACCCGATCTCTTCCTCTACGCGGCCGAGCGGATGGGTGTGGCCCCGGAGCGGTGTGTGGTGGTCGAGGACAGCCCCCTCGGCGTGCAGGCGGCCGTGGCGGCCGGGATGGATGTGTACGGGTTCACGGCGATGACGCCGGCGGAGAAGCTCGCGGGGGCCACCGGATTCTTCGCGGACATGCGGGAGTTGCCCGAACTGCTGGTGTGACCCCCGGCAGCAGCCGGCTCATGACAACCGTCATGCCGAGGTGCGGACGTTCGTTTCTACTGCGCGACCCCGGCCGGCCGGGAAGCTGAGGGCATGACGACGAACTCGGGTGTGCGCAAGGGGAAGCGGCCGGCGCTCCTGCTGGTGGGGCTGGACGTGGCGGTGCCGGTCGGGACGTACTACCTGCTGAGGAACGCCGCTGGGTTGAGCGAGTTCGCCGCCCTCGCGTGGAGCAGCGTCTACCCGGCCGTGCGTGCCGGGTGGGGACTGGTGTGGGAGCGGGTGGTGAATGCGTTCGCCGTGCTCATCCTGCTCGTCAATGTGACATCGATGGTGCTCGGCCTTCTCTCCGGTGACGCTCGGATGATGCTGGTGCGGGAGAGCGCGATCGGCAGCGTCATCGGGATCGGTGTGCTGGTGTCGGTGGCGCTGGGGAAGCCGATGATGACCTCGGTCATGAAGCCCTGGCTCATCCGCGGCCAGGAGGCGCGGGAGGCGGCCTGGGAGCGGCTGATGGAGGGCTCGGCGGCGTTCCGGCGGGCCGAGCGGAGGTACTCGCTGGTGTGGGGCGGGGCGTTGCTCGGGGAGTGCGTGGTCCGGGTGATCGGGGCGTATGCGCTGCCGGTGGACACCATGGTGTGGCTGGGCACGGTGATGATGATCGTGACGCTGGTGGGTGCGTTTCTGGTGGGCGGGGCGCTGGGGGCGGGGCCGATGGCGGCCATGCTCGCGGCGGAGGCGAGGACGCCCGGAGTGTGCGGGACGACGGTCGCGGATGCCGGGCGTGCCGAGGGTGCGGGGGAGCCTGCCGTCGCGGTGTGAGGTGACGGCGAGGTCGATGCCACGCGCCGAGCGCCGGTGAATGCCGGTGAACGCCGGTGAAACTGAAGGAAATTCATTTTTGGCCGGATCTACCCACCGGTACGCCGGGGCCTTACGCTCGCCGCCATGACCGATGTGCTGCGGCGCGGCAGGGCCTCGCTGGCGTTCGCCTTCCTGGTGCAGGGCGTCGCCTTCGCCCTGCTCGTGACGCGGATCCCGGCGATCCAGGACCGGTACGGGGTGTCCGACTCCCTGCTGCCCGTCTTCCTGGCCGCCGTGCCGATCCTGGCCGGTGCCGGCAGTGTGGCGACCGGGCGGGTGGTGCGGCGGGCCGCGCCGAGCCGGGTGCTGCGGTGGTCCCAGCCGCTCGTGCTGGTGTCGCTGCTGGTGGTCGGGGCGGGGGAGCAGATGGCCGTACTGGCCGCTGCGCTGGCCGTGTTCGGGCTGGCGGTCGGGGCGCTGGATGCCTCGATGAACATGCTCGGGGTGAGTCTGCAGCGCGCCTACGGGCGCAGCATCATGCTCGGTTTCCACGCCGCGTACAGCCTGGGCGGGATCGTCGGGGCGTCGCTGGCGTGGGCCGGGGCGCACTGGCAGCTGGCGCTGTGGGTGTCGTACCTGCCGGTGGTGCTGGTGCTGATGCCGGCAGCGCTGGCGGGGAGCCGCTGGTACGTCGATGCGGAGGGGAGCGGGGAGGCGCGGGGCGGCAAGGGCGTCGAGGACGCCGGGGGCGTCGGGGGCGCGGGGTCCCGGTGGCTGCTTCCGCTGTGTCTGGTGATGACCGTGGCGTACATCGGGGACTCCACGGTCTCCAACTGGAGCGCCAAGTATCTGCAGGACGTGCTGGGGAGCAGCGAGCAGCTGGCGACGGTCCCCTACAACGTCTACATGGTCACCACGCTGCTGGGGCGGGTGATCGGGGACTTCGGGGTGCGGCGGTTCGGGGCCGTGGCGGTGGTGCGGAGCGGGGCGCTGGTGGCCGCGTCGGGGTTCGCGGTGGTGGCCGGTGCGCCGGGCGCCTGGGTGGGCATGCTGGGGTTCACGCTGCTCGGGCTCGGGCTGTGCGTGCTGGTGCCGCAGACCTTCGCCGCGGCGGGCCGGCGGGCCCATGAGCTGCACGGGCCGGGAGCGTCCGATGCGGCCATAGCGCGGCTGAACGTCTTCAACTATGTGGGCTTCCTGATCGGTTCGCCCTTGGTGGGGGCGGTCGGGGACGTC
This sequence comes from Streptomyces composti, assembly GCF_012034205.1. Classification (GTDB taxonomy): domain Bacteria; phylum Actinomycetota; class Actinomycetes; order Streptomycetales; family Streptomycetaceae; genus Streptomyces; species Streptomyces composti. The sequence goes on from NZ_JAATEM010000003.1 coordinate 2,746, forward strand.
TGGAGCTATCGCGGGGCGATGCTGGTGCCGATGGTGCTGGTGCTGGTGACGCTCGTCCATGCCCGGTCGTTCGTGGCTCAACCGGACCGATACGGTGGCGGGCATGAGCGGCCGCACACAGCTGATGTGGGACGAGGCAGTAACGGGCTATGACTTCGGCCGGGACCATCCGATGGACCCGGTCCGGCTCGCCCTGACCCGGAGCCTGATCGACGCCCTCGGACTCGACCGCGAGGTGGATGTGGTGGCCGCGAAGGCGGCCGGGGAGTCGACGCTGCGGCTCGTGCACCGGCAGGACTACATCGACGCGGTCAAGGCGGCCTCGGCGGACCCGTCGGCCGCGGACACCTCGTACGGGATCGGGACGATCGACGATCCGGCGTTCACCGGGATGCACGAGGTGTCGGCGCTGATCGCGGGGCAGTCGGTGGGCGCTGCGGAGGCCGTGTGGCGGGGGGAGGCGCCGCACGCGGTGAACTTCGCGGGCGGGCTGCACCATGCGATGCCGGGGGCCGCGTCCGGGTTCTGTGTGTACAACGACGCGGCGCTGGCGATCGCGCGGCTGCTGGAGCTGGGGGCCGAGCGGGTCGCGTATGTCGACGTCGACGTGCATCACGGGGACGGGGTGCAGGCGGCGTTCTGGGAGGATCCGCGGGTTCTGACGATCTCGCTGCACGAGCATCCGCGGACGCTGTTTCCGCAGACGGGGTGGCCGGAGGAGACCGGGGCGGGCGGTGCGGAGGGCACCGCGGTGAATGTGGCGCTGCCGGCGGGGACGGGGGACGCGGGGTGGCTGCGGGCGTTTCACGCCGTGGTGCCGGAGCTGCTGGCGGAGTTCCGGCCGCAGGTGCTGGTGACGCAGCACGGGGCGGATACCCACTTCGAGGATCCGCTGGCGCATCTGGCGGTGTCGTTGGATGCGCAGCGGGCGGTGCAGGTGGCGTGTCATGAGATGGCGCACGAGTACGCCGGGGGGCGGTGGGTCGCGCTGGGTGGGGGCGGCTACGCGGTGGTGGAGGTCGTGCCGAGGTCGTGGGCTCATCTGGTGGGGATCGCTGCGGAACGGGCGGTGGAGCCGGAGACGGTGGTGCCTGAGGGGTGGCGGCAGGAGGTGTTCGCGCGGACTCGTCAGCTGGGGCCGGTGCGGATGACTGATGGGCGGTGGCCGGTTTCGTTCGCCTCCTGGGAGGAGGGGTACGACCCGGCGGATCGGTTGGATCAGGCGGTGCTGGCGACGAGGCGGGCGGTCTTTCCGCTGCGGGGGTTGCTGGCCTAGGGAACTGACCGGTTCCTGACCGATTGCTCCGGGTGGGGCCTGTACGCCGACCGGGGGGCGTTGCGGGGAACCCGGCCCCTGAGGGGGTGGGGTGGGCCAGGATCGGGGGGTGGTCAGTGCTGGGGAGATTCGGGGGCATCTGGTTGCTGCTCGGCTTGCCGGGGTGGTGGCGACCACGCGGGAGGAGAGCCTGCGGAGCTATCGGCTGTTCGCGGCACGGGATCCGCGGGTGCTGATCGGGATCGAGCCGGTGTGGCCGTGGGGGCAGCGGGATGTCGCCGAGCTGATGGCGGAGCGGTGCGGGTCTCCGGCCGAGCCTTGGCGCACCGAGGGCCCGGAGGTGATCGATCCGGAGCGGACGCTGGCCGCTCTGGACGCCTATGCGGAACGGCTCGCGGCGGCCGCTCGGCGGCGGGACGCGGTGCTGCTGGGGACCGGGCACCCGCACCGGCTGCTCGGTTTCTACGCCGCTCTGGCAGACGCCTTGTCGGCGGCGGGATGTACCGTCCTCACCCCGGCGCAGGGTCGCTGTGTCGACATAACGACCCGGTTCGGCCTACGCACGTACAACCTCGGCTACGTACGGGGAGTCGCGCTCGTCCGCGACGGCGACCCCCAGCGCCCCGGTTGTGAGCCCGGCGCACACACGCACTCCCCTCTCCCGGTTCGTACCGCGCTGGACGCGGCGGCCGAGGCCGGCGGGCCGCTTCCGGATCTGGTGATCGGTGATCATGGGTGGGCCTGCGGGGCAGGTCAGCTGGGGTTCGAGGTGATCGCCCTGGCGGATGTGAACGATCCGGCGCCGTTCGTCGGGCAGGCGGAGGGGTGCGTGTCCGTCGTTGTTCCGCTCGAGGACGGTGCGCGGTCCGATTACTACCTGCCGTTGACCCGCTACGTACTCAATCGGGCGTGTCTGTCACAGTAGGCCGCCGATGGGTGCACCTCTTCCCCACTCGCATCACCCGCCCCTACATTGGGGAGTGAGCACGCAGCGACGAAGAGTCACCGGAAGGGGAAGCCGGTGGCCGTCGAGTGCGGAAGGTTCAGGTGTGTCATGGCTGCAGCTGGCGAAAGGCCTCTGAACGAGGTTCAGTTCCTTACCGTGGCGGAGGTCGCCTCGGTGATGCGAGTGTCGAAGATGACCGTGTACCGGCTGGTGCACAGCGGTCATCTGCCCGCGATCCGGGTGGGGCGGTCCTTCCGCGTCCCCGAGCAAGCGGTGCACGACTACCTCCGCGAGAGCTACGTGGGGGTGGAAACCGCCTGACGGCAAGCCGGGGAGCGCCCGTCCAGGGCACCTTCGGGCACTCCCCGGGTACCTCGATTACGACCTCAGCGCTCGGGCGGGTAGGCTAACCCCTCGAAGGTCGTGTGGGCCCATGGCGCCCAAACACACCGAGTGATGAGAAGTGAGCGAGGGTTAGTCGTGGGCTCTGTTATCAAGAAGCGGCGTAAGCGGATGGCCAAGAAGAAGCACCGCAAGCTGCTCAAGCGCACGCGCGTCCAGCGCCGCAACAAGAAGTAAGCGGCAGCGCGAAAGCGTGTCCAGTGGCCCCCCACCGCAAGCCGGTGGGGGGCCACTGTCATGGGACGACGCACGCACGCCGGGTACGCGCAGGCATGCGTTTCGGCCGCTCGTCACTTCCCGCAGTCGGAAGACACCACAGAGCGACTACTACCCGGTAGGTTGGCCCCACGGACCAGGGCGAAAGGAAGGCGCTGATCTTGGGAAAGGTCGTGCTCGTGACCGGAGTGGCCCGCCAGCTGGGGGGCCGTTTCGTCCGGCGGATCCAGCGTGACCCCGAGGTGGACCGGGTCGTCGCCGTGGACGCGGTCCCGCCCGAGCATCATCTGGGCGGCGCGGACTTCGTCCAGGCCGACATCCGCCAGCCCACCATCGCCCGCGTGCTCGCCGAGTCCGGCGCCGACACGGTCGTGCATCTCGACGTCACGGGCACCCCGCTGGGCAGCGGCAGCCGGGCCGCGCTGAAGGAGACCAATGTCATCGGCACCATGCAGCTGCTCGGTGCCTGCCAGAAGTCCCCGCATGTGAAACGGCTGGTCGTGAAGTCCAGCACCAATGTCTACGGTTCGGCACCCCGCGATCCGGCGGTGTTCACCGAGACCACCCCGCCCAAGTCCCTGCCCAGCGGCGGCTTCGCGAAGGACACCGTGGAGGTCGAGGGCTATGTGCGGGGCTTCGCGCGCCGCAGGCCGGACGTGGCGGTGTGCGTGCTGCGGTTCGCCAACATCCTCGGCCCGACCGCGGACAGCCCGCTCGCCTCGTACTTCTCGCTGCCGGTCCTGCCGACCGTGCTGGGCTACGACCCGCGGCTGCAGTTCGTGCACGAGGACGACGTGATCGAGGTGCTGCGGATCGGCTCGCACGAGCCGCGGCGGGGCACGCTCAACAGCGGCACGTTCAACATCGCAGGTGACGGGGTGCTGCTGCTGTCCCAGTGCTCGCGGCGGCTGGGCCGGCCCACCGTGCCGCTGCTGCTGCCCGCGGTCACCTGGGCGAACACGGTGATGCGTACGCTGGGGATGACGGACTTCTCGCCCGAGCAGATCCGGCTGCTCACCCATGGCCGGGTGGTGGCGACGGACCAGATGCGCGACGTGCTGGGCTTCACCCCCAAGTACACGACTGCCGAAACGTTTGCGGACTTCGTGCGCAGCCGCGGGCCGGGGCTGCTTCCGCCCGAGGCCCTCGCCGCGGCTGTCGACCGGATCGCGGCGCTGCCTTCGCCGGGCAGCTCCCACCCCCCGAAGCAGAGCGCCAACTGAGGAGCGCAGCAACGATGGCGGACGCCAAGGTCATTCCGTTCGACGACGACCGGTCCCGTGGAGGCGGTGGAGGCTCCACGCCCCGCTCGTCGCGCCGCCGTGGTGCGTCGAACCGCCGCGCGGGCGGGGAGCCGCCCGCGGTGGGGGAGGTCCAGCCCCTGCCGGGTGTGGCCCCCGTGCGGGACGATGATCCGGTGACGCATGAGGACGAGCGGCCCGGGAAACAGGCAGGGGACGACGCATCCGGCGGCCTGGAGCAGCGCATCGCGAGCGGGCTGGCGTTCCTGCGCCGCCGCCTCACCGGTGACTACGAGGTCGACGACTTCGGGTACGACGAGGAGCTCACCGACCAGGTCCTGATGTCCCTGCTCCGCCCGCTGTACGAGAAGTACTTCCGGGTGGAGGTGAAGGGCATCGAGAACATCCCGGCGGAGGGCGGCGCGCTGATCGTCGCCAACCACTCCGGGACGGTGCCGATGGACGGCCTGATGATGCAGGTCGCCGTGCACGACGAGCATCCGGCCGGCCGGCATCTGCGGCTGCTGGCGGCGGATCTGGTGTTCGTGCTGCCGGTGGTCAACGAGCTGGCCCGCAAGCTGGGCCACACCCTGGCCTGCGCGGAGGACGCCTCCCGGCTGCTGGAGCAGGGGGAGCTGGTCGGGGTGATGCCGGAGGGCTTCAAGGGCATCGGCAAGCCCTTCTCCGACCGCTACAAGCTGCAGCGCTTCGGCAGGGGCGGCTTCGTCTCCACGGCGCTGCGGGCGCGCACTCCGATCGTGCCGTGCTCGATCGTCGGGGCGGAGGAGATCTACCCGATGATCGGCAACGCCAAGACCCTGGCGCGGCTGCTGGGGCTGCCGTACTTCCCGCTGACGCCGACGTTCCCGTGGCTGGGGCCGCTGGGTGCGGTCCCGCTGCCGACGAAGTGGACGATCCAGTTCGGTGAGCCGATCCCGACGGACGGGTATCCGCCGGAAGCGGCGGAGGATCCGATGCTGATGTTCAACCTGACCGATCAGGTGCGCGAACAGATTCAGCACACGCTGTACAAGCTGCTGGTGCAGCGGCGGTCTGTGTTCTTCTGAGCGTCGGCCAGGAGCGTCGGCGCGGGAGCGCCTGCGGACGTGGCGGGGCGCCCTCCCGGAGGGGGACCGGGAGGGCGCCCCGTGCCGCTGTGCGGCGTCGTACGCCCCTGCACGGGGCACCTCGGCCTGTGCGGCCTGCCCGGCCCTACTCGGCGTCCTCGCCCTCGATGCCGAGGCCCGGGAGCAGGCCGGGCAGCAGCGGCGGGAGGGTGACGTCGGGCTTGTCGGGCGGGGTGAGGCCATCGGTGATGGGCGGTGAGCTCTTGCCGCCGCTGCTCTCCTTGGGCGGGTCGAGCAGGCCGCCGGTGTTGCCGCCGAGCAGGCCGTCGTTCTCCTTGCCGGAGTCGGCGGAGCTGCTGGGGTCCCCGCTGCCGGAGCCGCGCTCCTGGGCGGTGCCGCCGGTGCTGCCGGGCGCCGTGGAGGCGCCGGGGCTCGAGGAGTCGCTGGGCGCCGTGCCCGAGCCGTGCTGCTTGCCGTCGCCGCCGCCCTCGCGGGCCGGGGACTCGGGGAGCATGGACTGCAGCGGGGCGACGTCCTCGTCTATGGCGTCGAAGACCGAGGAGACCTGTTCGCTGACGTCCCCGAGCTGCAGGGGCAGACGCTGGCGCAGGTCGCCCCACAGGTCGCGGTGCGACTCGGAGAAGGAGGAGAGCGCCTGCATGGGGGCCAGCGAGTCCGGGTTGCGCTGGTAGGCCTCGCGCAGCAGGCGGTGGCCCTCGGAGGCGTCGTGCCGCATGTTGGACAGGGCGTGGCGGACCTCGGAGAGGGACTCGTGGTCGAGGGAGCCGCTGCGGCCCCGTTCCATCAGGCGGCGGGCCTCGCTCAGCCGGGTGGAGGCGTGGTCGAGGTAGACCCGGCCGCGCTCGTCGTTGCCGTCGGCGAGGGTGAGTTTGACGTCCTCGATGCCGCGTTTGAGCCCGTAGAGGGTGTCACCGGGCAGGGCGTCGGAGCTGGCGGCGGCGACTCCGCCGAGCGCGCCCGCGGCGACGCCCACGCTGATGCCGCCGGCGGTGAGGCCCTTGGCGAGCCGGGAGCGGGGGCGGAGCCTGCTCAGGGCGCTCGCCCGGGGGGCGCCGTGGGCGCGGCGGCCGCGCTGCTCGGGTACGGGCGGGTCGGCCGTGCCGCCCGCCGTGTCCTCGCGCAGCATGGCCTCGAAGGCGGCCACCAGCTGGGCGCGCTGGACGGTCTTGACCTCCGGGTCCAGCTCCGGCCTGGGCAGTGCGCGGAGCTCGCCGGCGAGTTCGAGCAGTCGCGTCTGCTCGGTCTCCGCGGCGATCGGTGCCGGTCCTTCGGACTGCTCGGCCGCCGTGCCCCGGTCGGTCTGCTCCTCCAGGGCCTGGGCGAAGGCGCTCGCCCGCCGGTGCGCCGATACATTCGCGATCACTGGCGGCACCTCCTCTCGTCATGACGGTCGACTCCCCAGGGGGTCCTGAGGGTTCCCCCAGCCGACCACTTGCACACGATCGGGTGATCGAAGTTGGTCAGGGGGTGACCACAGGGAGCCTGCATCCCGCACAACGAGCGGTGCGGTACTTGGGTTACGGACGCCGGGGGATCGGTTGATGAAGTCAACGCGGCCTCACGGAACGTGAGTTGCGGGTCGCCGAGCGTGCCCGGATCAGCGGGCGTCGTCCGGCAGGAGCCGGGCGAGAGTGCGCACCGCCCGGTACTGGAGCGTCTTGATGGCGCCCTCGTTCTTGCCCATCACCCGGGCGGTCTCGGCCACCGACAGACCCTGCAGGAAGCGCAGCGTGACGCACTCCTGCTGCTGGGGGTTGAGGCGGCGCACGGCGTCCAGCAGGGCGGCGTTGGACAGGGACTCCAGGACCGAGTCCTCGGGGGAGCGCTCGACCTCGTTGGCGTCGAGCATCTCGCCGGTGGTGACCTCCAGGCGGAAGCGGCTGGACTTGAAGTGGTCGGCGACCAGGTTGCGGGCGATGGTGACGAGCCAGGCGCCGAAGTCGCGCCCCTGCCAGGTGAAGGTGCCGATCCTGCGCAGGGCCCGCAGAAAGGTCTCGCTGGTGAGGTCCTCGGCGGTCGCCTTGCCTCCCACGCGGTAGTAGATGTACCGGTACACGGTGTCGCTGTACTGGTCGTACAGGCGCCCGAAGGCGTCGGCCTCGCCGGCCTGGGCGCGCTCGACCAGGTCCATCATCCGAGCACTGTCGCTGTCCGCGGCGGGCCGGCGCGCGGTGGCCGCGCCCGTGGAGCGCCCGCGTCTGCCGACCGCGGCACTGCCTTCGGCGAGGGCGTAGCAGGGGCCGACGGGTGCGGTGGCGAAGGCGGGGACGGCGTACGCGGTGGGGACGAAGCCGCGCAACAGGTCTCGGGCCGTTGCGACCGTCGCGCGCAGCGTAGCCAGGCCCGAGGCGTCAACCCCGACGTGTGGGTACACGGGACTCCCAGAGGCAGAGCTTCCATCACATGCACTTCGGAACCTTTCACCCGTCGTAGCGACGGAGAGGTGCCGGTTTGCGTCTGAGGAGAATAACGCTTCGTACAGGCGCTGCTACACCGAGTTGCTCAAATCATCGATTACGTCGCTTCTGTAGTCGGTTGACGCCCTGCCAGGTGCCGGAGAGTGACCGCTTGTTGACCGGATTGTTTCGTTTTCCGGGTTCATGTAGGGCGAGTTGTGGCCGTGTGCAGCCAACAGGGCTGAACAGGCGGGTTGCGGGGTAAGAAGCGGGGATTGGTCGCGTGGCGTACTGGACGACCCGCTCTGGTCGATCCGGTCGGCCCGGTGGTGCAATGGCCGCATGGGACGGGACCTTGGCGGGACGGAGGGGGTCGGGCGCGCCCTGCTGGCCGCCCTCACGGACGAGGTGGACCGGCGTCAGGCGGCAGGGCAGCTCTCCCCGTTGCGGGCAGCGCAGCTGCTGCACACCGCGGTCGCCGAGGTGTCGAGACAGCGCAGCAGGCCGGACGGCAGGCCGTCCGTACCGGTCCATGTGTTCATCGGGGAGCTGCTCTCCGGAACAGCGAGGCCGCACCCCGTGAACCCGTCCCTGCCTCCGCTCGACCCCGCGCTGCCCGAACCGCGGCGCGGTCCGGACAAGGTGCGGCGGCGCAAGGCGGCGGAGCGGGCCCGGGCGCGGGAGAAGGCCCGGGCGAAGGAGCAGGAGCGCGCCGCGCTGCGGCAGCGGGAAAGGGAGCGGGCGCGGGAGGAGTCGTACCAGCGGCTGCTGGACCGGGCCGCCGAGCAGAGGCGGCGCCGGGAGCGGGCCGAGCGGCGGGCGCCGGAGCTGGTGGCGAGCGCCGGGCTGGATCCGGAGGCGAACACGCTGGAGATCGCCAGGCAGCTGCTGACACGTGAGCCGGAGGTGACGCCGGAGCAGCTGCGGCGGGCGGTCCGGGTCTTCGAGGAGACGTACGAGGCGCGCGTCCGCGCGTTCCGGGACTCGGGCGGGCTGATGCCCTGGCCGAACGCGCGGACCCTGATCCCGGTGCTCTTCGGGCCGCGCCGGGACGACGCGTAGACGACCGGGAGCAGGACCCCCGGCGGGGGAGTCCGGCCGGCGGGACGACGAAGCGGGGCGCCCCCGGACCGGGGGCGCCCCGCCCTGTCGCCGGACTCGGGCCGGTCAGGTCGTCGAACGGCGCCTGCGGGAGCCCGGGCGGCGTTCGCTCGGGCGGGTCACCGGGTCGCCGGCCTCCAGCGCGGCCAGACGGCGCCGGGCGCCGAAGTCGGCCAGCGCCTCCGCCAGCTTGTGGACCGACGGCTCGGGGGCCATCACGTCCACCCGCAGGCCGTGCTCCTCCGCCGTCTTCGCGGTGGCCGGGCCGATACAGGCGATCACCGTCACATTGTGCGGCTTGCCCGCGATGCCGACCAGGTTGCGGACGGTGGAGGAGGAGGTGAACAGGACCGCGTCGAAGCCGCCGCCCTTGATCGCCTCGCGGGTCTCCGCCGGGGGCGGCGAGGCGCGGACCGTGCGGTAGGCGGTGACGTCGTCGACCTCCCAGCCCAGCTCGATCAGGCCGGCCACCAGCGTCTCGGTGGCGATGTCGGCGCGCGGCAGGAAGACACGGTCGATCGGGTCGAACACCGGGTCGTAGGGCGGCCAGTCCTCCAGCAGGCCCGCCGCCGACTGCTCGCCGCTGGGCACCAGGTCGGGCTTGACGCCGAAGGCGACCAGCGCGGCGGCCGTCTGCTCGCCGACCGCGGCCACCTTGATGCCGGCGAAGGCGCGCGCGTCGAGGCCGTACTCCTCGAACTTCTCCCGGACCGCCTTGACCGCGTTGACCGAGGTGAAGGCGATCCACTCGTAGCGGCCCGTCACCAGGCCCTTGACCGCCCGCTCCATCTGCTGGGGCGTGCGCGGCGGCTCGACCGCGATGGTCGGGACCTCGTGCGGCACGGCACCGTAGGACCGCAGCTGGTCGGAGAGCGACGCCGCCTGCTCCTTCGTGCGCGGCACGAGCACCTTCCAGCCGAACAGCGGCTTGGACTCGAACCACGCCAGCTGGTCGCGCTGGGCGGCGGAGGAGCGCTCACCGACCACGGCTATCACGGGCCGGCCGCCCTCCGGGGACGGAAGCACCTTCGCCTGCTTCAGGGTCTGCGCGATCGTGCCGAGGGTGGCGGTCCAGGTGCGCTGCCGGGTGGTGGTGCCCGCCACGGTGACCGTCATGGGTGTGTCGGGCTTGCGACCGGCGGACACCAGTTCGCCCGCGGTGGCGGCCACGGTGTCCAGCGTGGCCGAGACGACCACCGTGCCGTCCGAGGCGCCGATCTCCGTCCAGCAGCGGTCCGAGGCCGTGCGCGCGTCCACGAACCGGACGTCCGCGCCCTGCTCGTCGCGCAGCGGCACGCCGGCGTACGCGGGCACGCCGACGGCGGCCGCGATGCCGGGGACCACCTCGAAGGGCACCCCGGCGGCGGCGCACGCCAGCATCTCCTCGGCGGCGTAGGCGTCCAGGCCGACATCGCCGGACACCGCACGGACGACCCGCCTGCCGCCCCGCGCGGCCTCCATGACAAGATGTGCGGCATCCCGCACAGCGGGGTCGCCGGCGGTTGTTGACGCGCCGTCAACAACCGTCAGCTGAGGCGTGCCTGTGCCCGTGGCGGAAGCAGCGGAGGAGTCCGCCGCCGCGTCCGTCTGCACCTCGGCGACGCCCTGCCTGGCATGCCGGCGCACGACGTCGAGCACCTCGTGCTCGGCGACGAGGACGTCCGCGTTCGCCAGCGCCTCCACGGCGCGGAGAGTCAGCAGTCCCGGATCTCCGGGTCCGGCACCGAGGAAGGTGACGTGCCCTTGTTCCGGAGGGGCGGGAAGGGTGGTGGGGCTCAATGTGCTCGCTCCCCCATCAGACCGGCCGCGCCCTGCGCGAGCATCTCGGAGGCGAGTTCGCGACCGAGTGCCGTCGCCGCCTCGTGCGTCTCGGGCACGGGACCGGTGGTGGACAGCTGCACCAGCGTGGCACCGTCGGTCGTGCCGACAACACCCCGCAGGCGCATTTCCTTGACAATCTGCCCGTCGGCCAGGAGGTCGGCCAAGGCCCCCACGGGGGCACTGCAACCGGCCTCCAGGGCGGCGAGCAGTGACCGCTCGGCCGTCACGGCGGCCCGGGTGAACGGGTCGTCGAGCTCGGCGAGCGCGGCGGTCAGGCCCGCGTTGTCCGCGGCGCACTCGACCGCCAGTGCCCCCTGGCCGGGAGCGGGCAGTACGGTGTCGACCGAGAGGAAGTCGGTCACCTCGTCGCCGCGGCCGATCCGGTTCATGCCGGCGGCGGCCAGGACGACGGCGTCCAGCTCCCCCTTGTGCACGTATCCGATCCGGGTGTCGACGTTCCCGCGGATCGGCACGGTCTCGAAGTCCAGGCCGTGGGCGCGGGCGTACGCGTTGAGCTGGGCCATGCGGCGCGGCGAACCGGTGCCGATGCGCGCCCCGCGCGGCAGGTCGGTCAGCTTCAGCGCGTCCCGGGCGACGATCACGTCCCGCGGGTCCTCGCGCGCCGGGATGGCGGCGAGCGCCAGCTCCTCGGGCTGCGTGGTGGGCAGGTCCTTCAGCGAGTGCACGGCGAAGTCGACCTCGCCGCGCATCAGCGCCTCCCGCAGCGCGGCGACGAACACGCCGGTGCCGCCTATCTGCGCCAGGTGCTCGCGGGAGACGTCGCCGTACGTGGTGATCTCCACCAGTTCCACGGGCCGTCCGGTGACCTGGCTGACCGCCTTCGCCACCTGCCCGGACTGGGCCATGGCGAGCTTGCTGCGCCGCGTACCCAGCCGTAGTGCCTTGTCACTCATGCCGGCCCTCGGTCCTTCTCGGTGGTGCTGTCCCCGGCCCGCGAGACGGAGGCGACCGTCTCCGGGTCGAGGTCGAACAGGGTCCGCAGCGCGTCCGCGTACCCGGCGCCGCCGGGCTCCGCGGCCAGCTGCTTGACCCGTACGGTCGGCGCGTGGAGCAGCTTGTCGACCACGCGCCGCACGGTCTGGGTGATCTCCGCGCGGTGCTTGTCGTCGAGGCCGGGCAGCCGCCCCTCCAGGCGGGCGATCTCACCCGCCACCACATCGGCGGCCATGGCGCGCAGGGCGACCACGGTCGGCGTGATGTGCGCGGCGCGCTGCGCCGCCCCGAACGCGGCGACCTCGTCGGAGACGATACGCCGGACCTGGTCCACATCGGCAGCCATCGGAGCGTCCGCGGACGCCTCGGCGAGCGACTCGATGTCGACCAGCCGCACCCCGGCGAGGCGGTGCACGGCGGCGTCGATGTCCCGCGGCATGGCCAGGTCGAGCAGGAACAGCACCGGCTCGGGGCGCGGCGGCTCGGCCACGGGCGCGGGACGGCGCCGCTCGGGGATGCGGCCCACCTGCGCGGCGGTCGCGGCCAGCGCGCCGATCAGCTCGGCGTCGGCCTCCGGGCCGCCCCGGCGGGCGTCCTGCGCGGCGGCGCCCCCGGCGACCCAGGCGGCGTGCTGCTCCAGGGTGGCGGCGTCCATGCCGGCCACGGCCGCCTCACCCGCCACGGAGAAGCCGGGCTGCACGGCGGACAGGTCCAGGGGGCAGTTCTCCTCGGTGCCCACCGAGGTCGGCGGCAGCGGGTCCTGCGCGGCGGACGCGGGTGCGGGCGCCGCAGGCGCCTCGCCCGCGCCGTTCCCGTCCTCGCCGGGGCCGGCCGGCTGCTCGCCGGTGCGGCCCGCCACGCCCGCGGCGACCTCGTCGGCGGTCAGCACCAGGCCGGTGGCGCCGGTGCAGGAGACCACGACGTCGGCACGTGTCAGCTCGAACGGCACCGAGTCCATCGGGACCGCACGGGCCAGGACGTCCGTGTCGTCGCCCTCGGTGAGGATCTCCGCCAGGCGCTCGGCGCGGTCCTGGGTGCGGTTGGCGATCACGATCTCCGCGACGCCCGCCCGCGCCAGGGTCGCCGCGGCCAGCGACGACATCGAACCGGCGCCGACGACCAGGGCCTTCTTGTCTCGTGCCCAGCCGTCCACCGGGGCGCCCGCGGCCAGCTGCTCCAGGCCGAAGGTGACCAGGGACTGCCCGGCGCGGTCGATGCCGGTCTCCGAGTGGGCGCGCTTGCCGACCCGCAGGGCCTGCTGGAACAGGTCGTTCAGCAGGCGCCCGGCGGTGTGCAGCTCCTGTGCGCGGGCCAGGGAGTCCTTGATCTGGCCGAGGATCTGGCCCTCGCCGACGACCATCGAGTCGAGGCCGCAGGCCACCGAGAACAGGTGGTGCACGGCCCGGTCCTCGTAGTGCACATAAAGATAAGGAGTGAGCTCCTCCAGGCCGACCCCGCTGTGCTGGGCGAGCAGCGTGGACAGCTCGGCGACACCGGCGTGGAACTTGTCCACGTCGGCGTAGAGCTCGATGCGGTTGCAGGTGGCCAGCACGGCGGCCTCGGCGGCCGGTTCGGCGGCGACGGTGTCCTGCAGCAGCTTGACCTGGGCGTCCCCGCTCAGCGAGGCCCGCTCCAGCACGCTGACCGGGGCACTGCGGTGGCTCAGTCCGACGACGAGGAGACTCATGCCGGCATCACGGCGGGTACGTCCCCGTCGGGCCCCTGGTCGGTGGCGGAGGTCCGCTTGGCGCCGTCGGCGGCGGTGGTGGCATCGGTGGCGGCGGGGGCCGGCACACCGGCGGCGGTCCTGGCGGCGGCCTCCTCGCCGGCCTTGCGCTGCTCGTGGAAGGCGAGGATCTGCAGCTCGATGGAGAGATCGACCTTGCGCACGTCGACGCCGTCCGGGACGGACAGCACGGTCGGCGCGAAGTTGAGGATGGAGGTGACCCCGGCGGCCACCAGCCGGTCGCAGACCTCCTGTGCGGCGCCCGCGGGGGTCGCGATCACGCCGATGTGGACGCCGTTCTCCCGGACGATGGTCTCCAGCTCGTCGGAGTGCTGCACGGGGATCCCGGCGACCGGCTTCCCGGCCATGGACGGGTCGGCGTCGATCAGTGCGGCGACCCGGAAACCGCGGGAGGCGAAGCCGCCGTAGTTGGCGAGCGCGGCGCCGAGGTTACCGATTCCTACGATCACAACCGGCCAGTCCTGGGTCAGGCCGAGTTCGCGGGAGATCTGGTACACGAGATACTCGACGTCGTACCCGACGCCTCTGGTGCCGTAGGAACCCAGGTAGGAGAAGTCCTTGCGCAGCTTCGCGGAGTTGACCCCCGCGGCCGCCGCCAGCTCCTCCGAGGAGACCGTGGGCACGGAGCGCTCCGAGAGCGCGGTCAGGGCGCGGAGGTACAGCGGAAGCCTGGCGACGGTGGCCTCGGGAATCCCTCGGCTACGGGTCGCCGGTCGGTGAGTTCGGCCAGTTGCCACGGTGCTCCTGCGGGTAGAGCGGGGCTTCAGGCGGTCATGCGTCCCCGGACCGCCCCGTCGACAGCAGGCTATGTCTTTGTGAACGCGTGCACAAAGATGGTGTCCGATTTGCCCGGCCAACGTGACCCGAGTCACGCGGGCCTGCCGCCTCGGCGGGGAACCGGCGCGGCACGCACACCGTTCCTTTTCTTCTGGGGGCAAAACAGCACACTCTCCTCTGTGAATCCCGCCCCCGAGACCAAGCCGCCATCGATCCTAAGCGACGATCCGGCCACTTTGTACTGGCCGGTCAGTCGTCGCAGGTCGGCCGGGGATCGGGGCGGTCAATCGGTGAGGGCCTTGCGGAGGCGGTCCTCGTTCACGCGCCAGAAGGTGTGCTGGCGGCCGTCCACGAGGACCACGGGGATCTGCTCCCAGTACTCGGCGTGCAGCTCCGGGTCCTGGGTGATGTCCTTCTGCTCCCAGCGCACGCCGAGGTCGCCGCAGACCTTCTCGATCACGACCTGCGCGTCGTCGCAGAGATGACATCCCGGTTTGCGGATGAGGGTCACGAGGTGGTCCCGCCGAGTCCTGGACCGGAAGAAAGGGCTCATGTCGGCCATTGTCGCGCGCCCGCCTTAACGAGGCGGACGCGTAGAGTTCACGACGTTCAAACCTCTCGACTCGGGAAACACCGAACAGACTGGCTATGCTCACGGACATGGCCGCTCTCGGATGGCTCACCCCCCGTAGGCGCTCCGCCACGGCGCGGAGCGTGTTGGCAGGCGAGGCCTCGGCGGAGGCAGCACGCAAGTCCACCACCGACGTACTCGACCGCGAAGACGCCGGACGCGAACCGGAGTTCCCGGTCCACGGTGACGAGCGGGCCGCGGCGTTCTTCGACCTGGACAACACGGTGATGCAGGGCGCGGCCCTGTTCCACTTCGGGCGCGGGCTGTACAAGCGGAAGTTCTTCGACACCCGTGAGCTGCTGCGGTTCGCCTGGCAGCAGGCCTGGTTCCGGCTGGCCGGGGTGGAGGACCCCGAGCACATGCAGGAGGCGCGCGACTCCGCGCTCTCCATCGTCCAGGGACACAAGGTCGCCGAACTGCAGGCCATCGGCGAGGAGATCTACGACGAGTACATGGCCGAGCGCATCTGGCCCGGCACCCGGGCCCTCGCCCAGGCCCACCTCGACGCCGGGCAGAAGGTGTGGCTGGTGACCGCCGCGCCGGTGGAGATCGCCCAGGTCATCGCGCGGCGCCTGGGCCTGACCGGCGCGCTCGGCACGGTCGCCGAGTCCATCGACGGCGTCTACACCGGCAAGCTCGTCGGCGAGCCCCTGCACGGCCCGGCCAAGGCCGAGGCGGTGCGCGCCCTGGCGGCCGCCGAGGGGCTGGACCTCTCCCGCTGCGCCGCCTACAGCGACTCCCACAACGACATCCCGATGCTGTCCCTGGTCGGTCACCCCTACGCGATCAACCCCGACAGCAAGCTCCGCAAGCACGCCCGCGCCATGGACTGGCGCCTGCGCGACTACCGCACCGGCCGCAAGGCGGCCAAGGTCGGCATTCCCGCCGCGGCGGGCGTCGGCGCGGTCGCCGGCGGCACGGCAGCGGTCATCGCGGTGCACCGCCGCCGCCGTTGAGCCGGAACTCCCTCCCGCACCCGGTGCGGAGCGGCCCGTGCGGACGGGGCCGCGCCGACTCCGCGTCGGCAAATGCGGGGTCCGGGCGGGCGTAGCGTAGGTGTATGACGACGTACGGATCCTTTCCCGGCACGCGGCCCCGGCGGCTGCGGACCACCCCCGCGATGCGTCGGATGGTCGCCGAGACCAGGCTGCACCCCGCCGACCTCATCCTGCCCGCCTTCGTCCGCGAGGGCGTGAGCGAACCGGTGCCGATCGGCTCGATGCCCGGAGTCGTGCAGCACACGCGGGACAGTCTGAAGAAGGCCGCGGCCGAGGCCGTGGCGGCCGGGGTCTCCGGGATCATGCTGTTCGGGGTGCCCGAGGAGTCGAAGAAGGACGCCGTCGGCACGCCGGGCACCGACCCCGACGGCATCCTGCAGGTGGCCCTGCGGGACGTGCGCGCCGAGGTCGGCGACGACCTGCTGGTGATGTCCGACCTGTGCCTTGACGAGACGACCGACCACGGCCACTGCGGCGTCCTCGACGAGCAGGGCCGCGTCGACAACGACGCCACCCTCGAACGGTACGCGGAGATGGCCCGGGTGCAGGCCGAGGCGGGCGCCCATGTGGTCGGCCCCAGCGGCATGATGGACGGCCAGATCGGCGTCATCCGCCAGGCCCTCGACCGGGCCGGTCACCAGGACGTGGCGATCCTCGCCTACACCGCCAAGTACGCCTCCGCCTTCTACGGCCCCTTCCGGGAAGCCGTCGCCTCCTCGCTCAAGGGCGACCGCAAGACCTACCAGCAGGACCCGGCCAACACCCGCGAGTCCCTGCGCGAGCTGGCGCTGGACCTCGAGGAGGGCGCCGACATGGTGATGGTCAAGCCGGCCGGCCCCTACCTGGACATCCTGGCCCGCGTCGCGGACGCGGTGGACGTGCCGGTCGCCGCGTACCAGATCTCCGGCGAGTACGCGATGATCGAGGCCGCCGCCGAGAAGGGCTGGATCGAGCGCGACCGGGCGATCATGGAGGCCCTCACCGGCATCAAGCGCGCCGGCGCCCGGAACATCCTCACCTACTGGGCGACGGAGGTCGCGCAGAAGCTGCGCGACTGACCGCGGGCGCGGGCTGCGCGACCGACGGCAGCGGCGGGCTGCGCGACCGACCGCCGGGTGGGCGTCGCTCCTGACGGCTGGGGTGCGGGCGTCCGCATCGCGGAAACGAGTGCTTGTAGGACGCAGGTATTCCTTAGGGTGCGGGGACACCACGCCGCCGCAGCCCGGGAGCCTGTCATGACCGTCACCGCGTCCGCGTCCGTGCCCCTGCTCGCCGCACGCGCCCGGAACACCGGCGGTTCGCCCGTGCGGGACATCCTGGCGGTGACCGCCCGCCCCGAGGTGATCAACTTCGCGGGCGGGCTGCCCGCACCCGAGCTGTTCGACACCGAGGGGATCGCGGCGGCGTACCGGGCGGTGCTCGACGAGAGACCCGCGCAGGCGCTGCAGTACTCCACCACCGAGGGCGAGCCCGCACTGCGGGCCGCCCTCGCCGCCCGCACCGGGGCCCGCGGCCTGCCCACCACCGCCGACGACCTCCTCGTCACCACCGGCTCCCAGCAGGCCCTGTCCCTGCTCGCCACCGCACTGCTGGAACCCGGCGACACCGTGTTGGTCGAGAGGCCCTGCTACCTCGCCGCCCTCCAGGCCTTCCGGCTCGCCGGAGCCCGGGTGCTGGCCGTCCCCGGCGACGAGCACGGCCTCGACCCCGAGGCGCTGGACTTGCTCGTCGCCCGCGAGCAGCCCAAGCTGCTCTACCTGGTGCCGACCTTCCAGAACCCCACCGGCCGCACCCTGCCCCCGGACCGGCGGGCCGCCGTCGCCCGGGTCGCCGCACGGCGCGGCCTGTGGATCGTCGAGGACGACCCCTACGGCGAGCTGCGCTACGAGGGCGAGCGCGTGCCCTGGATCGCCTCGCTGCCCGGCGCCGAGGACCGCACCGTGCTGCTCGGCAGCTTCTCCAAGGTCATGGCACCCGGCCTGCGCCTCGGCTGGCTGCGCGCCCCCGCCGGGCTGCGCCGCGCCTGCGCGGTGGTCAAGCAGGCCGCCGATCTGCACACCCCCACCGTCAACCAGCTCGCCGCCGCCCGCTATCTCGCCGACCACGACCTGGACGCCCACGTCCGCCGCGTCGCCGGCGTCTACGGCGCCCGTCGCGACGCCATGCTCACCCACCTGCCCGCCGCCCTGCCCGAGGGCTCGGTGTGGACCCGGCCCGAGGGCGGCATGTTCCTGTGGGTGCGGCTGCCCGCCTCGTACGACACCACGGCGCTGCTTCCGCAGGTGGTCCGCGAGGACGTCGCCTACGTCCCCGGCGCCCCCTTCTACGCCGACGGCCCCGACCGCTCCACCCTGCGGCTCTGCTTCGTCACCCAGACCCCGGACGAGATCGCGGAGGGGCTGCGCAGACTCCGGGCCGGTCTCACGGCGTAGCTCGTCCGGAGGGCGAGGCGCCGGGGCGCGGACGGTGCCCTCGACGAAGCACCCGCGGGTGCCCGCCCGGCGGGACGGAAGCGGGCCCGGACCAGCGTGCCGGGGGACCGCCGCGGTCATCGGGGTGCGGAGGGAGCCGCGCGCGCCGAGGGCGCCGGCCACCTCCGGCGGCGGCAACGAGCGGCGGCCTGTCCTCGCCTCGGGGGAGAGGAGGGGCCGCACCCGTATGTCAGCCGTCCGCTGTGGCGGTCAGAGGCGCTCGGGCGTCCGGATGCCCAGCAGCGCCATGCCCTGGCGCAGCGTCGCCGCCGTCACGTCGCACAGGAACAGCCGGTTGGCCACCTGCTCCGGCGACTGGGCCTTCAGCACCGGGCACTTGTCGTAGAAGGCGGTGTACAGCGACGCCAGCTGGTACAGGTAGGCCGCCAGCTTGTGCGGGGCGTACTCGCGGGCCGCCTCCGCCACCGTCTCCGCGAACGCGTCCACATGCAGTCCCAGGGCGCGCTCCGCCTCGTGCAGCGGCAGCTCCGGGTGCGCGGCCGGACGCGCGTCCTCGGGGGCCTTGCGGAGGATCGACCGGATCCGGGCGTAGGCGTACTGCAGATACACCGAGGTGTCGCCGTTCAGCGAGACCATCTGGTCCAGGTCGAACTTGTAGTCCCGGTTCGCCGACGTCGACAGGTCCGCGTACTTCACCGCGCCGATGCCCACCTGCGCCCCGCGCTCGGCGATCTCCTCCTCCGACAGGTCCTGCGCCTTCTCCCGCACGACCGCCGAGGCACGCTCGATCGCCTCGTCCAGCAGGTCCACCAGCCGGACCGTCTCGCCCTCACGGGTCTTGAACGGCTTGCCGTCCTTGCCCAGGACCGTGCCGAACGCCAGCTGGTACGCCTTGACGTCGTCGTTCAGCCAGCCCGCCCGGCGGGCCGTCTCGAACACCATCTTGAAGTGCAGCGACTGGCGGGCGTCCACCACGTAGATCAGGCTGTTCGCCTTCAGGTTGAACACCCGGTCCCGGATCGCCGACAGGTCCGTCGCCGCGTAGCCGAAGCCGCCGTCCGACTTCTGCACGATCAGCGGCACCGGCTTGCCGTCCGGGCCCTTGATGTCGTCGAAGAACACGCACAGCGCGCCCTCCGAGCGCACCGCGACACCCGACTCCTCCAGCAGCCGGCAGGTCTCCGCCAGCATGTCGTTGTAGCCGGACTCGCCGACGATGTCCTCGTCGCGGATCTCCATGTCCAGCTTCTCGAACACGGAGAAGAAGTAGATCTTCGACTCGTCGACGAACTTCTGCCACATCCGAAGCGTGTGCGGGTCGCCCGCCTGGAGGTCCACCACACGGCGCCGGGCCCGGGTCTTGAAGTCCTCGTCGGAGTCGAACAGCTTGCGCGCGGCCTTGTAGAGGCGGTCGAGGTTCGACATCGCCTCCTCGCCGGTGACCTCGGCCTCCTTGTGGTCCAGCTCGTGCGGGTGCTCGTCCAGGTACTGGATGAGCATGCCGAACTGGGTGCCCCAGTCGCCGATGTGGTGGCGGCGGATCACGTTCTCGCCGGTGAACTCCAGCAGTTTCGCCACCGAGTCACCGATCACCGCCGAGCGCAGATGCCCGACGTGCATCTCCTTCGCCACGTTCGGCTGCGCGTAGTCGATCACCGTGGTGCCCGGGTGCTCCGCGTACGGCACACCGAGGCGGCCCGCCTCGTCGGCGTAACGCGCGGCCAGATTCCGGATGATCGCCTCGTCCGCGATCGTGATGTTGAGGAAGCCCGGCCCGGACACCTCGATGTCCTTGATCACATCGCCGGTGGTCACCCGCGCCACCACCTCGGCCGCCAGCTCCCGCGGATTGGCCTTCGCCTTCTTCGCCAGCGCCAGGATGCCGTTGGCCTGGTAGTCCGCCCGGTCGCTTCGTCGCAGCAGCGGGTCCGCGGCCGCCTCGGGCCGGACGGCCGAGATCGCGGACGCGAGCTGCTGCTGGACGGTGTCGCTCAGGGAGGTGACCGAGGCCATAAGTAGGGGTGCCGTTCTCCTCGTGGGGATGGATAGACCCCGTCAGTATCCCACGGGGGGTAAAGCCGTTTTCCCGGGCGCGTGCCGGTCTGGGAGAATGGCCGGGGCGGTACTCGTCAGTACCTTCCATCAGCATCAGATCCCGCCCCAGGAACTCCAGAAAAAGAGGACGTGCCGATCGTGGCTCAGAGCACCGAGACCACCGACTGGGTCTCCCGTTTCGCGGATGAGGTCATCGAGGAGTCGGAGCGCCGGGCCCCGGGCAAACCTGTCGTCGTCGCGTCCGGTCTCTCCCCCTCCGGCCCGATCCACCTCGGCAACCTGCGCGAGGTCATGACCCCGCACCTGGTCGCCGACGAGATCCGCCGCCGCGGGTACCAGGTCCGGCACCTGATCTCCTGGGACGACTACGACCGCTACCGCAAGGTGCCGGCCGGCGTCACCGGGATCGACGAGACCTGGGCCGAGCACATCGGCAAGCCCCTCACCTCCGTCCCCGCCCCCAAGGGCTCCCCCTACCCGAACTGGGCGGAGCACTTCAAGGCCGCGATGATCGAATCGCTGGGCGAGCTGGGCGTCGAGTTCGACGGGATCAGCCAGACCGAGCAGTACACCTCCGGCGCCTACCGCGAGCAGATCCTGCACGCCATGCGGCACCGCAACGAGATCGACGCGATCCTCGACCAGTACCGCACGAAGAAGGCCCCGGCCAAGAAGTCCCAGAAGCCCGTCGACGAGGCCGAACTCGAGGCCGCCGAGGGCTCCGGCGCCGCCACGGAGGACGACGGCAGCTCCGGCTCGGCCGGCTACTTCCCGTACAAGCCGTACTGCGGCAACTGCGAGAAGGACTTCACCACCGTCACCTCCTACGACGACGACTCCACCGAGCTGACCTACGCCTGCACCGCCTGCGGCTTCTCCGAGACCGTCCGGCTCGACGAGTTCAACCGCGGCAAGCTGGTCTGGAAGGTCGACTGGCCCATGCGCTGGGCCTACGAAGGCGTGGTCTTCGAGCCCAGCGGCGTCGACCACTCCTCACCCGGCTCGTCGTACCAGGTCGGCGGACAGATCGTCGGCATCTTCGGCGGCAAGCAGCCCATCGGGCCCATGTACGCCTTCGTCGGCATCAGCGGCATGGCCAAGATGTCCTCCTCGCGCGGCGGCGTCCCCACCCCCGCCGACGCGCTGAAGATCATGGAGCCCCAGCTGCTGCGCTGGCTCTACGCCCGCCGCAAGCCCAACCAGTCCTTCAAGGTCGCCTTCGACCAGGAGATCCAGCGTCTCTACGACGAGTGGGACCGCCTCGAGGCCAAGGTCGCCGACGGCACCGCACTGCCCGCCGACCGCGCCGCACACTCCCGCGCGGTGCGCACCGCCCGCGGCGAGCTGCCGTCCACGCCCCGCAAGCTGCCCTACCGCACCCTCGCCTCCGTCGCCGACATCACCGCCGGCCACGAGGACCAGGCCCTGCGCATCCTCAGCGAGCTCGACCCGTCCCGGCCGCTCACCAGCCTCGACGAGGTCCGCCCCCGCTACGACAAGGCCGAGGCGTGGATCAACACCCACGTCCCCGCCGACCAGCGCACCATCGTCCGCGACGAACCGGACGCCGAACTGCTGAAGTCCCTCGACGAGCGCAGCCGCGAATCCATCCGGCTCCTTCTCGACGGCCTCGCCGAGCACTGGTCCCTCGACGGGCTCACCCACCTCGTCTACGGCGTCCCCAAGGTCCAGGCCGGCTTCTCCGCCGACGCCACGCCCAAGGAGCTGCCGCCGGAGATCAAGACCGCCCAGCGGGCCTTCTTCGCCCTGCTCTACCAGCTCCTCGTCGGCCGCGACACCGGCCCGCGCCTGCCCACCCTGCTGCTCGCCGTGGGCCAGGAGAAGGTGCGGTACCTGCTCGGCGAGTGAGCCACCGCGCTCCGCGTACGCCCACACAACGAGGGGGCGCCCGGAATCCACCGGGCGCCCCCTCCGCGTACTCCTGCGCTCCCGCCGCGGGCCGCCCCGCCTCAGGCGATGTGCTCCTCCGTCAGCTCGGCGTTCAGCCGGTTCGAGAAGCGGTCCATCATGCGCTTGGCCTCCGGACCGTCCAGCGTCACGCCGTAGACCGCCTCGACGTCCGCGGCGAAACCACGCGGCGTCGGCGTCCCGTTGCCGCCCTTCACCGACTCACGGAAGAGCCGGTAGAAGTCCTCCTCCGTCGGCCCCGCGGGCTCCGGCGCGCCCCCGCCCTCACCCAGCTCACGGGTCCGCCCGGGCGACACCGGGATGGGGAAACCGCCCGTCTCCTCCACCCCCGGATCCGGCGCCGGCGGCTCCTCCTGCTCCAGATACTCGTCCGCCTGCCGCTGCTCCTCCGCCCACTGGGCGTACTGCTCAGGGTCATAGGTCGGGTCGTAGTCGCCGTGGTACTCCACACTGCGCGGATCCCGCGCGTGCAGCCACGGATTCTGGTCCATCGCCGGGTCGTACGGCCCGTCCCCGTCGTACTGCGGGCCGGCCTCGAACTGCTGCTGCGGCTCGGCCGCCTGCCGCTCCAGCTCCAGACGCTGCTCACCCGCGGGCGCCGCCGCCTGCTGCGCCGTCCCCATGGCGCCGGCCGCCTCCGGCTGCGGCGCCGGGGGTATCAGCACCGGCTCGATGCCCGCCGCCGCCAGCCCCGCAGGCGCCGTCTCCGCCAGCGGCACCCCGTACTTCGCCAGCCGCAGCGGCATCAGCGCCTCCACCGGCGCCTTGCGGCGCCAGGCCCGGCCGAACCGCGACCGCAGCCGCGCCTGATAGACCAGACGCTCCTGCTCCAGTTTGATCACCTGATCGTAGGAGCGCAGCTCCCACAGCTTCATCCGGCGCCACAGCAGGAACGTCGGAACCGGCGACAGCAGCCACCGGGTCAGCCGCACGCCCTCCATGTGCTTGTCGGCCGTGATGTCCGCGATCCGCCCGATCGCATGCCGGGCCGCCTCCACCGCGACCACGAACAGCACCGGGATCACACCGTGCATCCCGACGCCGAGCGGATCCGGCCACGCCGCCGCACCGTTGAACGCGATCGTCGCCGCCGTCAGCAGCCACGCCGTCTGCCGCAGCAGCGGGAACGGAATGCGGATCCACGTCAGCAGCAGATCCAGCGCCAGCAGCACACAGATGCCGGCGTCGATACCGATGGGGAAGACATAACTGAAGTCGCCGAAGCCCTTCTTCAGGGCCAGCTCACGGACGGCCGCGTACGAACCGGCGAAGCCGATACCGGCGATGATCACGGCACCGGTCACGACCACACCGATGAGAACCCGGTGCATCCGTGTCAGCTGCAGTGGCGCGGCCACCCGTACTCCCCTCCGCATGCCTGTTCTTGCGCGCAACAGAGTGGCACATGTGTGCGGGGGACGGGTGGCCGGTTCTCGTTCGGCGCCGTGATCAGCACGTGCCGGGCAGCTCCGACGACGTGGCCGACGGCTCGGAGGACTACTCCGAGGACTTGCCCGCCCCCGACGACGACTCGGACGACTCCGACGACTTGGATGACTTGGATGACGCGGACGACTCGGACGAGGGCTTCGACGACGACTTGGACGGCGACTTCGACGACGACTTCGAACCGGACGAGCCGTTCGCCTTCGTCACCGCCGCCACCGCCTGCTTCGCCGCCGCCTTCGCGTCCTTCATCAGGTCGTCGGCGTCCGGCGTCTTGTCACCGGCCAGACCGGCACCGTTGTAGTCGAGCGTGACCACCACGTTCTCGACCCGCGCCACCACCGTCTGCTGCTTGAAGGTGCCTTCCTTCTTCTTCAGCTCGTAGCGCACCGCCGTGGCCTCGTCGCCCGTCCCCGCGACCGGCTCCGACTTCACGTCCCTGGCACCCTCGGACCCCTCGGCGGAGCGCACCTGCTTGCCGTAGTACTGCTTCGCCAGCTTGTCACCCGAACCACGCGTGACATCCGACTCGAAACGCAGCAGCGACACATTCAGCCAGCGGAACTGCGAACCCTTCACACCGTTGTTGTCGAGGCTGCTCCAGGAGCAGCTGGCCCGCGACGACACATCGTCCGAGCTGCCCTCCTTGCCCTTCTTCGCCTTCGGCACGAGCTCGTCGAGCATCTTCTCCGACAGCACCTCGCAGGGCTCGGGCAGCGTCTTGAACGCCGCCGCCTGCACCGTCGGCGACGGGCTCTTCGAGGTCGAGACGGTCGCACCCGCGCCCTTGTCCTTGCCCTCGCCGGAGCCGGAGTCCGAGGAGCAGCCGGCGACCAGCATCACGGGGACGGCGGCCGCGCAGACAAGAACCCGGTTCAGGCGCCTGGTCCGCTGATCACGCTGATCTCGCTGTGCTCGTCGCTGCATGGTTCCTTCACTCATGACGCTCGTGTTCCCTGCGGTCGGAACGGGGTCCGAGGGGTCACGGTACGCGGTACGCCACTCGTGTGGTCTTCCTTCGCGGGACTTGCGGACGGCCGTGAAGAGCCCGTGGAGAGCCCTCAGCCGCTCAGCGAACCGGACAGCCCGGAGGCCAGTTTCCGCGCCCTGTCCTGCATTTCCTCGCTGTCCGGCACCACGCCGACCATCGCCGACTGCTCCGCGTACTCGACGGTCACGATCACATTGGACGTGCGGAACGCCACAGTCACCGTGCGCTGCTTGGCCGTCGAACCCGAGCTGCTCAGCTCGTCGGCCAGGTACGCCTCGTCACCC
Source organism: Streptomyces composti (assembly GCF_012034205.1). Taxonomy (GTDB): domain Bacteria; phylum Actinomycetota; class Actinomycetes; order Streptomycetales; family Streptomycetaceae; genus Streptomyces; species Streptomyces composti. The sequence goes on from NZ_JAATEM010000003.1 coordinate 27,477, forward strand.
AGGTCCTCAAGAACCCGCGACGGCAGACCGGAGGAGGACGACGAGGGCGACGAGGGAGACGTCCCCGACGACGAACCGGACGAAGGTGGCGACTTGGGCGACTTCGCCCCTTCGCCGTCGCCGTCCTCCTTGTCGTCGCCGCCGGTGCTCGCCGAACCCGACGCCCCGGCCTCCGGCTCCGCCAGATCCGCCTCGGTCAGCAGCCTCGCGAACAGCCGCTCCGCCTCGCTGTCGTCGCTCACCGCGTTGTCGTAGGAGACGACCCGCTCGAAATCCACCCGCAGATGATTGGTGGCCTGCGCCGACTCCACCTTCCAGCGGCAGCCCGCCTTGCGGTCCGTGTCGAAGGTGACCGTCGCCTCACCCGCGTACGCCTTCTCCCGCTGCGCCTCGTCCGGCAACTGCGCGATGCCCGGCAGCAGTTCGTCCAGCAGCTTCTGGTCCACCGCGCCGCAGGGCTCCGGCAGCGCCGCGTACTTGCCCGGCTCCGCCGCCTGCGTCGCGGTGCCCGGCTCGCCCGGGTTGGAGTTGTCCGTCGTGCCTCCGTCGCCGGAGCTGCCGGTGCAGCCGGCCAGCAGCGCCGCGAGGAGTGCGGCGACGCCGGCCGCGTACGCCTTCCGCTGCACGATCGGGCTCCTCTCGACGGTGGACGCGGGCCGGTGCCCGCCGGGCCGGGCGGGGGCCCCGGCTGCTTAATCGCTTGCCGTGCGGGGGCGCCGCCTGCAGACAATGTGTATCGCACGCACTGCCGTGGACGCCGGTCCGTCATCCCTTTTCATCGACCTTGGCGCCGGTTTTGCGTTTCAATCCTTTATGCACGCTTTCGGGGGAATGAGGACGTCATGACGTACGTGGAGATGCCGGGCGCGAAGGTACCCATCCGCATGTGGACCGACCCGGCCACCGTCGAGGAGGGCGCACTCCAGCAGCTCCGCAACGTCTCCACCCTCCCGTGGATCAAGGGCCTCGCCGTCATGCCGGACGTCCACTACGGCAAGGGCGCGACGGTCGGCTCGGTGATCGCGATGCAGGGCGCGGTATGCCCCGCCGCCGTGGGCGTGGACATCGGCTGCGGCATGTCGGCGGTGAAGACGTCCCTGACCGCGAACGACCTCCCCGGCGACCTCTCCCGCCTCCGCTCGAAGATCGAACAGGCGATTCCGGTGGGGCGGGCCATGCACGAGGATCCCGTCGATCCCGGCCGGCTGCACGGTTTCCCGACGGGTGGCTGGGACGACTTCTGGGGGCGTTTCGGCGGAGTCGCGGACGCGGTCAAGTTCCGTGAGGAGCGCGCGGCGAAGCAGATCGGCACGCTCGGCGGGGGCAACCACTTCGTCGAGGTTTGCCTTGATACGTCCGGTTCCGTCTGGCTCATGCTTCACTCCGGATCGCGCAACATCGGCAAGGAGCTTGCCGAGCACCACATCGGCATCGCCCAGAAGCTTCCGCACAACCAGGGCCTGGTCGACCGGGACCTCGCGGTCTTCGTGGCGGACACGCCGCAGATGGCGGCCTACCGCAACGACCTGTTCTGGGCGCAGGAGTACGCCAAGTACAACCGCACGATCATGATGGCGCTCCTGAAGGACGTGATCCGCAAGGAGTTCAAGAAGGCGAAGCCGGTCTTCGAGCCCGAGATCTCCTGCCACCACAACTACGTGGCGGAGGAGCGCTACGAGGGCATGGACCTGCTGGTCACCCGCAAGGGTGCGATCCGCGCGGGCTCCGGCGAGTACGGGATCATCCCGGGCTCGATGGGCACCGGCTCGTACATCGTGAAGGGGCTGGGGAACGAGAAGTCGTTCAACTCGGCGTCCCACGGCGCCGGCCGGCGGATGAGCCGCAACGCGGCCAAGCGGCGCTTCACGGCCAGGGACCTGGCGGAGCAGACCCAGGGCGTGGAGTGCCGCAAGGACTCCGGCGTCGTGGACGAGATCCCGAGCGCCTACAAGCCGATCGAGCAGGTCATCGACCAGCAGCGCGACCTCGTCGAGGTCGTGGCCAAGCTGAAGCAGGTCGTCTGCGTCAAGGGCTGACCGGACGAGAGTGGCCCCCGGCGGTGTCGCCGGGGGCTACTTGGCGTGCATCACCGCGTAGATCATGACGAAGGCGACCACGTGGATGCCGAAGAGGAAGTAGCCCAGGTAGATCCAGACGTAGCGTTCGCGCTTCTTCTCCAGGGCGAGGCGCTTCTGTTCGGCGTCGTCGGTCATGGCTGTTCCCTGTGGACCTTGGTGTTGGATGCCTGGGCGCGGGGGCGGACGACCAGGAGGTCGATGTTGACGTGGCTGGGCCGGGTGACGGCCCAGGTGATGGTGTCGGCGACGTCCTCGGCGGTGAGGGGTTCGGCGACGCCCTCGTAGACCTTGGCGGCCTTCTCCGCGTCGCCGCCGAAGCGGGTGAGGGCGAACTCCTCGGTCCTGACCATGCCGGGGGCGATCTCGATGACGCGGACCGGGCGGCCGACGATCTCCAGGCGGAGGGTCTCGGCGAGGACGTGCTCGGCGTGCTTGGCGGCGACGTAGCCGGCGCCGCCCTCGTAGGTGGCGTGGCCCGCGGTGGAGGAGACCACGACGACGGTGCCGTCGCCGCTGGCGTCCAGCTTGGGGAGCAGCGCCTGGGTGAGGTTGAGGGTGCCGATCACGTTGGTCTCGTACATCCGGCGCCAGTCGTCGGGGTCGCCGGTGGCGACGGGGTCGGCGCCGAGTGCGCCGCCCGCGTTGTTGACGAGGACGCCGATGGTCTTGAAGGCGGTGGCGAACTCGTCGACCGCGGCGCGGTCGGTGACGTCGAGGGGGTAGGCGGTCGCGGAGTGCCCGGCGGCGTTGATCTCCTCGGCGATGGCCTCGATGCGGTCCTTGCGGCGTGCGGTGAGGACGACCCGGTAGCCGGCGGCTGCCAGTCCGCGTGCGGTGGCGGCGCCGATTCCGCTGCTCGCACCGGTGACGACGGCGATGCGGGAGGCTGCGGGCGGTGCGGCGCTGGCCATGTCTGCGGCTCCTCGGGCGGGCTCGGGCGGTGTCGGGGTCGTGCGGCCAGCATAGGCGCGCCCCGGGTGCGGCCTTTGCGCCGGTGTCGTCGGTCGTCCGTCGCCGGGCTGTCCGTTCCCGGGCTGTCCGTACTCGGGCTGTCCGTTCCCGGCTATCCGTTCCTGGGGGCCCACATGATCACGGCCATGCCGGTGAGGCAGATCAGCGCGCCGGTGATGTCCCAGCGGTCGGGGCGGTAGCCGTCGGCGACCACACCCCAGAGGATGGACCCGGCGACGAAGATGCCGCCGTACGCGGCGAGCACGCGGCCGAAGTGGGCGTCGGGCTGGAAGGTGGCGACGAAGCCGTAGGCGCCGAGGGCGAGCACTCCGCCGGCGGCCCACAGCCAGCCGCGGTGCTCGCGTACGCCCTGCCAGACCAGCCAGGCGCCGCCGATCTCGAAGAGGGCGGCGAGGACGAAGAGGGCGGCGGAGCGGAGGATCAGCATGCCGGTCAGCTTCGCACGCGGTTCCGGGGCGGCCGTCGTCTGCCGCCGCCCTTGGTGTCACCTCGTTGGAGGGCGTCCGGAGGGCGCCGCGGCGGGGATACCTTCTGCATGTCGGGAAACGCGCGGTCGCGGCTGCTGGCGGAGCTGTCCGTGGTCGCGCGCCGGTACATCGCCTCGTACGCCCTGTTCAATCAGGCGGTCGCCGATCACCTGGGGCTGCATCCGACCGATCTGCAGTGCCTGAGCCTGCTGACGCTGGAGGGCGGCCCGGTGACGACGGGCCGTGTCGCGGAGCTGACCGGACTGACGACGGGTTCGGCGACCCGCCTGGTGGACCGCCTGGAGCGGGCCGGGTATGTCGAGCGGCGCCGTGACGAGGAGGACCGGCGCCGGGTCCTGGTGGCCCCGGTGCCGGAGCGGGCGGCGGAGTTCGAGCGCGTGTGGGAGCGGCTCGGCGGCTGGCTGGCGCTCTTCGACGATCTCGACGACGAGCAGCTGGCCCTGTTCGTCGAGCACATGCGCCGCACCACGGAGTTCGCCACCCGTCAGGCGGCCCGCCTGCGGGCGGGGGAGGTGCCGTAGCCCTCGCGGGGTGCTAGGCGTTCGCGGCGTCGTAGCGTTCGCGGGACTGGTGGACCTCCTCGATGTGGGTCTCGGCCCAGTCCTTCACGGCGGTCAGGAGGCGGCTGAGGCTCTCGCCGAGCGGGGTGAGGCTGTAGTCGACGCGGACCGGGACGGACGGGGTGACGGTGCGGCTGATCAGGCCGTCGCGTTCCAGGGTGCGCAGGGTCTGGGTGAGCATTTTCGGGCTGACGCCGGCGATCTTGCGGCCGAGTTCGCTGTAGCGCATGGGGCCGGCGGCGAGGGCGGCGACGACCAGGGCGACCCACTTGTCGCTGATGCGGTCGAGGAGCTGGTTGGTGGGGCAGTCGCGCAGGAAGGCGTCGTACTCGATGCGGGCCTGCTGGCGGCGCTGGGCCGCCGTGGTGGTCGGCATGACTCACTCCTCGGGTACATACGCACTCTGCGGTAACTACTTCCTTCTGGATAGTAGCTCTTCCTAGGGTTGCGGTCAGCCGTGGGGCGGCGGACGAACGAACGGGCCGGCTCGCGGCGGACGGACCGACGTGAGGAGTTGTCGTCATGAGTGCAAGGCGTGTCATGCGTGCGGCGGTGGTGACGTCGTTCGGCGGGCCGGAGAGCGTGCGGATCGTGCCGGCCGAGGTGCCGGAGCCGGGGGAGGGGGAGGTGCGCATCAAGGTCGCGGCGGCGGCGCTGAACCCGGTGGACGCGGCGGTGCGTGAAGGCGTGTTCGGTGGCGCCGGGCGCACGCTCGGGCTGGGCTGGGACGTCGCGGGGGTCGTGGACGCGGTGGGTCCGGGGGCCGCGGCCGGCGGGGCCGTCTCGCCGGGTGCGGCGGCCGGATGGGGCGTCGGTGACGAGGTCGTGGCGCTGCAGTACGGGATGATCAAGCCGCTGGGCACGCATGCCGAGTACGTAGTGGTGCCCGCGGGCGCGGTGGCGAGGGCCCCGCGCACGGCCGACGCGGTGCGGGCGGCGACGCTTCCGCTGAACGCGCTGGCCGCGGCCCGGGCGCTGGATCTGCTGGCCCCGGCCCCCGGCTCCTCGCTGCTGGTGACGGGTGCGGCCGGTGCGGTCGGCGGGTACGCCGTGCAGCTCGCCGCGCTGCGCGGGGTGAAGGCCACCGGGCTGGCCCGGCGGGGCGACGAGGAGTCCGTGCGGTCGCTGGGGGCCGCGGACTTCGTCAGCGGTGAGCCCGCGGCCGGTGACTTCGACGCCGTGCTGGACGCGGCGGTGCTCGGCGGGCGGGCGGTGTCCTGGGTCCGGGACGGCGGGGCGTACGCCGGCCTCATTCCGACGGCCGTGCCGGGCGCGGAGCGCGGGGTGCGGGTCTCCGGGGTGGAGGTGGCCGCCGACGGGGCCCGGCTGGCGGAGCTGGTCCGGCTGGTGGAGGAGGGGAGGCTGACGCTGCGGGTCGCCGGGACGTACGCCCTGGACGACGCGGCGGAGGCGCACGCCCGGCTGGCGAGGGGCGGGCTGCGGGGACGGTTGGTGCTGGTGCCGTAGTGCGTGATGTCGATTCCGTGGCTCGCGGGCGGCGGCCGTCCGCGGGAGGCGGCGGGTGGGCCCGGTCGTGTTCGGCGCGGCCGGGTCCCCTTCATGTGCGCGCGGGGCCGCCCGGGGGCGGGGTGGCGGAACAGGGCTGCCGGGTTCGCGGTTCACCCGTATAGTTGAATCATAAACAAATCGGAGGGTGAGCGGGGCGGGTGTGGTCGGCCGGCCACCCGGTAAGAAGGGAGCCGGCCAGTACCGGCGCCCCCGTCCCGCGGAACGGCACTTGGCACACTGGGCACGTGCCGCACACCGTTCTGCTCGCCGAAGACGACCGAGCCATCCGCAACGCTCTGGAGCGCGCCCTGACCCTGGAGGGCTACCGCGTCACCGCCGTCGCCGACGGGGTGGAGGCACTGGCGGAGGCCCACCGCAGCCGGCCCGACGTGCTGGTGCTGGACGTGATGATGCCCGGCATCGACGGGCTCCAGGTGTGCCGGGTGCTGCGCGCCGAGGGCGACCGCACCCCCGTGCTGATGCTGACCGCGCTGGTGGAGACCGCGGACCGGATCGCCGGTCTGGACGCGGGCGCGGACGACTACGTGGTCAAGCCGTTCGACGTGGAGGAGGTGTTCGCCCGGCTGCGCGCCCTGCTCCGGCGGGCCGCCCCCGCCCCCGGGCCGAACGGCACCGGCCCCGTTGCCGCACAGCCGGACACGCCGAACGCCGCCGCGCCGGGCAGGCTGCTGGAGGCGGCCGGGCTGCGCATGGACCCGCAGGCCCGCCGCGCCTGGCGGGGCGAGCGAGAACTGGAGCTGACCCGCACCGAGTTCGAGCTGCTGGAGCTGCTGCTGCGCAACGCGGGTGTCGTCCTGGACCACGCCACCATCTACGACCGCATCTGGGGCTACGACTTCGGCCCCGGCTCCAAGAACCTCGCCGTCTACGTCGGTTACCTGCGCCGCAAGCTCGACCAGCCCGGCGCGCCGCAGCTGATCCACACGGTGCGCGGGGTCGGTTACGTGCTGCGGGAGGACTGAGGTGCGGGTGCCGGGCAGCGCGCGCCCCGCGGGCGGGCGGCGCCGGCTGCGGCTGCTGTCGCTGGGGACCACCTTCGCGGTGGCGTTCGCCTCGGTGACCGCCGTCGTCACCGTGCTGGTCGGCCTGCTCTCCTACAGCGCCGCGGCCCGTCTGGTGCGGGTGGACCAGCAGTCCGTCTTCGACGAGGTGGTGCAGGATCTGCGCCAGGAGGTGCGGGCGAACCGGATGACGCCGGTCGACTTCTCCTCCACCGCCCCCGGCCACGACCTGGTGCGGCCCGCGCGGACCGACGTGCAGGTGCTCGGGCCGGACGGCAGCGTCTTCGACCCGGGCAGCCCCGGCCTGCCGGTCGTCGACGCCGACCGCGAGGTGGCCGGTGCGCGCACCGCGGGGCAGGTGGTGACGCACGCGGAGGTCGACGTCGGCGACGACGTCTACCGGGTCGCCACGGTCGCGCTCGGCGGCAGCCGGGGCGCGGTGCAGGTCGCCCAGGAGTCCAGCGACACCGAGGATCTGCTGCGGGCGCTGCAGCGGCGCACGCTGGTGCTGATGCTGGCGGTGGTGGTCGGCGCCGGGCTGTTCGGCTGGTGGCTGGCCCGGCGGATCACGCGCCGGCTGGTCGTGCTGACCGACACCGCGGAGATCGTCGCCCGCACCCGCCGGCTCGGCATCCAGGTGCCGGTCGCCGGGCACGACGAGGTGGGCCGGCTGGGCCGCGCCTTCGACCGGATGCTGGGCCGGCTCGCCCAGTCCGAGGAGGACCAGCGCCGCCTGGTCCAGGACGCGGGCCACGAACTGCGCACCCCGCTCACCTCGTTGCGCACCAACATCTCGCTGCTGCGCCGCATCGACGAGCTTCCGCCCGGCACCCGGGAGGAACTGGTCGACGACCTCACCCAGGAGGCGCGGGAACTGACCGACCTGGTCAACGAGTTGGTCGACCTCGCGGCCGGCCAGTCGGACAGCGAGCCGCCGCAGCGGCTCGACCTCGCCGAGATCGCCGAGGACGTCGCCGGTCTGGCCCGCCGCCGCAGCGGGCGGGAGATCCTGGTCCGGGCGAGCGGCGACACCACCACCGAGGGCCGGCCCGGCATGCTGACGCGGGCGCTGTCCAACCTGGTCGAGAACGCGGTCAAGTTCGACCGCGACGGCAGCCGGCCGGTGGAGATCGCCGTCGCGGGCCCCGCCCGTCCGGGGACGGTACGGGTGGAGGTGCTGGACCGGGGGCCCGGCATCGCCGAGGACGACCTGCTCCGCGTCTTCGACCGCTTCTACCGCGCCCCCGCCGCCCGCTCCCTCCCCGGCTCCGGCCTCGGCCTCTCCATCGTCCGCGAGGTCGCCCTCGCCCACGGCGGAGCCCCCTACGCCTTCCGGCGCGAGGGCGGCGGCACGGTGATCGGCTTCACGGTGGCGGGAGCGGGCGCGAGCGCGGAGGACTGAGCAGCCGCCCGCTCCCCGGCCTGCCCCGTGCCCCGTTGACCGGCCTCGTGCCCCGTTGACCGGTCCCGTCCCCGCCGCCCGCGCCGCGCGGTACCGGCTCCCGCACGTCCGGCCAGCGGAAGCAACGGAAGAACCGGGAGCAAGGGAACAACGGGGGTCCGCATCCGAACAAACGGGTGCGGTTTTCCGTATGTCTTGAACGGGCCGGAGGCTTTTTGTTATCCCGTCCCGGGCAGTGGCTCTCCTCTTGTGCAGGGCAGGACAGCCCCGGACCGAGAAGGAGAGTGGACGAGCATGGCAGCGAGCGGGGACATGGGCGCGGCGGTCGTCGAGGCGGCGCGCAGCGGTGACCAGCGGGCGCAGGACCAGCTCGTCGCCGGCTGCCTGCCGCTGGTCTACAACATCGTGGGCAGGGCGCTGAACGGTCACCCGGACGTCGACGACGTGGTGCAGGAGACCATGCTGCGCGCCCTGCGCTCGCTCGGCTCACTGGCCGACCCCGCCAAGTTCCGGTCCTGGCTGGTGGCCATCACCATGAACCAGATACGCCACCACTGGCGCGACGGCCGCACCGTACCGGCCGGCCAGGAACTGCACGACGCGCACGACGTCGCCGACCCCGGCGCCGACTTCGTGGACCTGACCATCATCCGGCTCGGACTTCAAGGCCAGCGGCGCGAGGTCGCGGAGGCCACCCGCTGGCTGGACCCGGACGACCAGGCGCTCCTGTCCCTGTGGTGGCTGGAAGCCGCGGGCGAGCTGACCCGCGCGGAGGTGGCCGCGGCGCTGGAGCTGTCGCCGCAGCACACGGCGGTCCGGGTGCAGCGCATGAAGGCCCAGCTGGAGACGGCCCGGCTGGTGGTACGGGCGCTGGCGGCGCAGCCGCGTTGCGTGCTGCTGGACGACGTCGTCGGCATCTGGGACGGCACCCCGTCCGCCCTGTGGCGCAAGCGGATCGCCCGCCATGCCCGGGACTGCACCCGCTGCGCCGGTTTCCAGGCCGACCTGGCCCCGGCGGAGGGTCTGCTGGTCGGCCTGGGGCTGGTGCCGGTCGCGGGCCTGCTCGGCGGGGCGCTGGCCGGTTTCGCGGGTGGTGCGGCGGATGCGGCACCGATGGCGTTCGCGGCGGACGCCGGGGCGAGCCGGCCGGCGTTCACCACGGACGCGGGGGCGACCCAGCCGATACCGGCGGCCGGCGGGGGACCGGGGTACGGCGACCACGGCTTCCCCGGCGGTCCCGTCGACGTCGATGCGCCCACGACGGCCGTCCCGCGCGCGCACGGCGCGCCCGGGCCCGAGGCGCCGACGCCCGCCGCCGGGATCGGTGCCGGCGCCGGCCCGCGCACCAGCCGCCGGGCCCGGACCCGGCAGCGCAGGCGGCGGAACCGGACCGTGGCAGCCGCCGCCGTCGCGCTGCTCGTCGCCGGCGGGACCGTCGGCGGCATCACGATCCTCACCCCGGAGGACAAGGACGGCACCACCGTGCAGTCGGCGCCCGAGGGCGTCGAACCGTCCGCCACGTCCGGCACCGATACGGTGACGCCCTCGCCCTCGCCCTCCGCCTCGCCCTCCGCCGGCCCGTCCCGCAAGCCGTCGGTCTCGGCGTCCCCGAAGCCCAGCACGTCCCCCAGGAAGACGACGGTCGCTCGCGCCACCCAGCCGGAACGCACCAGGACCGCGCAGCAGCAGCCGCGGAAGAAGCCGTCGACCACCGCGCAGGCGGCCCCCGCAGGCTCACCCGCCGCGCAGGTCCTCGCGCTCACCAACGCCGAGCGCAGCAAGGCCGGTTGTGGTCCGGTGACCGCCGACAGCCGCCTCGCCAAGGCCGCCCAGCTGCACAGCGAGGACATGTCGGCCAACAACTACTTCAGCCACACCAGCCAGGACGGCCGCTCCTTCGTCGACCGCGCCAAGGCCCAGGGCTACCCGAGCCCCGGCGCCGAGAACATCGCCAAGGGCCAGAGTTCCGCCGCGGCGGTCATGGACGCCTGGATGAACTCCCCCGGCCACCGCGCGAACATCCTCAACTGCGACCTCAAGACCATGGGGGTCGGCGTCACCACCGACGACTGGACCTGGACCCAGGTCTTCGGCTTCTGAACCCCCGGGTGACGGGTCTCGGAGTCGGCCGCGCTCAGCGGCTGCCCGCTCGGCACGGTCCTTTCCCGCGCCGCCCGTGCCCGCTCGGCCCTGATCACGTCCCGGCACGAGACGGAGCGGGGGGAGCCCCGGGGAGCGGGCGTGGCCGCCTGACCGGCGGCGTACCCGGAGTCACCACGACTCGGAGTCGTCCACCCCCTCCCGTGCGGGCCGGGCCGGAGCAGCCCGGCCCGCACGGCCGTCCTCCTCCGCCCTCTCCGGTCTCCGGGCACCCGCCCGCACCCGCGTCGCCAGCAGCGGCAGCACGAGCACGGAGATCATCGCCGCCCCCACCAGCGAGGCCGCCTCGTCCGTGGCGAGCAGCTTCTGGTCCACCCCGATGGTGGTGATCGCGACGACGAGCGGCAGACACGTGGAGGCGAACAGCGCCAGCGCAGCACGGTCCCTGCGGCCCAGGTCCCTCGGCGCGAGCAGGAACACCGGCCCGCCCCGCACCAGCACCACCAGCAGCAGGAACACCGGCACGAGCAGCAGCGCCTCCGGATCGTGGAGCAGCGCGTGCAGATCGAACTCGATACCGGTGACGACGTAGAAGAGGGGCACCAGGAAGCCGAACCCCATCGCCTCCACCTTGCTCAGCACCACCCCGCCCGCCGCGGGCACCGCCCGCTGCAGGATGATCCGGGTCAGCACCCCGGCGGCGAACGCGCCGAGCAGCACATCGAGGCCGAACACCTCGGCGAGGCCCAGCATGCAGGCCAGCAGCAGCATCACGAACCGGACCGCGAACTGGGCGCTGCTGTGCAGGGTCCGCTCGGCCAGCCGCCCGAACCAGGGCGGCCGGGGCCGCAGCGCCCACAGCACCGCGAGGCCCGTGATCACGCCGAACGCCACCAGCAGCGCCGCGGACTCGGCGGGCCGGCGCCCGCTGAGCAGCAGCGTCACCGCCACCACGGGGCCGAACTCCCCGACCGCCCCGAACGCGGACATCACCGTCCCGAAGCGGCCCTTCAGTTCGCCGCTGTCGCGCAGCATCGGCAGGACCGTGCCGAGCGCCGTGCTGGTCAGGGCGGTGCCGACGACCAGTGCCTGGAGCACGTCCTCGCCGCTGACGAGGAAGGCCAGCCCGATCCCCAGGCCCAGCGAGACCAGCCACGCCCACAGCGAACGGCGCAGGGTGTCGCCGCGCACCGCCGCGAAGTCGATCTCGTAGCCGGCGAGGAAGATCAGCATCGACAGTCCGAGATCGGCGAGCGTGTCGACCACCTCGGTGCTGTGCGCCCAGCCGAGCACGTCCGGCCCGATCAGCACGCCCAGCACGATCTCGAAGATGACCAGCGGGATCCGCACCCACCGCCCGGCCGCGAACACCAGCAGCGGGGCGAGGACGGCCGCGCCCATGATCAGGACGAGGGTGCCCGGATGGCTCATGACCCGATCCGGAGCATCGCATCTCCCTCGCACCACCCGACCTGCCGCCACTGTCACCCACCCCCCGGTCCCGGGCCACCGGACGGCAGCCGACGGAGGGACCGGAGGGGCGAGCCGGCACGAGGTCGTACCACCGCATCCGCCGATCGGCTGATGCCGCTTCGAGCGTGATGGGCGATGCGGCGGGCGCCGCCCGTGCGCGAGGCTCGTCGCATGACCACGGCGAGCAGCAGGGCGACCGCCTCCGGGCCGGTCGTCGAAGTCAGCGGCCTGCGCAAGTCCTACGGCGGGCGGACCGTCGTCGACGGCGTCTCCTTCGCCGTCGAGGAGGGCGAGATCTTCGGCATCCTCGGCCCGAACGGCGCCGGCAAGACCACCACCGTCGAGTGCGTGGAGGGCCTGCGCCTCCCCGACGCGGGCCGCATCCGGGTCGCCGGGCTCGACCCGGTCGCCGACCACGAGGCGGTGACCCGGGTCCTCGGTGCCCAGCTGCAGGAGAGCGAGCTGCAGCCGAAACTCACCGTGCGCGAGGCGCTGGAGCTGTACGCCGCCCTGTACCCGGCCCCCGCCGACTGGCGTCCGCTCGCCGAACGCCTCGGCCTCGCCGGTCAGCTCGGCACCCGGTTCGCCAAGCTCAGCGGTGGCCAGAAGCAGCGCCTGTTCATCGCGCTCGCCCTGGTCGGCGACCCCAGGATCGTGGTGCTCGACGAGCTGACGACCGGGCTCGACCCGCGCGCCCGCCGCGACACCTGGCAGCTCATCGAGGACGTCCGCGCCCGCGGCGTCACCGTTCTCCTCGTCACGCACTTCATGGAGGAGGCGCAGCGGCTGTGCGACCGGATCGCCCTGATCGACAACGGGCGGATCGCCGCGCTCGACACACCCCGCGGGCTGATCGGCCGGGCGGCGGGCTCCACCGTCATCTCGTTCACGCCGTCGGAACCGCTCGACGACGAGGAGGTGGCCGCGCTGCCCGCGCTCGCCTCCGTGGAGCACAAGGACGGCCGGATCACGCTGGCCGGCACGGACGAGACCGTCAACGCGGTCATCTCGCTCCTCGCCCGGCGCCGGATCGCCGCGCACCAGCTCCGCGTCACCGACGCCACGCTCGACGACGCCTTCCTCGACCTGACGACGGCCTGACGACGGCCTGACGCCCGAGACGCCGCACTCGGAACACCCGGACGGAGCCGGAACATGACCACGACTCAGACGGGCGCCCGCGGGGGCGCCTCCCCGCGCAACGCCGTGCTGTGTGCCGAGGCCCGGCTCTTCCGCAGGGAACCCGGCAACCTCTTCTGGATCCTGGTGTTCCCGCCCCTGCTGCTGGCGATCCTCGGCTGCATCCCGCCGTTCCGGAAGGTCAGCGAGGACCTGGGCGGCATCCGGCTCATCGACACCTATGTGCCCGTGACCGTGCTGGTCGCCCTGATCGTGGCCGGAGTGCAGGCGATGCCGCCCGTCGTCACCGGCTACCGGGAGCGCGGCATCCTGCGCCGGATGTCGGCGACCCCGGTGCGCCCGTCGGCCCTGCTGTCCGCGCAGATGGCCCTGCACGGCGCCGCGGGACTGGTGTCGGCGCTGCTGTCGCTCGCGGTGGGCCGCCTCGCCTTCGGCGTACGGCTGCCGCAGCAGCCGTTCGGCTATGTCCTCGCCCTGCTGCTGGCGGTCGCCGCCGCGCTGGCCATGGGGGCCCTGGTGGCGGCGCGTGCCCGGACCGCGAAGATCGCGGCCGCGGTCGGCTCCGCGGTGTTCTTCCCGAGCATGTTCTGCGCCGGCGTCTGGGTGCCCGTGGCGGCCATGCCGGACGTGCTCGCCCGCGTCGTCGGGTTCACCCCGTTCGGAGCGGCGGCCCGCGCCCTCGACCAGGCGGCCGCGGGCGACTGGCCGTCGCTGTCCCACCTCGCCGTGCTCACCGCCTGGGCGGTGCTGCTGACGGCGGTGGCGAGCCGCTGGTTCCGGTGGGAGTAGGAAGGCTTCCGTGCAGACTGGGGGGATGACGGCGGCGGACACGGACATCGAGCGGCGCTGGGAGCTGTTCCGCAGGTGGGGGCCGTACGGACTGCTCGGCGGCGGCACGCTCCTGGCGGCGGCCACCGCCCCCGAGCTGACGCCGAGCGCGGGTGAACGGTACACGGCGGCGGTCCTGGTGCCCGCGGCCCTCCTGCTGCAGCTGTACTGGGGCCGGGCCGGCCGCTCCCGTCCCGGGCCGACGCCCGCCGGAGCGGTGTACTACACCCTGCGCTGGGCGCTCGGCTTCGCGCTCACCTGGCTGAACCCCTTCTTCGCGTTCTACGCCGTCACCGGCTACTTCGACGCCGACAAGCTGATCCCCGGCGGGAGGCGGTGGCAGCGGGCCGGACCGTTCGCCTGCTCGGTGGCCGTGGCCGGTTCGCAGGCCGGCGGGATGCCGTTCCGCAGCGGCGCGCAGTGGGCCCTGTTCGCCGGGCTGCTGGTCGCCAACAACGTGCTGCTCACCGTGATCAGCAACCTCTCCGCGCAGGAGGAGAAACGCTCCCGCGCCCGCGCCGCCACCATCGCCGAGCTCGAACGCACCAACGCCGCCCTCCAGCAGGCCCTCGACGAGAACGCCGCCCTGCACGCCCAGCTCCTGGTGCAGGCGAGAGAAGCGGGCATCGCCGACGAACGCAGACGGCTGGCCGCGGAGATCCACGACACCATCGCCCAGGGCCTGACCGGCATCATCGCCCAGCTGCAGGTCGTCGCGGGCACACCGGACCCGGCGACCGCCCACGAGCATGTGCGGCGCGCCGCCGACCTCGCCCGGCACAGCCTCGGCGAGGCCCGCCGCGCCGTGCAGAACCTCGCGCCCGTGGCCCTGACCCACGACGGACTGCCCCAGGCCCTGGAGAAGCTGGTCGCCCAGTGGTCCGATCAGAACGGTGTACGGGCCGAGTTCACGCTCACCGGCACCGAGGAGTCCCTGCACGCCGAGGTGTCGGCGACGCTGCTGCGCATCACCCAGGAGGCCCTGGCCAACGCCGCCCGGCACGCGTCCGCCTCGCGCGTCGGCGTCACGCTCAGCTTCATGGGTGACGAGGTCACCCTGGACGTGCGCGACGACGGCCGGGGCTTCGACCCGCTGACGCTGCCCGAGCGCACCGGCACCGGCGGCTTCGGCCTCGACGGCATGCGCGCCCGCGCCGAACGCATCGCCGGCTCGCTGACCGTCGAGTCCGAACCGGGGTACGGCACGGCGGTGTCGGCTCGCGTACCGTTGGTGCGCCATGACCGATGACGTGACCGGTGACGAGGGTGCCGCCGCTCCCGAGGACCCCGCTCCCGGGGACCGCGTCCCCGAGGACGGCGTGCCCGAGCACCGCGTGCCGGAGGACGCCGTGCCGGAGGACGCCGTGATCTCCCTGCTCGTCGTCGACGACCATCCCGTGGTGCGGGACGGCCTGCGGGGCATGTTCGAGTCGGCGCCCGGCTTCACCGTGCTCGGCGAGGCCGCCAACGGTGTCGAGGCGGTCGCGCTGGTCGCCGAACTCGACCCGGACGTGGTTCTGATGGACCTGCGCATGCCGGACGGAGACGGGGTCGGCGCCATCGCCGAACTCACCCGCCGCGGCGCCCGCGCCAAGGTGCTGGTCCTGACCACCTACGACACGGACTCCGACACCATCCCCGCGATCGAGGCGGGCGCGACGGGCTATCTGCTGAAGGACGCCCCGCGCGAGGAGCTGTTCGCCGCGGTGCGCGCGGCGGCCGAGGGCCGCACGGTCCTGTCCCCGGCGGTGGCCTCCCGTCTGGTCTCCGCGGTCCGCGCGCCCGCCAACGAGCCCCTCTCACCCCGCGAACGCGAAGTTCTCGCCCTGGTCGCCAGGGGCACCTCGAACCGCGAGATCGCCCGCGAGCTGTTCATCAGCGAGGCCACGGTGAAGACCCATCTCACCCACCTCTACGCCAAGCTCGGGGTCAACGACCGTGCGGCAGCGGTGGCGACGGCGTACGAGCGGGGCATCCTGGGCGGCCGCGGCGACTGAGGCCGGTCCGCTCACCCGGCACGGACGAGGGCGGGGGCCCTCCCGCACATGACGAGGGCGGTGGTCCCTCCCGCACATGACGAGGGCGGTGGTCCCTCCCGCACATGACGAGGGCGGGGCCCGAAACCCCGCCCGGATTCGGAGAACCCCGCCCGGATCAGCGGCCCCGGATCAGGGCCAGACGAGGCAGTACGGCTGGTGCCCCGCCTCGTGCAGCCGGTGGCTGAAGTCCTGCCACTCGTGGAGCAGCTGGTAGACGTTGAAGGCGTCGCGGGGGCCGCCGCGGTCGGGGACCGTGGACCAGATGAAGGCTGCCGCGCCGACCGCCTCCTCGCCGATGCCGCGCAGCGGGTCGACGACCGTCATGGGCAGCTTGACCACCGCGTAGTCGGGGTGCAGCACGACCAGTTCCAGCGGAGGCACCTTGTGCAGGGGAACGCCCTCGATGCCGGTCAGCACCATGGCCGCCATGGTCTCCGGCTTGATCTTGGTGAACATGCCGCCCATGCCGAGCTCGTCGCCGCCGAGTTCCTCGGGACGCATCGAGATCGGGACGCGGGCTGCCGTGGCGCCGTCCGGCGCGCCGAAGTACTTGTACGTCACCCCCACCCGACCACCATTCCTGCTCCCCGGTCCCAGCCGATCGATCCGTCCGTGTATACGTCCGTCGAGCCGCTCGGGTTCGCTCGGAACTCCATGAGTCTGACGGGACTCGTTCGCGCCTGCCGCGTTCGCCGCCTCGTCCGTGTGCTGGGTCTCGCGCCGGTGCCTTCCCCGCCGGGCACGTCGAGGACCCAGGTCATCAGTCCCCTCGCCCAGTCCGCCACCGCGATGCATATCTCCACCCGACTGCTTTTCTAGGACGCGCGGCCCCCGCCGCGCAACCCGATGATCGTGTCAGTGACCTCCCCCACGGCCGCCCGCCGAAACGTGCGGTGAAACATCGGTCCGCGCGATCTTCGCGGCCTCCGCCCGACCCGGGCCGTGTGAGCTGCGTGTACCAGACGCCAGTTTCGCAGATCACACGGCGGTGAGGGGGACCGGAGGCCGCAGAGATCCGCGCGGTGGCCGAGAACGATCGGTGCGGTCGCTCTTCGCGACCGCCCGGCCGGCGCTCGTGCGGGCCCGCCGGCCTGCCGCCCCTGGTCATGCACCTGCCACGCCGCTGCCCGGATCGCCCCTGAAGCCCTTCCCCGGCGCCCCTGGCCTACCCTGAACAACGTCCCTCGCACTCGGCACCGGAGCCCTCCGAGAGCCCGAGAAGTCGACAGAAGGTCGGAGAAGTCGCAGGTCATGAGCGAACTGCCATATCCATACGAAGCCCCCGCCTCGCAGGCGCTGTTCGATCGGGCCGCGGCCGTCACTCCCGGTGGCGTCAATTCACCGGTGCGTGCCTTCCGCGCCGTCGGCGGCACGCCCCGGTTCATGGTGTCCGGAAACGGGCCGTACCTGACCGATGCCGACGGGCGTGAGTACGTCGACCTCGTCTGCTCCTGGGGCCCGATGATCCTGGGGCACGCGCACCCCGAGGTGATCGCCGCCGTGCAGGAGGCCGTGGCCCGCGGCACCTCCTTCGGCACGCCGGGCGAGGGCGAGGTCGCGCTCGCCGAGGAGATGGTCGCCAGGATCGAGCCGCTGGAGCAGGTGCGGCTGGTCTCCAGCGGCACCGAGGCCACCATGTCGGCGATCCGGCTGGCCCGCGGCTTCACCCGGCGCAGCAAGGTGATCAAGTTCGCCGGCTGCTACCACGGGCACGTCGACTCGCTGCTCGCCTCCGCCGGCAGCGGTGTGGCGACCTTCGCGCTCCCCGACACCCCGGGCGTCACCGGCGCCCAGGCCGGCGACACCATCGTGCTGCCGTACAACGACCTCGAGGCCGTGCACGCGGCGTTCGCCGCCCACCCCGGTGAGATCGCCTGTGTGATCACCGAGGCCTCGCCGGGCAACATGGGCGTGGTGCCGCCGCTGCCCGGGTTCAACCAGGGGCTGAAGGACGCCTGCGAGAAGAACGGCGCGCTGTACATCTCCGACGAGGTGATGACCGGCTTCCGTACCAGCCGCGCCGGCTGGTACGGCGTGGACGGTGTGCGCCCCGACCTGATGACCTTCGGCAAGGTGATGGGCGGCGGCTTCCCCGCCGCGGCGTTCGGCGGGCGGGCCGACGTCATGGCGCACCTGGCCCCCGCCGGGCCCGTCTACCAGGCCGGCACTCTCTCCGGCAACCCGGTGGCCACCGCCGCCGGACTGGCCCAGCTGCGGCTGCTGGACGAGGCGGCCTACCGGAAGATCGACGCCGTCTCGGCACAGATCCAGTCGCTCGTCAGCGAGGCGCTCACCAAGGAGGGCGTGGCGCACACGCTGCAGAACGCCTCCAACATGTTCTCCGTCTTCTTCACCGACCGGCCGGTGCGCACCTACGAGGACGCCAAGGCGCAGGAGTCGTTCCGCTTCACCGCCTTCTTCCACTCGATGCTGGAGAACGGCGTGTATCTGCCGCCGTCGTCCTTCGAGTCGTGGTTCGTGTCCACCGCGCACGACGAGCAGGCGGTGCAGCGGATCGCCGACGCCCTCCCGGCGGCGGCCCGAGCGGCAGCGGAGGCCACCGCGTGAGCGCCGACCAGAAGAAGAACCTGGGCGCCGACGTCACCGTCGTGCACCTGATGCGGCACGGCGAGGTCGAGAACCCGACCGGCGTCCTCTACGGGCGGCTGCCCGGCTACCACCTCTCGGAACTGGGCCGGCGCATGGCGGACCGGGTCGCCGAGCACCTGTCCGGCCGCGACATCGTCCATGTCGGTGCCTCCCCGCTGGAGCGGGCGCAGGAGACGGCCGAGCCGATCGCCAAGGCGCACGGGCTGGACATCGTCACCGACGAGCGGCTGATCGAGGCGGCCAACGTCTTCCAGGGCAAGACCTTCGGGGTCGGCGACGGCGCCCTGCGCCGGCCGGAGAACTGGAAGCACCTGGTCAACCCGTTCAAGCCGTCCTGGGGCGAGCCGTATGTCGACCAGGTGATCCGGATGATGGGCGCCCTGAACGCGGCGAGGGACGCGGCCCGCGGCCACGAGGCGGTGCTGGTCAGCCACCAGCTGCCCATCTGGATCGTGCGGTCCTACGTCGAGCGGCGGCGGCTGTGGCACGACCCGCGCAAGCGCCAGTGCACCCTCGCCTCGCTCACCAGCTTCACCTTCCAGGGCGACAAGATCGTCTCTGTCGGCTACAGCGAACCGGCCCGCGACCTCGTCCCCCCGCACCTCCTGGCCGGCGCCAAGCGCCGCAAGGGGTCAGGCGGCGGCAAGGCCTTCGGCGCGTAGCCCTCACCACGGCTCCCGGCTGCCCGCGTCGTTCCGGGGCCCGGCGTTTCGAGGCCCGTCGTTCCGGGGCCCGGCGGCCGTGCGGCCGCCGGGCCTCCGCCTCCGCCGTGCGTCGATGTCGTCCTGCACGGGGCAGTGGGCGGGCGCAATCGGGCGTAGCGCGCCTACTTACCGCAAGCGGGGCGGCTCATGACCGTCGCGTGCCCTGTTCGTTGCACAATCTCCCCAAATGAGTGGAACCTCCGCCTCCGTCACGGCCTCTGAATGAGTGACCAGCTGATGATGTGACGAACGGGGAGGCCATGCGCACTCTCACCCGCAGGGGAATGCTCGGGCTCGGCGCGGGCGCCGTGGCCGCCGCCTCGCTGGCCGGCTGCGGAGGCCTCACCGGGTCGGACGATTCGACCCACGCCGGCGGTTCCCGCGGCGACGAAGGGGCGGGCGCCTCGCCCGAACCCTCCAGGACGGCGCGCCCGATCGGTGACGGGTCCACCTCCTTCACCGGGCGGCAGCCCCACCAGCCGGAGAAGCCCGTGCCGCTGGAGCCGGGTCAGGTCCCGCCCCAGTTCGTCGTGTTCTCCTGGGACGGTGCCGGCGAGGTCGGCAACGGGCTCTTCCCCCGTTTCCTGGACCTCGCCAAGGAGCACGGCGCGTCCATGACCTTCTTCCTCTCCGGGCTGTATCTGCTGCCCGAGTCGAAGAAGCGCCTCTACGACCCGCCGAACAATCCGCGCGGCGCCTCCGACATCGGCTACCTCACCGACGACCACATCAAGGACACGCTGAAGAACGTCCGCCGCGCCTGGCTCGAGGGCCATGAGATCGGCACCCACTTCAACGGCCACTTCTGCGCCGGCACCGGCAGCGTCGCCAACTGGACGCCGAAGCAGTGGCGCAGCGAGATCGACCAGGCGAAGTCCTTCGTCAAGCAGTGGCGGACCAACACCGGCTGGACGGACCTGCCGTCCCTGCCCTTCGACTACGACAAGGAGCTGGTCGGCGGCCGTACGCCCTGCCTGCTCGGCCAGGAGAACCTGCTGCCCGTCGCCCGCGAGCTGGGCTGGCGCTACGACGCCTCCTCGCCCGGCGGCCGCCAGACCTGGCCGGTGAAGAGGCAGGGCATATGGGACCTGCCGCTGCAGCAGATACCGTTCCCCGGCCGTTCCTTCGAGGTCCTGTCGATGGACTACAACATGCTCGCCAACCAGTCCGTCAACTCGACCAAGGCGCCCGCGCACAACTACCCGGGCTGGCGGCGGCAGGCCGCCCAGGCGTACATATCCGGCTTCAAGCGGGCGTACGAGACAAACCGGGCTCCCCTCTTCATCGGCAACCACTTCGAGGAGTGGAACGGCGGCATCTACATGGACGCCGTGGAGGAGGCCCTCAAGCACATGGCGCGGGAGAAGGAGAAGGGCGGCGACGTGAGGCTCGTCTCCTTCCGCCAGTTCGTCGACTGGCTCGACGTGCAGAAGCCCGAGGTCCTGAACCGGCTGCGCACCCTGGAGGTCGGGCAGGAACCGGCAGGTGGCTGGAAGGCGTTCATGGAGGACACCGGCAGCGGCACCGGGGAGAGCACCTCGAACGGCGCCTGAAATGCGGGTTTCCGCCCGCAAGGGGGGTGCGCATGATCCCCTGGAAGGGCATGCGAAACTTTTCACATGAGTGCCGCCAGCCGCGCCCCCCAGCGCCCGAACCGCGCCGCCCGCGTCGGCCGTGACCGCCGTGCGGGCGTCCGCCGCCGTGTCGCCCTGACCGCCGGTGCCGCCGTGGCCGCGCTGCTCGCCACCGCGTGCGGCGAGGGCGGGACCTCCGGCGGAGGCGGCGACACCAACTTCGTCACCGGTACCGACGGCATCTCCACCGCCGCCAAGGGCGAGCGCGCCGCGGCCCCCGAGCTGTCCGGCGAGACCGTCGACGGCAAGCAGCTCGACGTCGCCGACTACAAGGGCAAGGTCGTCGTGCTGAACGTCTGGGGCTCCTGGTGCAACCCGTGCCGTGCGGAGGCCAAGTACTTCACCAAGGTCGCCAACGACTACGCCGACAAGGGCGTGCAGTTCGTCGGCATCAACACCCGCGACACCAACATCCGGGCGGCCCGGGCGTTCGAGGAGGACTTCGACGTCCCCTACCCGAGCCTGTACGACCCCACGGGCAAGCTGATGCTCCGCTTCCCCAAGGGCACGCTCAACCCGCAGTCGATCCCCTCCACCCTGGTCCTGGACCGGGACGGGAGGATCGCCGCCCGCTCCCTGTCCCCGCTCAGCGAGGAACGGCTGCTGAAGATGCTCAAGCCGGTCGTCGCGGAGAAGTGACCTGATGGACCCGAACACCACGGTGCTCAACGGCGCCCTGCTGGTGGCGCTGCCCATCGCCGTGCTCGCCGGCCTCGTCTCCTTCTTCTCGCCCTGCGTGCTGCCCCTGGTCCCCGGCTACCTCTCCTATGTCACCGGAGTCTCCGGCACCGACCTGGCCGAGGCCCGGCGCGGCCGCATGGTGATGGGCGCCTCCCTGTTCGTGCTCGGCTTCACCGCCGTGTTCGTCTCCAGCGGTGCCCTCTTCGGCTACTTCGGGGACACCCTCCAGGAGCAGAAGGCCGTCCTCAGCAAGATCCTCGGCGCCTTCATGATCCTCATGGGTGTCTTCTTCATGGGGCTGATGCCCTGGTTCACCCAGCGCGAGTTCCGCTTCCACAAGCGACCGGCGACCGGGCTGGTGGGCGCGCCCGTGCTCGGTGCCCTGTTCGGCATCGGCTGGACCCCCTGCATCGGCCCCACCCTCTCCTCCGTGCTGACCCTCTCCGCCCAGCAGGAGAGCGCCGGGCGGGGCGCCCTGCTGACCGTGGCGTACTGTCTGGGCCTGGGCGTGCCCTTCGTGCTCACCGCCGTCGCCTTCCGCAAGGCGCTCGGCGCGTTCGCCTGGGTCAAGCGGCACTACGTGTGGGTCATGCGCATCGGCGGCAGCATGATGATCGTCACCGGTGTGCTGCTGCTGACCGGCGCGTGGGACAGCCTCGTGGCGCAGATGCAGACCTGGTCCAACGGCTTCACTGTGGGGATCTGACCCGATGAGCAACACCACGACGGACGACACCACGAAGGCCGGTGACGACCAGGAGCTGGGCGCGGCCGGCGCCCAGCTGTCCACCGCCCCCGACGAGGCGCCGAACCTGCCCTCCCTTGGCGTGATCGGCTGGGCCCGCTGGTTCTGGCGGCAGCTCACCTCCATGCGGGTCGCCCTGCTGCTGCTTCTGCTGCTCTCGCTCGGCGCGATCCCCGGCTCGCTGATCCCGCAGACCGGGATCGACGAGACCAAGGTCGCCGACTTCCGCGAGCGGCACGAGGTGCTCGCCCCCGTCTACGACAAGCTGGGGCTCTTCAACGTCTACAGCTCGGTGTGGTTCTCCGCGATCTACATCCTGCTGTTCGTCTCCCTGATCGGCTGCATCGTCCCGCGCACCTGGCAGTTCGTCGGCCAGCTGCGCGGCCGCCCGCCGGGCGCGCCCCGGCGGCTGACCCGGCTGCCCGCCCACACCACCTGGCGCACCGAGACCGGCCCGGAGCAGGTCCGCGAGGCCGCGCTCGCCCTGCTGAAGAAGCGCGGCTTCCGTGCTCATCTCTCCGGTGACGCGGTCGCCGCCGAGAAGGGCTATCTGCGCGAGGTCGGCAACCTCGCCTTCCACATCGCCCTGATCGTGATGCTGATCGCCTTCGCCTGGGGCCAGCTGTTCAAGTCCGAGGGCAACAAGCTGATCGTCGAGGGCCACGGCTTCGCCAACACGCTCACCCAGTACGACGACTTCAAGTCCGGCAGCCTCTTCACCACCGACGACCTCGAACCCTTCAGCTTCGACCTGAAGGACTTCAAGGGCACCTACGAGCGCACCGGCCCCAACCGCGGCACCCCGCGCACCTACGAGGCCGACCTCACCTACAGCGAGGGCGCCTACGGCGAGCAGAAGAGGACCACCGTCAAGGTCAACGAGCCCCTGAAGATCGGCGACGCCAAGGTCTACCTGGTCAGCCACGGCTACGCACCGGTCGTCACGGTCCGCGACGGCAAGGGCCAGATCGTCTTCCAGGACGCCGTCCCGCTGCTGCCGCTCGACGCCAACGTCACCTCCTCCGGGGTGGTCAAGGTCCTCGACGGCTACCGCAACCCCGAGGGCAAGAAGGAGCAGCTCGGCTTCCAGGCCTTCTTCGTGCCGACCTTCGGCGGGTCGGCGACCGGCACGATGCTCTCCCAGTTCCCCGCCCTGGACTATCCGGTCCTCGCGCTCAACGCCTACCACGGCGACCTGAAGGCCGACTCCGGCATTCCGCAGAGCGTGTACCAGATGGACAAGTCCAAGATGAAGGAGTTCAAGGGCCCCGACGGCAAGCTGCTGAAGAAGCTGCTGCGCCCCGGCGAGACCATGAAGCTCCCGAACGGTGCGGGCTCGGTCACCTTCGAGAAGGACATCAAGGAGTGGGCCGGCTTCCAGGTCGTGCAGGAGCCCGGCGGCGGCTGGGCCCTCGGCGGCGCCATCGTCGCCATCGGCGGCCTCGCCGCGTCCCTGTTCATCCAGCGCCGCCGCGTCTGGGTGCGGGCCACCGCGGGCGCCGACGGGGTGACCGTCGTCGAGATGGCCGGCCTCGGCCGCAGCGAGTCCGCGAAGGTCCCGGAGGAACTCGGCGACCTCGCCGAGGCCCTCTACGCACAGGCACCGGGCGCCCCCGAGCCCGACCCCGACTCCGCGACCGCTCCCGACAGCGCTCCCGGACCGGACGACGCATCAGCGAAGACACCCGACCACCGCAACCCTGCATCTGCCGAAGGGGCTGAGCAGCAGTGACTCTCGCCGCCGCGACCAACGAAAGCCTCGCGGAGATGAGCAATGTGCTCATCTACTCCGCGATGGCCGTCTACACCCTGGCCTTCTTCGCGTACATCGCCGAATGGCTCTTCGGCAGCCGCAGCAAGGTCGCCCGCACGGCCGCCGCGCTCACCCCGGGCGCGGAGTCCAGGAAGGCGCCGGCGGTGACGGTGAAGCAGGCGGGCGGAACCGCCGTCCTGGAGCGGCCCAAGGTCGTCGTCCGGGCCACGGCCGGCACCCGGGACGTACCGGACGGCCCCGGCGCCCACGGCGGTGACGAGCAGGGCGACCTCTACGGCCGTATCGCCGTGTCCCTCACCGTGCTCGGCTTCCTGCTGGCCTTCGGCGGCGTGCTCACCCGGGCGCTGTCCGTGCAGCGGGCGCCCTGGGGCAACATGTACGAGTTCAACATCACGTTCTCCACCGTCGCCGTCGGCGTGTACCTCACGCTGCTGGCGCTGAAGAAGAACGTGCGCTGGATCGGGCTGTTCCTGATCACCTCGGTCCTCCTCGACCTCGGCCTCGCTGTCACTGTCCTGTACACCGCCAGCGACCAGTTGGTTCCCGCCCTCCACTCGTACTGGCTCTACATCCACGTCTCCACGGCGATCCTCTGCGGCGCGGTCTTCTACCTGGGCGCGGTCACCACGATCCTGTACCTGTTCAAGGACTCCTACGAGAGCAAGCTGGCCGGCGGCGGCAAGCCCGGCAGCTTCGCCACCAGCGTCCTGGAGCGCCTGCCCGCCTCCGCCTCGCTCGACAAGTTCGCCTACCGGGTCAACGCGGCCGTCTTCCCGCTGTGGACGTTCACGATCATCGCGGGTGCGATCTGGGCGGGCGACGCCTGGGGCCGCTACTGGGGCTGGGACCCCAAGGAGGTCTGGTCCTTCATCACCTGGGTCGCCTACGCCTGCTACCTGCACGCCCGCGCGACGGCCGGCTGGAAGGGCCGCAAGGCCGCGTACCTGGCCCTGCTGGCCTTCGGCTGCTGGCTGTTCAACTACTACGGCGTCAACATCTTCGTCTCCGGCAAGCACTCCTATGCGGACGTCGGCCTCGGCGTCCTGACCGCCGCCGGCTTCTGAGCCGGCACCGGGGACACCGGCAGGGACCATCGGGAGGCAGGCGCGCTCACCTCCCGATGGTCCCGGTGTTCCCGATGTCCTCGTTCCACAGCTGTGGATGGCGCTCCACGAACTCCCGCATCATCGCGACGCACTCCGGATCGTCCAGCAGCACGATCCGCACCCCGTGCTCGGCCAGCCACTCGTGCCCGCCCCGGAAGGTGACCGCCTCACCGATCACCACCCGCGAGATCCCGAACTGCCGGACCAGCCCCGAGCAGTACCAGCACGGCGACAGCGTGGTCACCATCGTCGTCCCGCGATACGACGGCTGCCGGCCCGCCGCCCGGAAGGCGGCCGTCTCCGCGTGCACCGACGGATCCCCGTCCTGCACCCGCCGGTTCCGCCCCCGCCCCAGCAGCACCCCGTCCGCCCCGTACAGCGCGGCCCCCACCGGAACCCCGCCCTCGGCAAGCCCCGCCCGCGCCTCCTCCAACGCGACCCCGAGCCAGGAACGAGCGGTGGCGGTATCGATCGTCTCCATACGGCCAGTGTTCCCCGACCGCAGGGCCGGCGGCTCGTGGACGCGTCGCTGGTGGCGTCTGAGCAGCACGTCCGCGTCCGTCTCCGCGCTGCCGTCGTCCGCCGCCCGCGCCCTGCTGCGCCGCGCGGCCAGCTCGGCGCACTCCCCGCAGCCGGGGACCGGCTCCGGGGGCGGGCTCACCGGGACCAGCGGGTGAGCCAGCGACAGGCGGATCGCGGAACGGCGGTTGGCCTCGCGGACCTCGGCGCTCAGATCCATCGGCGATTCCCTTTCGTCACTCTCGGTGTGTCGAGCGTGGCGCAGTGGAATCGTGGGCATCAATGCATGACGCGTGACACTCGACCACTGTCACGGAGGGGGCGCCGTGAGCCGACGCAACGCCGGGGGGAGTACGGGGGCGACCACGGCCGCCGTGTTCGGTGAGGTGCTGAGGCACTTCCGGGAGGCGGCTGGGCTGACGCAGGAGGGGCTGGCGGGGCGCATCCCGTGCGACCGGTCCCATGTGGCGCGGGTGGAGGCGGGCACGCGCGTACCGACGGACGCGTTCGCGAAGACGTGCGACGAACTGCTCGGCACGGGCGGGGTCCTGGGCCGGCTGTGGGGGAGGATCGACTGGTACCCACAGGTGGAGCATCCGGACTGGTTCCGGCGCCGGGCGGAGATGGATGCGGTGGCTGTGGCACTGCGTGAGTATCAAGTGCAGGTGGTGCCTGGCCTGTTGCAAACAGAGTCGTACGCACGGGCGCTGTTTTCGCGCGTCACCAGCGGTGAGGAAGTGGAGGAGCGGGTTCGTGCCCGCCTGAGCCGGCAGCGGCGCTTTGTGTCCGGCGGAGGTCCGTTCTACGCCGTGGTTCTCGACGAGAGCTGTCTTCGCAACGTGATCGGCGGATCGAACGTCATGCGGGAGCAGTGCGCGCACCTGCTCGACGTCGCCCGTTGCCCCAACATCCACGTGCAGGTGGCGCCTGCCGACCGCGCCGAACTCGTGCGCCCCAACGCCTCGATGTCGTTGATCGAGCTGCCGGACGGGCACAAATGGGTTTACTCCGAGTCACTGGATCGAGGCCATTTCAGTGACGATCCGGCCGTCTACGGACGGCACTTGCAGACCTATGATGTGCTCAGGGCGGATGCTCCGTCAGCTCTCGAGTCCGCCGCTCTGATCAGCGAGGCGATGGAGAGGTACGAGCACGATGAACAGCGACAAGTTCAGCTCGGCCACGACCTGGATCAAAAGCAGCTACAGCGGCGACAACGGCGGCAACTGCGTCGAGGTGGCCCTCGACTTTCCCGGTGCCGTTCCCGTCCGCGACAGCAAGGATCCTGACGGGCCGGTGCTGATGGTGGGCCGGGGTGCCTGGGCCGCCTTCACCGCGGGCCTGCGCTGAGAACGCGCCGCCTGACAACCTCTCCACCCAGTAAGCTCTTTCGCTCCGCAGGACGGTGAGCGAGGAGAGCGAGTGAGCGGGGGCGGGGGCTTTGAACTCAAAGGGAGCGGTGCCGATCCGCTGGAGGAGGGCGATCCGTCAAGGATCGGGCCCATCCCGCTGATCGGGCGCCTCGGCGCCGGCGGCATGGGCCGCGTGTATCTCGGTGTGCACGAAGGGCGGTACGCGGCCGTCAAGCAGGTACGGCCCTCGGTGGCTGCCGAGGACAAGGGGTTCCTGCGGCGCTTCGGGCACGAGCTGGACAACCTGTCGCGGCTGCCGGCCGAGGCGACCGCTCCGCTGCTCGCGTCCGACCGGGATGCCCAGCCCCCGTGGTTCGCCACCGCGTACGTGCCCGGCATCACCCTGAGCGACGCGGTCGAACGGCACGGCACCCTGCCCGTCGACGCGCTGTGGCTGCTGCTGCGTGAGGCCGCCGCCGCTCTGGCCCTCGTGCACGAGCGGGAGATGGTGCACCGGGACATCAAGCCGTCCAATGTGATGCTCACGCCGGAGGGTCTCACCCTCATCGACTTCGGTGTCGCCCGCGCCGCGGACCAGAGCCGGCTGACCCTGAGCGGCATGATGGTGGGCACCCCCAGCTACATGTCGCCGGAGCAGGCCACCGGGACCCGGGCGTCCAGCAGTGCCGTGGACATCTTCGCGCTGGGCTCGGTGATCGCGTACGCCGCCACCGGCACCCCGCCGTTCGGGGAGGGCTCCGGCCCTCCGGTGCTGTACCGCATCGTGCACGAGGCGCCCGACATCGACGCCCTGCGGGAGCTGGACACCGAGCTGGCCGACGTCGTGGCCTGCTGCCTCGACAAGGACTACGAGGGCCGTCCCACCGCTGCCGAACTCGTCCGGCTCGCCGACCGGCACGGCCCGTTCACCCCGCCGCTCTGGCCCGAGGCCATCACCGGAGAGCTGGCCGAACGCGCCGCCTTCGCGGCCCGCGGGGCCCCGGAGACCACAGCGCCCACGACGCCCGGACCGTCGGCTCCGGAACCGGTACCCGGACCCGGACCCGTGGCCGCACCGAAGCCGGAAGCCGGGAAGTCCGGGCGGCAGCGTTCCCGGGTACGGCTGGTGGTGATTCCCGTCGTGGTCGTCGTCACCGGGACGACCCTCGCCTTCCAGCTCCTCCCCTACGCCTTCGACCCCGGCGACGACCGGGCACGGCCGCGTGCGTCCGCCTCGGCCACCGTCTCCGCCGGCCCCTCCCGGTCCGCGGCCGGCGCCGGGAGCTCACCGTCCGCGCGCGCGTCCGGCGAAGACAGCACCGGCGGACAGGCACCGGCGTCACCGGGAGACGCGGACCGGGCCGCGGCCGGGAAGCCGGAGGGCAAGGGCAAGGGAGACGCAGGGGCGCAGACCGGCGGCGGTGACGGGCAGACGGACGGGAACCCCGGCGGTGGCGACGCGGAGGCGGGCGGCGGCCAGGATGCCGGCGAGGTGCCCGCATCAGGGACGTTCACGCTGAAGAACGCCGCGAACGGCAAGTGCCTGGCGGCCCACTACAGCGACGCCCCCTACGACGGCTCCTGCGAGGGCGCCGGTGCCACGTGGTCGTACCAGAGCCTTCCCGGCGGCGGCTTCCGGATCGTCAGCGGGCGGTCCGGGAAGTGCCTGCAGGCGCAGACGCTCGGGCATCAGGTGCTGGCGTTCAACTGCGGGGGCCGCAACGGACAGGAGTGGCGCGAGGGCCCGGGCGGCACGCTCAAGAACACCGCGACCGGAGGCTGCCTGACCGTCAGCCCGGTCAGCGGCTACAGCGTCACCACCGAGACCTGCGACGGCTCCGCCGCACAGCGCTGGACGCGGGGATGAGGGATGAGCATTCCGGAGGGGAGGCGGACCGGTCGGCTCAGTCGGCCCTGGGGTCCTCGTCCGGGTCCCTGTCCCGCTCGCGGTCCGTGCCGGCATCGCGGTCCCGGTCCTGCCCGCGGGGCTTGTTCTCGTCGAGGGACTTCAGGAAGTCGGGGTTGTCGTCAGGGGCCACCCACTGGCCGCGTCCCACGCCGCGGGCGGCCGGGTGCCGCTTCTTGCCGGCGATGATCCACGAGATCGAGCCGACCAGCGGGAACAGCAGCACCAGGATCGCCCACAGCGGCTTGGGCATGTGGCGGACGTCCTCGTCACTCGTGCTGATGCAGTCGATGAACGCGTAGATGCTCAGTGCCAGCGGCACGAGAAACATCAGCACCCGAAGCATGGGGCCTCTCCAGCGGAAGCGGTGGGTGGTACACGGCCAGGGTAGCCGCTCGGGGATACTGGACCGCATGGCTTACGACGATCTTCGCTCCCTGCTCAGGGCGCTGGAGCGCGAGGGCGACCTCAAGCGCATCAAGGCCGAGGTCGACCCGTATCTGGAGGTCGGTGAGATCGTCGACCGGGTGCAGAAGGCCGGCGGCCCGGCGCTGCTCTTCGAGAACGTGCGCGGCTCCAGCATGCCGCTCGCCATGAACGTGTACGGCACCGACCGGCGCCTGAAGAAGGCGCTCGGCCTGAAGTCGTACAGCGAGATCAGCGACAAGATCGCCGGACTGCTCAAGCCGGAGCTGCCGCACGGCTTCGTCGGCGTCCGCGAGGCCTTCGGCAAGCTCGGCGCGATGACCCACGTGCCGCCGAAGAAGGTGAAGGACGCGCCGGTCCAGGAAGTGGTGCTGACCGGCGACGACGTGGACCTGGAGAAACTGCCCGCGCTGTTCACCTGGCCCAAGGACGGCGGCTCCTTCTTCAACCTGGGGCTGACCCACACCAAGGACCCGGAGACCGGCATCCGCAATCTGGGCCTGTACCGGCTGCAGCGCCACGACAAGCGCACCATCGGCATGCACTGGCAGATCCACAAGGACAGCCGGAACCACTACCAGGTGGCCGCCCGCAGGGGTGAGCGGCTGCCGGTCGCCATCGCCTTCGGCTGCCCGCCCGCCGTGACCTACGCCTCCACCGCGCCGCTGCCCGGGGACATCGACGAGTACCTGTTCGCCGGGTTCGTGCAGGGCAAGCGGATCGAGATGGTGGACTGCAAGACCGTGCCGCTCCAGGTGCCGGCGAACGCCGAGGTCGTGCTCGAGGGGTGGCTGGAGCCGGGCGAGATGCTGCCCGAGGGGCCGTTCGGCGACCACACCGGCTTCTACACCCCGCAGGAGCCCTTCCCCGCGCTGAAGATCGACTGCGTGACGATGCGCAGGCGCCCGCTGCTGCAGTCGATCGTGGTCGGCCGCCCGCCGACCGAGGACGGGCCGCTGGGGCGGGCGACGGAACGCTTCTTCCTGCCCCTGCTGAAGATCATCGTCCCGGACATCGTGGACTACCACCTGCCCGAGGCCGGCGGCTTCCACAACTGCGCGATCGTCTCGATCGACAAGAAGTACCCCAAGCACGCGCAGAAGGTCATGCACGCCATCTGGGGCGCGCACATGATGTCGCTGACCAAGCTGATCGTGGTCGTGGACTCCGACTGCGACGTGCACGATCTGCACGAGGTCGCCTGGCGGGCGCTCGGCAACACGGACTACTCGCGCGACCTCACCGTCGTCGAGGGCCCCGTCGACCATCTCGACCACGCCTCGTACCAGCAGTTCTGGGGCGGCAAGGCCGGCATCGACGCGACGAAGAAGTGGCCCGAGGAGGGGTACACGCGCGACGGCGGCTGGCCCGACATGGTCGAGTCCGACCCGGAGACCGCCGCCAAGGTGGACCGCCGCTGGAAGGAGTACGGACTGTGACCTCGGCCTCCGCCGCGCTGCCGCAGCAGCCGGGACGCACCAAGGCCTTCCTGCGGCTGGTGATGATCGAGCACTCGGTGTTCGCCCTGCCCTTCGCCTACATCGCCTCCCTCACCGCGATGTACCAGTGGGACAGGAACATCCACTGGGGCCGGCTGCTGCTGGTCACGCTCGCCATGGTGGGCCTGCGCACCTTCGCCATGGCCGCCAACCGGATCATCGACCGCGAGATCGACGCCCGGAACCCGCGCACCGCGCACCGGGAGCTGGTCACCGGCGCGATGACCGTGCGGCACGCCTGGACCGGCGCGCTCATCGCGCTGGTCGTCTTCCTGGGCGCCGCGGCCCTGCTCAACCCGCTGTGCCTGGCCCTCGCCCCCGTCGCGGTGATCCCGATGGTGGTCTATCCCTACGGCAAGCGGTTCACCGACTTCCCGCAGGCCATCCTCGGGCTCGCCCAGGCGATGGGGCCGGTCGGCGGCTGGCTGGCGATCACCGGGGCCTGGTCCTGGAACGCCGTCGTCCTCGGCCTCGCCGTGGGCATCTGGATCGGCGGCTTCGACCTGATCTACGCCTGTCAGGACGTGGAGGCCGACCGCAGGATCGGCGTGCGTTCGGTCCCCGCCCGCTTCGGCATCCCGGCCGCCATCTGGGGTGCCCGCGGCTGCCACGTCGTCACCACGGCCCTGTTCGCCTGGTACGCCGTGCTCACCGGCGCCGGCGCCTTCTTCTGGCTGGGCCTGCTGATTGTGGCCGC
Organism: Streptomyces composti; assembly: GCF_012034205.1. Taxonomy (GTDB): domain Bacteria; phylum Actinomycetota; class Actinomycetes; order Streptomycetales; family Streptomycetaceae; genus Streptomyces; species Streptomyces composti. Next base: position 58,741 of record NZ_JAATEM010000003.1, read on the forward strand.
CGCATTCGTCTACGAGCACACCATCGTCCGCCCCCACGACCTCTCCCGCCTCAACCGCGCCTTCTTCTCCGTCAACGGCTTCATCGGCATCGCGCTCTTCGTCTGCGCGCTGCTGGACCTGCTGGTCCGGGGGCTGACGGTGTGACGGCCCCCGGGGCTCCCGGGACCGGGCCGGGGCAGCGGCCGGCCCGGCTTCGCCGGCCGGCGGTTGTGCCCCTAGGTGTCCCACCACGCCTCCGGCAGCGCGCGCACCAGGGGCACGAGCTGCCGCACCCGCTCGGCCGGTGTCCGTGGCGTCATGCGACCGGCGCCGGGCGGCGGCGGAAGAGGAAGGCTGCGGTGATGCCGGATATCAGGCCGACCAGGTGGCCCTGCCAGCTGACGCCCGTCTGGGTGGGGGCTATGCCCGCCAAAACGGAGCCGCCCCAGACGGCGGCGATCAGGACGGCGACCAGGATGCCGAGCGGGCGCCGCTCCACGAAGCCCGTGGCCAGCAGGTAGCCGAAGAGGCCGAAGACCAGGCCGGAGGCGCCCGCCGTGTTGCTGTGCGCCGGGGACAGCAACCACACACCCAGTCCGTCCGCCACGATGATCAGCGCGCAGACGGCGGCGAACCGGCGCAGTCCGCCCAGCGCCGCCAGGAAGCCCAGGACGAGGAGCGGGACGCTGTTGGCGGCGACATGGCCGAAGCCGAAGTGCAGGAAGGCGGCCGGGACGACGTCCGCCAGCTCGGCGGGCTCCCGCGGCACGATCCCGAAGTCGTCCAGGGCGTGACCGGTGGCCACGTCGACCGCTTCCAGCAGCCACAGCAGCGCCACCCAGCCCACCATCAGCTGGGCCGCGACCCTCATCCGGTCGCCGCGCGACCACTCGCCCCGCACTCCGGACATGGCAGCCCCCGCCTCAGTCGTCCCGTCCGGGGAACGCTCGGGCACCCTGCGCCGGTTCCCACCCTGCGGAACCGGATAGGCTCGGGGGTGTGAACCCGCTCAAGCCAGGAGAGACGGCGCGTACGCCTTGGATCGTAGGGGTGTCGGGCGCGTCCGGCACGCCCTATGCCGCCGCCGTGCTGCGTGCGCTGCTCGCCGCCGGCGAGAGCGTCGACCTGGTCGTCTCCCGTGCCTCGCGCCTCACCCTGCTGGACGAGACCGGGATCTCCTTCCGGGACGCCCACTGGCGGAACGACCTGCGTGCCTGGCTGTCCCGGGGCGCCGACGGCAAGCCGGACACGTTCACCGTGGACGTGGACGGGGACGCCGTGCGGTACTGGCCCGCGGGCGACCTGGCGGCCGGCCCGTCCTCGGGGTCGTACCCGACGAAGGGCATGCTGATCGTGCCCGCCTCCACGGCCAGCGTGGCCGGGGTCGCGCTCGGACTGTCCAAGGACCTGCTGCAGCGCGCGGCGAGCGTCACCCTCAAGGAGCGGCGCACACTGGTCGTGGCCGTGCGGGAGACCCCGCTGGGCGGCCAGACCCTGCGGCACCTGGTCACCCTCGACGACGCGGGCGCGACCGTGGTGCCCGCCTCACCGGCCTTCTACGCGGGCGCGACGCACATCCAGGACCTGGTGGACTTCGTCGCCGGACGCGTACTGGACGCGGCGGGTGTCCGGCACCGGCTCTACCGCCGCTGGCAGGGGGAGCTGGGCGGCGGCGACCGGCCGGTCTGAGCAGGACCGGACGGACCGAGCGGCGACTTCTCTCACGACTCCTCAGACCTCTTCAGACCTCTTCAGTGGAAGGTTTCGATTCGATGGACGCGGTGGACAGGCAGCTCATCCAGGCCCTCCGGGAGAACGGCCGGGCCTCCTACGCGGAGCTGGGGCGCCTCGTCGGTCTGTCGGGACCCAGCGTCACCGACCGCATCAACCGGCTGGAGGCGGCCGGTGTCATCACCGGCTACCGGGCCACCGTGAACGCCGCGTCGCTCGGTCTCGGCGTCACCGCACTGATCGGCATCTCGCTCTCCGACGCCGCCGACCACGAGGACGTGGCCCAGCGGCTGAGGGACCTGCAGGAGATCGAGGACTGCTGGTTCATCGCCGGTGACGACTCGTTCATGCTCAAGGTGCGCGCGACCGACGTGGACGGCCTGGAGAGGACCATCCGCCGGCTCTCCGGCACCAAGGGCGTCTCCCGTACCCGGACCACCATCGTGCTCTCCACCAAGTGGGAGAACCGGGTGGGCGAGCTGCCCGAAGAGGTTCACTGACCGGGGCGTACGGTGGGTCGGGTCTGTCTTCTGGGAGAGAGGTAACGGCATGGACGTCGGGCTCAAGCGCGAGCTGGAGGAGAAGGTCCGCTCCGGTGAGCGGCTGACCCGCGAGGACGGCATCGCGCTCTACGAGTCGGACGACCTGGCCTGGCTCGGCGGGCTGGCCCACGAGGTACGCACCCGGCTCAACGGCGACGTCGTGCACTTCAACGTCAACCGGCACCTCAACATGACCAATGTGTGCACGGCGTCGTGCGCGTACTGCTCCTTCCAGCGCAAGCCGGGGGAGAAGGACGCGTACACCATGCGCATCGAGGAGGCGGTCCGGCTCGCCAAGGAGATGGAGCCGGAGAACCTCACCGAGCTGCACATCGTCAACGGGCTGCACCCCACCCTGCCGTGGCGCTACTACCCGCGGTCGCTGCGCGAGCTGAAGGCCGCGCTGCCGCATGTGTCGCTGAAGGCGTTCACGGCGACGGAGATCCATCACTTCGAGAAGATCTCCGGGCTGCCGGCCTCGGAGATCCTGGACGAGCTGATCGACGCGGGCCTGGAGTCCCTGACCGGGGGCGGCGCGGAGATCTTCGACTGGGAGGTCCGGCAGCACATCGTGGACCACGACACCCACTGGGAGGACTGGTCCCGGATCCACCGGCTGGCGCACGAGAAGGGTCTGAAGACCCCGTGCACCATGCTCTACGGGCACATCGAGGAGCCCCGCCACCGGGTCGACCATGTGCTGCGGCTGCGCGAGCTGCAGGACGAGACCGGCGGCTTCCAGGTCTTCATCCCGCTGCGCTACCAGCACGACTTCGTCGACATGAAGGACGGCAAGGTCCGTAACCGGCTCCAGGCGCGGACCCAGATGGCGACGGGGGCGGAGGTGCTGAAGACCTTCGCGGTGTCGCGGCTGCTGTTCGACAACGTGCCGCATGTGAAGGTGTTCTGGGTGATGCACGGGCTGCAGACGGCGCAGCTCGCGCTGCAGCACGGGGCGGACGACATGGACGGGTCGGTCGTCGAGTACAAGATCACGCACGATGCGGACGACTTCGGGACGCCGAACAAGCTGACGCGTGAGGATCTGCTGGAGCTGATCCGGGATGCGGGGTTCCGGCCGGTGGAGCGGAACACGCGGTACGAGATCATCCGGGAGTACGAGGGGCCGGACCCGGAACGGCGGGAGGCACCGCAGCCGATGCGGGTGTGACCCGTTCCGGGTGCGGCGCCCTGGGGGCGGTGCAGTGGGACTGGGTGTGCGGGTACTCGGGGTTCATGGGTGCGTCGGAGGATGCGTACAGCGCTGAGCCGTTCGTTCCGGAGGAGCTGAGCCTCGAGGCGCTGCGGAAGGCCGCGGCGGGGTGTCGTGGGTGTCCGTTGCACCGGGATGCCACGCAGACCGTCTTCGGGGCCGGGGCCGCGGATGCCCGGGTGATGCTGCTGGGCGAGCAGCCCGGTGAGCAGGAGGACCGGCTGGGCCGGCCCTTCGTCGGGCCCGCGGGGAAGCTGCTGGACCGGGCGCTGGAGGAGGCCGGGCTATCCGGCGGACGCGTATGTCACCCATGCGGTCAGGCACTTCACGTTCACCCGCGCCGAGTTGCGCAGGCGGCGTACCCACCGGGCGCCGACGCTGCGGGAGATGGCGGCCCGCGGGCCGTGGCCGGCGGCCGGGCCGGCCGTCGTGCGGCCCGAGCCGGTCGTGATTCTCGGCGCCACCGCGGGCAGGGCGCTGTTCGGTTCCTCGTTCCGGGTCGGTGAGGCGCGCGGGGCGCTGCTGGAGCGGGAGATCCACGGGCGGCCGGAGAAGCTGGTGGCCACCGTGCACCCCTCGTCGGTGCTGCGGGCACGGGACGAGGAGGAGCGGGCATCGGCGTACCGGGGGCTGGTGGCGGATCCGACAGTGGCTGCGGAGGCGCTGAGGTAAGGGGTAGGGTCGCTCTATGCCTCTTACTTTTGTGGTTGATCCCCCGGTGACGCGCGAGCTGCGGGACGGGCTGCTCGAGCTGTGGGTCGATGTCACCAACGCGGGTGGGGCGGTGGGGTTCCTGCCGCCGGTGGACCGGGAGCAGGTCCGGCCCGCACTGGTGCGGCAGTTCGCCGCCATGGCGGAGGAGCGGTCGCGGCTGCTCGTCGGGTACGACGAGGAGGGGCGCGTGGCGGCCACGGCGTTCCTCACGCGGAACACGCACCGGCTGATGACGCACTGGATCTGGCTCTACACGGTGATGGTCCACCCCGGACATCAGGGCAAGGGGTACGGGCGGGAGCTGATGGCGGCGGCGGAGCGGGCCGCGCGGGACATGGAGGGCATCGAGGCGATCCGGCTGACCTGCCGCGGCGGGCTGGGGCTGGAGCGGTTCTATGCGGGGTGCGGGTACAAGGAGGTCGGGCGGGTTCCGGGGGCGATCCGGGTGGCGCCGGGGGACGACCGGGACGACGTGATCATGGTGCTGCAGCTGGGGTGAGGCCGGTTCCGGTGGCTGAAATGGGCTGAGCGGGGCCCGCTTCGTACCCCGGTGAAAGATCGGCGTTCCGGCATGCTTCACTGGACGGTGCCTCTTTGTGCCAGAAACGGAAGAGTGGATTGAGATGCTCCGCTACACGCTGATGCGCCTCGGGATCTTCGTGGGCTGCCTCGTGGTCGTCTGGGGTCTCGTCTACTCCGGCATCGCACCGCGTGGCCTGGGCCGGTCCAACGGCCTGTGGATCGTGCTGCTCGCGCTGGTGATCTCCGCGCCGATCAGCTTTGTCGCGCTGCGCAAGGAGCGGGACCGTGCCTCGGAGCAGATCGTGCGGCGGGTGGACCGGGTGAAGGCGAACCTGGAGGCCAGCCGCAAGGCGGAGGACGGTGCGGACGAGGCGGCGCGGGCGCGGGGTGCGCAGCAGGAGGCGGAGCCCGGTGAGGGCTCGGCTCAGCAGCCGGCGCAGGGGCAGGTGCAGGGGCAGGCTTCGTAAGGTCTGTCACACCAGACAGGGCGTGATCGGCGCCCCGGTTTCCGAAAACCCCGGAAACCGGGGCGCTTTGTGATGTGTGGGTGCTTTTCGTCTCTGGCCTGTCAAAGCAAGGCTTGGAGGAAGTCAAAGCTTGAGTGTTAGGGTCGTGGGGTGAAGTCAGCAGCCGTGTTCTCCACGCCCCGGAGTGTTCCGCTCGTGGCGCGCCTGCACGTGGATCTCTGCCGGGTCGCCTCCGCGAGCTGTCGTCCCTGAACCGCCGGGCGACGATCTCGCCGCTCCACGCATCGCAAGAGCACCGCAAGACCACCACGTCACTGTCCTTACGCGTCCCCTCAACGGAGCTGGTCCGTGTCCACGAACACGAAATCCTTCTCGCTGCCCTTCAGGGCGCCCTTCTGGGCCCAGATACTCGCCGGTCTCGTCCTGGGCGTGCTGCTCGGCTGGCTCGCCCGCAGCCAGGACGTCTCCTGGCTGGTCACCACACTGGACAAGATCGGCAGCACGTTCGTCGGTCTGCTGAAGCTGGCCGTCGCGCCGCTCGTCTTCTTCGCGATCCTGGTGTCGATCACCAATCTGCGGAAGGTCAACAACGCGGCGCGGCTGGCGTCGCAGACGCTGATCTGGTTCATGATCACGTCGCTGATCGCGGTGGCGATCGGCCTGGTCATCGGCCTGGTGACCAACCCCGGCTCGGGTACGGGGCTCACCCCGCAGGACGGGGCGAAGCCCGACAGCACCGGGTCCTGGCTCGACTTCCTGACCGGGATCATCCCGACGGACGTCATCACGCCGTTCACCGAACTCAACGTGCTGCAGATCGTCTTCATGGCGGCGGTCGCCGGTATCGCGGCGCTGAAGCTGGGGGAGAAGGCGCAGCCGATCCTCGCGCTGAGCGAGTCCGTGCTGGAGCTGCTGCAGAAGGCGCTGTGGTGGGTCATCCGGCTGGCGCCGCTGGGCACCATGGGTCTGATCGGCAACGCGATCGCCACGTACGGCTGGGATCTGATCGGCAAGTACGCGACGTTCACGGCCGACATCTACGTGGGCTGCCTGATCGTTCTGTTCGGCGTGTACCCGGCGCTGCTGGCCGGTGTGGCCAAGGCGAACCCGCTGCAGTTCTTCAGGGGCGCCTGGCCGGCGATCCAGCTGGCGTTCGTGTCGCGGTCGTCGGTGGGCACGATGCCGGTGACGCAGAAGGTGACCGAGCGGCTGGGTGTGCCGCGGGAGTACGCGTCGTTCGCGGTGCCGTTCGGGGCGACGACGAAGATGGACGGCTGCGCCGCTGTCTATCCGGCCATTGCTGCGATCTTCGTCGCGCAGATCTTCGACGTTCCGCTGGGCGTGACGGACTACCTGCTGATCGCGTTCGTGTCGGTGGTCGGCTCGGCGGCGACGGCGGGGCTGACCGGGGCGACGGTGATGCTCACGCTGACGCTGTCCACGCTGGGTCTGCCGATGGAGGGCGTGGGTCTTCTCCTCGCCATCGACCCCATCCTCGACATGATCCGCACCGCGACGAACGTCGCCGGCCAGGCGCTGGTGCCGGTCCTCGTCTCGGCCCGCGAGAAGCTCCTCGACCGCGACGCCTACAACTCCGTCCACGGCTCCCTGGTCGACGAGCCCGAGCCGGCTTCCGCGGAAACCCGCGAACCGGCTGCCGCGACCGCCTGACCCCCGCCCCGCTGCCCCGCCCGCACACCCGCCGGGCGGGGCAGCGGCATGTCCGCTACGGCTCCGAGCTGCCGTTCGGTTTGTCACCCCGCCCCGTACTCTGAAAGGTATGCCTGCCGTCAAGACCAAGCGGATGCCGCGCGCGGTGCGGGAACAGCAGATGCTGGACGCCGCCGTGCAGACCTTCGGCCAGCGTGGCTACATGGCCGCGTCCATGGACGAGATCGCCGAACTGGCCGGTGTCTCCAAGCCGTTGGTCTACCTCTACCTGAACAGCAAGGAAGACCTGTTCAGCGCCTGCATCCGCCGTGAGGCGAAGGCTCTCGTCGAGGCGGTCAGGGCGGGCGCCCGCCCCGGCCTCCCCGCCGACCGCCAGCTCTGGTCCGGCCTGACCGCCTTCTTCGAGCACACCGCCCGCAACCCCGACGGCTGGTCCGTCCTGCACCTCCAGGCCCGCACCCACGGCGCGGGCTTCGCCGACGAGGTCGCCGCCATGCGCGCCGAGATCGTCGCGTTCGTGACGCAGCTGATCCTCGCCGCCGCCCGTGACGCGCACCGCGACCCCGACCTGCCGGCCGCCGAGGTCGCCGGCCTCGCCGAGGCGCTCGTCGGCGCCGCCGAGTCGCTGGCCGACTGGGCCAACGCCACTCCCGGCGTCACCGCCCGCCAGGCCGCGGCCACCCTGATGAACTTCGCCTGGGCAGGGCTCGGTGATCTGATGCACGGGCGCCGGTGGGTGCCCCCGGCCGACGACGAGGGTGATCAGCAGGGGAGCACTTCACCGGTGAGGTGAAGGCGGCGTCCGTCCTCGCCGCTCCGGAGTTCGAAGCGTCCGTCCCGCGTGCCGTAGCTGACCGTGCCGGGGAGCAGGACGGGGGCGCGGAAGTCCGCCCGTACGGACGCCGCGGGAGGCACGCCGTGGGCGGCCAGGCAGCGGGCCACCGTCCACATGCCGTGGGCGATGGCACGGGGGAAGCCGAAGAGGCGCGCGGTGAGCGGGTGCAGGTGGATGGGGTTGCGGTCGCCGGATGCGGCACCGTAGCGGCGGCCGAGGTCGGCGGGCAGGTGCCATTCCGACACCGCGGGCAGGGGGTCCGGAGTCTCGCGGACCCTGGGGCCGGCGTTCGGGGCGGGGTGCTCGTCCGGGGATGTGCGGTGGCGGGCCAGGTAGGTGCTGCGGGATTCCCAGGCGAGGGAGCCGTGGGTGTGCAGTTCCGTGACGACGGTGGCTTCGGTGCCGCGCCGATGGGGGGTCAGGCCGGCGATGTGGACGTGGAGTTCGTAGGTGCCGGTGGCGGGGGTGGGGCGGTGTCGGGTGATGGCGATGGAGGTGTGGACCAGGCCCAGGAGCGGGAGCGGGAAGGCCCGGTCGCTCATCAGGCGCATGGCGAGGGGGAAGCCCAGCACGTGCGGATAGGTGACCGGCAGGTCGTCCTCGCCGGTGGGGAAGCCGCACACCCGCTCGTAGGCGGCGAGGCGGGACAGGTCGGCGCGCAGGCCGGGGAGGACCAGCCGGGTGCGCGGGCAGGGCGCGTCGGGGCGGGGGCGCTTGAGGGGGGAGAGCAGGGCGCCCCGGGCGAGGAGGGGGGTCAGGGACGGGGGTGCGGTGAGGACGTGGCGGGGCTGCACGGGGTCACGCTCCCAGCAGGCTCTGGCCGCAGACCCGTACGACCTGGCCGTTGACCGCGCCGGAGGCGGGGTGGGCGAGCCAGGCGGTGGTCTCGGCGACGTCGACGGGCCGGCCGCCCTGGGCCAGCGAGTTCATGCGGCGGCCGGCCTCGCGGATGAGGAGGGGGATCGCGGCGGTCATCTTGGTCTCGATGAAGCCGGGGGCGACCGCGTTCACGGTGACCTCGTGGTCGGCGAGGGCGCGGGGGGCGAGGGAGCGGACCAGGCCGATGATCCCCGCCTTGCTGGCCCCGTAGTTGGTCTGGCCCGCGTTTCCTGCGATGCCCGCGATGGAGGCGGTGGCGACGATGCGGCCGCCCGGCTCGAGGGTGCCGGAGGTGAGGAGGAAGTCGGTGGTGCGCAGCACGCTCGCCAGGTTGACCTCCATGACCTGGGCCCAGCGTTCGGCGGGCATGTTGACCAGGCGGCGGTCGCGGGTGATGCCGGCGTTGTGGACCAGGATGTCGAGGCCGTCGGGGACGGCCTCGGCGATCCGGGCGCCGGCGTCGGCGGCGGTGATGTCGAGGAGAAGGGCGGTGCCGCCGAGGCGGTCGGCGACGCGGCGGGCGTCCGCCTCGGCCTGGGGGACGTCGAGGACGACGACCTTGGCGCCGTCGCGGGCCAGCGTCTCGGCGACCGCCTCGCCGATGCCGCGTGCGGCGCCGGTGATCAGGGCGGTGCGGCCCGCCAGGGGGCGGTTCCAGTCGGCGGGGGCGGTGACCGGTGCGGTGCCGACCTCGACGACCTGGCCGCTGACGTAGGCGGACTTGGGGGAGAGGAGGAAGCGGAGGGTGGACTCGGCGGCTCCGGCGTCGGTGAGGCGGACCAGGTTGACGGTCCTGCCGCGGCCGATCTCCTTGCCGAGGGAGCGGGTGAAGCCCTCCAGGGCCTGCTGGGCGGCGGCCTGGTGGTGGTCGGCCGGGTCGAGCGGGGCGCCGAGGACGACGACCCTGCCGCTGGGGGTGACGGAGCGGAGCACGGGGTGCAGGGCCGAGTGGACGTCCGAGAGGTCCTCGACGGTGCGGACGCCGGTGGCGTCGAGGACGACGGCCGCGGGGTCGGTGCGGGTGGTGGCAAGACCTGTGCGGGCGAGGACGGGGGCGAGGTCGAGGTCGGACTTGCCCGCGGTGAGGTGCAGCAGGCCGCCCGCGAGGTCCGGCTGCTCGGGCGAGTGGCGCCTCAGCTCCGCGGGCTGGGGGAGGCCCAGGCGGCGGGTGAGGAAGCGGCCGGGCGCGGTGCCGGTGAAGCTCAGGTAGCGGTCGGCCATGTGCGACTCCCAGCGGGGTGTGAAGAGCGGATGTGAAGGGCTCACGTCGATGCTTACTCTGGAGTAAGGTTACCGGAGGTAAGCCCACCGTGAGGAGCAGGTCGAGATGAGTCCCCTTCAACCGGCGGCCGTGCGCCGCGTGGCGGTCGTCGGCGGCAGCCGCATCCCGTTCGCCCGCTCCGACGGCCCGTACGCCACCGCCTCCAATCAGGAGATGCTCACGGCGGCCCTGGACGGTCTCGTCGAGCGGTACGGGCTGCAGGGGCGGGGCGCCGTGGGGGAGTTCGTCGCGGGGGCCGTGCTCAAGCACAGCCGGGACTTCAACCTCGCCCGGGAGACCGTGCTCGGCTCGGCGCTGGATCCCCGCACCCCCGCCTACGACATCCAGCAGGCCTGCGGCACCGGGCTGCAGGCCGTGATCGCCGCCGCGAACAAGATCGCCCTCGGGCAGACCGAGTCCGCGATCGCGGGCGGCGCGGACACCGCCAGCGACGCACCCCTCGGCGTCAACGACACCCTGCGCAAAGTGCTGCTGGAGGCGCGGCGCGCCAAGACGCTGGGGGCGCGGCTGAAGGCGCTGGCCAAGGTGCGGCCGGGGCACCTGGTGCCGGACATCCCGCGCAACGCCGAGCCGCGCACCGGCCTCTCCATGGGCGAGCATGCCGCCGTCACCGCGCGTGCGTGGGGGATCAGCCGGCAGGCGCAGGACGAATTGGCGGCGACGAGCCACCAGCGGCTTGCCGCGGCGTACGAGCGCGGGTTCTTCCAGGACCTGGTGGTGCCGTTCCGGGGACTGGCCCGTGACCAGAATCTGCGGCCCGGGTCGACCGTGGAGAAGCTGGCGCGGCTGAAGCCGGTGTTCGGACTCGACGGGCCCGAACCGACGATGACGGCGGGCAATTCGACGCCGCTGACGGACGGGGCCGCGGTGGTGCTGCTGGCCAGCGAGGAGTGGGCCGAGGAGCGGGGGCTCGAGCCGCTGGCCTACCTCAGCGCGTACGAGACGGCCGCGGTGGACTTCGTGGCGGGCGACATCGCGGGCGGCGAGGACGGGCTGCTGATGGCGCCGGCCTACGCGGTGCCGCGGATGCTGGAGCGGGCCGGTCTCGGCATCGAGGACTTCGATCTCGTGGAGGTGCACGAAGCCTTCGCCTCCCAGGTGCTCGCCACCCTGGCCGCCTGGGAGAAGCAGGGGCTGGCGCCGGTGGACCGGGCGCGGCTGAACGTGGCCGGGTCCTCGCTGGCGACCGGACACCCCTTCGCCGCGACCGGCGCCCGGATCGTCGCCACCCTGGCGAAGCTGCTCGCCGAACGGGACGCCCCGGCACGCGGGCTGATCTCGGTGTGCGCGGCGGGCGGCCAGGGAGTGACGGCCATCCTGGAACGCGCCTGACCTGCGGAGCCGGGGTGTCCGAGGCGGTTCACGTACAGAAGATGAATGTCCCTCACATAGCCGTCGAGATTGCACACGCCCGGCTCCGGATCATCCCCGGACCCGCACAAACTCCTCATGGCCGAGCCGTACGATCCCCAGACTGACCGGCGGTAACCCTCTCACCCCCCGGGGTGCCGCCGTGAGTGCCGCCAGCTGCGCGACCCGTACCTGACTGAGAGCCGGCACACCGCTGCATGTCCGAGGAGCCGCCCGTGTCCACTGCGTATACCTCCGCCACCGGCGACGACTACGGCGCCCCCGCGCTGGTCGAGCCAGAGCTCCGGAGGCTGGACGGCGTCGTGCGGGAAGCCGCCGTCCCGCCGCTCGCCCGGCCGGTACGGCACGGCTCGCTCGCCGACCTGCCCTTCGACAACGCCCACGCCGTCCCGCAGTCCGTGGTGCTCAGCCGCAAGCGGGGGGACGGCCGCTGGACCGATGTGACGGCCGCGGAGTTCGCCGAGCAGGTGCAGGCGGTCGCCAAGGGGCTCATCGCCGAGGGGCTGATGCCGGGCGACCGGATCGCCGTGATGGCCCGCACCATCTACGAGTGGACCCTGATCGACTTCGCCGCCTGGGCGGCGGGCCTCGTCACCGTCCCCATCTACCCGACCTCCTCCGTCTACCAGGCCTGCTGGATCCTGCACGACTCCGGCGCGGTCGCCCTCATCACCGAGACCGCCCAGCAGGCCGCCGCCCTCGGCCCCGAACTGGGGCGGCTGCCCGACCTCCGGCATGTGTGGGTGGTGGAGAAGGACCACGTCGAGCGGCTGGCCGAGTCGGGGGCGCAGCTGCCCGACTCGGAGGTGGAGGTCCGCCGGGGCATGCTCGTGCCGGACACCATCGCCACCCTCATCTACACCTCCGGCACCACCGGACGCCCCAAGGGCTGCGCCCTCACCCACGGCAACTTCTTCGCCGAGATCGACAACGCCATCGAGCTGCTCTACCCGGTCTTCAAGGCGAAGACGAGCGAAGAGGCCTCCGTGCTGCTCTTCCTGCCGATGTCGCACGTCTTCGGGCGGATGGTCGCCGTCGCCTGCATACGCGCCCGGGTACGGCTCGGGCACGCACCCAGCCTCAGGCCCGAGGACCTGCTGCCCGACCTGGCGAGCTTCCGGCCCACCTGCCTGCTGACCATCCCCTACATGCTGGAGAAGGTCTACAACAGCGCCCGCGCCAAGGCGGAGTCGGGCGGACGGGCCTCCACCTTCGACCGTGCCGCCGCGGTCGCCATCCGCTACGGCGAGGCGCTCGAGGCGAGACAGACCGGCACCGGGCCCGGACCCGGCCGCTCCCTGAAGGCCGCCCGGGCGATGTACGACCCGCTCGTCTACCGCCGCATCCGCAACGCCATGGGCGGCAGGGTCCGTTACGCCATCTGCGGCGGCTCCCCGCTGGGCCGCCGGCTCGCCGCGTTCTTCGCCGGCGCCGGCATCGAGATCTTCGAGGGCTACGGCCTGACCGAGACCACCGGCGCGACCACCGTCACGCCCCCGCTCAAACCCCGGCTCGGCACCGTCGGCTGGCCGATGCCCGGCACCCGGGTCCGCATCGCCGCCGACGGGGAGATCCTGCTCTCCGGCGACCATGTGCTGCGCGGCTACTGGGACCCCCAGGCCGGCGGAGTCGTCCCGGCCGTCCGGGACGGCTGGTTCGCCACCGGCGACATCGGCGAGCTGGACGACGAGGGGTATCTGACCATCACCGGCCGCAAGAAGGAGATCCTGATCACGGCCGGCGGCAAGAGCGTGGCGCCGGCCCCGCTGGAGAACTGGCTGTGCTCCCACCCCCTGATCTCGCAGTGCATGCTCGTCGGTGACGGCCGCCCCTATGTGGCGGCGCTGATCACCCTCGATCCCGACGGCATCACCCACTGGCGCCGGATGAACGGCAAGCACCCCGTGCCGCCGGAACTCCTCGTCGACGACGAGGAGTTGCAGCGCGTGATCCAGCGCGCCCTGGACGAGGCGAACAGGACGCTCTCCCGCCCGGAGTCGATCCGGCGCTTCATGATCCTGCCGGTGGACTTCACGGAGGAGGCCGGGCATCTGACCCCGTCGATGAAGCTGCGCAGGGACGTGATCCTGAAGGATTTCGCGGCGGAGGTGGAGGCGCTGTACGAGGGGAGGGCGAAGGCCTGAACGGGCGGCTCCGTCCGGCGGCGCCCGAGGGGGCGGCGAGCCGGCGACGGACGGCGCCCGGGGCCGGTCAGGCGGCGGGCGCCGGGGCGTTGCGGCGGCAGCTGTCGACCACCGCGTCGGCGAAGGCGCGGGCCGGCGGACTCAGCGCGTCCCACTGACGGACCGCCCAGCCCACCGACAACGGGCGCAGGGCGCGGATCGGGACGAGGCGCAGCGGGCCCTCGTCGCCCGGTATGGAATGTCCCGGCAGGGCCGGCACCACGGCACGGCCCAGGCCCAGTTCGGCCAGCAGCAGCGCGGTGTCCCAGTCGGCGACGCTGGTGTCGAAGGAGAACCGCACACCCACCTCGGCACAGGCGGCGTCCAGGCGGGCCGCCGAGGTGGAGTTGGGCGGCAGCCGGATCAGGCGCAGCCCCCGCAGCTCCTCCGGTTCCACATACGGGCGCAAGGCCAGCGGGTCGTCCGCCCGAAGCGCCAGGACCCACGGCAGATCCATCACCGGCCGCTGCTCGATGCCGCGCACCGGACCACCCAGGGTGATCCAGGCCAGGTCGAGACCGCTGTCGGCCAGCGCGTCGAAGCAGCCCCGGCTGGAGCTCTCCGTGCGGAACTCCAGGCTGACGTCCGGGTGCCGCTGCCGGAAGGCGACCACCGCCTCCGACATGAAGTGCCGTACGGTCGTGGCGCCCGTGGCGACCCGCACCGAGCCGGTCTCCCCGTCGGCCATCTGCCGCAGGCGCCGCAGCGCCAGGTCGAGTCCGGTGATGCCCTCCGAGGCGGCGGCCTCGAGCAGCCGGCCCGCCGGGGTCGGCACCACCCCGCGCGGCTGCCGCTCCAGCAGGCTGACGCCGGTCTCCCGCTCCAGCCGCTTCACATGCTGGCTCACCGCCGACTGTGTGCACGACAGATCACGGGCCACCGCGCTGAGGCTCCCGGCCCGGCACACGGCCACGAACACCCGCAGGTCGTCCAAGGTCATAACGCCAAGCTACAGCTTGGGTGTTGAGCAGGAAACCCAAGGATTGACTGTCCCTCGCGGCTCCGGGACGATCCTGCACAGGGCCCAGGGCGGCAACCCGCTCCCCGCCCCGCCGAGGTCCGGACCGGGCGCGGGACGGTGGGCGGGTGCCGACCCATCCGCTGCCCCCACGCCCCGTCCGCCGGCGCCTACCGCGGCTTACGGGCGATCAGATACGCCTGGGGGGTGGGCTCTTCGAGCTGCTCGTCCGGTGCGTGCACCGAGCGCAGGACGATGCCGAAGCCGGCCGCTTCCAGCAGCCCGGCCATCCGGTCCGGGCGGCGACGGCGGAAGTCGAGGGAGACCGGACGCCCGAAGGGGCGGTCGTGCCGCCGGGGCTCGTCGCCGACCTGGAAGGCGACCAGCACATGCCCGCCGGGTGCGAGGACACGGAAGAACTCGGCGAAGGCGGCGGGCAGTTCCTCGTCGGGCAGGTGGATCGTGGAGTACAGGGACACCACACCGGCCAGGGTCCCGTCCGCGACGTCCATGCGCAGCAGGTCGCCGTGCACGAACCGCAGACGGGGGTGCTCGCGCCGGGCGACCGTGAGCATCGCCTCCGACAGGTCGAGTCCGAAGACGTTCAGTCCGAGCGAGGCGAGATACGCGGTGCCCCGGCCCGGCCCGCAGCCGGCATCGGCCACCTCTCCGTCCGCCCCGGCCAGTTCGGCGTATCCGGCCAGCAGGGCCCGGTCCAGGGGCTTGGCGTCGAGCCAGTTCCGGAAGAGTTCCGTGTACTCCTCGGCGATGGCGTCGTAGAAGGCGCGGGTGGTGTGCAGGTGATCGGGGTGAGGGGTGCCGGGGTGGTCGGCGCGGGGGCGCTTGGTGCCGGAGGCGCCGGCGTCGGAGTGGTCTGCGTCGGTGCGGTCTGCGTCGGTGCGGGCGTCCGTCATGTGGGGGGACGCTACCGGGGGGCGACAGCGGGCCCGGCGCTCAGGGCACCCCGGCCGCCCGCAGGAGCGCCGCGGCACCGGCCGCTGCCAGGACGACCACCGCGAAGGGGGCGCGGCGCCAGGCCAGGACCCCGCCCACCAGGACGCCGGCCGGGCGCGCCCATCCCGCGAAGCCCCCCGACTCGGTGAGGGCGCCGGTCGCCAGCAGTGCCGCCAGCAGGACCATCGCCCCGGCGGTGAGCAGCTCCTGCACCCGGGCCGGCAGCTCCACCCGGCCCTGCAGGAGCGGTCCGGCGAGGCGGAAGGCGTACGTCCCGGCGGCCAGCGCCAGGATCAGCGCGAGCTCGCCGCTCATGCCGGCCGCCTCCCGCCTGCGTGCAGCACCAGCCCGGCCAGGGCCAGCAGGACCGGCACCCCGGCCGGGACGACCGGGGTCGCCGCGAGCGCCAGCGCCGCTCCCGGCAGGGCGGCACGGCGCAGCCGGGCGTCCTCGCGCAGCGCGGGCAGCACCAGGGCGGCGAGCACGGCCGGGAACGCGGCGTCCAGCCCGAAGCGGGCCGTGTCGCCGAGCGCGCCGCCGGCCAGCGCGCCCGCCGCCACGCCCGCGTTCCACACGGCGAACAGGCCGAGCCCGGAGATCCAGAACGCGGCGCGCCGCCGGGCCGGATCGGGCTGGGCCAGGGTGAAGGCGGCCGTCTCGTCGGTCACCAGATGGGCGCCGGCCAGCCGGGCGAGCCACCCGGAGCCCAGGTGACCGGCGACGGCGAGGCTGAAGGCCGCCGTGCGGGTGTTGAGCAGCAGCCCGGTCGCCGCGGCGGCCACCGGACCGCCCCCGGCGAGCAGGATGCCGACCGCGCTGAACTGGGCCGATCCCGCGAACACCAGCAGCGACATGGCGACCGGCACCCACGCGGGAAGTCCGCCGGCCACGGCGATCGCCCCGAACGACACGCCCACGACGCCGCCCGCCAGGCAGACCAGGGACACATCGCGGACCAGGTCGGCCTCTATCCTTGTTCGCTGTACCGAACGCATGTTTTCCACGATGAACAAGGCGTAGGCTGTTCGTCAAGGCGAACATCCGGACCGCTGGAGCGAACGACATGACCGAAGGCACGCCGGGCGTCCCGCCCCGGCTCCCCCTGGACTGGATCGCCGCCGCCCTGCGCCGCGAGCGCACCCGCGCCGGGCTCTCCCTCTCCGAGCTGGCCAAACGCGCGGGCATCGCCAAGTCCACGCTCTCCCAGCTGGAGGCGGCGAGCGGCAATCCGAGCATGGAGACGATCTGGGCGCTGGCGGTGGCCCTCGGTGTACCGTTCGCCGCGCTGGTGGAACCGCCGGTGTCCGCCGTGCAGGTCATCCGGGCCGGTGAGGGGCCGGCCGTCCACTCCGAGCAGTCGAGCTATCTGGCCACCCTGCTGTCGGCGAGCCCGCCGGGGGCCCGCCGCGACATCTACGCGGTCACCCTGGAGCCGGGCACGGTCCGCGACTCCGCACCGCACCTTCCGGGGACGGTGGAGCACCTGGTGGTGGGTGCCGGGAGGGTGAAGGCGGGGCCGGTAGGGGAGAGCGCCGAACTCGGGCCGGGGGACTACATGGCGTACCGCGGAGACCTGCCGCACACGTACGAGGCGCTGGAAACCGGCACCAGATTCGTCCTGATCATGCAGCACGTATGAGGCCGGCCGAGTGCTGCGTCCAGGAGCCGGGCACGGAGGAATTCACCCGGAATTCACGCGGGAAACGGCCGGTCGGGTGAGGGCCGGTCCGTCCCCCGGGGCGGGCCGGCACAAGGGGCGGAGCCTGCCGCCGGCGAAAAGGCAGGAGCCCCGTCGCCTGACGGCGCGGGGCTCCTTGGGTACTGCTAGTCGTTCCCGATCAGAGGAATCCGAAGATCAGACCGGCGTGACGTTCTCCGCCTGCGGGCCCTTCGGGCCCTGCGTGACGTCGAACGACACCTGCTGGTTCTCCTCGAGGGACCGGAAGCCGGTCGCGTTGATCGCGGAGTAGTGGACGAAGACGTCGGGGCCGCCGCCCTCCTGGGCGATGAATCCGAAGCCCTTTTCGGCGTTGAACCACTTCACGGTTCCGGTAGCCATAAGCCCTCCTTGGGCCCAAAGGGTTGCCCTGCTCCAGAACCAGCAAGTGTGAAGACGCGAATTCCGCACAACTGCATCTGTCTGAGAACGACGAGAGCCCGCGGTCACATGCTCCGCAGGCTCTGTACTGCAAGGGAAACCAAACTGCAACTTGCCGATGAGCCTAGCACGCGGGGGGCCGAAAGCAAGAGAGGGCAAGATCACGTCACCCGAATGTTTGAACGTTTCCCTGAGTGAGGTATCGGGCCACCCGTGTCACAGCCCCTCCACAACGGACGGGGCCGGGGGCGGCGCCGTGCGGGCCGAGGGCTAGCCTCACGATGTGGACAATCCTCGCACCCGGCCGCGCGTCGGCCACATCCAGTTCCTGAACTGCCTGCCCCTGTACTGGGGGCTTGCGAGAACGGGCACGCTCCTCGACTTCGAGCTGACGAAGGACACCCCGGAGAAGCTCAGCGAGCAGCTGGTGCAGGGCGACCTCGACATCGGGCCGATCACCCTGGTCGAGTTCCTCAAGCACGCGGACGACCTGGTCGCCTTCCCCGACATCGCTGTCGGCTGCGACGGGCCGGTGATGAGCTGTGTGATCGTCTCGCAGGTCCCGCTGGAACGGCTGGACGGAGCCCGGGTCGCCCTCGGGTCTACCTCGCGCACCTCCGTACGGCTCGCCCAGCTGCTGCTCGCCGAGCGGTACGGCGTACAGCCCGACTACTACACCTGCCCGCCCGACCTGAGCCTGATGATGCGGGAGGCCGAGGCGGCCGTGCTCATCGGCGACGCGGCGCT
Organism: Streptomyces composti; assembly: GCF_012034205.1. Classification (GTDB taxonomy): domain Bacteria; phylum Actinomycetota; class Actinomycetes; order Streptomycetales; family Streptomycetaceae; genus Streptomyces; species Streptomyces composti. The sequence continues at coordinate 76,888 of NZ_JAATEM010000003.1, forward strand.
GCGCGCCAACATGCTCGACGGGCCCCGCTACGGGCTCGACGTGCACGACCTGGGCGCGCTGTGGAAGGAGTGGACGGGCCTGCCGTTCGTCTTCGCGGTGTGGGCGGCGCGCCGGGAGTACCTGGAGCGCGAACCGGTCATCACCCGCAAGGTGCACGAGGCCTTCCTCGCCTCCCGCAACCTCTCCCTGGAGGAGGTGGACAAGGTCGCCGAGCAGGCGGCCCGCTGGGAGGCCTTCGACGAGCGGACCCTGGCCCAGTACTTCACCACGCTCGACTTCAGCTTCGGCCCGGCGCAGCTGGAGGCGGTCGCGGAGTTCGCCCGCCGCGTCGGCCCCACCACGGGCTTCGCGCCGGACGTGACGGTGGATCTGCTGCAGACATGAGAAGGCCGCCGGCGGCGGGCAGGGACGGGTGAGGCCCCGAAGGCGGCCCACTACCCTGCTGGAAGCTTCCGGCACGACGGGGGAGGGGTGGAACGCGCATGCGGCCGCTCGAAGTGGACGAACCCACGGTCGTGGGGCCCTACCGGCTGCTCGGCCGGCTCGGGTCGGGCGGCATGGGCCGGGTCTACCTGGGGCGCAGCGCGGGCGGCCGCACGGTGGCCGTGAAGGTGGTGCACCCGCACTTCGCGCTGGACGACGAGTTCCGGGCCCGCTTCCGCCGCGAGGTCGAGGCCGCCCGCCGGGTCGGCGGCGCCTGGACCGCCCCCGTCCTGGACGCCGACCCCGAGGCCCGGATCCCCTGGGTGGCCACCGCCTACGCGGCCGGCCCGTCCCTCGCCGCGGCGGTCCAGGAGCACGGCCGGCTGCCCGTGGCGACGGTACGGGCGATGGGCGCGGGCCTGGCCGAGGCGCTCACGGCGGTGCACGGGCTGGGCCTGGTGCACCGGGACGTGAAGCCGTCCAACGTCCTGCTCACCCTCGACGGCCCCCTGCTGATCGACTTCGGCATCGCCCGCGCCCTGGACGCCTCGGCCTCCCTGACCTCGTCCGGGGTCTCCATCGGGTCGCCCGGCTACATGTCCCCCGAGCAGATCCTCGGCAAGGGCGTCACCGGCGCGGCCGACGTCTTCTCCCTGGGCGCGGTGCTGACGTACGCGGCGACGGGCGCCTCGCCCTTCCCCGGCGACTCCTCGGCGGCGCTGCTCTACAAGGTGGTCCACGAGCCCCCGGAGCTGGGCGGTCTGGACGGCGAGCTGCGGGAACTGGCCGAGGCCTGCCTCGACAAGGACCCCGCCGCCCGTCCGGCCCCGGCCGAGGTGGCCCGCCGCCTCGCACCCGAGGGCGCGGCCCGCCTGGTCAGCGGCGGCTGGCTGCCGGGCCCGCTGGTGGAGGAGGTGAGCCGCGCGGCGGTGCGGCTGCTGAACCTGGAGGCGGGCGAGCCCGCGGCCGGCCCCGCGTCGGGGCCGGTGGCCTTCACCAGCCCGGCGGTCCCGGGGGACGCGGCGGCCGGGCAGGGCGGTCCCGACGTTCCGGCCGCTCCGTCAGCAGCCTCCGAGGGCGCCGCGGTCGCGCCGGGCGGCCCGGAGGCGGCAGGAGGGACGGGCGCTGCTGCGGCCGGAGCCGGATCCGCACCCGGATCCGGGGTCACTTCCGCTCCCGCGGGCTTCGGTCCCGCACCGGGGACGCCGGCCGGCGGGCCGCGACCGCCCGCGCAGCCGCGGGAGCCGCACCCGCCCACCCAGCCGGCCGCCTCGGGCAGGCCCCCGGCACCGGGCACGCCGCCCGGCACCTCCGCCGGGACCGGCGGGAGCTCTCCCGGCGGGCTCTCCCTCTCCGTGACGGCAACCTCCGTCCGGGAGCCAGGCGTTCAGGGCGGGCGTGGCCGGCGGGTGAGCTGCACGGTGGCCCTCGCGGTGGCGGGCGCACTGGCCGCGGTGACCGTCGGCTCCGTCTTCGTGTTCGATCTGCTGCCGGGCAAGTCCGCGGACGGTGGCGCCAGTTCCGGGGAAACGGCGTCCTCCGAGCCGCCCGCCCCCACGGTTCCCGCGGCCTACCTCGGCATCTGGGAGGGCCAGGGCACCGCCCGCGACACCATCTCCATCCCGCTGGGCACCTTCCGGGTGACCGTCGGGAAGGCGGCGGTGGGCGAGAAACTGGGCACCGTCCGGCACACCGACCTCTTCGGCGGCACCTGCGTCGACATCCTCACCCTGAAAAAGATCACCAAGAAGCAGATCGTCGCCGACGCCGCCGGCGCGAGGAACAACCGCAACGTCTGCGAACAGGCCCGGCACACGGTCACCCTCACCCCCACCGGCGACGACCTGGTCTACGAGTCCGACAGCGCGGGCTCGGGCCGCCCCGAGGCCCGGCTCTCGAGGATCAAGTAGGGCCCGTGTCGCGCGATGTCACCCGTGGGGTGCAGGTCGTCGCCATCGCGTGCCTGGTGCTGGCGGTGATCGCCGGGACGGCTCTCCTGGCGGACCGCCTCCGGTTCGTGGTGCTGCTGCCGTTGTGGACCGTGCACGGGGTGGTGCTGGTTCTGCTCCTCCGGCGGCTGGGGGCCAGGGAGTCCAGCACGTATGCCGCGTTGTGGATCCTGGGTGCGTCGGTGATGTCCGTGCATGTCGTCGGCGTGGCCCGCGAGGGGCTCGAACTGCAGCGGCGCGGCGAGGAGACCGTGGCCACGGTGGTGCGGGAGTCGCGGGAGCCGGCGGAGGGGCGCAAGGGCCGTGGTCACCTCTACGAGCTGGAGCGGAAGGACGGCACCCGGGTTCCGGGGCCCGCGCTGCTGGCGACGACCGACCGCTTCGACGCCGGCGAGACCGTGACGGTGATCGCCGACCCCCGAGGCGTTCTGCGCCCGCAGACGCCGGGCGACGCGGACGTGACGGGGGAAGTGCTCAGCGCGGCGGGGCTTGCCGCCGCCGCGGTCGGGTGCGTGGGCTGGATGGGATGGCGGGGGAGGGTCGCCGAGCGGCAGCGTGCCGTGACCGAGGAGCGCACCCGGCGGACGGAGGAGCAGGAGCAGCGGCTGCGCCGCGTTCTGCGGGCGCCGCCCGCCGGCCGCCGGGCGTACATCGAGGTGGATCCCGGGGACTACCCCGATGTGACGCACCGCAGGGCCGCGCGGATCGCCTGGGAGGCGGGGCTGAAGGCGGAAGCGGCCGGGGAGGAGCGGGGCGTGTGGCGCTTCGCGGAGTCGGTGGCCGAGGAGGTGTGCCTCAGCTGCCCCGGCTGTCGTCCCGCGAGCTGTGAAGGCGGCGGAGGAAGCACCAGACGAGGACGGCGAGAGTGACGAGGCCGGCGAGGAGGCCGACGGCCCAGAGCCAGGGGTAGTGGGAGAAGACCCAGCTCGGCGGAGTCGGTTCGCCCTTGCCCCACGTGCCGGAGTCCTGGGCGTTGAAGACCAGGATCACGTAGGGGAAGAGGGCGGCCGCCGAGAGGGTGCCGAGGGCGGTGTGGCCGAGGGTGCGGGCCGGGTGCTGCTTCCAGGTCTTCCACCGCATGCGGCTCAGCGAGCGGACCGCGAGGACGGCCAGGCAGGGGCCGAGGATTCCGACGAGCACCGCGAAGCCGTAGGCGCCGCCCGGCCAGCTCCCGGCCGCCCACTGCCAGACGCCGTCGCCGTACAGCATGTCGAGGGTGGCCAGCAGGACGATGAGGCCCGCCAGGAGCAGGAAGACGAGGCAGCCGAAGACGCTCTCGCTCTTCCTCCTTCTCTCTTCGGCCGGTCGGGGCCCGCCGCGGTGGCGGTCGTACTGCAGTGCCGGTGCCGCCGCTCTGCGGCGCCGGGGTCTGGCGGAGCTTCCCATGGTGATGTTCCAGGTCCTGACGTCTTCTCGGTGGTCGTTGGTCAGCCGGTGGCGGCGGCCCGGCCGGTGCGGGCGGCTGCCGCTCCGCGGACCTTCCTCGCCAGGGAGTCGTAGTCCTTGGCGAGGGGGGCCAGCAGGGCGTTGGAGGCCTCCTCGTAGCGGATGCGGCGGCGCCGCTGCTCGCCGGGCAGGGTGAGGAACCGCTTGTGCAGGCCGCCCGGGTCGAGGTACGCGGCCTCGCTGCACGGTTCGCAGAGCGGGAGCACGCGTTTGCCGTGGCCCCCGCGATGCGGCTGGACCCGGTGGCGGCCGGCGGCCGGTCCGTGCAGCGGGTTGACGGCACAGCAGTACGTGCCGGAGTCGCCCCGGAGGGCGGCGCGGGCCGCTCGGGCCAGGACCGTGACGGCCAGCAGGCGGGCGGGGGTCAGGGCCGGGGCGTTCAGGCGGGCGGGGTCGCCCCCGTCCGTCAGGGACATCGCCGCCTCGACGTAGGTACGCGCCTTGCGGCACTGCGGCTCCGGGTCCGCCGGGTCCCGGCCCGTTGCGGGCAGCGTGCGCAAGGCCGCCTGTGCGGCCCGCAGTTCGGTCCGGGCCGTGCGGCGCAGCCAGGAGAGGGAGGGGGCCCTGGGCGCGGCGCGGGGTGATCCGGGGCCGGGCCGCCGGCCGAGCCGCGGGCCGGTGCGGGCGGCGAGGGCCCACAGCGCACAGATCACGAGGACCAGCACCACCGCGGCCACCGCCCCCATGATCAGGCCGGGCCAGAAGTCGGTCGCGAAGAGGGGCGGGAGGAGGTGCTCCTGGGCGGGGCCGGGGGCGGGCGGGGGCGTGACGCCGTCGGTGGGTTCGTCGGTGCGGGGCGCCTTGTCGAGGTGGGTCATCAGCGCGTCGAGGCGTTCGCCGAGGAGGTGGTCCCCGGCCTCGCGCGCCGCGTCGGACCCGTACTCGACCGGCTCGGGGAGCTTGAGGAGCAGGTCGTAGCTGTTCAGGCGCAGGCCGTGGTTGAAGGCGTTGAGGTAGCCGCTCGCCGGGTCGGCGGTGATGTAGACCCCGTCCTCGCCCAGCCTGGCGTGGACGGCCGCGGCGAACCGCTCCTCGTCACCGGCGGTCTCGTCCTCGGGCATGTGCGGCACCAGCGTGACGAAGACCGGGCCGCCGCCCTGGGACCGGGCGAAGCGGTCGATGCGGTCGTGCAGGCGGGCGAGTCGCGGGGCGTCGAGCAGCCGCGGACTCTCCGGGTCCTGGTAGACCGGGTCCTCGGCCAGGCCCGCGACGACGCGTTCGACGCGGGCGGACATGTCGCGCGGGGTGGGCGTGGGGGCGGCGCTGCTGCGCGTCTCGTCGAAGACCAGGGCCGCGGCGCCGGCGATCGCCGCGCCGGTGAGCAGGGCGACGGCGGGCAGCAGCAGGCGGCGCCACCACGGCACGCCGGGGGTGAACCACAGCACCGGCTTGGCGCCCGCAGGCGGCGGCCCCCGCCGCCTGCGGCGTATGTACGGGACCAGCGTCAGGATGACGACCGGCACTCCGGCGACCGCGATGCCGGTGAGGAAGGACTGGTCGCGGCGGTCCGTGGGGCCGATGTACAGCCCCTCGGGGCCGTCCTCGCCGTACGCCTCGGCCGCCGCGTCGGCCAGCCGCCCGGCCTCGGCGGGCTCCATGGCCGCCACCTCGACGAAGCGCTCGAAGCCGCGCAACGGACCCGCGTCGAAGGGGAGTTCGTTGCGGACCACCCGCAGGGCGGCCTCGGCGGGGGCGCGCACCCCGTACGCCCGGGCGCCGGTGACCTCGTACTCGTCGATCAGCACGTACAGCCCGTCGCGGCCGAGCCGCCGGTGCACCTGGTCCAGCAGGTCCTGCCCGCGGGTGATCTCGCCGGGGAGGACGAGGACGTAGGTGGGGACGCCGGTGCGGCCGGCGAGGCGGGCGAAGTCGTCGGCGAGGGAGCGGGGGACCCGGCGGGGGAGCTGATCGGTGACGTGGACGGGGCTGGTGCGGAGGTACTCGGCCAGGCGGGCGGCCTGGGCGCCGACGGCGGCCTGCGGCGTCTCGTTCCCGGGGCGCGGCTCGTCCGCGGCCGATGACGGTGCGGTGGCGGCCAGGATCAGCAGGGGTACGGCGGTGACGAGGAAGCACAGCACGAGGAGCGGGCGGAGGGAGAGCCGGCCGTCCGTGCTGCCGGTGCCGGCCGGTGGTGCGGTGGCGGCCGGTGCGGTGCACGTCACGGTGGTGCACTTCATAAGGGAGGGCTCCTCGGGGCTCGCGGCCGGACCTGCCGTGGTGCCCGGGCACGGTCCGAGCGGAGATCATGGCATGCGGTGCCCGGACCGTCCGACGGGGAGTACCGGCAGCCGGCCGGGACGGGGCGGACCTGGCCGGTTTGCGCCGATCCTCGTGGAACATTCCGCGGATCTGCACAGTGTTCACGCGGGGCGGTCTCCGGTTCGGGCGACAGCGGCCCCGGCTTCGGCCCGGGGCGTGGCGGAGAGGCCCGGGAGCCGCCGCCCGGGGACCGGCAACCCGCTCAGGCGGGGCATCGCGTGAAGATGTGGGGCCGATCGGTGACCGCGGTCCCACAGCCGTGAACGGCGCGGGTGCCCGTCGTGCCCGCGGATTCCCGGGCGGCTGGCCGCACCCTGAGCGGCGTGTTTACATCGGGGCTCCGAATCCCGCTCTCGCCCAGTGCACGCACGAAGGGACACAAGCGCCATGAACCTCGCCCCCCAGGTCGAAACCGCCGAACTCACCGACGCCGACCTGGAGTCCGTCTCCGGCGGTCAGGCGGGCGCCGGCACCGGCCTCGCCGTCGGCGTCCACGCCGAGCCGGGTGCCCTGGGCGTCCACGTCGAGGCGGGCCCCCTCGCCCTCACCGCCGGCGCCGGCGTGACCGCCTCCCTCCAGGGCGTCTCCGCCGACGGTCACCTGAGCGCGACGCTGTACTGAGCCGCGGCACCGGCTGCCGGCAGCGGGGCGGAAGCTGGACTCCCGCCCCGCTTCACCGTGCCGGAGGACGGTCGGTGCGCAGAGGCGGGTGGGGCCGGGCCCTTCGACTGCGGCCCGCGAGTCACTAGGATCCCGGTGGTCCCGGGGGACGGCCCCGGAGCAGCCCATGAGACCGCGGCGGTGGGGGTGACATGAGCACCGGTCTGCTGGCGACCGTCGCCGCGCTGTGGGGCGCGGCGGCCGGGGCGCTGCTGCCGCGGGCGGCGTACCGCTTCTCCGCCCCGCAGGGGCAGGAGTGGCTGACGGCCTGCCCGGCGGGACACCCGGTACGGGGATGGCTGGGCCGGGCCCGCTGTGTCCACTGCACCAGGACAGCGGCAGCCCCGGCGCGCACACGAACGGCCACAGCGGCGGGAACGACAACGGCCGGCGCCTACGGCTCCACCGCGCCCGCGCTGCTCGCCACCGCCCTGGTCTGCGCCGCCCTCGCAGCGGCCACCGGGACCCGCCCCGAGCTGGCCGTCTGGCTGCTCCTCGCGCCCGCCGGAGTCCTGCTGGCCATCGTCGACTTCCGGGTGCAGCGGCTGCCCGACCCGCTCACCCTGCCCTTCGCCGCGGCCGCGCTGCTCCTGCTCGGCCTGGTCTCCCTGGTCCCCGAGCACGCGGGGGAGTGGACCACCGCACTGCTGGGGGCACTCGCCCTCGGCGGCGGCTACTTCGTGCTGTTCCTGATCAACCCGGCCGGCATGGGCTTCGGCGATGTGAAGCTGGCCCTCGGTGCGGGCGCCGTGCTCGGCTGGTACGGCTGGCCCACCCTGATGCTGGGCACCCTCGCCGGGTTCCTGTCGGGGGCGGTCTACGGCGGTGCCCTGGTCGTCGCCCGGCGGGCCGGACGCAAGACGGCCATCCCGTTCGGCCCGTTCCTGATCACCGGTGCCTTCGTGGGGCTCCTGGCCGGCGCGTACACGGCCTGAGCGCGGGTGCGGGTGCCGCACGGCGCCGGACGCGCATGCCCCCCGCGGCGCGTGTACGGCCCCCCACCGCGGCGCGTGCGGCCCGCCGCCCGGACGCGACCCGGCCTGACGTCGGCCCCTCCGACCCCCTGGCGTACGCTGGGCAAGTCCGCCCACCCGTCTCCCACCACCACGAAAGGGACGCCCGGTGACCGAGAAGGCCGACCTTCAGCCCATCCTCGACCGTGCAGCCGCCGGTGGACGGATCACCCCGGAAGAGGCGCTCGAGCTCTACCGCCACGCCCCGCTGCACGCGCTGGGCGCCGCCGCCGACGCGGTGCGCAGGCGCAGGTTCGCCGGTACGGAGCACATCGCGACGTACATCATCGAGCGGAACATCAACTACACCAACGTGTGCGTCACGGCCTGCCGGTTCTGCGCCTTCTACGCCGCCCCCAAGGACACGGAGAAGGGCTGGACCCGCGACCTCGACGACATCCTGCGCCGCTGCGCCGAGACGGTCGAACTGGGCGGCACGCAGATCATGTTCCAGGGCGGCCACCACCCGGACTACGGCGTCGAGTACTACGAGCAGCACTTCGCCGCCATCAAGAAGGAGTTCCCGCAGCTCGTCATCCACAGCCTGGGGGCGAGCGAGGTCGAGCACATGGCCCGGATCTCCGGCGTCTCGGTCGAGGAGGCGATCCGGCGCATCCACGCCGCCGGCCTGGACTCCTTCGCCGGTGCCGGCGCCGAGCTGCTGCCGGAGCGCCCGCGCAAGGCCATCGCCCCGCTGAAGGAGTCCGGCGAGCGCTGGCTGGAGATCATGGAAATCGCCCACAACCTGGGCGTCGAGTCCACCTCCACCATGCTGATGGGCACCGGCGAGACCAACGCCGAGCGGATCGAGCACCTGCGGATGATCCGGGACGTCCAAGACCGCACGGGCGGCTTCCGCGCCTTCATCCCGTACACCTACCAGCCCGAGAACAACCACCTGAAGGGCCGCACCCAGGCCACCCTGTTCGAGTACCTGCGGATGATCGCCATCGCCCGCCTGTTCCTCGACAACGTGGCCCACATCCAGGGCTCCTGGCTGACCACCGGCAAGGAGGTCGGCCAGCTCTCCCTGCACTACGGTGCGGACGACCTGGGCTCGATCATGCTGGAGGAGAACGTGGTCTCCTCGGCCGGCGCCAAGCACCGCTCCAACCGGCTGGAGATCATCGACCTGATCCGCAAGGCGGACCGGGTCCCGGCGCAGCGCTCCACGACGTACGAGCACCTGGTGGTGCACGACGACCCGGCGAACGACCCGGTCGACGACCGCGTGGTCTCGCACATCTCGTCCACCGCCATCGAGGGCGGCACCGCGCACCCCGAGCTGAAGCTGCTGGCCTCCAACTGACGCCGCCGTGCTGACGATTCACGCGGCCGGTCTGCTCGTCCCCGGGGACCGGCGGCCCGCGCTGCCGGGCGGCGCCGTGCTGGTGCGCGACCGGCGGCTGGCGGCGGTCGGCACCCTCGAGGCACTGACGGCCGCCCACCCCGCCGCCCGCGTCCGCCGCTGGCCGGGCCTGCTCACGCCGGGGCTGGTCAACCCGTACGGGCCCGAACTGCTCGAGCACGCCTACCACCCGGACCCGCGCGAGGCCGCCGAACTCGGCACCGAGCCGCTCACCGGCAGGGCCCTGGCGGCGCTCGCGCCGACCGAGGCCCGCCGGGGCGGCAGCGCCCGGCGCGGGGTGCAGCGGCTGCTGGCGCACGGTGTCGTGGCGGTGGCGGGCGAGCTGCCCACTCCTGCCGTGCGCGACGCCGTGCACCGGGCCGGGCTCGGCCTGCTGCCGCGCCCGGCGCCGCCCGCCGGTCCCGCGGTGCTCGACCCGCTGCGCGGCAGGGGCCTGGCGGAGGCGATCACCGGCCCCCTGCCGCCGGAGGGCGAGCAGCCGGAGAACGGCGGCCCCGAAGCGACCTTCGCGGTCTTCGACGTCCCCGACGAGTCCGCGCTCACCGAGCGCGGAGCCGCCACCTGCGTGGCCACGGTCGTGGCCGGCCGGCTGCTGTACCGGCGGCGCTGACGCCGGGATCGGTCAGTTCTTCGCGGTCCGCCCCGCCAGCGCCCTGCCGAAGGCCCCGTCCTTCTGCTCGACGCCGCTGCACTCGGTCAGCTCGTCGTCGGCGGAGCCGTCGCACTGCCGGTCCCGGAACGTGGACCACATGGACACCCAGGCGATCCCCCGCCGTTCCGCGAAGGCACGCACCTGCTCGGCGTCCTCGAGGGTGAACGTCTCGCCCTTCACGTCGTTCACCCCGATCATCGAGGTCAGCGCCATCCCGCGCCACGCCTTGGCCTCCGGCAGCTCGAAGATGCCGCGGAGCTGCTTGTGCGCCGCCTTCGCCGCGGTCACGGCGTAGTCGCCCATGTCGCCGTCGAAGGACTCGCCGTAGTTCATGGTCATGATGTTGACCGTGCCGACCTGCACCCCGTGGTCGTTGGCCGAGTGCAGCAGCGCCACGGTGTCCTTGTCCAGCCCCGACGGCATGACCGGGACGGTGTAGGTCACCTCGAGCCCCGGCCGCTCCTTCTGCAGCAGCGCGATCGCCTCCGAGCGCAGGGCCACCGAGTCGGGGTCGGTCAGCTCGTCGCCCTCGATGTCGAAGTCTGCGCGCTGCGCACCGGCGGCGTCCAGCGCCTTGCCATAGGCCTGCGCCAGCTCCTTCGCGCTGCCGCAGGTGGTCGCCAGCTCCTTGCCGTCCGCACCGCCGAAGGAGACGCGGACCTCGGCGCCGGAGGCGGTGAGCTTGCGTATGCGCGCGGTCACCGCCTTGTCGTCGATCGCCTGCACACCGTGCCAGGACGGGGTGCAGCCCTTGCCGGAGGAGATCACGAACGCCAGGTTGTAGACGTCGGGGGAGCCCGCGGTGTCGTTGGGATCGGCGGACGAGGCGTTGACATAGGGGGCGTAGCCGGTGGCGGTCGGCGGTGGCGCGCCCTGCTCCGCGGGCGCCGTCGCGTCGCTGCCGCCGTCCGGCGACGAGCAGCCCGCGGTGGCGGCCAGGACCAGCAGACAGCCGATCCCGGCAACGGATTTCATCGGACCGCGCATCGAGCTCGCTCCCGTTCCTCGGATCCTTCGTATGACCCGATGACTTTCACTGACCACGTTTCCCTGATGACGCAAAGTTCGCATTCAGGGTTGCACTTCATGCGATCCGGAGCGCTGCCCGGCCGGACGGGGTGGCGGGCGGGCTGCAAGAATGAGCCCGTGACCCGCGCATCCCTGGACAAGCAGCCGCACGAAGTCGCCTCGATGTTCGACGACGTGGCGGAACGGTACGACCTGACCAATGACGTGCTGTCCCTGGGCCAGGACCGCAGATGGCGCAAGGAGGTCGCGAAGGCGGTCGACGCGCGCCCCGCGCAGAAGATCCTGGACCTGGCGGCCGGCACCGGCACCTCGTCGCTGCCCTTCGCCCGCACCGGCGCCTACGTGGTGCCGTGCGACTTCTCCCTCGGCATGCTCTGCGTCGGCAAGCGGCAGCACTCCTGGCTGCCGTACACCGCCGGTGACGCGACGCGGCTGCCGTTCCGGGACGACGTGTTCGACGCCGTCACCATCTCCTTCGGGCTGCGCAACGTGCAGGACTCCGACGCCGCGCTGCGCGAGATGCACCGGGTGACCCGGCCCGGCGGGCGCATCGTGATCTGCGAGTTCTCGCAGCCCGTCTGGGCGCCGTTCCGCACCGTCTACACCGAGTACCTGATGCGGGCGCTGCCCGCGGTGGCCCGCGCGGTGTCGTCCAGCCCGGACGCGTACGTCTACCTCGCCGAGTCCATCCGTGCCTGGCCGGACCAGCCGGCGCTGGCCGAGCGGCTCAGGGGCGCGGGCTGGTCGCGGGTGGCCTGGCGCAATCTCACCGGGGGCGTGGTCGCCCTGCACCGGGGCTTCAAGGAGGGCTGAGCCGCGGGGCGGCGAGTGTGCGGTCGGCTCTCCCGCGCCGCGGGCCTGCGGAGACGACCCGCCTCACGGGCAGGCGAGCAGGGCCGTACCAGGGGCGTGCGGCTCGGACAGTTCCCGCGTGAGCCCGCCGGGCGGCGGCAGCGGCCCGCGCGGCTCGCGCACCCCGCCCCCGCCCTCCCCGAGGTCGAACCACACGTAGACCAGCGAATCCCGCGGCACCTCGGCACCGGGCTCCGGGTACTGGCGTACGACGTGGTCCACGACGGCGAGCCGGAGATCCGGCCGGTCCGGCGAGGTGAGGGACAGCCCGCGCGCCCGGGCCGACTCCCGCGCGTCCACGGCCATCAGGCCGACCAGGCGCGGTACCCGCACCTCCGGCGTCCGGAATCCTCTGGGTGGCAGGCGCACGGACATCACCCCCTGCGGTACGGGCAGGGTAGACCCGCCCGCACCCCGGCAGGAAGCATCGTGTGGCAGTCCGTGACATCCCGTCACCCGGAGTGAGGGCGGGGGAAGCGGGAGAAGCGGGAGAAGGAAAGCGGGGGAAGCGGAGGGAACGCTCAGAGGTCCAGCCGGTAGCAGTGGGCCTCCGCCTTGCGGACCGGAGTGGTGAACGTCTCGGCCAGACGCATCCCCAGCCGCTGTGCGACGGCCGCGGAGCGGGAGTTGCGGGCGTCGACCATCGCCACCACGCTCCGCACACCCGCCGCCCGCACCCGCTCCAGCGTCTGCTGCGCCGCCGCCGTCACATAGCCCCTGCCCCAGTGCTCGCGGCCGAGCCGCCAGCCGATCTCTGTCTCGCCGACGGGCCCCCAGTCCTGCGGCCAGGGCTGGGCGCCGGTGAAGCCGAGGACGCGGCCGGAGGAGTCGAGCACGGACCACAGACAGAAGCCGAGTTCGGCGTCGTGCCGCCGCTGGCGGGCGGTGAGCTCCTCGTAGACCGACAGTCCGGCGGACGTGCCGCCGAAGAACTCCATGACCTCCGGGTCGTCGAAGAGACGGTGCCAGAGATGAGCGTCCTCGTCGGTGGGGACGCGCAGCGTTACGGCGGGGAGAGCTCGGTTCACGTGGACAGCCCTTCAGCCGGTGATCGATTGTGCTGCATAGACTGCCCATGTCCAGTGCCGGTCGGCACGCAGATTTCGAACCTTGGGGAGATCCCGCCGTGACCGAGCCCCTCTCCGACAACACCGCCGACGTGATCGTCGTGGGCGCGGGGCCAGCCGGCTCCACCACCGCCTACCACCTGGCCCGGGCCGGACTCGACGTGCTGCTGCTGGAGAAGACCGAGTTCCCGCGGGAGAAGGTCTGCGGCGACGGTCTGACCCCGCGCGCGGTGAAGCAGCTCGTGGCGATGGGCATCGACATCTCCGAGGAGGCCGGCTGGCTGCGCAACAAGGGCCTGCGCATCATCGGCGGCGGGGTCCGCCTCCAGCTGGACTGGCCGGATCTCGCCTCCTTCCCCGACTACGGTCTGGTCCGCAAGCGCGACGACTTCGACGAGCAGCTGGCCCGGCAGGCGCAGAAGGCGGGCGCCCGGCTGTACGAGCGCTGCAATGTGAGCGCCCCGGTCATCGACGACCGGACCGGCCGCATCACCGGCGTCAGGGCCAAGCTGGGCGAGGACAAGCGGGAGGTCACCTTCCACGCCCCGCTGGTGGTGGCCGCCGACGGCAACTCCACCCGGCTGTCCCTGGCGATGGGCCTGCACCGCCGCGAGGACCGCCCGATGGGCGTCGCGGTGCGCACGTACTTCACCTCGCCCCGCCACGACGACGACTACCTGGAGTCCTGGCTGGAACTCTGGGACCGGCGCGGCCCCCAGGACCGGCTGCTGCCCGGCTACGGCTGGATCTTCGGCATGGGCGACGGCACCTCCAACGTGGGCCTGGGCGTCCTGAACACCTCCGAGGCGTTCAAGGAGCTCGACTGGCGCGAGGTGCTCAAGGCCTGGTGCGCCTCGATGCCGGAGGACTGGGGCTACACCCCGGAGAACATGACCGGCCCGATCCGCGGCGCCGCCCTCCCCATGGCCTTCAACCGCCAGCCGCACTACACGCGCGGTCTGCTGCTCGTCGGCGACGCGGGCGGCCTGGTCAACCCCTTCAACGGCGAGGGCATCGCCTACGCCATGGAGTCCGGGCAGATCGCCGCCGACGTCATCGTCCAGGCGCAGGCGCGGGCCACCCCGGCCCAGCGGGAGATCGCCCTCCGGCGCTACCCGCGCATCCTGAAGGACACCTACGGCGGCTACTACACGCTGGGCCGCGCCTTCGTGAAGCTCATCGGCAACCCGAAGATCATGCAGATCGCCGCCCAGCGCGGCCTGACCCACCCGATGCTGATGAGGTTCACCCTCAAGCTCCTCGCCAACCTCACCGACCCGACGGGCGGCGACGCGATGGACCGCATCATCAACGGCCTGAGCAAGGTGGCCCCGAAGGCCTGAACATCCCCGGCCCGTGGGCGGCCGAGGGTCCCGGGAACGGGCCCTCGGCCGCCTTCCGCGTTCGGGCAGACCGCCGCAGAAGCATCCAGCGGGCGCACGTGGCGCACGCGGGGTGCGGCGGCCCGAAAAGGACTCAACCGTGCGAACCGGGTCACGGGTGCGGGCTCGGCGGGACGGCCTGAGCGCGCCTGTGCGCGGCCGGAGTTCCGCGACCGGACCTCGGGGCCGTCCGCCGCCTCCGGGGCGCCGTGAGGGCCGCTGCGGGGGCGGACGCGGGGTGCGGGTGGGCGTGGGGGAGCGTCAAGCCGCCCGTGACGGGGAATGATTCGGACAATCCGGCGATCTTGACTGCTGGTCGTGCCCGCCGCGACGACGACGAGGGTCGTCACCCCCGAGCGGTGACGACCCTTCAGTCCGTTATGAGCGCGAAGCGCTGTTTCGGAGCGCCCTGGCGGAGAACGCCCGGCACGTGCCCGGCTTCAGCAAGTCCGGGTCAGAGCACGCGCACGGCACCCGTGGCCGGGTAGCCGGAGAGGTCCTGGATGACGACGCCCTTGGAGGGGTTCGCGGCGTCCAGGTACTGGCCGTTCCCGATGTAGACGCCCGTGTGGTACGCGGAACCCTTGGCGCCCCAGTAGAGGATGTCCCCGACCTGGATCTGGGACAGCGGGATGTCGGTGCCCACGGTCGACTGGTCCTGGGAGACGCGCGGCAGGTCGATGCCGACCTGACGGAAGGCGGCCTGCACCAGGCTGGAGCAGTCCCAGGCGTTGGGGCCGGTGGCGCCCATGACGTAGGCGTCGCCCACCTGGGCCTTGAGGAAGGAGATGACCGTCGCGACGCTGCCGCTGGCCGGCGCGGAGGCGGTCGTGGTGCTCTGGAGGGACGGGCGCTCGGCGTTGCGCGCCGCGCGCTCGGCGGCGGCCTTGCGGGCCTCCTCCGCCGCCTTCTTCCGGGCCTCGGCCTTCTTCTTGGCCTCGGCGAGGTCCGCCTTGGCCTCCTTGGCGGCCTTGGCGGCGGCCGCGTCACGCTCGGCCTTCAGCTGGTAGTCCGCGGCGGCCTGCTGGGTGACCTCGGCGGACTGGGCGACCTGAGCGGCCAGGTCGGCCGTCAGGGTGGGCAGTTCGACGGTCTGCGTCACGGGCTCGGCGGCGTTGGCCGAGCTGGACGCACCGGCGACTGCCAGGGTGCTGAGGACGCCACCGGCAACTCCGGCCCGCATCGCGATCGTGGAGGTCGCGGTGCGGCGGGGCTTCCGGTGGCTGCGTATGTGAGCGGTGTGGGACATGGGAACAACCGGTACCAGGGGCTCCTTCATATCTTCAAGAAACGTGGTCTGCGCCACAGTTGTTCAAAGTGACCTTCAAACAGCGGTCCCGCGACCGCCTATTGACGTCGTAACGGACATTGCGGACGCCCGGCTTCGGGGCTGTGATCACGGTCTTTGATCAATACGCCCGAATTGCACCGCGCTTACCACCGGAGCGATTGGTTGGCCAAGCCCGGTTCTCATCCGGCTCTCATGAATGTGGCAGAGGTCACGGAACGATGAACCGGGTGCGTGCGTCGCGCCGTCGGGATCACGACGCGGTCACGGCCGGATCTCGACGCCGCGACTTCGTGAACGCGTGCACACGTCCACACCGCGACGTGAATGCCCTCTCATGTGTGAACGCCGCCTCTATCAAGAGATCGAGTCCAACTCCAATTTGCATGCAAGGGAACCCTCTTGATATTGAGACGCACCCTCTGGCCTGCGCTGACGAGCCAAAATGTCACCGCTGGTGATCGCCCGGCCGCTTCGAGTGCGAAGATCACCGCTCATCCGACTTCATGATCGTTCGTCAGGTGGTGAAGATCACAAAGCTTGTGCAATACCCCGTGTCGCAGATCACAGACCCACGGGCATAAGATGCGGAGCGGTTGGGCTTGTGACCTGCTTCACATGTTCTCGATCTTCGCCGGGGCGGGCGTGGTTCGTGGGACTGGTGAGGCGGTCGGGCCCCGCTGCACAACCGCCAGCAGTCAGTGCCGACTGAGAGGAGCGAGGAGCGGTGAACGCGTATGCGCCCATCCTCGTACTGGGAGCCCTCGGGGCAGGCTTTGCGATCTTCTCCGTGGTCATGGCCACGCTGATCGGGCCCAAGCGGTACAACCGCGCCAAGCTCGAGGCCTACGAGTGCGGCATCGAGCCGACCCCCACGCCGGCCGGCGGCGGGCGCTTCCCCATCAAGTACTACCTGACGGCGATGCTCTTCATCGTCTTCGACATCGAGATCGTCTTCCTCTACCCCTGGGCCGTCACCTTCGACGCCCTGGGGATTTTCGGGCTCGTGGAGATGCTGCTCTTCGTGCTCACCGTCTTCGTCGCGTACGCGTACGTATGGCGGCGCGGCGGCCTGGAATGGGACTGAGGGGCCACAAGTCATGGGACTCGAAGAAAAGCTGCCGAGCGGCTTCCTGCTGAGCACCGTCGAGCAGGCCGCGGGGTGGGTGCGCAAGTCGTCCGTCTTCCCCGCCACGTTCGGACTCGCCTGCTGTGCCATCGAGATGATGACCACCGGCGCCGGCCGCTACGACCTGGCGCGCTTCGGCATGGAGGTGTTCCGCGGGTCGCCGCGCCAGGCGGACCTGATGATCGTCGCCGGCCGGGTGAGCCAGAAGATGGCGCCGGTGCTGCGGCAGGTCTACGACCAGATGCCGAACCCCAAGTGGGTGATCTCCATGGGGGTCTGCGCCTCCTCGGGCGGCATGTTCAACAACTACGCGATCGTCCAGGGCGTCGACCACATCGTCCCCGTCGACATCTATCTGCCCGGCTGCCCGCCCCGGCCGGAGATGCTGATGGACGCCATCCTCAAGCTCCACGAGAAGATCCGCACCTCCAAGCTCGGCGTCAACGCGGAGGAAGCGGCCCGTGAGGCGGAGGAGGCGGCGCTCAAGGCCCTGCCCACGATCGAGATGAAGGGGCTGCTGCGATGAGCGACGACGCACCCAGGGATGCGAACGGGGTGAACCCCGAGAAGGAACTCTCCGCCGAGAACCTGCCCGGCCAGCGCGGCGAGGGCGGCGAGGAGATCCGCGTCCAGCGCGGGATGTTCGGCGCCAACAACGGCGGCGACACCTCCGGTTACGGCGGCCTGGTCCGCTCGGTCCGGCTCCCGGGACCGGCGAACCGCCCCTACGGCGGATGGTTCGACGAGGTGGCCGACGAACTCGAGGGCGCGCTCGAGGAGCAGGGGCTGCTCCCGGAGAACGCCATCGAGAAGACGGTCGTCGACCGCGGCGAGATCACCTTCCACATCGAGCGTGAGCACCTGGTCCGCGTCGCCCGCACCCTGCGCGACGACCCGGCGCTCCGCTTCGAGCTGTGCACCGGCGTGAGCGGCGTGCACTACCCCGGTGACAAGGGCCGCGAGCTGCACGCCGTCTACCACCTGCGCTCGATCACCCACAACCGGGTGATCCGCCTGGAGGTCAGCTGCCCCGACAGCGACCCGCACATCCCGTCGCTGGTCTCCGTCTATCCGACGAACGACTGGCACGAGCGCGAGACGTACGACTTCTTCGGCATCGTCTTCGACGGTCACCCGGCCCTGACGCGGATCATGATGCCGGACGACTGGCAGGGCTTTCCGCAGCGCAAGGACTACCCCCTCGGCGGCATCCCCGTCGAGTACAAGGGCGCCCAGATCCCGGCTCCGGACCAGCGGAGGTCGTACTCGTGAGCACGTCGAACACATCCGCCGCGTCCGCCGCTTCGGCGCGCGAGACCACGGAAGGCACCGTCTACACCGTCACCGGCGGCGACTGGGACGAGGTCGTCCAGGCCGCGGCCCGCACCGACGACGAGCGCATCGTCGTCAACATGGGCCCGCAGCACCCCTCCACCCACGGGGTGCTCCGCCTGATCCTGGAGATCGACGGCGAGACGGTCACCGAGGCCCGCTGCGGCATCGGCTATCTGCACACCGGCATCGAGAAGAACCTCGAGTACCGGACGTGGACCCAGGGCACCACGTTCGTGACGCGCATGGACTACCTGACGCCGTTCTTCAACGAGACGGCGTACTGCCTCGCGGTCGAGAAGCTGCTCGGCATCGAGGACCAGGTGCCCGAGCGCGCCTCGGTCATCCGGGTCCTGCTGATGGAGCTCAACCGCCTCTCCTCGCACCTGGTGGCCATCGCCACCGGCGGCATGGAGCTCGGCGCCACCACGATCATGATCTACGGCTTCCGTGATCGTGAACTCATCCTCGACATCTACGAGCTGATCACCGGCCTGCGGATGAACCACGCCTACATCCGCCCCGGCGGACTCGCCCAGGACCTGCCGCCCGGCGCGGTGGACCAGATCCGCGAGTTCGTGAAGAAGATGAAGAAGAACCTCCCGGAGTACGACAAGCTCGCCACCGGGAACCCCATCTTCAAGGCCCGCCTGCAGGACATCGGCTACCTGGACCTGGCGGGCTGCATGGCCCTCGGCGCCACCGGCCCGATCCTGCGCTCCACCGGCCTGCCGCACGACCTGCGCAAGGCGCAGCCCTACTGCGGCTACGAGAACTACGAGTTCGACATCCCGACCGCCGACACCTGCGACGCCTACGGCCGCTTCCTGATCCGGCTCGAGGAGATGCGCCAGTCGCTGCGGATCATCGAGCAGTGCCTGGACCGGCTGGAGCCCGGACCGGTCATGGTCGCCGACAAGAAGATCGCCTGGCCCGCCCAGCTCGCCCTGGGCCCGGACGGACTGGGCAACTCCCTGGACCACATCAAGAAGATCATGGGCACCTCCATGGAGGCCCTGATCCACCACTTCAAGCTGGTCACGGAGGGCTTCCGGGTCCCGCCGGGACAGGCCTACGCGGCGGTCGAGTCGCCCAAGGGCGAACTCGGCGTGCACGTCGTCTCCGACGGCGGCACCCGCCCCTACCGGGTCCACTTCCGTGACCCGTCCTTCACCAACCTGCAGACCATGGCGGCGATGTGCGAGGGCGGCCAGGTCGCCGACGTCATCGTCGCCGTCGCGTCCATCGACCCCGTGATGGGAGGCGTCGACCGGTGACCACCTCTTCTTCCGAGCGGGGCGTCAGCCTGGGCATGCCCGAACTGCCCGCACCCCCCTACCCGGACGACGTCCGGGCCCGGCTGGAGGCCGACGCGCGCGAGATCATCTCCCGCTACCCGGGCTCCCGGTCCGCCCTCCTGCCGCTGCTGCACCTGGTGCAGTCGGAGGAGGGCCATGTCACGCGCACCGGCATCCAGTTCTGCGCGGACATGCTCGGCCTCACCTCGGCCGAGGTCACCGCCGTCGCCACCTTCTACACCATGTACCGGCGCAAGCCGAGCGGCGACTACCAGGTCGGGGTGTGCACCAACACGCTGTGCGCCGTCATGGGCGGCGACGCGATCTTCGAGGAGCTGCAGGAGCACCTCGGGGTCGGCAACGGCGAGACCACCGAGGACGGCAAGGTCACCCTCGAGCACATCGAGTGCAACGCCGCCTGCGACTACGCGCCGGTGGTGATGGTCAACTGGGAGTTCTTCGACAACCAGACCCCCGAGAGCGCCAAGCGCCTCGTGGACGACCTGCGCGCCGGCCGCCCGGTCTCGCCCACCCGCGGCGCCCCGCTGTGCACCTTCAAGCAGACCGCGCGCATCCTGGCCGGCTTCCCCGACGAGCGGGAGGGAGCCGTCGAGGCCTCCGGCAGCGCCGGCCCCGCCTCCCTGGTCGGACTGAAGCTGGCCAAGGGCGAGGCCGCCCCCGCGCGCGTGGTGCACCCGCGCGGCGCGGCCCCCGAGGACGCGCCGCCGCACGAGCCGTCGCCCACCGAGCACCTCAGCTCGCACGACGCGCCGCAGCAGACGTCGGCCTCCGACCCGGACCACCCGGCCGGGCCCGCCGCCGAGGAGGGGGAGTGATGACCTTGGCACCCGAACTGCAGGACACCAGCCCGGAGAAGCTGCTCGCACCCGTGCTGTCGGCCTTCTGGGACGAGGACAGGTCCTGGACGCTGGACGTCTACCGGCGGCACGAGGGCTACGAGGGGCTCCGCAAGGCGCTGGCCATGTCCCCGGACGACGTCATCGCCTACGTCAAGGACTCCGGACTGCGCGGCCGAGGAGGCGCCGGCTTCCCCACCGGGATGAAGTGGCAGTTCATCCCGCAGGGCGACGGCAAGCCGCACTACCTCGTGGTCAACGCCGACGAGTCCGAGCCCGGGACCTGCAAGGACATCCCGCTGCTCTTCGCCAACCCGCACAGCCTGATCGAGGGCATCGTCATCGCCTGCTACGCCATCAGGTCCTCCCACGCCTTCATCTACCTGCGCGGCGAGGTCGTCCCCGTGCTGCGGCGGCTGCACGCCGCGGTGCGCGAGGCCTACGAGGCGGGCTACCTCGGCAAGAACATCCTCGGCAGCGGACTCGACCTCGAACTCACCGTGCACGCGGGCGCCGGCGCGTACATCTGCGGTGAGGAGACCGCCCTGCTGGACTCGCTGGAGGGCCGCCGCGGGCAGCCCAGGCTGCGTCCCCCCTTCCCGGCCGTGGCCGGCCTCTACGCCTGCCCCACTGTGGTGAACAACGTCGAGTCCATCGCCTCGGTTCCCGCCATCCTGAACCGGGGCAAGGAGTGGTTCCGGTCGATGGGCAGCGAGAAGTCCCCCGGCTTCACGCTGTACTCGCTCTCTGGCCACGTGGCCAACCCCGGCCAGTACGAGGCCCCGCTCGGCATCACCCTGCGCCAGCTGCTCCAGATGAGCGGCGGCATGCGGCCCGGGCACCGGCTGAAGTTCTGGACCCCGGGCGGCTCCTCCACGCCGCTGCTCACCGACGAGCACCTCGACGTCCCCCTCGACTACGAAGGGGTCGGCGCCGCGGGCTCCATGCTCGGCACCAAGGCCCTGCAGTGCTTCGACGAGACCACCTGCGTGGTCCGCGCCGTCACCCGCTGGACCGAGTTCTACGCTCACGAGTCCTGCGGCAAGTGCACTCCCTGCCGCGAGGGCACGTACTGGCTGGTCCAGCTGATGCGCGACATCGAGGCAGGCAAGGGCAAGATGTCCGACCTCGACAAGCTCAACGACATCGCCGACAACATCAACGGCAAGTCCTTCTGCGCCCTCGGCGACGGCGCCGCCTCGCCGATCTTCTCCTCGCTGAAGTACTTCCGCGAGGAGTACGAGCAGCACATCACGGGCCGCGGCTGCCCCTTCGACCCGGCCAGGTCCACGGCCTGGGCCGACCACCGTACGGAGGTGAACGCATGACTGTGACCACGAGCGCTCCCTCCGGAGGAGGCGAGGCGGCCCTGCCGCCCGAGGACCTCGTGACCCTGACCATCGACGGCATCGAGATCAGCGTGCCCAAGGGCACCCTGGTCATCCGTGCCGCCGAACAGCTCGGCATCGAGATCCCCCGCTTCTGCGACCACCCGCTGCTCGACCCGGCCGGTGCCTGCCGCCAGTGCATCGTCGAGGTCGAGGGCCAGCGCAAGCCGATGGCCTCCTGCACCATCACCTGCACCGACGGGATGGTCGTCAAGACCCATCTGACCTCGCCGGTCGCGGAGAAGGCGCAGAAGGGTGTGATGGAGCTGCTGCTCATCAACCACCCGCTGGACTGCCCCGTCTGCGACAAGGGCGGCGAGTGCCCGCTGCAGAACCAGGCGATGTCGCACGGCAACGCCGAGTCCCGCTTCGAGGGCAAGAAGCGCACCTACGAGAAGCCGGTGGCGATCTCCACCCAGGTGCTGCTGGACCGCGAGCGGTGCGTGCTGTGCGCCCGCTGCACCCGCTTCTCCAACCAGGTCGCGGGCGACCCGATGATCGAGCTGATCGAGCGGGGCGCGCTCCAGCAGGTCGGCATCGGCGAGGGCGACCCGTTCGAGTCGTACTTCTCCGGCAACACCATCCAGATCTGCCCGGTCGGCGCGCTCACCTCGGCCGCCTACCGGTTCCGCTCCCGCCCCTTCGACCTGGTCTCCTCGCCGTCCGTGTGCGAGCACTGCGCCGGCGGCTGCGCGATGCGCACCGACCACCGGCGCGGCAAGGTCATGCGGCGCCTGGCGGCCGAGGACCCCGAGGTCAACGAGGAGTGGATCTGCGACAAGGGCCGCTTCGCGTTCCGCTACGCGCAGCTGCGGGACCGGCTCGACACCCCGCTGGTGCGCAACGCGGAGGGCGAGCTGCAGCCCGCCTCCTGGCCGGAGGCCCTGCAGATCGCCGCCCAGGGGCTGCTGGCCTCCCGGGGCCGCACCGGCGTGCTCACCGGCGGCCGGCTCACCGTCGAGGACGCCTACGCCTACAGCAAGTTCGCCCGGGTGGCGCTCGGCACCAACGACATCGACTTCCGGGCCCGCGTCCACAGCAGCGAGGAGTCCGACTTCCTCGCCGCGCGCGTCGCAGGCCGCGGACGCGACCTGGACGGCACCGGCGTCACCTACACCGCCCTGGAGAAGGCGCCCGCGGTGCTGCTCGTCGGGTTCGAGTCCGAGGAGGAGGCGCCCGGCGTCTTCCTGCGGCTGCGCAAGGCCTGGCGCAAGCGCGGCCAGCGCACCTTCGCCCTGGCCACCCACGCCACCCCCGGACTGACCAAGGCGGGCGGCACCCTGCTCCCGGCCGCGCCCGGCACCGAGACCGAGTGGCTGGACGCGCTCGCCGCCGGGGTCGGCCTGGAGGGCGACGGGGCCGCGGCCGCCGAGGCGCTGCGCGCCGAGGGCGCGGTGGTCGTCGTCGGCGAACGCCTCGCCGGCGTGGCCGGCGGCCTGACCGCGGCCGCGCGGTTCGCCACCGCCACCGGCGCGCAGCTGGTGTGGATCCCGCGCCGGGCGGGCGAGCGGGGCGCCATCGAGGCGGGCGCGCTGCCGTCGCTGCTGCCCGGCGGCCGTCCCGCGACCGACCCGCGGGCCCGCGAGGAGGTCGCCGCGATCTGGGGCGTCGCCGAACTGCCCCAGCGCTACGGCCGGGACACCGGCCAGATCGTGGAGGCCGCGGTCAACGGCGAGCTGCAGGCGCTGCTGGTCGCCGGTGTCGAGGTGGCCGACCTGCCCGACCCGGCCCGCGCCAGGGCCGCGCTCGCCGAGGCCGGGTTCGTGGTCTCCCTGGAGCTGCGGCCCAGCGAGGTCACCGAGCTGGCCGACGTGGTCCTGCCGGTCGCGGCCGTCGCCGAGAAGGCCGGCACCTTCCTCAACTGGGAGGGCCGCGCCCGGCCGTTCGAGGCGGCGCTCAAGCCCGACCACATGACCCGCAGGCTCCAGCCCACCGACGCCCGCGTGCTGCAGATGCTGGCCGACGCCATGGACGTCCACCTGGGCCTGCCCGACCTGCGCACCATCCGCGCCGAGCTGACCCGGCTCGGCGCCTGGGACGGCCCCCGCGCCACCGAACCGCTGGAGACCGCGGGCGCGCTGCCCCGGCCCGCCGCCGGGGAGGCGGTGCTCGCCGGGCACCGGATGCTGCTCGACCAGGGCGTGCTGCAGCAGGGGGACGAGGCGCTGGCCGGCACCCGGCACGCCGCGCCCGCCCGGCTGTCGGCCGCCACGGCCGCCGAGGTCGGTGTCAAGGACGGCGACCTGCTGGCGGTGACCGGCACCGCCGGCACCGTGCACCTGCCGCTCGCCGTCACCGAGATGCCCGACCGCGTGGTGTGGCTCCCGCTGAACTCCGCCGGCGGCGGTGTCGCCTCCGACACCGGGGCACGCCCCGGCTCCCTCGTCCGCATCGGTCCGGCGACGCCCGCCGGTGAGGCCACCGAGGAGGTGGAGGCATGAGCGCGCACGTCGCCGCCGTCAGCCCGTACGTCGCAGCCGAGGACCTGTCGATGTTCGGCCGCGACCCGTGGTGGCTCATCGCTCTCAAGGCGGTCTTCTGCTTCGCCTTCCTGATGGTGACCGTGCTGATCTCCATCGTGATGGAGCGCAAGGTCGTCGCCTGGATGCAGCTGCGCATCGGACCCAACCGGCACGGCCCCTGGGGCCTGCTCCAGTCGCTCGCCGACGGCGTGAAGCTGATGCTCAAGGAGGACGTCGTCGTCAAGCGCGCGGACAAGGCGGTCTACGTCCTCGCGCCGATCGTCGCCGCCATCCCCGCCTTCATGGCGTTCGCGGTCATCCCGTTCGGCCCGGCCGGCAACGAGATCTCGATCTTCGGCCACCGCACCACGATGCAGCTGACCGACCTGCCGATCGCGATGCTGTACATCCTCGCGGTCGCCTCGGTCGGCATCTACGGCATCGTGCTGGCCGGCTGGAGCTCCGGCTCCACCTACCCGCTGCTGGGCGGACTGCGCTCCTGCGCGCAGATGATCTCCTACGAGATCGCCATGGGCGCCGCGTTCGCCTCGGTCTTCCTCTACTCGGGGTCGATGTCGACCTCGGCGATCGTCGAGCAGCAGACCGACCGCTGGTTCGTGGTGCTGCTGCCGGTCTCCTTCATCATCTACGTCGTCACCATGGTCGGTGAGACCAACCGCGCACCCTTCGACATGCCCGAGTCCGAGGGCGACCTGGTGGGCGGCTTCAACACCGAGTACTCGTCGATCAAGTTCGCGATGTTCATGCTCGCCGAGTACGTGAACATGGTGACCGTCTCGGCCGTGGCCGTCACGCTCTTCCTGGGCGGCTGGCGGGCTCCCTGGCCGGTCAGCACCTTCTGGGAGGGCGCCAACCACGGCTGGTGGCCGATGCTGTGGTTCGTGCTGAAGCTGCAGCTGCTGCTGTTCTTCTTCGTCTGGCTGCGCGGCACGCTCCCGCGGGTCCGCTACGACCAGCTGATGAAGCTCGGCTGGAAGGTCCTCATCCCGGTCTCGTTGGTGTGGTTGATGCTCGTCGCCACCGTGCGGGCCCTGCGGAACGAGAACTACGACTTCGCCGACATCGCCCTCTACATCGGCGCCGCCGTGCTCGCCCTGCTGCTGCTCTCCTTCGTCGCCGACATCTTCCGCGCGAGGAAGGCCAGGCAGGCGCCGCCCGCCGAGGCCCCGGCCGAGTTCGACCCGATGGCCGGCGGGTTCCCGGTACCGCCGCTGCCCGGACAGGAGTTGCCGCCGGTGCCCCGGCGCCGCCCGCGCCGGGAGCGGGAGCTGATTGTCAGTGGTGGGCCCGATACTCAGAGTGACGGACGTGACGGACCTCTGGGCGGATCTACGGATGGAAAGGAGGCGTCCGATGGCTGAGGAGCCCAAGGAGACCAAGCCCGGTTTCCTGAATCCGGTGGCCGGCTTCGGCGTGACCTTCAAGGCCATGTTCAAGAAGCGGCTCACCGAGCAGTACCCGGAGCAGCAGAAAGTCACCGCTCCCCGCTTCCACGGACGGCACCAGCTCAACCGCCATCCGGACGGCCTGGAGAAGTGCGTCGGCTGCGAGCTGTGCGCCTGGGCCTGCCCCGCCGACGCGATCTACGTCGAGGGCGCGGACAACACCGACGAGGAGCGCTACTCGCCCGGCGAGCGGTACGGCCGCGTCTACCAGATCAACTACGCCCGCTGCATCCTGTGCGGGCTGTGCATCGAGGCGTGCCCGACCCGGGCGCTGACCATGACCAACGAGTTCGAGCTGGCCGACTCCAGCCGGGCCGACCTCATCTACACCAAGGAGCAGCTGCTCGCCGGTCTGGAGGAGGGCATGGTCGAGCCGCCGCACGCCATGTACCCGGGCACCGACGAACAGGACTACTACAAGGGCCTGGTGACCGAGGCCGCCCCCGGCACCGAGCGCCAGGTCGCCCGTTCCAAGGGCGAGGTCGTGCAGGAGGCCGACTCCACCTTCGGCCCGACCGAGCCGGCGTCCGAGAAGGTGGTCGGGCGATGACCGAGCAGCTCGCCGCGTACACCACGTCCACCGGAGAGGCCGTCCAGTTCTGGATCCTCGGCACCGTCGCGGTGATCGGAGCCCTGAGCACCGTCTTCATGAAGCGGGCCGTGCACAGCGCGCTCTGCCTGGCCGGCACCATGATCGTCCTGGCGGTGTTCTACCTCGCCAACGGTGCCTACTTCCTCGGCGTCGTGCAGATCGTCGTCTACACCGGCGCGATCATGATGCTGTTCCTGTTCGTGGTGATGCTGGTCGGTGTCACCGCGGCGGACTCCCTGAAGGAGACCATCAAGGGCCAGCGCTGGCTGGCCCTGCTGTGCGGGCTCGGCTTCGGCATCCTGCTGATGGCCGGCATCGGCAACGCCGCCCTGACGGAGTTCAACGGCATCGGCCGGGCGAACGCCGGCGGCAATGTCGAGGGCATCGCGAGCCTGCTGTTCACCAAGTACGTCTTCGCCTTCGAGATCACCGGCGCGCTGCTGATCACGGCCACCGTCGGCGCCATGGTGCTCACCCACCGGGAGCGCACCGAGCGTGCCAGGACCCAGCGCGAACTGGCCCAGAAGCGGATCCGCGAGGGCACCTACATCCCGCCGCTGCCCGCGCCCGGCGTGTACGCGCGGCACAACGCGGTGGACATCGCGGGCCTGCTGCCCGACGGCACCCCGTCCGATCTCACCGTCAGCAAGACGCTCCGCGAGCGCGGCCAGATCCGTGACGTGTCGCAGGAGGCGCTCAACGACCTGCGGGCGCTGGAGCAGCGCGCCGAGGAGCGCCTGGAGCGCACGGCCATCGAGCCGCTGAAGGCGTTCAAGCGGTCCGAGGAGGCGTCCAAGTGAACCCGGTCAACTACCTCTATCTCGCCGCCCTGCTGTTCACCATCGGCGCCACCGGCGTGCTGATCAGGCGCAACTCGATCGTGGTGTTCATGTGCATCGAGCTGATGCTCAACGCCTGCAACCTCGCGTTCGTCGCCTTCTCTCGGATGCACGGCAACCTCGACGGCCAGATCATCGCCTTCTTCACGATGGTCGTCGCCGCCGCGGAGGTCGTGGTCGGGCTGGCGATCATCGTGTCCCTGTTCCGTGCCCGCCACTCGGCCTCGGTCGACGACGCCAGCCTGATGAAGCTGTAAGGGGCTGAAACGTGGAGAATCTGATTGCGCTGCTGGTGGCGGCGCCTCTGCTCGGAGCGGCGGTCCTGCTGTGCGGCGGACGCCGGCTGGACGCCGTCGGCCACTGGATCGGCACACTGCTCGCGGCGGTCTCCTTCGCCCTCGGCATCGTGCTGTTCACCGACATGCTGGGCAGGGGCGCCGAGGAACGCACCCTCACCCAGCACCTGTTCAGCTGGATCCCGGTGGAGGGATTCCAGGCCGACGTCGCCTTCCAGCTCGACCAGTTGTCGATGACGTTCGTCCTGCTGATCACCGGCGTCGGCTCGCTGATCCACCTGTACTCCGTCGGGTACATGGAGCACGACGAGCGGCGCCGCCGCTTCTTCGGCTACCTCAACCTGTTCCTCGCGGCGATGCTGCTGCTCGTCCTCGCCGACAACTACCTGCTGCTGTACGTCGGCTGGGAGGGCGTCGGTCTCGCCTCCTACCTGCTGATCGGCTTCTGGCAGCACAAGCCCAGCGCCGCCACGGCCGCGAAGAAGGCCTTCCTGGTCAACCGGGTCGGCGACATGGGCCTGTCCATCGCGATCATGCTGATGTTCCTGTGGTTCGGCACCTTCGCCTTCGGGCCGGTGCTCGGCGGCCACGGGGAGGAGGGCCTCGCCGCGGCCGCCGGTGAGGACAAGCTCACCGCGATCGCGCTGATGCTGCTGCTCGCCGCCTGCGGCAAGTCCGCCCAGGTGCCGCTGCAGTCCTGGCTCGGCGACGCGATGGAGGGCCCGACCCCGGTCTCGGCCCTGATCCACGCCGCGACCATGGTGACCGCGGGCGTCTACCTGATCGTCCGCTCCGGCGCCGTCTTCGACGGCGCGCCGGACGCCCAGCTCGTCGTCACCATCGTCGGCGCGGTCACGCTGCTCTTCGGTGCGATCGTCGGTTGCGCCAAGGACGACATCAAGAAGGCGCTCGCCGGATCCACCATGTCGCAGATCGGCTACATGGTGCTCGCCGCGGGCCTCGGCCCCATCGGCTACGCCTTCGCCATCATGCACCTGGTGACACACGGCTTCTTCAAGGCCGGACTCTTCCTCGGCGCCGGTTCCGTGATGCACGGGATGAACGACGAGGTCGACATGCGCCGCTACGGCGGACTGCGCACGTACATGCCGGTCACCTTCATCACCTTCGGCCTCGGCTACCTGGCGATCATCGGCTTCCCGGGCCTGTCCGGCTTCTTCTCCAAGGACAAGATCATCGAGTCGGCGTTCGCCAAGGGCGGCACCGAGGGCTGGATCCTCGGCGCCTGCGCCCTGCTCGGCGCGGCCATCACCGCGTACTACATGACGCGCGTGATGCTGATGACGTTCTTCGGCGAGGAGCGCTGGCGCAACGCCCCCACGCCGTCGCCGGCCTCGCCCGACGTGGAGCCCGCCGCGCAGACCGGCGGCACGTACGAGCCGCCGCACCCGCACGAGTCGCCCGGCGTGATGACGGTCCCGATGATCGTGCTGGCGGTCGGCTCGGTGTTCGGCGGCGCGTTCTTCAGCATCGGCGACCGCTTCGTCAACTGGCTGGAGCCCGTCACCGGGTTCGAGCACGGCCACCCGCCGGTCAGCGCCCTGACGGTGACGCTCTCCACGGTCGCCGTCATGGTCCTCGGCGTGGCCATCGCCTGGGGTCAGTACGGGCGCCGCCCGGTCCCGGCCGTCGCCCCGCGCGGCTCGCTGCTCACCCGGGCCGCCCGCCGCGACCTCCTCCAGGACGACTTCAACCACGTGGTTCTGGTGCGGGGCGGCGAACACCTCACCCGCTCCCTGGTCTACGTCGACCACACCCTGGTCGACGGCGTCGTCAACGGCACGGCGGCCGCGATGGGCGGCCTGTCCGGGCGGATGCGCAGGCTGCAGAACGGCTTCGCGCGGTCCTACGCGGTCTCCATGTTCGGCGGCGCGGCGGTCCTGGTCGCCGCGACCCTGCTGATGAGGGCGGTCTGATACCGATGTCCTTTCCTCTGCTGACAGCGACAGCGGCGCTCCCGGCCGTCGGGGCGATCGCCACGGCCGCCGTGCCGGCCGCTCGGCGCACCGCCGCCAAATGGCTCGCGCTGCTCTTCTCGCTCGCCACCCTGGTGCTCGCGATCGTCGTCGCGGTGCGGTTCGACCCGGGCGGCGCGCGCTACCAGCTCACCGAGTCCCACTCCTGGATCGCCGACTTCGGCGTCCGCTACGAACTGGGCGTGGACGGCATCGCGGTGGCGCTGATCGCGCTGACCGCGCTGCTGATCCCGTTCATCGTCCTGGCGGGCTGGCACGACGCCGACCCGCTGGAGACCGGCAGCAGGCGCTGGCGGCCCACCCAGGGCTTCTTCGCGCTGATCCTGGCCGTCGAGGCGATGGTGATCCTCTCCTTCGAGGCCACCGACGTCTTCCTCTTCTACATCTTCTTCGAAGCCATGCTGATCCCGATGTACTTCCTCATCGGCGGCTTCGGGGACCGGGCCCACGAGCACGGCGAGGAGAAGGCGGCCACCCAGCGCTCCTACGCCGCGGTGAAGTTCCTCCTCTACAACCTGGCCGGCGGTCTGATCATGCTGGCCGCGGTGATCGGCCTGTACGTGGTCGCGGGGAACTTCTCCCTCACCGAGATCGCCGAGGCCCGGGCGAGCGGTGAGCTGACCATGGCCACCAGCACCGAACGCTGGCTGTTCCTGGGCTTCTTCTTCGCCTTCGCGGTGAAGGCGCCGCTGTGGCCGCTGCACACCTGGCTGCCCAACGCCATGCAGGAGTCCACCGCCCCGGTGGCCGTGCTCATCACGGCGGTCGTCGACAAGGTGGGCACCTTCGCGATGCTCCGCTTCTGCCTCCAGCTCTTCCCGGAGGCCAGCAAGTGGGCGACGCCGGTGATCCTGGTGCTGGCGCTGGTCAGCATCATCTACGGCGCGCTGCTCGCCGTCGGCCAGCGCGACATCAAGCGGCTGATCGCGTACGCGTCGATCTCGCACTTCGGCTTCATCATCATGGGCATCTTCGCGATGACCAGTCAGGGCCAGTCCGGGGCGACGCTGTACATGGTCAACCACGGCATCTCCACGGCCGTGCTCATGCTGATCGCCGGCTTCCTGATCTCCCGGCGCGGCTCGCGGCTCATCGCCGACTACGGCGGGGTGCAG
The DNA here is from genome assembly GCF_012034205.1 of Streptomyces composti. Classification (GTDB taxonomy): domain Bacteria; phylum Actinomycetota; class Actinomycetes; order Streptomycetales; family Streptomycetaceae; genus Streptomyces; species Streptomyces composti. The sequence goes on from NZ_JAATEM010000003.1 coordinate 107,049, forward strand.
AAGGTCGCCCCGGTGCTCGCCGGCACCTTCCTGATCGGTGGCCTGGCCACGCTGTCCCTGCCGGGGCTCGCCCCGTTCGTCAGTGAGTTCCTGGTCCTGGTCGGCACCTTCACGCGGTACCCGGTGATCGGCATCATCGCCACCTTCGGCATCGTCCTCGCCGCGCTGTACACCCTCGTCCTCTACCAGCGGACGATGACCGGCCCGGTCAGGCCCGAGGTCGCGAAGATGCCCGACCTCAGGGTGCGGGAGATCGCGGTGGTGGCACCGCTGGTGGTGCTGCTGATCTTCCTGGGCGTCTACCCGAAGCCCGTCACGGACATCGTGAACCCGGCGGTGAAGCAGACCATGTCCGACGTCGAACGCAAGGACCCCCAGCCCGAGGTGGAGGCGGCCAAGTGAGCGCAACAGCCGTCCACAGCCTGTGGACAACGGCGGCCACCGCGGCCGATCCGATCTCGAAGATCGACGCACCGAAGATCGAGTACGGGCAGCTCGCGCCCACCCTGATCGTCGTCGGCGCGGCGGTCATCGGGGTGCTGATCGAGGCGGCCGTCCCCCGCAAGTCCCGTTACTACGCCCAGATGTTCGTCGCCACCGTGTCGCTGGCCGCCGCGTTCGCCGCGGTGGTGGCGCTCGCGGCCGACGGATACGCCACGACCAAGGCGGGCATCGCCGCGATGGGCGCCCTCGCCGTCGACGGACCGGCCCTGTTCCTGCAGGGCACGATCCTGCTGACCGCCCTGGTCGCCCTGTTCACCTTCGCCGAGCGGCGGCTCGACCCGATGGCCCACGGCAACCGGGTCGACTCCTTCGCCGCCCAGGCCGGGGCCGTGCCGGGCAGCGACGCCGAGAAGCGGGCCGTCAAGGCCGGGTTCACCACCACCGAGGTGTTCCCGCTGCTGATGTTCGCGGTCGCCGGCATGCTGGTCTTCCCGGCGGCCAACGACCTGCTGACGCTGTTCGTGGCCCTCGAGGTCTTCTCCCTGCCGCTGTACCTGCTGTGCGCCCTGGCCCGCCGCAAGCGGCTGATGTCGCAGGAAGCGGCCGTGAAGTACTTCCTGCTCGGCGCCTTCGCCTCCGCCTTCACCCTGTTCGGCATCGCCCTGCTCTACGGCTACGCGGGCTCCATGTCGTACGCCACGATCGCGCAGGTCGTCGACGGCACCGTGCAGGACGTCACCCCGGCGCTCGCCGGCACCATGGGCAACGACGCGCTGCTGCTGGTCGGCGCCGCGCTGCTGGTGATGGGCCTGCTGTTCAAGGTCGGCGCCGTCCCGTTCCACATGTGGACCCCGGACGTCTACCAGGGCGCCCCGACACCGGTGACCGGCTTCATGGCGGCGGCCACCAAGGTCGCGGCGTTCGGCGCGCTGCTGCGGGTCCTCTACGTGGTCCTGCCGGGCCTGCGCTGGGACTGGCGGCCGGTGATGTGGGCGGTGGCGATCGTCACCATGCTCGCCGGTGCGATCGTCGCCATCACCCAGACCGACATCAAGCGCCTGCTGGCCTACTCCTCGATCGCCCACGCCGGCTTCATCCTCGCCGGTGTGATCGCCGCCAACCCGGAGGGCATCTCCTCGGTCCTCTTCTACCTGGCCGCCTACTCCTTCGTGACCGTCGGCGCCTTCGCGGTGGTCACCCTGGTCCGCGACGCGGGCGGCGAGGCGACCCACCTCTCCCGCTGGGCGGGTCTCGGACGCCGCTCCCCGCTCACCGCGGCGGTGTTCGCCGTCTTCCTGCTCGCCTTCGCCGGTATTCCGCTGACCTCCGGCTTCGCCGGAAAGTTCGCGGTGTTCAAGGCGGCGGCCGAGGGCGGCGCGGTTCCGCTCGTCGTGATCGGTGTGATCTCCTCGGCGATCGCGGCGTTCTTCTACATCCGCGTGATCGTCCTGATGTTCTTCAGCGAACCGAGGCCCGAGGGCCCGACGGTGGCGGTCCCCTCCCCGCTGACCATGACCGCCATCGCGGTCGGCGTCGCCGTCACCCTGGTCCTGGGCGTGGCACCCCAGTACTTCCTCGACCTCGCCGGAGACGCGGGAGTGTTCGTGCGCTGACCGACGTTCAGGTCCAGCGGTACCGGGGCCCGTCCTCCCTCGGGGAGGGCGGGCCCCGGTCACGTCACTGGCCCCTGGCCCACCAGACCTCGAAACGCCCGGTGCGCTGTGCGACCCGTTCACCGAAGACGAGGCTCGTCTCGTAGATCCGGGAGGGATCGTTGTCCTCGGTCGTCATCTCATAGCTGACGGCCTCGTCGAAGACGACGAAGTTCTTCACCGCGTCCCGCCGGTCACGGGCCTCCAGCGTCGACAGCACCAGCGTGCGCACATCGATGCCCAGGCTCTTCTGCCGGTCCAGCATCTCGGTCATCTCGGCGTCGAGGTCACCGGGGGTGTTGAGGATGATCAGACGCCGTACCCGCACGCCTCGCTCCACGGCCTCCTCCTGGGCGGCCTCGTAGTGCCGGCCGAGATCCGTCTCCCAGAAGCCCCGGTCGACGGAGGTGCTCACCGCGTCGATGGAGCGGCTCGCGCAGCGGGTCAGATTGAGCAGCCAGTCGCGGTCCTCTCCCCGGTAGTCGGCGTGGTTGCCGCGCAGCGCCTCCACCAGGGCGGCGGTGCGCCGGATCTCGGCGCGGACGAAGCCGTAGACGAAGTCCGGGCGGCCGGAGTCCAGTTCGGCGACGCTGTTCGCCAGCTGGCGCACCTCCGCCGCACCCACCGGGGATACGTCCAGCCGGGAGAACAGCCGGGTGGTCTCGTTGAAGCCGACCAGACCGCGGTCCAGACGCCGTTCGAAGTCGGCCAGCTGCTGGACGACGAAGGAGGCCCCGCCGATGAACAGAGACATGGTGATCTGCCAGATCTCCGGCTGGTCGGCGATCTCGGTGATCAGGTAGGTGAGGCCGCCGAGCACCACGGTGACGACGACTCTGACGACTACTTCGGATATCCGGCGCGTCGGCCGCATGCTTCCCCCGCTTCCGATTCGTTCGTCCAACGGCACCGCACGGGACGCGGTGTCCGGTCCCTGACGTGCTGTGCCAGCGCCTGCCACTGACGGGTGAACCCCGGTGTCCGCTCGAGGGCGTGCCAGAGCGGGGCCAGCCGCTCGTCCAGGCGGACACCCGGCATCCACAGGTGCAGCAACTGGTCGACGACCCAGCGCAGGACGCGGCCCGAGCCGGCTTCGGGCGGGTCCCCGGGAGGATGCTCCTCCAGCACCGCGATCAGCGTGGTCAGCAGCCAGTCGTGCAGCGCGAGATCCGCGCAGAACGCGGCCACGGCATCGGGGGGAGCGTCGTACGGCAGCCGCAGCCGGGCCGTCCGCAGCTCATCACCCTCGATGGTGAACCGCTCCAGCCGCGGGGCCTCCGCGTCGGCGGCCCACAGCGCCACCCAGCGCAGCCGGGTCCGCGGCGTGGGCAGCGGCTCCTGCCGGTCCGGCAGAGGATGCCGCAGCACCTCGGTGAGCAGGCGCTGCGCGATTAGCCCGAGATCCAGCTCGCCCGGACCGCCACCCGCGAGGAACCCGCGGGCCACCGCCCCTTCGGGCAGTTTGCCCAGCGGTTCGACCACGCCGGGCCGGGTCAGGTAGTGCCCCCAGGGCCGCCGCCCGTCCGGGCCGGCGGCCGTCGCGCCGGTGCGGGCGTGTGCCTGGACGACGCGCCCTCCGGTGACCGAAGCCTGGGAGAGCACCGTGCCGACGGCACGGACCCTGGTGCCGTCGGGCGTGGGCAGCGCACAGTCCACGCCGACCGGCCGGGGCGGCGACAGGGCATGGGCGTTGGGCCGCGCGGAGACGTGGACCGGCTCGTCCGGGCGCAGCTCCAGCAGCCGTGCGGTCTCCGCCGCGCGCAGCGGGCGGGCCGTGGGCAGCAGCCGGGTGCGCACCTCGCCGCCGAGCAGCACCATGTCCGCCGCCTCCGCCGGTACCCCCATGTCATGGCCCCGGATAGAAGATGTACGAGGCCCGTTCCGCCACCGAGTCGGGCAGGTGGACCCCCTCGGCGGCAGACCGCTCGGCCACCTGGTGCAGCGCCTCGGCATCCACCTGGATCTGCTCGAGGATCACCTGGACCGCGTGCTCCACGGGCAGATAACCGGACGGCAGCAGCGAGCAGGTGCGGTACGCGGCGAAAGGCGCGGCCTTCGGATTCAGCTGCAGCACGACGGGCAGCTCCTCCCAGGTCCCGGGCAGCGAGCCGTCCCACGGGTGCGGACGCAGCACCGGGAGGCCGTGGTGCCGCAGCAGGCCCAGGCGCAGCAGTTGCCACACAGCGGCCAGAAAGGCGCAGGAGAAGGTGCGTCCGGCGCCCTGGCCGTCCCACAACTCGGCGTCCAGGAACACCGAATGGCGCCGGGCTGCGGTCTCGTGCGGCGGATGCCAGCCGGACGGGGCGGACGGGTCCGCGTGCGGTCCGCTCGCGGGGCTGCGCCTGCCGTTGGCGAGCCAGCCGGTCTCCGCGGCAGCCGGACGGACGCCGTTGCTGCCCGGCGGTGGCGACTCGACCAGGCGCCCCGCCACGGACCGGGCCAGCGGAAAACCGTCCGCCTCGGCCAGCCCGGACTCCCGCACCAGGTAGTCGATGCGGAGGCCGGCCCGCTCGGCCTCGCCGATCAGCGCCGGTACGACATCCGCGGGCGAGGAGAAGGGGGCGAAGTAGTCGTCGACGAGGAAACAGGTGCTCACCCGTGGGCGTCTGCCGCCCGTGGCGCGGGCGGCGGAGACCGCGACGGCGTCCACCCAGGGCCCGGCCTCTGCGAAGTGCGCCCGTAACCGGGCCGCCTCGTGCGCGAAGTCCTCGGCGTACAGATGCCCCATCTCCAGGGACACATGGGACAGCGGCACCGAGTGGGTACGTGACTGGTCCGGGAACTCACGGAACACGGCCTCGGTCACATCCCCTCCCCCTGCGTCTCTTCCGGCCGGAACGCCGGCCGGCCGCGCGGCCTACCGCCCCGCCCGGCGCCGCCCGCAGGCCAGGATCATTCCCGCGTATCCGTCCCGCAACGCATGCCCGTCGCGGAACCGCCGTACGTGCAGGTCCTCTTCGGCGTACGCGGCAAAGCCCTCGCGCACGGTGTCCTCGTCGACATGGCACTGCGGGTAGGAATGGCTTCCCACGTAGTAGCCCCGCTGCTCCGCCATGAACGCCGCGGCGAAGGGCGCGCCGGGTATCAGGCTGTGCATGAAGCAGCGCACGGCCTCCCGGAACAGATCGAGCGAGGCGGTGATGGATTCGGCGGTGAAGAACATCGTGCCGATGCCCCAGTGCTGCCCGGGCAGCAGGAAGACGTCGCCCTGCTCGACGCGGGTGGTGGCGCGCATCCGCCGTCGCGGACAGGGGATCTCGGTGTAGGGCCCGGCCTCGCACAGGACGTCCCAGAAGGCGTCCCAGTTCTGGTCGTAGTCCCGGATGTGCGAGCGCAGCCATTCGACATTGGCCCGGGCGCGGTCGATCAGGGTGATCTCGTCGCACCAGGGCAGGAGCATCAGTGCCGGGTAGAGGTTCGCCCCGCTGCCCACGTCGATGCCGGAGAGCGGTGCCGGCGGGGGCGCGTCGCGCCGCTGGAGACACCGGCGGAAGTGGGCGCTGCCCGCCCGCAGGATGGACGCGTCGTCGGCGTGGAGGACCTTGTAGTTGAGGCTGACATAGACGTCCGGATCGAACGCCTCCCATGCGGGAGCCTCGACGAGCCGGGCGGGACGTGCTTTCGCTGCGTCGTGCGTCCTTCGCTCATCCATCCGTCGAGCGTACGGGACCGTGGCCGCCCCGTCCGGGGGTCTGCCGCACCGGGACGGGAGCACAGGGGCGCATGGGGGCGCATGGCCCGTCGGCAGCGGGGGAGCGGGGCGAGCAGGTGGGGGCGGCGTGGGGACCGCCGGGGGCGCAGGGGCCTGTGGACAACTGCGGGGGGTGTCGTCGGGGAGCCCTATCGTGGACGGCGTGGTCGAGGGACGACGTGCGGGGGACGAGACGATGGGTGGGACGGGCGGTGTCGCCGGGATGGCAGAGACGGCAGAGACGGTGGAGACGGCAGCGGCGCGGAGCGAGGCGCTGCGGGCGTTGCACCGGGTCTTCGGGTACGAGGCCTTCCGCGGCGAGCAGGAGGCGGTCGTCGAGCATGTGGTGGCCGGGGGCGACGCGGTCGTCCTGATGCCCACCGGGGCCGGCAAGTCGCTGTGCTACCAGATTCCCGCCCTGGTCAGGCCGGGCACGGGAGTCGTCGTCTCCCCGCTGATCGCCCTCATGCAGGACCAGGTGACCGCGCTGCGGGCGCTGGGCGTGCGGGCCGGTTTCATCAACTCCACGCAGGACGTCGACGAGCGGCGCGTGGTGGAGGCGGAGTTCCTGGCCGGCGAGCTGGATCTGCTGTACCTGGCCCCGGAGCGGCTGCGGCTCGACGCCACGATGGAGCTGCTCTCGCGCGGCAAGATCTCGCTGTTCGCCATCGACGAGGCGCACTGCGTCTCGCAGTGGGGCCACGACTTCCGGCCCGACTACCTGATGCTGTCCGTGCTCGGCGAGCGGTGGCCGGACGTCCCCCGGATCGCCCTGACGGCGACGGCCACCCGGGCCACCCACCGGGAGATCACCGAGCGGCTCGGCCTCGAGGGCGCCCGGCACTTCGTGGCCGGCTTCGACCGCCCCAACATCCAGTACCGGATCGTGCCCAAGGCGGATCCGAAGAAGCAGCTGCTGCACTTCCTGCGCGAGGAGCACGCGGGCGACGCCGGCATCGTGTACTGCCTGTCGCGCAACTCGGTGGAGAAGACGGCCGAGTTCCTCACCCGCAACGGCATCGAGGCGGTGCCCTACCACGCGGGGCTGGACGCGGCCGCGCGCGCCGAGCACCAGGCGCGGTTCCTGCGGGAGGACGGGCTGGTCGTGGTGGCGACCATCGCCTTCGGCATGGGCATCGACAAGCCCGACGTCCGCTTCGTCGCCCACCTCGACCTGCCGAAGTCCGTCGAGGGTTACTACCAGGAGACGGGACGCGCGGGCCGTGACGGGCTGCCCTCCACGGCCTGGATGGCCTACGGCCTCAACGACGTCGTGCAGCAGCGCAAGCTGATCCAGCTCGGCGAGGGCGACGAGGCGTTCCGGCGCCGCGCCAACCAGCACCTGGACGCGATGCTCGCGCTGTGCGAGACCGTGCAGTGCCGGCGCGCCCAGCTGCTCGCCTACTTCGGGCAGGACCCCGACTCGCCGTCCTGCGGCAACTGCGACACCTGCCTGGAGCCGCCGGAGACCTGGGACGGCACGGTGGCGGCACAGAAGGTGCTCTCCACCGTGGTGCGGCTGCACCGGGAGCGCGGGCAGAAGTTCGGCGCGGTGCAGATTACCGACATTCTGCTGGGCCGGCGCACCGCCAAGGTCATCCAGTTCGACCACGACCAGCTCTCCGTGTTCGGCATCGGGCAGGAGCTGGGCGAGGCGGAGTGGCGCGGTGTGGTGCGGCAGCTGCTGGCCCAGGGACTGCTCGCGGTCGAGGGGGAGTACGGCACGCTGGTGCTGACCGAGGCCAGCGGGGCGGTGCTGCGCGGCGACCGGAAGGTGCCGTTGCGCAGGGACCCGAAGAAGCCGGTCGCCGCGCGGCCGGGCGGCGGAGCCTCCGGTTCCGCGCGGGGCGAGCGCAAGGCGAAGGCCGCGGCGGCGGAGCTGCCCGAGTCGCTGGTCCCGGCCTTCGAGGCGCTGCGCGCCTGGCGGGCGGAACAGGCACGGGAGCAGGGCGTCCCCGCCTATGTGATCTTCCACGACGCCACGCTCCGGGAGATCGTCACGGTGTGGCCCACCTCCGTGCGGGAGCTGGGCGGCATCAGCGGGGTGGGCGAGAAGAAGCTGGCGACGTACGGGGAGGGCGTGCTGGCGGTGCTGGAAGGGCTGGGCGGTCCGTCGGGCGGTCAGGCCGGTCGGGCCGGTGAGGACGGTGAGGCGGATGAGGCCGGGGTGGTCGGGACGTCCGGAACGGCGGGGGCCGGGAAGGTGACGGACGTCGCCGCGGAGGACGCCGGGATGTGGCCCGCCGCGGAGGAGGAGCCGGAACCCGAGCTCGACTGGTGACCAGGCCAGAACAGAACAGGCCGAAGGAGGGTGGACCGGACCAGCCCGGTCCCTGCCGGGCGGGGTGAGCCGGTAGGGGTGAGCCGGTGGGGGACGGTCAGGGCAGGGCCGTCAGACCCGGGGCGAAGGTGATCAGCAGGGGCAGCAGCGGGATCAGGGACGCCGCGGTCGTCGTCAGCGCCCGCCGCCGGCGGTCGAGGCGGGGCGGCGGCTCGAGCAGCCGGTCGACGCGCTCACCGAGCAGGCGGTGACTGGAGGCGCAGGACAGCACGCCGCGGTGCTGGTTGAGCTCGATGAGTGCCAGGGCCGTGGTCAGGTGGCCGCAGCGGCGGGAGGCGGTGTCGTCGGCGGCCAGTTCGACCAGACGGTGGGCCTGGTCGCAGAAGTGCGCGAACAGCGGGATGCGCGGGAATCCGGTGGCCAGCGCGGTGGACAGGTGCAGCAGCCAGTCGTGGCGGGCGCGGGCGTGGCCGCGCTCATGGGTGAGGACCGCGTCCAGCTGGTGGTCGGTGAGCCGGTTCAGCGCCCCGGTGGTGACGATCAGCTGCGGCGGGTGGCCCGGCATCCACCAGGCGTCCGGGTACTCGTCCTCCAGCACCAGCAGCGGACCGCGGGCACCGGGCAGACCCGCCGGCAGATCAGGGGCGCGTTCCCGGAGATGCTGCCGTGCCCTGACGCGGCGCCTGCGGGCCTCGACCAGCTCCCGCCCCAGCATCGCCGTGGTCCAGGCGGCCCCGGCCGCCAGCAGCACGGTCAGCACGGTCGCCCAGGGCGAGGCGGAGGACAGATCGTAGGCCGCGGTCACCGCGGGCGGCGCCGGGGCGAACAGCTGGGCGCGGACGGTGCCGAAGACCGCGGCGGCTCCCAGCGCCAGCGCGGTCACGCAGCACAGCAGCACGGTGGCGACCAGGCACTGCCACACCCACAGCGCCACCACCGGCTCCCGTTCCGGCCACTTCGCCCGGGTCAGCACACGGGGGACGGGCACGGCGGCCGTCAGGGCGACCACGCTCAGCAGGAGCAGGCAGACGGTCATGCCACGGGCTCCGGATCTCGTCGGAAGGGCGGCTTCGGGTCGTGCGGGCTGGTCGGGCCGTGGCGGGGCACGGCTCGTGCGTGGGGGCGGGCGGCGGTGCCGGACGGTACGGACACGGCACACCGCCCGGTGCCCAGTATGACGGCGCCGGGCGGTGTGAGGCAGGGGTCGGAGGCGAAGCCGGTGACGGGAGTGGCCGGCCGCGAGCCGGGCGGGGGCCGGCGAACGCGCCCATGCAGAAGCCGCCGCACGGCCGTCGGCCACTGCTCGGGCCGCCGGCCCGTGCTCGGGCCGGCGTGCGGCGGCCGGGCCGTCGCACGAGCCCCCGTCGGGCGGGCCCCCGCCGGGCCCGTCGGTCAGCTCGCGGGGACGATCCGGCCGGTGACCTCGCCGAGGCCCACCCGGACCCCGTCCGGGCCGGGCGCCCAGGCGGACAGCGTGACCACGTCGCCGTCCTCCAGGAAGGTCCGTTTGCCGTCGGGCAGCTCCAGCGGCTCACGGCCGTTCCAGGTCAGCTCCAGCAGGGAGCCGCGCTCCCGCTCGGCGGGACCGCTCACCGTGCCGGAGCCGTAGAGGTCGCCGGTGCGCAGCGAGGCGCCGTTGACGGTCATGTGGGCGAGCTGCTGGGCAGCCGTCCAGTACATGGTGGAGAAGGGAGGCTCGGCGACGACATGGCCGTTGATGCTGACGGACATCCGCAGGTCGTAGCCGCCCGGCTCCTCGTCCGAGTCGTCCAGGTAGGGCAGCAGCTCGTGGGTGCGCTCCGGCGGCGCCACCCGCGCCGCGTCCAGGGCGTCCAGCGGGGTGATCCAGGCCGACACCGAGGTGGCGAAGGACTTGCCGAGGAACGGGCCGAGCGGGACGTACTCCCAGGCCTGGATGTCCCGTGCCGACCAGTCGTTGAGCAGGCACAGCCCGAAGACGTGGTCGCGGAAGGCGCCGAGCGGCACCGGACGTCCCATCGGGGAGGGCACGCCGACGACGAAGCCGACCTCGGCCTCGATGTCCAGCCGCACGGACGGCCCGAACACCGGCGCGGGGTCGGACGGCGCCTTGCGCTGGCCGGCGGGGCGGACCACGTCGGTGCCGGACACCACGACCGTGCCGGAGCGGCCGTGGTAGCCGATCGGCAGGTGCTTCCAGTTGGGCGTCAGCGAGTCCGGGGCGTCGGGGCGGAAGATCCTGCCGACGTTCCTGGCGTGGTTCTCCGAGGCGTAGAAGTCCACATAGTCCGCGACCTCGAACGGCAGATGCAGGGTGACCTCGGACAGCGGGTGGAACAGCGGCTCGACCGTCTCCCGGTGTGCCGGGACGGTCACCCAGGCCGTGATCGCCCTGCGCACGTCCGACCAGGCGGTGCGGCCCGCCGCCAGGAGCGGGTTGAGCGTCGGACGGGCGAGCAGGGAGGCGTAGGGGGAGCCGAGGGCGTGGGCCGCCGCGCCGGCGTCGAGGACATGGTCGCCCAGCCGGACTCCCACGGTCCGCTCCGACGAGCCGGGGGGCGAGAACACGCCGTACGGCAGGTTGTGCGGGCCGAAGGGATCGCCCTCGGGGACATCGAAGGGGGGCATCGGGTGCTGCCTCACTTTCGTCTGCGCAGGTGCTCCACGAGACCGTGGCCGAGCCAACGTTACGGGTGCCGGCGTGGTCTTGGGCAGAGCCGGGGTGGTGGTGCGGGGGCGCACGGGGCTGCTGAGCTGGGCCGGTACGCACGCCGGGCACGTGTGCCGCTTCCCCTTGCGTACCGGAAGTTATCCACAGCAGGGGATGCAATCTTGACGGAGCGGTGCGAAGGGGGCGACTCTGGGCAGGTGCCGGAAGGCCTCGGGGAGGGGGCGGTTCCGAAGGCACACCAGGGGGGCGGATGGCCATCGGTGAGGCCCGTCCGGGCCCGGCTGGTGCTGGCTCGCGGCCGAAGAGGCTGGAAGAGACCATGCGCGGCCGGCTCGGCAGGGAATGCGTGTACGTGCCGTCATGCAGGTTCGGGCTGTTCGTGGCGTTGCGCCACTGGTGCCCGCCGGGCGGCCGGGTGCTGATGTCGCCGGTCAACGACGACGTCATCTTCTTCGTGGTGCTCGCGGCCGGACTGCGCCCGGTGCAGGCACCGCTGAATCCGCTGGACGCGTCCATCGACATCGATGCCGTGCCGGAGGAGGTGTGGGGTTCGCTGTCGGCCGTGCTGACCACCAATCTGTACGGCAACCCGGACCCGGCGCCGCGCCTGCGGGAGCGCTGCGACGCGCTGGGCATCCCGCTGTTCGAGGACGGGGCGCACGCCATCGGCAGCGAGACCGGCGGACGCCCGGTCGGTGCGTGGGGCGACGCCTCCGTGTTCAGCCTGTCCAAGCACGTCCACGCACAGGCGGGAGGCATTCTCGCGTTCGCCGACCCGGGCCGCTCGGCCGCCCTGCGCTCCGCCTGCGCGGACCTGCTCGCCCCGCGCCGGACCACCGCCGAACTCGCCTACCTGGTCCGCCCCTACGCCGAGGCCGCCGTGCGGCGTCTTGGCCTGCGGCGGGCCGCCTGGGCCACGCTGCGGCTGCTGGGCATGGCCGAACGCGAGGACATCCGGATGCCGCTGCGGCCCCGGGAGCTGGCCGCCGCGGCCGGGTCGGCCCCGGACCTGGACGCCTACGACCCGTGGGTGCGCGTCGACATGCACGACTACCGGCTGGCCCCCGGTGCGCTGCGGCTGCGCCGGATCGAGCGCCGGCTGGGACGGCTCGACGAGGTCCTGGACGCGGCGCGTGAGGGCACGCGGCTGCTGCTGTCCACGCGGTGGGCGCTGCCGCGCGGGGACGGCACGGTCCAGCCGCTGTTCCGGGTGCCGCTGTTCGTGGCCGACCGGGACGCGGCCGCGGCCGCACTGGCCCGGCACGGCATCGTCGTCGGCTATCTCTACGATCCGCCGCTGGACGACTACGCGGGCAAGGAGTTCACCGACCCCTCGCCCGCGCCGGAGGCGGCCCGCTGGTTCGCCCGGCACGCGCTGCCGGTGGACCCGCTGCGCGCGCGGGAGGCGATCGAGGCGCTGGAGCGGTCCGGAGTGCCGCCCGCCGCGCCGCCGGAGCACCTCGTCCGCGAGCCCGGCCCGCCACCGGACGAGAAGACCCAGAAGCGGAACGAGGCCATCCAGAGCAGCGGGAACGACAGGCACGCCGAGGACAAGGAGAGCACGACCCCGAGGGAGCTGGGACCGTCCCGTGGCTGAGACCCAGGTGCACGAGCGGGCCGCGGCACGCGACACCGGCGGCGGTCATCCGCCTGCCGGGAGCGGATCCGGCTCGGACTCCCTGTTCAAGAACGCCTACTTCCTGATGCTCAGCACCGGCGTCTCCGCGGTGCTCGGCCTGGGCTTCTGGCTGGTGGCCGCCCGCTACTACTCGGAGGACGCCGTCGGCCAGGGTTCGGCCGCGATCGCCGCGATGCGGCTGCTCGCCAGCATCACCGCGACCACGATGATCGGCGCGGTGGTCCGCTTCGTGCCGCGCGCCGGCCGCGAGACCGCCCGCCTGGTGTGGGGCGTGTACGGGGCGAGTTCCCTGGTCGTCGCCCTGGCCGCCGGGGTGTTCCTGCTCACCCTCGACCAGTGGGGTGCCTCCTACGCACCGCTCGGCACACCGCTGGCCGGCGCGCTGTTCGTCGCGGCGTGCGTGGCCTGGGCGCTGCTCACCCTGCAGGACGGGGTGCTGACGGGGCTGCGCAAGGCGGAGTGGGTGCCGGCCGGGAACGCGGTGTTCTCCGTCGGCAAGCTGGTGCTGCTGGTGGTGTTCGCCGGCGCGATGCCGGTGCTCGGCATCTTCGTCTCCTGGGCCGTGGCGATCGCCTTCTCCACGATCCCGCTCGGCTGGCTGATCTTCCGCCGCCTGATTCCGCGCCAGGCCGCCGCCGACCGCGACCGGGAGCCGCCCCGGCTGCGTGACATGGGCCGGTTCCTCGCCGGGGACTCGCTGGGCGCGCTGTTCAGCCTGGCGATGATCAACCTGCTCCCGGTGATGGTCGCCGTCCGCTTCAGCTCCGCGGAGAACGGCTACTTCTACGTGGCCTACACCGTCGGCGGCACGATGGAGTTCATGGCCATCAACATGGCCTCCTCCCTCACCGCCCACGCCTCGCACGACCCGCGCCAGCTCGCCGACGGAGTGCGCGGGGCGCTGCGCCGGATGACCCTGCTTCTGGTGCCGGTGGTGGGGGTCCTGGTGCTGTTCGCGCCGCAGATCCTCACACCGTTCAGCCCCGACTACGCCGAGCACGGCTCGACGGTGCTGCGGCTGCTCGCGCTCGGCGCGCTGCCCAGGGTCGTGGTGGAGCTGTACATCGGCGTGCTGCGGGTGCAGGGGCGTACGGGAGTGCTGGCCGGGCTGCAGGGCGCCATGTGCGTGCTGGTGCTGGGCAGCGCGGCGGTGCTGTTCACCCCGGCGGGCATCGCGGGCGCCGGCTGGGCGGTGCTGATCAGCATGACGCTGGTCGCCGTCGTCTCGGTGTTCGGGCTGCGCTCGGCGCTGCGCTCCCGGCCCGACGAACCGCCCGCCGCGGCCGCGGCCCCCTCCGCCGGCGACGGCACCTACGGCACCCGCTGGGCCAAGCTCAACGCCACCGCCGGCTACGGCACCGGCTGGGCCCGCAGGGCCGCGTACGAGGAGGGCACCGAGGACACGGTCACGCTGGTCATCGGCCACCCCGGCTACGAGCGCGAGGCCCTGCAGCCGGACACGCTGGCGTTCATCGTGCGGCCGTCGGCGCCGGCCGGGCGGGGAACGGGCGACGAGGCTCCCGCACCGGAGGCGCAGGCACCCGCGGCGGCCCGCTCGGCGACGGTTCAGGACGCGGACGGGACGGACGACGGCACCGGGGAACGGCCGGAGCCTGCGGCCGGTGAGCGTCCCCGACCCGCCGACCACGTACCGAAGGGCGGGGCCGGCGAGGCAGCCGGTGCGCCCGCCGAGCCGGACACCGGCCGGCCGGACGGGAGAGCCGGATGTGAGGGACCGGGCACGAACGACGAGCCCGCGCCGGACGAGCCCGAGGAGAGCGAGGCATCCGAGGAGCGCGGCGAACCCGACGAGGACGACGAGGACGACGAGCCGCGCCCCTTGCGCGAGGCGGAGCAGCCTGCCGGGGACGCCCAGCCCGCCACCCGGGACGCGACACTGGCCCTGAGCGACGCCCGCCCGGCGCTCCGCGCCGACGCGCGGGCCCCCGAGCTGCCCCGTTCCGCCCGGGACGTCGTCCTGCCGCCCGCCCCCGCCGGAGCACCGGGCAACGGCCCGTCAGCCGTGCCCGGGCCGGAGCGGCGGGGCAGCACCGAGATCAGCAGCCCGCCGTGGGCCGGGCACCAGGGGCCGGCGGGCCCGCAGCCGGACGCCCCGCTTCCCCTGCTCGCCGGCGCCCCCGCCGACCGCCCCGGCGTCGCAGGCGTCGCGGGCGGCTGTGCGGGCGCCGCAGCGCCCGCACAGCCGCCCGCCGAGGACCCGGACCGGCTGATCAAGGGTCTCCTGTGGGCCCTGACCGGCCTCGCCACCCTCGCCTTCTGGTGGTCCGTGCGCGGTCTGCCATGGCTGCGGGGCGGCGGTGACAAGGAGCTGACCGGGCGGGAGCTGCTGGAGGGGATGCCGCTGCCCGCCCTGGGCGCCGGGGCGGTGCTGCTGCTCGTCTTCGTCGCCTCGGTCACCCTGTGCACAAGGGCCGACGCCCTGCTCACCGGCACCGCACTGGGCTCCGCGCTGTTCGCGCTGCACGCCGCGCCCGCCGCCCTCGGCCGGGAACCGGCGTCGCTGGACGGCGCGTTGTACGAGAGGACCGCCCGCTTCCTCGCCGGGGCTCTCGGCCTGGACGGGCCCGGGACGCTGCTGCGCTGGGCGCCGCTCGTCTGCACCCTGCTGTGCCTGGTCCCACTGTGGCTGCTGCACGCCGGCGCGGGCGGACGGCTGTCCTGGGCGGGGCGCTGGGGGGTTCTGTATCTGATCGCGGTGGGCGGCTGGGTCTGGCGGGACGAACTCGCGCCGCACACCCCGCTGCTGCTCGCCGTCCTCACCGTGCTCGTCCTGCTCCTGCCGCTCGGCCGCGCCGCCGGGAGAGCCGTGGCGGGAGCCCTGCCGGGCCGCCGCCGGCCCAACGAACGATCCAGGGACTGATCAAGCGTCAAGAGCCGAATCAGCAGGGGGGAACCACCGTGCGTCCGCCAACCACTCCACGCGAGAGATCCGCGCCCGAATCAGCGCACGGATCAGCGCCCGAACCGCCGCCGGACCGTGCGCCGGCGCCGGTGGCCCCCGGTGGGTCCGCCACGGCCGGCACGGACCGGACACCTCCGTCGGCGGAGCCGCCCAGTCCGGCGCCCGAGCCGGTGACGGACCTGTCCGATCTGCCGCCCGCCCTGACCTGGCGCCGCGCCCGCGCCGCCTGGCCCGCGGCGGTGCTCCTGCTGGCCCTGGCCCTGTGGGCGTACGCGGTACGGCACACGGACGTGTCGGCGCTCGACGACTTCGGGCTCGTCACCGCGCTCCACCCGAGCTTCTGGGCCGGACTCGCCGTGCTCACCGCGGGCTTCTGGCTCACCGTGCGCGACCCCGCGAGGTCCCGGCTCTGGCCGGGAGCGTATGTGCTGGGGCTGCTCGTGATGGAGCGGGCCACCCAGGCCGTGCTGTATCCGACGCCGCTGTACGCCTGGGCGTGGAAGCACGACGGAGTCGTGGAGCACCTGCTGACGGCCGGCGAACTGCAGGGCGCCGAGCAGGTGGGCGACATGGCGGTGTACGACCAGTGGCCGGGCTTCTTCGCCGCGCAGGCGGCGCTGGTGCGGCTGCTCGGCGTGGACTCGGCCGCGATGTACATGGCCTGGTGGCCGCTGGTCTCCAGCCTGCTGCTCCTGCTCCCGCTGCTGCTGATCTACCGCACCTTCACCGAGGACCGGCGGCTGATCTGGACCGCGCTGTGGCTGTTCTACGTGGCCAACTGGGTGGGGCAGGACTACTTCTCGCCGCAGTCGGTGGCGTTCGCCCTGCACCTCGGGGTGCTGGCCGTGGTGCTGCGCCGCTACGGCCGCACCGGCGACCGGCGCGGGCAGGCGCTGTGGACGGCGGCGATCGCCCTGATGGCGGTGACCATCGTCATCTCCCATCAGCTCACCCCCGCCATGCTGGCCGCCACCCTGCTGGTGCTGTGCCTGCTGCGCCGCTACCGGGACTGGGTGCCGCTGGTGACCGTGGTGAGCATCTTCCTGGCCTGGTGCATGACGGCCGCGCTGCCGTTCCTGTCCGCCGCGCTGCCGGAGATGCTGCGCTCGGTCGGTGACGTGGGCGCCAATGTGTCCACCGGCTACGGCACCACGCCGACCGGCACCGGAGCGGTGGCGACGTCGTGGGCGGCCCGGCTGCTGTCCGGCTCGGTGCTGCTGCTCGGGGCGGTGGGCGTGTGGCGGCAACGCGTGCTCAGGCACCGGGCGCTGCCGCTGCTGCTGATCGCGCTGGCGCCGCTGCCGATGCTCGTGGCCAACAGCTACGGGAGCGAGATGATCTTCCGGGTGCTGATGTTCATGCTGCCCGGCGTGGCGTTCTTCGCCGCGGCGGCGCTGCTGCCGACGGTGCGCACCCTGGCGGGCGAGGCCCGCGAGCAGCAGACCGTCCGCTCCGCCGCGCCCCGGCGGCGGGCCCTGGCGGCGGGCGGCCCGCTCGTCGCGCTGCTGGCGCTCACCCTGGCGTTCGTACCGAGCTACTCGGGCAAGGACCGGATCAGCTACTTCCCGCCCGAGGAGGTGGAGCTGGTCCAGCGGGTGTTCGACGAAGCCGGTGAGGGTTCCCTGGTGGTCGCCGCCAACCGCAACTACCCGCTGGCGTACGCCTCGTACGGCAGCGTCGACCACTACTGGTTCCTGGAGGACGACCGGCGTCACGTCGACGCGATCGTCGCGGACCCGGCCGCCACGCTCGCCCGCGACATGCGCGGCGTGGAGCGCCCCGGCCGCGCCTACGTCCTGTTCACCCGGGGCCAGGTGGCCAACTCGGAGATGAACGGGCAGCTCGACGGGGAGCAGCTGGAGCGCATACGGAAGTCGGTGGCCGGCTCGCCCCGGTTCCGGCTGGTGGCCGAGAACAGCGCCGGAAGCCTCTACGAACTGCGTCAGGACGGAGGTGCGGCGCGATGACCCCGCAGGAACTCGTGGTGCGGATGCTGCCGCCGTTCGGCGGCTGGCTGGCGCTCGCCGCGCTCGCCCTGCCCGGCGGATCGCCGCTGCGCGGCGCCGCGGTCGCCGTCTTCCTGGCGGCGGGTCCCGGCGCGGCCCTGGTGGGGCTCTGCGCGCCCGCGCTGCGGGTGCGGCCCGCGCAGGGGCCGGTGGACGGGCGTGACCCCGGCTTCGCCCGCCGCTCCGATCTGCTGGAGCGGCTGATGCTGATCGTCTTCGTCAGCGTCGGCGCGGTGATGATCGTGGCGACCGTCCTGTTCGCCACGCACGCCTTCACCGCGCAGCGGGTGCTGCTCGCCCTGACCGTGCTCACCACGCTCGCCGCGTTCAGCCCGCGGCTGCGGGCCTCGCCGCCGACGCCGGGTAAGCCCAGGACAGGAAAGGGTTCCGCTCTGTGAGGTTTGCTCGTCCCTTTCGCTCCATGCGTCCCTTTCGTCGCGACCCCGAAGGCCGGCACCGCAGAACGGACGCCGAGGACGCGGCGGCCCCGCCGCAGGGGCCGGCGTCCCGGCGCCGGCGGCTGCTGATCACCTCCGTGGCGGTGGCCGGGGCGGTCCTGGCCGGGGCACTGGTGGTGCGGGAGGCCGCGGGGCCCTCCGGGTCCGGCCCGGAGCCGTCCGCGATGGGCGAGGAGTGCCGGCCCACGGAGCTGCTGGAGCCGCCGTGCGGCGCCTGGTTCGGCGCGTTCGTCCCGCACGAGCGCGCCGACCTGGAGGAGAAGGTGGCCGCCTACGAGAAGCGGGTGGGCCGCAAGCTCGACATCGTGTACACGTACCACGACATGTCGCTGCCCCGGGGCAGCCGCCGGGAGGGGCAGCTGCTCACCCCGGAGGAGCAGCGCGTCGGCGAGGACCGCATGCTGCTGCTGTCCTGGGAGAGCAAGTGGTGGGGCGGCAGCAAGAAGCAGCAGCCGACCTGGAGGCAGATCGCCGACGGCGAGCTCGACAAGTCCGTCATCGACGTCCAGGCCCGCCGCATCAAGGAGTACGGGGACCGCACCGGCAAGAAGGTCTTCCTCTCCTTCGACCTGGAGATGGACACCCGCACCCCGGACAACGGCACCCCCGCCGAGTACGTGGAGGCCTACCGGCACATCCACGACCGGTTCCGCGAACTGGGCGTGGACAACGTGGTGTGGACGTGGATCATCACCGGATACCTCGGCCACGCCGAGCTGTTCGAGCAGATGTACCCGGGCGACGCGTACGTCGACTGGATCGGATACAACCAGTACAACTACTACCGCTGCCACAAGACCGGCTGGCAGAGCTTCGCCCGGACCCAGACGGCCACCCACGCCTGGATCCGCGAGAACATCTCCGACCGCAAACCGCTGATGCTCTCCGAGTTCGGCACGGCCAACGACACGTCACGTCCCGGACGGCAGGCCGAGTGGTACGCCGAGGTGCCGGGGGTGCTGAAGCGGCTGGACGGGGTCAAGGCGGCCCTCCAGTGGAACCACCGCGACCCCGGCCCGCACTGCAATCTCGCCCTGGCCGACGACGAGGCCTGGAACAGCCTGCGCAAGGTGGCCGCCGACCCGTACCTGAACCAGCCGCATCCCGCAGAGTGACCGAGGAGGGCCGGGCCGGCCCGGGGTGGGTCCGGGCAGCCCGGCCCGACCGGCGGTCCGGGCGGTCAGCCCGCGAACTCCGGGCCGTGGACCGCCGCCCGCAGCCGCCGGTACCAGCGCCAGCCGATGGTCTTCACCCCGTCCCGGTACGGCGCGATGCGCGCCCCGCCGCCCGAGAGCCAGGTGCGCACGTCGTCCACGGTGTGGGTGCGGCGGACGATCAGGCGGGCGATGCGGTAGCGCTCGTCCCGCTCGGAGCTGAGGGCATGCCGTACGGCGGTCGCCGTCTCGTAGCCCGCCTGTGCCGCCATCGCCCGCACCCGCGGGCTGTTGTAGCCGTGCGGATAGGCGAGATGCGGCACGGCATGGCCGAGGGTGTCCTCCAGCACGGCCTTGGAGTCGTGCAGCTCGGTGCGCAGGCGCCGGCGGGTCAGGGTGTCCAGCTGGGCGTGGGTGACCGTGTGGCTGCCGACCTCCATCCCGGCCTGCTCCAGCTCCGCCGCCTGCGCCAGCGCCATCATCGGCGCGGGCGGCAGCAGGCAGCGTCCGCCCGGGGTGAGCGCGCCGGTGGTGAGATACGCGGTGGCGGCCAGGCCGCGCGCGGCCAGCGCCTCGGCGGTGGGGCCCGGCAGATCGGCGAACCCGTCGTCGAAGGTCAGCAGCACCGGCCGGGGCGGCAGCGGCGCCCGGCCGGCGAGATGTGCGGCGAGGGTGCTGATGGTGACGGGCGTGCGGCCGCTGTCCACGACGGCGTCGAGGTGCGCGGCGAACTCCTTCGGCGGGACCGTGAACTCGGCGATCCAGTCCGGCGGATCGTCCATCACGGCGTGATAGAGGAACACGGGGACGGCCGCCGGGCTGTCGGCACCGGCCGTGCTCCCGGCTTCCGTGCGCGCTCCGCCCGCCAGCGGCTCCCGCGGTGTCGTCGTCATCTCCGCCCCCTCGCGGCCGTCTTCCGCAGGGCCTGCCGGGCGCGCAGATAGCCGACGGGCCCGTAGAGCATGCCCCGGCGCTGCAGCCGGGACAGGCGCCGCGGCCAGGGATGGCTGCGGCTGTCGTGGTCCCCCGGAGCGGCCCCGCCGCCCTCGGCGTCCCGTACGGCCGTCAGCGCCCGTGCGTGCGCCAGGCCGCGCGGCAGCCGGGCGAGGAAGGCGGGCAGCAGTGCGGGCCGGTTGACCAGGATCGCGGTGAGATAGGCGGTCAGCCCCGCGCCGTAGCCGTAGGCCTGGGTCTCCAGGTCCGCCCAGGTCTCCCGGTGGTGGTGCCACACCAGCGCCCGGGGTGTGTAGTGCAGCCGGTGCCCGTGGGCGAGCACGCGGACGAAGCCGTAGAGGTCGTCGCCGCCGCGCGCGGGCGTGCCGGCACCGGTGGCCGGGTCGAACCCGCCGACCTCCCGCAGCACCCCGGTGCGGAACGCCATGTTCGCCCCGGAGCCGAAACGTCCCGCCGTGAACGGGAACAGGGGCTCCTCGCGGGGCGGTTCGGCGGGGTCGTACGTCGCCGGGGTGAAGCCCTTCGCGAAACCGCCGTGACTCTCCAGCAGCACCTGGGCCGGGGTGCGCAGCCGGGCCGGCAGGATCAGTCCCGTCACGCAGCCCAGGCGCGGGTCGGCGGCGAAGGGCACGGTGAGTTCGGTCAGCCAGCGGGGGTCGGCGATGACGTCGTCGTCGGTGAAGGCGACCACCTCGCCCCCGGCCACGGCCAGCCCCGCGTTGTGGGCGACGGCGAGCCCCGGAACCGGCTCGCGGACATACCGCACGCGCTCCCCGTACTTCCGGTGCACCAACTCCTTTGTCTCGTCGGTGACGGGCGCGTTGTCGACCACCACGATCTCGAAGCGCGGGTGGTCCTGGGCGAGCAGCGAGTCCAGCGCACGGGCCAGCTGCCCGGCCCGCTCCCGGGTCGCCACCACCACGGAGGCGTACGGGGGCGCGACCTCGCGCGCCGGCGCCCGCTCACCCGGCGGGGCCGCGGAGCCGGCGAGCATCCGCCGCGCGGCCGCGCTCAGCACCGCCCGCGGATCGGCCCCCTCCGGCACCCGCTCCAGGAACGTTCCGGCCGGCACGCCCTCCCGTCTGACCAGCACGAACACCTCGCCGGCGGTGACCGGCGGGCTGCCGGGACCGGGCCGGAGCACCGCCTCCCCGCCCTCGCCCAGATCCACCTCGGCGACCTGCACCGCCCCGATGGACAGGAACCTCCGGATCTCCTCCTGCGTACGCGATGCACTCCACCGCATCGAGGCCCGGGCCATCGACGATGCGCGCGATGCCCGGGACATCAGCGATGTGCGCGATGTGCGGGACATGAACCCTCCCCCTCCTCATGACCCCCTGGTCAGCGGTGCATGTCAGCGGCGGTGGCCGGCCCGCAGCCGTCCCGCGCCGCGCAGGGCCCGCGAGGCCAGCGACGCCACCCGCGGGTGCGCCCGGACGAACGCATGGGCGCGGCGCACCGGTTCGCGGCTCAGCCAGTACAGGGCGGCGCCCGCGCCGGGACGCAGTGCCGCCCCCTCGTAGACGGCGAGCTCGCCGGTCTTCAGCGAGTCCTTGTACTCGGCGGGGCCGCGCCCCATGTCGAGCAGGCCGATGCCCTCGGCCGCCGCCGCCTCGGCCATCCGCAGGTGCAGCACCAGGCCCGGCGAGTACTTCGCGAACGCCGGGTCGTACGCCGGGAACCAGCAGGCCAGCACGGACGACGAGCGCAGCCCGAAGTGCGCGGCCACCGGCCGCCCGTCGGCGTACAGCACCGACAACGTGCCCGTGCACTCGGGCGCACGGGTCTGCGCGAGCCGGCCGACCAGACGCGTGATCCACTCCTGCGCGAAGCGGTCGCGCCGCCCCGTCCTGCGGTACTGCGCCGACTTCCACTCCATCAGCGTGCGCAGCACCGCCGGGTCGCGCTCGTCGAACACGAACCGCACCGGGCCGACCTGGCGGCCCAGCCTGCGCTCCTTGGCCAGCGTGGTCTTCAGGAACTTCGGCGACTGGGCGCGCAGCACCGACTCGTAGGTGTCGTAGCCCTTCTCCACGTCGATGACGAAGGTGGCGTGCTCCTCGGCCGCGTACGGCAGGAAGAGCCGCTGCTCGGGCTCCAGGTTGTCGAAGGCGAAGGCCGACAGCGAGCAGGCCCGCAGCAGTTCGGCGGTGTCCTGGACCAGGCCCGGACGCAGGATCGCGCCCTGGCAGTCCGACACCCCGAGCCCGATGGCCCGTCCCTGCCCCAGCGGCCCGCGCTCGAACGGCAGGAAGCCCGCCGGTTCGGTCCCCTCGTACAGCACCGCCACCCGGGCGCCCGGCCGCACCAGGCCCACCGCGGCGGTGAACTCCGGCTCCATGAACGGGTTGCGCGGTACCTCGGCGGCCGCGCGCAGCTCCCGCCAGCGTTGCCGCTCCCCCTCGCCGAGATCCTCCGGCCTCAGTACGTGCACACGTCCACTGCTCACCTGACCCCCCGATCAAGTCCCCCCTGGACACTTGGAAGGTACCGCCCGGGAGGGCATGGACGGTAGGTAGCGGACCATCTTGTTGCCAATCGGTGCACAAGGCGTGGGGCGCGGGCGTACCCGACGGCGGTGAGAAGCACCGGCGTGTTGTCCGTATTCTCTGATCATGGCCGCACCCACCGCATATTCACTCATCGCCACCGACCTGGACGGGACGCTGCTGCGCGGCGACGACACCTTGTCCGCCCGGTCCCTCGCAGCGCTCGCGCGGGTGGCGCGGGCCGGTGCCCGGCACCTCGTGGTGACGGGGCGCCCGGCCCCCAGGGTGCGGCCCCTGCTGGAGGCCCTCGGCTGCACGGGGCTCGCGGTGTGCGGACAGGGCGCGCAGGTGTACGACGCGGGCGCCCACCGGCTGGTGTGGTCCGTCACCCTGGACCGGGAGCTGGCGGAGACCGCGCTGGGCAAGATCGAGGCCGAGGTGGGGGAGGTCTACGCGGCGGTCGACCAGGACGGCGTGGACGGGCTGACCCTGATCGAGCCGGGGTACCGGATGCCGCACCCCACGCTGCCCGCGGTGCGGGTCGAGCGGCGCGACGCGCTGTGGACCCGGCCGATCAGCAAGGTGCTGCTGCGCCACCCCAGGCTGACCGACGACGAGTTGGCGGCGACCGCGCGCGCGGTGGTCGGCTCGCTCGCCACGGTGACCATGTCCGGGCCGGGGACCGTGGAACTCCAGCCGTGCGGTGTGACGAAGGCGACGGGGCTGGCGCTGGCGGCCGAGCGGCTGGGGCTGGGCCCGGAGCGGACGCTGGCGTTCGGTGACATGCCGAACGACATCCCCATGTTCGACTGGGCGGCCCGGGGCGTCGCCATGGCCAACGCGCACCCGGAGCTGAAGGCGGTGGCCGACGAGGTCACCACGACGAACGAGGACGACGGCGTGGCCGTCGTCCTCGAGCGTCTGTTCCCGGAGACCGGGTGTCACCTGCCCCAACAGGTGCCGCCCCGGTGCGATTCCGGATCCGCGTCCTCGTCCGCCGAGAGGACGCTTGCGTCGTCCCAGTAGCCGGGTGTCGTCCCGGTTGCCGGGTGTCGTGCCGGTGGCCGGGAGCGGGAGGGCGTCCGGCGGCCGGCGGCTCCCCAATGGCCGCCCGGGCCGTCCGCGGGTGGGTCCTCGGCTCAGTAGGCGCCGAAGACGTTGTCGATGGAGCCGTAGCGGTCGGCGGCGTAGTTGCAGGCCGCCACGATGTTCGCGACCGGGTCGAACGGGTCGAAGGCGGTGCCCGGCACGTGGTAGGCCGCGAAGGTCGGGTCGATGACCTGCAGCAGACCCTTGGACGGGGTGCCCTTGGCGGCGTTGGAGTCCCAGTTGTTGATGGCGTTCGGGTTGCCGGACGACTCGCGCATGATGTTGCGGTGGATGCCGTCGTAGGAGCCCGGGATGCCGTGCTGCTGCATGATCGACAGCGCCTCGCGGATCCAGCCGTCGAGGTTGTTCGGGTACGCCGTCGAGGTGGCGGCGGCGGGCGCGGCGGCCGGGGCCGCGGAGGCGCTGGTGGCGCCGATGAGCGGCAGGGCGACCACGGCGGCGCCGGTGCCGGCGACGGCGAGGGTACGGGCGAGACGGCGGCCGCCGAAGCGGCGGGTCATACCGGTTGCAGGCATGTTCGTGTGTCCTCTCCTGCGCCTGCGAGGTGAGCTGTCGGGTTCGGGCTGGGAGAGTGCCCGGCCGTGCCCCTTCGGGCATGGCTTCACCCCTAGCCGTTCCGGACGGATGTCCGGCCCGGCGACTTACCTGGGTCCCCCGCTCCTGCCGTGCGTGAGTGATCGACGATCGGTGGTGCGGGCGGCGGCAGGATTCGGCGTCCGCCCGGCAGGCCGGGAACGTATGCGAGAGCACATGCCGGGAACAAGTGTGGTCATCACAGAAGCGGCCGTTTGATCTTGTCCTGGGGTGATTTGCGCACCTGCCCCTTTGCCGGTGTCAAGGAGCAACTCCGTTGCGGGGACGGGGAGAAGGGGGGCGGACGGGTGTGGGGGTGACGGGGTTCCAGGCGTGAGGCACTTCACTGGGCGAGTGGGGTGGGAGCATATTTCGCCAAGGGGAATTCGCCTGGTAATTGCGGCAAATCGGGCAAGAGGGCGGGCAGGATGGTGAGTGTGGCGAGGTGAGGTGCGCGGTGCTCCGTGGTGATCAGTGGTGATCAGTGGGACGCGT
The DNA here is from genome assembly GCF_012034205.1 of Streptomyces composti. Lineage (GTDB taxonomy): Bacteria > Actinomycetota > Actinomycetes > Streptomycetales > Streptomycetaceae > Streptomyces > Streptomyces composti. The sequence goes on from NZ_JAATEM010000003.1 coordinate 131,571, forward strand.
TGTGATCAAACGATCTGGAATGCGGTGCTTGTGATCCCGTCGGGTCCGGCGGGTAACACCGGGCGCTGGTGGTGATCGAAACGTGACCGGATACGCTGACTTGAGTGGCGGCAGCGACCTATCGACAAACCGTGTAATCGGCAGTAGACACCAGCAGACAGGAGACCCCTCGTGACCGTCGTCGGGCCGTTCGGGCTGAGCGTGCGGGACCAGGCTCTCGAAGCCGATGTCCAGGCCGGATTGACGGCTGTCGAGGAAGGGCTGCTCGAGGCCACCAAGAGCGAGGTGCCCTTCATCACGGAGGCCGCGCAGCATCTGGTGCGGGCCGGGGGCAAGCGATTCCGGCCACTGCTGGTGATGCTGTCCGCACAGTTCGGTGACCCGTACGCGCCGGGGGTCGTGCCGTCCGCGGTTGTGGTGGAACTCACTCACCTCGCGACGCTGTACCACGACGACGTGATGGACGAGGCGGCCGTGCGGCGCGGCGTCGCCAGCGCGAACACGCGGTGGGGCAACTCGGTCGCGGTGCTCACCGGCGACTTTCTCTTCGCGCGGGCCTCGCACATCCTGGCCGACCTCGGACCGGAGGCGGTGCGGGTGCAGGCCGAGGCGTTCGAGCGGCTGGTCACCGGCCAGATCCTGGAGACGGCCGGGCCGCAGGACGGGCGGGACCCCGTCGACCACTACCTGGACGTGCTGGGCGGCAAGACGGGGTCGCTGGTGGCCGTGTCCTGCCGGTTCGGGGCGATGATGTCCGGCGCCGACGAGACGGTGGTGGACGTTCTGACCCAGTACGGCGAGCGGCTGGGGGTCGCCTTCCAGCTGGCGGACGATGTGCTGGACATCGCCTCGGACTCGCACGAGTCGGGGAAGACGCCGGGGACGGATCTCCGGGAGGGGATCGCCACGCTGCCGGTGCTGCGGCTGCGGGAGCGGGCGGCGCGGTTGGGGCTGCCGGAGGACCTGGCCCTGTGCGAGCTGCTGGACTCCGACCTCACGGATGACGCGCGGCATGCCGAGGCGCTGCGTCTGCTGCGGGCGCATCCGGCGCTGGAGCAGGCCCGCCGCGACACCGTCCGCTACGCGGAGGAGGCGCGGGCGGCACTCGCCCCCCTCCAGGAATGCGACGCCAAGGCAGCCCTCGAGCAGCTCTGCGACGCAGTCGTCCACCGCGCCGGCTGACCCGCCTCCCTCCCGCCCTGCGCCTGCCGGGCGGCTGGTGGCGTCCCCGCGGACCTGCCCCCGGCCGCACCCGCCCCGGATGCCGGGAACAGGAAGTCACCGGTGTCCCCTACTGGTCGGTGGAGGAAGTACGGGGTTTGTCATACCGGAGCAGTACGTGGAGTTGAGCCCGCGGGCTGACGTATCCGGTGGCCCGGTTTGGTCAGATGGACAGCGACGGACATCACCACTTCTCACCGGTAACGGGTGAGAATGGCGGCTCAGGCCGAGCCCGCCGCCGACCACGGAGGTACCGGACCATGGCACCGCACGACACCGACGGCAACACCACCGCAGGGGAGGCCGACGAGCCGAGCCGCGCCCGCCGCAGGGCCGCCCGCTACGTCGTTCCCGTCACGGTGATGGGCGTGGCGGCCGCCACCATCGGCCTCGTCCCCGCACTCGCCGACTCCGGCGACCCCGACCTCCCGGAGATCACCGCGGCCCAGCTGATAGAGAAGATCGCCAAGTCGGACGTCGAGCAGCTGTCCGGCACCGTGAAGATCACCACCGACCTCGGCCTGCCCGACCTCGGCGGCCTGGAGAGCAGCCTCGCCTCCGGCGCGATGAGCCAGGGCGAGGACGACGGCTCCGCCGCCGACCCCGCCACCAGGCTCACCGCACTCGCCTCCGGCACCCACACCCTGCGCGTCGCCACCGACGGCCCGGAGCGGCAGAAGCTGTCCCTGCTCGAGGACGCCGCCGAGTACAGCCTCATCCACAACGGCAAGGACGTCTGGGGCTACGACAGCGAGTCCAACGAGGTCTACCACGGCACCGTCGACGAGCCCGTCGGCAAGGCCGAGGAGGAGCGGCCCCCCGCCACTCCGAAGGACTTCGCCGAGGAGGCGCTGAAGTCGGTCGACGACACCACCTCCGTCACGGTCGACGGCACCGCCCAGGTGGCCGGCCGCGACGCCTACAAGCTCGTCATCAAGCCCGAACAGCCGGGCTCGACGGTCGGCGCCATCAGCGTCGCCGTCGACCACAGGACCGGCATGCCGCTGAAGTTCACCCTCACCCCGGCCGCCGGTGGTGCCGCCGTCGTGGACGTCGGCTTCACCAAGGTCAGCTTCGACAAGCCGGCCGCCTCCACCTTCGACTTCACCCCGCCCAAGGGCGCCAAGGTGACCGAGGAGGGCGACCTGGACAAGGGCGGCAGGCCCGAGCACGAGCCGGAGAAGGACCTCGGCAAGGGGCCCGACGGCATGACGATGCTCGGCGAGGGCTGGACCACTGTCGCCACCTTCGACACCGGCGGAGCGGGCCTGCCCGCCGGCGGCTTCCTCGACTCGCTCGGCGACAAGGTCAAGGGCGACTTCGGCACCGGCACGGTGTTCAGCACCCGCCTGATCAACGCGCTGGTCACCGAGGACGGCACCGTCTACGCCGGCGCCGTCACCAAGCAGGCGCTGGTGAAGGCTGCCGAGGAAGCGAAGTAGGGTTCGCGGGAGCCGTCAGAGGAGCCGTCAGAGGAGCTGTCAGAGGAGCCGTCAGGGGAGCGAGGGAGCGGATGGGCGAGACGTCCATCGGGGAACGGCCGGAGCCGGACGCGGCCGGGGAAGGCGACGGCGTCATCGTCACGCGCTCCCTCACCAAGCGGTTCCGCGGCGGCCAACTCGCCGTGGGCGGACTGGATCTGACGGTGCCGTACGGGAGCGTCTTCGGCTTTCTCGGTCCCAACGGCTCCGGGAAGACCACCACCATCCGGATGCTTCTGGGCCTGATCGAGCCCACCTCGGGCACGGTCCGGGTGCTGGGCCGGCCCATGCCCCGTGCGGCGCGCTCCGTGCTGCCCGAGGTGGGGGCGCTGATCGAGGGCCCGGCCCTCTACGGCTTCCTGTCCGGCCGGGACAACCTGCTCCGGTACGACGCCGCCGACCCCACCTCCGACCCCCGCACCCGGCGGGCCCGGGTGGCCGGCGCCCTGGAGCGGGTGGGCCTCACGGCCGCCGCAGGGAAGAAGGCGAGGGCGTACTCGCTCGGCATGAAGCAGCGGCTGGGGCTCGCCGCGGCGCTGCTCCGCCCGCGCCGGCTGCTGGTCCTGGACGAGCCGACCAACGGGCTCGACCCGCAGGGAATGCGAGAGATCCGTGCCCTGATCAGGGAGTTGGCCTCGGACGGCACGACCGTCTTCCTCTCGTCGCACCTGCTCGACGAGATCGAGCAGGTGTGCACCCATGCCGCCGTGATGGCGCGGGGCCGGCTGGTCACCCAGGGCCCGGTGGCCGACCTGGCGGCCGGGGCGCGGGGGCGGCTGGTGGTCCGCACGCCGGACGTGGCGGAGGCCGCGCGGGTGCTCAAGGAGCAGGGCGTGGGCGATGTCGTCGCCGAGGAGGAGCGGGTGACCGGTGAGGTGCCCGGGGAGCGGGACCTCGCGGACCTCAATGCCGCGCTGGTGCGGGCATCGGTGCGGGTGCGCGGCTTCGGCGTCGAACGGGCCTCGCTGGAGGACGCGTTCGTCGCCCTGACCGGGGAGGGTTTCGATGTCGCGGGCTGAGACGGCCGTCCCCGGTGTGCGGTGGCGGTGGACCTTCGGCCTGTTCAGAAGCGAGCTGCTGACGACCCTGCGGCGCTGGCGCACCCTGGCCCTGCTCGGGGTGCTGGTGGCGGTTCCGGTGCTGATCGGCGTCGCGGTGCGGATCGAGACCGGGGGCGGCGCCCCCGGGGGCGGGGGCGGCGGCGAGGGCCCCGCCTTCATCTCCCAGGTCACCAACAACGGGCTGTTCCTGGTGTTCGCGGCGCTGGCCGCGACGCTGCCCTTCTTCCTGCCGATGGCTGTCGCGGTCGTCGCCGGTGACGCCGTCGCGGGAGAGGCGAGCGCCGGCACGCTCCGCTATCTGCTGGTCGCCCCGGCGGGCCGCACCCGCCTGCTGCTCACCAAGTACGCGACCGTCCTGGCGTTCTGCCTGGTCGCCACCCTCGCCGTCGCGGTGTCGGCGCTGACCGTGGGCGCGCTGCTGTTCCCGCTCGGCGACCTCACCACCATCTCCGGCACCCGCATCGGCTTCGCCGAGGGGCTGGTCAGGGCCCTGCTGATCGCCCTGGTCGTCGCCGCGTCACTGGTCGGGGTGGCCGCTCTCGGCCTGTTCGTGTCCACCCTCACCAACAGCGGCATCGCCGCCATGGCGACCACGGTCGGGCTGCTGATCACCGTGCAGATCCTCGACCACATCCCCCAGCTGCACGCCCTGCACCCCTACTTCTTCTCCCACTACTGGCTGTCCTTCGCCGACCTCATGCGCGAGCCGGTCTACTGGGAGAACCTGACCAGGAACCTCGGCCTGCAGGCCCTCTACGCGGCGGTGTTCGGCTCGGCGGCGTGGGCGAGGTTCACGGCGAAGGACATCACCTCGTAGCGATCACAGCGCGGGAGCGCTCATCTCCCGGACGTGCTCACCTCTCCTCGTGCGGGAAGCGGGCGAGGGGAGCCTCCCGGGAGAAGAAGGTCTTGGCCCTGGCCAGCGCCTCGCTGTCGCCGAGGACGTCGCCCGGCTTGCTGCCGTTGCCGAGGAGCACGCCGCCGAAGCGCATGCCCATGTAGGCGGCGGAGTTGTTGAGCGTGCCGATCAGCGGGTCGGCGACCGACGGCTCCTCGTCGGCGTGCGCGGCCACGCCCCACAGGGTGCGGCCCGCCATGGTCGCCTTGAAGTCCAGGCCGGGGGTGCGCAGCCAGCCGGACCAGTAGTCGAGGTACCGCTTGGTGTACGAGGAGACCGAGTACCAGTACAGCGGCGAGGCGATCACCACGTCCGTGGCCGCGAGGGTGGCGTCCAGCAGCAGGGCCGCATTGCCCTCGGTGGGGCGCACATGATCGCTGTCGTGGCGCAGGTCGACGAAGTCGGGCAGCGGGTGCTCGGTCAGGTCGATCCACTGCTGCTCCACATCCGGCGGCAGCTGCTCGGCGGCGCGGCGGGCCAGCAGCTCGGTGTTGCCGTCGGAGCGGGCGCTGCCCAGCACGAAGAGGAAGCGGCGGGTCATGGGAATCCCCCAGGTCGTAGGTGTGGACAGAGGTGGTCGCGCGGCCGACACGGTGGTCCCTGGTCCCCGGACGGCGGATATCCGGCGCGCGATAATTAAAAGCGTGTGCATCTTATGTGTGTGCAAGTACATCCCGCAAGGAGCGGCTGGGAACGGGCGGAAGGGGCGCCCTTCGGCGGCCGTCGTGGCCGCGTGAGGGGTGCAGCTCAGGGGCTGGGGGAGGAGCAGGAGCGGGAGAGAGCCGCCCTCAGCCCGTGGCGCTCCGCCTCCCGGGCCACCGCCGGCAGCAGCGCCTCCGGTCCGGGCCGGGCGACGAGCTGGAGTCCGGCGGGGCGGCCGTCGGAGCCGACTCCGGCAGGATGCTCGAGGCCGGGTGACCGCTCAGGCTGAACGCCCAGGTCAGCGCCGTGGAGTAGCGGTCGCCCGGACCGTCGTGGCCGTGGGGTGCGTCGGCGGTGGTGGGGGTGAGCAGCAGGTCGGCCTCGGAGAACAGGGCGGCCGGGCGGCGGTCGTTCTCCGTGCGGACGCGGTGGGCTTCCGTGAGACCGGGGGCAGAGGAGCGCGGGCCGGGGCGGGAGCGCAGGGACAGCCATGCCGTGGCCGGGTCGAGGGGGCGGGGCGGTGTGGCGGCAGGCTCCAGGCGGAGGACGCCGGCCTTCGCCGGCCGGTCCGCGGTCGCCCGGGCCAGGGCCGTCTGCCCGGGGTCGGGGTCGGCGAAGCCCAGGTCGGCGGACCATACGGCGGTGCAGGGTGCACCGTGACCGCCGAAGGCGACGCTCTCGTCGGAGACCGCGCGCCACCAGGCCGCCGCGTCCGCAGCCGTGCGGGTGAGGACGCCGGGGGCCGCCAGGCCCGGGCGGTCCGGGGACGGGAGGCGGCCGACCGTCGCCTTCAGGCCCAGCACCCCGCACCACGCCGCCGGGTTCCGCACCGACCCCGCCCCGTCGCCGCCGGTCGCCAGCGGGGCCAGCCCGGTCGCCACGGCCGCCGCCGACCCGGCCGACGAGCCGCCCGGGCGTACGGTCGGGCCGCCAGGGATCGACGGTGCGGCCCCGCGCTCCGAGCCCCCAGGTCCGCCACGGCGTCCCCGGCCCCGGCACGGAGGTGGCGCCCACGGCGACGCATCCGGCCCCCACCAGCGCACTCGCCGCGAGCAGCCCGTGCCGGCCCTTCACCGCGATCGGCACCCCGGCCGGCGGCGACCGCTCACCGGCCCGCACTCGCGCGTCGACCTCGCCGGCTCGGCGCAGCGCCTCCTCGCGCCACACCTCGACGAACGCGCACAGCGCACGGTCCGTGCGCTCGATGCGTTCCAGGGCCCGCGCCACCACCTCGGTGGCGCGGAGGGTGCGGGCCGGGACGGCGGCGGTCCTCACCGCCGAGCGCGGCGGAATCGGTTCTGCGCTGCTCAGCGCAGGGCTCCGGTGAGGCGGGCGAGGTCCTCCGCCTCGCGGGGCGGGCGGCCGCTGAGATCGCCCAGCCGCCACTCGGACACCCAGGGCACGCGGTACACGTCGATCAGGTTCTCGATCAGCCGGATCCGCTGGGCGAGGGGCTTCGGCAGCCGCCCCGGTGCGTCCGCCACCAGCACCACGGCGTCGAGGTCCAGCCCCTGCGGGACCTGCCCGAGCCGGAACAGCTCCAGGGCCGCCGTCACCGAGTCCAGGCCCGCCGCATGGGTGCGCGCGACGAGCAGCACCGACTGAGGATCACCGGGGCCGGGCCAGGACCGCCCGCTGTCGTGACCGCCGTAGACCGCGGCGAGGGTGGAGACGCCGGCGCCGCCGTGGGTGCCCACCCAGGAGAAGACCCGGCCGCTCGCCCGCGCGGGCGCAGGTCCCGGGGGGCCGCCCGCCTCCCGTGCCGCCGCTTCCGGCGTCGCCACCGGACCGCGCAGCCAGATCTCCGGTCCCTGCTGCATGTCTCTCCCCATGCCTCTGCCCATGCCTCCTCTCCTGTCTCGTCCTCCGATCCCCATGCCACCGCTGCCTCGCCCTCCGATCCTCACGCCACCGCCCGGTGGCCGGGGCCGGGGCGGACGGGCGTTGGGACGAGCCTGTGACATCGCAGTGACGTGAGAAACGCGAGCGAGCGGACACACTCGAAGACAGGTGTACGACCCGAATGAGGGGACGATGGCTCGACTCAGCCGCGAGAAGAAGCGGGAACAAGCGGAGGCCGTCCACGCGGCGGAGCCCGGGACGGCGCCGATGGACGTCCATGTTCCTCTGCCGGTGCCGGGTACGCGGGCCGGCGTTCCCGGCGCGCCGAGCGGTGCCTCGGTCCATGCCTCGGTCGGCGGGGTGCCGGTGGTCGCCGGGCCCGGTGAGGAGATCCAGCAGGTGGTACTGGACCGCCTGCACCGCATCGCCATCGCCTCGGGTCACCCGGTCCTCGCCACCGTGCACGACGAGCGCATCGGCTATGTGGTCCCGCTCCGGGTCGAGCCGGACGGCTCCAGCCACCTGGTGGGGGAGCCGCTGCGGATGGGGGCGGCCGCGGCGGCAGCGGCATCCCCCGCACCTGCCCCGCCCGCGGCGCCGTCCGGCGGTCGCGACCTGCCCACCCACCTGCTCCGCCACGTCCCGGAGCCGCCCCCGTCATCCACCCCGCCTCCGGCGAGCACCGGCAGTCCGGCGAACACCGCGCCTCCGGCGAGCACGGCGCCTCCCGGGGGCACCGGGAGTTGGGCGAGCACCCCGCCTCCGGCGAGCACCCCGCCTCCGGCAAGCGCCGTGCCTCCGGCGAGCAGCGGGAGGCCGGTGACCGACCCGAGTCCGGCCACCAGCCCGGACGCCCCGGACGCCCCGACGGCTCCGCCTTCGCCGCAGCCGTCGGCCAGCCCTTCGGACGCGGTTCCGCCCGCCGCAACGGGTGCCGCAGCCGAGTCGGGCGCCGCACCTGAAGCGAACACCGATCCCGCCTCGACCCCCGCCGGGAAGGCATCCGGGGAGACAACCGGCGAGGCAGCCGTCCACGATCCCGCCCCGACCTTCCCGTTGCGGGTCGTGCCCGAGCCGCACGTACCGAGCGACTCCGCACCCACCTTCCGGCTGCGTGCGCTCTCCCAGCCCCAGGACGCCGTGCCGCCCGGTACGGTCATGCCGCCGACGGGTGCCTTCGGGCCGCCCCCGGCCATGGACACGAAGCCCCACCCGGCCCCGGCGCCCGAGTCCGGACCGCGTGCGGAGCCGGAGGATCTCGGGCTGCCCCCGGACCCGAAGCCGACGCCGCCGCGCGGGTTCGACGCCGTTGCCGAGGCGGTGCTCGGGGACGAACCGCTCGCCGTGCCCGACGAGGCACGGCTGGCCGAGCCCATGGGGCGGATCAACGACGCGGTCCGGGAGGGCCGGATCGACGAGGCGGCCCGCCTGGCCGAGCAGACCATGACCGACGCCTCCGCCGAGCTGGGGCCGGAGCACCCGGAGGTGCTCCGGCTGGGCGAACTGACCGCCTACATCGCCTACTTGGCGGGCGAGCCGGTGCGCGCCTTCCGGCTCTCCCTCGATCTCGCCGGGATCTGCCGCCGCACCGGCGACACGGAGGCCGCCTACGGCAACGTCCGCAGCGCCGCCACCGCCTGGCGGGCGGTGCGCGATCCCCGGCACGGCCTGGAGCTGGGCGAGGAGCTGATCGCCCGGTGGACGGAACTCGCCGCCGAGGGCGGCCCGGCCGCCGACGAGATCGAGGAGCTGGAGTCCGCCCGCGCCCGGATGGGACGGCTGGGCGAACGCGCCGGCCGGGACTGACAGGGGCCGAACGTCCGTACCGCACGCACGTACGCACCGCATGCACCGTGCGCACCGTACGTGACGCGCACAACGTACGTGACGTGCACAGTGCCCTGCGCTACGCGGACAGCTCCCACACCGCGTGGGCGATCGCGTCGCTGTTGCGGTCCAGGGCGGTGTCGTCGATGTTGGCGGTGGTGTCGCAGGACGAGTGGTAGCAGCGGTCGAAGGCACGGCCCGCCGTGCCGCCCCACTTCGCCGCCTGCGCGGCCGACTTCAGGCGGCCCGCGCCGGTGAACAGTCCGCCGACCGGTATGCCCGCGTTCTTGAACGAGGCGTGGTCGGAGCGTCCGTCGCCCTCGGTGTCGGGTTCGGTGGGGACGCCGATGCCGGCGAAGTAGTCCTTGAAGGTCTTCTCGATCGCGGGATCGTCGTCGTAGACGAAGTACCCGGCGTTGGGCGAGCCGACCATGTCGAGGTTGAGGTAGCCGTCGATGCGGTTGCGGTCGCCGGTGGTCAGACGGCTCACGTAGTGGCGGGAGCCGACCAGGCCGAGTTCCTCGGCGCCCCACCAGGCGAACCGCAGGTGCTTGGTGGGCCGGTACTGGGTGCGTGCCACGGCGAGCGCGGTCTCCAGGACGGCGGCCGAGCCGGAGCCGTTGTCGTTGATGGCGGGGCCGGAGGAGACGCCGTCGAGGTGCGCGCCCACCATCAGGACCTGGCCGGGGTCGCCGCCGGGCCAGTCGGCGACGAGGTTGTAGCCGGTGCGGCCGGAGCTGGTGAACTGCTGGACGGAGGTGGTGAATCCGGCCGCGTCCAGCTTGGCCTTCACGTAGTCGAGGGACGCCTTGTAGCCGGGGCGGCCGTGGGCGCGGTTGCCGCCGTTGGCGGTGGCTATGGACTGAAACCGGGTCAGATGCGCCTTGACGTCGGCGACGGGGATGTCGGGTGCGGCGGCGGGCCGAGGGGGAGTGGTCGTCGTCGCGTCGGCGAGCGTGCCGCCTGCCAGGAGGGTGACCATCGCGACGGCGCCGGCCGTGGCCGCACGGGTGGAAACGGAGAGTTTCATGTGGGGACTCCGAATTCCGTTGGGGAGGCCCGTGGGTCGGGGTGCCCACAGGCACGCCACTGTGAAGTGGGTGCCTGGATGGTCGAGGTGAACTGACACTCCGTCAAGAGCGATATCAGGACAGCGCTTCACACATATCGGTATCGGAAGGGCGTCGCCGATCGGAGGACGGTCGGCGCACGCAGGGGTGTCAGTGCACGCAGAACTCGTTGCCCTCCGGGTCCAGCATCACGGTCCAGGTCCCGCTGGGCTCCCGTACATGCCGCTGCACGCTCGCGCCGAGCCGCTCGAGCCGTGCGACCTCCCCCTCGCGGCGCCCCTCGCCGGGGTGCAGGTCGAGGTGGAGGCGGTTCTTGACCGTCTTCTTCTCCGGGACCCGCTGGAAGAGCAGCCGCCGGCCGAGCCCGGTGCCGCTGGTCTCGTCGACGGGGTCGTCCGGGTGCCGTACCGCGACCAGGTCCCGGAACGCATGGCGGCCGTGGTGCTCGGTGACGGCCGCTTCGGGCACGGCGCCGGCGGCGAGCAGCTTCCCGATCAGGGCGCTGTTGTCCTCCACGACGTAGCCGAGGGCGGCGGCCCAGAAGTCGGCCTGCCCGTGCGGATCGTTCGCGTCGACGACCACTTTCCAGTGCACGGGTGCGGGCGGTGCCGGTGGCTGCTCCGGTGACTGCGTCATGTAACCATCTATATTGGTTACATGGCCGGCGGTGCAATGGACGGACGGAAGAACGGTCCGGGTCTCACCCTGATGTCGCACGAGGGGACGCCCTACCGTTTCGACCCGGGCGCCCTCTGCCTGGAACTGCTGCCCACCGGCGGCCCGGGCGTCCACGCCCGCTTCGAGGTGCTGCACACCCCCGCCGACCTGGTGACCTGGGCGGGGCAGAGCCGGCTCGCGGACGGTCTCGACCTCACCGTCGACGAGGCCGAGCTGGCTCGGGCCCGCGCCCTGCGCAACGCCCTGTTCCTGCTCACCGCCGACCGGGCACACGGACGCCCGCTGCGGCACGAGCACCTGGATCTGATCAACGCCGCCGCGGCCGAGCCCCCGCTCGTCTCCCGCCTGACCGCGGACGGCTCCCGCTCCTGGGCCCCGGGTGCCACCGGCACCCAGCTCCTGTCCACCGTGGCCCGCGACGCGATCGACCTGTTCAGCGGGCCCCACGCGCACCGCATTCGCGAGTGCGCCGCCCATGACTGCCGCCTCCTGTTCGTCGACACCTCCCGCCCGGGGCGCCGCCGCTGGTGCGCCATGGAACACTGCGGCAACCGCGCGAAGGTCCGCGCCCACCGGGCACGCCGAGAGGCGCAGGAGGGGGCGTAGCCGGGAAGATCACGGCCGGGCTTCGAGCGGGTCGGTGTCCGGGCCGGCGGGCACGTTCCCCGCCGCCGGTGCGGGCCGGCTGCCTTCGGTGGCCAGGGCGGGCTCGGGCTGGTTCGGCCCGGCGGCCACGGCCGCCCCCGTCTGCTTCGCCTCCGCCGCCGCGGCGGCGAGGGCGCGGGCGTTGCGGTGGCCGGTGCGCAGGGCGTCCCAGGTGAGGAGGGTCAGGGCCAGCCAGACCAGGGTGAAGCCCGCCCAGCGCTCGGGCGGCATGGCCTCCTTGAAGTAGAGGACGCCGAGGAGGAACTGGAACACCGGGGCCAGGTACTGCAGCAGGCCCAGCGTGGACAGCGGCACCCGGATCGCGGCGGCGCCGAAGCAGACCAGGGGGAGCGCGGTGACGACGCCGGTCGCGGCGAGCAGCGCCGCATGTCCGGCGCCCTCCGCGGCGAACGTCGAGTCGCCCTGCGCGCTCAGCCACAGCAGATAGCCGAGGGCGGGCAGGAACTGGATCGCGGTCTCGGCGGCCAGTGACTCCACGCCGCCGAGGTTGACCTTCTTCTTCACCAGGCCGTACGTGGCGAAGGAGAAGGCGAGGACGAGCGAGATCCACGGCGGGCGGCCGTAGCCGACGGTGAGGACGAGGACCGCCGCCGCGCCGATGCCGACCGCCGCCCACTGCGCGGGCCGCAGCCGCTCCTTGAGGAGCAGTACGCCCATGGCGATGGTGACCAGCGGGTTGATGAAATAGCCCAGCGAGGCCTCGACGACGTGCCCGGAGTTCACCGACCAGATGTAGACGCCCCAGTTCACGGTGATCACGGACGCGGCGACCGTGATCAGGGCCAGCCTGCGCGGCTGCCGCAGCAGCTCGCCGAGCCAGGCCCAGCGGCGGGCGACCAGCAGCGCGGCGGCGACGAAGAACAGCGACCAGACCATCCGGTGGGCGAGGATCTCCACCGCCCCGGCGGGCTTGAGCAGAGGCCAGAAGAGGGGGACCAGCCCCCACATGCCGTAGGCCGCGAAGCCGTTCAGCAGTCCTATGCGCCGTTCGGCGGCCGACTTCCCGGTCACGGGCCCTCCTTCGTGCCTGACGCCCTGCCCGACGATCACCTGTGCGAGCGAAAGCTCACCCGGACGACGGTAACGCCGAAGCCCCCCGGCTGTCATGCCCGTATCGGCATACGGTCATGACAGTCGGGGGCTTCTCGGGGCCCGGGGGCCAGGGCGCACCCGGCGGGCAGACGACGAGGCCCGGACCGCGAGGGCCCGGGCCTCGTGGCCGGCGGCTGCGGCCGCCGGTTCAGCCGACGACGGTCCAGGTGTCCCCGCCCGCCAGCAGAGCGGCCAGGTCGCCCTTGCCGTGCTGCTCGATGGCGCTGTCCAGCTGGTCGGCCATCTGCGTGTCGTACACCGGCCGGTCGACCGAGCGGAACACGCCGATCGGCGTGTGGTGCAGGGTGTCCGGGTCGGCCAGCCGGGACAGCGCGAACGCGGTGGTCGGCGACGCCGAGTGCGCGTCGTGCACCAGCACCTGAGCCTCGTTCTCCGGCGTCACGGTGACGACCTGCAGATCACCGGTCTGCGGGTCGCGCACCACGCCCTTGGCACCGTCGGCGCCGAAGCGGATCGGCTGCCCGTGCTCCAGGCGGATCACCGCCTCCTCCGCCTGCTTGCGGTCCTTGAGGACCTCGAAGGCGCCGTCGTTGAAGATGTTGCAGTTCTGGTAGATCTCCACCAGTGCCGTGCCCGGGTGGGCAGCGGCCTGCCGCAGCACCTCGGTGAGGTGCTTGCGGTCCGAGTCGACGGTGCGGGCCACGAAGGACGCCTCCGCGCCGATCGCCAGCGACACCGGGTTGAACGGCGCGTCCAGCGATCCCATCGGCGTCGACTTGGTGATCTTGCCGACCTCGGAGGTCGGGCTGTACTGGCCCTTGGTGAGACCGTAGATCCGGTTGTTGAACAGCAGGATCTTGAGGTTGACGTTGCGGCGCAGCGCGTGGATCAGATGGTTGCCGCCGATGGACAGCGCGTCGCCGTCACCCGTGACCACCCACACCGACAGGTCCCGGCGGGAGGCCGCGAGGCCCGTCGCGATGGCGGGGGCGCGGCCGTGGATGGAGTGCATCCCGTAGGTGTTCATGTAGTACGGGAAGCGGGACGAGCAGCCGATGCCGGAGACGAAGACGATGTTCTCGCGGGCCAGCCCCAGCTCGGGCATGAAACCCTGCACGGCGGCCAGGATGGCGTAGTCGCCGCAGCCGGGGCACCAGCGCACTTCCTGATCGGACTTGAAGTCCTTCATGGACTGCTTTCCCTCGGCCTTCGGCACGAGGGAAAGAGCCTCGATCGTGCCCGTGCCTTCCCTGGACGTCTCAGCCATCGATGGCCTCCTTCAGAGCCGTTGCGAGCTGCTCCGCCTTGAACGGCATGCCGTTGACCTGGTTGTACGAGGTGGCGTCCACCAGGTATTGCGCCCTGATGAGGGTGGCGAGCTGCCCGAGGTTCATCTCGGGGATCACCACCTTGTCGTAGGCCCGCACCACATCGCCGAGGTTCTTCGGGAACGGGTTCAGGTGCCGCAGATGCGCCTGTGCCACGGACCGGCCCGCCCGGCGCAGCCGGCGCACCGCCGCCGTGATCGGCCCGTACGTCGATCCCCAGCCCAGCACCAGAGTCCGCGCGCCGTCCGGGTCGTCGACCTCGACGTCCGGCACCTCGATGCCGTCGACCTTCGCCTGGCGGGTGCGGACCATCAGGTCGTGGTTGGCCGGATCGTAGGAGATGTTGCCGGTGCCGTCCTGCTTCTCGATGCCGCCGATGCGGTGCTCCAGTCCCGGCGTGCCGGGCAGCGCCCACGGCCGCGCCAGGGTCTGCGGATCACGCTTGTACGGCCAGAACACCTCGGTGCCGTCGTCCAGGGTGTGGTTGGGGCCCTGCGCGAACTGCACCTGCAGGTCGGGCAGCTCCTCCAGGTCCGGGATCCGCCACGGCTCGGAGCCGTTGGCCAGATAGCCGTCGGAGAGCAGGAACACCGGGGTGCGGTAGGTGAGCGCGATCCGGGCCGCCTCCAGCGCGGCGTCGAAGCAGTCGGCCGGGGTGCGCGGCGCCACCACCGGCACCGGAGCCTCGCCGTTGCGGCCGTACATCGCCTGCAGCAGATCGGCCTGCTCGGTCTTGGTGGGCAGACCCGTCGACGGGCCGCCGCGCTGGATGTCCACGATCAGCAGCGGCAGCTCCAGGGAGACGGCCAGGCCGATGGTCTCGGACTTCAGCGCCACACCGGGACCGGAGGTGGTGGTCACGGCCAGCGAACCGCCGAACGCGGCACCGAGCGCCGCACCGATGCCGGCGATCTCGTCCTCCGCCTGGAAGGTGCGCACACCGAAGTTCTTGTGCTTGCTCAGCTCGTGCAGGATGTCCGAGGCCGGGGTGATCGGGTACGAGCCCAGGAACAGCGGCAGGTCCGCCTGGCGGGACGCGGCGATCAGCCCGTAGGACAGGGCGAGGTTGCCGGAGATGTTGCGGTACACGCCCGGCGGGAACGCGGTCGCGGCCGGGGCGACCTCGTAGGAGACCGCGAAGTCCTCGGTGGTCTCGCCGAAGTTCCAGCCCGCCCGGAACGCGGCGATGTTCGCCGCCGCGATGTCCGGCTTCTTGGCGAACTTCGACCTCAGGAACTTCTCCGTGCCCTCGGTCGGCCGGTGGTACATCCAGCTCAGCAGGCCCAGCGCGAACATGTTCTTGCTGCGCTCGGCCTCCTTGCGGGTGAGGTCGAACTCCTTCAGCGCCTCGACGGTGAGGGTCGTCAGGGGCACCGGGTGCACGTGGTAGCCGTCGAGGGAGCCGTCCTCCAGCGGGCTGGTCTCGTAGCCGACCTTCTGCATCGCCCGCTTGGTGAACTCGTCCGTGTTGACGATGATCTCCGCGCCGCGCGGCAGGTCGCCGATGTTGGCCTTGAGCGCGGCCGGGTTCATCGCCACCAGCACGTTCGGCGCGTCACCCGGGGTGAGGATGTCGTGGTCGGCGAAGTGCAGCTGGAAGGACGACACGCCGGGCAGGGTGCCGGCGGGGGCGCGGATCTCGGCCGGGAAGTTCGGCAGCGTCGACAGGTCGTTGCCGAAGGACGCGGTCTCCGAGGTGAAACGGTCGCCGGTGAGCTGCATACCGTCACCCGAGTCCCCCGCGAACCGGATGATCACCCGGTCCAGGCGGCGGACGTCCTTCGACCCCGCCGCTGTGCGCTGCTCTCCCACGACTGCACCGTCGGCGTGCTCCGCTGGGCTGCTGACCTGGCTGGTCACTGAACTGGACCTCCCTCGAGGCGGCTGTCCGGGCCGGGCCTTCCCGCAGGCCCTCCCGGGATCAACCCTACGTCCGTAAGGGTCGCCTTCCTTGAGTGATTCGCATTTTGGACGTGCGTCGCACTTCACACGGCGCACCGGCCGTACCCAGCCGCCCCTGGATCACCGCTGGTGCGGCGCCCGGGTGCCGCACCGCCGAAGACGCCGCGGGCACGGCCCACGGTTCGGCCGGACGGGGGTCCGAGGACGACGGAGTCTTCAGGGATCTCAGGAGACTCTTCAGGAATCTCAGGAATCTCAGGAATTGAGATACGTGAGGACGGCCAGCACCCGCCGGTGATCGCCCTCACTGGGAGACAGGCCCAGCTTCATGAAGATGTTGCTGACGTGCTTCTCCACGGCACCGTCGCTCACCACCAGCTGCTTGGCGATCGCCGAGTTCGTCCGGCCCTCGGCCATCAGGCCCAGCACCTCCCGCTCGCGCGGGGTGAGCCCCGCGAGCACGTCCTGCTTGCGGCTGCGGCCGAGCAGCTGCGCCACCACCTCCGGGTCCAGGGCCGTACCGCCCTCGGCCACGCGCACCACCGCGTCCACGAACTCACGCACATCGGCCACCCGGTCCTTGAGCAGATAGCCGACGCCCCGGCTGGAGCCGGCGATCAGCTCCGTGGCGTAGCGCTCCTCCACGTACTGCGACAGCACCAGGACCCCGAGCCCGGGGTGCGCCTTGCGCAGCTGCACCGCCGCGCGCACGCCCTCGTCGGTGTGGGTGGGAGGCATACGGACGTCCGCCACGACCACATCGGGCAGCTGCCCCCGGTCGTCCAGCTCGGTGATGGTCTTGATCAGCGCCTCGGCGTCGCTCACCCCGGCGACGACCTCGTGCCCGCGGTCGGTCAGCAGACGGGTCAGCCCCTCCCGCAGCAACACGGAATCCTCGGCGATGACCACCCGCACCTTGTCCTCCACGCTCTCGACCCCCCGCATCCCCGAACTCATGTGGTCCAGCATTCCAGCTTCCGGGGCGGATGCGGAGGGTCGAGGGGGCGCGCCGGGTGTCCCGGCGGCAGCGACACGGTCCGGCCCCGACGAGATCAATCTCGGCCATACCTCGCGCTGTGTGTCGCATTCATGACAGTCGGTGTTTATGGTGATCCGGCTTGTACGTCGTGGGGGGGACACGGGGTGCATGTGACCCGTGAGGTGCTGTGGGGAGGGGCGCAATGCGGTCGCGGGGGTTACTTCTGCGTGGGGCCGGACAGCGGCGGCGACGGCTGCTGACGGTGGGCCTGCTGGTGGTCGCACTGACTGCCGGAACGGTGACGGCCGACGCCGTACCGACCCGGCCTCGTGCGACCGGGGACGCCGCTCCGGCGAAGCCCGCGCCGCCCCCTCAGCCTCCCGGCGCATCCGCATCCGCATCCGCGGACTCCGCTGCGGCACCCACCACCGACAACGCCGTCTACGCCTACGATGCCGCCGGCCGGCTGGTCGGCGTGACCGACCCGGACGGCGAGACCGCTCGCTACCGGTACGACGAGGCCGGAAACCGGCTCGGCATCGACCGGTACCCCTCCAGCACCCCGTCGGTGCTCTCGGTCGTGCCGGTCCGGGCCGCGCCGGGCGCGAAGATCACCATCTCCGGCACCGGCTTCTCCTCCACCCCTTCCGCCCACACCGTGACCGTGGGGGGAAAGAGGGCCACGGTCAGCTCCGCCTCTCCGACCCGTCTCGTCGTCACCGTGCCGTCGGACGCGGTGAGCGGGAAGGTGACCGTGTCGGTGGGCGGCAGGACCGCGGAGGCAACGGAGTCCTTCACGGTGGCCCCCTCCGGGCCGGCGGTCTCCAAGGCCGAGCCGCAGTCCGGGGAGCCCGGCGACCGGGTCGTGCTGACCGGCTCGGGGTTCGCCGGGACCGTGACGGACAACGTCGTACGGTTCAACGGCATCGTCGCCGAGGTGAAGGAGCGCACGGCCACGTCGCTCACCGTCGAGGTGCCGCCCAATGCCCGCACCGGACGCGTGGAGGTGGCCACGCCGGACGGCTCCGCCACCGCACCGGGCGATTTCACGGTCACCCGGGACTCCGGCGAGGCGCTGTTCGACACGACGATGCGCGCCTCCACGTCCGATGCGGACCCGTCGCAGATCACGGTGGCGTCGGCCGGGCACAAGGCCCGGGTCCTCTTCGACGCCGAACGGGGTGACACGGTCGGCTTCGGGCTGCAGGGGGCGTCGTTCTCCTCCCGCGCTGACATCAGCCTCGTCTCCCCGCAGGGCGCCGTCGTCGCATCCACCAGCTTCAGTGGTCTGTCTGCGGACTGGGAGGTCACGGGGCTGCCCGAGTCCGGGACGTACCAGTTCGTCGTCGACCCGCGCTCCGACGACACCGGCTCGGTGGCCGTCATGGTGTCCAAGCCGGCCGGCGAGCCGCTCACCTTCGACGGCCCGGTGGCCAGTACCGCGCTGTCCCGCATGGGGCAGGACGGCGCCTGGACGTTCACCGCGGCCAAGGGCGAGTCCCTCAGCGTCGGCGTCGACGCCGCGGAGATGAGCAGCTATGTGCGGTGCTCCGTGTACCTGCCGGACGGAACGCAGGCGGACTACCTGCCCGTACCGAAGGGCGACGGCAACTCGGTGGACATCGACTCGCTGCCCCGGACCGGCCAGTACACGCTGCGCTGCGACCCGGACGAGGGCGGGACCGGAACCGTCAAGGTCGCCGTGTCCCACTATGCGCAGGGCGGCACGCTCACACCGACGGCTCCGTCGACGACCTTCGATCTCGCCCGGCCCGGTCAGGACGGGCTCGCGACCTTCACCGCTCAGGCCGGCGACCGGCTCAGCCTGGGGGCATCCGGAACCACCGTGCCCAGCTATGCGACGGTCACGGTCACCGGACCGGACGGCAAGAAGGCCGAGAGCTTCACCACGTCGCCCGGCCGCGACAGCGACTGGGACAGCGACGCGCTGCCCGCGGCCGGCACGTACACCGTGCGCGTCGCGGGCAGGAAGCTCGACACGGGCAAGGTGACCCTGACGCTCTCGCGCCCGGCGGACGCCGGTCTCCTGCCCCGCGACGGAAGCACGACCAGGGCCACCGTCACCCGGCCCGGACAGAACATCGGTGCTTCCTTCACGGCCGAGGCCGGGGACGACCTGTCGCTCGGCCTGGCGTCCAACGCCTTCACCAAGAGCCTGGCAGTGACCGTACTGGCCCCGACCGGTGCCGCCGTGGTCAGCAAGCGCCTGGTGTCGGCCGGCGCCTCGGGCACGATCGCCCTGGCGGACCTCCCCGAAACCGGGACCTACACCGTTCTGATCAATCCCAGCGCCGCGGGCACGGGAAGCGTCCAGCTGTCGCTCAAGGCGGTTGCCTCCGCCGCCGCAGTCCGCGGCACCCTCACCGCGAAGGTCCCGCAGATCCCCCTGCCGGCCGTATGCCTCGCCCAGCGGCTGCCGCTGCTGGTGCCGGACCACGCCGAGGTGCGCGCCGACAAGTGCGACGCGCTGCAGAAGCAGGCCGAAGCCAAGGCGGCCAAGGCGAAGGAGGCCGCCGGTGTGGTGCCGACGGGCCCCGATGCCTGGCAGCCGGGCAAACGGAACCTCAGCGGCCGGGACTGGACCACCGGGCGCGGCGCCGCCCCCAAGGCCCCGCCCCGGCTGCGCGCCCCGCCCGGCCGTACCGCCCTGACCGGCCATGTGCTGAAGCTGGACGGCACGCCGCTGGCCGGCGTCACCGTCCGGGTCGGCGCCAGGACCGGCCGCACGGACGCCCGGGGACGCTTCCTGCTGTCCGGCATCAGCCCCGACGCCACCACGCTGGTCGTGGACGGGGCGAGCGCCAGTACGAGGACACGGACGTACGGCCGGTACGACATCCGGATCCACCCGGTCGCCGGCCGGAGCACCGACCTGGGCTTCCCCGTGTGGATGTCCCCCCTGGACACCAGGCACACGGTCACCCTCGACGCGCCCACGAAGGCCGACGTCACGCTGACCACCCCGAAGATCCCCGGACTTGAGGTACGCCTCCCGAAGGGCTCCGTGGTGCGTGACGAGCACGGGAGGACGGTCACCGAGCTGGGCATCACGGCGATCCCGGTGGACCGCTCGCCCTTCCCGCTGCCGGAGAACAGTGCCGTCCCCGTCTTTTTCACGGTGCAGCCGGGCGGCACCTACATCTTCCCCGAGGGCGCCCAGATCATCTACCCGAACTACACGCACGAAGCGCCGGGCTCCCGCGTCGACTTCCTCGCCTACGACCCGGCGGACAAGGGCTGGCACACCTACGGCCACGGGACCGTCACGCGCGACGGCAAGCAGGTCGTACCGGACCGGAAGACCCGTATCTGGGCCTTCACGGGGGCCATGATCAGCGTCTCCGACGCGATCCCGTTCGACATCTCCCGCGTCGCGGACATCGTCGACTGGCTGTCGGGAGACCCGGTCGACCTGCAGACCGGCCTGCTCACGGACTCCCGCACCGACCTCGCCGTCGCCGACCCGCTGGGCCCGGCCGAGGTCACCCGGACCTACTGGCAGGGCGACACCCGCTCCCGTGCCTTCGGTATCGGCCGTGACCTGTCCTACAACATGTATCTGCACTCCCGGCGCCTGTACAGCGAGGTGGACCTGTACCTGCCGGGCGGCCGGAAGGTGCACTTCATCCGGAAGACGGGCTCCGACTACAGGGATGTCGTCTTCGAGCCGGAAGGCTCCCCCACCGCGCTGGACGGCGCCAGCATCACGCAGCACAAGAGCAGCTGGCACCTGGTGCTGCGGGACGGGACCGAGTTCACCTTCCCCTGGTACGGGCCGCTGAAGGAGATCCGCGACCGTCACGGCAACGCGGTCCGCCTCACCCGGTCCAACGGCACCAAGGGCGACATCACCACCATCACCACCCCCGGCGGACGCTGGATCTCCCTCACGTACGACGACCAGCACCGCGTCACCCGGGCCCGCGACAACACCGGCCGCACGACGTCCTACACCTACGACAGTGCGGGGCGGTTGAAGACGGTCACCGACCCGGCCGGCCAGGTGATGTCGTACACCTACGACGGCACCTCCAACCGCATCAAGACCGCCACGGACGCCCGCGGCGTCGTCTACATGACGAACGCCTTCGACGCCGACGGCAGAGTCACTCAGCAGAGGCTCGCCGAAGGGCAGGTGTACTCCTTCGCCTACACCATGACCGGCCCCGGTCAGGTCACGGCGACGGAGGTGACCCAACCGGGCGGATCCGTCCGCCGGGTGGAGTTCGACGGCTCGGGCTTCGCCGTCAGCGACACCGAGGCCTACGGCACCTCACTGGCCCGCAAGACCGTCTACGAGCGGGGGGCCGCCCACCGCATCATGGCCGTGGTCGATCCTCACGGCCGGCGTACCGAGCTGAAGTACGACGCCAACGGGCATGTCACCTCGGCCGTGGAACTCGCCGGCACCGCCGACGCCCGGTCCTCGGGGACGACGGTGTTCGACGGGCCCTACGACCAGCCCACGAAGATCACCGACTCGCTGGGGCACACCACCACCTTCACCTACACCGGCACCGGAGACCTCCGGACCATCACCGATCCGGAGGGCCGCAGGACGACCTTCACCCTGGCCGCGGACGGCCAGATCAAGAAGGTCACCGACAACGCGAACGCCACCACCGAATACACCTACGACCACGGCGACCTGGTCTCCACGAAGGACGCCGAAGGCCGGGTCACCCGCCAGTTCACGGACGCCGCCGGACGGGTGACTGCCCTGGCCGACGCGGCGGGCTCCCTGACGACCGTCTCCTACGACGTACTCAACCAGGCCCGTGAGGTCACCGACCCCCTGGGCCACAGGACCACCCTCGAATACGACGCCAACGGCAACCTGACGGGCCTCATCGATCCTCGCGGCAACACCACCAAGTGGGCCTACGACGACGCCGACCGCCCGACGTCCGCCACCGACCCGCTCGGCGCGCAGGCCCGGTTCTCCTACAACGCAGCGGGTCTGCTGGAGCGGGCGACCGACCGGTCGGGGCTGTCGGCCGTGGCCGAGTACGACGTGCTGGGCCGGCCCAAGCAGACCCGGTACGGCGTGGATGCCGCCGGCCGGGCAGAGTCCACCGTCGCGTACACCTACGACGACCACGACCTGCTCAAGCAGGTCAGCGACAGCCAGGCCGGCAACCGGTCCTTCACCTACGACGTCTACGACCGCCTGACCTCCACCACCGGCCCGACCGGCACGGTCGGCTATGCGTACGACGCCGGGGACAGGCGCACCCGGATGACCGCGGCCGGGACCACCACCACCTACGGCTACGACGCTTCCGACATCCTCACCTCGGTGAAGTCCGGGGCCCAGGAGGTCACGTTCGGACTCGACGCGGTGGGCCGGGAGAAGTCCGCCTCACTGCCCGGCGGCATCACCCGCACCACCGGCTACGACGCGACCGGCGTCATCACGTCCATCGCGTACCAGCGGGGCACCAGGACCATCGGCACCCTGGACTACGCACGCGACCAGCGCTCGCTGCAGATTGGACTGAGCGGGGCGCTGACCAAAGTGGCCCTGCCGGCCGAGGAGAGCGGAACGCGGTTCGGCAAGGACAACCGCATCACCAGCTACGCCGGCCGCACCTTCACCTATGACGCGAACGGCCGGCTCACCGGCGACGGCCTGCGCACCTACACCTGGAACGCCCGTGGCGAACTCACCGGACTGACCAAGGCGGGCACCACCTCGGCGTTCGGCTACGACCCGCTCGGCGGTCGCCTCACCAAGACGATCGACGGCACCACCAGCCGCTATCTCACCGACGGCGCCAACCCTCTGGTGGAGCAGGACGGTTCGGGGGCGACGACCGCCACGCTGGTCAATTCGGGGCTCGACCAGTTCCTGACCCGCACCGAGAAGGGCGAGACCCGCATCTACCTGACCGATGCGCTCGGCACCGTGGTCGGCCTGGCCGGCACCGACGGCTCCCTCGCCACCAGCTACGCCTACGAACCGGGCGGCATGCCCACCGTCTCCGGCGAGCCCACGTCGAACACCCACACCTTCACCGGCCGCGAGGACGACGGCACCGGCCTGCTCTACTACCGCGACCGGTACTACGACCCGCAGACCGGACGATTCATCTCCCAGGACCCCAGCGGCCACTCCGGCGGAGTCAACCTCTACCAGTACGCCCTGGCGTCCCCCACCACCTACACGGACCCCTCCGGCAACAACCCCATGATCGCCGGGTGTGTCGTCGGGGGGATCCTGGACGGGGGCATGAACTGGCTCACCCAGCGCCTGTCCGGCCGCAAGGTCAGCTGGGGCCAGGTGGGTCAGGCCGCCGCGACCGGCTGCCTGGCCGGCATGCTCGGCGAGGGCATGGGCGCCGCACTCGCCGGCCGGGCGAGCACACGTGTGGCCGGGTGCCCCGCCCCCAACAGCTTCACCGGCGACACACCGGTCCTGATGGCCGACGGGACCAGAAAGCCGATCAAGGACGTCGCCGTCGGCGAAACGGTGATCGCCACCGACCCCGAAACCGGTGAGAGCGGGCCGCGCAAGGTCACCGCGCTGATCAAGGGGACGGGGGAGAAACAGCTCGTCGACATCACCGTGGACACCGGCGGATCCGACGGCGGCAGCAAGGCGAGCACGATCACGGCCACCGACGGTCACCCGTTCTGGGTGCCGGAGCTGCACCGGTGGGTCGAGGCAGGTGACCTGAAGGCTGGTCAGTGGCTGCAGACCAGCGCCGGCACCTGGGTCCAGATCACCGCGATCCGGCACCACATCCGGTCGACGGCGGTCTACAACCTCACCGTCGACGGACTGCACACGTACTATGTGCTGGCAGGACAGACTCCGGTCCTGGTTCACAACAGTGGAGGGTGCATTCCGGCCCTCCGGGATTGGAGCAGCCAACGCTTCCAGTTCGGGAACCAGACCTTCCTTCTGGACAAGAAGGGAATGGAGCACATCCTCACTCGTCATCATCCGAAAATGTGGGATGGATCGGTAAAGGCTCAGCAGTCCTTCTTCGACCCCAAGATGAGCGTTGCTGATGTTCAGGACGCAATCGGGCAGGTCATGCGCCAGAACAGGGAAACGCTCGTTCAGCGAGGAAGCAGGGGCATGTATCAGATTCAGGGAAACGTCAATGGAGTCGACTATGTTCTCGGCATGAATAAAGGCCGAGTAGGCCAGTTCTACCCTGTTACTCCCTGACATGAGGAATCGCGGCGTGATCGAGATCGAGACGTACCTGAGGGATTCGGGCGGCAAGTTCGTGCAGGTTGATGCCTGCACCGCCCGCCCAGCTGATGCCGACTACGTCGAGGGTGCGGTGCGAATCGCCATCCACGGAGTTGAGATCATCGGGATCAGTGAATGGGATTACGTTGACCAGCTGTGGGCATACGTGGCCAGCATGGTCCCGCAACTCTCGGCCGCAGGGTACGCGGCGACTTATTTCCCGGATCAGCCGATTGAGCTCTCTTTCCGACAGCAAGGGTCTCAGGTTCTCGTTTCGGCGAAATCGGGCAACGGCGCGAAGAAGGCGAGCGTTTCAACGTCTGATTTCGTGGCGGCGCTGAGGGGTGCGGGAGCGGCGTTCTTCGGCAAGATGTCGGAGCTTCTCCCGGAGAACGCGGACTCCTATTCGGAGTCTCGTCGCGAATTGTTGTCGTGAATTGACTCGACGCTGAGAGGCCCCGCCAGAGCTGGCTCTGGCGGGGCCTCTCGCCGTCTTGACGGCAGTAGTTGACGGCAACGTCAGCGGACAAGCGCGTTGCAGGGTGGCGGTTCATCGCCGCCGGAGCGCGCCGTCTCGGTGATTCCCAGGGTTCCGAGTGTGGTGCTGAGGCTGTCGATGGCGTTGCGCTGGAGGCGGAGTCGGACGTGGGCGTACACCGTGGCGGTGACGCCGATGTGGGCGTGGCCGAGGAGTTCCTTGATCACGACGAGCTCGACTCCCTGCTCCAGGAGCAGGGTGGCGGTTGAGTGCCTGAGGTCGTGGAAGCGGATGCGGCGGAGGCTGGCCTTGCGGAGGAGCGTGAGGAGGGTGCGGGTGAGGTTGGTCGGGTCGATCGGTCTGCCCTGCACCGTGGTGAACACGTGCCCGTCGTGCAGCCACGTCGTGCCCGCGGCCTCACGCTCGCGCTGCTGCTGTTCGTGGTGGAGCTTCAGTGACTGGAGGCAGCGGGTGGGGAGGGCGATGCGGCGCTCGGAGGCCCGCGTCTTGGTGGGCAGCGTGGTGAGCCCGCCTGCGGCGGTTCGCTGAAGGGTGCGGCGGATGGCGGCGGTGCCCGCGTCGAGGTCGAGGTCTTCCCAGCGCAGGCCGAGGAGTTCGCCCTTGCGGAGTCCGGTGTGGAGGGCGAGTTCGAACAGCGCGTGCAGCCGATGACTCTGGGTTGTGGTGAGGAGTCGGCGGGCTTCGTCGGCGGTGAGGGGTTCGAAGCGTCGGGGCCGTGGGGTGCCGGTGCGGACGTTGCGGGCGACGTTGCGCGGGATCTCTTCCTCCCGGACGGCGTGCTCCAGGGCGGACTTGAGCACGGAGTGGATGTAGGTGAGCGTCAGCGGGGAGAGTAGCTTGGAGCAGCACCGGCCGGCGGCGCAGCAGCGGGGCTGGTCGCGCCGGGCGTCGATGCCGTGCGTGCAGCACTGGCAGGTGGTGCGGAGCTGGTTGAGCCAGGTTCGGACGTCCTTGGCAGTGAGCTTGGCGAGCTTCTTCTTGCCCAGGCCGGGGATGAGGTATCGGTTGACGCAGGCGGTGTAGCGGGTGTGGGTGTTCTCGCGGAGGTGGTGGACGGCGACGTTCTCCAGCCAGTACGTCAGGTACGTGGCCACGCTGCCCGCTGCGGACGGGACGGGGACGCCGCGGTTGCTGGCGGCGATCTTCTCGGTGAGCTTGGCCAGGGCGTCTTTGCGGGTGGTGCCGTAGACGCGGATGCGCTTGCGGGTGTTGCCTGGGGCGAGGACGTATCCGGCGGCTTCCCAGCGGCCGTCCTTGCGCTGGTAGACGGTGCCGTCGCCGTTGGCGCGCACGCGGCGGGAGGGGGCGCTGTCGCGGGGTGTGGTCATCAGGCGGCGTCCTGTTCGAGGCGGGTGCGGATGAAGTCGGTGAGGGAGTGGGTGGGGATGCGGCGGGCTCGGCCGAGGGTGATGGAGGCGAGCTGGCGGGTGCGGATGAGGTCGTAGACGGCGGACCGGCCGAGCTGGAGGCGTGCCATGACCTGGGGCACCGTGAGCAGATCCAGCGCCGGTGCCGCCTCCGTGTGGAGGACGGCGGGCGGGGGCGAGGCCATCAACAGCCCCCTTCGGCCGTGAACTGCCGTTGAAGTTCTCTGCGATGCCAGACGGCGGCGGCGAGCAGCGAGGCGCCGGGGCTGTAGCCCGAGCCGAGGTAGTCCCAGCGCCCGACGACGAGCGTGGTCGCCGGGTCGGTCTCGGGCAGGCCGGCGTGCGTGCGGGCCTGTTGGGTGCGCCAGGTGCGGCGGGCGGCGCGCAGCGCGCCCAGGGTGGTGGAGTAGCTGCGGGACTTGGTGGAGAAGTGGCCCCGGAAGCCGAGCATGTGCGCCCACTTCCAGAGCTTGAGGTCGGCGAACTCCGGCAGCCTGCCCAGCTCCCAGCAGGTGCGGATCATCTGCCGGACGTGCCGGGCCACGGCGAGGCGGGGCAGCGGCCGGGCCTGCCCGGTGCCGTCGCACGCGGTGCAGGGGAGCGGCGTTCCGTGGGGCAGCACGGTGGCGCCGCGTCCCTGGCAGGGGCGGCAGAACAGGGCACGGTCAAGGGCGCCGGAGGCATCGGCGGACTTGGTGGCGTACTTCGCCACGTAGGCGGCCACCGCCTGATCGGTGAACTCGGCGTCAGCGCCGAAGGAGGCGATCTCACGTACGTCGAACTGTTCGCCCCAGCCGAGTTCGCGTTCCCCGACCGCATCCGAGGCGACCGTGATGCGGACTCGCGCGGCGGCGGCGGCTCCACCAGCGCCAATCCCGGCCTCCCCACACACGCCGCAACGACGCGCACAGAAAAGCCGAACACGGCCACTGTCAACCATCAGCTGGGACCGAAGTGTCAAGCATCTACCGGGACCGGACAATACCGCCGAAGCGGGACGCGTCCAAACTTTCTCTACGTCTTCAAGGCGACCCGCTGACGCGGGTCGCGCGCGGCACGGCCGCCCACCCGGCCCGCTCTCGGCTCCGCCACCGCGGGCCGGCCAGCGACCAGGCCGCACAGAAACGCGTAGCGGATCACCGGAAGCGCAGAGAAGCCGGACGCGCCCGCACGACGAACGCCAGGCCGACGGCGAGGCGACGACGGGGAGTTGGCCGGGACGGGGGCCCGGAGGTGGGGTCGGTCGACTCCGTGCGCTTTACCCACCTCCCCGGGCCGGGGCCCGCGTCGGGCAAGGCCAGGGGGCCACTCGTTCAAATTCCGGGCAGGATCACGACCTGCCCGAGTTGCCGGGCCAGCGTACGGCCCCCTGACCATGCCCGACCCCAACCCGGGCAGGACACCGGCCAAACCCCACTCCACCGCCCTCACGTACGTAGCCGTCTGACGGCAACGCCGACGGCAACACGGGCGCACAACAGGGCACTTCCACGCACACCCACGGACAGGCCGGAATTCGCTGACCAGCAAAAACTCAGATGACGACCGACCGGCGCGCACACGTACTACGTCCTCGTCGGCGATGCCGCGCTGCTCGTCCACAACGACAATCCGCTCGTCTGCCCCTTGAGGGTCTACACCGACCTGCTGAGGATGGGGCCGGGCAAGAACAGCGGCGCGACCAGTGTCCTGTGGACGCCCTCCGGCAACCTGTACTTCAACTTCAGCCGCTACCGGCCGGAGAAGGAGGTACTCGACTGGCCCCTGGTCCTGCGACGGGTGTACAGGCAACTCGGTCATCACCGGGGCTGCGCCGAGATCGGCTGCATCATCGATGCCCTCAAGGCCGGGGACAGGATCAAGGGAGGCCGCAGCCTCGCAATGCTTCACGTGCCGCTGGGGAACAAGGCGAACAGAAAGCTGATACCTGCGTGTGAGGACTGTGCGAGATTCTTGGACCGACTGGGCATAGCCGACACCTACCACGGCCGGTGAGTTGAGATGGGAACCATCCTGAAAGGATTGCGGCGCATCCCGTGGGGCGACTTCCAAGTACCCAGAGGATCGGCCAAGGACATCCCCACCCTGCTCGCCAAGGTGGCGTATGGGGACCGTGAGACCGGCGAAGAGGCACTTGTCTACCTGACCTGTCTCGTGTGCGAACTCGATTTCGTCATCTCCGAGGCCACCGCCCCAACCGTTCCGTTCCTGCTTGACCTTGCCGCAACTCCTCAAGTCGTCTGCAGAGCAGAGGTGTTGGAGCTCCTGCTCAACATCTACTCGTCACACATATGGAGTCGCTCAGCCGCGGACGCCGGTCCCAAGTACCGCCACAACTACGCCCGCAAGGTTCAGTGGGAGAAGGACGCGCACCAGGCCGTGCTGGCCGGTCGCCCCGTCATCAAGAAGCTGGTCGGCAACCCGGACCCCAAGGTGTCCAAGACGGCTGCCAAGCTCCTCCGAGCCTTCCCGCCGGAGTACGAGCAGCCACCGGAGGAGAAGGGACACGGAAGCACCAGGTGAGCAGGACAAGCAGACGGGCGGTGATCGGCGGCATGACGGCTGCCGCCCTCGGGACCGCCGGTTTGGTCGTCGCAGCGCAACGAGGAACGCCCACCCGACCGGACCGTGAGCCTGCTCACCTCCGCGGCACGGCGCCCCTCCCTCGCACCCGCGTGATCTCCCTCGACCTGGCGGACGGCGAACGCCGCCGCGACGCCCTGCGCGCCGCACATCGCGCCATCGCCGCGATCGACGGCGGAGAGATCGCTGCCTGGGCGGCACTGGGGGCAGGGGCCCTGGGCTCGCGGTCGGGCAGACCACGGCAGCTCGGACAGATGCCGGCATTCGCCGGCGACGTGCTGGACCCCGCCCAGTCCCACGGGGACCTTCTGCTGCAGATCACCGGGACGACGGCCCGCGTCACCCGGCAGGCGGCGGAGCGGACACTGAGGGCCTTGCCCCAGTGGCGGGTGCGCTGGCGCCTGGACGGATTCCGGCCGGAGAACCGCACGGAGGACGGCAGGGGACTGGCGCGCAACCCCTTCCACTTCACCGAGGGGTACGGAAACCCCGCCACGTCCGCGGAAGTCGCCGAGCGTGCGATCGTCACAGCCGACCAGGACGAGCCGGCCTGGGCGGTCGGAGGCAGCTATCAGGTGATCCGCATCATCCGGCTGGCGACCGACTTCTGGGACCGTGACAGCATCCATGAACAGGAGCGCATCATCGGCCGCCGCAGGGACGGCCGGTGGCTGGACGGCACCCCCAGCGACGAGCGGCCCGTCTTCGCCGCCGACCCGCACGGCCGAACCACGCCCCTGGACTCCCATGTCCGCAGGGCCGCCCCCGACCGGCGTCATCCGCCGCCCCTGGTCCGGCGCAGCTACAACTACCGGCGCGGCGCCGACGACCAGGGACTGATCTTCTGCTGCTTCCAGCGCGACCTGGCCAAGGGCTTCGAGGCCGTCCAGCACCGTCTGCGGGGCGAGGCCCTGGCCAAGTACACGCTCACCGTCGGCGGCGGCTACTTCTTCGTCCCGCCGCCCGGGGACGGCTGGCTCGCAGCCCTGACGTGACCAGTTGCTTCAGCGATGAGCACGGGCGCCCGGCCGGCACCAGGGCCGGGCGCCCGACCTCCGGGAAGCCACGCTCAGCGCACCCGCTCCGAGCGCCAGGGCAGTTCCGCCGTCACGCGGGTCGGGCCGCCGGCCGGGGAGTCGATCACCAGTACGCCGTCCACCGCGTCCAGGCGCTCCGCGAGGCCCGCAAGGCCGGAACCCCTGGCCGGGTCGGCTCCGCCGACCCCGTTGTCCACGACCTGCAGCATCAGCCGGTTCCCGGCCCGCCACACCTCGACGCTCGCCGCGGTCGCCCCCGAGTGCTTGCTGATGTTCTGCAGCAGCTCGGAGACGGTGAAGTAGGCGATGCCCTCGATGGCGGGGGCCGGCCGCTCCGGGAGGTCCACCTCCACCTGGACCGGCACCTTGCAGCGGGAGGCCACGGAGGACAGGGCCGCGTCCAGGCCGCGGTCGGTGAGGACCGCGGGGTGGATGCCCCGGGCCAGGTCGCGCAGCTCCTGCAGCGCCGTCTTCACCTCGCCGTGCGCCTCGTCCACCATCCGCGCCGCCGTCTGCGGGTCCTCCCGCAGCTTCTCCTTCGCCAGGCCGAGATCCATGGCGAGGTTCACCAGGCGGGCCTGGGCGCCGTCGTGCAGATCCCGCTCGATGCGGCGCAGATCGGCGGCGGCCGTGTCCACGACCACACCCCGGTCGGACTCCAGCTCCACCACCCGCGTCGCCAGCCGGGACGGCCCGAGCAGCCCGTACACCATCACCCGGTCGACCGTCGTCAGCGCCCGCACGATCCACGGCACGGCCATGGTGATCAGCAGACCCACCAGCGCCGTCACCGTGATCTCGAAGGGGTTGTCCAGATAGACCGTGTGCTGGTCGTCGCCGTAGAGCTGGATGCCGCCCTGCCCGGCGTACAGCGGGAACACCCAGAACCACAGGGGGTAGGTCAGCAGCGTCCACCCCATCGACCAGACGACGGCCGCGACGGTGAAGGCGAAGATCGCCCACGGCATGTGCAGCACCGCGTACAGCAGGGCCCGCCACGACGCCCCGCTCTTGAGCACCGCGCCGATCCACGCCATGAGACCCTGCCGCTTC
This sequence comes from Streptomyces composti, assembly GCF_012034205.1. GTDB lineage: Bacteria > Actinomycetota > Actinomycetes > Streptomycetales > Streptomycetaceae > Streptomyces > Streptomyces composti. The sequence goes on from NZ_JAATEM010000003.1 coordinate 161,986, forward strand.
ATCCGCAGCGGCTCCGGCTCGCCGACCTCCAGGTCGAGCAGGCCCCGCGCCCGCGCCCGCTCCATCGCCCCGAGGCCCCGGCAGCCGGCCAGCCCCGCGGCCAGCACCGGCACCCCGAGGAACGTCACCAGCAGACCGGCGCCCAGCGACACCATGGTGATCGCGTAGGAGAACAGCAGCACGCTGATCGGCAGACTCAGCAGCACATAACCCAGCTCGCGCCAGGTACGTCGCTCGACCGGCGCCCGCAGCGCGGCCGGCAGCCGGTGCCGGCCGCCCGGCGCCTGCGCGTCGAGTCCGTAGCCCGCGTGGTAGTCCGTGGCCATCGGCGTCGTCCTCACTCCTCGTCCGGCGGCTGTGCTGTCGTACTTCAGCCTGCTCCGGCGCTGGTCGCGGGGCCATGGAGTCCGTCGCAGTCTTGGAGCGGGGGTTAACCCCACCCCGCGCGGCGGGTCCGCCCGTGCCGCCCTCGGACCACGGCAGCGGGCGGCGCCCCGGCCGTGGCCCGTGCTCGTACGACATGGCCCGTTCTCGTACGTCGTGGCCCGTTCTCGTACGTCGTGGTCCGTCTCCGTACGCGCGCGGTCCGCTCAGGACGAGCGTGCTCGGCTCCGTACGAGCGTGGTCCGTCCGTTCCGTACGAGAGTGCTCTGCTCCGCCCGGCCGCGCACATGGCCGCGCGGCCGTGCTCGCTACTTCTCCCGGTCCCGCCACGGCAGCTCCGCCGTCACCGTGGTGCCGCCGCCCTCCGGCGAGTCCAGGACGAACACGCCGTCCACCGCGTCAAGGCGTTCCGCGAGTCCCCGCATGCCCGTACCGGCGTCGAGGCGCGCGCCGCCCCTGCCGTCGTCCCGCACCTGTATGAACAGCCGGGTCTTGGAGCGCCACACGTCGACCGAGGCGGACCGGGCCCCGCTGTGCTTGCTGACGTTCTGCAGCAGCTCGGAGACGGTGAAGTAGGCGATGCCCTCGATGGCAGCCGCGGGGCGTTCGTCCAGGTCGACCGTCACCTGGACCGGCACGGTGCAGCGGGAGGCGACGGAGGACAGGGCCGCGTCCAGGCCCCGGTCGGTGAGGACCGCGGGGTGGATGCCGCGGGCCAGGTCGCGCAGCTCCTGCAGCGCCATCTTCACCTCGCCGTGCGCCTCCTCGACCATCGCCGCCGCCGCGTCCGGGTCCTCCAGCAGCTTCTCCTTGGCCAGGCCGAGGCCCATGGCGAGGTTCACCAGGCGGGCCTGGGCGCCGTCGTGCAGATCGCGCTCGATGCGCCGCAGGTCGGCCGCGGCCGTGTCCACGACCACGCCCCGGTCGGACTCCAGCTCGGCGATCCGCCGCTCCAGTTCGTCCGACGGCGACAGCAGGGCGCGCACCATCGCCCGGTCGACGTTGGCCATCCCCCGCGCCAGGAACGGCACCACCGGCCACAGCACGAACAGCGAGACCAGCGTGACGGTGAAGGTGAGCACACCCCACGGCAGCCGGACGGACTCGTACAGCACCGCACGCCAGCCCACCGGGTCCTTCACCGCCAGCCACAGCCGCGGCCAGAACCCGCCCGAGCCGTGCAGCGGCAGCCGGCTCGGCTCGTCCACGTGCACACCGAGCAGCAGCCGGGCCCGCCTCCGCTCGGAGCTGCCCAGCAGCCGCGCTCCCAGCAGGCCGACCGCCAGCAGCGGGAAGCCGATCACCGTCACGGTCATCCCGAGACCGGTGAGCATCACCGTCGCCACATAGGTGAAGCCGACCAGCGAGCACGGGAGGTTCGCCAGCAGGTGGGCGACCTCCCTCCAGGTGTGCGAGTCGAAGGCGAAGCGGGGCGGCGGCGGGCTGTCGCCGTGGTCGGCGGGGCCGGCGGACGCCGGGACCGCGGTGCCCGCGGACGGGTCCCGGGGCGGGATACGTTCGGTCATGTACATCAGCCTGCCCGGCCTCCGGGCCTCCGCGCCATGAGGTCCCCCGCCGGGCTCCCCTGAGGAAAACCCCACCCCCCGCAGGCCGCACGGCGACGGGCTGCTTACCGTGCCTTTATCAGGGCCTAGACTCCCTGCGTACAGATCGTCGAACAGCTGCGTTCACCAGGCACGGACCAGGACACCAGAGCGGGAGTGAGGGGCGGACGTGCGGGATGTCACCGTCGTCGTCGCGGCGGACTACTTCCAGGCCTACTCGGTCGTCGGGCTGCTCGCCGTCATCGGCGTGCTGTTCGTCGCCGTCGCCTTCGGCGCTGGACGCCTGCTGCGGCCCGTGGTCCCCACCCCTGAGAAGCTGCTGACCTACGAATGCGGCGTCGACCCCGTCGGTGAGGGCTGGGCCCACACCCAGGTCCGCTACTACGTGTACGCCTTCCTCTACGTGATCTTCGCCGTCGACTCGATCTTCCTCTTCCCCTGGGCGACCGTCTTCGCCGCACCCGGCTACGGCGCGACCACCCTGGTGGAGATGTTCATCTTCCTCGGCTTCCTCGCCGTGGGCCTGCTCTACGCATACAAGAAGGGCGTCCTGACATGGACGTGACCCCGGAGCCCGTACTGCTGCCCGAGCCGAAGCGGCTGGGCGCCCTGGCGCGCCTGGCACCGGAGCCGATGAAGGTGGTCCTCAACTGGGGCCGCCGCTACTCGCTCTGGGTCTTCAACTTCGGACTCGCCTGCTGCGCCATCGAGTTCATCGCCGCGTCGATGGCCCGCCACGACTTCATCCGTCTCGGCGTGATCCCCTTCGCGCCGGGCCCGCGCCAGGCCGACCTGATGGTCGTCTCCGGCACGGTCACGGACAAGATGGCCCCGGCGGTCAAGCGGCTCTACGAGCAGATGCCCGAACCGAAGTACGTCATCTCCTTCGGCGCGTGCAGCAACTGCGGCGGCCCGTACTGGGATTCCTACTCCGTCACCAAGGGCGTCGACCAGATCATCCCGGTCGACGTCTACGTCCCCGGCTGCCCGCCCCGCCCCGAGGCGCTGCTCCAGGGCATCCTCAAGCTCCAGGAGAAGATCGCCCGGGAGTCGCTGGGGGAGCGGTACGAGCAGGCCGCGGGCGGCAGGCCTTCGGCCGCGGCGCTGCAGAGCGGGCTGGTGCAGCCGCCGGCGCGGTCGACGGGTGCGGGCGAGCCGGCGAAGCCGACCGGTGCGCCGGGTGATCCCGGGGACCGTCCGGCGGGGGCGTCCGGCGGGAGCGACGGCGACGCGGGCGAGGGGGAGACGCGATGACCGTGGTCGGCTGGCTCCCGGCGGAGACCGAGGAGCTGTTCGGTGCGCAGGCCACCGCCGAGGAGTCGTACGAGGTCCTGACCGTCGACGTGCCGCCCGCCGACTGGATCACCGCCCTCGAGACCGCCCGTGACCGCCTCGGCTGCACCTACTTCGACTGGCTCAGCGCGGTCGACGAACCGGGTACGGGCATCCGCGTGGCCGCCCATGTCGCGGCCCTGGCACCCGTGCGGCGCCTGCTGGTCCGCACCACCGTGCCGCACGAGGACCCGGCCCTGCCCACCGCCGTCGGCGTCTACGCGGGCGCCGCCTGGCACGAGCGGGAGACCCACGAGATGTTCGGCGTGGTCTTCACCGGCCACCCGTCCCTCGACCACCTGCTGCTTCCCGAGGGCTTCGAAGGCCACCCGCTGCGCAAGGACTTCGTCCTGGCGGCCCGGGTCGCCAAGGCCTGGCCGGGCGCCAAGGAACCCGGTGAGTCCGAGCACGGCGGGCCCAAGCGCCGCCAGATGCTGCCGCCCGGCGTCCCCGACCCGAACGAGTGGGGCCCGCTCAAGGGCACCCTGCCGCCCGCCCCGGCGCGTCCGGCGCGCGGTGCGGGCAGGGCGGCGGCAGGTGCCCGCGCCGCGGGCGAACGCCCGGTGCGCCGCACCCGTTCGGCGTCGGAGGGCTCCGCCTCGCAGGCCGCGGGCGCGCCCGGCGCGAGTGAAACGGCGGCCACGCCGCCGCGCCGGATGCGCTCGGCCTCCCAGGGCTCGGTCAGCCAGACGGCCGAGGGTGCCGGTGGTGCCCAGGACGCGGCAACGCCCGCCGCGCCGGGCGCCCGTCCGCCGCGCCGCGCGCGCAGCGCGAGCGAGGGTTCCGCCTCGCAGCGGGCCGGTGCACCGGGAACCTCCGCAGGGCCGCGGCGCACCCGGAGCGCGTCCGAAGGCTCCGCCGGCCGGCGGGCCGAAGGCCCTGCCCGCAGGCCGGCGGTCCCGCCCCGCAGCCCCGACGCTCCCTGGCACCAGCCCCGCCCGGCTTACGAGGAGCCGGAGTCCGGGGCGGAGTCCGGGCCGGAGCCCGGGACGCGTACCGGCGCCGGTGCCGCCGACGAAGGCCGGCCCGCCGGCACGAGCACCGAGCCGGACACGGCGGCCGAGACGGGCCCGACGGCCGGGAAGGAGACGACTGCCGAGAAGGGGAAGGCGGCCGAGCAGGAGACGACTGAGAAGGGGGCGGCGGCCGAGAAGGAGACGGCGGCCAGGAGGGAGCCGGCGGCCGAGACGGGCCCGACGGCCGGGAAGGAGACGGCGGCCGGCACGGGTGCGGCAGCTGAGAAGAACTCCGGCGCGCCCCGCGAGCAGTCCCGCGAGCCCGATGCCGCTCCCGAGCCCTCCGACCCCACCCCGGAGCCCGACCCCGCCCCGGAGCCGGACCCCACCCCCGAGCAGCCGGCCCCCGCCGAGGCCCCCGACCCCGACCGCACCCCCGACGACCCCGCAGGAGGCCCGCAGTGAACGACGTGCTCGACGTCACCCTGCGACTCCTGCTCGTCTTCGTCGTCTTCCTCACCTTTCCCCTGATCGTCGGCCAGACCGAGCACAAGGTGATGGCGCACATGCAGGGCCGCGTCGGCCCCATGTACGCCGGCGGCTTCCACGGCTGGGCCCAGCTGATCGCGGACGGGGTGAAGTTCGCGCAGAAGGAGGACGTCGTCCCGGCCGGCGCGGACCGCCGGGTCTTCCAGCTCGCCCCGGCCGTCGCCCTGCTGCCCTACCTCCTCGTCCTGCTCGCCATCCCGATCGGCCCCGGCGAGGGCGCCGTCGGACAGGTGCTCGACGCGGGCGTGTTCTTCGTGCTGGCGGTCATGGGCGTCGGCGTCCTCGGCTCGTTGATGGCCGGCTGGGCATCGGCCAACAAGTTCTCCCTCCTCGGCGGACTGCGCACCGCCGCCCAGCTGCTCGCCTACGAACTGCCGATGCTGCTCGCCGCCGCCTCGGTGGCGATGGCGGCCGGCACCGTGTCGCTGACCGGCATCCTCGACGCCTTCGAGTGGTGGTGGCTGCCCTGGCAGATCACCGGAGCGCTGGTCTTCTTCATCGCCGGTCTCGCCGAGCTGCAGCGACCGCCGTTCGACATGCCCGTCGCCGACTCGGAGATCATCTTCGGCGCCTACACCGAGTACACGGGGCTGCGCTTCGCCCTGTTCCTGCTCGCCGAGTACGCCGGGATCGTCGTGCTGTGCGGGCTGACCACCGTCCTGTTCCTCGGCGGCTGGCACGGACCCTGGGGCGCCGACGGGCTCGGCTGGGTGTGGACCCTGCTGAAGACCGCCGTGCTCGCCTTCATCGTCATCTGGCTCCGCGTCACCTACCCGCGCCTGCGCGAGGACCAGCTGCAGAAGTTCTCCTGGACCCTCCTCGTGCCCCTCGCCCTCGCCCAGATCGCCCTCACCGGCATCGTCAAGGTGGTGTTCCTGTAATGGCCCCGATCCCCGGCTCCGGCCTGGCCAAGGGCCTGGCCGTCACCCTGCGGACGATGACGAAGAAGTCCGTCACCGACCAGTACCCGGAGGCCCAGCCCGAGCTGCCGCCCCGTACCCGCGGTGTGATCGGACTGTTCGAGGAGAACTGCACGGTCTGCATGCTGTGCGCCCGCGAGTGCCCGGACTGGTGCATCTACATCGACTCCCACAAGGAGACGGTCCCGCCGGCGACCCCGGGCGGCCGCGAGCGCAGCCGCAATGTCCTGGACCGCTTCGCCATCGACTTCTCCCTCTGCATGTACTGCGGTATCTGCATCGAGGTCTGCCCCTTCGACGCGCTGTTCTGGTCCCCGGAGTTCGAGTACGCCGAGACCGACATCCGTGACCTCACCCACGAGCGCGACAAGCTCCGCGAGTGGATGTGGACGGTCCCCGCGCCCCCGGCCCTCGACTCCGGCGCCGAGGAGCCGAAGGAGCTCGCCGCAGCCCGCAGGACCGCCGACAAACTGGCCCAGCAGCAGGCCGAACAGGCACGGCAGGAGGAGCGGGAATGACGCTCGCAGCGACCGCCGCCGGCCTCGTGCCCGGCACCGCACACCTGGCCGCCGAGTCCCGGGGCTTCCTCTCGCCCACCGGGGTGGAGATCGCCTTCCTCCTCGTCGGGCTGGTCACCCTCGGCGCCGCCGTGGTCACCGTCACCACCCGGCAGCTGGTGCACGCCGCCCTGTGGCTGGTGGTGGCCCTCGGCGGGCTCGCCGTGGAGTACCTGCTGCTCACCGCCGAGTTCATCGCCTGGGTGCAGGTCCTCATCTATGTCGGTTCCGTCGTCGTGCTCCTCCTGTTCGGGCTGATGCTGACCCGCGCCCCCATCGGCCCCTCCCCGGACGCCGACTCCGGCAACCGCTGGGCGGCCCTGGCGGTGGCCGTCGCCTCAGCCGCGGCCCTCGTCTGGGTGGTCGTCGACGCGTTCCGCGCCACCTGGATGGACCTGGAGGGCGCCCCGTCAGGAACCACCGAGGTGACCGGCGCGAGTCTCTTCCAGCACTGGGTCCTTCCCTTCGAGGCCCTCTCCGTCCTCCTCCTGGCGGCCCTGGTCGGCGCGATCGTCCTCTCCCGCAAGGCGAAGGCGGCCTCCCGGGCGGGGGCCGGTGCCCGGGAGGGCGCGCCGTCCCCGGCGGGCGCGAGCCCCGCCGGCACGGCCGGCGAGCCCACGCAGCCGGACACCGAGTCCCCGGCAGACAAGGAAGGTGACCGCTGATGCACCTCGCCTATCCGGCCGTGCTGTCCGCCCTTCTCTTCTGCACCGGCCTCTACGGAGTCCTGGCCCGGCGCAACGCGATCCTGGTGCTGATGTCGGTCGAGCTGATGCTCAACGCCGTCAACCTCAACCTCGTCGCCTTCGACGCCTGGCTCAGCCGCGCCGCGCTGGACACCCTGCACTCCGGCCAGGCGCTGACCCTGTTCACCATCGCCATCGCCGCCGCCGAGATCGGCATCGGCCTGGCGATCGTCCTCGCCGTCTACCGCAACCGCGGCACGGCGCACATCGACAAGCTCCGCGACACCGCCGAGGGCCATGAGCCCGACGGCCCCGGCGGCGACGCCCACGGCAGTGACGCCTCCGCGATCCCGGCGGCCGGCGAGAAGGCTGAGGCCACAGCGTGACCACGACCACCCTCGCCGTCCTCGTCCCCCTCCTTCCGTTCCTCGGCGCGATCGCCGGACTGCTCGTGGGACGCACCGCGCCCGGCTTCGTGCGCCCGCTGGCCGTGCTGCCGACGCTCGCCTCCCTCGCCCTGGCCGCGACCGTCGCCGCCCGCCAGGGCGGCGACCGGGCCGTGGAGGCGGCCACCGAACTCACGCCCACCGGCTCGGTGCCGATCGACCTCGCCCTCTTCATCGACGGCTTCGCCGCCCTGACGGCCGTCCTGGTCGGCGTCGTCGCCGGCTGTGTGCAGATCTACTCCACGGGCTATCTGCGCGACGACCCGCGCTACCCGTCCTACGCCGCCCTGGTCTCCCTGTTCACCTCCGCGATGCTGCTGGTCGTCTACTCGGGCGACCTGATGGTGCTGCTGGTCGGCTGGGAAGTCATGGGCATCTGCTCCTACTTCCTGGTCGGCCACTACTGGGAGACCCCCGAGGCACGCGCCGCCTCCCTGAAGGCCTTCCTGGTCACCAAGCTCGGCGACGTGCCCTTCCTCATCGGCCTGTTCGCGCTGGCCGCCGACGCCGGGTCGTTCCGCATCACCCGGATCCTCGGTGCCGTGGCCAACGGAGGCATCGAGCACCCCACGCTGATCGCCCTGCTGCTTCTGGCGGGCGTGGCGGGCAAGTCGGCGCAGTTCCCGCTGCACACCTGGCTGCCCGACGCGATGGCGGGCCCGACGCCCGTCTCCGCGCTGATCCACGCCGCGACGATGGTCGCCGCCGGCGTCTACTTCGTCGCCCGTCTCCTCCCGCTGTTCGAGGCATCCCAGGCCGCGATGACCGTCCTCGCCGTGATGGCGGCCGTGACCATGACCGGCTCGGCGCTCGCCGCGCTGGCCCAGGACGACATCAAACGCGTCCTCGCCTACTCGACGATCGGCCAGCTCGGCTACATGACCGGCGCGCTCGCCGTCGCCGACCGAGGTGCCGCCGTCTTCCACCTCCTGTCCCACGGCGCCTTCAAGGCGCTGCTGTTCCTCGCCGCCGGCGTGATCATCCACGCCGCCGGAACCAACTCGCTCGCCGCCATGTCCCGCATGAGCGGGCTGCGCCACCGCGTCCCCGACGCCTACTGGACGATGACCGTGGCGCTGCTCGCGCTCGCCGCGATCCCGCCGTTCGCCGGGTTCTTCTCCAAGGAAGCGGTCCTCGGCGTCGCCGAGCACGTCGTCACCGGCACCGGCGACAGCGGGGCCCCCGCCGCCGCGGGCTGGATCGTCCTGCTCGCGGGCCTGGTCACCGCGCTGCTCACCGCCGCCTACGCGATGCGCCTGTGGCTGCTGGCGTTCCGCGGCCACGGCGCCGAGGCCCCCGACCACGGGCGGCAGCCGCTCGCCATGACCACCGTGCTCTGGGTGCTCGCGGTGCCCTCGATCGCCCTGGGCGGCCTCGCCTTCCGCACGCTGCCCGACTGGTTCGACGGCCACGACCTCGGCCCGACCCTCACCACCTCCGTGCTCGGCACCGGCCTGGCCGTGGCCGGCGGCATCGTCACCTACGCCGCCTGGCGGCACACCGGCACCAGGGCCGCCGGCGTCCCGCTCGGGGCCGTCGCCGCACACCCGCAGGGCGACGCCGCCCGGGTCGAGGCCGAGGCCATCGCCACCCACGGGCCCGCCTACGGGGACGTGGCCCAGGCACCCGACCCCGCCGACCCCGGCCGGCTCCTGCTGGGCCCGCTGCACCGGCATGCGGCCGTCGGATTCCACCTCGACGCCGTGTACTCGGCCCTCTTCGTCCGCCCCGTCCGGGCCGGCGCGAGCCTGGTGTCCTTCCTCGACCGCGAGGTCGTCGAGACCTACGTACGCGGCGCGGGGGCCCTGCCCCGCTGGCTCGGCGCGGCCGTGCGCGGGGCCCAGACCGGCAATGTGCAGACCTATGTGAGCGCGCTGTTCGCCGGCACCGTCGTGCTCGCGGTGGCCGTCGTCCTCGTCGCCACGGGAGCGTGAGCAGGCGTGATCGATATCAGCGAGTCCGTGATGCAGTTCCTCCTGGCGTTCACCGTCGTCGCCCCGCTCCTCGGAGCCGCCGCGGCCCTGCTGCCCGCCCCGCCCGGGCTGAAGGGGAAGTCACCCGAGCAGGCCGTGCTGCGCCACGGCGTCACCGTGACCGGCGCCGTCCTCATCGCGGTGATCGTCCTCGCGCTGGGCTTCGACCACGACCAGCCGTCGAAGATGCAGGCCACCACCGACATCAGCTGGATCCCCGCACTCGACGTGCGGATCCACCTCGGCACCGACGGCATCTCCCTCCCCCTTCTGGTCCTGACCGCGCTGCTGACCTTCCTCTGCGCGCTGTACTCCTACTTCAAGCCGCCCGCGGGACCCGCCCCGAAGGCCTTCGTCGCGCTGCTGCTCGTCCTCGAGTCCGGCACCCTCGCGACCTTCGCCGTCCTCGACCTGATCCTGTTCTTCCTCGCCTTCGAGACGGTCCTGATCCCGATGTACTTCCTCATCGCCCGCTGGGGCGGCGAGGGCCGGGCCCGGGCCGCCTGGAGATTCGTCCTCTACACGCTGCTCGGCTCCGTGGTCATGCTGCTCGGCCTGCTCCTGACCGGTCTCGAGGCAGGCACGTTCGACATGGTGGCACTCGCCACTGACAACGGCCGGTCACTGACCACGTCCGTGCAGGTCATCGCCGTTCTCGCGATCGGGATCGGGCTCGCGGTCAAGACCCCGATGTGGCCCCTGCACAGCTGGCTGCCCGACGCGCACACCGCCGCCCCGACCGTCGGCTCGGTCCTCCTCGCCGGTGTCCTGCTGAAGATGGGCACCTACGGGTTCGTGCGCATCCTGCTCCCGGCCGCACCCGACGGCTTCCGCACCTTCGCCCCGTACCTGGCGGCCTTCGCCGTCGTCGGCATCATCTACGGTTCCCTCGCCTGCCTCGCCCTCGCCAAGCGCGGCGCCAACGGCGACCTCAAGCGTCTGATCGCCTACTCCTCCGTCGGCCACATGGGCTTCGTGCTGCTCGGCATCGCCACCATGACCCCGACCGGCGTCAACGGCGCCCTGTTCGCGAACATCGCCCACGGCCTCATCACCGGTCTGCTGTTCTTCCTGGTCGGCGGCCTGAAGGAGCGCACCGGCAGCACCGCCCTGGACACCCTCGCCGAGGAGACCGGCGCCGCCCTCTACGGCAAGGCCCCCCGCCTCGGCGGACTGCTCGCCTTCGGCGCCGTCGCCTCCCTGGGACTGCCCGGACTGGCCGGGTTCTGGGGCGAGATGCTCGCCCTGTTCGGCGCCTTCGAGCCGGCCGAGGGCCTCAGCCGCCCCGCCTTCCTCACCTTCATGGCGGCCGGCGCCTTCGGCACCCTGCTGACCGCCGCCTACCTGCTGGTCGTGGTCCGCCGGGTCTGCATGGGCGCCGCCCCCGACGAGGCCCCGGAACTCACCGACGTGCGCGGCTACGAGTTCGCGGCCTGGACCCCGCTCGTCGTCCTCACCGTCGTCGCCGGGCTGTGGCCCAAAGCCCTCCTCGGGCTGACCGACCCGGCCGTGCAGCAGCTCCTCGCAGGAGGCACCCGATGAGCTCCCTCGTCCAGTCCGTCGACTGGCTGGCCATCGCGCCGCCCACCATCGCGGCGGTCGCCGGACTCGCCGTCCTCGTCGCCGACCTCTTCGTCCCCGGGACGCGCAAGCCGCTGCTCGGCCGGCTGTCCGTGGCCGCCCTGGCCGCCGCCACCCTCATGCTGCTGCCCCTCCTCGACGCCGACCGCGGCACCTTCTGCCTGGTCGGCGACCCGGGCGTGTGCAGCTACACCGCCGACCGGTTCACCCTCGTCATCCAGTTCCTGGTGCTCGGCGGCGCCCTCCTCGCCGCGCTCCTGTCGGTCACCGCCCTCAAGGACGACAACCGCCGCCTCCCCGAGGGGGAGTACTGGTTCCTCCTCCTCTCCTCCGCCGCCGGGGCCGCCCTGCTGCCCGCCTCCCGGGACCTGGCGACCCTCGTCGTCGCCCTGGAGGTCGCCTCCCTGCCCGCGTTCGCCCTGGTCGGCCTCCGCCACGGCGACCGCAGGTCGTCCGAGGCGGCCCTGAAGTTCTTCCTCTCCTCCGTCACCGCCACCGCGGTCACCCTGCTCGGCATCAGCTTCGTCTACGCCGTCACCGGCACCCTCCACCTCGGCCTGCTGGCCGAGCGCATCCAGGACGCCGACGGCCAGCTGGGGACCCTCGCCCAGACCGGCGTCGTCCTCACCCTGATCGGCTTCGCCTTCAAGACCGCCGCCGTCCCCTTCCACTTCTGGGTGCCCGACACCTACGTCGGCGCCCCCCTCCCCGTCGCCGCCTACCTGTCCGTCATCGGCAAGGCGGTCGGCTTCTCCGGCCTGATCCTCGTCACCGTCCGCGCCTTCCCCTCCTACGCCGACGTCTGGGGCCCGGCCGTCGCCGTGCTGGCCGCGCTCACCATGACCGCGGGCAACGTCGGCGCCCTCCGCCAGCAGGCCGCCCGCGCCCACAGCGCGGTACGCCTGCTCGCCTGGTCCTCCGTCGGCCAGGCCGGCTACCTCCTGGTGCCGATCGCCGCCGCCGCGTACGCCACCGAGCCCCAGCGGGCGATCGGCTCGACCCTCGCCTATGCGCTGATGTACGGCGCGGTGAACCTCGGCGCCTTCGCGGTCGCCGCCGTCGTCGGCCGCACCCAGCCCCTCAACCGCGTCTCGGACTACCGCGGCCTGTACGCCGCCAGCCCCCTCACCGCGCTCCTGCTCGCCTTCTTCCTGCTCTGCCTCGCAGGCCTCCCGCCCGGCGTCGTCGGCCTGTTCGCCAAGGTCACCGTGTTCTCCGCGGCCGTGGACGCAGGCCTCGGCTGGCTGGCCGTCGTGATGGCCGTCAATGTCGTCATCGCCCTCGTCTACTACCTGAAGTGGACGGCGCTGCTGTTCCGCGCCCCCGAGGGCGCACCGGCCACCCACCGACTCCCGGCACCGCTCACCGCCGCGCTCGCCGTCACCGGCGTCCTCGGCGTCGCCCTGTCCGGCGCGCCCCAGCTGATCCTCCGTTTCACGGATACGGGCCTGTTCTGACCGGTCCCGGCCGGCCGTGCTGGAACGGCCGCCTCCGCGCTCGCGCCGGCGCCCGCGCGAACGCCCCCGCGCATGCCCGCCCACCTGCGGAACGGGCATGCGTCACCCGGTCGGTTGACCCGCGCCACCACGCGCACAAGGGAACTCGTCCAGTTCGCCTGGCGTTGACCGGTACGGGAGGGTCCACTGGACGTGACACCACCACGACCAGTGGCAGCGCCGATCACCGGAAAGATCAGCCAGCAAGGGTTCCCCTGCCGCACGACTTGGAGGGCGTACCGTGCACCGCCGGCACAACGGGCTCAGGACCGCGGTCCTCCTCGGAAGCCTGTCCGCACTGATCATCGTCATCGGCAGCTTCTTCGGCCGGACGGGACTCGTCATCGCCGTCCTGATCGCCCTCGGCACCAACGCCTACGCGTACTGGAACAGCGACAAACTGGCCCTGCGCGCCATGCGGGCCCGCCCGGTCAGCGAGTTCGAGGCCCCGGGCCTGTACCGCATGGTCCGCGAGCTCTCCACGCAGGCCCGCCAGCCCATGCCCCGGCTGTACATCTCCCCGACGGAGGCACCCAACGCCTTCGCCACCGGTCGCAATCCGCGCAACGCCGCGGTCTGCTGCACCGAGGGCATTCTGCGCCTGCTCGACGAGCGCGAGCTGCGCGGTGTCATCGGCCATGAGCTCAGCCACGTCTACAACCGGGACATCCTGATCTCCTCGGTCGCCGGAGCCCTCGCCTCCGTGATCATGTTCCTGGTCAACTTCGCCTGGCTGATCCCGATCGGCCGTTCCGACGACGACGACGGCCCCGGCCTGCTCGGCATGCTGCTGATCATGATTCTGGGACCGCTCGCCGCCACCCTGATCCAGCTGGCCATCAGCCGCTCCCGCGAGTTCGAGGCGGACGCCTCCGGCTCCCAGCTCACGGGCGACCCGCTCGCCCTCGCGAGCGCGCTGCGCAAGCTGGAGCTCGGCACCAGGCAGCTCCCGCTGCCTCCCGAGCCCCGCATCGAGACGGCCAGCCACATGATGATCGCCAACCCGTTCCGCCCTGGCCAGGGGATGTCGAAGCTCTTCTCCACCCACCCGCCCATGGCAGAACGCATCGCCCGACTCGAGAAGATGGCAGGTGGCCCGCGGTGAAGACCATCCTCAACATCATCTGGCTCATACTGAGCGGTCTCTGGCTGTTCCTCGGCTACATGCTCGCCGGCGTGCTGCTCTGCATCACCGTCATCGGCATCCCGTTCGGCATAGCCGCCTTCCGCATCGGCGTCTACGCCCTGTGGCCCTTCGGCTACACCACGGTCGAACGCCGGGACGCCGGCGCCGGCTCCCTCATCGGCAACGTCCTCTGGCTGATCCTGGCCGGCTGGTGGCTGGCCCTCGGCCATGTCTTCACCGGCCTCGCCCTGTGCCTGACGATCATCGGCATCCCGCTCGGCATCGCCAACTTCAAGCTGATCCCGGTGTCCCTGCTGCCGATGGGGCGCGACATCGTCCGCACGGACCAGGCGTTCGCGGCGCGTTGGTGACGGGAGACACCTGCGGCGGCGGGGCACCACCAGACGCGGGCCGGCGGAGGCTCGGGTCAGCGCCGGTGGGCTCGCGGCAGCCGGGCGCACGACGGTGCCGTGCCTGAGGCGACCGGGCGCGCTCGGACGCCGGTCCAGACCGGCCTTGCTCGAGCCGTGGATGAAGGAGGCGACCGGGCGCGCTCGGACGCCGGGCTCACCGGGATGTCACACGCCGCTTCGTCCGCCCCGCTGCCCGCCCCCTCCCCGGCTCCGCCACCACCGCAGCCCGTAGGCGCCCGCACCCACCGCCAGCACTCCCGCCCCCACCACGACCGACAGCGCCGGCAGCGAGAACGCCAGCAGCAGGCAGCCGGCCAAGCCCACCGCCGGCAGCAGCCGCGCCGCAGGCCGCGAATCGAGCGTCCACGCCGAGGCGTTGGCCACCGCGTAGTAGAGCAGCACCCCGAACGACGAGAACCCGATCGCGCCCCGCAGATCCACCGTGGCGGCCAGCACGGCGACGACCGCCCCCACCGCCAGCTCCGCCCGGTGCGGCACCTGGAACCGCGGATGAACGGCGCTGAGAGCCCCCGGCAGATGCCGGTCCCTGGCCATCGCCAGCACCGTCCGCGACACCCCCAGGATCAGCGCCAGCAGCGACCCCAGCGCGGCCACCGCGGCCCCCGCCCGCACCACCGGCGCCGCCTCCGGCAGCCCGGCCGCCCGCACCGCCTCCGCCAGCGGCGCCGCGGCCTCCCCGAGCCCTCGCGCACCCAGCACCGAGAGCACCGCGGCCGCGACCCCCGCATACACCACCAGGGCGATCCCCAGAGCCAGTGGCACCGCCCGCGGGATGGTGCGCCCCGGATCCCGCACCTCCTCACCGAGCGTCGCGATCCGCGCGTACCCCGCGAAGGCGAAGAACAGCAGCCCGCCCGCCTGCAGCACCCCACCCGCACCCGCGTCCCACGCCCCCGGCCCCAGACCCAGCTCCCCGGCATCGCCCCGCCCGGAGGCCAGGCACACGACCACCACCCCGGCGAGCACCGCCAGCACCACCGCCACGATTGCCCGCGTCAGCCAGGCCGACTTCTTCACCCCGCCGTAGTTCACCGCCGTCAGCGCCACCACCGCGGCGACCGCCACCGCCTGCGCCTGACCGGGCCAGACATACGAACCCACGGTGAGCGCCATCGCCGCGCAGGAGGCGGTCTTGCCGGCCACGAACGCCCAGCCCGCCAGGTAGCCCCAGAACTCCCCGAGCCGCTCCCGCCCGTACACATAGGTGCCGCCCGAAGCCGGATACCGGGCGGCGAGCCGCGCCGACGACATGGCGTTGCAGTACGCGACCGCGGCGGCGAGCGCCAGCCCCAGCAGCAGCCCGGTGCCGGCGGCCCGGGCGGCGGGCGCCAGAGCGGCGAAGATCCCGGCGCCCAGCATCGAGCCGAGCCCGATGACCACGGCGTCGCCGAGCCCGAGAGTGCGGCGCAGTTCCGCGCCGGAGCGTCCCGTCATGGACAGGCACCCTACTGATCAGCGCAACCACCGAGGGTCCCGCCGGCGTCCTGCTCATCGACACCGCACGAACACGCACCCTGCACGACTGCGTGCATGCCGCGAGCGGAGGAGTGCGAGGCCGGTCGGAAGGGGCAGGAACACGGCATGACAATCATCAGCTGGATCATTCTCGGACTGCTGGCCGGAGCCATCGCGAAGTTCCTGCTCCCGGGCCGCGACCCGGGCGGCCTCATCGGCACGACCCTCATCGGCATCGCCGGAGCCTTCATCGGCGGCTGGATCTCGGCCCGCTGGCTGGACCACCCGATCACCAAGGACTTCTACGACGGCGCGACCTGGGCCGCCGCGATCGGCGGCTCCCTGGTCCTGCTGATCGCCTACCGCCTCCTCTTCGGCCACTCCCGCGACTGAGGCGGCCCGCCGCACGGACCTCTGACGGATCCAGGGCACGGCAACGGACCTCTGACGCATCAAGGACACGGCAAAGGGTGGGCCCCGGCGACCCGGGGGACCCACCCTTCGTGCGCCACCGGCTGCTCCGTCAGCAGCTGGTGCCCGCCGGCGTTCTACCGGTAGTTCACGAACTGCAGTGCGAAGTCGAAGTCCTTGCCCTTCAGCAGCGCGATGACGGCCTGCAGGTCGTTGCGGCTCTTGGAGGAGACGCGCAGCTCGTCGCCCTGCACCTGCGCCTTCACACCCTTCGGGCCCTCGTCACGGATGATCTTCGCCACCTTCTTGGCGTTCTCCGGGGAGAGGCCCTCCTGGATCGTGGCGAAGATCTTGTACTCCTTGCCCGAGAGCTGCGGCTCACCCGCGTCCAGGGCCTTCAGCGAGACGCCACGCTTGATCAGCTTGGACTGGAAGACGTCGAGGACAGCCTTCACCCGGTCCTCGGAGTTGGCCTCCATGAGGATCTTGTCACCGGACCACGAGATCGAGGCACCCACGCCCTTGAAGTCGTAGCGCTGGGAGATCTCCTTGGCGGTCTGGTTGAGGGCGTTGTCGACCTCCTGCCGCTCGACCTTCGAGACGATGTCGAAACTGGAGTCGGCCATGTCCTGTGGCTCCTTGTATCGGGGTGCGTATCGGCTGCGGGCCGGATGCGTACCTGCGTACCTGGGGCGGCCGTCGACCCGGTTTGCCGGTCCCCGGCCGCATCCGGACAAGCCTAGCCACCCCCCGTCCCCCGGGTGGCGATCAATCGGGTGGCGAACCACCCCCGTCCATCAGGTATTGTTTACGTCGTTGCCGGGGAGCACCGCGGAAACGCGGTACCCGAGCAGCAACCCAGGCGGTGTGCCCGAGCGGCCAAAGGGAGCAGACTGTAAATCTGCCGGCTCAGCCTTCCTAGGTTCGAATCCTAGCGCCGCCACACTTGGGGAGACCCCCTCTGAACTGCGGAAACGCAGAGCGGAGGGGGTCTTTTCGTGTGCCGGGCGCCCGGCGTGGGCGGGCGGTCGCGGTGCGCGGTTCGCCGCATCGCGCCCCAGATGCGTCGCACTCGTGATCAGTGCGCCCATCAGTGCGCCTGATCAGTGCGCATCCCCCAGGCGTCCCCCGCGGACGGGCCGTGGGCGGCCGTCCGGGGATCCCGGGCGCGCCCGTTCACGCGGCCCGCGCGACCTTCGTGTCCGTGGCTTCGTCTCCGTCAGAAGCTGATCCGTCAGGACTGAGGCCTGGCGCCCGAGTCGAGCCGCGGGGGAGCGGAGTGATGAAGATCATATAGGTGCTCCTGCCGCCTGTCGCCGCCGGGCGCGCCGCACGCAACGTCGCCTCTGCGGCGCAGGAGTCGCAACGGCCGAGGAAGAGGCGGACGGGACACGGAGGTGACTTCTAAAGTCGGTCCGGAGCGGGGACAGAGACTTCTGAGGAGCCCGAGCGTGGGACGCATCGACTATCTGCACGACCCTGACGCTCCGCCGGCCAACTCGGTCGTGCCGTCCGTGGTCGCGTTCGTGCGGGACGAGGCGGGCCGGGTGCTGATGGTCCAGCGGTCGGACAACGGGCGTTGGGCGCTGCCCGGGGGCGGTCACGACGTGGGGGAGTCGATCAGCGACACCGTCGTGCGTGAGGTGCGGGAGGAGACCGGCATCGAGGTGGAGGTCGTCGGCCTCTCCGGGATCTACACCGATCCGGGGCATGTGATGCGGTACGACGACGGTGAGGTCCGGCAGCAGTTCAGCATCTGCTTCCGGGCCCGGCCGGTCGGTGGTGAGCTGCGGACGAGCAGCGAGACGACGCAGGTTGGCTGGGTCGACCCGGCGGACCTGGCGAAGCTCGACATCCATCCCACGATGCGGCTGCGCATCGAGCACGCCGCGGACGGATCCCGGACGGCCCCCTACATCGGCTGACGCCCGGCGTTCCGGGCCCCGGCAGCCGCGGTGCCTCGCCGTGCCCGGGTCCGGCCAGTCGCGGTGCTTCGGCGGGGCGAGGGCTTCAGGCCCCTTCCTCCGGCGCGCGGGCGGCGCCGCCGGCCGGGGTGAGGCAGCGGCGCACGAGTGCGAGGGTGCGCCGGGTGACCGTGTCGAGGGGGGTGCCGTTCTCGACGGCGGTCAGAGCGGTGTGCAGTATCCCGGCGATCAGGTCGGCCGTGAGCGCGGGCTCGGGGACGCCGAGCTCCCGGACGGCGGCGCGGAACGGTTCGACCTGTTCCCGGTGGAGTTCCAGCAGCCGCTGCTGGCAGACCGGAGGAAGTCCGGCGTTCATGAGGGCGACGGCCGGCCGGTGTGCGCCTTCGGCGCCCAGGCGGAGGCTCTCCCTGAAGAACGCCTCGACGCGCTCCAGCGGGCCGTTCGCGGTGGCCATGGCGCGGGTGAGCGCCTCGTTGGAGCGCCGGAAGGCCTCCTCGGTGACGGTGGCCAGGAGGGCTGCCGAGGAGTCGAAGTACTGGTAGACGCTGGAGCGGGCCAGGCCCGCGCGTGCGCCGACCGCCGCGGGTGTGACGGCGGCGGCGCCCTCGCTGACCAGGAGGTCGATCGCCGCCCCGATCAGCGCCTCGCGTTGCTGGGCACGGTGCTCGGCGACGGTGGAGGCGTTGATCTTCGGCATGCGGGGCGGCTCCTGGAAGGGGCGGGGAGGGCCGGGAATGCGGTGCCCCCTGGTGGCCCTCGTCAGGACAGGCGGCCGTCGACCATCTCGTACACCCGGTCGGCAGCGTCCATTATCGCCGTGTCGTGGGTGACCATGACCGTGGCCGTGCTGCGCTCATGGGTCTGCTCGGCGATCAGCCGTACCGCCTCGGCGGACCGCACCCGGTCCAGCGCCGAGGTGGGTTCGTCCACCAGCAGGACGGCGGGAGAGGTCATCAGGGCGCGGGCCAGGCCGGCGCGCTGGCGCTCGCCGCCCGACAGCTGGTGCGGACGGGAGCCGGTGCGGTGGGTCAGTCCGACGGCTTCGATGAGTTCGTCCGCGCGGGCCCGGGCGGCGGCGTCGAGGCGTCCGGCGATGTGCAGGGGCAGCAGGAGCTGTTCCTTGACGGTGAGGGAGGCCAGCAGGTTCGACTGCTGGAAGACGAAGCCGATGTGGCGGAGACGGGCGGCGGTGCGCTCCTTGTCCGACAGGGCGGTCAGCTCGGTGCCTGCGACGTGCACGGTGCCCGAGGTGGGCCGCTGGAGGCCGCCGGCGACGGCGAGGAGGCTGGACTTGCCGGAGCCGGAGGGGCCGACGACGGCCACGAACTCACCGGGGGCGACCGTCAGGCTGACGTGGTCGAGGGCGGTGACGGCGGTGTCGCCGTCACCGAGGGTGAGGCTGACGTCGTGCAGGCGCAGCCCGCCGGAGCGGTCGGTCACCGCAGCGGCCTGGGGGTCGGTGGCGGGTGTGGTCATCGGGTGGCTCCCAGAGCGGTCAGAGGGTCGACGGCGGTGATGCGGCGGACGGCGACGACGGCGCCCATGGTCCCGAGGACGATGAGGAGGCCGGAGGAGGTGGCGATGGCCGGGGCGGAGAGGGAGAAGG
Source organism: Streptomyces composti (assembly GCF_012034205.1). Taxonomy (GTDB): domain Bacteria; phylum Actinomycetota; class Actinomycetes; order Streptomycetales; family Streptomycetaceae; genus Streptomyces; species Streptomyces composti. The sequence continues at coordinate 181,388 of NZ_JAATEM010000003.1, forward strand.
GCGCCTTGCCGATCAGCGCGCTGCCCAGGGCCAGGCCGACGGCGGTGCCGAGGGCCGTGGCTGCGACGAGTACGGCGACGACCTGGGCGAGGGCGTCGCGCAGGATGTACCCGGTGGGGGCGCCCAGCGCCTTCATCAGGGCGATCTCGGGCTTGCGCTGGATGGTCCAGACGGTGAAGAACGCGCCGACGACCAGGGCGGAGATGACGTACAGGAATCCCTTGATCAGGGCCATGGTGCTCGACTCGGCCTCGTAGCCGGGAGACGCGTTGAACGTGGCCTCCTTGGTCTCGGCGCGGGTCCCGGTCGCCTTCTCCGCCGCGGCGACGTCGGCGTCCGGCTTCAGGGTCAGGGCGACGGCGGTGGCCTGCCGGCTCACGGCCTCGGGCAGGTCGCCGGGCAGGCCGTAGTGCAGGTGCCGCCAGGTGTCGAGGTCGGCGTAGACGACACCGATGTGGCCGTAGGAGATGTTGTCGTCGACCAGTCCCACGACCTCGAGCCGCACCTCGCTCTTGTCCGCGGTCAGCACGTCGCCGATCTCCACGCCCAGGTCGGCGATCTCGCGGGTGATCACGATGCCCGCGCTGCCCTCCTTCAGGCCCTCACCCTTGGTGGGGGTGGGGGCAAGCGGGGAGTCCGGGGCCATGCCGAAGACGGCGAGGTTGACCTGCTCGCCCTTCTTGGCGCCCTGGGTCACCTGGGCATTGGCCAGGGTGTTCCCGAACGGCTCGGCGCGCTCCACACCCGGGGTCCTGGACCAGGTCTGCCAGTCCCGCTGCTCCACGGTCGAGCGGGAGAACTGCTCGCTGGTGGCCTTCTCGTCGAAGGCCATGTGGGTCAGGGGCAGCGCGCGCAGCCCGGATATGCCGGCGTCCGCCAGGCCGGAGGCGAGGCCGGACAGGAGCACACCGAGGACGGCGATGAGCGCGACCACCGCGCCCATCAGGGCGAAGCGACCGCGGGCGAAGCGCAGATCGCGTAGGGCGAGGAACACGGAGCTCTCCGGGCGAGAAAGGAATGAGGACAGGACGGGTCGGCCGCGCCGCCGCTTTACCTGAACTTGACGACGTGGGTATCGGCATCCTACCGGATGTTGCCGACGCGCCTGTCGGTATGTTGCGTGCCGTGCGTCGGCCGGACCGGACGGCCCGGGCCGTGTCGCCTCGCTGGGCTGTTCCTGACGCAGGGGCCTAGCCGTCGATGAAGCCGAGTGCGCTGTCCGGCCGGCACGCTCCGCATGCCTTGACCCCGTCGGCGAGGGCGCGCAGGGCCGCGTCTCGGCTGATGCCCTTCGACCGTTTGCCGGCGTTCCAGCAGCCGCCCGCGTGGACCTGGACGGGCGGTGCGTCGCGGCTCAGCCCCGGCTCCAGGAGCCAGTCCGGTGCCGGCGGGCGGGTCCGGATGCCGCGCTGCCGTTCGGCCTCCCGCTGCTCGGCGTGGGCTATGGCCCGCCGCACCTCGTCGAGGAGGAGCTGGAGGTAGGTCTCCAGGGTGCGGAGTCTGAGCAGGTCGGGCGGCAGGGTGGTCACGCCTCCAGCTTGCCTCAAAAATCGAACAAGGTTTCTACTGGGAGTATGGTCAGGCGCAAGGTTCAGCACCTCACCGAGACGCAGGAGCGGATTCTCCGGGAGATCCGCCTGGCCATAGTCGACCGCGGCGACGCTCCCACCATCGCCGAGCTCGCGGACACGGTCGGCCTGCGCTGGTCCTCGGTGCACTATCAGCTGCGCGAGCTGGAGGCCAAGGGGGCGATCGTCCGGGAGCCGGGCCGGCCTCGTGGGATACGACTGACCTGAGGGCACCGGAGCGGACGTGGCGCATCGCGGAGTCAGGACGGGGAGGGCTCGGGGGCAGGTCCTCCTCGCCGATCCGGCTGCCCGACTGACAGATCGTGACGACGCCGTCGTGGACGACGTAGCGGTACTCGCCGTTGGGGGCCGCGACGCGGTCACCCTCCGCCTCGGCCTTCATGGCGATGCCCGGCTCTCGGCCGTCGGTGAATGAGGAGCCCCACCCCGGTCCGTCGTGCTCGCCCTGCTGATCGCTCCGTTCCGCTGCCGCAGGTCCCAGCCCGTGGCCGAGACCCGCGGCAGCAGATCACCTCGTCGTGAGGGCGGCCACCCCTGCCGGTGCCGGAATCGCCAGTCGTCGCCGGGCTCCAGGTGGAGCTAGCCGGAAAGACGCCCCGTCGCCGAGGCGAAGCCCAGCCAGGTGTGGCGGTTGCCCGCCCAGCACCAGCCGACCTTGGGGGCGTTGCGGCGCTCGCGGCCGTCCCGGCCCGTGCCGTTGCTGATCCATATCGCCGGGGTGCGGGAGTCCAGGGTGCCGTTGGCCTTGCGGAGGCGGGAGCCGATGGTCATGAAGCAGTGGTTGCGCTCCAGGGCCCCGGGCTGCTGGAGCACCCAGTGGAGGCCCTCGGTGAGCACCAGCGGTGTACGGGACTCCTCGGTGAGTGCGGGCAGCGCCTCGTCCGGGCTCCAGTCGGCCATGTGGTCGCCGCGGTCGATGCCGGTGACGAGGTAGAGCGGGCCCTCGGGGAGCGTCACCGAGTCGAGTGGGGCGAACTCGTCGACGTCCAGCATGTCGGTGACGACGAACCCCGGCTTGCCCTCGCGGCTCAGCAGTGGGGCCAGCGCAGAGGCGGGGGCGGCCTCCGGGTGCACGGCGAGGAGCGTGCCGGACGGGTCCGCGGGGACCTCGACCGTCTTGGCGAACGACCGGAGCCGGTCGGCGGGCAGCCCCGCGATCTCGTGCACCCCCAGCTCGATCAGCCGCTCGGCCTGCACGGTCAGCGCCGGAAGCTCGGGGGCGAAGGCGGAGGTGACGGGTGTGGTCTCGGGCACGATGCTCCTCACCGGATCGGGGTGCCGACGACGGTCAGCGGTTGCCGGTCAGGGGGGCAACGGGCCGCGTCCTGCGGAACGTTCCCCTCCGCCTCGCTGGCATCGGCGGGATCCCCCTCCGGGCGCGAGCACCGGAGCAGGCACAGGCCCCGCGCCACGCATGAGCACCCCGGCGCCCGCGAGCGCGTCGCCCCGCTGTCCGCGAGCGCGTCAGCGCGCCCCCTCAGCCGCCCGCGACCGACTTCACCGCCACCGAGACGGGCACCTTCCCGCTGATCAGCTCCAGGGTCAGTCCGGCCGTCGCCGGGGTGTCCAGCAGCTCCGCCAGTACCGCGGCCACGTCGTCACGGGGGATCGGACCGCGGCCGGTGTGCGCGGCCAGGTGGACCAGGCCGGTGCCGGCATCGTCGGTCAGCCGGCCCGGACGCAGGATCGTCCAGTCGAGCCCGTCCAGGTTGCGGACGTACTCGTCCGCCTCGCCCTTGGCGCGCAGGTAGACGTCGAAGACCTCGTCGCCCTGGTGCGAGGGGTCGGCGCCCATGGACGACACGATCAGGAACCGCCGCACGCCCGCCTGTACCGCCGCGTCGGCGAAGAGGATCGCGGCCGCCTTGTCCACCGTCTCCTTGCGGGCCGCCCCGCTGCCCGGGCCCGCCCCGGCCGCGAACACCGCGGCGTCCGCGCCGGCCAGTCGCTCCGCGACCTCGTCCACCGACGCCGTCTCCAGGTCCAGCACGGCCGGCTCGGCGCCCAGCTGCCGCAGGTCGTCCGCCTGTTCGGGCTTGCGGATCAGGCCCACTGCCTCGTCCCCGCGCGCCGCGAGCAACCGCTCCAGCCGCAGCGCGATCTGACCATGACCACCAGCGATGACAATGCGCATGCTTCCGACCGTACGCCCGGCCACCGGGAATCGCCGCGCGACACAAAGACGTCACAGAGACGACAAGACTCCGGCGCAGAGGTCCTGAAGGCCACGGCGGCCCGAGGCCGGTCGCCGGGGTCCCAGGACCCCAGGGTCCCAGGACCCCAGGGTCCCAGGGCGCCGTGACCCCAGGGCGTCAGGACCCTAGGACTCCTCCCCGCGCCCCTGCCGCGGCAGCCCCGCGTCCGCCGTGCCCGCAGTGCCGCAGTACTCCCGCACCGCGCTGGTGCGGGCCACCACCCGCCCGCCGTGCACCACGATCCTGCTGTACGCCAGCGACAGCACCCCGGCGAGCCCCTCCCCGCGCACCGCCAGCAGCTCCGCCGGGAAGCCGGCCTCCACGCGCACCTCGGGCAGTCCGAGCACCGCACGAGCGGAGGCGCTCACCGCGTCGTAGGCGTCCTCGGGGGAGAGGCCGTGGCGGGAGGCGAGCAGGTACGCCGCCTCCAGGGGGTCGCCGCGGCCGACCGGGTTGGACACGTCCCGCAGGGCGCCGCTCCCGGCGGCCACCCGCACCCCGGCCGACCGCAGCAGCCGGACCGGAGCGGTGCCCCGGCGTTCCGCGCCGCCGCAGCCGCCCTGCGGCAGGCAGACCACCGAGACGCCGGCCGCGGCGAGCTGGTCCGCCGCCCGCGCCGCGACCTCGGTGGGCAGCTCGGCCAGGCCGCCGCAGGGACCGATGCTCACCCCGGGGCGCAGCCCGCCCGCCATCGCCGCGATCCTGGCCAGCCGGGCGGGGTCGGAGGCGTCGGTGTGCAGATCGACGGGGCAGCCGTGCTCGGAGGCGAGCTCCAGCACCGCCTCGACATAGCCGGTGGGGTCGGGGTCGAGATCCGGACAGCCGCCGACCACCGAGGCGCCCATCTTCAGCGCGTCCCGCAGCACCGCGAGCCCGTCCGCCCCGGCGACGCCGGTCAGCAGCCGCGGCACGGCCACCGCCGACAGCTCGGCCAGCCCGCACAGCGAGCGCCGGGCCTGCAGTACGGCGGTGAGCGCGCCGAGCCCGGCCAGGTCGCCCACCCGCACCTGGGCCCGCAGCGCGGTCGCCCCGTGCCCGAGCTGCAGCAGCGCCGCCTCGGTGGCCCGGCGCTGGACGTCCCCGGGGTCGTAGGACGGGGGACCCGCGGTGTCGGCGGACAGCGCGGTGTCGGCGTGGGCGTGCGGCTCCGCGGGCGCCGGCAGCAGCAGATAGCCGGTGAGGTCGATCCGGCTGCCGCAGACGCGTGCGGCGGGCGCCGCGAGGCTGCCCGCCGTGCCGACCGCCTCGATGCGCCCGCCGCCCAGCCGTACGTCCACGGTCCGCCCGTCGGTGAGCCGCGCCCCGCACAGCAGCAGCGGCGGCGCCGCCCCGGCGCCGCCCCACGAGGGCGAGGACCCCGAGAAGGGGGAGGACGAGTGGTGCGGCGGCTGCGGCTGGCTTTCGGGCATCGCACTCCCGGGCAGTGACGAGATCGCACGCGAGACAAGATCACGCAGAGTGAGACGAGCCTAGGGCGGCGGCCCGCCCGGGGACGGGAGGAGCGCAATAGTCGTACCGGTGTGGTCGGCCGGCAGGCCCACCCGAGGGCCTCCCGGGGGACCCCCGACGGGAAGCGCAACCGGACCGGAAACGGATTTGGGCGAACGGCGGAGGACCGTGTAATGTCTTCATCGCTCGCCCCAATAGCTCAGTCGGCAGAGCGTCTCCATGGTAAGGAGAAGGTCAACGGTTCGATTCCGTTTTGGGGCTCTGGTGCACGCGTCGTTCGCGGCGCAGGCACCGCAGCGGTGTAGCTCAGTCGGTAGAGCAAGCGGCTCATAATCGCTGTGTCACCGGTTCAAGTCCGGTCACCGCTACTCTCAGTAGCCGATTGCCGGGTCGGTCCGACGATCGGCTACTCTTCATGTGCGTCAATCTCTAGTCCACCGTTCGTCAAGGAGCACTCACGTGGCTGCCACCGACGTCCGCCCGAAGATCACGCTGGCCTGCGTGGAGTGCAAGGAGCGGAACTACATCACCAAGAAGAACCGGCGTAACAACCCGGACCGTCTTGAGATGAAGAAGCACTGCCCGCGTTGCAACGCGCACACCGCGCACCGCGAGACGCGATAAATCAGGCTCGTTCGCGAGGCCGTCCCCGAAGCACTGGGGGCGGCCTCGTGTCGTTTGGCACCCGGCCGCACCTGGCCGCACCTGGCCGCACCCGGCCACGCCTGCCCGCCCTGTGGCAGCCCCCGGCACCCCCGCACGTGCCGCCCCGCCTGCCCCCGTGGCACGCTTCACCCGGCCCCGCACGCACCGGCCACGGCCATCGGCCACGACACCATCGGCTACGACACCAGACACAGGAGGCACGCGCGCATGGCGCTCGACCAGTCCTTCGTGGGGCGGAGCTACCCGCCCACCGCCCCCTACGAGGTGGGCCGGGAGAAGATCCGTGAGTTCGCCGAGGCGGTGGGCGACACCAACCCGGTCTACACGGACGCGGAGGCCGCCAAGGCGCTCGGCTACCCGGACGTGATCGCCCCGCCGACCTTCGTCTTCGCGGTCACCTTCAAGGCCGCCGGACAGGTCATCGAGGACCCGCAGCTCGGCCTGGACTACAGCCGGGTGGTGCACGGCGACCAGAAGTTCGTCTACTCCCGTCCCGTGCACGCCGGCGACCGGCTGACGGTCACCTCCACCATCGAGGGGATCAAGTCCCTGGCCGGCAACGACATACTGGACGTCCGCGGCGAGGTGCACGACGAGGCCGGCGAGCATGTCGTGACCGCCTGGATCAAGCTGGTGGCCCGCGCGGCCGAGGAGGCGTGAGCAACACCATGACCGCAAAGATCTCCTACGCCGATGTCGAGGTCGGCACCGAGCTGCCCGCGCAGTCCTTCCCGGTGACCCGCGCCACGCTGGTGCGGTACGCGGGCGCCTCCGGCGACTTCAACCCGATCCACTGGAACGAGAAGTTCGCCAAGGAGGTCGGACTCCCCGACGTCATCGCGCACGGCATGTTCACCATGGCCGAGGCGATCCGTGTGGTGACCGACTGGACCGGCGACCCGGGCGCGGTCGTCGAGTACGGCGTCCGCTTCACCAAGCCGGTCGTCGTCCCCAACGACGACAAGGGCGCCGTCATCGAGGTCAGCGGCAAGGTCGGAGCCAAGCTCGACGACAACAAGGTGCGCGTGGACCTCACCGTGACCAGCGCAGGACAGAAGGTGCTGGGCATGTCACGGGCGGTCGTGCGGCTGGCCTGAGCCGCGGCCGGTCACAGCTCCAGGGGCGCCCGCGGCAACGGGCGCCCCTCGCCGTTCCCGGCGCCGCCTCCTTGATCCACGCCCGCCGGGAAGGGCTGACAGACGAACCACGCCCCCCGTAGGCTTCCGGTAGCGTCGCGTGCCGGTGGCAGACCGTGTCAGGCATGGAGGCGCCCGACCGAAGGAGAGCCGGCGATGTTCTCGTCGCACCCTTCGCTCACGCATGACTGAGCGCGAGAAGACCAGGCTGATCGCCTGGAGCCAGGAACTGAGCCGGGTGCACACCCGGCTGCGGGAGGCGCTGGACGTCACCCGCACCGCCTTGGCCGGCGGCACCCCCGGCGAGACGGCCACCCGTGATCTGCTGCTCTACTGCCACGGCTTCTGCACGGCCCTCGACGGCCACCACCAGGGCGAGGACCGCACCCTCTTCCCGGCCGTCGCGGCCGCGTACCCGGATCTGCGCCCGGTGCTGCGCGCCCTGGAGCAGGACCACACGATGATCGCCCACCTGCTCGGCGGCCTGCGCACCGCCGTGGACCGCGCGGCCCCGCCCGAGGAGCTGGAAGGCCACCTGGAGGGCATCGCCGCGATCATGGAGAGCCACTTCCGCTACGAGGAACGGCAGCTGCTCACGGTTCTCGAGACCCTGGAGCTGGAGGCCGCCCCCGAGGAGGCGCTCGGCCCCCTCTGGCCGGCACGTCGCACGGCACCGGCCGTAACCCCTTGACGTAGTTAGTGATTGAGTACTAACTTACTCTCCATGGTCAGGATGAGTGCGGAGGAGCGGCGCGAGAGCGTGATCCGTGCGGCGACCGCCGAGTTCGCCCGTGGCGGCTACTACGGCACGTCGACCGAGGCGATCGCCAAGCGGGTCGGCGTCTCGCAGCCGTATCTCTTCCGGCTCTTCCCGGGCAAGAAGGCGATCTTCCTCGCCGCGGCCGAACGCTGCATCGAGGACACCATCCGCACGTTCCGCGAGGCCGCCGAGGGGCTGGAGGGCGAGGAGGCCCTGCATGCCATGGGTGACGCCTACACGCGGGTCATCGCGGAGCGGCCCGAGCTGCTGATGATGCAGATGCAGACGTACCTGGCCGTGGCGGCCGCCGAGCAGGAGGGCGACCACGAGTTCGGTGAGGCGGTGCGGGCCGGCTGGATGCGGCTGTGGGACACCGTCCATCTGCCGCTGGGGGCCGACATCGGCGAGACGACGGCCTTCATGGCGTACGGAATGCTGATCAACTGCCTGGTCGCCATGGGCTTCCCGCCCGGGCATCGGGTCTGGGAAGGCGTCTACGAGTCGGCCCGCACGAAGGGCCGCAAGGAACACTGACGTGCCCGCAGCGGAGGCGCACTCCGGCCTTTCATGGGCGCGAAAGTTAGTCATCAATAACTAACAGCGACACTCCCTGGGGGAGAGATGTCAGCGAACCCACAGCACAGCCCGCGCCGCGTGGTCTGGGCACTCGTCATCACCAGCGTCGCCGGATTCATGGCGGCCCTCGACAACCTCGTCGTCACCACCGCCCTGCCCTCCATCCGCGAGGACCTCGGCGGCGAACTGCACGACCTGGAATGGACGGTGAGCGCCTACACGCTCACCTTCGCCGTACTCCTGATGCTCGGCGCGGCCCTCGGCGACCGCTTCGGCCGCCGCCGCATGTTCATCGCCGGCCTCTCCGTGTTCACCCTGGCGTCGGCCGCCGCGGCCATGGCACCCGGCATCGACACCCTGATCGCCGCCCGCGCGGTGCAGGGCGCCGGAGCCGCGGTCATGATGCCGCTCACCCTCACCCTGCTGACCGCCGCCGTGCCCGAGGCCCGGCGCGGCACGGCCTACGGCATCTGGGGCGCGGTCAACGGACTGGCCGTCGCCTCCGGACCACTGGTCGGCGGCAGCCTCACCGAGCACATCGCCTGGCAGTGGATCTTCTGGCTCAACGTCCCGCTGGGCCTCGCCCTGATCCCGCTCGCCCGGCTGCGCCTCGCCGAGTCCCACGGCACCGGAGCACCGCTCGACATACCCGGCACCCTGCTGGCCAGCGGCGGCCTCTTCGGCATCGTCTACGGGCTGGTCCGCGGGCCGGTCGACGGGTGGACCGGCGGCACGGTGCTCACCGGCCTGATCGCCGGCGGCGCCCTGCTCGTCGCCTTCGTCCGCTACAGCACCCGCGCCAGGAACCCCATGCTGCCGATGCGGCTCTTCCGCTCCCGTGCCTTCTCCGGCATCAACGCGGCGAGCCTGCTGATGTTCCTCGGCATGTTCGGCTCGATCTTCCTGCTCAGCCAGTACCTCCAGGGCGTGCTCGGCTACTCGCCCACCGAGGCGGGGCTGCGCATGCTGCCCTGGACCGGCATGCCCATGCTGGTCGCGCCCATCGCCGGGATTCTCTCCGACCGCATCGGCGGGCGGCCGGTCGTCGCCGCCGGCCTGCTGCTCCAGGCGCTCGGACTCGTCTACTTCGCCGTCATCACCACCGCCGACCTCTCCTACGCCACGCAGCTGCCGGCACTGATCATCAGCGGGGTCGGCATGGCGCTGTTCTTCGCGCCGGCCTCGAACATCGTGATGTCCAGCGTGCTGCCGAAGGAGCAGGGCATCGCCTCCGGGGCCAACAACGCGCTGCGTGAGGTGGGCGGGGCGCTCGGCATCGCCGTGATGGCCTCGATCTTCTCCGCACAGGGCGGCTACGAGACGCCGCAGGCCTTCGTCGACGGACTCCGGCCGGCGCTGGTGGCCGGAGCGGCGGCGGTCGGGCTGGCGGCGGTGGCGGCGCTGGTCGTGCCGGGGCGCAGGGCGGTGCGACCGAGCGAACCCTCCTCCGGCCGCCCGGCCGAGCAGGTTCTGGAATCCACCAACGCCTGAACCCCGCGGAACAGAAAGGAGCACGATCATGCCCACTCTTCCCTGGACCGTTCCGAACACCCCGCCTGCCGGCACCGAGGTCCATGTCTTCGCCTCGCGCTTCGAGACCAAGACGCTGTGGGGAGCGCTGAAGTTCTTCTTCAGGACACCCCGTGTGTGGAGACAGGTGAGCCGGGCGCCGGGGGCGTACGGGGCCACGCTGAAGGCGGAGGTGTTCAAGCGCACGTTCTGGACTCTCTCGGCCTGGGAGTCGGGGAAGGCGCTCGGTGAGTTCGCCCGGTCCGCGCCGCATGCGGGCACGTCTCGGGGACTGGCCGGACAGATGCGGGATGCGAAGTTCGTCAGCTGGACGGCGAAGAGCAGCGAGCTGCCGATGGACTGGGCCGAGGCACAGCGGCGCCTGAACTGAGAGCGCAACGTCCCTGCCGCGCACGGCGCTCAGCAGCCCACCGGTCCTGGGCGTGCCGCAGTCGCGCGCGGCGGGGAGGGGACGGGGTGGTGGTGTCCGCCCGCAGCGGCCGGCGCGTCCGCGCCCGTACTCGACAGGAAACCGATTCCGCGCCAGACCGAGGACGGACACCACCACCCCGGCCCCGACTCACCCACCCCCCGCAGGCGCTACGCGCACCCCCACCGGAGCCGCAGCCGCACCGCAGGCATCTCCAGGCGCACCCCCACCCACCCGCAGGCACAGTCGAACCCGCACTCCCACCGGGCCGCAGACATCGGAGAACGCCCACTTCCTCCGGGGTGTGGGCCGCAGGCACAGTCGAACCCGCACCCCCACCGGGCCGCAGGCACAACCGAACGCGCACCGCCACGGGGCACCCGCAGGCCCCGGAGAACACGCACCCTCACCCACCCGCAGGCGCCAACGAAGCGCACCCCCCACCACCCCGGCCCCGTACGTCACAGCGGCCTGCGTCCCCGTACGCTTGGCGGCGTGCAGGAAACCTTTGACGCCCCGCTCGCCCCGCTGACCACCTTCCGGCTCGGCGGGCCCGCCGCCCGCCTGGTCACCGCGACCACCGACGACGAGGTGATCTCCGTCGTCCGCGAGGCCGACGACACCGGAACCCCGCTCCTCATCATCGGCGGCGGCTCCAACCTCGTCATCGGCGACAAGGGCTTCGACGGCACCGCCCTGGTCATCGCCACCAAGGGCTTCACCCTCGACGGCACCCGCCTGGAACTCGCCGCCGGCGAGGTCTGGACCGACGCCGTCGCCCGCACCGTGGAGGCCGGCCTCGCCGGCATCGAGTGCCTCTCCGGCATCCCCGGCTCCGCCGGCGCCACCCCCATCCAGAACGTCGGCGCCTACGGCCAGGAGGTCTCCTCCACGATCACCGAGGTGATCGCCTACGACCGCCGCACCCGTGAGACGGTCACCCTCGCGAACGCCGACTGCGCCTTCTCCTACCGCCACAGCCGCTTCAAGGCCGACCCCACCCGCTACGTCGTCCTGCGCGTCCGCTTCGCCCTGGAGGACGCCGGCGGCCTCTCCGGACCGATCCGCTACGCCGAGACCGCCCGCGCCCTCGGCGTGGAACCCGGTGACCGCGTCCCGCTCGCCGCCGCCCGCGAGACCGTGCTCAAGCTGCGCGCCGGCAAGGGCATGGTCCTCGACCCCGAGGACCACGACACCTGGTCGGCCGGCTCCTTCTTCACCAACCCGATCCTCACCGAGGACGAGTTCCAGGCCTTCCGCACCCGGGTGAAGCAGCATCTCGGCCCCGACGCCGAGCCCCCCGCCTACCCGGCCGGCGACGGACACACCAAGACCTCCGCCGCCTGGCTCATCGACAAGGCCGGCTTCACCAAGGGGTACGGGGAGGGCCCCGCCCGCATCTCCACCAAGCACACCCTCGCCCTGACCAACCGCGGCGACGCCACCACCGAGGACCTGCTCGCCCTCGCCCGCGAGGTGGTCACCGGCGTCCGCGACACCTTCGGGATCACCCTGGTCAACGAGCCGGTGACCGTGGGCGTCAGCCTCTGAACCCCGGCCCGGGCCTCAGCCTCGGGAGAACCCCGTGAGGGCAGCCCTGACCGAGTTCAGGCGACCGGCGTGTTGAGCCAGTCGTCGATCCCGGACATCAGCTTCGCCTTCACGTCCTCCGGAGCGACGGACCCCCGCACCGACTGCCGCGCCAGTTCCGCCAGCTCCGCGTCCGAGAACCCGTGGTGCCGCCGCGCGATCTCGTACTGCGCCGCCAGCCGTGACCCGAACAGCAGCGGGTCATCGGCGCCCAGCGCCAGGGGCACACCCGCGTCGAACAGCGTCCGCAGCGGCACGTCCTGCGGCTTGTCGTACACACCCAGCGCCACGTTCGACGCCGGGCAGACCTCGCAGGTCACCTGCCGGTCCGCCAGCCGCTGCAGCAGCCGCGGGTCCTCCGCGGCCCGCACCCCGTGCCCGATCCGGTCGGCCTCCAGGTCGTCCAGGCAGTCCCGCACCGAGGCGGGCCCGGTCAGCTCGCCCCCGTGCGGCGCCGAGAGCAGCCCGCCCTCCCGCGCGATGGCGAACGCCCGGTCGAAGTCGCGGGCCATGCCGCGCCGCTCGTCGTTGGAGAGCCCGAACCCGATCACCCCGCGGTCGGCGTAGCGCACCGCCAGCCGGGCCAGGGTGCGCGCGTCCAGCGGGTGCTTCATCCGGTTGGCGGCGACCAGCACCCGGATCCCCAGGCCGGTGTCCCGCATCGCGGCGTCCACCGCGTCCAGAATGATCTCCAGCGCCGGGATCAGCCCGCCCAGACGGGGCGCGTACGAGGTCGGGTCGACCTGGATCTCCAGCCAGCCGGAACCGTCCTGCAGGTCCTCCTCCGCGGCCTCCCGCACCAGGCGCCGGATGTCGTCCGGCTCGCGCAGGCAGGAGCGGGCGGCGTCGTAGAGCCGCTGGAAGCGGAACCAGCCCCGCTCGTCGGTGGCCCGCAGCCGGGGCGGCTCCCCGCTGGTCAGCGCGTCGGTCAGCGACTCGGGCAGGCGCACACCGTACTTGTCGGCCAGTTCCAGCAGGGTGGTGGGCCGCATCGACCCGGTGAAGTGCAGATGCAGGTGGGCCTTAGGAAGCTCAGAGAGATCACGTACACGCTCCATCCCAGGATCCTGCCGCACGCCCCGCCCGCCCCGGTAGCGCTTTCCCCATACGTGGTCTTGCCCGCACAAACGACCCCGCCCGCCGCGAACGCGGAGCCCCACCCCACGACCCGCCCCCACCCCACGACACGACGAAGGGCACCCGGGGAAACCCCGGGCGCCCTTCCCGCACGCAGCGGAACCGGAACCGGACCGAGCCGACCGGGCCGGCCGAACCCGGAACGGAACCGAATCCGACCGGGAACGTCAGTCCCGCGCCTCGGCCAGCAGCTTCTGGATCCGCGAGACGCCCTCGACGAGATCCTCGTCGCCGAGTGCGTACGACAGCCGCAGATACCCGGGCGTGCCGAACGCCTCACCCGGCACCACCGCGACCTCGGCCTCCTCCAGGATGAGCGCCGCCAGCTCCACCGTGTTCTGCGGCCGCTTGCCCCGGATCTCCTTGCCGATCAGCGCCTTCACCGATGGGTAGGCGTAGAACGCGCCCTCCGGCTCGGGGCAGACCACGCCGTCGATCTCGTTCAGCATCCGCACGATCGTCCTGCGGCGCCGGTCGAAGGCCTCCCGCATCTCGGCCACCGCCTCCAGGCCACCGGAGACCGCGGCCAGCGCCGCCGCCTGCGCCACGTTGGAGACGTTGGACGTGGCGTGCGACTGCAGGTTGGTCGCTGCCTTGACCACGTCCTTGGGGCCGATGACCCAGCCCACGCGCCAGCCGGTCATGGCGTACGTCTTGGCGACACCGTTGACGACGATGCACTTGTCGGCCAGCTCGGGCACGACCACCGGCATCGAGTGGAACTCGGCGTCGCCGTAGACGAGGTGCTCGTAGATCTCGTCGGTGAGGACCCACAGGCCCTTCTCGGCGGCCCAGCGGCCGATCTCCTCGATCTGCTCGCGGGAGTAGACGGCGCCGGTCGGGTTGGAGGGAGAGACGAACAGCAGGACCTTGGTCCTGTCCGTGCGGGCCGCCTCGAGCTGCTCCACCGAGACCCGGTAGCCGGTCGTCTCGTCGGCGACCACCTCGACCGGCACACCGCCGGCCAGCCGGATCGACTCGGGGTACGTCGTCCAGTACGGCGCGGGCACGATGACCTCGTCACCCGGGTCCAGGATCGCGGCGAAGGCCTCGTAGATGGCCTGCTTGCCGCCGTTGGTGACCAGGACCTGCGAGGCGTCCACCTGGTAGCCGGAGTCGCGCAGCGTCTTCTCGGCGATCGCGTTCTTCAGCTCGGGCAGGCCGCCGGCCGGGGTGTAGCGGTGGTACTTCGGGTTCTTGCAGGCCTCGATCGCGGCCTCGACGATGTAGTCCGGAGTCGGGAAGTCGGGCTCACCGGCACCGAAGCCGATCACCGGCCGCCCGGCGGCCTTGAGGGCCTTGGCCTTGGCGTCCACGGCGAGAGTGGCGGACTCGGAGATCGCGCCGATGCGGGCGGAGACCCGGCGCTCGGTGGGAGGGGTTGCAGCGCTCATGGACCCATCGTTTCAGACCGGAAACGAGCACGGCACCGGGGTTTCACAGACTGAACAGGAACGGGCAAACCCTGAACATCCGTCCGTACCGGCCGCCCGCGAGCGGTGCCGGCGCAGGTGATCCGCGCCCGATCCGCGCCCGATCCGCGCCCGATCCGGGCCCGGTGGCTCCCTCCCTCACGTGATCTTCGCCCCGTGCGGCCCCGTCCCGGGGGTATCTGTTCGACGCCCGGCCGCAGACCACGTACACTCTCACCTCGTTGGCCTCCAGCAGCCCGCGGTCATCCGGTGCACACCCAGCATCCGGTTGGATGCGGTACGTTGGGGAACACACAAAGGGTCGTAGCTCAATTGGTAGAGCACTGGTCTCCAAAACCAGCGGTTGGGGGTTCAAGTCCCTCCGGCCCTGCTACACACTCCTTCGCCAGGATGTGTGCGCATGTACGTACAGCACTGCACCGCCGTGCGGCTCAGACCGGGCGCGGCACGGCCACGACCCGGAATCAGGTGAGGACGAGTGACGGACGCCGTGGGCTCCATCGACATGCCTGATGCCCAGGACGAGGCGCCGGACTCCAGGAAGAAGCCCCGCAAGGGCGGCAAGCGAGCCAAGAAGGGCCCGCTGAAGCGGCTCGCGCTCTTCTACCGTCAGATCGTTGCCGAGCTCCGCAAGGTCGTCTGGCCGACCCGCAACCAGCTGACGTCGTACACGACCGCAGTGATCATCTTCGTCGTCATCATGATCGGCCTGATCACCCTGTTCGACTATGGCCTCAGCAACGCCGCCAAGTACGTCTTCGGCTGAGCCGAGAGCGAAGGGCGCCGAGGTACCCGGCGCCCCTTTCGCGTGTTCCACCCCTCTGTATCCAGGAAGAAGCAGCCACCGTGTCTGACCCGAACGTGAACGACGCCGTCGAGCCTCGCGGCGAGGGGGCCGAGGTCGTCGTCGAGGACGAGCTCGAGACTGCCAAGGGCGCGGACAGCGAGGACACCGCGGCCTCGGACGAGGCCCAGGCTGCGGACGCCGCCGCGGACGAGGCCGGCACCGAGGAGACCGAGGCTGCCGAGGCCGAGGCCGCCGAGGGCGAGGCCGGCGAGGAAGCCGCCGGTGAGGAGGCGGAGGACGAGCGCGACCCGGTCGAGAAGCTCCGCGAGGAGCTGCGCGGCCTGCCCGGCGAGTGGTACGTCATCCACACCTACGCCGGTTACGAGAACCGGGTGAAGACCAACCTCGAGCAGCGCGCCGTCTCGCTGAACGTCGAGGACTACATCTTCCAGGCCGAGGTGCCGCAGGAAGAGGTCGTCCAGATCAAGAACGGCGAGCGCAAGACGATCAAGCAGAACAAGCTCCCGGGCTACGTCCTGGTCCGGATGGACCTGACCAACGAGTCCTGGGGCGTGGTGCGCAACACGCCGGGCGTCACCGGCTTCGTCGGCAACGCCTACGACCCGTACCCGCTGACCCTGGACGAGATCGTCAAGATGCTCGCCCCGGAGGCCGAGGAGAAGGCCGCCCGCGAGGCCGCCGAGGCCGAGGGCAAGCCGGCCCCGCAGCGCAAGGTCGAGGTCCAGGTGCTGGACTTCGAGGTGGGCGACTCGGTCACCGTCACCGACGGCCCGTTCGCCACGCTGCAGGCGACCATCAACGAGATCAACCCCGACTCGAAGAAGGTCAAGGGCCTGGTGGAGATCTTCGGCCGCGAGACGCCCGTCGAGCTGTCGTTCGACCAGATCCAGAAGAACTGAGCGCACTCGGTACTGCCGCTCAGTACTTTCTGGACGTACTACGTCCGAACAGGTCAGACAGGCGCGCACGCCTCGTCTGACCTGCTCGGTTTTTGGCCGCGCATCTCTACCCGTTAAAGTTGCGCGGTATGCCTGCGTCCGGGTGGTCCCCGATGGCGCGGGCAGGACCCGAATGCGAAAGGACCCGGAGAGCCATGCCTCCCAAGAAGAAGAAGGTCACGGGGCTCATCAAGCTCCAGATCCAGGCCGGTGCCGCCAACCCGGCCCCGCCGGTCGGCCCCGCGCTGGGTCAGCACGGCGTGAACATCATGGAGTTCTGCAAGGCCTACAACGCCGCGACCGAGTCGCAGCGCGGTTGGGTCATCCCGGTGGAGATCACGGTCTACGAGGACCGTTCCTTCACCTTCATCACCAAGACCCCGCCGGCCGCCAAGATGATCCTCAAGGCCGCGGGCGTGGAGAAGGGCTCCGGCGAGCCGCACAAGACCAAGGTCGCCAAGATCACCCGCGACCAGGTCCGTGAGATCGCCCAGACCAAGATGCCCGACCTCAACGCCAACGACCTGGACGCCGCCGAGAAGATCATCGCCGGCACCGCCCGTTCCATGGGCGTCACGGTCGAGGGCTGACCTCCACCTCCCCAAGCCAGCACAGAAGTGTGGAAGGGCCTGCTCGGCCCGGACCACAACTCCTAAGAACCTCCAGGAGCTTTAAGTGAGCAAGCGCAGCAAGGCTCTCCGCGCTGCGGACGCCAAGGTCAACCGGGACAAGCTCTACGCCCCGCTTGAGGCCGTCCGTCTCGCCAAGGAGACCTCCACGACCAAGTTCGACGCCACCGTCGAGGTCGCCTTCCGTCTGGGTGTCGACCCGCGCAAGGCCGACCAGATGGTCCGTGGCACCGTGAACCTCCCGCACGGCACCGGTAAGACCGCCCGGGTCCTGGTCTTCGCGACCGGCGACCGTGCCGAGGCCGCGCGTGCCGCGGGCGCCGACATCGTCGGCGCCGACGAGCTGATCGACGAGGTGTCGAAGGGCCGTCTGGACTTCGACGCCGTCGTCGCCACCCCGGACCTCATGGGCAAGGTCGGCCGCCTCGGCCGCGTGCTCGGTCCCCGTGGTCTGATGCCGAACCCCAAGACCGGCACCGTGACCCCGGACGTCGCCAAGGCTGTCAACGACATCAAGGGCGGCAAGATCGAGTTCCGTGTCGACAAGCACGCGAACCTGCACTTCATCATCGGCAAGACGTCCTTCGACGACACCCAGCTGGTGGAGAACTACGCCGCCGCGCTGGAGGAGATCCTCCGTCTGAAGCCGTCGGCCGCCAAGGGTCGCTACATCAAGAAGGCCGCCATCACCACCACGATGGGCCCCGGCATCCCGGTCGACCCGAACCGCACCCGCAACCTCCTCGTCGAGGAGGACCCGGCCGCGGCCTGAGCCCGGCCGGTTCGGACCGGCCGGTCCGGTCCGAGCGCGCTGTGAAGCCCGCCCCCACGCCCGCCAGGGCGAGGGGGCGGGTTTTTTCCTGCGCCTGTGTCGGCGCTGTGCGTTAACGTTCCAGGCATTGCTTCACGGCGCGTGCACGGCGCAGGGAGACGCGTGCACGGTGCGGAGACAGCACAGACAGCAGATGCAGCAGAGACGGCCGAGCCGAGCCGGCTGAGGAACACAAGGGTGGGGATTTCATGGCCATGTCCGCATGGAAGCGCGCAGGTGTCTGTCTGACGGCAGCGGCTGTCGTGGCGGGGGTCGCGGGCTGCCAGGACGGTGACGGGGGAGGGAGGAAGAAGGCGGGAGGCTCCTCGGACGCCAGGCCGCAGAGCAGCCCGGCCGAGGTGCTGCAGGCGGCCTACGAGAAGACCTCCGAGGTCAAGTCCGCCAAGGTGCGGATCACCATGGCCATGCCGGCCGCGGCGGGCGGCGGCACCACGGAGATCTCGGGTGTCCAGGGCTGGGACCCGGGCGTCATGGACGTCACCATGAAGGGCTCCGCGCTGACCGCGGGCGACCCGGAGGCGCCCGAGCGGATGCGCATGATCATGCTCAACGACGTCATGTACATGAACATGGGTGCCAAGCAGGCCGCCGAGATGGACGGCAAGCACTGGATGAAGCTGGACTTCGGCGCGCTGGCCGAGAAGTCCGGTGACGCCGACGTGCAGCGGCAGATGACCCAGAGCCTGCGGAACATGAACCAGGACCCGGCCCAGCAGCTCGCCCTGCTGCTGGAGTCGCCGAACCTCAAGCACGTCGGCCCGGAGAAGACCGACGGCGTCGATACCGAGCACTACAAGGGCACGCTGAGCGTGCAGGAGATGCTGGACGCCAACCCGGGCGCCGACAGCATGCTCTCCGAGAAGGAGCGCAAGCAGCTGCTCGAGGGCCTGGAGAAGGCCGGCATGAAGGGCTACGACACCGAGGTCTGGGTCAACGAGGACGACCTGCCGGTGAAGATGGTCGTCGGGATGACGTTCCCGCAGGGCACCATGAAAATGACCGCCCACTACTCCGACTACGGGGCGAAGGCCGACGTCCAGGCCCCGCCGGCCGGCGACACCTTCGACTTCATGGAGATGCTGGAGGAGCTGGAACGCCTCGGCGCCGGACTCGGCGCGGAGTCCGGCGCGGACCTGGGAGCCTGAGCCCTCCCCGCCCCCGTCCGGCCGATTTGCCTGACGACGATCCGGTCACGTACTCTTCCACGGAAGCCAAAGACCGCTGGTCGTTGCCGTGCGCTCGTAAGAGGGCTCGGTGGCCGAAGGATCCGCTGAACTGCGGACGACCCGCGCAGGTGACAGTGGAAGAGTTCCCGTGACTCGCCGCCCGAGTGCGTGCGAGGAACCGGTCGAGCTACGCCCCGTGTGCCTGCGCCCGGGGCGTTTCGTTTTCCCCAGTCCTCCTTCGGGTCCGCGCGGTCCGAATCACCCGGAAGGAGGCCGAGGCTCTATGGCGAGGCCCGACAAGGCTGCCGCGGTTGCCGAGCTGACGGACAAGTTCCGCAGCTCCAACGCCGCCGTGCTGACCGAGTACCGCGGTCTCACCGTGGCGCAGCTCAAGACGCTGCGTCGTTCGCTCGGTGAGAACGCCCAGTACGCCGTGGTGAAGAACACGCTGACCAAGATTGCGGCCAACGAGGCCGGGATCACGCTGGACGACCAGCTCTTCGCTGGTCCGACGGCCGTCGCCTTCGTCACCGGTGACCCGGTGGAGTCGGCGAAGGGTCTTCGTGACTTCGCCAAGGAGAACCCGAATCTCGTCATCAAGGGCGGTGTCCTTGACGGCAAGGCGCTGTCCGCCGACGAGATCAAGAAGCTTGCGGACCTCGAGTCCCGCGAGGTTCTGCTCAGCAAGCTGGCCGGTGCCTTCAAGGCGAAGCAGTCCCAGGCTGCCTCCGTCTTCCAGGCGCTGCCCTCGAAGCTCGTCCGCACCGTGGACGCGCTTCGTGCCAAGCAGGCCGAGCAGGGCGGTGCCGAGTAATTCGGCTCGCTTTCCGATCCTCGCTGCATGAGGCGAGGGTCGATGCGGGCCCGACGTACGCCCGCCTCACCCAGTACATCCGGCACCTGCCGATTTAGTGGAAGGACCCGCCACCATGGCGAAGCTCACCCAGGACGAGCTGCTGGCCCAGTTCGAGGAGATGACCCTCATCGAGCTCTCCGAGTTCGTGAAGGCCTTCGAGGAGAAGTTCGACGTCACCGCCGCCGCGGCCGCTCCGGTCGTCATGGCCGGTGGCGCTGCTCAGGGCGGCGGCGAGGCCGGCGCTGCTGAGGAGAAGGACGAGTTCGACGTCATCCTCACCGGTGCCGGCGACAAGAAGATCCAGGTCATCAAGGTCGTGCGCGAGCTGACCTCCCTGGGCCTGAAGGAGGCCAAGGACCTGGTCGACGGCACCCCGAAGCCGGTTCTCGAGAAGGTCAACAAGGAGGCCGCCGACAAGGCCAAGGAGGCCCTCGAGGGCGCCGGCGCCTCGGTCGAGGTCAAGTAAGACCTTGTCGCACAGGGTCTCGTAGGGGCCTTGTAACGCTGTAGCACCGAAGAGCGATCATCCAACCGGGTGGTCGCTCTTCGGCGTTCCGGCGGGCGTCCCCGTGGTTGCCTTGCACGCCCTGTGACGGGGGGTATGGTGATCATCGTCGTGTCTTCGGGCGTCTCGGTTCGGGCAGTTCGGGCAAGGGGGCCTTGACGAACCGCACGCAGCGCGCAATTCTCAGGACGCGTCGTCACAAGGATCCGAATCCGAGGCATGGATCGACGACGAAGAGGGCAGTATCAACGTGCATTGAGGGCAAGCATGCCGAGGGCGTTGAGAACAACGAGGGTCGCAAAAACCCGCACTGGACATCAGTGTGCCGAGTGGCTACACTGACCCTTTGCGCTGCCTGTTAGCTGCCCCCTGCCCGTCACCAGGGGTCTGCCCTCGCCTCAGCACCGACGTACAGAACGCCTCTGACCTGGCCTTTCGGTCACGTCAGAAGGGGTCTGTCCCGGGGCATGGTGGGGGACCGGTACGCGCGTAGTGAGTCCGAGCCCTCGGAAGGACCCCCTCTTGGCCGCCTCGCGCAACGCCTCGACCGCGAATACGAACAACGGCGCCAGCACCGCCCCGCTGCGCATCTCCTTTGCAAAGATCAAGGAGCCCCTCGAGGTTCCGAACCTTCTCGCGCTCCAGACCGAGAGCTTCGACTGGCTGCTCGGCAACGACGCGTGGAAGGCTCGCGTCGAGGAGGCTCTCGAGAACGGTCAGGACGTCCCCACCAAGTCCGGTCTGGAGGAGATCTTCGAGGAGATCTCCCCGATCGAGGACTTCTCCGGGTCGATGTCGCTGACCTTCCGTGACCACCGCTTCGAGCCGCCGAAGAACAGCATCGACGAGTGCAAGGAGCGCGACTTCACCTACGCGGCTCCGCTCTTCGTCACCGCCGAGTTCACCAACAACGAGACCGGCGAGATCAAGTCCCAGACCGTCTTCATGGGCGACTTCCCGCTCATGACGAACAAGGGCACCTTCGTCATCAACGGCACCGAGCGTGTCGTGGTGTCGCAGCTGGTCCGTTCGCCTGGTGTCTACTTCGACTCCAGCATCGACAAGACCTCGGACAAGGACATCTTCTCCGCCAAGATCATCCCCTCCCGGGGTGCCTGGCTGGAGATGGAGATCGACAAGCGCGACATGGTCGGTGTGCGCATCGACCGCAAGCGCAAGCAGTCCGTCACCGTGCTGCTCAAGGCGCTCGGCTGGACCACCGAGCAGATCCTGGAGGAGTTCGGCGAGTACGAGTCGATGCGCGCCACCCTGGAGAAGGACCACACCCAGGGCCAGGACGACGCACTGCTCGACATCTACCGCAAGCTGCGTCCGGGCGAGCCCCCCACGCGTGAGGCCGCACAGACGCTGCTGGAGAACCTCTACTTCAACCCCAAGCGCTACGACCTCGCCAAGGTCGGCCGCTACAAGGTCAACAAGAAGCTGGGTACGGACACCCCGCTGGACGCGGGCATCCTGACCGTCGAGGACATCATCGCGACGATCAAGTACCTGGTGAAGCTGCACGCCGGCGAGACCGAGACGGTCGGCGACAACGGCGAGACGGTCGTCGTCGAGACCGACGACATCGACCACTTCGGCAACCGGCGCCTGCGCAGTGTCGGCGAGCTCATCCAGAACCAGGTCCGCACGGGTCTGGCCCGGATGGAGCGCGTCGTGCGCGAGCGCATGACCACGCAGGACGTCGAGGCGATCACGCCGCAGACCCTGATCAACATCCGGCCGGTCGTCGCCTCCATCAAGGAGTTCTTCGGCACCAGCCAGCTGTCCCAGTTCATGGACCAGAACAACCCGCTGTCCGGGCTGACGCACAAGCGGCGTCTGTCCGCGCTCGGCCCGGGTGGTCTCTCCCGTGAGCGGGCCGGCTTCGAGGTCCGTGACGTGCACCCCTCGCACTACGGCCGCATGTGCCCGATCGAGACGCCGGAAGGCCCGAACATCGGTCTGATCGGCTCGCTCGCCACCTACGGCCGGGTCAACGCGTTCGGTTTCGTCGAGACCCCGTACCGCAAGGTGTTCGAGGGCCAGGTCACCGACCAGGTCGACTACCTCACCGCCGACGAGGAGGACCGCTTCGTCATCGCGCAGGCCAACGCGCCGCTCACCGATGACCTGCGGTTCGCCGAGAACCGGGTGCTGGTCCGCCGCAAGGGCGGCGAGGTCGACTACGTCGGCCCCCAGGACGTGGACTACATGGACGTCTCGCCGCGCCAGATGGTGTCGGTCGCGACCGCCATGATCCCCTTCCTGGAGCACGACGACGCCAACCGTGCCCTCATGGGCGCGAACATGATGCGCCAGGCCGTTCCGCTGATCCAGGCGGAGGCCCCGCTCGTCGGCACCGGCATGGAGTACCGCTCCGCCGTCGACGCCGGTGACGTCGTCAAGGCCGAGAAGTCCGGTGTGGTCCAGGAGGTCTCCGCGGACTACATCACCACCGCCAACGACGACGGCACGTACATCACGTACCGCCTGGCCAAGTTCGCCCGCTCCAACCAGGGCACCTCGGTCAACCAGAAGGTCATCGTCGCCGAGGGCGACCGCGTCGTCGAGGGCCAGGTCCTGGCCGACGGCCCGGCCACCCAGAACGGCGAGATGGCGCTCGGCAAGAACCTGCTGGTCGCGTTCATGCCGTGGGAGGGCCACAACTACGAGGACGCGATCATCCTGTCGCAGCGCCTCGTGCAGGACGACGTCCTCTCCTCGATCCACATCGAGGAGCACGAGGTCGACGCCCGTGACACCAAGCTCGGCCCCGAGGAGATCACCCGGGACATCCCGAACGTCTCCGAGGAGGTCCTCGCCGACCTCGACGAGCGCGGCATCATCCGCATCGGTGCCGAGGTCATCGCCGGCGACATCCTCGTCGGCAAGGTCACCCCGAAGGGTGAGACCGAGCTGACCCCCGAGGAGCGCCTGCTGCGCGCGATCTTCGGTGAGAAGGCCCGTGAGGTCCGTGACACCTCGCTGAAGGTGCCGCACGGCGAGACCGGCAAGGTCATCGGCGTGCGCGTCTTCGACCGCGAGGAGGGCGACGAGCTGCCGCCGGGCGTGAACCAGCTGGTCCGCGTCTACGTCGCGCAGAAGCGCAAGATCACCGACGGTGACAAGCTCGCCGGCCGCCACGGCAACAAGGGCGTCATCTCCAAGATCCTGCCGATCGAGGACATGCCGTTCCTGGAGGACGGCACCCCGGTCGACATCATCCTCAACCCGCTGGGCGTGCCGTCCCGGATGAACCCGGGACAGGTCCTGGAGATCCACCTCGGCTGGCTCGCCAGCCAGGGCTGGGACGTCTCCGGCCTGCAGGAGGAGTGGGCCAAGCGCCTCCAGGCGATCGGAGCCGACCGCGTCGAGCCGCGCACCAACGTGGCCACCCCGGTCTTCGACGGTGCCCGCGAGGACGAGCTCGCCGGTCTCCTCGAGCACACCATGCCCAACCGCGACGGCGACCGCCTGGTGATGCCGTCCGGCAAGGCGCGGCTGTTCGACGGCCGCTCCGGTGAGCCGTTCCCGGACCCGATCTCCGTCGGGTACATGTACATCCTCAAGCTGCACCACCTGGTCGACGACAAGCTGCACGCCCGCTCGACCGGTCCGTACTCGATGATCACCCAGCAGCCGCTGGGTGGTAAGGCCCAGTTCGGTGGCCAGCGGTTCGGCGAGATGGAGGTGTGGGCACTCGAGGCGTACGGCGCCGCCTACGCCCTCCAGGAGCTGCTGACCATCAAGTCCGACGACGTCACCGGCCGCGTGAAGGTCTACGAGGCCATCGTCAAGGGCGAGAACATCCCCGAACCCGGCATCCCCGAGTCCTTCAAGGTGCTCATCAAGGAGATGCAGTCGCTCTGCCTGAACGTGGAGGTGCTGTCCAGCGACGGTATGTCCATCGAGATGCGTGACACCGACGAGGACGTCTTCCGCGCAGCGGAGGAGCTCGGTATCGACCTGTCCCGGCGCGAGCCGAGCAGCGTCGAAGAGGTCTGACGGGAGTCCGGCGGCCTCCCCACCCGGAGGCCGCCGGCCCCAGGACCCCCGTTTCAGACCACAGACTTACGACCCTGAGAGGGATTGACGCATAGTGCTCGACGTCAACTTCTTCGACGAGCTCCGGATCGGCCTGGCCACCGCTGACGACATCCGTCAGTGGAGCCACGGCGAGGTCAAGAAGCCCGAGACCATCAACTACCGCACCCTCAAGCCCGAGAAGGACGGACTCTTCTGCGAGAAGATCTTCGGTCCGACCCGGGACTGGGAGTGCTACTGCGGCAAGTACAAGCGCGTCCGATTCAAGGGCATCATCTGCGAGCGCTGTGGCGTCGAGGTCACGCGCGCCAAGGTGCGCCGTGAGCGGATGGGTCACATCGAGCTGGCCGCCCCTGTCACGCACATCTGGTACTTCAAGGGCGTCCCGTCGCGCCTGGGCTACCTGCTGGACCTGGCGCCGAAGGACCTCGAGAAGGTCATCTACTTCGCCGCCTACATGATCACCTGGGTCGACGAGGAGCGCCGCGCCCGCGACCTGCCCTCGCTGGAGGCCCATGTCTCCGTCGAGCGCCAGCAGATCGAGCAGCGCCGCGACGCCGACCTGGAGGCCCGCGCCAAGAAGCTCGAGGCGGACCTGGCCGAGCTGGAGGCCGAGGGCGCCAAGGCCGACGTGCGCCGCAAGGTGCGCGAGGGTGCCGAGCGCGAGATGAAGCAGCTGCGCGACCGTGCGCAGCGCGAGATCGACCGCCTCGACGAGGTGTGGAACCGGTTCAAGAACCTCAAGGTCCAGGACCTCGAGGGCGACGAGCTGCTCTACCGCGAGCTGCGCGACCGTTTCGGCACGTACTTCGACGGCTCGATGGGTGCCGCGGCGCTGCAGAAGCGCCTGGAGTCCTTCGACCTCGAGGAGGAGGCCGAGAAGCTCCGCGAGATCATCCGCACCGGCAAGGGCCAGAAGAAGACCCGCGCCCTGAAGCGGCTGAAGGTCGTCTCCGCGTTCCTGCAGACCTCCAACAGCCCCAAGGGCATGGTCCTGGACTGCGTCCCGGTCATCCCGCCGGACCTGCGTCCGATGGTGCAGCTGGACGGTGGCCGCTTCGCGACCTCCGACCTGAACGACCTGTACCGCCGGGTCATCAACCGCAACAACCGTCTGAAGAGGCTGCTGGACCTCGGCGCGCCCGAGATCATCGTCAACAACGAGAAGCGCATGCTTCAGGAGGCCGTTGACGCCCTCTTCGACAACGGCCGCCGCGGCCGTCCGGTCACCGGCCCGGGCAACCGTCCGCTGAAGTCCCTGAGCGACATGCTCAAGGGCAAGCAGGGCCGCTTCCGCCAGAACCTGCTCGGTAAGCGTGTCGACTACTCGGCGCGTTCCGTGATCGTCGTCGGTCCGCAGCTGAAGCTGCACCAGTGCGGTCTGCCGAAGGCGATGGCGCTGGAGCTGTTCAAGCCGTTCGTGATGAAGCGCCTGGTCGACCTGAACCACGCGCAGAACATCAAGTCGGCCAAGCGCATGGTCGAGCGTGGCCGCACCGTGGTGTACGACGTCCTCGAAGAGGTCATCGCCGAGCACCCGGTGCTGCTGAACCGTGCGCCCACGCTGCACCGTCTGGGCATCCAGGCCTTCGAGCCGCAGCTGGTCGAGGGCAAGGCCATTCAGATTCACCCGCTCGTGTGCACCGCGTTCAACGCGGACTTCGACGGTGACCAGATGGCCGTGCACCTGCCGCTGTCCGCGGAGGCCCAGGCCGAGGCCCGCATCCTGATGCTGTCCTCGAACAACATCCTCAAGCCGGCCGACGGCCGCCCGGTGACGATGCCGACCCAGGACATGGTCCTCGGTCTGTTCTTCCTCACCACCGACGGCGAGATGCGCGACCTGAAGGGCGAGGGCCGTTCCTTCTCCTCGGTCGCCGAGGCGATCATGGCCTTCGACGCGGGCGAGCTGTCGCTCCAGTCGAAGATCGACGTGCGCTTCCCGGTCGGCACCATCCCGCCGCGCGGCTGGACCCCGCCGGCGCGCGAGGAGGGTGAGCCCGAGTGGCAGCCCGGTGACAGCTTCCGGCTGAACACCACCCTGGGCCGTGCGCTCTTCAACGAGCTGCTGCCCGAGGACTACCCGTTCGTCGACTACGAGGTCGGCAAGAAGCAGCTCTCCGAGATCGTCAACGACCTCGCCGAGCGCTACCCGAAGGTCATCGTGGCGGCGACGCTCGACAACCTGAAGGCGGCCGGCTTCTACTGGGCCACCCGTTCCGGCGTCACCGTCGCCATCTCCGACGTGGTGGTTCCCGAGGCGAAGAGGGAGATCGTCGCCAAGTGGGAGGCCGCTGACGAGAAGGTCCAGAAGCAGTACGAGCGCGGTCTGATCACCAAGGACGAGCGCACGCAGGAGCTCATCCAGATCTGGACCCAGGCGACCAACGAGGTCGCCGAGGCGATGAACGACAACTTCCCCAAGACCAACCCGATCTTCATGATGGTGAACTCGGGTGCGCGAGGCAACATGATGCAGATGCGTCAGATTGCCGGTATGCGCGGTCTGGTGTCGAACGCCAAGAACGAGACGATCCCGCGGCCCATCAAGGCCTCGTTCCGTGAGGGTCTGTCCGTGCTGGAGTACTTCATCTCCACGCACGGTGCCCGTAAGGGTCTGGCGGACACGGCTCTGCGTACCGCCGACTCGGGTTACCTCACCCGTCGTCTGGTCGACGTCTCCCAGGACGTCATCATCCGCGAGGAGGACTGCGGCACCGACCGCGGTCTGCGCCTGAAGATCGCCAACCGCGACGCGGACGGCGTGCTGCGCAAGGCGGAGAACGTCGAGACCTCGGTGTACGCGCGGTGCCTCGCGGAGGACATCGTGGTCGACGGCCAGGTCCTGGCCCCGGCCGGCACCGACCTGGGCGACGTGCTCATCGAGGAGCTGATCTCCCGCGGCGTCGAGGAGGTCAAGACCCGCTCGGTCCTGACCTGCGAGTCCGCCGTCGGCACCTGCGCGATGTGCTACGGCCGTTCGCTGGCCACCGGCAAGCTGGTGGACATCGGCGAGGCGGTCGGCATCATCGCCGCCCAGTCCATCGGTGAGCCCGGTACCCAGCTGACGATGCGTACCTTCCACACCGGTGGTGTGGCCGGTGACGACATCACCCAGGGTCTGCCGCGTGTCGTCGAGCTCTTCGAGGCCCGTACCCCGAAGGGTGTCGCCCCGATCTCCGAGGCCTCCGGCCGCGTGCGGATCGAGGAGACCGAGAAGACCAAGAAGATCGTCATCACGCCGGACGACGGCAGCGACGAGACGTCCTACCCGATCTCGAAGCGCGCCCGTCTCCTGGTCAGCGAGGGCGACCACGTCGAGGTGGGCCAGAAGCTCACCGTGGGTGCCACCAACCCGCACGACGTGCTGCGCATCCTGGGCCAGCGTGCCGTCCAGGTCCACCTGGTCGGCGAGGTCCAGAAGGTCTACAACTCGCAGGGTGTGTCGATCCACGACAAGCACATCGAGATCATCATCCGGCAGATGCTGCGCCGGGTGACGATCATCGAGTCCGGCGACGCCGAGCTGCTGCCCGGCGAGCTGGTCGAGCGCTCGAAGTTCGAGCAGGAGAACCGTCGTGTGGTCCAGGAGGGCGGTCACCCGGCCTCCGGCCGTCCGCAGCTCATGGGCATCACCAAGGCCTCGCTGGCCACGGAGTCCTGGCTGTCGGCAGCGTCCTTCCAGGAGACGACGCGAGTCCTCACGGACGCGGCGATCAACGCCAAGTCCGACTCGCTGATCGGCCTCAAGGAGAACGTCATCATCGGTAAGCTCATCCCGGCCGGTACGGGCCTGTCCCGCTACCGCAACATCCGGGTCGAGCCGACCGAGGAGGCCAAGGCCGCCATGTACTCGGCCGTCGGCTACGACGACATCGACTACTCGCCGTTCGGCACCGGCTCCGGCCAGGCCGTCCCGCTGGAGGACTACGACTACGGTCCGTACAACCAGTAAGGCGCACGTCCACTGAAGGGCGGCCACTCCGCGAGGGGTGGCCGCCCTTCGGCGTGCCCGGAGGGCCCGCCGGCGCTTCCCGGAGATCCGCCGGTGGTTCGTCGGTGCCCGATCGGGCCGCCGGGCGCATCATGGAGACACTCCGGCCTTCCGGGAGGTGCCCCGTGTCGCAGCCGTCGTATCCCTCGTGGCAGCCCTGGCAGCAGCAGCCCGGTGTCCCGCAGCCGTGGCAGCCGTGGGGCCCTCAGAACGCGTCGTCGATGCTCGCCTCGCACGCCGACCGGGAGCGGGCCGTGGACGTGCTCAGAGCCGGGTACGGCGAGGGGAGGATGGAGCAGCAGGAGTTCGAGGGGCGCGTGGCGCGGGCGTACGCGGCGCGCACGGTGGGGGAGCTGGCGCTGCTGGTGGCGGATCTGCCGCAGGGTCCCGCTCCGCACCCCGTGGCGCATCCCGTGCCCCCTTCGTTCCTGCCGGCGCCCAGGCCGCGGGTGAACGGCAAGGCGGTGGCCTCGGCGGTGTGCGGTGGGCTGTGTCTGCTGACGTTCGGGCTGACCGGCATTCCCGCGGTGGTGCTGGGGCATGCCGCGCGGGCGGAGATGGCGCGCACCGGTGAGGAGGGGGACGCGCTGGCGCTGACCGGGCTGGCGCTCGGGTGGCTGTCGAACGCGGCGTGGGCGGCGCTGCTGATCCTGTCGTTCGTGCTGGCCCTGGTGGCTGCCTGAAGAGAGCTCCGGGGGGTACTGGGCGAGGGTGCGTCCTACGATGAACAAATCACCCGAATCACCCGCGGGCCGGAGATTTGAAGATCGTCTTCGACGCGGGGTCTTGACATGTGTCCAGTACCCCTGTGGGCGGCGCCAGTTTGTTTTGACCGCAGCGAATGCGATAGGTACGCTCAGACCTTGTGCCTGGGGTGTGCCCTGGCCTTCGTGCGTGCCATCACAACCGCACCGGAGGCCGATGAACGGCCACCGCAATCTGCGCTTCTTTTCGCCTTGTGGCGAAGGTCCGCACGATTCGACACACCCGACCGCGTGGGTCGGCGACGTTCCAGGTTAGCTGTACCCATCGGCACACAGAAACCGGAGAAGTAGTGCCTACGATCCAGCAGCTGGTCCGTAAGGGCCGGCAGGACAAGGTCGAAAAGAACAAGACGCCCGCACTCGAGGGCTCGCCCCAGCGTCGAGGCGTCTGCACGCGTGTGTTCACGACCACCCCGAAGAAGCCGAACTCGGCCCTCCGCAAGGTCGCGCGTGTGCGTCTGACCAGCGGCATCGAGGTCACCGCTTACATTCCGGGTGAGGGACACAACCTGCAGGAGCACTCCATCGTGCTCGTGCGAGGCGGCCGTGTGAAGGACCTGCCGGGTGTTCGTTACAAGATCATCCGCGGCTCCCTCGACACCCAGGGTGTCAAGAACCGCAAGCAGGCCCGCAGCCGTTACGGCGCCAAGAAGGAGAAGTAAGAATGCCTCGTAAGGGCCCCGCCCCGAAGCGCCCGGTCCACGTCGACCCGGTTTACGGCTCCCCCCTGGTGACCTCTCTCATCAACAAGGTGCTGCTGAACGGAAAGCGCTCCACCGCCGAGCGCATCGTTTACGGCGCCATGGAGGGCCTGCGTGAGAAGACCGGCAACGACCCGGTCATCACGCTGAAGCGCGCTCTCGACAACATCAAGCCGACCCTCGAGGTCAAGTCCCGCCGTGTCGGTGGTGCCACCTACCAGGTCCCGGTCGAGGTCAAGCCCGGCCGTGCCAACACGCTGGCACTGCGCTGGCTGGTCGGTTACTCCCGCGCCCGTCGGGAGAAGACCATGACCGAGCGTCTGCTCAACGAGCTCCTCGATGCCAGCAACGGCCTCGGTGCCGCTGTGAAGAAGCGCGAGGACACGCACAAGATGGCCGAGTCCAACAAGGCCTTCGCGCACTACCGCTGGTAGTCGCAGACCCCATCGAGACCGAGAGAAGACTGAAGCCTTATGGCTACCACTTCGCTTGACCTGGCCAGGGTCCGCAACATCGGGATCATGGCCCACATCGACGCGGGCAAGACGACGACCACCGAGCGGATCCTGTTCTACACCGGCGTTTCCTACAAGATCGGTGAGGTCCACGACGGCGCTGCCACCATGGACTGGATGGAGCAGGAGCAGGAGCGTGGCATCACGATCACCTCTGCTGCCACCACCTGCCACTGGCCGCTGGACAACGTCGACCACACCATCAACATCATCGACACGCCGGGCCACGTCGACTTCACCGTCGAGGTGGAGCGTTCCCTGCGCGTGCTCGACGGTGCCGTGACGGTGTTCGACGGCGTTGCCGGCGTCGAGCCTCAGTCCGAGACCGTGTGGCGTCAGGCGGACCGCTACGGCGTTCCGCGCATCTGCTTCGTCAACAAGCTCGACCGCACCGGTGCCGAGTTCCACCGCTGCGTCGACATGATCAAGGACCGCCTGGGCGCGCAGCCGCTGGTCATGCAGCTGCCGATCGGTGCCGAGGCCGACTTCAAGGGCGTCGTGGACCTGGTCCGCATGAAGGCGCTCGTGTGGTCCGCCGAGGCCGCCAAGGGCGAGATGTACGACGTCGTCGACATCCCGGCCACGCACACCGAGGCCGCCGAGGAGTGGCGCGGCAAGCTGCTCGAGGCCGTCGCGGAGAACGACGAGGAGCTGATGGAGCTGTACCTCGAGGGCCAGGAGCCCACCGAGGAGCAGCTGTACGCGGCGATCCGCCGTATCACCATCGCCTCCGGCAAGGGCGGCGGCACCACCGTCACCCCCGTGTTCTGCGGTACCGCGTTCAAGAACAAGGGCGTGCAGCCCCTGCTCGACGCGGTCGTGCGCTACCTGCCGTCGCCGCTCGACGTCGAGGCCATCGAGGGTCACGACCCGAAGGACCCGGAGACGGTCATCCGGCGCAAGCCGTCGGACGAGGAGCCGCTGTCGGCGCTGGCGTTCAAGATCATGAGCGACCCGCACCTCGGCAAGCTCACCTTCGTCCGCGTGTACTCCGGCCGCCTGGAGTCCGGCACCCAGGTGCTGAACTCCGTGAAGGGCAAGAAGGAGCGCATCGGCAAGATCTACCGCATGCACGCCAACAAGCGTGAGGAGATCGAGTCGGTGGGCGCCGGCGACATCGTCGCCGTCATGGGTCTGAAGCAGACCACCACCGGTGAGACGCTCTCCGACGACAAGCAGCCGGTGATCCTGGAGTCCATGGACTTCCCGGCGCCGGTCATCCAGGTCGCCATCGAGCCCAAGTCGAAGGGCGACCAGGAGAAGCTCGGCGTCGCGATCCAGCGCCTGGCCGAGGAGGACCCGTCCTTCCAGGTCCACTCGGACGAGGAGACCGGCCAGACCATCATCGGCGGCATGGGCGAGCTGCACCTCGAGGTGCTGGTCGACCGCATGCGCCGTGAGTTCAAGGTCGAGGCCAACGTCGGCAAGCCGCAGGTGGCGTACCGCGAGACCATCCGCAAGGCGGTCGAGAAGGTCGAGTACACCCACAAGAAGCAGACGGGTGGTACCGGCCAGTTCGGTCGCGTCATCATCTCGATCGAGCCGATCGAGGGCGGCGACGCCTCGTACGAGTTCGTCAACAAGGTCACCGGTGGCCGCGTGCCGAAGGAGTACATCCCCTCGGTCGACGCCGGCTGCCAGGAGGCCATGCAGTTCGGCATTCTCGCCGGCTACGAGATGACCGGCGTCCGCGTGACGCTGCTCGACGGTGCCTACCACGAGGTGGACTCCTCCGAGCTCGCGTTCAAGATCGCCGGTTCGCAGGCCTTCAAGGAGGCCGCGCGCAAGGCTTCGCCCGTGCTCCTGGAGCCGATGATGGCCGTCGAGGTCACCACGCCCGAGGACTACATGGGTGAGGTCATCGGCGACATCAACTCCCGCCGTGGCCAGATCCAGGCCATGGAGGAGCGGGGCGGTGCCCGCGTCGTGAAGGGCCTCGTGCCCCTGTCGGAGATGTTCGGCTACGTCGGAGACCTCCGCAGCAAGACGTCGGGTCGCGCCAGCTACTCGATGCAGTTCGACTCCTACGCCGAGGTTCCGCGGAACGTCGCCGAGGAGATCATCGCGAAGGCCAAGGGCGAGTAACGGACTCCGTCCATACGCCGTAGGCTTGACCCCGGAGCCTGCAAGGGGCATTCCGCCATCAACCTGTCGGAATGCCCCGGGCCCGGGTTTCCCAGCAAAGATCACCTGGCGCCGATGAGTAAGGCGTACAGAACCACTCCACAGGAGGACCCCAGTGGCGAAGGCGAAGTTCGAGCGGACTAAGCCGCACGTCAACATCGGCACCATCGGTCACATCGACCACGGTAAGACGACCCTCACGGCCGCCATTACCAAGGTGCTGCACGACAAGTACCCGGACCTGAACGAGGCTTCGGCCTTCGACCAGATCGACAAGGCTCCCGAGGAGCGCCAGCGCGGTATCACCATCTCCATCGCGCACGTCGAGTACCAGACGGAGGCGCGTCACTACGCCCACGTCGACTGCCCGGGTCACGCGGACTACATCAAGAACATGATCACCGGTGCTGCCCAGATGGACGGCGCCATCCTCGTGGTCGCCGCCACCGACGGCCCGATGCCGCAGACCAAGGAGCACGTGCTCCTGGCCCGCCAGGTCGGCGTGCCGTACATCGTGGTCGCCCTGAACAAGGCCGACATGGTGGACGACGAGGAGATCCTGGAGCTCGTCGAGCTCGAGGTGCGTGAGCTCCTCTCCGAGTACGAGTTCCCCGGCGACGAGGTCCCGGTCGTCAAGGTCTCGGCGCTCAAGGCGCTCGAGGGCGACGAGAAGTGGGCCGAGTCCGTCCTGGAGCTCATGAACGCCGTCGACACCGCGATCCCCGAGCCGGAGCGCGACATCGACAAGCCGTTCCTGATGCCGATCGAGGACGTCTTCACCATCACCGGTCGCGGTACGGTCGTCACCGGCCGCATCGAGCGTGGTGTCCTCAAGGTCAACGAGACCGTCGACATCATCGGCATCAAGCCGGAGAAGACCACCACCACGGTCACCGGCATCGAGATGTTCCGCAAGCTGCTCGACGAGGGCCAGGCCGGTGAGAACGTCGGTCTGCTGCTCCGCGGCATCAAGCGCGAGGACGTCGAGCGCGGCCAGGTCATCATCAAGCCGGGCTCGGTCACCCCGCACACCGAGTTCGAGGCCCAGGCCTACATCCTGTCGAAGGACGAGGGTGGCCGCCACACCCCGTTCTTCAACAACTACCGCCCGCAGTTCTACTTCCGTACCACGGACGTGACCGGTGTGGTGAACCTCCCCGAGGGCACCGAGATGGTCATGCCGGGCGACAACACCGAGATGCGCGTCGAGCTGATCCAGCCCGTCGCCATGGAGGAGGGCCTGAAGTTCGCCATCCGCGAGGGTGGCCGGACCGTCGGCGCCGGCCAGGTCACCAAGATCATCAAGTAAGACCTGCTGATCTGACCTGGTAGCTCCACCGCGAGCACCACAAGGGGCCCGCACGACTTCAGTCGTGCGGGCCCCTTGGCGTGCGGGCATGACAGCGGCGCCGAGGGGGCGATCCGGGTTCGGGCCGGAGAGGGCCGGCCGGTGGTGTGACTCGATTCTTTTGGTTTTCGTGGCCGGGCGGGGGCACCATGGGCTGGGTCGCTGCGCGGGACGTCCGCGTGACGCGGCCACAGCCCTGCGCGCGGCAATGGTGCCGAGCATCCGCAGTCATGCCCGGCGCGTCAGTGCCGAGCGTCCGGCGCGGTTCCTGCGTACCTCTGGGCATGCGTAGAGGGAGCAGCCGTGCCAGAAGGGAACCCCGTGGTGACACGACCCATCTCGAAGAGCGCCTCCGACTCGCTCGACCGACTGCGCGCGGAGGTCGAGCGCCGCAATCCGGCGGAGCCCGAGTTCCATCAGGCCGCGCGCGAGGTGCTGCAGACGCTCGCCCCCGTGCTCGAGGCCCGGCCCGAGTACGCGGAGCCGGGGCTGGTGGAGCGGCTCGTCGAGCCTGAGCGGCAGATCATCTTCCGGGTGCCCTGGCAGGACGACAAGGGCAGGGTCCACGTCAACCGCGGGTTCCGGGTGGAGTTCAACAGCGCCCTCGGCCCCTACAAGGGCGGACTGCGCTTCCACCCGTCGGTGAACCTCGGGATCATCAAATTCCTCGGCTTCGAGCAGATCTTCAAGAACGCGCTGACCGGGCTCGGCATCGGCGGCGGCAAGGGCGGCAGCGACTTCGACCCGCAGGGGCGCAGCGACGCCGAGGTGATGCGGTTCTGCCAGTCCTTCATGACGGAGCTGTACCGGCACATCGGCGAGTACACCGACATCCCGGCCGGTGACATCGGCGTCGGCGCCCGCGAGATCGGCTACCTGTTCGGGCAGTACCGGCGGATCACCAACCGCTGGGAGGGCGGGGTGCTGACCGGCAAGAGCGCCGGCTGGGGCGGTTCGCTGATCCGGCCCGAGGCGACCGGGTACGGGAACGTGCTGTTCGCGGAGGCCATGCTGCGTGCCCGTGGGGAGGATCTGGAGGGGCAGACCGCGGTGGTCTCCGGGTCCGGCAATGTCGCGATCCACACGATCGGGAAGCTGGCCGCGCTCGGGGCCAATCCTGTGACCTGCTCGGACTCCAGTGGCTATGTCGTGGACGAGAAGGGCATCGACGTCGAGCTGCTGCGGCAGGTCAAGGAGGTCGAGCGCGGACGGGTGAGCGACTACGCGGAGCGGCGGGGCGGCTCGGCGCGGTTCGTGCCCGGTGGGCGTGTGTGGGAGGTGCCGGCCGATGTGGCACTGCCGTCGGCCACGCAGAACGAGCTGAACGCGGCCGACGCGGCCGCGCTGATCCGCAACGGGGTGAAGGCGGTCTCCGAGGGGGCCAACATGCCGGCCACGCCGGAGGCCGTGGATCTGTTCCAGGAGGCCGGTGTCGCGTTCGGGCCCGGCAAGGCGGCGAACGCGGGCGGCGTCGCGGTGAGTGCGCTGGAGATGACGCAGAACGCGTCGCGGACGTCGTGGAAGGCCGAGCGGGTCGAGGCGGAGCTGGCTCGGATCATGGCGGACATCTACGCGACCTGCGCGGAGACCGCGGAACGGTACGGGGCTCCCGGCGACTACGTCACCGGTGCCAACATCGCCGGGTTCGAGCGGGTCGCGGACGCGATGCTCGCGCAGGGTGTCATCTGACGGGCGCGGCGTTGCGCGGGCGGGCGGGTTCGTGTGGGACCCGGCTCTGCCCGCAGCTACGGCGGGCTCGTTGCCCGCGGTGCCGCGGCCGTGCCGGCCTGCAGCCGCGTACGCCGGCCCGCATGGCCCGCGGTCGCCACGGCACGCCCCTTCCCGGTCACGGGGGAGGGAAGCGGGCCGGGACGCCGGGGGAGTAGAGGACGCTCGCCGGAGGGCCGGCCGGGTGGGGGAGACCGGCCGCGGTCAGCAGGGTCTGGTCGCACTCCAGGAGCTCGGCCCGGTGGAGGGGCCAGCGGGGGTGCGTGTTGCGGAGGTGGAGGGGACGGCCGAAGAGGGTGCCGTGCATGCCCCAGCGGGCGGTGAGGAAGTGCTCGAGAGGGGTGGGGTCGTCGATCGGCTCGCCGGGGCGGACGGTGATGCGGCTGGTCGCGCGGAGGGCGCCCGGCCGGCGGCGGGTGCTGGTGTAGGTGAGCGTGCCGTCGGGGCGGTGCTCGACGCGCATCCGGGACCAGCGGTACGGCATGCCGAAGCCCAGGCGCCCGACCGCCACCGGTATCAGGCGCGCCGCGTCCAGGGACAGGAAGACGACGCCGCGCCGGCCGCGGGAGTCGACGGAGTAGAGGCGGACGTTGGTCTCGGGGAAGTCGCCGAGGTACGGCACGCCGGGCAGGCCCAGCCAGCCGACGCGGTGCATGCGGAAGGGGACGAGGCCGACGTAGGTGACCCCGTCCAGGGTGTCGGGCACGGTGCCCGGCGGCAGCAGCGGTGCGACATCCGCCGGGTCGGCCGGCGCAGGGCGTCCGGAGGGGTGAATCGTGGTGGAGGACACGATGTGCCCCGGATGGCCCTGGTGGACGCCGGGGTGCGGCGGAAGGCTTGAGGCATGCGGAAGTTCTCACTCGATGCCCTGGCCCGTGAACACCTGGAGCGCGCCGCCGCGGCGGACAACGGCCGCAGCGCCACCACCGTCTACGGCGGCCATGAGCACACCCTGCGCCAGACCCTGCTCGCGCTGACCGCCGGTACCGGGCTGGCCGAGCACGAGAGCCCCGGCGAGGCCACCCTGCTGGTGCTGCGCGGCCGGGTGCGTCTGACCAGCGGCGACACCGCCTGGGAGGGCCGCAGCGGGGACCTCATCGCGATTCCCCCGGCGCGCCACGCGCTGGAGGCGCTCGAGGACGCGGTGGTCGTTCTCACGGTCGTGAAAGCGTGACGCGAAACGTGATCAGGGGGCCGCGACGGTTGCGAAACGGGGCCGAGCGGCCGCACCCTGTTTGATCCGAGGCCCCCGCGGGGTACTCTCTTCCGCTCGATTGGCCAGGCCCCTGCCCCGTATGGCAGACTGTCCGAGTTGCTCGGTCGAGTGTTGATGCTGCGCGCCTCCCGCCGGGAGGACCGGAAGCGAGTCCCACAGTACTCGTCGTTCCTGATCAGGGGCGGACGTACGGGAATCTTCCGGGAAGCGTGTGCGCGGCGCCGGCCAGGCACCCGGCGGGTCCGCGTCAGCACATGACGCTGTCGCCCCCCGGTCCGCGGTTCCGGTAGGGCCGTGTGCATTCCCGCAGGAATGTTCGATCAAGGGACATCCATGTCAGCGGGACCGCGACACGCCCGACCGCGTGGGTCGGAGGAGAAGGACTGGAACGCCGGGTTCCAGAGCGTGAAGAGAGACAGGACTACGAAGTAGCCATGGCGGGACAGAAGATCCGCATCCGGCTCAAGGCCTACGACCACGAGGTCATCGACTCCTCGGCGAAGAAGATCGTCGAGACGGTGACCCGCACTGGTGCGTCGGTCGCGGGCCCGGTGCCGCTGCCCACTGAGAAGAACGTGTACTGCGTCATCAAGTCGCCGCACAAGTACAAGGACTCGCGCGAGCACTTCGAGATGCGCACGCACAAGCGCCTGATCGACATCCTCGACCCGACCCCCAAGACCGTTGACTCTCTGATGCGACTCGACCTCCCGGCCGGTGTCGACATCGAGATCAAGCTCTGAGGCCGGTGATCTGAGAATGGCTAAGCAGATCAAGGGCATCCTGGGCGAGAAGCTCGGTATGACGCAGGTGTGGGACGAGAACAACCGCGTTGTTCCCGTCACCGTCGTCAAGGCCGGGCCCAATGTCGTCACCCAGATCCGTACGAACGACGTCGACGGCTACGAGTCCGTCCAGATCGCCTTCGGCGAGATCGACCCGCGCAAGGTGAACAAGCCCCTCAAGGGCCACTTCGCCAAGGCCGACGTCACCCCCCGTCGTCACCTCGTCGAGATCCGCACGTCGGACGCCTCCGAGTACACGCTGGGCCAGGAGATCACCGCTGAGGTGTTCGAGGCCGGCACCAAGGTCGACGTGACCGGCAAGAGCAAGGGCAAGGGCTTCGCCGGTGTCATGAAGCGTCACAACTTCGGTGGCCTCGGCGCCGGGCACGGCACCCAGCGCAAGCACCGCTCGCCCGGTTCCATCGGTGGCTGCGCCACCCCGGGCCGTGTGTTCAAGGGCCTCCGCATGGCGGGTCGCATGGGCAACGAGCGGGTCACCACCCAGAACCTGACCGTCCACGCCGTTGACGCGGAGAAGGGCCTGCTGCTCATCAAGGGCGCGGTTCCCGGTCCGAACGGCGGCCTCGTCCTGGTCCGCACCGCGGCCAAGGGGGCCTGAGGTAACCGATGAGCACTGTTGACATCCTTTCGCCGGCGGGCGACAAGGCCGGTACCGTCGAGCTCCCCGCGGAGATCTTCGGCGTTGAGAAGATCAGCGTTCCGCTGATCCACCAGGTCGTCGTCGCGCAGCTGGCCGCTGCCCGCCAGGGCACCCACAAGACGAAGACGCGCGGCGAGGTCCGCGGCGGTGGCAAGAAGCCGTACCGCCAGAAGGGCACCGGCCGCGCCCGCCAGGGTTCGACGCGTGCGCCGCAGTTCGCCGGCGGTGGCGTGGTCCACGGCCCCGTGCCGCGCGACTACTCGCAGCGCACCCCGAAGAAGATGAAGGCTGCCGCGCTGCGTCACGCCCTCACCGACCGGGCGCGTCACAACCGCATCCACGTCGTCACCGGCGTGATCGAGGGCGACAAGCCGTCCACCAAGGCCGCGAAGAGCCTGTTCGGCAAGATCAGCGAGCGCAAGAACCTGCTCCTGGTCGCCGACCGCTCCGACGAGCTGGCGTGGCTGTCCGCCCGCAACCTGCCCCAGGTGCACATCCTGGAGCCGGGCCAGCTGAACACGTACGACGTTCTCGTCTCGGACGACGTGGTCTTCACCAAGGCCGCTTTCGAGTCCTTCGTCGCCGGCCCGAACAAGGCCAACGACAACGAAGGGAGCGAGGTCTGATGGCTGCCCGTCACCCCTCGATCGCCTCGAAGGCCGCCAAGGCGGCCAAGGCTGCGCGCGTCGCCAAGGCCCGCCGCCACGCCACCGAGGGCAAGAACACCGTCGCCACCCCGGCCAGCAAGGCGTACACGGACCCCCGTGACGTGCTGCTGAAGCCGGTGGTGTCCGAGAAGAGCTACGCGCTCATCGACGAGAACAAGTACACGTTCCTCGTCGACCCGCGTGCCAACAAGACCCAGATCAAGGAGGCCGTGCAGTCGGTCTTCTCGGTCAAGGTCACCGGGGTCAACACGATCAACCGAGTCGGCAAGCGCAAGCGGACCCGCACGGGCTTCGGCCAGCGCGCCGCCACCAAGCGCGCGATCGTGACCCTCGCCGAGGGCGACCGTATCGACATCTTCGGCGGTCCGACCGCGTAAGCGGGCGGGATCGTCCAGATTTCGGAATTCTTCCGAGGACTGAGAGACAATGGGTATCCGCAAGTACAAGCCGACGACTCCGGGCCGTCGTGGCTCCAGCGTCGCCGACTTCGTCGAGGTCACGCGGTCCACGCCGGAGAAGTCGCTGGTCCGTCCCCTGCACAGCAAGGGCGGCCGTAACAATTCCGGTCGTGTGACCGTCCGCCACCAGGGCGGCGGCCACAAGCGCGCCTACCGCGTGATCGACTTCCGTCGTCACGACAAGGACGGCGTGCCGGCGAAGGTCGCGCACATCGAGTACGACCCCAACCGCACCGCGCGCATCGCGCTCCTGCACTACGCGGACGGCGAGAAGCGCTACATCCTCGCGCCGCGTGGCCTGAACCAGGGCGACCGCGTGGAGAACGGCCCCGGGGCCGACATCAAGCCGGGCAACAACCTCGCCCTGCGCAACATCCCGGTCGGTACGACGCTGCACGCCATCGAGCTGCGTCCCGGCGGCGGCGCCAAGTTCGCCCGCTCCGCCGGTGCCTCGGTGCAGCTGCTCGCGAAGGAGGGCTCCATGGCCCACCTGCGCATGCCGTCCGGCGAGATCCGCCTGGTCGACGTCCGCTGCCGCGCCACTGTCGGCGAGGTCGGCAACGCCGAGCAGAGCAACATCAACTGGGGCAAGGCCGGCCGCAAGCGGTGGCTGGGCGTTCGCCCGACCGTCCGCGGTGTCGTCATGAACCCGGTCGACCACCCGCACGGTGGTGGTGAGGGCCGCACCTCCGGTGGCCGCCACCCCGTGTCCCCGTGGGGCAAGAAGGAAGGCCGTACTCGTTCGCCCAAGAAGGCGTCGAACAAGTACATCGTCCGCCGCCGCAAGACGAACAAGAAGCGCTAAGGACGGGTTGAGATGCCTCGTAGCTTGAAGAAGGGACCCTTCGTCGACGACCACCTGATGAAGAAGGTGGACGCCCAGAACGAAGCCGGTACCAAGAACGTCATCAAGACCTGGTCCCGCCGCTCCATGATCGTCCCGGCGATGCTCGGCCACACGATCGCGGTGCACAACGGCAAGACCCACATCCCGGTGTTCATCACCGAGTCGATGGTCGGCCACAAGCTCGGCGAGTTCTCGCCGACCCGCACCTTCCGGGGCCACGTCAAGGAAGACCGGAAGTCGAAGCGCCGCTAGGCGCGGATCGCAACAGACACGTAAGTAACTGGAAGGACAACCATGGAAGCCAGGGCCCAGGCGCGGTACATCCGCGTCACGCCCATGAAGGCCCGCCGTGTGGTGGACCTCATCCGTGGCATGGACGCCACGGAGGCCCAGGCCGTCCTGCGATTCGCTCCGCAGGCAGCCTCGGTTCCGGTGGGCAAGGTGCTCGACAGCGCCATCGCCAACGCCGCGCACAACTACGACCACACCGACGTCGACAGCCTCTACATCTCCGAGGCCTACGTCGACGAGGGTCCGACCCTGAAGCGGTTCCGTCCGCGCGCCCAGGGCCGCGCCTACCGGATCCGCAAGCGGACCAGCCACATCACCGTGGTCGTCAGCAGCAAGGAAGGAACCCGGTAATGGGCCAGAAGGTAAACCCGCACGGGTTCCGGCTCGGTGTCACGACCGACTTCAAGTCGCGTTGGTACGCCGACAAGCTGTACAAGGACTACGTCAAGGAAGACGTCGCCATCCGCCGGATGATGACGTCCGGCATGGAGCGTGCCGGCATCTCCAAGGTCGAGA
The DNA here is from genome assembly GCF_012034205.1 of Streptomyces composti. Taxonomy (GTDB): domain Bacteria; phylum Actinomycetota; class Actinomycetes; order Streptomycetales; family Streptomycetaceae; genus Streptomyces; species Streptomyces composti. The sequence goes on from NZ_JAATEM010000003.1 coordinate 222,255, forward strand.
TCGAGCGCACCCGCGACCGTGTGCGTGTGGACATCCACACCGCTCGTCCGGGCATCGTCATCGGCCGCCGTGGTGCCGAGGCCGACCGCATCCGCGGCGACCTCGAGAAGCTCACCGGCAAGCAGGTCCAGCTGAACATCCTCGAGGTCAAGAACCCCGAGACCGACGCTCAGCTGGTCGCGCAGGCCGTCGCCGAGCAGCTCTCCTCCCGCGTCTCCTTCCGCCGGGCCATGCGCAAGAGCATGCAGTCCGCGATGAAGGCCGGCGCCAAGGGCATCAAGATCCAGTGCGGTGGCCGCCTCGGCGGCGCCGAGATGTCCCGCTCGGAGTTCTACCGCGAGGGCCGCGTGCCCCTGCACACGCTCCGCGCGAACGTGGACTACGGCTTCTTCGAGGCCAGGACGACCTTCGGCCGCATCGGTGTGAAGGTCTGGATCTACAAGGGCGACGTCAAGAACATCGCCGAGGTCCGCGCCGAGAACGCTGCCGCCCGTGCGGGCAACCGCCCGGCCCGCGGCGGCTCCGACCGCCCGGCCCGTGGCCGCGGTGGCGAGCGGCGCGGTCGCAAGCCGCAGCAGCAGGCTCCGGCCGCCGAGGCCCCCAAGGCCGAGGCGCCCGCCGCCGCTCCGGCTGAGAGCACCGGAACGGAGGCCTGACCGACATGCTGATCCCCCGTAGGGTCAAGCACCGCAAGCAGCACCACCCCAAGCGCACCGGCCTGTCCAAGGGTGGCACGCAGGTTGCGTTCGGCGAGTACGGCATCCAGGCGCTGACCCCGGCCTATGTCACGAACCGCCAGATCGAGGCGGCTCGTATCGCCATGACCCGTCACATCAAGCGTGGCGGCAAGGTCTGGATCAACATCTACCCGGACCGCCCGCTCACCAAGAAGCCGGCCGAGACCCGCATGGGTTCCGGTAAGGGTTCTCCGGAGTGGTGGGTGGCCAACGTCAAGCCCGGACGCGTCATGTTCGAGCTGTCGTACCCCAACGAGAAGATCGCCCGTGAGGCGCTGACTCGTGCGGCCCACAAGCTGCCGATGAAGTGCCGGATCGTCAAGCGCGAGGCAGGTGAAGCGTGATGTCGGCCGGTACCAAGGCGTCCGAGCTGCGCGAGCTGGGCAACGAGGAGCTTCTCGCGAAGCTCCGCGAGGCCAAGGAAGAGCTGTTCAACCTCCGCTTCCAGGCGGCCACGGGTCAGCTCGAGAACCACGGCCGTCTCAAGGCGGTCCGCAAGGACATCGCCCGGATCTACACCCTCATGCGTGAGCGTGAGCTCGGCATCGAGACGGTGGAGAACGCCTGATGAGCGAGAGCAACGTGACTGAGAACAAGGAAGCACGCGGATTCCGCAAGACCCGTGAGGGTCTGGTCGTCAGCGACAAGATGGACAAGACCGTCGTCGTCGCCGTCGAGGACCGCGTGAAGCACGCGCTGTACGGCAAGGTCATCCGCCGTACCAACAAGCTCAAGGCGCACGACGAGCAGAACGCCGCGGGTGTCGGCGACCGCGTTCTCCTGATGGAGACCCGGCCGCTGTCCGCGACCAAGCGCTGGCGCGTCGTCGAGATCCTCGAGAAGGCCAAGTAATTCCTGCGGGAAAACCGCAGGACAGTTCCGCCAGGCTCCGGGAGCCGCTCGCTGAGCGGCTCCCGGGGAACCGGCAGACATTCAGGAGATAGACGTGATCCAGCAGGAGTCGCGACTGCGTGTCGCCGACAACACGGGTGCGAAGGAGATCCTCTGCATCCGTGTGCTCGGCGGCTCCGGTCGCCGCTACGCGGGTATCGGTGACGTCATTGTCGCCACCGTCAAGGACGCGATCCCCGGTGGCAACGTGAAGAAGGGTGACGTCGTCAAGGCGGTCATCGTTCGCACCGTCAAGGAGCGCCGCCGTCCGGACGGCTCGTACATCCGCTTCGACGAGAACGCCGCCGTCATCCTCAAGAACGACGGCGACCCTCGTGGCACCCGTATCTTCGGCCCCGTCGGCCGTGAGCTGCGCGAGAAGAAGTTCATGAAGATCATCTCCCTCGCGCCGGAGGTGCTGTGAGCATGAAGATCAAGAAGGGCGACCTGGTCCAGGTCATCACCGGCAAGGACAAGGGCAAGCAGGGCAAGGTCATTGCCGCTTACCCGCGCGAGCAGCGTGTCCTGGTCGAGGGTGTCAACCGGGTCAAGAAGCACACCAAGGCCGGTCCGACGGCTCGCGGTTCGCAGGCCGGTGGCATCGTGACCACCGAGGCGCCGATCCACGTGTCCAACGTCCAGCTTGTCGTCGAGAAGGACGGCAAGAAGGTCGTGACCCGCGTCGGCTACCGCTTCGACGAAGAGGGCAACAAGATCCGCGTTGCCAAGCGGACGGGTGAGGACATCTGATGACGACCACCACCACTCCGCGCCTGAAGACGAAGTACCGCGAGGAGATCGTCGGCAAGCTGCGTGACGAGTTCAAGTACGAGAACGTCATGCAGGTGCCGGGCCTCGTCAAGATCGTGGTCAACATGGGTGTGGGCGACGCCGCCCGCGACTCCAAGCTGATCGAGGGCGCCATCCGCGACCTCGCCACGATCACCGGTCAGAAGCCGGCCGTCACCAAGGCCCGCAAGTCCATCGCGCAGTTCAAGCTGCGTGAGGGACAGCCGATCGGTGCCCACGTCACGCTCCGTGGCGACCGCATGTGGGAGTTCCTGGACCGCACCCTGTCGCTCGCGCTGCCGCGCATCCGCGACTTCCGCGGCCTGTCCCCCAAGCAGTTCGACGGCCGTGGCAACTACACCTTCGGTCTCACGGAGCAGGTCATGTTCCACGAGATCGACCAGGACAAGATCGACCGCGTCCGGGGTATGGACATCACCGTGGTGACCACGGCGACCAACGACGAAGAGGGCCGTGCCCTTCTCCGTCACCTCGGCTTCCCGTTCAAGGAGGCGTGAGCGAGATGGCGAAGAAGGCTCTGATCGCAAAGGCTGCTCGCAAGCCCAAGTTCGGTGTGCGTGCGTACACCCGCTGCCAGCGCTGCGGCCGCCCGCACTCCGTGTACCGCAAGTTCGGCCTCTGCCGTGTGTGCCTTCGTGAGATGGCTCACCGCGGCGAGCTGCCGGGCGTGACCAAGAGTTCCTGGTAATCCCGCTCATCAGGGATTTCAGGGCTCTCGGTAAGCAGAGGGTTCGCTCAGGGGCCCACCCCTTCATGGCTTAGGCTAGGAGGGTTGGGCGCCCTGACGCCCGTACGACTTACTACGCCGTAGGTCCACCGCGCCGCACCCGTCCCGTCTCGGATCGGGGAGAGGGATGGCGCACCAGGAAACCCCGGCGAGAGAGGCCGAAGGCCAATTCATGACCATGACTGATCCGATCGCAGACATGCTGACGCGTCTGCGGAACGCGAACGCGGCGTACCACGACTCGGTGTCGATGCCGCACTCCAAGATCAAGTCGCACATCGCGGAGATCCTCCAGCAGGAGGGCTTCATCACGGGCTGGCGCGTCGAGGACGCCGAGGTCGGCAAGAACCTCGTCATCGACCTGAAGTTCGGCCCGAACCGTGAGCGCTCCATCGCGGGCATCAAGCGGATCTCCAAGCCCGGTCTCCGGGTGTACGCGAAGTCCACCAACCTGCCGAAGGTGCTGGGCGGCCTGGGCGTGGCGATCATCTCCACGTCGCACGGGCTCCTCACCGACAAGCAGGCCGGCAAGAAGGGCGTGGGTGGGGAAGTCCTCGCCTACGTCTGGTAGCAGAAGGGAACGGAGGAAACAGCTGTGTCGCGTATCGGCAAGCTCCCCATCGCGGTTCCCGCCGGCGTGGACGTCACCATCGACGGCCAGACGGTCACGGTCAAGGGCCCCAAGGGCACTCTGACCCACACCGTCGCGGCGCCGATCGAGATCGCCAAGGGTGAGGACGGCGTCATCAACGTCACCCGCCCCAACGACGAGCGTCAGAGCAAGGCCCTTCACGGCCTGTCCCGCACGCTGGTGGCGAACATGATCACCGGCGTGACCCAGGGTTACGTGAAGAAGCTCGAGATCAGCGGTGTCGGTTACCGCGTTGTCGCCAAGGGCTCGAACCTGGAGTTCTCCCTCGGCTACAGCCACCCGATCACGGTCGAGGCCCCCGAGGGCATCACCTTCAAGGTGGAGTCCCCGACCCGGTTCTCGGTCGAGGGCATCGACAAGCAGAAGGTCGGCGAGGTCGCGGCCAACATCCGCAAGCTGCGCAAGCCCGACCCGTACAAGGCCAAGGGCGTCAAGTACGAGGGCGAAGTCATCCGCCGCAAGGTCGGAAAGGCGGGTAAGTAAGCCATGGCATACGGGCAGAAGATCCTCAAGGGCGACGCCTACAAGCGTGCTGCTATCAAGCGTCGTCACATCCGGATCCGCAAGAAGGTCGCCGGCACCCCCGAGCGTCCTCGCCTGGTCGTGACTCGTTCCAACCGCCACATCGTGGCGCAGGTGATCGACGACCTGAAGGGGCACACCCTGGCGTCGGCGTCCTCCCTGGACGCTTCGATCCGTGGTGGCGAGGGCGACAAGTCCGCGCAGGCCAAGCAGGTCGGCGCCCTGGTCGCCGAGCGTGCCAAGGCCGCCGGTGTCGAGGCCGTCGTGTTCGACCGTGGTGGCAACCAGTACGCCGGGCGCATCGCCGCCCTGGCCGACGCCGCCCGCGAAGCCGGGCTCAAGTTCTGAGCCGCTTGTAGCTAGCGGAAAGAGAGAGGTAATCCAATGGCTGGACCCCAGCGCCGCGGAAGCGGTGCCGGTGGCGGCGAGCGGCGGGACCGGAAGGGCCGTGACGGCGGCGCTGCTGCCGCCGAGAAGACCGCGTACGTCGAGCGCGTCGTCGCGATCAACCGCGTCGCCAAGGTTGTGAAGGGTGGTCGTCGCTTCAGCTTCACCGCGCTGGTCGTGGTGGGCGACGGTGACGGCACCGTGGGTGTCGGATACGGCAAGGCCAAGGAGGTGCCGGCCGCCATCGCCAAGGGCGTTGAGGAGGCCAAGAAGCACTTCTTCAAGGTCCCCCGGATCCAGGGCACCATCCCGCACCCGATCCAGGGTGAGAAGGCTGCCGGCGTCGTGCTGCTCAAGCCCGCGTCCCCGGGTACCGGTGTGATCGCCGGTGGTCCGGTGCGTGCCGTGCTCGAGTGCGCCGGTATCCACGACGTGCTGTCGAAGTCGCTCGGCTCCGACAACGCCATCAACATCGTGCACGCGACCGTGGACGCCCTGAAGGGCCTGCAGCGTCCCGAGGAGATCGCGGCCCGCCGCGGTCTGCCGCTCGAGGACGTCGCTCCCGCGGCTCTGCTGCGTGCGCGTGCCGGGGTGGGTGCGTAATCATGGCGCAGCTGAAGATCACGCAGGTCAAGTCCTACATCGGCAGCAAGCAGAACCACCGTGACACCCTGCGTTCCCTGGGCCTGAAGCGCCTGGGCGACGTGGTCGTCAAGGAGGACCGCCCCGAGTTCCGCGGCATGGTGCACACCGTCCGCCACCTCGTGACGGTCGAGGAGGTCGACTGATCATGGCGGAGCAGAACCCGCTGAAGATCCACAACCTCCGTCCCGCCCCGGGCGCCAAGACCGCCAAGACCCGTGTCGGTCGTGGTGAGGCGTCGAAGGGTAAGACGGCCGGTCGTGGTACGAAGGGTACGAAGGCCCGCTACCAGGTTCCGGAGCGCTTCGAGGGCGGCCAGATGCCGCTGCACATGCGCCTCCCGAAGCTGAAGGGCTTCAAGAATCCGTTCAAGACCGAGTACCAGGTGGTGAACCTCGACAAGCTGGCCGCCCTCTACCCCGAGGGTGGCGAGGTCACCGTCGAGGACCTGGTGGCCAAGGGTGCCGTTCGCAAGAACGCGCTCGTCAAGGTGCTCGGCCAGGGCGAGATCTCCGTGGCGCTGCAGGTGACGGTCGACGCCGTCTCCGGCTCCGCCAAGGAGAAGATCACCGCCGCCGGCGGTACCGTCACCGAGCTCGTCTGAACCCATCAGGCGTCTTGATGACTTGAGCGATCCCGACCGGGGATGCCCCACAAATGGGGCATCCCCGGTTGGTCGTTCCTAGGGCGGCAGTCTCGCCGGTAAGGTGACCTGCACTGCCCACTTTTCCCGGGCGCCTCATGCGGGGCACTCGGGGCGGCAGTTGACCGTTACGTATTCGTCCTTAGTCGGAATCTCAAGACCGTCACCCTTGACGCAGTTGCGCGGGGGGTCGCAGGAGGCACCGTGCTCACCGCGTTCGCCCGGGCGTTCAAGACGCCCGACCTGCGCAAGAAGCTGCTCTTCACGCTCGGCATCATCGTGGTGTACCGGATCGGTACGCACATCCCGATCCCAGGTGTCGACTACCGCAACGTCCAGACCTGCCTCGACGCGGCCGAGGCCAACCAGGGCCTGTTCGGTCTGGTCAACATGTTCAGCGGTGGCGCGCTGCTCCAGATCACGATCTTCGCGCTGGGCATCATGCCGTACATCACGGCGAGCATCATCCTGCAGCTGCTGACCGTGGTGATCCCGCGCCTGGAAGCCCTGAAGAAGGAGGGCCAGGCCGGTACGGCGAAGATCACGCAGTACACGCGCTACCTGACGGTGGCGCTGGCCATCCTGCAGGGAACGGGTCTGGTGGCCACCGCCCGCAGCGGCGCCCTCTTCTCGGGCTGCCCGGTCGCCAACCAGATCGTCCCGGACCAGTCGATCTTCGTCACCATCACCATGGTCATCACCATGACCGCCGGTACCGCCCTGGTGATGTGGCTCGGTGAGCTGATCACCGACCGTGGCATCGGCAACGGCATGTCGATCCTGATGTTCATCTCGATCGCCGCGACCTTCCCTGCCTCCCTGTGGGCCATCAAGGAGCAGGGCAGCCTGGCCGACGGCTGGATCGAGTTCGGCACGGTCATGCTGGTCGGCTTCGTCATGGTCGGCCTGGTGGTCTTCGTGGAGCAGGCCCAGCGCCGCATCCCCGTCCAGTACGCCAAGCGCATGATCGGCCGCCGCTCCTACGGCGGTACGTCCACCTACATCCCGCTGAAGGTGAACCAGGCCGGTGTGATCCCGGTCATCTTCGCGTCGTCCCTGCTCTACATCCCGGCGCTGATCGCCCAGTTCTCGAGCGGCAACGCGGGCTGGAAGACCTGGATCGAGAAGAACCTGGTCGCGACGGATGCGCCCATCCACGTGACCCTGTACTTCCTGCTGATCGTCTTCTTCGCCTTCTTCTACGTGGCCATCTCCTTCAACCCCGAAGAAGTCGCCGACAACATGAAGAAGTATGGTGGCTTCATCCCGGGCATCCGGGCTGGCCGACCGACCGCTGAGTACCTGAGCTACGTACTCAACCGGATCACCTGGCCGGGTTCGCTGTACCTGGGCCTGATCGCTCTCGTGCCGACAATGGCGTTGGCTGGTTTTGGGGCAGACCAGAACTTCGTGTTCGGAGGGACCAGCATCCTGATCATCGTGGGTGTGGGTCTCGAGACCGTGAAGCAGATCGAGAGCCAGCTCCAGCAGCGCAATTACGAAGGGTTCCTCCGCTGATGCGAATCGTCCTCGTCGGGCCGCCGGGTGCTGGAAAGGGTACGCAGGCCACCCGCCTTGCCGAGAAGCTGCGCATCCCGCACATTTCCACCGGTGACCTGTTCCGGGCCAACATCAGCCGGCAGACCGAGCTGGGCAAGCTCGCGAAGTCCTATATGGACGCCGGCAACCTCGTTCCGGACGAGGTCACCATCGCCATGGCCAAGGACCGCATGGAACAGCCCGACGCCGAGGGCGGCTTCCTGCTGGACGGCTTTCCCCGCAATGTGTCCCAGGCCGAAGCTCTGGACGAGCTGCTGAAGACCGAGAGCATCCAGCTGGACGCGGTCCTCGACCTGGAAGCCCCCGAGGACGAGGTCGTCAAGCGGATCGCCGGGCGGCGGATCTGCCGCAAGGACTCCAGCCATGTGTTCCACGTGTCGTACAGCCCGCCCGAGCAGGAGGGCGTGTGCGACGTGTGCGGCGGTGAGCTGTACCAGCGCGACGACGACACCGAGGAGACGGTGCGCACGCGCCTGGAGGTCTACCACACGCAGACCGAGCCGATCATCGACTACTACAAGGCGCAGGGCCTCGTGGTGACGATCTCGGCGCTCGGCGCGGTGGACGACGTCACCCGGCGCGCGCTGGAGGCGCTCAAGCGCGACAAGTAGAAACGCTCCGCGCTCGTTGCAGCCGCGGTCCGCTCACGGCGGGCCGCGGCTGCGGCGTGGCGGGGGCGGGGCGCCCCGGAGCTGCCCCGGAGCGCCCGAAAGGGGCCGTGGACGCGGGCTTCGCCCGTCCGGGTGCCCGTATCGTTGATGACGACAGACTCTCCCCCGGTCCAGAAAGGCCGTAGTCCCCATGGTGCAGATCAAGAGCCCTGAGCAGATCGCCAAGATGCGCGAGGCGGGGCTGGTCGTCGCCGCCATCCACGCGGCCACCCGGGAGGCGGCCGTCCCCGGGGCGACCACCAAGGATCTGGACCAGGTCGCCCGGAAGGTGCTCGCGGAGCACAACGCCAAGCCGAACTTCCTCGGCTACGGAGGGTTCCCGGCGACCATCTGCACCTCGGTGAACGAGGTCGTGGTGCACGGCATCCCCTCCGACGACGTGGTCCTCAAGGACGGGGACATCATCTCCATCGACTGCGGCGCGATCGTCGACGGCTGGCACGGTGACGCCGCCTACACGGCGTTCGTCGGCTCCGGTCACGCTCCGGAGCTGATCGAGCTGTCCCGCGTCACCGAGGAGTCGATGTGGGCCGGCATCGCGGCGATGAAGCAGGGCAACCGCCTGGTCGACATCTCCCGCGCCATCGAGACCTACATCCGCCGCCAGCCCAAGCCCGGCGGCGGCCGTTACGGGATCATCGAGGACTACGGCGGCCATGGCATCGGCACCGAGATGCACATGGACCCGCACCTGCTGAACTACGTCGACCGGCGCCGGGGCAAGGGCCCCAAGCTGGTCCCCGGCTTCTGCCTGGCCATCGAGCCGATGGTGAGCCTGGGCACACCGAAGACGGTCGTCCTGGAGGACGAGTGGACCGTGGTGACCACCGACGGCACCTGGTCCTCGCACTGGGAGCACTCCGTCGCGCTCACCGAGCAGGGCCCGCTGGTCCTGACGGCCCCCGACGGCGGCAAGGCCAAGCTCGCCGAGTACGGCATCACGGCCGCCCCCGATCCGCTCGGTTAAGGATCAGCCGGGTGGGGCAGACTTCCCCGATTCGTCTTTCCGGGTGTGCTGACGTAGACTGACTCGTCGGCTCTGGTGCACCCGCATGTCCGCATGCACGCCAGCGGTGCTCGCAGGAGTCGATCAAGGTAGTCGATTCGAAGGGCGAAGCGTGGCCAAGAAGCAAGGTGCCATCGAGATCGAGGGCACTGTCGTCGAGTCTCTGCCGAACGCCATGTTCAAGGTCGAGCTCCAGAACGGCCACCAGGTCCTGGCACACATCAGCGGCAAGATGCGTATGCACTACATCCGCATCCTCCCTGACGACCGGGTCGTGGTGGAGCTGTCTCCGTACGACCTGACGCGTGGCCGGATCGTCTACCGCTACAAGTAGATCTTGCCCACGTCCCGCGTCAGCGGGGCCGCCGGCAACTGACCCGGAGAACCTCACATCCCATGAAGGTCAAGCCGAGCGTCAAGAAGATCTGCGACAAGTGCAGGGTGATCCGCCGTCACGGTCGGGTCATGGTCATCTGCGACAACCCGCGCCACAAGCAGCGCCAGGGCTGACGCACGACCTGCCCTCTGCCTTCCGCAGAGATTCGCGCGACGCGAGCTGAGTATGTACATACGCAGGGCCCGAGCCGCATGCGGCTCGACACCCCCGGTTCGGAGGCCGGGGACCCAGTTCGTACCTGGTACGGCGGCTGGGAGCCGGTCCTGTGGAAGACCTCCGACAACCAACTGGAGCCATTGAATGGCACGCGTTTCCGGTGTTGACATCCCGCGCGACAAGCGCGTGGAGATCGCCCTCACCTACGTGTTCGGCATCGGCCGGACCCTTTCGAAGCAGACGCTGGCGGCGACCGGCGTCGACCCCAACACCCGCGTCCGCGACCTGACCGAAGAGCAGCTGGTCGCCATCCGCGAGTACGTCGACAACAACATCAAGACCGAGGGTGACCTCCGTCGCGAGATCCAGGCCGACATCCGCCGCAAGGTCGAGATCGGCACCTACCAGGGTCTGCGTCACCGTCGCGGTCTGCCCGTCCGCGGTCAGCGCACCAGCACCAACGCGCGTACCCGCAAGGGCCCGCGTCGCGCCATCGCCGGCAAGAAGAAGCCGGGCAAGAAGTAGTCCTCAGCGGACTTCGCCGTCCAGCGGTCTTCGCTGTAGGACCGACCACCTCCCGTAGGAGTACAGATGCCCCCCAAGGGACGTCAGGGCGCGACCAAGAAGGTGCGCCGCAAGGAAAAGAAGAACGTCGCTCACGGCCACGCGCACATCAAGAGCACGTTCAACAACACCATCGTTTCGATCACCGACCCGAGCGGCAACGTGATCTCCTGGGCCTCCGCCGGCCACGTCGGCTTCAAGGGCTCCAGGAAGTCCACGCCGTTCGCCGCGCAGATGGCCGCCGAGTCGGCCGCCCGCCGCGCCCAGGAGCACGGCATGCGCAAGGTCGACGTGTTCGTCAAGGGCCCGGGCTCCGGTCGTGAGACCGCCATCCGGTCCCTGCAGGCCACGGGTCTCGAGGTCGGCTCCATCCAGGACGTCACCCCGACCCCGCACAACGGCTGCCGGCCGCCGAAGCGCCGCCGCGTCTGACCCGACGCGAGGATCCGCCCCCGCCGGGGTGATCGTCGCCGTCGCGCAGCAGGTGCGCTTCGTCACGGTCCGTGGTTCCGGGCGATACGGCCGAGTCATATCGGCCGTATCGCCCGTTACCCTTGCAGTACCCGCATCTGTGACCGGTGCGGTTTCCGTCGGGCGTCATATAGCGGTCGCCCACGAATGAAGGATCTGATCCACACATGCTGATCGCTCAGCGTCCCTCGTTGACCGAAGAGGTTGTCGACGAGTTCCGCTCCCGGTTCGTGATCGAGCCGCTGGAGCCGGGCTTCGGTTACACCCTCGGCAACTCCCTGCGCCGTACCCTCCTGTCGTCGATCCCCGGTGCGGCCGTCACCAGCATCCGGATCGACGGCGTCCTGCACGAGTTCACCACCGTGCCGGGCGTCAAGGAGGACGTCACCGACCTGATCCTCAACATCAAGCAGCTCGTCGTCTCCTCCGAGCACGACGAGCCCGTGGTGATGTACCTGCGCAAGCAGGGCCCGGGTCTGGTCACCGCCGCCGACATCGCGCCGCCGGCCGGTGTCGAGGTGCACAACCCCGACCTGGTTCTGGCGACCCTCAACGGCAAGGGCAAGCTGGAGATGGAGCTGACGGTCGAGCGTGGCCGCGGTTATGTCTCCGCCGTCCAGAACAAGCAGGTCGGCCAGGAGATCGGCCGGATCCCGGTCGACTCGATCTACTCGCCGGTGCTCAAGGTCACCTACAAGGTCGAGGCCACCCGAGTCGAGCAGCGCACCGACTTCGACAAGCTGATCGTCGACGTCGAGACCAAGCAGGCGATGCGTCCCCGCGACGCCATGGCCTCCGCCGGTAAGACGCTGGTCGAGCTGTTCGGCCTCGCCCGCGAGCTGAACATCGACGCCGAGGGCATCGACATGGGTCCGTCCCCGACGGACGCCGCCCTCGCCGCCGACCTGGCGCTGCCGATCGAGGAGCTCGAGCTCACCGTCCGGTCGTACAACTGCCTCAAGCGTGAGGGCATCCACTCCGTGGGCGAGCTCGTCGCGCGCAGCGAGGCCGACCTCCTCGACATCCGCAACTTCGGTGCGAAGTCGATCGACGAGGTCAAGGCGAAGCTGGCCGGCATGGGCCTGGCCCTGAAGGACAGCCCGCCCGGATTCGACCCGACCGCCGCCGCGGACGCCTTCGGGACGGACGACGACGCGGACTCCGGGTTCGTGGAGACCGAGCAGTACTGAGGCTCGGGCCTCCCGGTCCGTACCCGGGGTGCGGGCGCGCCGCGCTTGATCGCACGGCTCCCCGCACCTCTTCCGGGCGCGGTCCCCTCGCGGGCCCGTGCCCGGATCTCCGACAGGCGACCGCCTGCTCGGATACTGACCCCGGTACCTGATACGGCCGGGGCAGACACCTAGGAGAAACACGATGCCGAAGCCCACCAAGGGTGCCCGTCTGGGCGGCAGTGCCGCGCACGAGAAGCTGATGCTCGCGAACCTCGCGAAGTCGCTGTTCGAGCACGGCCGCATCACCACCACCGAGGCGAAGGCCCGCCGTCTGCGGCCGTACGCCGAGCGCCTGATCACCAAGGCGAAGAAGGGCGACCTTCACAACCGCCGCCAGGTGCTCCAGGTCATCACGGACAAGAGCGTCGTGCACACGCTCTTCACCGAGATCGGCCCGCGGTACGAGAACCGTCCGGGTGGCTACACCCGCATCACCAAGATCGGTAACCGCCGTGGCGACAACGCGCCCATGGCCGTGATCGAGCTGGTCGAGGCGCTGACGGTGCAGCAGAAGGCGGTCGGCGAGGCCGAGGCCGCCACCAAGCGTGCGGTCAAGGAGGACGCCCTCAAGAAGGAGGAGGCCACCGAGGCCAAGTCCGACGAGGCGCCCGCCGAGGAGTCGGCCGAGGAGTCGAAGGACGCGTAAGCGTTCTTCTGTCCCGGCCGCGGGCCCGCTCCCTTCCAGGGGGCGGGCCCGTTCCGTCTTCCGGGGGCCGGGGCTCGGCGCGGGGGCGGTCCCCTTCGCCGCCCCGGCGGGAGAGCCGCGCCGCTCCTGAGAGAATTCGCACGTGAGTGATGAAGTAGCGCCGGGACACGTCCGCATCCGCCTCGACCTGTCCTACGACGGGACCGACTTCTCCGGCTGGGCCAAGCAGGCCGGGGGACGGCGGACCGTGCAGGGGGAGATCGAGGACGCGCTGCGCACCGTCACCCGGTCCCGGGAGACCTACGAGCTGACCGTCGCGGGACGCACCGACGCCGGGGTGCACGCCCGGGGACAGGTGGCCCATGTGGACCTGCCCGAGAGCGTGTGGCGCGAGCACCACGAGAAGCTGCTCAAGCGCCTCGCAGGGCGGCTGCCGCGGGATGTGCGGGTGTGGGCCCTGCGCGAGGCCCCCAGCGGCTTCAACGCGCGGTTCTCGGCTATCTGGCGCCGTTACGCCTACCGGGTCACCGACAACCCCGGAGGCGTCGACCCGCTGCTTCGCAACCACGTCCTGTGGCACGACTGGCCGCTCGACGTCGACGCCATGAACGAGGCCGCCCGCGCCCTGCTCGGCGAGCACGACTTCGCCGCGTACTGCAAGCGCCGCGAGGGCGCCACCACCATCCGCACCCTGCAGGAGCTGAGCCTGGTGCGCGGCGACGACGGCATCATCACCGCCACCGTGCGGGCGGACGCCTTCTGCCACAACATGGTGCGCTCGCTGATCGGGGCGCTGCTCTTCGTGGGCGACGGCCACCGGCCGCCGGACTGGCCGCGCAAGGTCCTGGACGCGGGCGTGCGGGACTCGGCCGTGCATGTGGTGCGGCCGCACGGGCTGACGCTGGAGGAGGTCGGCTACCCGGCGGACGAGCTGCTGGCCGCGCGCAGCAAGGAGGCCCGCAACAAGCGGACGCTGCCGCCGCGGGGCTGCTGCTGAGACCCCCGGGGACCGGTGCGGGCCCCTGGATCCGGAGATGCGCGAGGGCCGGTCCTGATCCCGTCGGGGCGGGCCGGCCCTCGGTGCGGCTGCTCCCGCGCGGCTACTCGTTCGCCGCTGCCGACGCCTGGGCCTCGCCCCTGCGGCGGATCTGACGGAACGTGAACTCGGCGAGGTCGTCGCCGGTCGAGAAGACGGCCTTGTCCTTGGTCGTCACGTCCTTGCCGTTGGTGAAACCGGCCAGGGTGAAGTAGGCGTAGCGGCCGTAGGAGTTGATGGTGGACCGGCACACCGCGCCGTCGCAGAACTCCTTGACCCCGCCGCCCGACAGGGACTTGATGATGCTCTTGTTGTCGGCCTGCTTCTTGGCCTTGAGCGCCTGCGCCTCGGTGTCGAAGACCGCCACGCCGACCGTCACCGCCACGTCGTCCTTGGTGTAGCTGACGCGCATCAGGCGGGTGCAGTCGTTGTCGGTGAGCACCTTGGGCAGCGTCGCCTTGGCGGCCGACGCGCAGTTGCGGGTGTCCGCCGTGGGCCCCTTCTTGTACACCGTCTCACCCATGGTGAGTTGGGTGCCGGGGAAGAGGATGTCGGGCCCGAGCGGCGCCCGGTCCTTCTTGACGTTGGAGATGAAGTCCTTCGGGTCCAGCGGTGGCGGCGCACTGGTGGGTGCGAACGACGGCACGGTGCTGGTCGCGCTCGGGATGTCGGCGGCGCCGGGCAGCTGGGAGGACGGGCCGCCCGCGCTCTCGTTGCCGCCGTCGGCGGACACCACGGCCAGCGCCACCGCCGTGCCTATCGCGATGGTGGCGAGCGCGCCGCCGCCTATGAACAGCAGCCGCCGCCGTTTGGCGCGGGCCTCGGAGGCCTCGGCGAGCGCGGCCCAGTCGGGGGACTGGCCGGAGCTGCCGCTGTTCCAGGGCTGCTGAGAATGCGGTTTCCAGGGATCCCACTGTTGCTGAGAGCCCCCCTGCCCATAACTCATGGGGCGCATCTTAGACGGGCTCCAGGGCGTGCTGGTCCGCCTCAACGGGCCCCGGAGCCCGTAGCGTTGCGCCCGTGGTGAGGCGCAAATGCGACATCTCCGGGTGGTTGGTGCGACCGGCCGGCGGGCCCCGCGGCAGGGGGCCGGTGCGGTCCCGGACCCGCCGCCGGCGCGCGCGGCGCGGGTGACCTCGGACGGGGCCCGGACGGGTGGTCCGTGCGGTGGTGTGCGACGGACTCGCGGGCGGTCGCGGTGCCGGGTCCGATCGCGGCGGCGTCCGCGGAGCCGCTTCCGGTCGTGCATCTCACGTTCACGTTCCGGGAGGCCCGGCAGGTCCCCGCGGGGCCCGTGCTTCCCCTGTGCCTGCCGGCGGCGAGCCGGGGCCGGCGGGTGACGGCGGGTGCGCCGACCGGAGTGATCGTCGTACTGGAGCCGCTGCTCGCGCCGATGGTGCTGCCGTTCGTCTTCGCGCGCCGGTGGGGGGGCGCAGGCCGCGCTGACCGCGATGCCCGTGGCTTGTGTCGGTCGCGGTGCCGGGGAAGGTGCCGTTCGTGGTTTCCGGGGATGTGCCGGAGGCGGAGCCCCTCGTGCTTTCCGGGGCTGCCCCGGTCGGTCCTGCCGGGGTTGCCGCCGGAGCCCGCCGCATGGACCTGCTTGCTCGCGGCCGCGGGGTGTGCGCGTACCGGCGCTGGGGTGCGGGCGTACCGGCGCTGGGGTGTGTGCGTACCGGCGCTGGAGTGCGGGCGTACCGGCGCTGGGGTGTGTGCGTGCCTGCGCTGGATCGCGGGCGGCGCCGGGCCGCTGCGGCTGCTGGAGACGGCCACCGGGCTGATGCTCCCGGTTCCGCTGCTCGTCGGGCCGTCGTACGAGCGCTCCCTGCTGATCGTCGTGCCCCTGCTGCTCGCCGGGGCGCGGGTACGCCGGGTCGTCGGCGCGCCGGCCCCGGACCCGGCCGGCGCCGCCGCCGCGGCTTCCGGGCCGCCCCCGCCGGGGCTCGCGCGGGTGTCGCGGCCGGCGCCGCGCGGCGTCCTCACCCTCTGTGCACGGGCCGTGTCCGTGCCGGCCGTGCCCCCACCCCCGGACGCCGGCCGCGGCGCACTCGTCGGCGGCGGTCGGCCGCGGTGTGCCCGTCCTGGGCGGCGGCCGGCCGGTCCCCGAGGGCGTCCGCGCAGCTCCGCAGGCGCCCTGCCGCGTGACCCGTGGGTGTGCCGCAGGCAGCCCACCAGGGGCTTCAGAATCGAAGGAGTGCGTGCAGTCCGCGCAGGCCGACTCGTTTTGACCCGTCCGGCCGAGCGTGGGTATTCTGCATGTTCGTTATGTGTATTGGCTTGCTCATTCTCACGTGAGGGGCCCTTACACCGGTCCACCGGGCCGATGACCAGCGACCAGCACGCGGCTTGCGTCACCGCAGTGCGGTCAGGGCTGTCGTGATCGCCTTCGGTGACCTTGTCAGGACCATTCACTGAAGAAGCAAAGGCTACGAACCGTGCGTACGTACAGCCCCAAGCCCGGCGATGTGACGCGCCAGTGGCACGTCATCGATGCCCAGGACGTCGTCCTGGGCCGTCTGGCCTCCACTGCTGCCTCCCTCCTGCGTGGCAAGCACAAGCCGATCTACGCACCGCACGTCGACACCGGTGACTTCGTCATCATCATCAACGCCGACAAGGTGCACCTCTCCGGCAACAAGCGGACCCAGAAGATGGCGTACCGCCACTCCGGCTACCCGGGTGGTCTGCGCTCCGTCCGTTACGACGAGCTGCTCGAGAAGAACCCCGAGAAGGCCATCGAGAAGGCCGTGAAGGGCATGCTGCCCAAGAACTCCCTGGGCCGTCAGATGCTCTCGAAGCTGAAGGTCTACTCGGGCGACCAGCACCCGCACGCTGCTCAGCAGCCGGTGCCGTTCGAGATCAGCCAGGTCGCGCAGTAAGTCCGGCCACCCCCTAAGACTGAAGAGAATCTGAGGAGAATCGTGGCCGAGACCACTGCTGAGCAGCCGCTCGAAGAGCTTGACATCGACAGCTACACCACCGAGTCCGAGGCCCCCGTCGAGGGCGAGTACACCTCGGAGTCCATGGCGTCCCGCTTCGGCGAGCCCCAGCCGGCCGCCGGCCTGGGCCGCCGCAAGAACGCCATCGCCCGCGTCCGGATCGTCCCGGGCACCGGCAAGTGGAAGATCAACGGTCGCACCCTCGAGGACTACTTCCCGAACAAGGTGCACCAGCAGTCCGTGAACGAGCCCTTCAAGGTGCTCGAGCTCGAGGGCCGCTACGACGTCATCGCCCGCATCTCCGGCGGCGGTGTCTCCGGTCAGGCCGGTGCGCTCCGCCTGGGTGTCGCCCGTGCGCTGAACGAGGCCGACGTCGACAACAACCGCGGCCCGCTGAAGAAGGCCGGCTTCCTGCGCCGCGACGCCCGCGCGGTCGAGCGGAAGAAGGCCGGTCTGAAGAAGGCCCGCAAGGCTCCGCAGTACAGCAAGCGCTGAGGTACGCGCCTGCCTGTACTCCGAACGCCCCGGCGGCACGCCACTGTGCTGCCGGGGCGTTCGTGTTTCACTGACGTGGGCGTATGACGACACCATGCGCTCAGCGGCTAATGTGATCGGATGGTCGTGCTGCCCGCCCCGGCGGGCCGCCCAGGGGCCGGGCCCGCTCCGGGTGCGGCCGGCCGCCCGGCGATGCGGAGCCGCACTCGCATCGCGACCTCGCGACTCGCGACCTCGCGACCGTCCAGCGCCTCGGCACCCTGCCGACGTCGCCACGGCGCGGTTTCGGTACTGATGCTTCCTCAGGAGGACAAGTGGGACGACTCTTCGGCACGGACGGCGTGCGTGGTGTCGCCAACGCGGACCTGACCGCGGAGATGGCCCTCGGCCTCTCCGTGGCCGCCGCGCACGTGCTGGCCGAGGCGGGCACGTTCGAAGGGCACCGGCCCACGGCGGTGGTCGGGCGCGATCCGCGCGCCTCCGGGGAGTTCCTGGAGGCCGCCGTCGTCGCCGGTCTGGCCAGCGCCGGTGTGGACGTGCTGCGGGTCGGCGTGCTGCCCACGCCCGCCGTCGCCCACCTGACCGCCGCGCTCGGCGCCGACCTCGGCGTGATGCTCTCCGCGAGCCACAACGCCATGCCCGACAACGGCATCAAGTTCTTCGCCCGCGGCGGTCACAAACTCGCCGACGAGCTGGAGGACCGCATCGAGGCCGTCTACGAGGAGCACCGCACCGGCGCGCCCTGGGACCGGCCGACCGGCGCCGGCGTGGGCCGCGTGCGGGACTACCACGAGGGCCTCGACACCTACGTCGCCCACCTCGTCGGCGTCCTGCCGAACCGGCTCGACGGGCTGAAGATCGTCCTCGACGAGGCGCACGGCGCGGCCTCCCGGGTGTCGCCGGAGGCGTTCAGCCGGGCCGGCGCCGAGGTCGTCACCATCGGTGCCGACCCCGACGGGCTCAACATCAACGACGGCTGCGGCTCCACCCACCTGGACAAGCTCAAGGCGGCCGTCGTCGAGCACGGCGCCGACCTCGGCATCGCGCACGACGGGGACGCCGACCGCTGCCTGGCCGTCGACCACACCGGTGAGGAGGTCGACGGGGACCAGATCCTCGCCGTGCTGGCGCTGGCGCTGCGGGAGCGGGGCGCGCTGCGCTCGCAGACCGTGGTGGCGACCGTGATGTCGAACCTCGGCTTCAAGCTGGCGATGGAGCGCGAGGGCATCCAGCTGGTGCAGACGGCCGTCGGCGACCGGTACGTCCTGGAGGAGATGAAGGAGCGCGGCTACGCGCTCGGCGGCGAGCAGTCCGGGCACGTCATCGTGCTGGACCACGCCACCACCGGCGACGGCACGCTCACCGGCCTGCTGCTGGCCGCGCGGGTCGCCCAGACCGGCCGCACGCTGCGCGACCTGGCCGCGGTGATGGAGCGGCTGCCGCAGGTGCTGATCAACGTCCCGGACGTGGACAAGTCCCGGGTGAAGACCTCGCCGGAGCTCGCGGCGGCCGTGGCGGAGGCGGAGCGGGAGCTCGGCGAGACCGGACGGGTGCTGCTGCGCCCCTCCGGGACCGAGCCGCTGGTCCGGGTCATGGTCGAGGCGGCCGACAGCGACCAGGCCCGCACCGTCGCCGGCCGGCTGGCCGATGCGGTGAAGTCCGCGCTGGGCTAGCCCGCCGCCCGGACCGATGACGCGGCACCGCTTCCCCGGAGGGAAGTGCTGCCGCGTCGTGCTTTCCCCCTACAGCTTGCGCAGACTGAGGCGCTGGACCTTGTGGTCCGGGCCCTTGCGCAGTACCAGGGTGGCCCGGCCCCGGGTAGGGGCGATGTTCTCGACCAGGTTCGGCTCGTTGATGGTCCGCCACATGGTGCGGGCGTAGTCCAGGGCCTCCTCCTCGGAGACCTGCGTGTACTTGCGGAAGTACGAGGACGGGTTCTGGAACGCGGTCTCGCGCAGCCGCTTGAAGCGGTCGAGGTACCAGCGCTCGATGTCCTCGGTGCGGGCGTCCACGTACACGCTGAAGTCGAAGTAGTCGGCGAGACCGACCCGGGTGCGCCCGTCCTTGCCCGGGAGGGCCGGCTGCAGGACGTTCAGCCCCTCGACGATTAGGATGTCCGGCCGGCGCACCACGAGCTTCTCGTCCGGCACGATGTCGTACTTCAGATGCGAGTACACCGGCGCGGTGACCTCGTCCTTGCCGGCCTTGATGTCGGCGACGAACCGGGTGAGCGCACGGCGGTCGTACGACTCGGGGAAGCCCTTGCGCGACATCAGACCGCGGGCCTGGAGCTCCTTGGTCGGCAGCAGGAACCCGTCCGTGGTCACCCGCTCGACCCGGGGGTGCTCGGGCCAGCGCGACAGCAGGGCCCGCAGCAGGCGGGCCACGGTCGACTTGCCGACGGCGACGGAACCGGCGACCCCTATGACGAACGGCGTGCCCGACTGGGAGCCCTGCTCGCCCAGGAAGGTGTTCAGGGCCCCGCGCAGCCCGTCGGTGGCCTTGACGTAGAGATTGAGCAGCCGGGACAGCGGGAGGTAGATGTCCCGCACCTCGTCGAGGTCGATGACGTCACCGAGTCCGCGCAGCTGCTCGACCTCCTCGGCGGTGAGCGGCAGCGGCGTCTTGTCGCGCAGCGCACTCCACTCGGCACGGGTGAGATCGACGTAGGGAGTCGTCTCCGGCCGCTGCCGGTGGGCGCTCCGGGATGTCGAGGAGACCTGTGAGATCACAGTCCATTGTTAACGCTGTTCGAACCCGATGGCGGGTGGGGTGTGTCACGTCGGCGCCCGCCCCCACCGGGCCCACCGGACCGGGCCTCCTCTCGCGCGGTCCGTACTTCCCCCTCGGCCAGGTGGAGGCGATGCCGGGAACCGCTCACGCGGACATGCATGGCGCGGGCCTGAAGCGGTGCCGGGGTGCTGCGGGGCATGCCGGTGCCTTCTTGCCCGGCATGCCCCGCATCCCTTCCCCCTGGCGACGCGTTCCCCCGGTCGCTGGTCGATGGGTGCGTGAGCGGAGTGGTGAGATCCGTTCAGGCGCGGCGAAACTGTAGGCATCGATCCGAGGGGGAGGGAAGGGGAGGCGCCCGGCCGCGTGCGGGGCGGGCGGCCTGATCCTTTCCCTCGGGCGACAGTTGCCTCGGCTCACCAACGCTGCGCAGACCAAGGGGCGCTTGTGAAGGTTTCGTGACCGAAGGGCGGAGACGGTGGCCGCCGGTCGGTGAAAGTCGGCCGAGAGTCGACGGTACGCGGGCGATGCGCCGGGGCGTGGGCCGGTTTCAAGATCACGTCGGTGTCACGTTCGCATACCGGGTGGTCTCTCTGTTGATCATCTGTGGGGATTCTGCGCCTAGGGTGCGCGCACCATCATGCGGAGTTCTCCGCACCAGTGAAGAGAGAGCCGACAGTGAAGCCCACATCCGTCCGCCGTACCGCCCTGGCCGCCTCCGCCGCCGCCCTCACCCTGCTGGTCACCGCCTGCGGTGGCGACGGGGAGAAGGCCGACGAGGGCAAGGGTGCCTCCGAGCCGACCGCGGCGCCCGCCCCCGCGGCGAAGGCGCTGACCGGCGCAGAGCTGGAGAAGGCCGCTCTGGCGCAGTCGGACGTCGAGAAGGGCAAGGTCGCCGCCGAGGTCCCGGCGAGCGACGACCTCACCGCGGACCAGGTGAAGGCCGAGGACGGGGCCTGCCTGCCGCTGGCCCGTGCGCAGGCGGGCGTCGCGCAGGGCGACCCGGCGGCGACGGCGAAGCGCTCGTGGACCGGCGAGCCGAAGAAGCCCGCCGCGGACACCGACCCCGAGGAGGCCCTCGGGGCGGCCCTGGACGTCTCGAAGATGCTGATCACCCTCGCCTCGTACGAGGACGGCGGCGCGGAGAAGGCCATGAAGGGCCTGAGCGCCGCGGCCGAGAAGTGCACCGGCGGCTTCAAGACCACCACGAGCGGCGAGAAGCTGGAGATCGCCAAGGTCGCCACGACCGCCGCGCCGAAGGGCGGCGACGAGAGCGCGGCCATCACGCTCACTCTGGCGGCCGAAGGCGGGCTCGAGGCCCCGAACAAGGTCGTCGCCGTCCGCAAGGGCTCGACCGTGGTGACCTTCACCGTCGTGAACCTGGCGGCGATGGCCGACGGCAAGGACTTCGAGGTGCCCGCGGACGTGGTGGACGCGCAGGTGTCCAAGCTCGGCTGACGTGCGTTCAGGGGCGGGGAGGCCGGGGCTCGCCGACGCCCTCCCCGCCCGCCTCGGCGAGCAGCTCCGCCGTCTCGGTGTGCCCGCCCTCCCGGGCCCACTCCAGGGCGGTGCGGCCGGTGCCGTGGTCCTCGCGGAGGTTCGGGTCGGCGCCGTGCGCGAGCAGTTCGCGTACGGCGCCGATGTGTCCCCAGCACGCGGCCGCGCACAGCGGTGTGCCCTCCGAGCCGGCCCCGCCGCTCTCGGTGTCCGGGCGGGCGCCGGCGCTCAGCAGCAGGCGGGCGATCTGCGCGTGTCCGCTCACGGCGGCCAGATAGAGCGGCGTCGCGCCCTCGCCGCCGGGGTGCTCCGGGTCGGCGCCGGCTCGCAGCGCCGCGCGCACTCCGGCCGTGTCGCCCACGACGATCGCGTCCACGAGACGCCGGGTGAGTTTCTTGCGCCGACGGTGGTTCATGGCGGCCGAGGCTACCCCGAGCCGTGACTCGGGGAAGGTCCCGCCGGCCGTTCGTACGGTAGTGGGAATTTCCGATTCCGGGCAGGTGGAGGCCGATCCGGGTGGCTGACGGGCCATAGGGTGCCCTGTATGTGCGGAATCGTGGGTTATGTGGGTACGCAGTCGGCGCTCGACGTGGTGACCGCAGGGCTGAAGCGGCTGGAGTACCGGGGCTACGACTCGGCAGGGGTCGCCGTCCTCGCGGACGGCGGTCTGGCCACCGCCAAGCGGGCCGGGAAGCTGGTCAACCTGGAGAAGGAGCTGGCCGAACGGCCGCTGCCCACGGGCACGACCGGGATCGGACACACCCGGTGGGCCACCCACGGCGGACCGACCGACTCCAACGCCCACCCGCACCTCGACAACGCCGGCCGGGTCGCCGTCGTCCACAACGGCATCATCGAGAACTTCGCCGCCCTGCGCGCCGAACTCACCGAGCGCGGCCATGAACTGACCTCCGAGACGGACACCGAGGTGGTCGCCCACCTGCTCGCCGAGGAGTTCTCCTCCTGCGCCGACCTCGCCGAGGCGATGCGGCTGGTGTGCCGGCGGCTGGAGGGGGCGTTCACCCTGGTCGCCGTGCACGCCGACGAGCCGGACGTCGTGGTGGGCGCGCGGCGCAGCTCACCACTGGTCGTGGGCATCGGCGAGGGCGAGTCGTTCCTCGCCTCGGACGTCGCCGCGTTCATCGCGCACACCCGGTCCGCGATCGAACTCGGCCAGGACCAGGTGGTGGAGCTGCGCCGGGACTCCGTCACCGTCACCGGCTTCGACGGCAGCCCCGCCGAGGTGAACCCGTACCACGTCGACTGGGACGCCTCCGCCGCCGAGAAGGGCGGCTACGACTACTTCATGCTCAAGGAGATCGCCGAGCAGCCGAAGGCCGTCGCCGACACGCTGCTGGGGCGGATCGACGGCTCCGGCACGCTGTCGCTGGACGAGGTGCGGATCCCTGACGGTGTGCTGCGCGAGGTCGACAAGGTCGTCATCGTGGCATGCGGTACGGCCTTCCACGCCGGGCTGATCGCCAAGTACGCCATCGAGCACTGGACGCGGATCCCCTGCGAGGTGGAGCTGGCCAGCGAATTCCGCTACCGGGACCCGATCCTCGACCAGCAGACCCTGGTCGTCGCGATCTCCCAGTCCGGCGAGACCATGGACACGCTGATGGCGCTGCGGCACGCCCGCGAGCAGGGCGCCCGTGTCCTGGCGATCTGCAACACCAACGGCTCGACGATCCCGCGGGAGTCGGACGCGGTGCTCTACACGCACGCCGGTCCGGAGGTCGCGGTCGCCTCCACCAAGGCGTTCCTGACCCAGCTGGTCGCCTGCTACCTCGTCGCCCTCTATCTGGCGCAGGTGCGGGGCACCAAGTGGGCCGACGAGATCCGGGCGGTCGTACGGGATCTCTCCTCCATCTCCAAAGCCGTGGAACGGGTGCTGGAGACCATGGGCCCGGTGCGGGAGCTGGCCCGTTCCCTGGCCGGAAAGAACACCGTCCTCTTCCTCGGCCGGCACGTCGGATACCCCGTCGCCCTGGAGGGCGCCCTCAAGCTGAAGGAACTCGCCTACATGCACGCGGAGGGCTTCGCGGCGGGCGAGCTGAAGCACGGGCCCATCGCACTGATCGAGCAGGACCTGCCCGTCGTGGTCGTCGTGCCGTCACCCCGCGGCCGTTCCGTCCTGCACGACAAGATCGTCTCCAACATCCAGGAGATCCGGGCCCGCGGCGCACGGACCATCGTCATCGCGGAGGAGGGCGACGAGGCGGTCGTCCCCTACGCCGACCACCTGATCCGCATCCCGGCCACACCGGTGCTGCTGCAGCCCCTGGTGGCGACGGTCCCCCTCCAGGTCTTCGCCTGCGAACTGGCCACGGCCCGCGGCAACGAGGTGGACCAGCCGCGGAACCTGGCGAAGTCGGTGACGGTGGAGTAGGGCCGGCGGCGGGGCGAGCGCCTGGGTGCGAGAACTCCGTCCGGGATCCCGTGTACGATTTCGGGCAGATCTGCGATGGTCGCTCGGCGTGACTGTGTGATCGATCTCAAGGTGACCTCCGCCGATTATCCGGAGGACGAGACCAGGCACTCCGGCGTCGGCGACTACGGCACCTTCACCTTCCACTCGTCCGGCGGACGTGGCCAAGTACACCTATCAGCTCACCGGCGAGGCGACTGGCTACCCAGGTTCAGCTTCGCAGCTTGCAATCTGCCGTTGCAGGGGCGACTCGGAATGGCGTTCCTGCAGGAAGGATGGTTACTTCCGGCGGTTGGGAGCTTGAGTTCAGTCAGCGCCAGCAAGATCCACTCCCCGCTCTCGTTCACGCTCTCCATGTCGGTCAGGAGTAGCCGATGGTAAAAGTAACTCGGTGGGCTCCCTGTCCCGGTGCCGTTGTAGAGCAGGATCCGTGGATCCCGCTGGATGCCTCATGGGAAGTCGACAGGGATCGCCAACCTCTTTACCTGATGATTTCCGGCAGCTCTGGCGGCTATCTTGAGGTCCGGGTGCACCCTGAAAGTGGTCAACTGATGAGCTTGACGGTTATCGACCTTCCCCCGGAAGGGGGTGGCCTGGACTCGGTTCCCGAACCGGAATTGCTCGGGGATGTCGTGCCAGTATTCGACATCTCGGAATGGGAGGACGTCGACCCTGCCATTCGGAGTGTGAGAAAAACTGTCGACCTGTCGCATGTTCGCCTTCCGGAAGGCGAACTACTAACCCTCGGTGGAGCTGTGACGGCTGTCGAGGCAAGCTGCGGTCCTGTTGTGGTGGGAGTGAGTCATCAAAGTGAGCTGACGCACTTCTGGTTCAGGAGTGGATCAACAGAAAGTTGATCGCGTTCGACGCGGCGCGCATGCAGATCTGAAGCCCTGCCAGGTGCGTCCTGGCAGGGCTTCTGCGTGGGGTGACGGCAGTAGTTGACGGCAACGGCAGCGGACGAGCGAGGCGCAGGGTGGCGGTTCGTCGCCGTCGGAGCGTGCCGTCTCGGTGGTCTCCCGGCCCACGAGCGCGGTGCCGAGGGCGTCGATGGCGTCTCGTTGGAGGCGGAGTCGGACGTGGGCATAGACGGTGGCGGTGACGCCGATGTGGGCGTGGCCGAGGAGTTCCTTGATGACGACGAGTTCGACGCCCTGTTCCAGGAGGAGGGTGGCGGTGGAGTGTCGGAGGTCGTGGAAGCGGATGCGGCGGAGGCTGGCCTTGCGGAGGAGCACGGAGGGACATGAAGGCTCCCCTCCGGGGCGTGGAGAGGGTGGCTTCGTAGGCGGGGACGCTCAGCGCGTGAGGACGGCAGGCGTCCTGCGGGCAGGGTCGTAGGGTGCCCCCATGAGCATCATCGGCGTCGGGATCGACGTAGCTGAGATCGATCGGTTTGCGGCGTCTCTGGAGCGGACGCCCGGGCTGGCTCAGCGGCTGTTTCTCGAGAGCGAGTTGCTGTTGCCGAGTGGGGAGCGGCGGGGGGTCGCCTCGCTGGCTGCGCGGTTCGCCGCGAAAGAGGCGTTGGCGAAGGCGCTGGGGGCGCCGTCGGGGATGTACTGGACCGATGCCGAGGTTTACGTCGAGGACAGCGGGCAACCCCGGCTGCGGGTGAAGGGGACCGTGGCGGCGAGGGCCGCCGAACTGGGCGTGCGGTCGTGGCATGTGTCGCTCAGTCATGACGCGGGGGTCGCGTCGGCGGTCGTGATCGCGGAGGGGTGAGGAACGCTGTGACGCTGGGGTTTCCCGGGGCCGGGGTGGATCTGCCGATGTGGGGGCAGGCCATGCTGGTCGTCGCCGCCACGCTCGCGGTCGTGTTCGCGCTGGTGCGGTTGATGCGGAATCGGCGTCGCTGACCTGACCGCGCGGGCGGGCGTGCGTGTTGTGTCTGCGGGAGACTCGGACGCATGCGTACTGCGTACAGCGTGGAGAAGGTCAGGGCGGCGGAGCGGGACCTGATGGCGCGGCTGCCGGAGGGGGCGCTGATGCAGCGCGCCGCGGCCGGGCTCGCCGCCGCCTGCGCGGATGTGCTGGGGCGGGTCTACGGCAGCCGGGTCGTGCTGCTGGTCGGCAGCGGGGACAACGGCGGGGACGCCCTGTACGCCGGTGCCCGGCTGGCGAGGCGGGGCGCCGGGGTGAGCGCGGTGCTGCTGTCGCCGGAGCGGGCGCACGCCGGCGGGCTCGCGGCGTTGCGCCGTGCGGGTGGCCGGGCCGTGGGGACGGACGGTGCCGAGCAGCTGATCGAACGGGCCGATCTCGTGCTGGACGGGATCGTCGGGATCGGCGGGAAAGGCGGACTGCGCCCGAACGCGGTGCCGTTGGCCGCCGCTGCGGAGCGGTCGCGGGCGGTGGTCGTGGCGGTGGATCTGCCGAGCGGTGTGGACGTCGACACCGGGGAGGTGCACGGGGTCGCCCTGCGGGCGGATCTCACGGTGACGTTCGGGACGCACAAGCCGGGGCTGCTGATCGATCCCGCGCGGGAGTACGCGGGGCTGGTGCGGCTGGTCGACATCGGACTCGACCTCGCGCAGGACCAGGCCGCCCTGGAGGCCCTGCAGCATGCGGATGTGGCGCGGCTGCTGCCGGTGCCGCGGGCGGAGAGTGACAAGTACCGGCGGGGAGTCGTGGGGATCGCCGCCGGGTCCGCGCGGTATCCGGGTGCCGCGGTGCTCGCGGTGGCGGGTGCGCTGCGGGGCGGGGCGGGGGCCGTGCGGTACGTGGGGCCCGCGGGGAGCGCTGTGATCGCCCGGTACCCCGAGACGCTGGTGTCGGACCGGGGGCCCAAGCACGCGGGGCGGGTGCAGGCGTGGGTGACCGGGCCGGGCGCCGGGGACGACGCGGCCACGGTGGGGGAGGTGCTGGCGGCGGACGTGCCGGTGCTGATCGACGCGGACGGGCTGCGGCTGGCGGATGCGGCGGCGGTGCGCGCGCGGAAGGCGCCGACGCTGATGACCCCGCACGCGGGGGAGGCCGCCGCGCTGCTCGGTGTCGAGCGGGAGGAGGTCGAGCGCGGACGGCTGGCGGCGGTGAAGGAACTGGCGGAGCGGTACGGGGCGACGGTGCTGCTGAAGGGGTCCACCACGCTGGTGGCGGAGCCGGGGGGTGGGCCCGTGCGGGTGAATCCGACGGGGACCTCGTGGCTGGCGACCGCGGGGAGCGGTGACGTGCTGTCCGGGCTCGCAGGCTCTCTGCTGGCGGCCGGGTTGCAGGCGCGGGACGCGGGGAGCGCGGGGGCGTATCTGCACGGCCTGGCCGGACGGCTCGCGGCGGGGGCGGAGACGGGGCCGGGGGGCGGCGCGGCGCCGGTCGGGGCGCATGACGTGGCTGCGGCGATTCCGCGGGCCTGGCGGGACGTCGTGCGGGAGATCGGCGTATAGGGGATGTGAGGGGATGGGGTGCGGGAGGCGGGCGGCTGAAGTCTTCGTTCATGTCGGCCCGCGGGGATCGCCGGCGCTGTGCCGGCGCCGGTGAGCGGGGTCCGGTCCCCGTGAGCGCAATGCCCGGGCCCGTGAGTGCGGATGCACGGCGGTCCGGTGCGTGCGGCTGCGGGGGCGGACGAGGGCGCCGATGTGACGACGGCCCTTCCGCGCGAGCGCGGTCGAGCGTGGGGGATCGGCAGCTCGGGAGCCGCGGGGACCGGCCCTCGACGACGACACCGTCGATGAGCGTGCCGGCGCCCGCGTCCGCGGGCTGGTCCGGGGTGGCAGGCGGGGAGGCGCCGGAAACCATCCGGTTTGCTCCGTGCGTCCCCAGTGGTGAGGGCGAGGCGGCGCCGAGAAAGCCGTCACAGACCTCGCTCGTCCCCTCTGAGACACTGACCCAACCATGAGTGAGACAGAAGCCCGGCGGACCGGCACCCTGCGCGCCCGTGCCGAGATCGATCTGGACGCCTTGCGGGGCAATGTGCGCCGGCTGCGCGAGCTGGCGCCCGGTGCTGCCCTGATGGCCGTGGTCAAGGCGGATGCGTACGGGCACGGGGCGCCGGCCTGCGCCAGGGCGGCTGTCGAGGCCGGGGCGACCTGGCTGGGTACCGCAACGCCCCAGGAGGCGCTGGCCCTGCGCGCGCCGGAGGCCGGGCTGCCGGCCGATGTGCGGATCATGTGCTGGCTGTGGACGCCCGGAGGGCCCTGGCGGGAGGCGGTCGAGGCCGGCCTCGACGTGTCGGTGAGCGGGCTGTGGGCGCTGGAGGAGGTCACCCGGGCCGCGCATGCCGCCGGGAGGTCTGCGCTGGTGCACCTCAAGGCGGACACCGGGCTCGGGCGCAGCGGGTGCCAGCCCGAGGACTGGGCCGAACTGGTCGGCGCCGCGCTGCGGGCCGAACGGGACGGGCTGGTGCGGATCGCGGGGCTCTGGTCGCACTTCGCCTGCGCCGACGAGCCGGGGCATCCCTCGATCGCCGCCCAGCTCTCCCGTTTCCGGGAGATGGTCGCGTACGCCGAGGCGCGGGGCGCGACGCCCGAGGTGCGGCACATCGCCAACTCGCCGGCCACCCTCACCCTCCCCGAGAGCCATTTCGACCTGGTCCGGCCGGGCATCGCGCTGTACGGGGTCTCGCCGAGCCCCGAGCTGGGCAGCTCCGCGGACTTCGGGCTGCGGCCGGCGATGACGGTGTCCGCCTCGCTGGCACTGGTCAAGAAGGTCCCGGGCGGGCATGGCGTCAGCTACGGGCACCACTACGTCACCCCGGGCCCGACGACCCTCGGCCTCGTTCCCCTCGGCTACGCGGACGGCATCCCCCGGCACGCCTCCTCCACCGGCCCGGTGCTGGTCGAGGGCAAGTGGCGCACGGTCGCGGGACGGGTCGCCATGGACCAGTTCGTCGTGGACCTGGGTGGCGACATGCCGCCGGAGGGCACGGAGGCCGTGCTGTTCGGGCCCGGTGACCGGGGCGAGCCCACCGCCGAGGACTGGGCACAGGCCGCCGGCACGATCGCGTACGAGATCGTCACCCGGATCGGACCCCGCGTCCCGCGCGTCTACAAGAACGCGTCCGCGTGAGCGAGGGGTGAACGCCCCCGCTGTGAAACGCGTCGCTGTGAATGAGGGGCGGGGCGGGTAAGCGATGCACAGACGGGTGATGACGGACTGACATTCGCCTGTGACAGGTGACGCGGAGACGGGTCCGGCGGGGCTCACCCCCCGTCGGGCAACAGCCGGTGAGAAGGAGCGGTACGTGACCGAGAGCAGTGCGGAGGCCGCCGCGAGCGCCGCCACCGCGGCCGTCGCCTCCGCCGCCGGGGCGTCCGGGGGCTGGCGCCGGGCGACCGGCATCGCGGGCGTCGCGATAGGCGTGCTCGCCACCGGCGCCGCCGCGGGCGTCGCCATCGAGCGGATGACCGTCGGCCGGGGCATGCGCCGCAAGGCCCGGCTGGTGCTCGACTCGGCGGGCCCGTACGGCACGCTGCGCGGCACGCCGGGCCGGGCGTACGCCGAGGACGGCACCGAGCTGTACTACGAGGTCGACGACGTCGATCCCGCGCAGGAGACCGGCCCCGCCCGCCGCCGGCGGCTGTTCGGCCGCACGTCGCCGGCGCCCGTCACCGTGGTCTTCAGCCACGGCTACTGCCTCAACCAGGACTCCTGGCACTTCCAGCGGGCCGCGCTGCGGGGTGTCGTACGGACCGTGCACTGGGACCAGCGCAGCCACGGGCGCTCCGCGCGGGGCGCCGCCCAACTGGAGCGGGGCGAACCGGTCACCATCGAGCAGCTGGGGCGGGACCTGAAGGCCGTGATCGACGCCGCCGCGCCCGAGGGGCCGCTGGTGCTGGTGGGGCACTCGATGGGCGGCATGACGGTGATGGCGCTGGCCGACCAGTACCCGGAGCTGGTCCGCGACCGGGTCGTCGGCGTGGCCCTGGTCGGTACGTCGTCGGGGCGGCTCGGCGAGGTGAACTTCGGGCTCCCGGTGGCCGGGGTCAACGCGGTGCGGCGGGTGCTGCCCGGGGTGCTGAAGGCGCTGGGGCAGCGGGCCGAGCTGGTGGAGAAGGGACGGCGGGCGACGGCGGACCTGTTCGCCGGGATCATCAAGCGGTACTCGTTCGCCTCCCGGGACGTGGATCCGGCGATCGCCCGGTTCGCCGAGCGGATGATCGAGTCGACGCCGATCGACGTGGTCGCCGAGTACTACCCGGCGTTCAACGACCACGACAAGACCGAGGCGCTCGCCCACTTCGCGGGTCTGCCGGTGCTGGTGCTGGCCGGGGTGCAGGACCTGGTCACCCCCAGCGAGCACAGCGAGGCGATCGCCGACGCGCTGCCGGACGCCGAGCTGGTGCTGGTCCCGGACGCCGGGCACCTGGTGATGCTGGAGCAACCGGAGGTGGTCACCGACCGTCTCGCCGACCTGCTCACCCGCGCGGGGGCGGTGCCCGCAGGGGCTACCGTGGGTGGCTATGGAAGCACCAGCAGCACGGCACAACCCGGCTGAGCACGAGCCCTCCGGCTCCGGCCACCCCGGCCACTCCGGCCACTCCGGCGACCGAGGGCCGTCCGCCGGCCGGGAGCGGTCCGCCGGTCAGCCCGCCGCGGATCAGTCGTCCGGGGGGTCCGGGCGGTCCGAGTCGCCCGGGCAGGCCGGGCACGCCGGACAGGCCGCGCAGGCCGCGCAGGCCGGGCAGGGCGGGCAGACGGTCGAGCTGACGGTCACCTCGGCCGACCGGATGCGGGAGCTGGGCCGCACCCTCGCCAAGCTGCTGCGCGCCGGTGACCTGGTGATGCTCAGCGGTGAGCTGGGCGCCGGCAAGACCACGCTGACCCGGGGGCTCGGCGAAGGGCTCGGGGTGCGGGGTGCGGTCACCTCGCCGACGTTCGTGATCGCCCGGGTCCACCCGTCGCTGGGCGACGGTCCGCCGCTGGTCCATGTGGACGCCTACCGGCTCTCCGGGGGCCTGGACGAGATGGAGGACCTCGACCTCGACGTCTCGCTGCCCGAGTCGGTGGTCGTCGTGGAGTGGGGCGAGGGCAAGGTCGAGGAGCTGACCGAGGACCGGCTCCAGGTCGTCATCCACCGCGCCGTCGGCGACACCACCGACGAGTTGCGGCACGTGACCCTCACCGGTCTGGGCGAACGCTGGGCGGAGACCGACCTGAGCGTCCTGGCGGCGTAGGCGAAGAAGCAGTAGCCCTCCGGCGAGAGGCCGTGGCCCTCCGGCGGGAGTTTCCGACAAGGCGTCGGGAAAATGTTGCGCCCGGGCCGTCGGGCGTGGTCACATGGTATCCAGCACGTAGTTAGGTGTACCTAAGTACCCCTTCGGTGCCCCGGGCACCGATTCCTGACTGCTTTCCGCCCCCCGGCCCCCAGGAGGCGTCCATGTCGGCCACCGAGAGCGCCCGCAGGATTACGGCGCAGCCGAAGCCGGTCTCCGGGGTGTCCATGCGTGATCTGCTCGCCGCCTGCGCCGCCGCGGCCGCGGTCTCCACCCCGCCGTCCGCGCCCGCGCCAGAACCGCACCTCGCCGGGCCGGCGCGGGACCGCCGCGAGGCCGCGTAACCTTTTCCGCGTGAACGATTCTTCGCCTTCTCGCCTGCGCTGTGCCGTGCTCGACGACTTCCAGGACGCCGCCCTGCGGTCGGCCGACTGGAGTCCGCTCGAGGACCGCGTCGACGTCGTCACCTTCCGCGACCACATCGCCGGCGAGGACGAGCTGGCCGAGCGGCTGGCCGGCTTCGACATCGTGGTGACCCTGCGTGAACGGGTGCCGTTCCCCGGCACGTTGCTGGACCGCCTGCCCCGCCTGAAACTGCTCGTCGCCTCCGGCATGCGCAACTCGGCCATCGACCTCGCGGCCGCCGAGCGCAACGGCGTGACGGTGTGCGGCACCGCCAGCTCCTCCACCCCGCCGGTGGAGCTGACCTGGGCGCTGCTCCTCGGCCTCGCCCGCAACCTGGTCACCGAGAACGGCGCGCTGCGCACGGGCGGCCCCTGGCAGTCCACGGTCGGCGCCGATCTGCACGGCCGCCGGCTCGGGGTGCTGGGTCTGGGCCGGATCGGCGGGCGGGTGGCGCAGATCGGCCTGGCCTTCGGGATGCGGGTGAGCGCCTGGAGCCAGAACCTCAGCCAGGAGCGCGCCGACGAGGTGGGCGTGGAACGGGCGCCCTCCCTGGAGGACTTGCTGAGCGGCAGCGACTTCCTGACCGTGCACCTCAAGCTCAGCGACCGCACCCGCGGCCTGCTCGGCCCGGCCGAGCTGGCCCTGCTGAAGCCCACCGCCTATCTCGTCAACACCTCCCGCGCGGCCATTGTCGACCAGAAGGCGCTGCTGGCCGCGCTGCACGAGGGCCGGATCGCGGGCGCCGGCCTCGATGTGTTCGACATCGAGCCGCTCCCGGCGGACCATCCGATGCGCACCGCGCCGCGGCTGCTCGCCACCCCTCACCTCGGCTATGTCACGCAGGACAACTACGCGACGTACTACCGCCAGGCCGTGGAGGACATCCAGGCGTACCTCGCGGGCGAACCGGTGCGCCGCCTCGGCTGACGGGACGGGGCCGCTTCAGCCGGCGGGATCGGCTCGACTGGCGGGTTCGCCTCGACCGACGCTGGTGGCGGTTCGCCCTCAGCCGACGGGATCGGCTCGACCGACGGGATCGGCTCGACCGGCGGGACCGGCTCGACCGGCGGGACCGGCTCGACTGGCGGGTTCGCCGCGATCGACGCCGGCGACGGGTTCGCCGCGATCGACGCCGGCGACGGGTTCGCCCTCGACCGACGGGACGGGACGACAGCGCCCGGGCGAGGGCGGGGCCCGCGGCCGCTACGGCACCACCACGACCTTCCGGCCGATCGTGGCGAACCGCCACATCGCCGCCCCGTCCGCCCGCGTCTCCCGCACTCCGCCGGTGCGCACCTTTGGGTCGAGCTGCGGCACGGAGCCGTCGAGTGCCGCGCTGAAGCCGATCACCGTGCCGTCGACGCTGGCGAAGCGCACCACGTGTTCGACCGGAACGCCGTCCGAACCGGTGACCCGCTTGGAGCGGGAGGTGACCCGGTAGGTGCCCGGCGCCGGGTCCACCGTGGAGGGGTGGACGGGGAAGGTGCGCCGGATGCGGCCGTCCTCCTCGACCAGCCACACCCGGTCCGCGGTCAGGGAGTACACCACCCGCGTGCCCTGACCTGAGCGGGCGGGAAGAGTCTCGGGATTCCCGTTCTGGCCGGGTGTCCTGGGCGCGGACTGTGCGGTACCCGGCTGCGCGGCGGCGCGCAGCCCGGCGGGGACGTTCTCGGCCGCCTGGTGACCGAGATAGCCGACCGTCGCGAGCGCCGCCGCGGTCAGCCCCGCCACGATCGCCGAGCTGGTGCCTGCCACCGTCGTCACCCCTGTCCTGTCGGTCTCCGGACCGGCGCCTGTCCTGTCCGAACCGTTTCAGCCCGTTCTGTACATACGTGTTCCGGACGGTAGCAGCCCGTGACCGGCCGGACCGTGCGGCCGTGGCGAAGGCGCGGGAGCCGTAGGCTGTTTGCGTGCTCTTGCTCGCTCTGGATACCGCCACCCCTGCCGTCACGGTCGCGCTGCACGACGGCGACGACATCATCGCCTCGTCGAGCCAGGTGGACGCCCGCCGGCACGGGGAACTGCTGCTCCCGGCGATCGACCGGGTCCTCGCCGAGGCCGGCCGCACGCTGGACGCCGTCACCGGCATCGTCGTCGGCATCGGACCGGGGCCCTACACGGGCCTGCGCGTCGGTCTGATGACCGCGGACACCTTCGGGCTCGCGCTCGGCGTCCCCGTGCACGGTGTGTGCACGCTGGACGGTCTCGCCTACGCGGCCGACCTGCCGGGGCCGTTCGTCGTGGCGACCGACGCCCGCCGCAAGGAGGTCTACTGGGCCCGCTACGCGGACTCCCGCACCCGGGTGAGCGGCCCGGCCGTCGACCGGCCCGCCGACATCGCCGAGCAGGTCGAGGACCTGCCCGCGGTCGGCGCGGGGGCGCTGCTGTATCCGGAGGTCTTCCCCAGGGCGCACGAGCCCGAGCACGTGTCCGCGGCCGCCCTGGCCCGGCTCGCCGCCGAACGGCTGGCCGCCGGTCAGGAGCTGCCCGCACCGAGGCCGCTGTATCTGCGGCGGCCAGACGCCCAGGTCCCCAAGAACTACAAGGTGGTCACCCCGAAGTGACCGGAACCGAGACCGTCGTGCTGCGCGAGATGCGCTGGTGGGACATCGAACCCGTGCTGGAGCTGGAGCGGGAGCTGTTCCCCGAGGACGCCTGGTCCCGGGGCATGTTCTGGTCCGAGCTGGCCCACTCCCGCGGCCACGGGGCGACCCGCCGCTATGTCGTGGCCCAGGAGGGCGACCGGATCGTCGGCTACGCGGGGCTCGCCGCCTCCGGTGGTCAGGGCGACGTCCAGACCATCGCGGTCACCCGCGACCACTGGGGCACCGGCCTCGGCTCGCGGCTGCTCACCGAGCTGCTGCGGGCGGCGACCGCCTTCGAGTGCTCCGAGGTGATGCTGGAGTGCCGGATCGACAACGTCCGCGCCCAGAAGCTCTACGAGCGCTTCGGCTTCGAGGTCATCGGCGTCCGGCGCGGCTACTACCAGCCGGGCAATGTGGACGCGCTGGTGATGCGCCTGTCCGACCCTTCCACCTCAGTCCCACCGGCCCTCCGGTGAACGGCGTACAAGGAACCGAGATCAATGGCTGACGAACCCCTGGTCCTGGGGATCGAGACCTCCTGCGACGAGACCGGCGTCGGCATCGTCCGCGGCACCACGCTGCTGGCGGACGCGGTCGCCTCCAGCGTCGACGAGCACGCCCGCTTCGGCGGGGTCGTCCCCGAGGTGGCGTCGCGGGCGCACCTGGAGGCGATGGTGCCGACGATCCAGCGCGCGCTGGAGGAGGCCGGGGTGAGCGCGCGGGACCTGGACGGCATCGCCGTCACCGCGGGCCCGGGGCTCGCCGGTGCGCTGCTGGTCGGCGTCTCGGCGGCGAAGGCCTTCGCCTACGCCCTCGGCAAGCCCCTGTACGGGGTCAACCACCTCGCCTCGCACATCTGCGTCGACCAGCTCGAGCACGGTCCGCTCCCCGAGCCGACCATGGCGCTGCTGGTCTCCGGCGGGCACTCCTCGCTGCTGCTGTCCAGCGACATCACCACCGACGTCCGCCCGATGGGCGCCACCATCGACGACGCGGCCGGCGAGGCCTTCGACAAGATCGCCCGTGTGCTCGACCTCGGCTTCCCCGGCGGGCCGGTCATCGACCGGTACGCGCAGGAGGGCGACCCGGACGCGATCGCCTTCCCGCGCGGCCTGACCGGGCCGCGCGACCCGGCCTACGACTTCTCCTTCTCCGGCCTGAAGACCGCCGTGGCCCGCTGGATCGAGGCCAAGCGGGCGGCCGGAGAGGAGGTGCCGGTGCGTGACGTGGCGGCCTCCTTCCAGGAGGCGGTGGTGGACGTGCTCACCCGCAAGGCGGTGCGCGCCTGCAAGGACGAGGGCGTCGACCATCTGATGATCGGCGGCGGGGTGGCCGCCAACTCGCGGCTGCGGGCGCTGGCCCAGGAGCGCTGCGAGGCGGCCGGGATCCGGTTGCGGGTGCCGCGGCCCAAGCTGTGCACCGACAACGGGGCGATGGTGGCCGCGCTGGGCGCCGAGATGGTCGCCCGGAACCGGCCCGCCTCCGACTGGGAGCTGTCGGCCGACTCCTCGCTGCCGGTGACCGACCCGCATGTGCCGGGCGAGGCCCGCTCCCACGACCACGTGCACGAGCTCAGCAAGCAGAACCTGTACTCATGACGGGTGCTCATGGCGGGCGGGCAGAACCTGTACTGATGACGGGCAAGGAGATCCTGACGTCGTGACGGTCGCGCTGATGTGGGAGGCGCGGGCGGTGCCCGGCCGGGGCGGCGAGCTGCTCGAGTGGGCGCGGGCGCAGCGGCTGGAACCCGTCCCGCTGCGCCGGGAGACCTTCCGGGCTCCGCAGGACCGGGTTCTCGTCATCACCTGGTGGGACGCCCCGTACGGTGCGGAGCTGCCCGAACTGCCGGAGCCCGACGGTTCGCTGATCACCCGCGCGGTGCACCGGTGGCGGTTCGAGTCGGTGGGCGCCGAGAACACCGCCTGAACCGCCCGCGGCACGGCCGGGTCAGACGCGCGGGAGCAGTTCGATCGGGCGGGTCTGGTGCACGTACACCAGTACGTCCGCCGAGCGGAGCACATTGACCTGGTCCGGGGGACGGGGCCAATGCGTTCCGATCTCCCGCTTGGGCCGGGTGACGCCCAGCCAGGCGCGGGCGGCGGCCGGTGCGGTGCGCAGGTCGACGAACCAGTGGGGGTGACCGACCCGGTCCAGCGTCTCCTCCACCGAGCCGGGGGCGATCGGGCCCGAGGAGAACCTCTTCACGTCCGTGTCACTCGGGTCGGCGACGCTCGGGTCGGCGGCGAGGAAGGATCCCCGGCCGAAGGCCGCGCCCACCACCCGGTAGTCGTCCCCGAGGGCGCGGCGCAGCAGGCCGCCCTGGATCACCGGATAGTCGGGGGTGTAACCCTCCAGGTACACATGGCCGTTGCTGGCGGCCAGCACCGTGCGGTCCCCGGTCTGCTCCAGCCACCACAGGGTGTTGTCCGCCATCATCGTGTCGCGGTAGGCCATGGCCCGTCGCGCCTCGTCCGGGTCGTCGTAGTCGAAGGCGTACTGGCGGGCGACCTGGTCGACGGCGGTGGCGTGCTGCACCGCCCAGAGGTGGTCCTGCTCGGTGCGCTCCTTCGGGGTGCGCTCGCGCAGCAGTTCCAGCACCTCGGCGGTGCGTTCCGCCTTCTCCCGGCGCACGTCCAGGGGCTCGCCGAGGTAGCCGATCATGTACTCCAGGGCGGGCAGCGTGGGCCGCAGACCGCGGTACAGCTCCCTCACCCGCGGGAGTAGGTCCGGGTGGGCCCGCCGGACGTGCTCCTCCACCCGGTCGTACAGCTGGGGGCCCGCGTAGCTGCTGTCGTTGCCGGCGAAGCGGAGCGGGTCGCCGGGGTGGGCGATGTTGTACTGGCGCATCCAGCGGATCAGGCCGAGGATCTCGCGGGTGTGCATGAAGAGGTAGCCGCTGTGCAGCTCATCGGACATGATCCGGAGCGGGTCGCCGCGCCCGGTGCGCAGATAGTCGTCCAGACGCACCCCGGTGCTCCAGGGGGCCTCGAGGACCAGGGAGCGGAAGCCCTTCTCGGCGACCAGGTACCGCAACGCCCGGTGCTGGAAGGCCTGGAACTCGTGGCCGCCGTGGGAGGCCTGCCCGACGCCCACCAGCCGGGCGTCGCCCAGCGCCTCGCCCAGCGGGCGCAGATCGGTGAAGGGGCCTTCGGGTTCCACGGTGCGCAGGGGGCGGGCGGCGGCCCGCAGGGCGGGCAGCGGGTCGGTGCCGGCGGCCCCGCCGGACGCCGGCGTCCGCGCCTGCGCCGGTACCCGGTCGAGCCTGCGGCTGGGCCGGATCTCGTGCAGGTGCACCACCAGGTCGGCCATCCGCAGCAGGGCGACCTGGTCGCCGTCCGGCGGGTAGTCGGTGCCGATCTCCCGCTTGGGCAGGGCGGTGTTCAGCCAGGCGCGGGCCGGGGGCGGCGCGGTGCGCAGGTCCGCGTACCAGTCGGCGTGGCTCACCCGGTCCAGCATGTGCTCGACGGTGCCGGGGGCGGCGGGCTCCACCTCGAAGCGGCGGATGTCCTCGTCCGTGGGGTTCTGCAGGTTCTTCTCGGTGGCGTGCACGGTGCCCCGGTCGAAGGAGGCGGCCACCATCACGTAGCCCTCGCCCAGCCGCTCCCTGAGCACCTGGCCCTGGGGGAGGGGGAGGTCCGGGGTGGAACTCGTCAGATACAGGTGGCTGTTGTGGCCGCCGGCCACCACCTTCTGGCCGGTCCGCCGGTGCCACCACAGGGTGTTCTCCGCCATCACCCTGTCGCGGTAGGCCATGGCCTGCGGCGCGACCTCGGGGTCCGCGAAGTCGAAGGCGTACAGGCGCGCCACCTGGTCGACGGCGGTGGCGTGCTGCACCGCCCAGACGTGGTCGTCGTCCGCCCCGGTCGAGCCGCGGGCGGTCCCCGCGGAGCCGCGGGCGCGGAGCAGTTCGAGGACCTTGCCGGTACGTTCGGCCCGCTCCCGCCGCTCGCCCAGGGGCGCGGCCATGGCGGTGCGCACCCACTCGTGCATGGACACCGTGGGCCGCAGTCCCCGGTACAGCTCGGTGACCTGCGGGAGCAGCTCGGGGTGGGCTCGCCGGACGTGCTCCTCCACCCGGTCGTACAGCTCGGGTCCGGCGTAGCCGTTGTCGGTGCCGACGAAGCGGACCGGGTCGCCGGGGTGGGCGCTGTTGTACCGGCGCATCCAGCGGATCGTGTCCAGATAGTCCTGGCTGTGCAGCAGCGCATGGGCGTTCTGGAACTCCTCGGACATGATCCGCACCGGGTCGCCGCGCCCGGTGCGCAGATACTCGTCCAGACGGACTCCGGCACTCCAGTTGGCCTCCAGGGCGAAGGCCCTGAAGCCCTTCTCCTCGACCAGGTGCCGGAAGACCCGGTCGCGGAAGGTGACGAAGTCGCGGGAGCCGTGGGCGGCCTCGCCGACGCCGACGACCACCGCGTCGCCGACCGCACGGACGAGGGGCCGCAGGTCGCCGGCGGGAGACGTGGGGTCGGTGCTCCGCAGCGGGCGGGCGATGTGCTCCAGGCCCGGCAGCGGATCCCCGGCGGCGGGCCGGTCCGGGGGACCGGAGTCACCTCCTGCCGGGGACATCGCGACCGTGCCGGGGACGACGACGAGCCAGACGAGGGCGGCGATCAGAAGCCGCGCGGCCAGGGTGAACCGCCTGGTCGGGGAAGGTGCCATGCGGCCAGCTTCGCCGCACGGGCCTCCGGGCGCCCTTCACCGGTCACCCGGCCGGAGCAACGCCGGGTGAGGCCCTTGACGCCGGGAGGCTCTCCCCCCGCGTTTGCGGCGGTGCCGGCCGCCCGGAGGCAGGGGGGGGAGGCGAGTGCGAGTGCCGTCGCGGCCGGTGTCCGTCGCGCCGGTGTCCGGCGTGGCCGCCACCGGCCGTGCTCGCCCGGCTCCTTGGCGCCGGCGGAGCGGAGGACCTTCCCCGTCGTCACTCCGCTCCGCCGGCCTCCTCCACCCCCGAGCCCTTCGGGGAGCCCGAGGTGCCGGGGAGCACCGACACCTCCGTCTCGCACCGCAGCAGCCGGTCCGGACCGAGCCGGCGCGTGTCGCCGGTGAGGGTGAGCCGGGCGGTGTGGCGCACGTCCGCGCTGGAGGCGGCCAGGCGCAGTTCGAGATCGCCCGGTTCGACGATGCGCTCGCCGCTGCGGTCGGTGAACGCCGCCAGGTCGGCGTGGAAGCGGAAGGTGACCCGGGCCGCCGCCCCCGGGTCCAGCTCGACCCGCTGGTAGCCGATCAGGCGCATGTCGGGGCGGGTCACCGAAGCCACCGGGTCGTGCAGGTACAGCTGCACCACCTCGGCGCCCGCGCGGTCGCCGGTGTTGCGCACGGTCAGCGAGACGTCGTACACCCCGTCCGTCGCGACCGGGACCGGCGTGCCGCCGCCGGTGAAGTCCTCCCAGGCGAACGTGGTGTACGAGCGGCCGTGGCCGAAGGCGTACAGCGGGGTCGGGTCGAGGCTGCTGACCTCGCCGGCCAGGCCCAGCGGAGGCTGCAGGTAGGTCCACGGCTGCCCGCCCGGCACGCGCGGCACGCTGACCGGCAGCCGGCCGGAGGGGTTGACCCGGCCGGACAGCACGCCCGCCACCGCCGGACCGCCCTCCTCGCCCGGGAAGAAGGCCTGGACGACCGCGCCGAGGCGCCCGTCCCACCGGCCCAGCGCGTACGGGCGCCCGGTGAGCAGCACCAGCACCACCGGCACACCCGTGGCGACCAGCGCGTCCAGCAGCTCGGCCTGCACCCCGGGCAGGCTCAGGTCGCTCACGTCGCAGCCCTCGCCCGACGTGCCGCGGCCGAACAGGCCCGCCCGGTCGCCGAGCACCGCCACGCACACGTCCGCCTCCGCGGCCCGCGCCACGGCCTCCTCGAAGCCCGAGGTGTCCGGCCCCGAGGTGTCGCAGCCCTCGGCGAACGTCACCTTGGCGTCCGGCAGTTCGGTACGCACCGCGTCCAGCAGCGTCGGGATGTCGATGCCCAGGGGGACATCGGGGTGGTGGGGGAGGACATGGGAGGGGAAGGAGTAGCAGCCCAGCATCGCCAGCGCGTCGGCGGCGCGCGGGCCGACGACCGCGATCCGGGTCCCGGCGGCGAGTGGGAGCAGCCCGTCGGGGTTGTCCAGCAGCACCACCGACTCCTCGGCGAGGCGGCGCGCCAGGGCGCGGTTCTCCGTGGAGTCCAGGTCGAGGGGGGCGGTCGGCTCCGGTGTCCAGTCCTCGTCCAGCAGGCCCAGTTCGCACTTCTGCAGCAGCACCCGGCGGGCCGCCCGGTCCACCAGCTCCTCGGGGATCTCGCCCGCGCGGACCGCGGCCACCAGGGGGGCGCCGTAGCACCTGAGGGTGGGCAGCTCGACGTCGATGCCGGCCCGCAGGGCCGCGTGCGCCGCCTCGGCCTCGCTGCCCGCGACCCGGTGCAGGGTCTGCAGGAAGCCGATGCCGAAGTAGTCGGCGACGACGGTGCCGGTGAAGCCCCACTCCTCGCGCAGCAGCCGGGTGAGCAGCCCCGGGTCGGCGGAGGCGGGCACCCCGTCGGTCTCGGTGTAGGCGGCCATCACCGAGCGGGCCCCGCCCTGGCGCAGCGCCATCTCGAACGGCGGGAGCGTGACGTCGGCGAACTCCCGCACGCCCGCCCGCACCGGCGCCAGGTTCCGCGCCCCGGCCGAGGAGGCGTATCCGGCGAAGTGCTTCAGGGTGGCGATCACTCCGGCCGACTCCAGGCCGCGCACATAGGCGGTGCCGATGGTGCCGACCAGGTACGGGTCCTCGCCGATGGTCTCCTCCACCCGGCCCCAGCGCGGGTCGCGGACCACGTCGAGGACGGGAGCGAGGCCCTGGTGCACGCCGGCCGCGCGCAGGTCGTGGCCGATGCGGCGGGCCATCTCCTCCACCAGCGCGGGGTCGAAGCTCGCGCCCCAGGCGAGCGGCACGGGGTAGGCGGTGGCCCGCCAGGCGGTGAACCCGGCCAGGCACTCCTCGTGCGCGACCGCCGGGATGCCGAACCGCCCGGCCGCCGCGATCTGCCGCTGGGCGCGGGCCAGCGCCTGCGCGCCGAGGTCGGGATCGACGGGGGCGGTGCCGAAGGAGCGGGTGATCTGGCCCAGGCCCCGGGTGATCAGTTCGTCCCAGTCGTAGTCGGAGGTCATGTCGTGCTGGTGCGGGGCGACGCCCTCGCCGTCCGTGTCGGCACCCACCCACACGCCGTACAGCTGGGCGGTCTTCTCCTCCAGGGTCATCCGGGAGAGCAGGTCGTCGACGCGGGCGGCGGCGGGCAGGCTCGGGTCACGCCAGGGCGCGGTGGTCATGAAGCTCCTGTCGGGTGGACGGACGGCCCTTTCACGAACGTTCCTCGCGGACGTTCACCTTGACTGGGTTCGAAGTGGCTCGGGTCGGAGTGGTTCTGGTCGGAGTGGCTCGGGTCGGGGTGGCTCGGGTCGGGGTGGCTCGGGTCGGGGTGGCTCGGGTTCGGAGTGACGTGGGCTGGTCGGGCTCGAGTGACTCGGGTCGAGGCGGTGGGTTCGAATGTTTCGAAGTATCCATCGAATGTTCCGGGAACCTATGGCGCCTCGGAGACTTCGTCAAGGGGTGCTGCGGGGATACGATCGCCGCCATGAGTTCCTCGCAGCCCGCAGAAACCCGGACGCAAGGGCGCGGCGGCCAGACCGCGACGCTCGCCGAGATCGCCCGGGAGGCCGGTGTCTCGGCGCCGACTGTTTCGAAGGTCCTCAACGGCCGCGCCGATGTCGCCCCGGCCACCCGCAGCCGGGTGGAGCAGCTGCTGCGGGATCACGGCTACCGCCGCCGACGCGCCGAGGCCACCCGCTCACCCCTGATCGACCTGGTCTTCCACGAGCTGGAGAGCGCCTGGGCGATGGAGGTCATCCGGGGCGTGGAGAACGTGGCCCGGGACGCCGGGCTGAGCGTGGTGCTCTCCGAGAGTGCGGGGCGGCTCACCCCCGGCCGCACCTGGGCCGACCAGGTCGCCGCCCGCCGCCCGTACGGCGTGATCCTGGTGCTCTCCGGCCTGGACGAGGCCGGGCGGGCGCTGCTGACCAGCCGTTCCATCCCGTTCGTGGTGATGGACCCGGCGGGCGACCCGGGCACCGACGTGCCCTCCATCGGCGCCACCAACTGGCAGGGCGGGCTGGCCGCCACCCGTCACCTGATCGAGCTGGGGCACACCCGGATCGGGGCGATCAGCGGGCCCACGCAGATGATGTGCAGCCGCGCCCGCGTCGACGGCTACCGCGCCGCACTGGAGACCGCGGGGCTGCCCGTCGACCCGGCGCTGATCCTCACCGGGGACTTCCACCA
This sequence comes from Streptomyces composti, assembly GCF_012034205.1. GTDB lineage: Bacteria > Actinomycetota > Actinomycetes > Streptomycetales > Streptomycetaceae > Streptomyces > Streptomyces composti. Next base: position 264,523 of record NZ_JAATEM010000003.1, read on the forward strand.
CGAGGCCGGCTACCGGCAAGGGCTCGCCCTGCTGCGGCGGGAGGACCGGCCCACCGCGGTGTTCGCCGGCAACGACCTGCAGGCGCTCGGGTGCTACGAGGCCGCGCGCGAGCTGGGGCTGCGCATCCCGGAGGACGTGAGCGTGGTCGGGTTCGACGATCTGCCGGTGGCCCGCTGGGTGGGGCCGCCGCTGACCACGGTGCGGCAGCCGCTGACCGAGATGGCGGAGGCGGCGGCCAAGCTGGTCCTCGACCTGGCCAAGGGCGCCGACCAGACGGCGACCCGCGTGGAGCTGGCCACCAGCCTGGTGGTGCGCAGCAGTACGGCGGCGCCGGCGGGTGTGTGAGAGGGCGCGAGAGGGCGTGTGAGAAGGCAGTCGGGGCCGGGTGCAGGGGCCTGCGAAACTTTCGGATGCGCATACGCAAGGTGACCCGGAAGCGCGCTCTCCGACTCCGCGGACGGCTGGCCGGCGGGCGGGGAGCGGCGGCTGTCGGCTGATCAGCCGGCCGGGCGGCCGAGCAGCATGGACGGGGCACCGGCGACCCGGGTGAGGAAGACCGTGACGGCCTCGCTGCCGTGCGGCTTGGGCAGCACCTTGCGGCGCAGTTCCTCCGGCTCCACCGCCGAGCCGCGCTTCTTGACGGTGAGGGTGCCGACGCCGCGCTCCCGCAGCAGCGCCTTCAGCTGCTTGGCGTTGAAGGGCAGCCGGTCGGTGATCTCGTAGGCGGTCGCGTACGGCGTGGGGCGGTGCTCGTCGGCGGTGATGTAGGCGATGGTCTCGTCGATGAGGCCGCCGTCGAGCTCCTCGGCCACCTCGGCGACCAGATGGGCGCGGATGACGGCGCCGTCGGGCTCGTAGAGGTACCGGCCGGGCGGGCGCACCGCCGGGTCGGGCAGGCCGCGGGAGGCCAGGGTGCGCGGGCCGGGCAGCAGCGTGGCGCGGACGGAGCCCTTCGCCGCCGCCGCGCCGAACCACAGCACGGCCTCCTTGACGTCCCCGCCGTCCGAGATCCACTCGGCCTCGGCGTCGTCCGGGACCGCCTCGTGCGGGATGCCGGGCGCGACCTTCAGGGCGGCGGCGAGCCGTGCCGTGCGCGCCGCCCCGATCGCCCAGGACAGCGGGGGCGAGTAGGCCTCGGGGTCGAAGATCCGGCCCCGCCCGCCGCGCCGTGCCGGGTCCACGAAGACCGCGTCGTACCCGGCCGTGTCGGTCCGGGTGACGTCGTCCTCGCGCACCTCGATCAGGTGGGCCAGGCCGAGAGCCTCCGCGTTGGCCCGTGCCGCCGCCGCGGTGAGCGGGTCGCGGTCCACCGCCAGCACCCGGATGCCGGCGCGGGCCAGCGCGATGGCGTCCCCGCCGATCCCGCAGCACAGGTCGGCCACCGAGGTCACGCCGAGCTCGGCGAACCTCCGCGCCCGGTGGGCGGCCACGCTCGCCCGTGTCGACTGCTCGACCCCGTTGGCGGTGAAGAACATCCGGCGGGCGTCCTCCGCGCCGAACTTGGCCGCCGCCCGCTGCCGCAGCCGTGCCTGGGCGAGCGCCGCGGACACCAGCTCGGCGGGGTGCTCGCGGCGCAGCCGGGTGGCGACGGCGAGTTCGTCCGCCGGGGCGGTGTCGCGCACCTCCTCCAGCAGGGCGCGGCCTTCGGGGGTGAGGAGCGGGTCGAGGTCGTTCACCGGCTCATTGTGGGCCAGTCGGTGGACCGGGCGCCTCCGGTCGCGGTGTCGGACCGGCTGGAGGGCGGCGGACTGGGAGGATCCGGGCCCATGCGAGTAGTAGGACAAAACGATGAAAAGAGGGCGCGGGGTGTGTGGCGGAGGCGGGGCCCCCTGGGGCGGGTGCGGGTCGCGCTCGTCGTCCTCGCCCTCGCCGCCCTCGCCCCCGGCTGCGGACGCGGCGGGACCCCGCCCGCGAGCGGCGAACGGCCCCTGAACGCGCCCCCGGCCCGCGCGCTCGACTCCTACGCCACCAAGCTGCGCGCCACGCAGGCCGCACGCGCCGCCGCCGCGAAGCGCTGGGGGCTGAAGAAGGTGCCGCTGCCCGCCCCGCCGCCTCCACGGAAGAAGCCGCACATCGGCACCCGCGAGGGCTTCGAGGTGAAGGGCCACCGGAGCCTCGGGCTCCCGCCGGTCTTCACCACCGTCCCGACCAAGAAGAAGATCGTCTTCCTCACCATCGACGACGGTGCCGAGAAGGACCCGAAGTTCCTGCGGATGATGAGCGAGCTGCGGATCCCCTACTCCGCCTTCCTCAGCGACTACGTCATCGAGGACGACTACGCCTACTTCGAGCGGATGCAGGACCGCGGTGTCACCCTCAACAACCACACCCTCCACCACCGCTATCTGCCCGCCCTGTCCTACGCCCGCCAGAAGCGCGAGATCTGCGGCATGCAGGAGGTCATCGAGAAGCGCTACGGCACCCGCCCCGTCCTCTTCCGCCCGCCCTTCGGCAACTACAACAAGGACACGCTGCGCGCCGCCAAGAGCTGCGGCATCAAGTACGTGCCCCTGTGGAACGAGGAGGTCTTCGTCGACCGCTGGGAGTACCGCGAATGGGACCGGGAACTGCGCCCCGGCGACATCGTGCTGACCCATTTCCGCGGCACCGACCACTGGGACGGCACCATGCGCGACATGGTCCGCCGCTTCCTGGACAAGGTCACCGCCGAGGGCTACGCGGTGGCCCGCCTGGAGGACTACCTGTGAGGCCCCGCGCCCGCGGTCCGGCGCTGGCGGCCCTCGCGCTGCTGCTGGCCGCGGGCTGCGCCGGCCCCGTGCAGCACCGGGCGGCGACCGCCGGGGACGGCGCCGGCCAGCCGGCCGGTGAGACCGCGACGCGCCCGGCCGGCGACAGCACGGCACCCGCTGCCGCCGCGCGCCCGTCCGCCACCGCGCTCCCGCCGGCCGTCGACCGGGTCCGCACCACCGACAAAGTCGTCTTCCTGACCTACGACGACGGTGCCGAACGCGACCCCCGCCTCATCGGCCTCGTCCGCGAACGGCGCCTGCCGGTCAGTTTCTTCCTCACCGACAGCGTGGTGGGCCCCGGCTACGCCCACTTCGCCCGGCTGCGCGCGGTCGGGGCCGGCCTGCAGAACCACACCCTCGACCACACCGCTCTGCGCGGGCTGCCGTACGCCGGCCAGCGCGCGCAGATCTGCGGCCAGCAGCGCAAGCTCACCTCCCGCTTCGGCGTCCGCCCCCGCCTGTTCCGCCCGCCCTACGGCACGTACGACGCGACCACCCTGCGCGCCGCCGCCGACTGCGGCATCACGGCTCTCGTGCTGTGGCGGGTGAGCCTGGACGGGGACGGCGTACTCACCTACGCCCAGGGTGCGAAGCAGTTGATGCCCGGCGACATCGTCTCCGTCCCCTCGGTCGATCTGCCGTCGCTGACCCTGGCGGAGCGGACGAGGCGGCTGCTGAAGGAGGCCGACCGGCGCGGCCTGCGGGTGGCCCGCCTCGAGGACTACCTCGCAGGGACCGGGGCAGAACCATGAGCGCACGCCCGACTGCGCTCCGAAGTGAACCCGGGGGCGCGAACCGGTGTCCGACGCGCCGTCGCCGATTGGCACTCCGCTTGACCGAGTGCTAATCGCAGTCATAGTCTCGGCTCTGGCACTCCCCGGTGGAGAGTGCCAACCACGCGACGGGCAGGTCCGGCACCCGCGACGACGGATCGACCTGGTCGCCACCTCAGACAGTTAACCCCGTGAGATCTCCGAAGGGGGAGGTCGGATCGTGACGACCGCCAGCTCCAAGGTTGCCATCAAGCCGCTCGAGGACCGCATCGTGGTCCAGCCGCTGGACGCCGAGCAGACCACGGCCTCTGGCCTGGTCATTCCGGACACCGCCAAGGAGAAGCCCCAGGAGGGCGTCGTCCTGGCCGTGGGCCCGGGCCGCTACGAGGACGGTAAGCGCATCGAGCTCGACGTCAAGGTCGGTGACGTCGTGCTCTACAGCAAGTACGGCGGCACCGAGGTGAAGTACAACAACGAGGAGTACCTCGTTCTCTCGGCCCGCGACGTCCTCGCGATCGTCGAGAAGTAATCACCTCGACGCACCTTTGCTCGACTGCGCCCCTGGCCCCCGCATCCATAAGAAGCCGGGCGCCCGGGGCGCAGTGATTTCACCCAGAATTCCGAGAGGGCTCCCGCTGCCATGGCGAAGATCCTGAAGTTCGACGAGGACGCCCGTCGCGCCCTCGAGCGCGGCGTCAACAAGCTTGCCGACACGGTGAAGGTGACGATCGGCCCCAAGGGCCGCAACGTCGTCATCGACAAGAAGTTCGGCGCCCCCACCATCACCAACGACGGTGTCACGATCGCCCGCGAGGTGGAGATCGAGGACCCGTACGAGAACCTCGGCGCGCAGCTGGTGAAGGAGGTGGCGACCAAGACCAACGACATCGCGGGTGACGGTACGACCACCGCCACCGTGCTCGCCCAGGCCCTGATCCGTGAGGGGCTGAAGAACGTCGCCGCCGGCGCTTCCCCGGCAGCGCTGAAGAAGGGCATCGACGCGGCCGTGGCGGCCGTGTCCAAGGACCTGCTGGCCTCCGCCCGCCCGATCGACGAGAAGTCCGACATCGCCGCCGTGGCCGCGCTGTCCGCCCAGGACCAGCAGGTCGGCGAGCTGATCGCCGAGGCGATGGACAAGGTCGGCAAGGACGGTGTGATCACCGTCGAGGAGTCCAACACCTTCGGTCTGGAGCTGGACTTCACCGAGGGCATGGCCTTCGACAAGGGCTACCTGTCGCCGTACTTCGTGACGGACCAGGAGCGCATGGAGGCCGTCCTGGAGGACCCGTACATCCTCATCCACCAGGGCAAGATCTCGGCCATCGCCGACCTGCTGCCGCTGCTGGAGAAGGTCATCCAGGCCAACTCCTCCAAGCCGCTGCTGATCATCGCCGAGGACGTCGAGGGCGAGGCCCTGTCCACCCTGGTCGTCAACAAGATCCGCGGCACCTTCAACGCCGTCGCCGTCAAGGCGCCCGGCTTCGGTGACCGCCGCAAGGCGATGCTGCAGGACATGGCGGTCCTCACCGGCGCCACCGTGGTCTCCGAGGAGGTCGGCCTCAAGCTCGACCAGGTCGGCCTGGACGTGCTCGGCTCCGCCCGCCGCGTCACCGTCACCAAGGACGACACCACGATCGTCGACGGCGCCGGCAAGAAGGAGGACGTCGAGGGCCGCGTCGCCCAGATCAAGGCGGAGATCGAGACCACCGACTCCGACTGGGACCGCGAGAAGCTGCAGGAGCGTCTCGCCAAGCTGGCCGGTGGCGTGTGCGTCATCCGCGTGGGTGCCGCCACCGAGGTCGAGCTGAAGGAGCGCAAGCACCGTCTGGAGGACGCCATCTCCGCGACCCGCGCCGCGGTCGAGGAGGGCATCGTCTCCGGTGGTGGCTCCTCCCTGGTCCACTCCGCCAAGGTCCTGGAGGGCAACCTCGGCAAGTCCGGTGACGAGGCCACCGGTGTCGCGGTCGTCCGCAGCGCCGTCGTCGAGCCGCTGCGCTGGATCGCCGAGAACGCCGGCCTCGAGGGCTACGTGATCGTCTCCAAGGTGGCCGAGCTGGAGAAGGGCAGCGGCTACAACGCCGCCACCGGCGAGTACGGCGACCTGATCAAGGCCGGTGTCATCGACCCGGTCAAGGTCACCCGCTCCGCCCTGGAGAACGCCGCCTCCATCGCCTCCCTGCTTCTGACGACCGAGACCCTGGTCGTCGAGAAGAAGGAAGAGGAGGAGCCGGCCGCCGCGGGCCACGGCCACGGCCACGCCCACTGAGCCACACGCTCGCTCGAAGGCCCGGCACCCCGGAGGGTGCCGGGCCTTCGCCGTGCCGGACGCGCGGTCCGCCGACCGCGGGAATCGCCGGGCCACGATCATGGAACCGCCGAAGAACGCACCGGCGACCTAATGATGGGCGGCCCGCGCCCGGCTCGTTCGAGGCCGGAGGCGGTCCGCACGGCAGAAGAAACCGGCCGGACCGGAGGGGGAGAGACCATGCACCACACGCTCTACTCGGAACGCTCGCGGAATCCGTTCGCCCGGACCGTGCAGCTCACCGAGGACGGACTGCGCAAGGGCGGCCGTACCACGCCCCTCCACGAACTCAACCTCGCCGCCATGGCCGACGCCTACCTGCGCGGCAGCTGGCTCGGCGCCTGCGGCACCGAACGCCCCCTGGACCACCTGCCGCAGGGCGCCGGCGTCGTCCCCGTCACCCGCGTCACCGGCACCACCACACCGTGGAAGGTGCGCCAGGCCGCCGACTTCGCCCGCGCCCTCGGCGAACTCGCCGTCCGCCGCTGCGGCGGCCCCGAGCAGGTGAGCGCCCTGGCCGGCCGGGCCCGCGTGGAGGGCGTCCCGCTGTGGATGGCACGCCGCTACGCCCCGGGCCCCGCCGGACCGGTCGCCGTCGTGGTCGACCGGCGCCTGGTGCACGTGGACGTCTGGGGCCCGCAGGCCCCCGCCGTCCGTCTCAGGGCACCCCACGGCTTCCTCGGCGACCGGTCCGCACCGGGCGCCGGCCTGGTGATGACCGTGGGCGACACCACCGCCCGGCTCGACCTGCAGAAGAAGCTCCGCAAGTCCAAGAGCCGGGTCGAGATCCGGCTGCCCGACCGGCAGTACACGCTGCGCCGCGAGAACGCCACCAGCTCCTGGCTGGAACGCGACGGCCACCGCGTCGCCCTGCTCACCCGCCCACCGCGCCGACCCACCCCCACCACCCCCGACGACGTCCTGCTCCCTCTCGCCACCGTCGATCTGTCCGGCCCCGACCCCCTGGACGCCGTCATGGCCCACGCCGTCGCCGTCTCCTTCGGCCTCGGCGACACCACGGGCCTCGCCCGGTTCCGCCGCACCCCGCGCCCCGCCGCCGAACCCCTCGAAACCCCCTGGGACCGGCCCTGGTACACCAACCTCGGCTTCGGCTCCGAGGACAACGAACCCGGCGGCAGCGACGGCTGGGGCTCCGACGGCGGCGACGCCGGCGACGGCGGCAGCGACGGCGGCGGCGACAGCGGAGGAGGCGACGGGGGCGGCGGAGGCGGCGGCGACTGACCGCCGGGTCCCGGATCCCCGTCCCGTGAGGGCGTGGTACTGGGGCGGCAAGCGCGGCCGGATGAGTTCGCGACCGCCACATGAGCCCCTCAAAGCTGACCACAACTCGCCTGTATATACCTGAGTTGATCGCCTAGCATTCGTTCACTGTTGCGAATCTGTGCTGCATTCAGTGTGTCGGGGGCTTGGCGTGACACTGATGATGGCGGTGGCAGCCGTCTGGGGCGTGCTGCAGCTCCTCCTCCTGTCATTGCCCACACGTTCGGTGCGTCTGCCGACCGTGCTGCTCGCGCTTCTGGTCGGGGTGTACGGGTGTGGCGTGGCGACCGCGCTGGTGGAGTACGGCTACACCCGTCTCCAGGCCGGCCGGTCGGGGCAGTCGCTGGTCGAGGTGGTGAACACCACCAGCTACACCGTGGCGCCCTGGGCGGAAGAACTCATCAAGCTCAGTCCCTTGCTGCTGGCGGGATGGAGTCCGGTCATCCGCCGGCAGTGGGGACTCACGGACTTCGTGGTGCTGGGCTCGGCGCTGGGCAGCGGATTCGGAACGCGCCGACGGTGACAGCGTGGCAGCCCTGCTGCGGTATGCGGCCTGGCGTCTGCCCTGGTCGCTGCTGATCGTCCTTCGTTACGTCGGGCTGCGGCGGTCACTGCTGTACGCCGCAGCCGTCGCGCCGCACGACCGTGCCACCAGTGAACTCGGTTCCGTCCTCACGGGAATCACCGCGCGCATGGACGCGTCCGACAACCAGGCGGCCTGGCGTTCGGTCAACATCCGTGCCTGGCTGAGGGGAAGGCGCAGGTCTCGCACAACCCGAGCACGGTGGCTCCGGCTGCTTCCGTGGCTCTTGATGCTGCCGTCGCTGCTCTTCCTGGGCGTCGGTTCGTTCCCCTCCACCGCCGGTCTCCAGGAGTACTTCACGACGGGGCAGGGGCCGGCGATCCTCATGGGGTTCGCCGTCGCCGCCCTCGCCTGGATCGCCTGCCAGCTGATCATCCTGTTACGGGCCTGGCGGCAGGCTTCGTCCCAGCCCGTGGCGGAGTCGCTGGCCGCACATCGCTTCCGCTGCGGCATCGCGGCAGGGGCGGCCACGACGGGAACTTTCCTGCTGTGGCGAGGACTCGGGCCGGCCGGCCCGGACGGCAGGAGTATCAAGACCCTGCATCTGCTCGAGGCGCTGGACACCTTCTTCGTCTACCTCGGCTTCGCTCTTCTCCTGCTCTCCCTGCTGGCCCTGTTCCCGCCCACCGGTTTCGCCCTGGCCGGAGGCGGTGCGGTCGGCGCGGTCACAGCCCCAGCCGCCCTGAACGCGGGTGCCCTCGGGATCGCGGGGGTCGCGCTGCTCGCAGTCGGCGCGGGCGGGGCGGGGGCGGGCGGGACGGGGGGATCCGGCGGTGGCCCTCGCAGCGGCCTTCCACCGTGGCTACGAGAGCAGTGGAACAGGGGCCGGCAATTCAACAGGGATAACTGGCACCGGTACCCTGCCAACGAGGTCTACCTGGAGAATGGAAAGTGGCTCGACTCGTATTTACCCGGACGAGAAATTGTTTCGCGCAAGTTCACGCAGATAGCCAAGATCGAACGTTCCACGTTCAAGAACTATCTGAATGAGATGAGCCAGAAGTATAGCCCAGGGACGATTGTTCCAGACACTCCGAAGGCGCGCGCGAATTACCCTGAGTTAATCGGGGAACCCTTGACGGGGAGATTTGTGTTGGAAGTCCCTGTCCAGTCCCGGCCTGTGCCAGAATGGGCCCTCAGGGAAGCGGCGGACCGTGGCGTAATGATCAGAGATGTGCAGGGTTTTGTCTACCGGCTACCGAAAGGCACGGGTTGAAATCGCTCATGAAGTGGACCTACTGCGAGCAGTGGAACCGTCTGACGGAAGCCCCCATGAGGCCGCTCACGCCGGAACAGGCAAGAGCCCGACACGAATCCGGTGAACTCTACACCGCCGTACCCGCCTCCGAGGGCGACTCGGCGCCGGAACTCCGTGTGGAACTGCGGCTGGAGACCGGCTACGCCTCGGTCGTCTTCATGGATGAGTACGCTCGCGACGAGCTCAACTACCAGTTCACTCTGATCGACGGTTCGCTCTTTCTGAAAACGGCGAGGTTGTACCGTTACGGGGCATCGCAGGAGCGCGGCGGATACGCAGACGTGGAAAGCATGGAGACCTACCGCATGACGACCGATGGCGTCATTCAGCGTACGGTCGAGGGGGGCGGGGTGGGGGCCACCGAGAGCCGGTACGGCATTGACGTTTCCAAGAACTGGGAACCTGTCCCGGAGTTCGGGGAGTACGCCTCGCTGATCCGGCGCGATCGCTGAGGGCGGCGGAACGGCACCCCGTGCGGGAGCGGGACTCGATGAGCTGAGCCCCGTTCGCCCGCGACGGCCGGCTCCTCCCGGCTTCTCTACAACTCCGTTGGTTCCAGGGCTCCCAGCCGGGCCATCAGGCCCAGGCGGTCGTACTGCCACCAGCCCTCGGCGATCTTGCCGTGGCTGTCGAAGCGGAAGATGGTCGTGCCGGTCATGGAGACCTTCTTGCCGGTGGGCGGGATGCCGAGGAACTCGCCCTTGTGCGTGCCCTCCCAGGACCAGCGCGTGCAGACGCGGTCGCCCTCGGCGATCTGGTCCTCGAGGCGCATCGTGAGGTCGAAGGCGTTGCGCCAGACGTCCATCTCCCGCCGGAAGTGGTCCAGACCGACGATGTCCTGCTCATTGGCGGGATCATGGTCGTGGTAGTGCTCCGCGACCAGGCCCGCCATCGGCGACAGATCGTCCTCGCTCTGCAGCACCTCGAAGAACCGCCGCGCCGCGTCCGCGTTCAGCCGAGCGTCCCGCACCACGTCGAGGTCGGTGAAGGTCGGCGTCTCCTCGCAGAGCGCCACCATCTCCTGGAAGATCCGGTCCGTCTCCGGCAGCCCGGAATTGCGCATCGCCTCCTCGTACGACGGGAACTCCACGATCTCCACGACATGCGTCGCGTCCGAGTGGTCCTTGCCGACCATCGCGTGCGTCGCCGTCCGCTTGCCCCTGGTCTGCTCGACCCACTCGTCCAGGAGCCGGTCCATCTCCTCCAGCAGGTTCGTCCTGCAGTCGATGAGCTGTACGAAGGTCATGGTGCCCACCTCTCCGGCCCCCCTGGGATCCGGATGTGTCAGCACCATCCTCCCACCGGGCCGCCACACCCACAGCTCGCGTGAGCCCTGCGGCGGACGGGCCACCGCTGCGCCTGGCCGGAGCCTGTGGCGGCGATCGCTGCCCACTGCACCGACCTCCCGGTCAGAGAGCAGT
>NZ_JAATEM010000030.1 GCF_012034205.1 Streptomyces composti
TCGGAACGGACGGCATGCCGAGAGAAATCGCAGTCATCTGCTGTGCAACCCCAAGTCGTGGATCAAGGTCCGGCCCCGGTGAGCAGCGGGCTCCGGGCTTCGAGATTACGGCACGGGCCCTGGCCGGAGCACATCCCCCGCGTAAACCCACCCAAAGGACGACGACCCGGAACAAAAGGGTTCCAGGCCGTCGTGCGGGGCGTCCTCGGGGCGCCGTCGCTAGGAGATCTTCACCGGGTTCACCACGTCGGCGACCAGCACCAGGATGGTGAAACAGACGAAGATGCCCGCCACCACGTACGCCACCGGCATCAGCTTGGCCACGTCGAACGGGCCGGGGTCCGGGCGGCGCAGCACCCTGGCGGCATTGCGGCGCAGCGACTCCCACAGGGCGCCGGCGATGTGGCCGCCGTCCAGCGGCAGCAGCGGGAGCATGTTGAACAGGAACAGCGAGAGGTTGAAGCCGGCCAGCAGCATCACGAACATCGCCAGCTGCTGGGAGGCCGGGATGTCGAGCGTGGCGATCTCGCCGCCCACCCGGGCCGCGCCGACGACGCCCATCGGGGAGTCCGGTTCGCGCGGGCCGTCGCCGAAGGCCGCGTCCCACAGGGCGGGGACCTTGGAGGGCAGGGCGGCCAGGGAGTCCACGGCGTCGCCGACCCGGTCGGTCATCCAGGTCACGGAGTCGCCGAAGTCCTGTTTGACCACGCCGGTGGCGGCGCTGAAGCCGAGGAAGCCGGCCTTGACGTACTCGCCCTCGACGTACTGGCCGTGGCCGTCCTTCTTGGCGACCAGGTTGGTGGCGATCTTCGCCTGGAGGGTGACCTCCTTGCCGTCGCGCTCGACGACGATCGGCACCTGCTTGCCCGCGCTGTCGCGGATCAGGTCGGAGAGAGTGCCCCAGTCCTCGGTGCGCTTGCCGTCGAAGGCGACGATCTTGTCGCCGGCCTTGATTCCGGCCGCGGCGGCCGGGGACTGCGGGTCGCCCTTCTTGCACTCGTCGCGGTTCTCGCTCTGCGCGATCACGCACGGGGAGACCGAGCTGACCGTGGTGGTCTGCTGCTGGATGCCGAAGCCCATCAGGACGGTGAGGAACAGCGCGACCGCGAGGATCAGGTTCATGAAGGGGCCGGCGAACATCACCACGACCCGCTTCCACGGCTTGCGCGTGTAGAAGAGGCGGTTCTCGTCGCCCGGCTTGAGCTCCTCGAAGGCCGCCGAGCGGGCGTCCTCGATCATGCCGCGCCACGGGGAGGTGGAGCGGGCCTCGAGCCGGCCGTCGGGGCCCGGCGGGAACATGCCGATCATCCGGATGTAGCCGCCGAGCGGGATCGCCTTGATGCCGTACTCGGTCTCGCCCTTGTGCCGGGACCACAGGGTCGGGCCGAAGCCGACCATGTACTGGGGCACACGGATGCCGAACATCTTGGCGGTGGACAGGTGTCCGAGCTCGTGCCAGGCGATGGAGACCAGCAGGCCGACCGCGAAGACGACTATGCCGAGGATGAACATCAGGGTCGTCATGCACGCGCCTCCGCGCTCGCCGTCCGGTCGGTCAGTTCCCGGGCTCTCGCCCGCGCCCAGGTCTCCGCTTCGAGGACGTCCGGCACGGTCAGTGAGGTTCCCGCCTGCGGGGTGCCGTGTTCCTCGACCACCCGCGTGACGGTCTCCATGATGCCGTTGAACGGCAGCCGGCCGGCGCGGAACGCCTCCACGCACTCCTCGTTGGCCGCATTGAACACGGCCGGGGCGGTGCCCGCGAGCTCGCCGACGTGCCGGGCGAGGTTCACCGAGGGGAAGGCCTCGTTGTCGAGGGGGAAGAACTCCCAGGTGGACGCCTTGCTCCAGTCGAAGGCGGGGGCGGCGTCGGGGACCCGTTCGGGCCAGCCGAGGCCGATGGCGATGGGCCCGCGCATGTCGGGGGGCGTCGCCTGCGCCAGCGTCGATCCGTCCGTGAACTCAACCATCGAGTGGACATACGACTGGGGATGCACGACCACCTCAATGCGGTCGAAGGGAATGTCGTAGAGCAGGTGCGCCTCGATCACCTCCAGTCCCTTGTTGACCAGGGTGGCGGAGTTGATGGTGATCACCGGGCCCATCGCCCAGGTGGGGTGGGCGAGGGCGTCCTCCACGGTGACGTTCGCCAGCTCCTCCTTGGTGCGGCCGCGGAAGGGGCCGCCGGAGGCGGTGACGACCAGCTTGCGGACATCGGCGCGGGTGCCGGCCGCCAGCGCCTGGAACAGGGCGGCGTGCTCGGAGTCCACCGGGATGATCTGCCCCGGCTTGGCGCGTGCCTTCACCAGCGGGCCGCCCACGATCAGCGACTCCTTGTTGGCGAGCGCGAGGGTGCGGCCCGCCTCCAGGGCGGCCAGGGTCGGGGCGAGGCCGATGGAGCCGGTGATGCCGTTGAGGACGGTGTGGCAGTCGGAGGCGGCGAGCTGGGTGGCCGCGTCCGGTCCGGCGAGGATCTCGGGCAGCGGCTGCCCCGCGCCGTACCGCGCGGTGAGCGCCTCCCGCAGCGCCGGTACGACGTCCTCGCGGGCGACGGCGACGGTGCGGACACCGAGGCGGCGGGCCTGTTCGGCGAGGAGGTCGACGCGGCTGCCGTTCGCGGAGAGGCCGGTGACCCGGAAGCGTGCGGGGTGGCGCAGCACCAGGTCGATGGCCTGGGTGCCGATCGACCCGGTGGAGCCGAGGATCACCACGTCCTTCGGGCCGTCTCCGGCGACGGGGTCGTACACCAGATGCGGATCGGCGAGGGGAGCTGGAGCGTCGGTCATGGGCCCCATTGTGTCCGGTCGGGGCCGGTGCGCAGGCCACCGCCCGCCGGGCGGCCGGGGCGCGGTGTCTCCCGGCGGGCCGCACGGGCCCGCCGGGGGCGCCCCGGCGCGGTCCGGGCGGGCGGCCGAGCGCGGGGGTGATGCGCTGTCGTGGTGTGCGGTGGCGGTTCAGCGGATCGGGCGGTGCACGTTCTCCTTGGTGCTCGGCCCCGGGCTCGCGTCGGCGATCCACGGCCCGTCGCCCGACGGGTCGATCACGCCCTGCTCCAGCCACTCGTAGGCCCCGGACAGCACGCCCTTGACCACCTTGCGGTCCAGGTCGTCGGTGTTGGTCCAGAGCCGGCCGAACAGCTCCTCCACCCGGATCCGCGCCTGCCGGCAGAAGGCGTCCGCGAGCTGGTAGGCCTCGCGGCCGTTCTCGCCCCGGCTGCGCAGCAGTTCGGCACGGACGCAGGCCGCGCTCATGGCGAACAGCTCGGCTCCGATGTCGACGATCCGGCCCAGGAAGCCCTGTTTGGTCTCCATCCGGCCCTGCCAGCGGGACATGGCGTAGAAGGTGGAGCGGGCCAGCTTGCGGGAGGTGCGCTCGACGTACCGCAGATGCGTGGAGAGGTCGATGCCGTGCTTGAACTCGCCGAAGGTGCCCGGCAGCTGCCCGGGCCCGGCGACCAGCTTCGGCAGCCACTTGGCGTAGAAGACGCCCGCGTTGGCGCCCGCCCTGGCCTTGTCGCCGAGGGACTTGTCGGGGTCGATCAGATCGCCCGCGACCGACAGGTGCGCGTCGACGGCCTCGCGGGCGATCAGCAGATGCATGATCTCGGTGGATCCCTCGAAGATCCGGTTGATGCGCAGATCGCGCAGCATCTGCTCGGCGGGCACCGCCCGCTCGCCGCGCGCCCGCAGGGAGTCGGCCGTCTCGAAGCCGCGCCCGCCGCGGATCTGGACCAGCTCGTCGGCCATCAGCCAGGCCATCTCCGAACCGTAGAGCTTGGCGAGGGCGGCCTCGATGCGGATGTCGTTGCGGTCCTCGTCCGCCATCTGGGAGGCGAGGTCGACCACGGCCTCCAGGGCGAAGGTGGTCGCCGCGATGAAGGCGATCTTCGAGCCGACGGCCTCGTGCAGCGCGACCGGTTTGCCCCACTGCTCACGGGCCGCGGACCACTCGCGGGCGATCTTCAGGCACCACTTGCCGGCGCCGACGCACATCGCGGGCAGCGAGAGCCGGCCCGTGTTGAGCGTGGTCAGCGCGATCTTGAGGCCCTGGCCCTCCTCGCCGATGCGGTTCGCGGCGGGGACCCGGACCCGGTGGAAGCGGGTGACACCGTTCTCCAGGCCGCGCAGGCCCATGAAGGCGTTGCGGTTCTCGACGGTGATGCCCTCGCTGGCGGCCTCGACCACGAAGGCGGTGATGCCGCCGCGGTGCCCCTCGGACTCGGGGACGCGGGCCATGACGACCAGCAGGTCGGCGACCACGCCGTTGGTGGTCCACAGCTTCACGCCGTCGAGGATGTAGTCTCCGCCACTCTCGGCTCCGCTCGAGCGGGAGGTGCCCCCATCGTCGGGGACCGCCGTGGTGGCGAGCCGGGCCGGGTCGGAGCCGACGTCCGGCTCGGTGAGCAGGAAGGCGGAGATGTCGGTGCGGGCGCAGCGCGGGAGGAACTTCTCCTTCTGCTCCTGGGTGCCGAAGAGCTTCAGCGGCTGCGGGACGCCGATGGACTGGTGGGCGGAGAGCAGCGCCCCGATCGAGGGGCTCGCGGAGCCGACCAGGGCGAGGGCCTTGTTGTAGTAGACCTGGGTGAGGCCGAGACCGCCGTACTTGGTGTCGATCTTCATGCCGAAGGCGCCGAGCTCCTTCAGGCCGGTGACGACCTCGTCGGGGATCCGCGCCTCGCGCTCGATCCGGGCACCGTCGATCTTGGTCTCGCAGAAGTCGCGGAGCTTGGCGAGGAACTCCTCGCCGCGCTGGGCGTCCTCGTCGGCCGGGAGGGGGTGGGGGTGGATGAGGTCGAGCCGGAAACGGCCGAGGAAGAGCTCCTTGGCGAAGCTGGGCTTGCGCCAGTGCTGCTCCCGCGCGGCCTCCGCGACCTGACGGGCCTCACGTTCGGTGACGGTTGGTCGAGACGGAGTCGTGGGTGTCTCGGGGCTTGCGGACATGAGGCTCACCTCGCCGCGAATCGGAAGATCGGGTTCGTTACCGACTGGTGCTACTCGATCGTATGTACCCGATTCGTAGCGACCCCACCACCCTTCGTGCGGCCGATCGGCCCAGCCGCCGAGCGGGCCCGGCGGCGACCGGCCACGTGTGCTGCGGCCGGCCACGTGTGCCGCGGCCGGCCGCCCGCGGGGAAGGCTGCGCGGCGATGAAGAAGGGGCCCGGCACCGGAAGGCTCGGTGCGGGGCCCCTTCGGCCGGGGTGCGGCTCACGCGTCAGCCGGGGTCCAGCGGACGCGTCAGCCGGAGTGCGGCGTCCGTGTCAGAGGGACTCGATGCCGGTCAGGACCATCACCCGCTCATAGGTGTAGTCGTCCATCGCGAACTTCACGCCCTCGCGGCCCACGCCGGACCGCTTGGCGCCGCCGTACGGCATCTGGTCGGCCCGGTAGGAGGGCACGTCGCCGATGACCACGCCGCCGACCTCCAGGGCGCGGTGGGCGCGGAAGGCGGTCTGCAGGTCGTGGGTGAAGACGCCCGCCTGGAGGCCGTACTTGGAGTCGTTGACGGCGTCGAAGGCCGCCCTCTCGCCGTCCACCTGCTGCACGGTCAGGACCGGTCCGAAGACCTCCTCGCAGGAGATCTTCACATCGGCCGGGACGTCGGTGAGCACGGTCGGCGCGTAGGAGGCGCCGTCGCGCTTGCCGCCGGTCAGCAGCCTGGCGCCGGCGTCGACGGCCTCCTGCACCCAGGCCTCGACGCGCTTGGCGGCGTCCTCGCTGACCAGCGGGCCGACGTCGGTCTTGTCGTCGGACGGGTCACCGGTGACCTGGGCCTCGACGGCGGTGACGATGCGCGGCAGCAGCCGCTCGTAGACGGAGGCGTCGGCGATCACGCGCTGCACCGAGATGCAGGACTGGCCGCCCTGGTAGTTGGAGAAGGTGGCGATGCGGCTGGCCGCCCAGTCCAGGTCCTCGTCGCTCGACCAGTCGGAGAGGACGACGGCCGCGCCGTTGCCGCCGAGCTCCAGGGTGCAGTGCTTGGTGGGCACCGACTCCATGATCGCGTAACCGACCTGCTCGGAGCCGGTGAAGGAGATCACCGGCAGCCGCTCGTCCTGCACCAGGGCGGGCATGCGGTCGTTGGGCACCGGCAGGATGCTCCAGGAGCCGGCGGGCAGGTCGGTCTCGGCCAGCAGCTCGCCGAGGAGCAGCCCGGACAGCGGGGTGGCCGGGGCGGGCTTGAGGATGATCGGCGCGCCGGCGGCGATGGCCGGGGCGATCTTGTGGGCGCACAGGTTCAGCGGGAAGTTGAACGGCGCGATGCCCAGCACGACGCCCTTGGGGAAGCGGCGGGTGAAGGCGAGCCGGCCCTGGCCGCCGAGGTCGGTGTCGAGCCGCTGGGCCTCGCCGCTGTTGAAGCGGCGGGCCTCCTCGGCCGCGAAGCGGAAGACCGACACGGCGCGGCCGACCTCGCCGCGCGCCCACTTGACGGGCTTGCCGTTCTCGGCGGAGATCAGCCGGGCGATCTCCTCGGCGCGCTCGGCCAGCCGCCGGCTGACGTGGTCCAGGGCGGCGGCGCGGACGTGGGCGGGGGTGGCGGCGAACTCGTCCCGTACGGCGTACGCGGCGGCCACGGCCTCCTCGACCTGCGCGTCGGAGGGCACGCTCACCGAGCCGACGACCCGGCCGTCCCACGGGGAGGTGACGTCGAAGGCGGACTCGCCGGTGGCCTGGCGGCCGGCGAGCCAGAAGGCGTGGGTGGAAGTCATGTGAGTCCCGGCCCTTCCGCATCGGGGGTGGACATGGCTGGCATGCATTGCTGAGTCCACGGTAGGTGCGGGGCCGGGCGGGGTCGTTTGTCCGGGCCGTAGTAGTCGGGTGCCGCGGCACGCCGCAATGGCCAGTCAAGGGACGGGCTACTCGGCCGCGGTGGCCTTCAGCGCCAGCCACAGCTCCATGCGGACGTCCGGGTCGTCCAGGGAGCGGCCGAGGATCTCCTCCACGCGGCGCATGCGGTAGCGCAGGGTGTGGCGGTGCACGCCGAGGTCGGCCGCGGCGGCGTCCCACTGGCCGTGCCGGGAGAGCCAGGCGCGCAGGGAGGCGACCAGATCGCCGCGGCCGGTGGCGTCGTGTTCGCGCAGGGCCCGCAGCAGGCCGTCGGCGAAGGCACGGACCGCGTCGTCGGCGAGCAGCGGCAGGACGGAGCCGGCCGCCATCTGCTCGTGCTCGACGAGCACCCGGCCGCGCCGCCGGGCCACGGACAGCGCCTGCCGGGCCTGTTTGTAGGCGGCGGAGGCGGCGATCGGCCCGGCGGGTGCGGACAGGCCGATGACGGGGTCGTCCTCGTCGGAGGCGGACAGGGTGCGGCGGACGTCGCCGCCGGGGCGGGCCGCCTCGAGGGCGGCCGCGTGGTCGCAGCAGGCGGTCACGGCGGCGCCGCCGTCGGCGGCGAGCACCACCAGCCGCTCCCCCTCGGGCACCACGAGCACGGCCTCGCCGGCGCGGGCGGCGGCCGACTCCATGACCTCGGCGAGCACGTCGAGGGCGTCACCGCCTCCCGCGCCGGGGTCGCGGGTGGTGGCCGCGGTGCCGGTCTCGGCGACGATCAGACGGAACGGCGCGTCGAGCAGGCCGCCGTAGAGGTCGCCGGCCACCGCGCGGGCGTGGTCCGGCTCCCCGGCGAGCAGCATGCGCAGCACGGCGGCGCCGAGGCGCTGCTCGGCGGCGTGCAGGGAGCGGGAGCGTTCGGTGGTGAGGGTGAGCAGGGCGATCGCGGAGTGCAGGGCGTAGCGCTCGGCGGTGCCCAGGGTGGAAGCGGTGCCGACGGCGAGGGCGGCGCGCGGGAGGCGTCCGGTGCCCAGGGAGTGCAGCTCGACGCGGTCCTCGTGCTCGGGTCCCGCGACCACGGAGGAGGCGGGTGCGGGCCGTTCGCGCAGCCGCTGGACGTCGGCGGTGAGCCGGGCCGCGCGCCGGCCGGCCCACTCCGGTGCGGTGGCGACGACGGCGCCCGAGGCGTCGTACAGCGCGGCCCATCCGTCGACCTGGGAGGCGAGGGCGGAGAGGAGTCCCTCGGGGCCTGCGGTCAGCGCCTGCTTGGTGAGTTCGCGCTGCGCGGCGAAACCCGCGGTGACCGCCTGGTACTGCTCGGCGGCGATGGCGGCGGAGACCGCCTTGCTGATGGCGAGGAAGGGGGTGCGGCGCGGCACCTCCAGCAGCGGCAGGCCCTCCTCCTCGGCCGCCCGGACCAGAGCCTGAGGTATGTCCTCGTAGTGGACGCCGACGGCGAAGCCGAGACCGACGACGCCGGCGCCGGCCAGCCGCTTCACATAGCGGCGCATCGCCTCGGGGTTCTCCGCGTCCAGCTTGAGCGCGGTGATCAGCAGCAGCTCCCCGCCCTCCATGTAGGGCACGGGGTCGGCGAGTTCGCTGGCATGCGCCCAGCGGACCGGAACGTCCAGCTTGTCCTCGCCGGCGCGGACGGTGAGTCTGAGCGCCGAGTGGTGGACGAGCGAGGCGAGCGTCAGGGGCATGGGGGCTGGTTGCCTTCGGGTCCGGTTGTCTGGGGAGCTGTGCGGGCCGTGTGAGAGGTGTGATCATTTGGCCGTGGCGTATGAACGGCCTGTGTCGATTCTGCCTCACTGTACGGTCCCCGCATGCCGGGCCGTTCAGCTCGTCCCGGATCGCCCCCGCATCACTCCCGCATCACTCCGGCGTCAGCCTCGCAGGTCCACCAGGAGCGGCGGTGCGTGCTCGCCCCGGACGTCGGTCAGCGACAGCACGGCGTGGCCGGGCGGCAGTCCGTGGGCCAGTTCGGAGGCGGACCAGCGCTCCCGCTCGATCTGCCGGACGGTGACCGCCTCGGTGGTCACGGCCTTGCCGGTGACCAGCTTGCGCAGGGCGTGCATGGCCCGGGTCATCGGCTGGTCGGCGAAGACGGTGTGCTGGGCCACCTCCGTGGTCTCCACCCACTCGGTGCCCCAGGCCTCCGCGAAGGCCCGCCCGTCCCAGGTGGTGACGCCCGAGAACGCCGCCCGGCAGCCGACCGCGCTCAGCAGCGGGCCGTGCAGCGACTCCGGCACGTCGCCCAGGGTGCGCAGGCCGAGCACCACCCCGGCGTCGTGCGACCTCAGGCGCTGGACGGCACGCACCGTTCCCCTGGTGACGGCACCGGAGGCGTCGTCCATCACCAGGCCCAGGAAGTGGTCGCGGGCGCCGGCGGCGCGGGCGACGGCGAGGAACTGGGCCAGCACCAGGCGGGCCAGCAGGTGCGCCGCCTCCTCGTGGCCCTGCTCGGGCAGGTCGATGCGGACCCGCAGCGGGTGGTGAGCGACGGCGCGCAGCGAGAACGGCCGCACGGTGCCGTCCGGGGCGCCCTGGCCCGCCTCGCCGTCCTCCGGGCCGCCGAAGCTTCCGCGGAACGCGGGCCGGTCCAGGAGGGCGAGCCGGTCGGCGAGGGCGGGTCCGGCCGTGACGGCGGCACCGGTCCGCCTCAGCCACGGCTCCAGTTCCCGTCGCAGGGCGGGCGCGTCCCGGTCCGGGAGCCGGTCGAGGAGTGCGGTCAGCGCCTCCTCGCGCCCCTCCACCAGCTCCCGGAGCGCCGCGACGGCGGGGAAGGCGCCGTACGCGGCGCGATAGGGGCCGATCAGCTGGGCCAGGGCGGTGGCGGCGCGTCCGGTGTCGAGGGTCTCGATGTCGCCGACCAGGCCCTCGGCGAGCACGGCGGCGGCCTCGTCGGGGTCGGTGGACTCCGCGTACAGGTCCAGGGCGCGCAGGGAGGCGGGGTCGCCGGGCCGGACCACGACGTCGTACGCCGCGTCGGGCCCGAGCGGCGCGCCCGCCGTGCCCACGGCGACCACGGCGCAGGCGCCGGTGAGCGCGTGCAGGGTGAGGGACTCGGTGACCGGGATCATCAGCCGGTCCGTCCTGCCCGAGCCGGGTGGTCCGACGGCGAGCAGGGAGGTGCCCAGCGTGGCGGGTTCCAGGGCCGCCCCGGCCCCCTGGTGGGAGGCGGGGGTCCGCTCGGCGGCGGCCCAGCGGCCGATGCGGACCTGGCCTGCCCACAGGTCGTGGGTCGCGGTGCGCCGGGGAAGGTCGCGGGCGCCCGAGGGGTGCGTCCAGGCGGCGGCGCCGTGCCGCAGCACGGTCTCGGTGAACGAGGCGAGGCGCCCGGCCCGGCGCAGCGTCTCCCAGGAGCGGTGGATCCGGGCGCAGTCCACGTCGTTCATCCGCCCGCTGAGCAGCTCGGCGGAGAGGGCGTCGGCCGCTTCGGTCTGCCCGGCCGTCCGCAGCGCCGGCCACTGGGAGGGCTTCGCGGCGACGGGCTCGGCGCGGGGCCTGGGGCCGGCCTTCCGGGCGGCGCGGTGGCGGCGCAGGAGCGGCATCCAGCCGCCCCACCGGGCGGCCGGCCACAGCACGGCGAGGGCGATGGAGCTGACGATCAGCAGGACGATCAGGGGGTTGTCGGTCGCCTCCCAGCCGCCGGTGATCAGGGCGACAAGGAGGACCATGGTCGTGTAGACCGGCACCGGATCGCTGTCGAAGAAGGGGTACACCAGCAGCAGGGCGACGGCGGCACCAGCGGCGGCGACGGCGGCGCGGGCGGGCTGCTCCCAGCGGCCGAACCAGTACCGGATCAGGGCGGGCCAGCCGCCCAGGTAGCCCATGGCGCACACCAGGAGCAGGAAGAAGACGTTGTCGGCGACCTTCCGCGCGACGGGCGCCTGCCAGACGCCGTCCCTCGGCCACAGCGACCCGCCGTACCACCAGTCGTTCGGGGTGAACAGCCGCACCAGCGCGCCCTGGTAGGGGAAGCTGCCGCGCGCCCACAGGGTCCACAGGAAGGCGCCGATGACGAGGGGGATCAGGGCGCCGGCGACGGTCGTGGGGGCGAGTTTGCGTTCGCGGGCCTTCGGCCGCGGCGGGACGTAGCCGAACCGCCAGACGCCGAGGGCGGCGTCGGCCCGGGGTGTGTCCAGCCAGGACGCCATGGGCTGGGTGCGCTGCCCCTCGTACTGCGGCTGGGGCGGCACGGCCGGCGAGCTGCGCGGCACCGGTGGCAGGGGCGCGGCAGGATCCGGTACGGCCCGCCCTCGGGTACCCCGCGCGTCCTGCGTCCCGTCGCCGTCCATCGCCTCTGCCCCCTGACCAGCCGCTCCGTCCACCATCAGCGAGCCAATCTAACGCTCCGACAGCAGCCGTTCACCGCTTACGCGGCCGGGTCCCGCGGACCGTCGGTCTCCGTCGCCCGGCCGGGGCGGGTCCGGGCCGGATCCTGGCTGCTCAGCCGGTCCCGCCGGTGCCCGGAACCGGCGCGTTCGGCCGCGTCCGCCGGCCCGGCGTCCCGCCTGCCCGGGCGGGGCCCGGGCGCCGCTATGTCCATCGCGGACAACCCGGCCCCCCGGACAACGCCCACATGGAGCATGCCCAGCCCTCCCCGCCGGCCCTAGCCTGCGAGAAAAGAAGACAAGCGTCCGCAAAGACCCCCAGGAGCCCCGCATGACCGCACTTCCGCAGGAGCGCCGCGTCGTCACCGCCATCCCCGGTCCGAAGTCGCAGGAGCTGCAGGCCCGCCGTACCGCCGCGGTCGCGCAGGGCGTGGGCTCCGTGCTGCCCGTGTTCACCGCGCGTGCGGGCGGCGGGATCATCGAGGACGTCGACGGCAACCGTCTCATCGACTTCGGCTCCGGCATCGCCGTCACCTCTGTCGGCGCCTCCGCCGAGGCCGTGGTCCGCCGCGCCTCCGCGCAGCTCGCCGACTTCACCCACACCTGTTTCATGGTCACCCCGTACGAGGGCTATGTGGCCGTGGCCGAGGCGCTCGCCGAGCTGACCCCCGGTGACCACGCCAAGAAGTCCGCGCTGTTCAACAGCGGCGCCGAGGCCGTCGAGAACGCCGTCAAGATCGCCCGCGCGTACACCAGGCGGCAGGCGGTCGTCGTGTTCGACCACGGCTACCACGGCCGGACCAACCTCACCATGGCGCTGACCGCGAAGAACATGCCGTACAAGCACGGCTTCGGCCCGTTCGCGCCCGAGGTGTACCGCGTGCCGGTGGCCTACGGCTACCGCTGGCCGACCGGCCCGGAGAACGCCGGCCCGGAGGCCGCCGCGCAGGCCATCGACCAGATGTCCAAGCAGGTCGGCGCCGAGAACATCGCGGCCGTCATCATCGAGCCGGTGCTCGGCGAGGGCGGCTTCATCGAGCCGGCCAAGGGCTTCCTCCCGGCGATCAGCAAGTTCGCCAAGGACAACGGCATCGTCTTCGTCGCCGACGAGATCCAGTCCGGCTTCTGCCGCACCGGCCAGTGGTTCGCCTGCGAGGACGAGGGCATCGTCCCCGACCTGATCACCACGGCCAAGGGCATCGCCGGCGGTCTGCCGCTGGCCGCCGTCACCGGCCGCGCCGAGATCATGGACGCCGCGCACACGGGCGGCCTGGGCGGCACCTACGGCGGCAACCCGGTGGCCTGCGCGGGTGCGCTCGGCGCCATCGAGACCATGAAGGAGCTGGACCTCAACGCGAGGGCCAAGCGCATCGAGGAGGTCATGAAGGGCCGCCTGACCGCCATGGCCGAGAAGTTCGACATCATCGGCGACGTGCGGGGCCGCGGCGCGATGATCGCCATCGAGCTGGTCAAGGACCGCGGTACCAAGGAGCCGAACCCGGAGGCCACGGCCGCGCTGGCCAAGGCCTGCCACCAGGAGGGCCTGCTGGTCCTGACCTGTGGCACCTACGGCAACGTACTGCGCTTCCTGCCGCCGCTGGTCATCGGCGAGGACCTGCTGAACGAGGGCCTGGACATCATCGAGCAGGCGTTCACCCGGATCTGAGCCCGGTGCCCGCTTCCGCATCCGGCACGGAGCCGGGCCCCCGCGGCCCGGCTCCGGCCGGAGCGGAACGCTCCCAGCGGCAGAGCATGTGAAGAACGTGTGCGGGGTGGATGGCAGGAGGCCGTTCTCCCTGTCGCGACCCCACCCCCTGCCGTAAGTTCTTCCCAGATGAGAGATACACCCCGCTCACAGGCGACTGTGAGCGGCTCGGGCCGAGGCCTCCCCAGCTTCGACCCTGGTCGTGCCCTCGCGCACACAACCGGAGCCCAGAGCTTCGGGTCTCCTCACCGATCGGACGGTCGCCGCCCCAAACCCCCCGGGGCGTGCGACGTTCCGATCCGGACGGTCGCCTCCCCCGAAGAGGCGGTGGTCCACCGCAGGGCCGACGCACTCCCCCCCTTGCGCCGGCCCTCTGGTGTGTTCGTCCGCGGTGTTTGCCAAGCTGGGCGGCATGCTCCTGCTCGGACCCCTGGCCCTGCTCTTCGCGCTGATCACCTGGCAGGTCGTCAGCGACGGCCCGCTGGTGGACGCGGACGAGCGGCTGAGCCGGGCCCTGATCGAGCCCGACCAGGCCTCCGAGCTGCTCTCCGACCTGGGCAATGTGCAGGTGGCCGTGCCCGTCCTGGCCGTCGCGCTGGCGTACGCCGCCTGGCACGGGCGGGCCAGGGGTCTTGACCGGTGGTGGCTGCCGCCGGCCGCCGGGGCCGGGGCCATGGCGCTGGTTCCGGTGCTGGTCGCCCCGCTCAAGGAGTGGACCGACCGCCCGGGCACCCCGGCCGTGCCCCCGGCGGTCGGCTACTACCCGTCGGGACACACCGCCACCGCCGTGGTCGCCTACGGGGCGGCCACTCTGCTCCTCCTTCCGCTGCTGCGCTCGGCGGCGGTGCGGCGCGCGCTGCTCGTGCTGTGCGCCCTGCTGGTCCTCGGCGCCTCCTACGGGCTGGTGCGCCGGGGCTACCACTGGCCGCTGGACGTGGCGGCCAGCTGGTGTCTCGGCGCGATGCTGCTGACCGGCGTGGCCCTGCTGTCCGGGCGGGCCGGTGGTGGGGTCAGCCGAAGTAGCCGTCGAAGGTCCGCTGGAACTCCCAGCCCCCGAAGCGGTCCCAGTTGATCGACCAGGTCATCAGCCCGCGCAGCTCCGGCCAGGTCCCGTGGGTGGTGTAGGAGCCGCAGCCGGTCTTCCTGGTGAGGCAGTCGAGGGTCTTGACGACCTCGGACGGCGGCACGTGCCCGTTGCCCGCGTTGGGGGTGGCCGGCATACCGATCGCGACCTGGTCAGGGCGCAGCGGCGGGAAGACGTTGCCGGCGTCGCCCGCGACCGGGAAACCGGTGAGCAGCATGTCGGTCATGGCGATGTGGAAATCCGCGCCGCCCATGGTGTGGTACTGGTTGTCGAGGCCCATGACCGGGCCGGAGTTGTAGTCCTGGACGTGCAGCAGGGTGAGGTCGTCGCGCATCGCGTGGATCACCGGCAGATACGCGCCCGCCCTCGGGTCCTGGCCGCCCCACGGGCCGGAGCCGTAGTACTGGTAGCCGAGCTGGACGAAGAAGGTCTCCGGGGCCATGGTCAGCACGAAGTCCTCGCCGTAGCGGGCCTTGAGGGTCTTCAGCGCCGAGATGAGATTGACGATCACCGGGGTGGTCGGGTTCCTGAAGTCGGTGTCGTCGGCGTTGAGCGACAGCGAGTGGCCCTCGAAGTCGATGTCGAGGCCGTCGAGTCCGTACTCGTCGATGATCTGCGAGACGGAGGAGACGAACTTGTCGCGGGCGGCGGTGGTGGTCAGCTGGACCTGGCCGTTCTGCCCGCCGATGGAGATCAGCACCTTCTTGCCCGCGGCCTGCTTGGCCTTGATCGCCGCCTTGAACTCGGCGTCGCTCTCCACGCCGGGGCATTCGCTCGCGGGACACCGGTCGAAGCGGATGTCGCCCGAGGTGGGCGTGGTGGGCTCGCCGAAGGCCAGGTCGATGACGTCCCAGCTGTCGGGCACGTCGGCGAGGCGGGTGTAGCCCGAGCCGTTGGCGAAGCTGGCGTGCAGATAGCCGACGAGGGCGTGCGGCGGCAGGTCGGAGGGGCCCGTGGGGTCGGCGTCGGCGGTGGTCGCGGTGACGGTGGCCGAACGCGCCGACTCCCCGGCGTCGTTGACCGCCGCGACCTGGAAGGCGTACGCGGTCGAGGGGTTCAGGCCGGTCACGGTGGCCGTCGTGCCCTGCACGGTCCGCACCTTGGTGCCGTCGCGGTAGACGGCGTATCCGGTGGCTCCCTCGACGGGTGACCAGGACAGGGTGACGCCGGTGGCGGTGACCGTACCCGCCTTCAGACCGGTGGGCGGGGCGGGTGGTGTACCGGTGTCGCCACCGGGGCCGGTCAGGGAGATGTCGTCGGCGTGGTAGGCGCCGGTGCCGAACCAGCCGTGGGTGTAGAGGGTGACCTTCGTGGTGGCGGGGCCGGTACGGAACGTGGTGGTGAGCTGCTGCCAGTCGGGGGCGGACTGGGTCCAGGCCGTCACGTCGGTGGTGCCGGTGCCGCTCGCGCCCAGGTAGACGTAGGAGCCGCGGACGTGGCCGGAGAGCGTGTACTGGGAGTCCGGCTTGACGGTGACGGTCTGGCTGCAGCGGGCGTGGTCGTTGCCGGCCGGGGTCGCCTCGAGCGCGGAACTGCCGCTGTGGGCCGGCGTGTTCACGGCCTTGCCCGCGGTGCAGGTCCAGCCGTCGAGGCCGGACTCGAAGCCGCCGTTGCGGACGAGGTCCGCGTCGGCCGCACGGGCGGCCGACGAGATACCGGAGGCGGCCAGGGCGACCGCGGTGGTGAGCACGGCGAACAATCTGAACGGTCTGGACGGACGGAACGGTGTGGGGCGGTCCACAAGTGCCTCCGGTGGTGGGGGATATGGAGGTGCCGCACGGCACACGCGGCGCGGTGGGCGCGCGGGTGGAGCGCCTCAAAGTTGGTCCAGACCAATCAGGTTGTCAAGAGTCCCGGCGCCCGGCGGCCGCCTCGTGGAGCGCCAGTTCCAGCAGAGCCGGGTCGGTGAGCGTGCCGGTGCCGTCCGGCGGGACCAGCCAGCGCACACCTCCGCCGGCCGCGCGCAGCGGATGCGGCACCACGATCCAGGTGCCCTCCCCCGCCGTGCGGATACCGGTGCCGAGCCAGCGGGCGGCGGTGCCGGGCGGCACCAGGAAGCCCATCCGCGCGTCCCCGAAATCGGCCAGGACCGGGCCCGGCCGGTCCAGGACGCGGGTGAGCACATCGAGCGTGGGACAGCCGAGTTCGCCCGGCACGATCAGTACGTCCCAGGCCTTGCCGGCGGGCAGCAGGGCCACCCCGTGGGGGTTGTGTTCCCACTCCCTGCGGCACGCCTCCGGATCGGGTGCGACGGAAGAGAGCCACTCGACCGCCGAGTTCGCCCCAGTCATGCAAACGACCTCCCTCTCAGTCGTGGACGCGGTCGCGTCACGAGGGAGAGGGAGGCCGTGGGCGGGCATTACGCGGGTTCCGGCATCTTTTTCGGTACAGAGCGGGGTTTCTGCGAAGCCCCGGATGCGCGGCCTGCCGGGCGGCTCAGCTGTCGAAGCCGAGCCCCAGCCGGTCCATGGTGCGCAGCCACAGATTGCGCCGGCCGCCGTTGGCATCGGCGCGGGCCAGCGACCACTTCGTGAGGGCGATGCCGGCCCAGGCGAACGGCTCGGGCGGGAACGGCAGCGGCTTCTTGCGCACCATTTCCAGCTCGGTGCGCTCGGTCCGCTCCCCCGCCAGCAGGTCCAGCATCACCTCGGCGCCGAACCGGGTGGCGCCCACGCCGAGCCCGGTGTAACCGGCCGCATAGGCCACCTTGCCCGCGTGGGCGGTGCCGAAGAAGGCGGAGAAGCGGGAGCAGGTGTCGATCGCCCCGCCCCAGGCGTGGGTGAAGCGCAGGCCCTCCAGTTGCGGGAAGCAGGTGAAGAAGTGCCCGGCGAGCTTGGCGTAGGTCTCCGGCCGCTCGTCGTACTCGGCGCGCACCCGGCCGCCGTAGGGGTAGATCGCGTCGTAGCCGCCCCACAGGATCCGGTTGTCGGCGGAGAGCCGGAAGTAGTGGAACTGGTTGGCGCTGTCCCCGAGTCCCTGCCGGTTCTTCCAGCCGATGGACTGGAGCTGATCGGCGGTCAGCGGCTCGGTCATCAGGGCGTAGTCGTAGACCGGGACCGTGTAGGAGCGCACCCGGCGGACCAGGTTGGGGAAGACGTTGGTGCCCAGGGCCACCCGGCGGGCGCGCACGGAGCCGTAGGGGGTGCGGACGGCCATGCCCGCCCCGTGCGGCTTCAGCGACAGGGCGGGGGTGTGCTCGTAGAGGCGCACCCCGAGTTCCAGGCAGGCCCGCTTCAGGCCCCAGGCCAGCCTGGCGGGGTTGAGCATGGCGACGCCGTGCCGGTCCCAGAGACCTGCCTTGAAGGTCGGGGAGTTCACCTGCTCGCGCACCGCCTCGGCGTCGAGGAACTCGATGCCGTCGGCGAGGCCGCGGCGCTCGATCTCCTCGTACCACTCGCGCAGTTCGCGCACCTGGTGATCCTCGGTGGCGACGTCGATCTCGCCGGTGCGTTCGAAGTCGCAGTCGATGGAGTAGCGGGCCACCGCCTCCTCGATGGCGTCGAGGTTGCGCCGGCCCAGCTCCTCCAGCCGGCGGATCTCGTCCGGCCAGCGGGTCAGGCCGTTGGGCAGGCCGTGGGTGAGGGAGGCGGCGCAGAATCCGCCGTTGCGGCCGGAGGCCGCCCAGCCCACCTCGCGGCCCTCGAGCAGGACCACGTCGCGGGAGGGGTCGCGTTCCTTGGCGAGCAGCGCGGTCCACAGTCCGCTGTAGCCGCCGCCGACGACGAGCAGGTCGCAGCTCTCGGCGCCGGTGAGGGCGGGCTCCGGGTCCGGACGGCCGGGGTCGTCCAGCCAGTAGGCCACCGGTCGGGCCTCGGAAAGGGAACTCGTCCAACGGCTCATGGCGCTACGGGCCATGATTTCAACTCCCTACAGCGGACTGCGGTTGCGCTTTGTGCGGTTGTGTCTTCGAGGTTGCTTCCGGTGTACGCGGCCGCCCGCATCGGGCGGCCGCCTCCTGCCGTACGGCCGCCGCTCAGGTCCTTTGCCGCTTGCGGCGGTTTCCGACGGCCATGGACACCAGCACCAGCAGGACGGCCACCACGAACATCGCCGTGCCGATGACATTGATCTGCACGGGCGTTCCGCGCTGGGCGGAGCCCCAGACGAACATCGGGAAGGTGACGGTCGAGCCGGCGTTGAAGTTGGTGATGATGAAGTCGTCGAAGGAGAGGGCGAAGGCGAGCAGGGCGCCCGCCGCGATGCCGGGGGCGGCGATCGGCAGGGTGACGCGCAGGAACGTCTGGAACGGCCCGGCGTACAGGTCCTGGGCGGCCTGCTCCAGGCGCGGGTCCATGCTCATCACGCGGGCTTTGACGGCGACCACGACGAAGCTGAGGCAGAACATGATGTGGGCGATCAGGATCGTCCAGAAGCCCAGCTGGGCGCCCATGTTGAGGAACAGGGTGAGCAGCGAGGCCGCCATGACCACCTCGGGCATCGCCATCGGCAGGAAGATCAGCGAGTTGACGGCGCCGCGGGCGCGGAAGCGGTAGCGGACCAGCGCGAAGGCGATCATCGTGCCGAGGACGGTGGCGCCGAGCATCGCCCACAGGGCGATCTGCAGGCTGAGCGAGAGCGAGCCGCACAGTCCGGAGACGCCGCAGGGGTCGCGCCAGGCGTCGGTGGAGAACTCCTGCCACTCGTAGTTGAAACGGCCCTTCGGGTTGTTGAAGGAGAAGACCGTGACGACGACGTTCGGCAGCAGGAGGTAGGCGAGGGTCAGCAGTCCCGCGATGACGACGAAGTGGCGTTTGAGCCAGTTGACGAAGGCCATTTAAACCAGATCCTCCGTGCCGGACTTGCGGATGTAGAGCGTGACCATGATCAGGATCGCGGCCATCAGGATGAACGACAGTGCCGCGGCCGTCGGATAGTCGAGAATCCGCAGGAACTGCGACTGGATCACATTGCCGACCATGCGGGTCTCGGTGGAGCCGAGCAGATCCGCGTTGACATAGTCGCCGGTGGCCGGGATGAAGGTCAGCAGGGTGCCGGAGACCACGCCCGGCATGGACAGCGGGAAGGTGACCTTGCGGAAGGTGGTCGACGGCTTGGCGTACAGGTCGTTCGCCGCCTCGTGCAGGCGCGGGTCGATCCGCTCCAGCGAGGTGTACAGCGGAAGGATCATGAACGGCAGGAAGTTGTAGGTCAGACCGCAGACCACCGCCATCGGGGTGGCGAGCACCCGGTCGCCGGCGGTCCAGCCGAGCCAGGAGGTCACGTCCAGGACGTGCAGCGCGTCCAGGGCGCCGACCACCGGCCCGCCGTCGGCGAGGATCGTCTTCCAGGCGAGGGTGCGGATCAGGAAGCTGGTGAAGAACGGCGCGATCACCAGGATCATGATCAGGTTGCGCCAGCGTCCCGCGCGGAAGGCGATCAAGTAGGCGAGCGGGTAACCGAGCAGCAGGCACAGCACGGTGGCGGAGGCCGCGTAGAGCACCGAGCGCAGGAACTGCGGCCAGTACTCGGACAGCGCCTCCCAGTAGGTGGCGAAGTGCCAGGTGACCTGGTAGCCCTCCTCCAGGGAGCCCGTCTGCACGGACGTGGAGGCCTGGTAGATCACCGGCAGCGCGAAGAACACCACCAGCCAGAGCAGGCCGGGCAGCAGGAGCAGATAGGGCATCCAGCGGCCCCGCTTGCGCGGTGGCTTCTTCTGAGGTGCTGGGGTGGGCGCCAGGGGCGGCGCCTCGGTGACCGCGGCCATCAGGCGACCTCTTCCTCGACCGTCTCGACTCCGGCGTCGATGTCCTGCGCGGCGTCCAGGCCGAAGGTGTGCTCCGGGTTCCAGTGCAGGACGACCTCGGCGCCGGGCGTCAGCCGGGGGTCGCGGTCGATGTTCTGCACGTAGACCTCGAACTCGGGGCAGACCGGGCTGTCGATCACGTACTGGGTGGAGACGCCGATGAAGCTGGAGTCGGCGATCCGCCCGGTGATCCGGTTGCGGCCCTCCGGGATGTCCCCGGCGTCGTCGGCGTGGGTGAGGGAGATCTTCTCCGGGCGCACCCCGAGAAGCACCTTGCCGCCCGTCCGGGCGGGCGCGCTGTTGCGGGCCTCGGGAAGCATCAGTTTGCCGCCGCCCGCCTTCAGCACGATCTCGGAGCCGGAGGTGGAGTCGACCTCGGCCTCGATGAAGTTGGAGGTGCCGAGGAAGTTGGCGACGAAGGTGGTGCGCGGGTTCTCGTACAGGTCGGCGGGCGAGCCGAGCTGCTCGACCCGTCCCGCGTTCATCACGGCGACGGTGTCGGCCATGGTCATGGCCTCCTCCTGGTCGTGCGTGACATGGACGAAGGTGATGCCGACCTCGGTCTGGATGCGCTTGAGCTCCAGCTGCATCTGGCGGCGCAGCTTCAGGTCGAGGGCGCCCAGCGGCTCGTCGAGGAGGAGCACCTTGGGGTGGTTGATCAGGGCGCGGGCCACGGCGACGCGCTGCTGCTGGCCGCCGGAGAGCTGGTGCGGCTTCTTGCGGGCCTGCTCGCCGAGCTGGACCAGCTCCAGCATCTCCTCGACCTGCTTCTTGACGCTCTTGATGCCGCGCCGGCGCAGGCCGAAGGCGACGTTCTCGAAGATGTCGAGGTGCGGGAAGAGGGCGTAGGACTGGAAGACCGTGTTCACCGGCCGCTTGTAGGGCGGAAGCGCGGTGACGTCCTGGTCGCCGAGGTGGACGGTGCCCGCGGTGGGCTCCTCCAGGCCGGCGATCATGCGCAGGGTGGTGGTCTTGCCGCAGCCGGAGGCGCCGAGCAGGGCGAAGAAGGAGCCCTGCGGGACGGTCAGGTCGAGCGGGTGCACGGCGGTGAAGGAGCCGTACTTCTTGGTGATGCCGGTGAGGCGGACGTCCCCGCCGTGAGCCGCCGTGTCGTTGGTCGTCTTCATCTCGTCACGCCCCAGTGAGCTTCGCGAACTTCTCTTCGAATGCCGTCTCTTCCTTGGAGCTCAGCGAGCGGAAGGCACGGGACTTGGCCTGCATGGCCTTGTCGGGGATGATCAGCGGGTTGTTCGCCGCGTCCTCGTCGATCTTCTCCAGCTCGGCCTTCACCCCGTCGACCGGGCAGACGAAGTTGATGTAGGCGGCGAGCTGGGCGGCCGGGCGCGGCTCGAAGTAGTAGTCGATCAGCCGCTCGGCGTTCGTCTTGTGGCGGGCCTTGTTGGGGATCAGCATGTTGTCGCTGCTGGTCATGTAGCCGCTGTCCGGGATCACGAAGCCGATGTCCGGGTTGTCGGCCTTCAGCTGCACGACGTCGCCGGCCCAGGCCAGGCAGGCCGCCAGGTCGCCCTTGGTGAGGTCGGAGGTGTAGTCGTTGCCGGTGAAGCGGCGGATCTGGCTCTTGTCCACGGCCTTCTGCAGCCGGGCTATCGCCGCGTCGTAGTCGTCGGCGGTGAACTTCCCCGGGTCCTTGTCCATGTCGAGCAGGGTCATGCCGACGGTGTCGCGCATCTCGGTGAGCAGACCCACCCGGCCCTTCAGCCTGGGGTTGTCCAGCAGGTCGGAGAGGGTCTTCACCTCGATGCCGTCGAGCGCCTTGCGGTTGAAGGCGATGACGGTGGAGATGCCCTGCCAGGGGTAGGAGTAGGCGCGGCCCGGGTCCCAGTCGGGGTTGCGGAACTGGGCGGAGAGGTTGGTGAACGCGTGGGGCAGGTTGGCCGGGTCGAGCTTCTGCACCCAGCCGAGCCGGATCAGCCGGGCGGCCAGCCAGTCGGTGAGGACGATGATGTCGCGGCCGGTGTCCTGGCCCGCGGCGAGCTGCGGCTTGATCTTGCCGAAGAACTCGGTGTTGTCGTTGATGTCCTCGGTGTACTTGACCTTGATGCCGGTCCGCCTGGCGAACCCCTCCAGCGTGGGGTGCCCCCGTCCGCTGTCGTCGACGTCCATGTACTCGGTCCAGTTGGAGAAGTTGACGGTCTTCTCCTCCTCGGAGTGGTCCTCCGCCGAGACGCCGCCCTCGGTGTTGCCGGCCGGAGGGATGCCGCAGCCGGTCAGCGCGGTGAGACCGCCGGCGGCGAGCGCGCCGCCCGCCGAGGCGCGCAGCAGCGACCGGCGGGTGAGGGCCGCTCGGCCGTTGCGGAAACTGCGCCGCATGGCGGCCACCTGGGCCGGGGAGAGGCGGTCGGGCTCGTACTGCTCCATGCGCGTGGTGCCCTTTCGGGAGGGGGGCCGCGGGTCGGGCGGCCTGGTTGCTAACGGTCCCCGAAGACGGTGCGGTGCCAGTCCTTGCGGACCACCGCGGTGTTGTCGAACATGACGTGCTTGATCTGCGTGTACTCCTCGAAGGAGTAGGCGGACATGTCCTTGCCGAAGCCGGACGCCTTGTAGCCGCCGTGCGGCATCTCGCTGATGATCGGGATGTGGTCGTTGATCCACACGCAGCCGGCCTTGATCTCCCGGGTGGCCCGGTTGGCGCGGTACAGGTCGCGGCTCCAGGCGGAGGCGGCGAGCCCGTAGGGCGTGTCGTTGGCCAGTGCGAGGCCCTCGTCGTCGGTGTCGAAGGGCAGCACGACCAGGACCGGCCCGAAGATCTCGGACTGGACGACCTCGCTGTCCTGCGGCGCGCCGGCGATGAGGGTGGGGCGATAGTACGCGCCGTTCTCCAGCTCGCCCAGGGGTGCCTCGCCGCCGGTCACCACGCGGGCGTAGGCGCGGGCCCGGTCGACGAATCCGGCCACCCGGTCGCGCTGGGCGTGCGAGATCAGGGGGCCGAGGTCGGTGCCGGGGGCGAACGGGTCGCCCAGCCGCACGCTCTCCATCAGGGCGGCGGTGCGCTCGACGAACGCCTCGTACAGCGGGCGCTGCACATAGGCGCGGGTGGCGGCGGTGCAGTCCTGGCCGGTGTTGATCAGGGCGCCGGCCACCGCGCCGTTGACTGCCGCGTCCAGGTCGGCGTCGTCGAAGACCAGGAAGGGGGCCTTGCCGCCGAGCTCCAGGTGGAGGCGCTTGACGGTGGCGGTGGCGATCTCGGCGACGCGCTTGCCGACGGCGGTGGAGCCCGTGAAGGAGGTCATGGCCACGTCGGGGTGGCCGACCAGGTGCTCGCCGGCCTCCTTGCCGGTGCCGGTGACGATGTTGATCACGCCGTCCGGGATGCCCGCGTCGGTGGCGGCCTGGGCGAACAGCAGGGAGGTCAGCGGGGTCAGCTCGGCGGGCTTGAGCACGATCGTGTTGCCCGCGGCGATCGCCGGGAGGATCTTCCAGGCGGCCATCTGCAGCGGGTAGTTCCAGGGCGCGATGGAGCCGACGACACCGATGGGCTCACGGCGGATGTAGGAGGTGTGGTCGCCGGAGTACTCCCCGGCCGACTGGCCCTGCAGGTGCCGGGCGGCGCCGGCGAAGAAGGCGATGTTGTCGATGGTGCCCGGCACGTCGAACTCGCGGGACAGCTTCAGCGGCTTGCCGCACTGCAGCGACTCGGCCCGGGCGAACTCCTCGGCGCGCTCGGCGACCACGGCCGCGAACCGGTGCATCGCCTCGGACCGCTCCGCGGGGGTGGCGCCCGCCCACGCCGGGAACGCTTCCCGGGCGGCGGCGACGGCCGCGTCCACGTCGTCGGTGGAGGCGAGGTCGTAGGTGTGGACGCCCTCGCCGGTGGCCGGGTCGACGACCGTGTGGCTGCGGTCCGAGGTGCCCTTGGTGTACCGGCCGGCGATGAACTGCGCGCCCTCGGCGAGACGGTCCTGGGCCGGGAATCGCTCCGGGGTGGCGTTGCCCGGGTTGTGCATGTCGCTCTCCTCCGTGTCCCCGTGAGGGGGCGGCGTGGCTCCAGCTCGATTTGACTGCCGATCCTGACAGAGCAACCGCACTCCAACAAGTGATTCCGTTGTTGCCTTTTGGTTACGCGACGGAATCTGTCGACCAGGTGTCGAGTGGCCGCGGAAAAGGCGGGACGGATTGTCCGTGGTGCGTGCCACACTCGCGTGCATGGAGAGGATCAAGGGGGACATCTCCTCGAGACAGGCGCTGATCGAGGCTCTGCGGTCCGGGGAGAAGGTCGGGTATCTGCACTTCTGGGGGCACCGCCCGCGGCCGGACGGCCGTATCGGGCCGAGCTGTCTGAGCCAGTGGTGGCCGTCGCCGTTCACGGTGGACGGCGTGGTGTACGCGACCGCGGAGCACTGGATGATGGCGGAGAAGGCCCGCCTGTTCGGGGACCGGGAGGCCGAGCGGCGGATCCTTGCGGCGGAGCATCCCGCTCAGGCGAAGAAGGCGGGGCGCCTGGTGCGCGGCTTCGACGAGGCGGTCTGGCGCGAGCACCGCTTCGGCATCGTGGTGGAGGGCAGCGTCCACAAGTTCGCGGCCCACGACGAGCTGCGCCGGTTCCTGCTGCACACGGGCGACCGCGTCCTGGTCGAGGCGAGCCCGGTGGACCGGGTGTGGGGCATCGGCCTCGCGGCGACGGACGACGGGGCGATGGACCCGGAGCGCTGGCGCGGCCCGAATCTGCTGGGCTTCGCGCTGATGGAGGCGCGCCGGCGGCTGCGGAGTGCCTGAGGGGCCGTGGCGGAAGAAGCCGGGGCCCGTGCGGACCTCTCCACGAGGTGTCCGCACGGGCCCCGGCTTCTGGCTGCGGTGGCCGCCTCCGCTCAGCTCGCGGCGCCCATGAGGCTCGCGAAGAGCAGCAGGCCGAGCAGCGGCAGGATCACGGTGGCGACGATGCCGCAGACGAGCCCCGCCGTGGCCGCCCCCTTGTTGGTGGCCTCACCGCGGTTGGCCTTGCCGCGGCCGACGGCGCCGAAGATGATCCCCAGGATGCCCAGGATCACGCCGAAGAACCACAGGAAGAACGTGAGGCTGCAGACCACGCCGATGATGCCCAGAACCAGTCCGGCGGTGCCCATGCCGTTGCTGGGCTGGGCCGGCATTCCGTAGCCGCCCGGCTGCGGGTAGGGCGCCGGGGGCGTGCCCGGCTGTCCCGGTGCGGCGGGGTAGCCGTAGGACGGCGCGCCGGACTGCGGGTAGCCGTAGCCCGGGGCCGGCTGCTGCGGGGGCTGGGACGGCGGCCCGAATCCTCCGGGCGTGGGATTGGTGCCGGACATGTGAAGATCTCCCCTCCGTTGAACGACCCTCGCATCCTAGTGATGCGATCCCCCTCGTCGGAGGGGGTTGCGGATCCTGCTGCCCGTACCGGTGACGTGCCGGGACGGGCCCGTGTGCGCTTGTGCGACGGGGGCGCCTCGACGCGGCGGCGCGCAGGTCGCGCTCCGGCGCCGGGCGCCGCGGTGCGGCAGCGGGCGCCCCGGGGTGTGTGCCCCCTGGGTGCCTCCGCGCGTGCCTCGGTGTGTGCCCCTGGGTGCTCCGCGCGTGCCTCAGCCGAAGGCCGGGGCGGCGGCCGTCGGGCGGGCGGCGCCGTAGTAGGGCTCGTCGTCCTCCCAGCTGTCCGGGTCGCTGTTGATGGCCGCCGTGATGCCGATCGCTATCAGCACCACCACGATCAGGCCGAGGACCAGCCCGATGACACCCATGATCAGGCCGGCCTGGGCCTGACCGTGGTTGTCGGCCAGGCCCTCCTCGGCCTTACGGCGGCCCTTGACGCCGAAGACGATGGCGAGGATGCCGAGGACGACGGAGACCACGCCGTACACGCAGAACAGACAGCAGGCGAGGATGCCGAGCACCATCGAGGCGATGCCGAAGCCGTTCTGCCGCTGGCCGGGCATGCCGGGCCAGCCGTAGCCCGCGCCGTAGCCGGGGTAGCCGTAGCCGGCCGGCGCCCCGGGCCCGGTGGGGGCCACGGGCGGTGGGGGCACCGCGGAGCCCGGGCCGCCGTCGAACGGCGCGCTGCCGGCCGGGGGTGTGGCCCCGGCGGGGGGCGGCGGCGGGTGCGGCGGGGCGAAGCCGGCTCCCGGCATGGAGACCACGGTGGGCTGGTCGTGCACGGACGGCCCCGGCTGCGCGGGCACTCCGTCCGCCACGGTGGGCGTGCCGGACGGCTGTGCGGGCCCGGCGGCCCGGGGCGTGTCGTTCTTCTCCAGCGAGGTCCGGCGCTCCGGCGGCGCCCAGGGGTCGCCGTTCCCCGCGTCGGGTCCGCCCGGCTGCGTCGCGTCCGTCATCTGGAGATCCCCCCTGCGTCGATCGTCCCGCCATGCTACGGCCCGCCCGCCCACCGCCGCCGCCCGGGCCGTGGCCGGACCGCCTACGATGACTGCGAGTCACCGATCAGCCGATCAACCGCGTCCCGCCGCCCGGCGGCCCGGGGACGCCGCCTGTGGGGAGGACCCCTTGACCGACCACCTCGTCGAGCCGCACGTCTCGCGCGGCCTGAGCGACTTCATCGCCGGGCTGCCCAAGGCCGAGCTGCACGTCCATCACGTCGGCTCCGCGTCCCCCCGTATCGTCGCCGAGCTGGCCGCCCGCCACCCCGACTCCAAGGTCCCCGCGGACGCCGAGGCCCTCGCCGACTACTTCACCTTCACGGACTTCGCCCACTTCATCGACGTGTATCTGTCCGTCGTCGACCTGGTCCGCACCCCCGAGGACGTGCGGCTGCTGACCTACGAGGTCGGGCGTGAACTGGCCCGGCAGCAGGTGCGGTACGCCGAGCTGACCATCACCCCGTTCTCCTCCACCCGCCGGGGCATCGACGAGCGCGCGTTCATGGACGCCATAGAGGACGCCCGCAAGGCGGCCGAGAAGGAACTCGGCCTGGTGCTGCGCTGGTGCTTCGACATCCCCGGCGAGGCCGGGCTCGAGGCCGCCGAGGAGACCACGCGGCTGGCCACCGACGACCGGCTGCGCCCGGAGGGGCTGATCTCCTTCGGGCTCGGCGGCCCGGAGATCGGCGTGCCGCGCCCGCAGTTCAAGCCCTACTTCGACCGGGCCATCGCCGCCGGCCTGCGGTCCGTGCCGCACGCCGGTGAGACCACCGGACCGCAGACGGTGTGGGACGCGCTGCACGAGCTGCGGGCCGAGCGGATCGGCCACGGCACCAGCTCCGCCCGCGACCCGGAGCTGCTCGCCCACCTCGCCGAGCGGCGCATCGCCCTCGAGGTGTGCCCCACCTCCAACATCGCCACCCGCGCGGTGACCTCCCTGGACGAGCACCCGATCAGGGAGTTCGTGCGGGCCGGGGTCCTGGTGACGATCAACTCCGACGACCCGCCGATGTTCGGCACCGATCTGAACAACGAGTACGCGGTGGCCGCCCGCCTGCTCGACCTCGACGAGCGGGGGCTGGCCGCGCTGGCGAAGAACGCGGTGGAGGCCTCCTTCCTGGACGCCGAGGGCAAGGCGAAGCTGACCTCCGAGATCGACACGTACACGGACTCCTGGCTCGCCTCCTGACCGGCCGGGCCGCCGGGCAGACGCCGGGAAGGCCCTCCGAAGGACGGCGCAAAAGACGCATCGAGGGACATGGGACACGAGGGACACGAGGGAAGGGACGCCGTGGAGAAGGTGACCGCCGTCGCTCATCGCGGCGACCCCTACCGTTTCCGTGAGAACACCCTCGCCTCCCTGCGCTCCGCGCTGCGGCAGGGCGCCGACGCGGTGGAGATCGACGTACGGCTCACCCGGGACGGGGTGCCGGTGCTGCTGCACGACGCCACGCTCAAGCGGCTGTGGGAACTGGACCGTCCGCTGCGGTCGCTGTCCTGGGCGGAGGTCAGGAGCGCCACCGGCGGCGGGGTGCCGTCGCTCTCCGCCGCGCTGGAGGCGACCGAGGGCAGCCGGGTGATGGTGGACCTGCCCGACACGCCGGACGTCCGGGACGCACGCAGGGTGGTGGAGGCGGTCCGGGAGGCGGGTGCGCAGGACCGGGTCTGCTACTGCGCGGGCGCCGAGGCGATGCTCGCCGTCCGGGCCGCGGACCCGTCGGCGGAGATCGCGCTGACCCGTTCGACCCTGGCCCCGCCCCGGTCCGCCCTGCTGGAGGCGATCCGGCCGCGCTGGCTCAACTACCGCTTCACCCTGGTCGACCGGGCCCTCGCCGACCGGGTCCACCGCGACGGCTACCTGCTGTCGGTGTGGACCCCCGACACCCGCCGCTCCATGCGCCGGCTGCTGGCGCTGGGCGCCGACTCGGTCACCACCAACCGCATCGACGTGCTGTGCGCCCTGCGCGACGGCGTCACGCGTGGGGCACCGGCACGGCGCGGTCGCCCTTGAGCAGGGCGGCTCTGTCGCTCACGGCGACACCCCCCACACCTGTCGCACGCGTTCGAAGAGCGTTCGGGAGATCACGTGCGAGGCGGCCGTCGCCGCCCCCGCCAGCGCAAGGCCCGTGGCGAGGTCCCGGGGACGGGCGGGCCGCAGGACACCGGCCCTGCGCAGCCGCCCGCGCGCCCAGAGCGCGTACGGGACGACGACCAGGGACGAGGTGACGGACCCGGGCGTGTAGCCGCGGAACGCGGCGGCCTGCGCCAGATGCACCAGCCCGTGCAGCCCGAAGCCGTCCACGGCCGACTGGTAGAAGGCCGAGCGCCCGCCGCTGAGGCGCCCGGCGGCCGAGGCGGCGGCGACGACCGTCCCCATCACCCCCACGGCCGCGGCGAACCGGCGCCGGTCGACGCTCTCCGCCTGCCGCCAGACCGCCTCGGGGACGGCCGGAAGCCGCGTCCGCAGCCGCGGCACGTTCCGGCGCAACCACCCCGGCACCGTGGCGACTTCCTCCGCGTCGTGCACCGCCCAGGCCGCCAGCAGCCCCAACGTGACGGCCCCGCCCACCCGTTCGTTCCCCGTGGTCTCCATGCGGCGAGTCTGCTAGAGGCCCACGATCTTGTTCCACCGCTTGGCGAATTCCTGCCGCTCCCCCGGCTCGATGTCCCTGGCGATGGCGAGGCGCTTGCGCATCGCGGCGTCCGGGAAGATCAGCGGGTCCTCGGCGAGGGCCGCGGTCTCCTCGTCGTCGGAGGAGGCGAGGACGTCCTGCGCGGCCGGCACCGGGCAGACGTAGTTGACCCAGGCGGCCAGTTCGGCGGCGACCTCCGGGTCGTAGTAGTGGTCGATCAGCAGCTCGGCGTTGGCCTTGTGCCGGGCCAGGTTGGGGATCATCAGCGACTCCGACCACAGCTCGGCGCCCTCCTCCGGGACGACGAACTCGATGTCCGGGTCGTCGGCCTGCAGCTGGATGACGTCGCCGGAGTAGGCCTGGCAGGCCAGGACGTCGCCGCTGGACAGGTCCTTGATGTAGTCGTTGCCGGTGAAGCGGCGGATCTGTCCCCTGGCCACCTGCTTCTCCACCTGGTCGCACACGGTGTGGAAGTCGTCGGCGGTCCACCGGGTGATGTCGACCCCGTTGCCCTGCATCAGCAGCGCGAACGCCTCGTCCACGCCGGACAGCAGCGTCACCCTGCCCTTGAGGTCCGGCGCCCACAGGTCCGACACGCTGCGGATCTCCCGGCCCACCCGGCGCCGGTTGTAGGCGATGCCGGTGATGCCGGACTGCCAGGGCACGGTGAACTTCCGGCCCGGGTCGAAGGCGGGCGAGCGCAGCAGCGGATCCAGGTACTCGGTGACGTTCGGCTGCCGGGAGCGGTCCATCTCCTGCACCCAGCCGAGCCGCACGAACCGCGCGCACATCCAGTCGCTGATGACGATCAGGTCGCGGTCGGTCGGCTGGCGGTTCATCAGCGACGGGCTGATCTTGCCGAAGAACTCGTCGTTGTCGTTGATCTCCTCGACGTACTCGACGGAGATCCCCGTCCGCCGCTCGAACGCCTCCAGTGTGGGCCGCCGGGAGGGGTGCTCCTCGTCGGTGTCGATGTACAGCGGCCAGTTCGCCCAGGTGAGCCGCCTCTCCCGGCGGGACAGATCGGCGGCGGCCCGCTCGGAGGCCGGCACATGGGCGGCGGGCACCCCGCAGCCGGCCAGCGAGCCGAGCAGCACGCCCCCACCGAGCAGCAGCGAACGACGGGACAGGGAACGGGATGTGGTCACCATTGCCGCAGCATCCCCACCCGGGCGTTCCAGAGCAATCGACGGTACGTCGACCGAAGACCACCAACACCGACACCTTGTCCATCAGGCCCGCGGCAGACACGCGGAAGGGGCGCGGGGAACCCGTCCCGCGGCCGGCCGCGGTGAACCCGCAGCCGGCCGCGGCCCCGCGCCCCGTCGGCGCTCGGACCCTGTGCGATGCCCCTCACGCGTCCAGCGAGGTCATCACGTGCTTGATCCGCGTGTAGTCCTCGAACCCGTACGCCGACAGGTCCTTGCCGTACCCGGACTTCTTGAAGCCGCCGTGCGGCATCTCCGCGACCAGCGGAATGTGCGTGTTGATCCAGACGCACCCGAAGTCCAGCTTCTTCGACATCCGCATCGCACGCCCGTGGTCCTTGGTCCACACCGAGGAGGCCAGCGCGTACTCGACACCGTTGGCGTACTCGACGGCCTGGTCCTCGTCGGTGAAGGACTGGACGGTGATGACCGGCCCGAAGACCTCCTTCTGGATGATCTCGTCGTCCTGCTTGAGGCCGGAGACCACGGTCGGCGCGTAGAAGTAGCCCTTGTCGCCGACCCGCTTGCCGCCCGCCTCGACGCGCGCGTGCGCCGGCAGCCGCTCGATGAAGCCTTCGACCTGCTTGAGCTGGTTGGGGTTGTTGAGCGGGCCGTAGAGCACGTCCTCGTCGTCCGGCATGCCGGTCTTGGTCTCGTTGGCGGCCTTGGACAGCGCGGCGACGAAGTCGTCGTGGATCGACTCGTGGACCAGCACGCGGGTGGCGGCGGTGCAGTCCTGGCCGGCGTTGAAGTAGCCGGCGACCGAGATGTCCTCGACGGCCTTGGCGATGTCGACGTCCTCGAAGACCACGACCGGCGCCTTGCCGCCCAGCTCGAGGTGGACTCGCTTGAGATCCTTCGAGGCGGACTCGGCGACCTGCATGCCGGCCCGTACCGAGCCGGTGATGGAGGCCATGGCCGGGACGGGGTGCTCGACCATCATGCGGCCGGTGTCGCGGTCGCCGCAGATGACGTTGAAGACGCCCTTGGGCAGGACGGAGCCGAGGATCTCGGCCAGCAGGACGGTGGACGCGGGGGTGGTGTCCGACGGCTTCAGCACGACGGTATTGCCCGCCGCGATCGCCGGGGCGAACTTCCACACGGCCATCATCATCGGGTAGTTCCACGGCGCGACCTGCGCGCAGACGCCGACCGGCTCGCGGCGCACGAAGGAGGTCAGGCCCTCCATGTACTCGCCGGCGCCCTTGCCCTCCAGCATCCGCGCCGCGCCCGCGAAGAAGCGGATCTGGTCGACCATCGGCGGGATCTCCTCGGTGCGGGTCAGCCCGATGGGCTTGCCCGTGTTCTCCACCTCGGCGGCGATCAGCTCCTCGGCCCGCTCCTCGAAGAGGTCCGCGATCTTCAGCAGGGCCTTCTGGCGCTCGGCCGGGGTGGTGTCCCGCCAGCCCGGGAAAGCCTCGGCCGCGGCCGCCATGGCGGCGTCCACGTCCGCCTGACCGGACAGCGGAGCGGTCGCGTACGCCTCGCCGGTCGCGGGGTTGACCACCTGGGTGGTCCGTCCGTCGGCGGCATCACGGAACTCACCGCCGATGTAGTTGCGCAGACGACGCAGCTCGGTGCTCACTGCAGGCCCTCCAGTGCTTCTTGTGGGTGTCCGAGATTGTCCAGCTGTCCAACCTCTGAGACACCCACCCTAATCAGTGGGCTGACGTTTTCAACACCCCCGCCGGGCACCGTTCTGCGAAATCCGCACGTTACGAACCCTTCGACAACGGATTTCATCGCCTACGCCTTGCGAAACTGTCGAGACGTCGTGCACAGTGACCTCGTGGCCAGTCGAAGCGCAGACCCCAAGGACTCTCGCGAGTCCCGCAACGGCGGCAGTCCTCAGCTGGACTCCGTCTCCCTCGCCATCATCGAGCAGCTGCAGGAGGACGGCAGGCGTCCCTACGCGGCGATCGGCAAGGCCGTCGGCCTGTCCGAGGCGGCCGTGCGCCAGCGCGTGCAGAAGCTGCTCGACCAGGGCGTGATGCAGATCGTCGCCGTCACGGACCCGCTCACCGTGGGCTTCCGCCGGCAGGCGATGGTCGGCGTCAACGTGGAAGGTGATGTGGAGGCCGTCGCGGATGCGCTGACCGAGATGACCGAATGCGAGTACGTGGTGATGACCGCCGGGTCCTTCGATCTGATGGTCGAGATCGTCTGCGAGGACGACGACCATCTGCTGGAGGTCATCAACAAACGCATACGGGCCGTGCCCGGAGTGCGCTCCACCGAGAGCTTCGTCTACCTGAAGCTCAAGAAGCAGACCTACATGTGGGGAACCCGATAACCGTGAGCACCGACCGCCCCAACGACCTCAGCAAGTCCGCGTACGAGCACCTGTGGATGCACTTCACCCGCATGTCCTCGTACGAGAACGCTCCCGTCCCCACCATCGTCCGGGGCGAGGGCACCTACATCTACGACGACAAGGGAAAGCGCTACCTCGACGGTCTCGCCGGCCTGTTCGTCGTACAGGCGGGCCACGGCCGTACGGAGCTCGCGGAGACCGCTTC
The DNA here is from genome assembly GCF_012034205.1 of Streptomyces composti. Classification (GTDB taxonomy): domain Bacteria; phylum Actinomycetota; class Actinomycetes; order Streptomycetales; family Streptomycetaceae; genus Streptomyces; species Streptomyces composti. The sequence continues at coordinate 32,328 of NZ_JAATEM010000030.1, forward strand.
CAAGCAGGCCCAGGAGCTGGCCTTCTTCCCCATCTGGTCCTACGCCCATCCCAAGGCCGTGGAGCTGGCCGAGCGGCTGGCCGACGAGGCCCCGGGCGACCTGAACAAGGTCTTCTTCACCACCGGCGGCGGCGAGGCGGTGGAGACCGCCTGGAAGCTCGCCAAGCAGTACTTCAAGCTCACCGGCAAGCCCACCAAGCACAAGGTCATCTCCCGCGCGGTCGCCTATCACGGCACCCCGCAGGGCGCCCTGTCCATCACCGGCCTGCCCGCCCTCAAGGCACCCTTCGAGCCGCTGGTCCCCGGCGCGCACAAGGTGCCGAACACCAACATCTACCGCGCCCCGATCTTCGGCGACGACCCGGAGGCCTTCGGCCGCTGGGCCGCCGACCAGATCGAGCAGCAGATCCTCTTCGAGGGCCCCGACACCGTCGCCGCGGTCTTCCTGGAGCCGGTGCAGAACGCCGGCGGCTGCTTCCCGCCCCCGCCCGGCTACTTCCAGCGGGTGCGGGAGATCTGCGACCAGTACGACGTGCTGCTCGTCTCCGACGAGGTCATCTGCGCCTTCGGCCGCCTGGGCACCACCTTCGCCTGCGACAAGTTCGGCTACGTGCCCGACATGATCACCTGCGCCAAGGGCATGACCTCGGGCTACTCCCCGATCGGCGCCTGCATCATCTCCGACCGCATCGCCGAGCCGTTCTACAAGGGCGAGAACACCTTCCTGCACGGCTACACCTTCGGCGGCCACCCGGTCTCCGCCGCGGTCGCCCTGGCCAACCTGGACCTGTTCGAGCGCGAGAACCTCAACCAGCACGTGCTGGACAACGAGGGCGCCTTCCGCTCCACCCTGGAGAAGCTGCACGACCTGCCGATCGTCGGCGACGTCCGCGGCAACGGCTACTTCTACGGAATCGAGCTGGTCAAGGACAAGGCCACCAAGGAGTCCTTCAACGAGGAGGAGACCGAGCGCGTCCTGTACGGCTTCCTCAGCAAGAAGCTCTTCGAGAACGGCCTGTACTGCCGCGCCGACGACCGCGGCGACCCGGTCGTCCAGCTCGCGCCGCCGCTGATCTCCGACCAGAAGACCTTCGACGAGATCGAGCAGATCCTGCGCGCCACCCTGACCGAGGCCTGGACCAAGCTCTGAGCCTCACCCGGGCCCGGACCCGGCCCCCGAAGCCTCACCCGGGCCCGGACCGGGCTCCGAGGCTGTGGTCCGACCGAGGTTCCGATCTTCCTCCTGGATGATCAACACCGGCCCCGGTGCCGCCCATTCGAGTGAGAAACGGCGGCCCGGGGCCGCGTGCTGTGCGGCGTGCAGCCGCCTCCTGCCTAGCGTGCCCAGTGACCGATCGGCCCTGCCTTCGTTCCCCCGCACGAGGGAAAACCACGAACCGCGCACGGCATTTCCGATCCGAACCGAGGTGTACGCCATGGTGGCCCCACCGGACAACGACGTGCTCTGGGCACGCGGACTGCAGTTCCGGCACGCGGACGGCTCCCCCGGGCTGAGCGGGGTCTCGCTCGGCGTCCGGGAGGGCGAGATCCTCGCGGTCGGCGGCCCGCGCGGCAGCGGCAAGACCACCCTGCTGCGCTGCCTCGCCGGTCTGATCCCGGTCCACGGCGGCGAGGTCTGGTTCAACAGCGGGCCCCTGCACACCCTGGGCCCGGTCGCCCGGGAACGGCTGCGCCGGGAGCGCTTCGGCTGGATCGACCCCGAGCCGGTGCTCGTCCCCGAGCTGAACGTCTGGGAGAACGCCGCGCTGCCGCTGCTGCTGCGCGGCACCGACCGCCGCCGGGCCAAGACCGCGGCACTGGAGTGGCTGGAGCGCCTGGACGTCGGCGACAAGGCCCGCAAGCACCCCGGCGAGCTGGTGCACGCCGAGCGCCAGCGGGTGTGCATCGCCCGCGCCCTGGCCCCCGCGCCGACCGTGCTGTTCGCCGACGAACCGACCGCCCCGCTGCACCGCGCGGACCGCCGGCACGTGCTGCGCACGCTCACCACGGCCGCCCGCTCGCACGGCATCACGGTCGTCCTCGCCACCGCCGACCCGGACATCGCAGCCCTCGCCGACCGCACCGTGTCCCTGCTGGACGGGCGGCGGGTCCGCACCGTGCATCTGCCGCCGGTCGCCGAGACCGCCGAGACGGAGGGCCGGGCCGCGTGCTCGCTCTCCGCCTGACCCGAAGCGCCCGGCCGGCCGTCCAGCTGCGCCGCCTGCTGGTCGCGGCCGCCTCGGCCGGGACCGGCTTCCTGCTCCTGGGCGCCCTCGGCCACGCGCTGAACCACCCGGACACCCCGTCCGTCTCGGCGCTGCGCCTGGCCTGGTGCGCCGCCCCGCTGGCGGCCACCGTGTACTTCGCGGTCGCGGTGGCCCGCACCGACCCCGCCACCCGGCCCCGGCCCGGCCTGTCCGCTCTCGGCCTGGGTCCGGCCCGCATGATGGTGCTCTCCGCGGCGACCACCGCCCTGGCCTGCGCGCTGGGCTCGCTGCTGGCGCTGCTGGTCTTCCTCCATCTGCGCGGTGACCTGACCGGCATGCCCGTCGACGGGGCCGCCGCCGACTTCCTCGCCGCGGGCCGGCCGCTGCCGCTCCCGGCCGCCCTCACCCTGCTCTCCGTGGTGCCCGTGACCGCCTCGCTGGCGGTGGCGGCCGCGCTGCGGCCGCGCGAGCAGAGGGCCGGCGCCTCCCGCATGGCCCGGGTGTACGGCCGCTTCGGCGCCTACCGGCGCACGCCGGTGCGCGAGACCTTCGGCGCGTACGGGCGCTTCGGCAGCCATCTGGGCGGGGCGGCTCGCGGCGGGCGCGCGGCCGGCACCGCAGACCGAAGCAGCCGCCGGCAGGGCGGGCAGGAGCAGCCGGCCGGGGGGACCGAGGAAGCCGGATCCCCCGGGACCGGGACCTCGCCCGCCGCACCGCCCGCGGCTCCCCTGGCGCCGCCGTCCGGACTGCCCTGGGGCACCGCCGTCCTGGCCGTGGGCCTTGCCGTGGAGGCCTACGTCAGCCGCACCGGCGGCGGCTCCGGGACCGGCGGCCGGGCCGGGGCGCTGGCCGGGCTCGCGCTGACCGCCCTCGGTCTCGCCCTGGCCGGCCCGGGCCTCACCCACCTGTGCGGCAGGCTGCTGCAGGCGGTGCGCCCGGGCGCCCTGCGCCTGCTGGCGGGCCGGGCGCTGATGACGGAGGCGGTGCGCATCGGCCGCCCGCTGGGCGTGGTCTGCGCGGTGATCTCGGCCGCGTACGCCATGACCTCGCTCTACGACACCGACGACCCGTCCGTCGCCCCGCTCACCACCCTCGGGACGCTCCTGGTGACCGGCTGCGCGGTGGCGACGCTGCTGACCGCCGCCGCCGAGGCCAGGCAGGCCCGCGCGCTCACCACGGACGCGCTGCTGCGCCTCGGCGCACCCGCCGGGGCGCTGCGCCGGGCGGCCGCGATCCGGTCCGCGGCGCTGGTCGCCCTGTTCGCTCCGCTGACGCTGGCGGTCGCCGAGCTGTCGGCGCTGCCGCTGGCCGCCTGAGACGGCTCGCGGCCCGGCACGGCACGCGAGGAAGTTCTCCGGAGAAGTCTCCGGTGAGCGATGACTTCTGCGGGGTCCCCCGGTCTACCCACTCGAACGCTGTGAAAGCCATGAAGCGGAACGGGAGAGACCCCGCCATGTACCAGCAGATGATCTTTGTGAACCTGCCCGTCAGCGACCTCGCCGCCTCGCGGAAGTTCTTCACCGAGCTCGGCTACTCGATCAACGAGCAGTTCAGCGACGAGAACGCCGCCTCGGTCGTGATCAGCGACACCATCGTCGCGATGCTCCTCACCAAGGAGTACTACTCCACGTTCACCAAGAAGGAGATCGTGGACGCCACCAAGGCCAGCGAGGTGCTGATCGCGCTGAGCGCGGAGAGCCGCGAGAAGGTGGACGAGCTGGTCGACAAGGCGATCGCGGCGGGCGGCTCCCCCAGCGGCGAGACCCAGGACCACGGCTTCATGTACAGCCGTGCCTTCGACGACCTGGACGGCCACACCTGGGAGGTCGTCTGGATGGACCCGGCCGCCGTGGAGGGCTGAGACGGGAGACGATCTAGCATGGGCGGGTGCAGACGTCGCCCGCCCATGCCGCCCATCACGGTGACCGCGAGATCGAGACGCTCGAGGAGTTCGACGCGGTCGTCTCGGCGCGCGGCACCCTCGCCCGGTACCGGATCCAGTCCGTCGATCTGACCGACCGGACGCGGGAACTGCTGACCACCGACACCACCCGGGCGGTGTTCCTGGGCTGCCCCATGCGCGCCGAGGCCGAGGCCAGGCTGCGGGCCGCCGGCGCCCTGGTCCTTCCGCCGGTGCCGGGCCTGCCCTTCGACCCCTACCGGAGCCGTCTGTACCGCCCCGACGAGCTGTTCGCCTCGCTGGAGAAGGGCTACGAGGCGACACCGGACGCCCTCGCCTACGACTGGTTCCGACGGACCGCCGCCGACGGCGACATCTTCGCCTCGATGCTGCGCGCCGTCCACGACGACTCCATGTCCGACGCCCTCGACGAACTCCTGCGCACGGCGCGGGTGGTGGGCGTGATGGGCGGCCACGCGATGGCCCGCGGCACCGGGCAGTACCGGGGCGCCGCCCGCCTGGGACGGACCCTGGCCCGGGACGGGTTCACGGTGGCCACGGGCGGCGGGCCCGGAGCGATGGAGGCGGCCAACCTGGGTGCGTACACGGCCCCGTACGACGACGGAATGCTGGACGCGGCCTGCGAACTGCTCGCCGCGGCGCCCTCGTTCACACCGTCGGTCACCGACTGGGCCCGCGCCGCCTTCGAGGTGCGCGCCCGCTGGCCGAAGGGCAACCACTCGGTCGGCATCCCGACCTGGTTCTACGGGCACGAGCCGCCCAACGCCTTCGCGTCGCACATCGCCAAGTACTTCGCCAACGCCACCCGCGAGGACGGCCTGCTGGCCCGCTGCAACGCCGGCGTGGTGTTCCTGCCGGGTGCCGCGGGGACGGTGCAGGAGATCTTCGACAACGCGACCCCCAACTACTACGAGTCGCGCGGGGAACCCACGCCCATGGTGCTGGTGGACCGGGCGCACTGGACGGAGAAGCTGCCGGCCTGGCCGCTGCTGCGTGCGCTGGCGCGGGAGCGGTCCATGGACGCGCGGATCGCCCTGGTGGACCGCATCGACGAGGCCCCCGAAGCGCTGAAACGTCTCGGCGCTTAATAATTCGGTAAAGCCGTGGCCCGTGATCGGCATATGCGTTGACACTACTTATGCGACGCTTATAGACCTGGGTGCCGTCTGGGAGAGTTGATGTCAGGTCAACTCTCCTTCCACCCCCCGCATTTGCGCATCCCAGTGAAGGACAAACGTGACAGTTCTGTCCGTATCCCGTGGTGCGGCGTCGCGCCGTACCGTCTCCCGTACTCTGCGCGCCCTCGGAGTCGTCTCCGCATCGGCCGCGCTCGCACTCTCGGCCGCCGGCACCGCTGCCGCCTGCAGCATCAGTGACTTCTCGGCCGAGGCGAAGTGTGTCGGTGACAAGGGTGTCATCACCGTCACCGACGTCGATCCCCTGGGCGTTCCGGCCACCGTCACCGTGTTCCTGGAGAACAACGGCGCCGATGTGAAGAAGATCGGCGAGAAGGTGGTCAAGGGCTCCCGCGAGGGCACCACCATCACCTTCGAGGAGGACTGGAAGCCCAACGCCGAGTACCGCATCCACGTCAAGGCCGACAAGTACGTGGACGCGGACATCAAGCCGAACCTGACCACTCCGGCCACGGCGTGCCAGAAGCAGGACGAGGGCGAGGAGGAGAGCCCGAGCCCTGAGCCCACCCCGTCGGAGACCGCCTCGGCCCCGGCCGAGGAGTCCGGCAGCCCGGCTCCGTCGGAGCCGGAGAGCTCCGCGCCCGCCGGCACGGCGGACAACGTGCCGTCGCCCGCGGTCGGCGAGTCGCACCTCGCCGAGACCGGCGCCAACTCCAACACCGGCCTGATCGCCGGTATCGCGGGCGCGCTGGTGCTGATCGGCGGCGGCGCGGTCTTCTTCGGCATGCGCCGCAAGGGTGCGGGCAGCGGCGACCGCTGATCCGCACGGCTCGGAGGCTCTCGCCGGAGAAGTTCCTGAGCAGTCGAGGTGGCCCGTCCCCGGCAAGGGGCGGGTCACCGTCATGTGCGGCCGACCGCAGTCCCGTTGGGTGGCATGACCGACGGCATCCCGTCCCGTTGCCCGCTGCACGGGCCGGCGTTCCTGTCGGGGGGCCGCGTTCCCGTCGGGGGGCGGCGTCCCGTCGGACGGGCCGGCATTCCCGTCGGACGGGCCGGCGTCCCGTTGCCCGCGCCGGGGTTCAGTCCAGGACGACGACCTCGGTCGCGTCGAACTCGACCCCCACCTCGTCGCCGACCTCGGGTGCCGTACGCAGGGGGCAGGCCGCCTCCAGACGCGGGGCGTTCTCGGGCTGGAGACGGACGGCGACATGGGTGCCGCGGAAGGTGCGCGCGGCGACCGTGCAGCGCAGCCCCAGGTCGGCGGCGACCAGGCGGACCCCGGCGGGCCTGACCAGCAGGGTGCGGGCGCCTGACGGGGCGTCGGCGGGCACCGGGACCTTGCCCCAGGGCGTCACGGCGGCCTCCTCGCCGACCGTCGCCTCGACGACGTTCTCGAACCCCAGGAAGCGGGCCACGAACGCGTCCGCGGGCCGCTGCCACACCTGCAGCGGCGTACCGGACTGGGCGATCCGCCCGTCCCGCATCACCACCACCCGGTCGGCCAGCGCGAACGCCTCGCCCTGGTCGTGGGTCACCGCGAGCACGGTGGTGCCGAGCCGGCCGAACAGCTCGCGCAGTTCGACGACCAGACGTTCCCTGAGCGAGCGGTCGAGCTGGCCCAGCGGCTCGTCGAGCATCAGCAGCCGCGGGCTGGGGGCGAGCGCCCGCGCCAGCGCCACCCGCTGCTGCTCACCGCCGGACAGCGCGGCGACCGCCCGGCCTCCCGCGTCCGGCAGGCCGACGAGGTCCAGCAGTTCCGCCACCCGTCCGGCCTGTTCGCGGCGCGAGACGCCGCGCATCCGCAGCCCGAAGGCGACGTTGCCGGCCACGTCCCGCTGCGGGAACAGCTGATGGTCCTGGAACATCAGTCCGACCCCCCGCTTGTGCGCGGGCACCGCCGCCTGGTCGCGCCCGCCGAGCAGCACCCGCCCGGAATCGAGGGGCTGCAGCCCGGCCACCGCCCGCAGCAGCGTGGACTTGCCGCTGCCGCTGGGCCCGAGGACGCAGACGATCTCGTGCTCGGCCACCGACAGATCCACCGAGTCCAGCACCGTCCGCCCGCCGAAGCGTACGGTGGCCGCCTGAAGGCTCAGCAGGCTGTCCGCGGGCATCTAGAACTCCCCAGTCCGGTCGGTCCGCAGCCGCTCCAGCACGAGCAGCGCCGCCGCGCACACGATCATCAGTACCGTCGACAGGGCCATCGCCTGCCCGTAGTTGAGCTCGCCGGGCCGCCCCAGCAGCCGCGCCACCGCCACCGGCAGCGTCGGGTTGTCGGGCCGTGCGATGAACACCGTCGCCCCGAACTCTCCCAGAGACACCGCGAAGGCGAACCCGGCGGCGATCAGCAGCGCCCGCCGCACCATCGGCAGGTCCACCTCCCGCCAGGCCCGCCACGGCGACGCCCCGAGCACCGCCGCCGCCTCCCGCAGCCGCACGTCCACGGCCCGCAGCACCGGCAGCATGGTCCGCACCACGAACGGCACGCCCACCAGGGCCTGCGCCAGCGGCACCAGGATCCAGGAGGCCCGCAGATCCAGTGGCGGTTGGTCGAGCGCGATCAGGAAACCGAAGCCGACGGTCACCGCGGACACCCCGAGCGGCAGCATCAGCAGCGCGTCGAAGCCGCGGACCAGCCGTCCCGCGTCCCTGCGCGTGAGCGCGACGGCGGCGAGACCGCCGATCACCACGGCGATCGCGGTCGCGGCCAGCGCGTACTGCAGCGAGTTGCCGACCGCCTCGACCGGCGCCACCAGGAACACGCCGTTGTCCTCACTGGTCAGCGCCCGGTAGTAGTCCAGGCCCGCCCCGCCGAAGGACCGCTGCACCAGCACCGCGAGCGGCGCCACCAGCAGCACGGCGACGGTGGCGACGACCGCGCCGAGCAGCGCCCACTGGCGGGCACCGCGCGGCCGGCGCGCGGTCACCGAGGCGTCCACCAGCCGCAGCGTGCTCTCGCGGCGGCGCACGGTCCAGGCGTGCAGGGCGAGGATCGCGCCGACCGCGACGAACTGGATCATCGTCAGCACGGCGGCCGTGGACAGGTCGAAGACCTCGGTGGTCTGCCGGTAGATCTCCACCTCCAGGGTGGAGAAGGCGGGACCGCCGAGGATCTGCACCACCCCGAAGGAGGTGAAGGTGAACAGGAAGACCATCAGCGCGGCGGCGGCCACGGCGGGCGCCAGCGCCGGCAGGGTCACCCGGCGCCAGGCCGCGCCGGGTGAGGCGCCGAGCATCCGGGCGGCCTCCTCCTGCCGGGGGTCGAGCTGCGCCCACAGCCCGCCCACGGTGCGCACCACCACGGCGTAGTTGAAGAAGACATGGGCGAGCAGGATCGCCCACACGGTGGTGTCGAGGCGCACGCCCCACCACTCGTGGAGCAGCCCGCCGCGTCCGGTCAGCGCCATGAACGCCGAGCCGACGACGACGGTCGGCAGCACGAACGGCACGGTGACCACGGCCCGCAGCAGCTGCTTGCCGGGAAAGTCGTAGCGGGCGAAGACATGGGCGCCGGGCAGCGCGATCAGCAGCGTCAGCGCGGTGGACACCAGCGCCTGCCAGGTGGTGAACCACAGCACCTGCCGCACGTCCGGCTGCGCCAGCACCTCGGCGAACCGCCCGAGCTGCCAGCCCTCGCCGGTCCTGAGGCCGCGGGCGACGATCGCGGCGACCGGGTAGGCGAAGAAGACCGCGAAGAACGCGGCGGGCACGGCCAGCAGGGCCAGCCGCGCCGCCACCCCCTTCGCCCGCCGCCCCGCCCTCGACGGAGCGGGCGGCAGCGCAGTGCCCCGGTCTACTTCAGTACGAGCGAGGTCCACGACTTGACCCACTGGTCACGGTTGGCGGCGATCTTCGCCGGGTCCATGGTCTCCGGATCCTCGGCCTGCGGCCCGTACTGCGCGAACACCTTCGGCACCCGGGCGTCCTCGCGCACCGGGTAGACGAACATGTTGAGCGGCATGTCCTCCTGGAACCGCTTGCTCAGCAGGAAGTCGAGCAGCGCCTTGCCGCCCTCGGGGTTCCTGGCGTCGGCCAGCAGCCCGGCGTACTCGACCTGCCGGAAGCAGGTGCCCTCGGCGACACCGGTCGGCGCGGTCTTCGGCTCGGACTTGGCGTAGACGACCTCGGCGGGCGGGGAGGAGGCGTAGGACACCACCAGCGGCCGGTCGGCTCCGGCCTCCTTGCCGCCGGCGGAACCGGAGAACTCCTCGTAGTAGGCCTGCTCCCAGCCGTCGACCACCTTCACACCGTTGGCCTTGAGCTTCTTCCAGTAGCCCGGCCAGCCGTCGTCCCCGTACTCGGCGGCGGTCCCGAGCAGGAAGCCGAGCCCCGGTGAGGAGGTGGAGGCGTTCTCCGTGACCAGCAGGTTCTTGTACTCCGGCTTGACCAGATCGTCGAACGTCCTCGGCGGGGTCAGCTTCTTCTTCTCGAACCACTGCTTGTCGTAGTTGACGCAGATGTCACCGGTGTCGACGGGCGTCACCCGGTGCTCGTCCTCGTCCGCCCGGTACTCCGGCCGTATCGCGTCGAAGCCCTTGGCCTCGTACGGCTGGAACAGCCCGTTGTCGAGGGCGCGGGACAGCAGGGTGTTGTCGACGCCGAAGAAGACGTCGCCCTGCGGATTGTCCTTCGTCAGGATCGCCTTGTTCACCGCCTGCCCGGCCTCGCCGTCCTTGAGGACCTTCAGCTTGTAGCCGGACTGCTTCTCGAAGGCGGCGACGACGTCCTTGGACACGGCCCACGAGTCGTGGCTGACCAGGGTCACGGTCCTGGACCCGCCGGATCCGGTCCCCTGGTCGTTCCCGCCGGACGAGCCGCAGGCGGACAAGGTGATCAGGCCGAGCCCGGCAACCAGGACCGTGGCCTTCTTGGTGATGCTCACTGGATTCCTCCTGGAGTGACCAGGAAGAGACGCGGCCCTGCCCGGGACACCGGCGGCGTCCCGGGCAGGGTGCAACAGCTTGAGTGGTGACCGATCTCCCTACCCAGAATGACCTGGGCCAGGTTCGGAGGGTCTGCGGCCGGTGCCGCACTCTCAGCGCTGTGGCGCTCCCCTGTCGGATGTCTCGTGACGTAGACGTTGGTTTCGCAACGTATGACGTTACGCAGGATATGCAGTTGTCGTAGTGCCTGTACTGACGCGAGTCACATTACCTCTCGCTCGCGGCGAGCTGACCACACGCCCCGTCGATCTCCTGGCCACGGGTGTCCCGGATGGTCACCGGCACACCGTGGGCGGCGATCGCCTCCACGAAGGCCTTCTCGTCCTCCGGCCGGGAGGCGGTCCACTTGGACCCCGGGGTCGGGTTCAGCGGGATGAGATTCACATGCACCGGCTTGCCCTTCAGCAGCCGTCCCAGCCGGTCCCCTCGCCACGCCTGATCATTGATGTCCCGGATCAGCGCGTACTCGATCGACAGCCGCCGCCCCGACTTGGCGCTGTACTCGAAGCCCGCGTCGAGCACCTCGCGCACCTTCCAGCGGGTGTTCACCGGGACCAGGGTGTCGCGCAGCTCGTCGTCCGGAGCGTGCAGCGAGATGGCGAGCCGGCACTTGAAGCCCTCGTCGGCGAACCGGTGGATGGCCGGTACCAGCCCCACCGTCGACACGGTGATCCCGCGCTGCGACAGCCCGAGCCCGTCCGGCTCCGGGTCGGTGAGCCGGCGGATGGCGCCGACGACCCGCTTGTAGTTGGCGAGCGGCTCGCCCATGCCCATGAACACGATGTTGCTGAGCCGCGCGGGCCCGCCCGGGACCTCGCCGTCCCGCAGCGCCCGCATCCCGTCGACGATCTGGTGCACGATCTCGGCCGTCGAGAGATTCCGGTCGAGCCCCGCCTGCCCCGTGGCGCAGAACGGGCAGTTCATGCCGCACCCGGCCTGCGAGCTGATGCACATGGTGACCCGGTCCGGGTAGCGCATCAGCACGGACTCCACCAGCGTCCCGTCGAACAGCTTCCACAGCGTCTTGCGGGTGGCGCCCTGGTCCGTCGACAGATGCCGCACCACGGTCATCAGCTCCGGCAGCAGCGCCTCGCGCAGCGGCTCACGGGACGCGGCCGGGATGTCCGTCCACTGCTCCGGATCATGCGCGTAGCGCGCGAAGTAGTGCTTCGACAGCTGCTTGGCACGGAACGGCTTCTCACCGACCGCGACAACCGCCTCCTTGCGCTCGGCGGGCGTGAGATCGGCAAGATGCCGCGGCGGCAGCTTCGCTCCGCGCGGCGCGACAAAGGTGAGTTCTCCGGGCTTAGGCATGGCCGTACCAGTGTCGCAGATCGACTCGGGTGACCTGCGGGCGTCGCCGCCTCGACTGCCGGTGGCGGTGACTTCAGCGACCGTGTACGGCCCAGGGCCCGCCCAGCCGATTGCCCCGCACCGAGGCCTACCCCCACGAATCTCCTGAATCGCCACACACTGCCAGTGCCGTGGGTCACACTGGGCGCCCGGAGGAACCGACGATGGGGACAGGTGAGCGACTCATACATCAACGCGCCCATCCGAGCGCGCATGCACACGACCACACTGCACAAGGCGACCTGGGTCGTCGCGGTCGCGCTGTCAGCCGGCCTCCTGGAGCCGCCCCTGTTCTTCGTCGCGGCCAAGAAGCGAGTCGTCAGCATGGCGACGCCCGCGGCCTGCGCGGCCGTCATCTACGGCTCGGCCGCCCTGGGATCGACGCTCGGCAACCCGAAGAACCGGAGCGGCGGCGTCCTCGCCATCACGATGATCACAGCCGCCGTGCACGCCGCCGTCCTCGACACCGACTGGAAGCCGGGCCGGTAGCTGCCCGCCGGACGATCTCGAGTCGCCGCAGCAGAGCCGAGTCCGCTTCCGCTTTGGGTTTCCAAGTCGGCAAGTCGTGGGTATGTTTCCGTCATGGAAAGTGATGCACTTGACCCGCGGGCGGCGCTGGAGCAGGTTCAGCGGGCCCGGAGCGGGATGAGCGTACGTGTGGGTTCGCCGTGGTGGCTGCACGTGGGGCTCGGCGTGCTTGTCGCTCAGCAGGTACTGGTGGGCGGACTGGGCGGCGGGAACTGGACGCTGCTGTCGTTCGCCGTGCTCGTCGCCGGCGCCGCGGTGCTGGTGGCGCTCGCCCGGCGCAGCACCGGTGTCACCGTCGCCGGCCCGCGCGGCCCCCGCAGCCGCCTGCTGATGGCGGCGCGGTTCGTGGCCGCGCTGGCGTGCATCTGGGGAGCCGGGCTCATCGGCGGTGAAGGCATCGCCGTGCTCGTCGCGATCGTGGCGCTGCCGCTCACGGCGCTGCTCGGAGCCGCGTACGACGCCGCACTGCGCCTCGACATCGCCGAAGGGCACCCTGCCGCATGACCGCCGAACCGAGATTCGACGAGGTCATCCACGCGCCCCACAGGCTGCGCATCTGTGCCGCGCTCGCGGCGGCCTCGGAGACCGAGTTCTCGGTGCTGCGCGAGCTGCTCGGGGTCTCCGACCCCGTCCTCAGCAAGCACCTGCGCACCTTGCAGGACGCCGGTTACGTCGCCCTCACCAAACCGACCGGCCGGGGCGGCCGCGTCCGCACCTGGGTCGGCCTCACCGGGAAGGGACGGCACGCTCTCCAGGCCCATGTCGCAGAGCTTCGCCGGCTCACGGACCACCTGCCCGCCGAGTCGTCCGGGCCATCCACGGCGCCGGGGTGACCGGCGCTCGTACGCGTTCGGAGACACAAAACGCACATCGGCTCGCACCGTGGCAGCCGCTGCCGGCTCGGGCGATCGCCGCCGCCGATCACTGATGTGCCACTAATCTGACGCGCCGTGTGCCCGCCCTCGGGAGGGCGCGCCAGTGATCCAGTGATCCACCAACGGCATTGCGGAGATGATGTGTTCGGCAAGCATGCACGACGAGCACTACACAGTGGCGTCCTCCTGCTCGCCCTCGCTCTGACAGCGGGCTGCGGCGGCGACGGTGAAGGCGACGGCGGCGGGGGGTCGTGGGCGCAGCCGGGCGGCGACGCGACGCAGGAAGGGACCTCGGGTGCGAAGCCCTCGGGCCCCCTCTACACCGACAAGACGGCGACACTCAGCAACGCCTGGGCCGTCAAGCGTGGTTGCCCGACGTCCGTCTACCTCGAGTTCAGGGACGACGGGCCGCACGTCACGGACTCCCCGGCGAAGGACCATCCGCAGGACGACGGAGGCACCTGGCCCTCGATCAGGTGGATCCCCCCGTGCAGCGCCCCGTCGAAGCCGGTGCTCTACTTCGACGACCCGGTCGCCAAGGTCTCCGGATCGCAGACCCCGTCGAGCTGCCGGGCCGACATCCGGAACGCGCTGGGCGACGGCTCCTGGCTGGACGCCTACAGCGGGCGCAACCTGGCGGCGGGCGACGAGTTCTGCACGGAATTCGAGGAGCACAGGCAGGTGGTCCACTTCCGGGTCACGAAGGTGTCCGGCACGCCGGCCCGCGAGATCGACTGGTCCGTCTCCGCGTGGCGCACCCCGGACGAGCCGGCGAAGAAGGAGTCCTACGACGAACCGGTCTACAAGGACCTGCCCCTCACCCTGAGCGAGGAGGCCTCGGAGGCGAACGACTGCGCGGTCGGGCACGCCAGCGTGTTCTCGAAGTCGCCGATCCTCAAGTACGTCAAGGGCTCGATGGCGGACGCGGACATCCTCTACTTCCCGGACTGCCTGAGCTCCCCGAAGATCCGCTTCGGGGAACGCACGACACCGGTGGACGGTGACGTGGGAGCGTCCGCCTGCGTGGACGCCGTCGCCAACGCGGCGGAGAACACGGGTGACCTGGAGCTGTCCGAGCTGAAGGCGGGGCAGCGGTACTGCTCCTTCAGCAGCGATCGGGACGCGGTCGCCCTGATCAAGGTGGTAGAGCTGACCACCGGGCCTTCCGCGTCGGTGAAGTTCTCGGTGACGAGCTGGAAGGTGCCCGAACCTCAGTAGCGGCCGGCCCGCGGGCTGGGGCGGTCGCCTGCGCGCGGCCGGCCGCGGGCAGGCGCCTGTGGCGCCGTTGCGGCGCCGTCTTCGGAAGTGGCCGCTCCAGCCCGCCTACACGATGTGAACGCGTTCGTAGTCGCCGCTCGGGCTGCGGAGCATGACGTCGTTCCCCTTCGCCATGCGCTCCTCCAGGAACGCATAGATCTGCACCGCCCTGTTGATCACGTCCGTCTTGGTGAGTCCCGTCGCGTCCACCAGCTTGCTGATCGCGTCCACCGCCGGCGGCACCAGCGTGACCGAGTACCGCTCATTGCCCTGCGGACGGCTCTTGACCGGGGTCATACGCACCTCCTCCCTGGTTGTCGCGCTCGGATCCCGGTGCCCTCTGCACCTGCCGCGAGCACGAAGACGACCACTACTGCATCCACTACTGCACCCATACTGCATCCATACTGCAACGAGTAGGTGCAAAAATGCACCTGGGATGCTACCGTCACCACACGCAGGCGTCGCCTGCGAAGACGTTCCGAGAGGAGCAGCCATGGTCAACGTCCGACCCCGCCCGGTGCCGGTCTAGGTAGGACGCCTGGACCAGGGCCCGGGCCGTGGAGCCGGCTGATTGCTGGGCAGGGCGCCCAGAAGCTGACGAGCCGGTTCCGACAGCGCCTTTGATGAGTACCCATGAGGTCTTCCCGTCCAGCAGCAGTGAGGAACCGAGCGCTGCTGCCTACGTCAAGATCACGACCACGCGCAATGGTCCGGCATTCGCCGCGTCCGTGCCGGCGAAGGAGGCGGGCCGGCTGCTGGAGACGAGTCACCTCGTGTTCAGCATCTCGGGAACGGTGATCGCACCCCCCGCCATGGCCAAGGCCGTGGAGGTGGCCGGCCTCGGAATGCCGTGGCAGATGACCGCCGCCCTGCTCGCCCTGGCAGCCGCGCTGCCACTCACCTGCTACCTGGCGGCCCTTCGCCGCCGAGTGTGACATCACCAGAGCCCGCCCTGTTCAGGGCGGGCTCTTCTTCGGTGCACGGACTCCTCACCAGGGCCGGCAATTCACCGGAGTGAGTGCTCACTCATTGACGGAGTGAGCACTCACTCCGTACTCTCGGCGCATCCAAGGAACAAGAGAGCACGCGACGCCGCCGCGCGCCCGCCATGTCGCCGGAGCAGCGTCGCGAGATGATCATCCGGACGGCCATCCCGCTGATCGCCGAGTACGGCGCCGCGGTGACCACCGCGAAGATCGCCCGTGCCGCGGGCATCGGAGAGGGCACGATCTTCCGGGTCTTCGCCGACAAGGACGAGTTGCTGCAGGCCTGTGTGTCCCAGGCGCTCTCCCCCGACGACGCGATCCGCGAGCTCGACGCGATCGACCCCGCCCTGCCCCTGGCCGAACGGCTCGCGGAGGCCGCCGAGGCGCTGCAGGCACACATGTCCCGCATGGGCGCGATCATCGGGTCGCTGGGCCATCACGGCGGCAAGCATCCGGGCACGATGCGCGGTGCGGGCCGCGAGGAGTCGGTGGCCCGCATCCGAGCGGCCCTGGTGGAGCTGCTCGAGCCCGACCGGGCGGCCCTGCGCCGGTCGCCCGAGCAGATCGCGGCCCTGTTCTTCGGTCTGCTGTTCGTCCAGCCGCGCGTGGAGGACAAGCCCGCTCTGGCCCCTCAGGAGCTGGCGGAGGTCTTCCTGCACGGGGCGCTGTCGGACCGCGGCAGGGCCGGGGACAAGGACGCCGACGAGGGCGACGGCGACGGCAGGGGAGGCAATCAGTGAGCGCGCGGAGGAGGCGTCGTCTCGGGGTGACTGCCCTGGCCGTCCTGGCCCCCCTTCTGGTGTGGGTGATAGCGGATCCGCTGGCGGGGCATTCGCTGCGGATCACGGACGGTGAGGAGACGCTCGACATCGGTGCCGTGCCGGTGGCGTTCGTGGGGCTGCTCGCGTCACTGCTGGGGTGGGGTCTGCTGGCCGTCCTGGAGCGGTTCACGGCTCGGCGGGCCCGGACCATCTGGACCGTGGTGGCAGGCGCCGTGCTGCTGTTGTCCTTCCTGCCGCTGACCGGCGGTGGCATGGACGGCGGCACCCGGTTCTCGCTGGCGGTCATGCATGTGGCGGTGGCCGCGGTGCTGATCCCGGGGTTCGCCGGCCGGTCCGCAGACTCCCGGGCAGGGAGGCGGGCCGGGTAACGGTCGGCTGCACGCGTGCGGCGACGGCGCGGACAGCACCGAGCCCCCGCCCCGAAGTCGCTTCGGGGCGGGGGCTCGGACGTGCGGGTTCAGACGGGCTGACGGGTCAGACGTGCCGCGGGTTCCGGCGTGCCGCGGGTTCAGCTGCCCACGAAGACCACCAGCAGGAGCCAGACGACCGGGGCCGTCGGCAGGAGGGAGTCGAGCCGGTCCATGATGCCGCCGTGGCCGGGCAGCAGGGTGCCCATGTCCTTGATGCCGAGGTCCCGCTTGATCATGGACTCGCCCAGGTCGCCCAGGGTGGCGCTGGCGGCGACCGCGAGGCCGAGCAGCAGGCCCTGCCACCAGGTGCCGTCGTCGATCAGGAACTGCAAGCACAGCGCACCCACGACCATCGCGAAGGCGACCGCGCCCAGCAGGCCCTCGCGGGTCTTTCCGGGGCTGATCCGCGGGGCGAGCTTGTGCTTGCCGAAGCGCCAGCCGACCGCGTAGGCGCCGGTGTCGCTGACCACGGTGAGCAGCAGGAAGGTCAGCACCCGCCAGGGACCGTCGTCCGCGGTGAGCATCATGGCGACGAAGGTGGCGAGGAACGGCACGTAGAACGCGGCGAACACGCCCGCGGTGACGTCCTTGAGGTAGCCCTCGGGCGGCTGCGTCATCCGCCAGACCAGCACGGCCAGCGCGGTGAGCGCCATGGCGATCCAGGCGCCCTCGGCGCCCCGGACGTATCCGGCGATCACCATGGCCGCGCCGCCGAGGGCGAGCGGCACCAGCGGCGCCTTGATGCCCTTGCGCTCCTCCAGCCGCTTGGTCAGCTCCCACAGGCCCACCACCACGGCCACGGCGATGACGCCGACGAAGACGGCCTTCACCACGAACAGCGACGCGACGATCACGGCGCCGAGACCGACGCCGACCCCTATCGCCGCGCCCAGGTCGCGCCCGGCGCTCTTCTTCTGCGGCTGGGGCGCCGGCTGCGGGGCGTCGGACATGGGCTCCGGATTCTGCGGCACCTCCCCGGTGCGGGAGCGCGCCTGCGTCGTCTCGTCTCGGAACAGGGGGCCGCTCAGCCGAGTGGCCCCCAGTTCCGCATCCTGGTCGTCGCCGTGCGCGGGCACGTCGTCCACGAAGGGCAGAGGGCGGGTCTGCTGCGCGTTGTGCGCATCGTACGCGGGACCCGCCGGGACAGCCCCCTGGGCGGGCCCCTGGTCGGACGGCCCCCAGTACCCGGGCTGCGGCGGCGTCCCCCAGGAAGAGTCGTTCATCAGACCTCGAGCAGCTCTGCTTCCTTGTGCTTCAGGAGCTCGTCCACCTGGGCGACGTACTTGTGGGTGGTGTCGTCCAGCTCCTTCTCCGCTCGGCGGCCCTCGTCCTCGCCGATCTCGCCGTCCTTGACCATCTTGTCGATGGCGTCCTTGGCCTTGCGGCGCACCGAGCGGATGGACACCTTGGCGTCCTCGCCCTTGGCCTTGGCGACCTTGATGTACTCGCGACGGCGCTCCTCGGTCAGCTCGGGGAACACCACCCGGATGATGTTGCCGTCGTTGCTCGGGTTGACGCCGAGGTCCGAGTCGCGGATCGCCTGCTCGATGTTGCGCAGCGCGCTCTTGTCGAAGGGCGTCACCACGGCCATGCGCGGCTCGGGCACGGAGAACGAGGCCAGCTGGTTGATCGGCGTCGGTGCACCGTAGTAGTCGGCCACGATCTTGTTGAACATCGCCGGGTGCGCACGACCGGTGCGGATCGCGGCGAAGTCCTCCTTGGCGACCACGACGGCCTTCTCCATCTTCTCCTCGGCCTCGAGGAGGGTCTCTTCGATCACCACTTGCTCCTGCGTGTCTTGAGTAGGCCCGGCTGCGGTTCCGTTGTCTCGGCGGCGGCCGGCTGCGTCGCGTCTTCTTTCTGCACGGTTCCCGACCGGCGGGCCATTGTCCACCCCCGGCCGGGGTGATCAGCCGCGGCTGACCTGGTCACCCACCAGCGTGCCGATCTTCTCACCCTTGACCGCGCGCGCGATATTGCCCTCCGCGAGCAGTTCGAAGACGACGATCGGGAGATTGTTGTCGCGGCACAGGGTGACCGCCGTGGCGTCGGCGACCTTCAGGTCGCGGGTGATGACCTCCCCGTAGCCGAGGTGGTCGAACTTGACCGCGTCGGGGTTGGTCTTCGGGTCGGAGTCGTACACCCCGTCCACGCCGTTCTTGCCCATGAGCAGCGCCTCGGCGTCGATCTCCAGGGCGCGCTGGGCGGCGGTGGTGTCGGTGGAGAAGTACGGCATGCCCATACCGGCGCCGAAGATGACCACGCGGCCCTTCTCCAGGTGCCGGACGGCACGCAGCGGGATGTAGGGCTCGGCGACCTGCCCCATGGTGATCGCGGTCTGCACCCGGCAGTCCACGCCCTCCTTCTCCAGGAAGTCCTGGAGGGCGAGGCAGTTCATCACGGTGCCGAGCATGCCCATGTAGTCGGAGCGGGCGCGGTCCATGCCGCGCACCTGGAGTTCGGCGCCGCGGAAGAAGTTCCCGCCGCCGATGACGATCGCGATCTGTGCGCCGTCGCGGACCACGGCAGCGATCTCGCGTGCGATGGCGTGCACCACGTCGGGGTCGACGCCCAGTCCCCCGCCACCGGAGAACGCCTCTCCGGACAGCTTCAGCAGAAACCGGCCGCGTACTTTGCCGTCGTCGCTCTTCTCAGCCTTGGTGGTCATGGTCGGATTCCGCCTCTTTCACGTGTTGCACATACAAGGAGGCCATTGCCGGTCAGGGTTTCGCATCCCGTGCGGCAATGGCCTCCTCGTCAGATCTGCTGTCGTCCCGCACGCGCAGGTGCGTGACGCCGTGTCCGGACGACTGCTGACGACCCTATCGGGGCCGAGCGTCCGTCGCGGTACGGACTCAGATGCCGACCTTGATGCGCGTGAAGCGCTTCAGGGTGACACCGGCCTCGTCCAGGACCTTCTGGACGGACTTCTTGTTGTCCAGCGCGTAGGGCTGGCCGAGCAGCGTGGCGTCCTTGAAGAAGCCGTTGAGGCGACCCTCGACGATCTTCGGCACGGCCGCCTCGGGCTTGCCCTCGGCGCGGGTGGTCTCCTCGGCGATGCGGCGCTCGGCCTCGACGACCTCGGCCGGCACGTCGTCCTTGGAGAGGTACTTCGGCGCGAACGCGGCGATGTGCTGGGCGACGCCCTTGGCGACCTCGGCGTTCGGCTTGTCGAACTCGACGAGCACACCGATCTGCGGCGGCAGGTCGGGCATGGTGCGGTGCATGTACGCGGTGACGTAGCCGTCGGAGAACTGCGCGAAGCGGTCCAGGACGATCTTCTCGCCGAGGTTGGCGTTGGCCTCGTCCACGAACGCCTGGACGGTCTTGCCGGGCTCGATCTCGGAGGCGAGCAGGGCCTCGATGTCGGCCGGGGAGGTCTTCGCCACGTGCTCCGCGATGGCCTTGGCGACGTTCTGGAACTTCTCGCCCTTGGCGACGAAGTCCGTCTCGCACTTCAGCTCGACGAGCACGCCGGAGGAGTTGTCGTCGGCGATGATCGAGACCACGGCGCCGTTCTCGGCGGAGCGGCCCTCGCGCTTGGCGACGCCCTTCTGGCCCTTGATGCGGAGCGCCTCGACGGCCTTCTCGATGTTGCCCTCGGCCTCGTCCAGCGCCTTCTTGCAGTCCATCATGCCGGCGCCGGTGAGCTCCCGGAGCTTCTTGACGTCGGCGGCGGTGTAGTTCGCCATGAGTCTGTGAGTCTTTCTCGAAGTCTGGAGGTTCGAGGCCTGCGGCGGTGGTGCGCTGCGCTGCGGTATGCAGTTCTGCGTTGGCGCCGCAGGCCTACGGGTGGACGGCGGGAGCGGACGTCACCGCGCCCGGGGGCGCTGTGGGCCGGTTCCGGCTCCCGCCGTCATCGCTGACGCTGACGGGAAGGTCAGGCCTTGTCGCCCTCGGCGGCCGGGGCGGCGGGGGCCTCGGCCGGCTTCTCGGCCGCGGCGGCGGCGTCGGCGGCCGGGGCGGCCTCGGCCTTCTTCTTCTCACCCTCGAGCAGGTCGCGCTCCCACTCGGCGAGCGGCTCGCCCGCGGCCTTCTCGCCCTTGCCCTCGGCGGCACCGCTGCGGGCGATGAGGCCCTCGGCGACGGCGTCGGCGATCACGCGGGTGAGCAGGGTGACGGAGCGGATCGCGTCGTCGTTGCCCGGGATCTTGTAGTCGACCTCGTCGGGGTCGCAGTTGGTGTCGAGGATGGCGACGACCGGGATGTTCAGCTTCCGGGCCTCGCCGACCGCGATGTGCTCCTTCTTGGTGTCCACGATCCAGACGGCGCTGGGCACCTTCTGCATCTCGCGGATACCACCGAGGGTCTTCTCCAGCTTGGCCTTCTCGCGGGAGAGGACCAGCAGCTCCTTCTTGGTGAGGCCAGAGGCGGCCACATCCTCGAAGTCGATCTGCTCGAGCTCCTTCAGGCGCTGCAGGCGCTTGTAGACGGTCGAGAAGTTGGTGAGCATGCCGCCCAGCCAGCGCTGGTTGACGTAGGGCATGCCGACGCGGGTGGCCTGCTCGGCGATGGCCTCCTGCGCCTGCTTCTTCGTACCCACGAACATGATCGTGCCGCCGTGGGCGACGGTCTCCTTGACGAACTCGTAGGCACGGTCGATGTACGACAGCGACTGGAGCAGGTCGATGATGTAGATGCCGTTGCGCTCCGTGAAGATGAAGCGCTTCATCTTCGGGTTCCAACGACGGGTCTGGTGACCGAAGTGGACGCCGCTCTCCAGCAGCTCCCGCATCGTGACGACGGCCATGGCCGTTTCTCCTTGGATTTCTCGGTTGTGCCGCGGGGGCCGGACGGCTCCCGCGCCTGACGCCCGCAACGCGCCGTGCCACGAGGGACCGAGGGGCGCTGACACCGGGGGACGGCCGTGACCGGACCGGATGTCGGGGCGTGCGAAGTCGACCCGGTGGCCCGGGTCGCCACCAGAAGTGTACGGGACCCGCGGGGCCCCGGGTGACGCCGTTGTCCACAAGCCGCCGCCTGTCCACAGGTCCACGCCATGATCGGGCGTTCCGGCGACGCTGGCGGCATGCGGATGAGGCGATCGAGGCGATGTGCGAGAGCGGCGGTCCGGTCGGCCGTCCTGGCGGCTCTGACCTGCGTGCTGCTCCTGTCCCCTCCCCCGGCCCGGCTGCTCGCGGCGGGGACCGGGGGCGGCGCGGGTGCGGGGGCGGGGGACGCGGCGGGGGCGCCGGCCTCGCCGAAGACGGCGGACGCGGCGGGGGCACGGGCCTCGCCGGAAGCGCCGGACGCGGCAGGAGCGGACGTGCCCGCGATCGGGCGGGCGTGGCCGGTGGGGACGGGCCCCGCGGTGCTGCGCGGCTGGGAACCACCGGCCACGCCCTACGGCCGGGGCCACCGCGGTGTCGACCTGGCCGCGCCCGCGGGGACGCCGGTCCGGGCGGTCGCGGCGGGCCGGGTGTTCTTCGCGGGCCGGGTGGCCGGAAAGGGCGTGCTCTCGGTGGAGCTGTCCGGCACCGGCGATCCCCCGCTGCGGACGACCTACGAGCCGGTGGGGGCGTCGGTCCGCGAGGGCGACGAGGTGACCGCGGGTGAGGTGATCGGCGTGGTGGAGCCCGGCGGCTCACACTGCAGGGCGCCCTGCCTCCACTGGGGCCTGCGCAGAGCCGGCACCTACCTGAACCCGCTCGCCCTCCTGCCGCCGTGGCTGCTCCACCGGGGACCGTCGAGACTGCTGCCGGTCCTGGGGGTGCCGCTCCCGGACGGTCCGGCGTGAGCCGGGGCCGGACGGCGGTCAGCCGCCGACGCCACGGAGGGCCATGGAGACCGCCGCCTCGGTGACGGCCCCGGGGTCCTCCACGCCGAGTTCGATGCGGCGGACGGCCGAGTCGACGATGCCCTGGAGCAGCATGGCCGCCAGGCGGGGCTGGTCGTGGTTCAGCTCGGCGAGGGCGTCGACGATCATGGCGATCAGGCCGCCGTGGGCCGCGCGGATCTTCTCCCGGGCGCCCGCGTCCAGCTCGCCGGCGGAGATGGCCACGACGGCGCGGTGCCTGCGGTCCCCGACCAGCGCGAGCTGGGTGCGGACATAGGCCTCGATCTTGGCCTCGGGGCCGTCCACCGCGGCCATCGCCGCCTCGACCTCGGCCGCCCAGACCGGGAAGTCGACCGCGCACAGCTCTTCGACGACCGCCGCCCGCGACCGGAAGTACTCGTAGACCGAGGAGCGCGCGAGGCCCGTGCGTTCGGCGAGGGCCGGGAAGGTCAGCGCCTCCGTACCGCCCTCGGACAGCAGGGAGCGTGCCGCGTCCAGCAGGGCGGCACGCTGCATCGACCGGTGCTCGGCCACGGAGGCCGCTCGAATCCTTGGCACGTCGACCACTGTACGGACGCGCCCCGCACGGCGGGAGTCACTCGGGCGGAACCACGAGGTCGACTCCGTGCCCGGTCAGCGGCCGAAGCTCGCCAGCTTGGCCCGCAGCTGGAGCACGGACTTGGTGTGGATCTGGCTGACCCGGCTCTCGGTCACACCCAGCACGTTGCCGATCTCGGCCAGGGTGAGCCCCTCGTAGTAGTACAGGGTCACCACGGTCTTCTCCCGCTCGGGGAGCGTGTTGATGGCCCGCGCCAGGAAGCGCCGCAGCTCGCGGTCCTCGGCCACCTCCACCGGGTTGTCGGCGGCGGTGTCCTCGAGGGTGTCCATCAGGCTGAGCCGGTCGCCGCTCTCCCCGCCGGCGTGCAGCAGCTCCTCCAGGGCGACGACGTTGGCGAGCGACAACTGGCTGAAGACGGCGTGCAGTTCGTCCACGGGGATGCCCAGCTCGCGGGCGACCTCGCTCTCCGTGGGGGTGCGCCTGAGCCGTGCCTCCAGGGTGGCGTAGGCCCGCTCCACATTGCGGGCCTTCTGCCGCACCGAGCGCGGGATCCAGTCCAGCGCCCGCAGCTCGTCGATCATCGCGCCCCGGATCCGGGTGATCGCGTAGGTCTCGAACTTGATCTCCCGGTCGACGTCGAACTTCTCGATCGCGTCGATCAGCCCGAACACCCCGGAGGAGACGAAGTCCGCCTGGTCCACATTGGGCGGCAGCCCCACGCTGACGCGGCCGGCGACGTACTTCACCAGCGGCGAGTAGTGCAGGATCAGCTGCTCGCGCAGCCTCTCGTCCCCCGTCTCCTTGTACGACCGCCACAGTTCGTCGAGCGTCGAGGGGGCGGGCGGCCGCACGCTGCCACCGTCACGGGCGGCTGGGGGGATCGCCGCCCGGTCGGACCCGGAGGTGTGCTGGGGCATTCGTCGCCTTGTGCCGTTCTGCTGCGGAGTGCTGCTGCCTGGGTGAGCTGTCTGTCTGATGTCGAGTTGCCTGTTCGTGTCGGGATCCTCGTGAGCGTAGCGTGACTAAGGCGTCGCGGTGCGCGAACAACGAGGGCGGGAGCGTGCGCAGATACGTTCCGAGGGCCGTCCCGCCGGGGCACATCCGTCGCTCTGCGTGATCACCCTGATGCCCCAACTGGCTTATTTTCCCAGGCGTGTCGCGGTTCCCCCGGACGGCCGAACACGCTCCGTCAGCACTCGCGAGCATCGGCCCGGATCGAGATCTTCGCCTGGCGTGTCAACTTCCAGCCGTCGTCGTGTCGTTCGACGTAACCAAGTGCTCGTAGTTCGTACAGCCTCGCGACGGCGTCGTCCCGGCTGGTCTGGGCGCCGCGGGCGATGTCGGCGACGGAGGCCGGGGCGCGGGCCGGCAGGGCGGCGAGCACCTGGCGGGTGGCGGCCGGGAGCAGGTCCCGCGGCAGCACGGGACCGTGCCGCTCGGGGGCGAGTTCGCCGATGCCGCCGACCAGCTCGACGATCTCCGCGGCGTCGGTGACCAGCACGGCGTCCTGTCTGAGCAGCTCGTGCACTCCGGCGGACAAGGCGCTGGTGGCCGGACCCGGTACTCCCATCGTGTGACGTGCGAGGCGCCGTGCTGCCCGGGCGGTGACCAGGGCTCCGCTGCGGTGGGCCGCCTCGACGACGACGGTGCCGCGGGTGAGGGCGGCGATCACGCGGTTGCGGAGGATGAACCGGCCGGGGGTCGGATGGTCCCCCGGCGGCAGTTCGCCGACGACGAGGCCCTGGCCGGCGATCCGGTCGATCAGGGCGGTGTGTCCGCGCGGGTAGGGCCGGTCGATGCCGCAGGCGAGCACCGCGATGGTGGCGCCGTGCGCGCCGAGGGCACCGCGGTGGGCGGCGCCGTCGATGCCGTAGGCGCCGCCGGAGACCACGACCCAGCCGCGTTCGGCGAGGCCGGCGGCGAGCGTGGCGGCCATGTGGGCGCCGTACTCGGTGCAGGCGCGGGCGCCGACGACGGCGACGGAGCGCAGCGCCCACATCCGCAGGTCGGCAGGACCGCGCACCCACAGGCCGAGCGGCCGGGCGTCGCCGAGGTCGTCGAGCTGGCGGGGCCACTCGGCGGCGCCGGGCGGCACGAACCGCATCCCCGCCTCGTCCGCCGCGGCGAGATCCCGGTCCGGTGCGGCCCGCTCGGCCCGGGCCCGCAGCCCCTCCCACCGTCTGCCGCTGACGCCGGGCAGGAGCGGGCCGTGGCCCCGCAGCCGGGCCGCGGTCTCGGGCGCCCCGAGTTCGCGCACCCACTGCCCGGCGGTGGCGTCCCCCGGTTCGACGACGCGGGTGAGGAAGACGCGGGCGCGCAGCTCGTCGAGGCGCTCGGCGGGGCTCATGCCGTGGCCCCGATGGCCATGGGCACGCCCCTGGGGACTCCGGTGCGCAGCTGCAGGGCCAGGGCGACGTCGGTGGCGTCGGGCCGGTCGTGGCCGGTCAGGTCGGCGACGGTCCAGGCGACCCGCAGGACCCGGTCGATGCCGCGTGCGGTGAGCATTCCGCGCTCCAGGCTCCGCTCGGCCTCCTCCATGGCGCCGGGGGCGGCGTGGAAGCGGCTGCGCAGCTCGCGTCCGGGAATCTCGCTGTTGGTGCGCCACGGGGTTCCGGCGAGGCGTGCGGCGGCGCGTTCCCGGGCGGCCCGCACCCGGGCGGCGACCTGGGCGGTGGACTCGCCGCGGGCGCCGGTCGCGGCGAGCTCGGAGCGGGTGACGCGGTCGACCTCCACGCGCAGGTCCACCCGGTCGAGGAGCGGACCGGAGAGCCTGGCCTGGTAGCGGCGGATCGCGGAGGGCGGGCACTCGCACTGGTCGTCCTTGAGCGAGAAGCGCCCGCACGGGCAGGGGTTGGCGGCCAGCACCATCAGGAACTTCGCCGGGAAGCGGACGACTCCGGCGCTGCGCGCGATGACGACGTGCCCGGCCTCCAGGGGCTGGCGGAGGGCGTCCAGGGCATGGCTGCTGAATTCGGGAGTCTCGTCCAGGAAGAGTACGCCGCGGTGGGACAGCGCGACCGCGCCCGGCCTGGCGACTCCGGGGCCGCCGCCCACGAGGGCCTGCATGGTGGCCGAGTGGTGCGGCGCGCAGTAGGGCGGCACGTCGATCAGGGGTTTGCCCGGTGGGAGCAGGCCCGCCACCGAGTGGACGGCGGTGACCTCCAGGGCCTCCTGGCGGCCGAGCCGGGGGAGGATCGCGGGCAGCCGCTCGGCCAGCATCGTCTTGCCCGCACCCGGCGGGCCCTCCAGGAACAGGTGGTGGCCTCCGGCGGCGGCCACCTCCACGGCCGTGCGGGCCGAGGTCTGGCCGACGACGTCGGCGAGGTCGTGGCCGTGCTCGTGCTGGGCGGCGCCGACGGTGTGCATGCCGGTGGCGGCACCGGTGCCGGGGACGCGGAGCCCGGCGAGGAGCGGGTCGGGCCTGCCGTGCTCGGGCTGCTCCTCCTCGGGGACGGGCTCGTCGGCGAGCACCGCGATCAGCTGGCGCAGGCTGCGGATGCCGAGGACCGAGATCCCCGGCACCAGGGAGGCTTCCGCCGCCGCGCACTCGGGCACGACGACCTGTTCGTAGCCGGCGTCGGCGGCGGCGAGCACGGCCGGTAGTACGCCCCGGACGGGCCTGACCCGGCCGTCCAGGCCGAGCTCGCCGATCATCACGATGTCGGCGAGGACCCGGGGGTCGATCCGCTCGGCGGCCCCGAGGACCGCAGCGGCGACCGCGAGGTCGAAGCCGCTGCCGCTCTTCGGCACGGACGCGGGGCTCAGGCCCACGGTGAGCTTCTTCTGCGGCCAGAGGACTCCGGAGTTCACCACGGCGGCGCGGACCCGGTCCTTGCTCTCGGTCAGGCTCTTGTCGGGCAGGCCGACCAGGGTGAAGGCCGCGACGCCCGGTTCCAGGCCGGCCTGGACCTCCACGACGACGCCCTCCACGCCCACCAGGGCGACCGAGCAGGTGCGGGCGAATGCCATGTCAGGCCACCCCCCGCACGTGCTCGACGCGCGGCGCGCCGCGGGCCGGGAGCTGGATGCCGACCAGGTCGATGCGGACGCCGCCCGGTGGGGCTCCGCCGTGCTGCTGGAGCCAGCGCTGCGCGAGGTCGCGCAGGCGGGTCGCCTTGGCGGGTGTGATGGCCTCCATCGGGTGCTGGAAGGGGCCGGTCCTGCGGGTCTTCACCTCGCAGACGACCAGGACGTCCCCGTCCCTGGCCACGAGGTCGATCTCGCCGGTCCGGCCGCAGCGCCAGTTGCGCTCCAGGACCGTCATCCCGGCCTGCGTCAGCCTGCGTGCGGCCAGGGTCTCGCCGTACCTGCCGAGTGCCCTGCGGGTCTGCTGTGCGTTCATGTCGGCACCACCTCTCGGCGCCAACGGTCACGCACTCACCGCCGCCGAGTGGATCTTGGTGCGTTACTCGGCGGTTGTGGACAACTCCGTCACCCTCCGGGCTGACCCCTTCAGCCGCTGGGCAGCTCCAGATCGCTCTTGTTGAGCTCTTCGATGTTCACGTCCTTGAACGTCAGTACGCGCACCTGCTTGACGAAGCGGGCGGGCCGGTACATGTCCCACACCCACGCGTCCGCCATGGAGACCTCGAAGAAGACCTCACCCTGGACCGAGTGCACCTGCATCTCGTAGTCGTTGGTCAGATAGAAGCGCCGCTCGGTCTCGATCACGTATTTGAACAGACCGACGACATCGCGGTACTCCCGGTAGAGCTTGAGCTCCATCTCGGTCTCGTACTTCTCGAGGTCCTCGGCGCTCATGGCATGTTCCCCTTCAGCCGTGCGATCCCACCATTGTGCGCCAGTCCCGAGGGCCCCTAGACGATTTCGGTGTCCAGGGTCACGGGTCCGGCGGGGGGACCTTCGTCGAGCAGCGTGCGCAGCAGCTCGGCGAGTCTGGTCGGATACACCGTCTCATGCGCCCGGCTCAGTTCCGGGCACGTCCACCAGCGCGCACCGGCGACGCTGCGCCGCTCCAGGTCGGTCAGGGCCGTGGCGGCGGTGACCGTCTGGGAGGTCCGGGCCAGGTAATACCACTCGTCCTGGTCCCAGCGGCGGCCGGCGAACGGGAAGGAGCACCTGCGCCGCCACAGCACCGGCCCGAGCTCCACGTCGGTGATGCCGGTCTCCTCGGCGAGTTCCCGCAGGGCCGCCTGTTCACGGGTCTCGTCGCCCTCCACGCCCCCGCCGGGGGTGAACCACCAGTCGTCGGCCGGGTTGCCCGGTTCGTGGCCGTGCAGCAGCAGGATGCGGTCCCGCGGGTCCAGCAGCACCACGCGGGCGACCTTGCGCAGTCCGCCCTCGTAGGTGTCGGCCGGCGGGGCGGCGGGGTCAGTGGCCACGGGCCGGCTCCGCGTTCGCCCGGGAGCGGGAGGCCGCGGACCGCTTGGCGAGCGGGCCGTAGGCCGCCCCGCCGAGGATCAGCACGGTCCCGGCGATCACCAGCGCGACCATGGTGGGCAGCGGTCCCGGCTGCGACACCGGGCCGAGCTTCTCGAAGCCGCTGGGGGCGGGCAGCATGCCGTTCATCGGCCAGACCACGGCCTCGACGCGGCCCTGCACGGCCTTGCGGGAGACGGTGCCGCCCGCCGCGTCGGTGAGGTGGGCGGTGGAGTCCACCGAGCCGGACCGCTCGTCGCCGAGCAGGAACAGCCTGCCCTCGGGCACGGTCACCGACGGGAAGTCCGCCAGCCGGTCGGCGGCGTCCTCGGCGAGATACGGTTCGTCGATCTCCTTGCCGTTGACCTTCAGCTTGCCGTCCTGGCAGCAGGAGACGGTGTCCCCGCCGACGGCGACCACACGCTTGACCACGGGCACGTCCGCCCAGGACGCCTCGTTGAAGACCACGACGTCGCCGCGCCGGATGTCGCCGGCGTCGACGCGCTGCGCGAGCACCCGGTCGCCCGCGCCGATCGTCGGCGCCATGGACGTGGTGGGCACGGTGTACGGCCGGTACACCACGGCCGCCCAGGCGAAGCCCCCGAGGAACAGCACCATGCCCAGCGCCACGGCCACTCCCGACAGGCGCTGCCCGAGGCGGCTGCCCGCCGGCCCGGTGCCGGTGGAGCCGCCGGAGGCCGAACGCGTCGTGCTGTGACCACTCATGGGCCGCACCCTACCCGGCGGTACCGGGCGGGGTCAGCCCATCACCGGGTCAAGACCCCGCCCCGGGCGGGCCTCCCGGGACGGCGACGACGGGTCCCTCGACGGCTCAGCCGGCCGAGCGGTCCATGAGCTTCCGGCGCCGCCACAGCACCAGCGGCACCGCGCCCGCGAGCGCCAGCCCCTGCGGCGCCACGGTGAGGGCGCCCGCGGCCGACGTCTTCGTGCCGATGCCCGGCTGCTCGAAGGTGTCCGGCACCGGCAGGGTGTCCCAGCGGCTGACCGGCCAGGCGATGACGACGGCCCGGCCGACCACGTCCTTGACCGGCACCATGCCGTTGTTCTTGTCGGCCCGGTTGTAGCGCGAGTCGCGGCTGTTCTGCCGGTGGTCGCCCATGACCCAGATGTGGCCCTCGGGGACCGTCACCTTGAACTGGCCGCCCTGGTCGTCCTGGCTGCACGGGGTGTTGCCGGGGTAGACGAACGGTTCGTTCAGCGCCTTGCCGTTGACCTTCAGCGGGCCGGTGCCCTTGCACTCGATGGTGTCGCCGCCGACGCCGATGACCCGCTTGATCAGGTCCTTCTCCTCCGAGGACGGCATCAGGCCGACCCAGCTGAGCACCCGCTGGAGCGGGTTGGGCGTGGGCGTCGGCTCGCCCGCCAGCCAGTTGTCCGGGTCGTGGAAGACCACGACCTCGCCGCGTTCCGGCTCGGAGCCGAACCACGGGGTGAGCTTGTCGACCAGGACCCGGTCGCCCTGCTGGAGGGTGTTCTGCATCGAGTCGGAGGGGATGGAGAACGCCTGCACCAGGAATGTCTTGATCAGCAGCGCCAGCACCAGCGCGATGCCGATCAGGATGGGCAGCTCCTTCCAGAAGGAGCGCGGCTTCTTCGCCTGGGGCGCGTCGCCTCTCCCACCGCCTTCCGCGGTCGGGGGCTGCCCGTCGACCGGGCCGCCGCCGCTCGCGCCCGGAGTGTCATTCCCGCCGGTCATGGGACCGTCCGCCGCCCGGACGGACTCCGCAGAGCGCCCGCGGTGCTCCTCGCCGCCGCCCTGTCCGGACCGTGCGCCTACCGCAACATCCCCCACGCCAACTCCTTACTCTGTGCCGCCGCCTGCCCCATCCACGGCGCAGGCCCACCACTCCCATAACGAGCGGGAGTTCCGCAGGGCTCGGGAGCTGAGCAATTCCGTTCGGATCGTCGGAGGCAACCCTATGCGACGTCGGGCCTGCGGCCGTCGCCCCGGCGGCCGGGCCGGTCACCGAGGCGTACGTTCTCGGCTCCTCCAGGGTGCTCCAGCGGCCCAGCGGCCAGGCGATCACCATGGCGCGGCCGACCACCTCGTCCTCGGAGACCGTGCCGCCGTAGTCGGTGTCGATGTGGGAGCGGGAGTCGGCGGAGTCGGACCGGTGGTCGCCCATCACCCACAGCCGGCCCTCGGGCACGGTGATGTCGAAGGGCGTGGTGGACGGGGCGTTGCCCGGATAGAGGTAGTCCTCGTTCAGAGGTACGCCGTTGACGGTGACCCGGCCCTGCGGATCGCAGCACTGGACGCGGTCGCCGCCGACGCCGATGACCCGTTTGATCAGGTCCTTCTCGTTGTCGGACGGCAGCAGTCCGATGAAGGTGAGCCCGTCCTTGATCTGCTTGATCCCGACGGGGTCCTCCTTCTTGGGCGTGGTCTGCTCGTCCTGCAGCCAGCCGCCCGGGTCCTTGAAGACCACGACGTCCCCGCGCTGCGGCCTGGACCCGAACCAGGGGGTGAGCTTGTCGACCAGGACCCGGTCACCGATCTGGATCGTCTGCTCCATGGAGCCGGACGGGATGACGAATGCCTGGACCAGGAAGGTCTTGAGCACCAGTGCGATCAGCACGGCGACGCCGATGAGGAGCGGGATCTCCTTGACCGCGCTGCGCCTGCGGCGTCGCTTGACCTTGCGCTGCAGCTTGCGGCGCTCGGCGCGGCTGCGTCCGCGGGCGGGAGCGGCCGGCCGGCGGGCTCCGGTGGGGAGCAGGTTCTCCGCGGCGTTCGCAGGGGCGCCGCGCGGCCTTCCGCGGCTACCCATGCGCGCCTCCCGCGGTGGCCGCCCGGTCCGCCGCCGCGTCGGGCACCTGCGCGTAGGCGTCCGGCCGGTGCAGCCGTGCGGCGCGGCCGAAGGGCCAGACGATCCCGTCGGCCCGGCCGATCACCCGGTCCTCGGGGATCATGCCGCCGCCGGGCGAGCCGAGGTGATCGCGGGAGTCGCGGGACTCGGCACGGTGGTCGCCGAGGACGAACAGGCGTCCTTCGGGCACCACCACGTCGAAACGCACCGTCGAGGGGCTGTCGCCGGGGAACAGCAAGCCCGTCTCGTCGACCGCACGGCCGTTCACCCGGATCCTCCCCTCCTGGTCGCAGCAGACCACATGGTCACCGCCCACGCCGACGACGCGCTTGACGTAGTCGGCTTCCCCGAAATACCCGGAGCCGTCGAACACAATCGCGTCCCCGCGCTGCGGCCCTGCTCCGAAACGGTATGCCAACTTATTTACGAGTACACGGTCTCCGACCCTCAATCCCGGTTCCATCGACCCGCTGGGGATCTCGAACGGGCGGACGACGAGGGTGTTCAGCGCCAGCACGGTCAGCAGGCAGAGCAGCACGGCCAGGGTGATCCGCCCGCCGGGGACGTGATCCGCGAGGCGCGACAGCAACGCGGAACGCGACCGGCCCTCCCGGCCCGGCGTCCCCGAGGTGTCCTCGGGTGCGGCAGGGCGGGAGGAGCGGTCGCGCTCCGTCTGCTGTGCTTCGGTGTCCATCGGAGCCAGATGCTATCCGGCCCCGCTGTCACCGGGGGAAAGCGCCGGCGCTCAGCTCTCGCGCTTCTCCTTGATCTTCGCGGCCTTGCCGCGCAGGTCACGCAGGTAGTACAGCTTGGCGCGGCGGACGTCACCCTTGGTGACGAGCTCGATCTTCTCCACGATCGGGGTGTGCACCGGGAAGGTGCGCTCGACGCCGACGGAGAAGGAGACCTTGCGGACCGTGAAGGTCTCGCGCACACCGGAACCCTGGCGGCGGATCACCACGCCCTTGAACTGCTGCACACGGGAGCGGTTGCCCTCGATGACGCGCACGTGGACGTTGACGGTGTCACCGGGACGGAAGTCCGGGATGTCGCTGCGCAGCGACGCGGAGTCGACGGAGTCGAGCAGGTGAGACATTTCGTCTGCTTTCTTCGTTGATGCCGCAGGTCATCAACGGCAACTAGGAATCGGATCACAGATGTGCGTCCCGGGCGGGCGTCGTGTCCCCCTGCGGCAGGGGCGCACGCCGGACGACGCACAGCAGCCGCCTATTCTTCCACGCCGCCGGTCCTGCGCCAAAATCGGCCGCAGTGCTCCCCCTCCGGGTCCGGTTCCCAGCCGAGGACGGACAGCATCTCGCGGTCCTTCTTGTCGAACGCCTCGGGGGCGCAGCGCTCGATGAGGTCGGGCCGGTTGGCGGTGGTGCGGCGCAGCGCCTCGTCGCGCCGCCAGCGGGCGATGCGGGCGTGATGGCCGCTGAGCAGCACCTCGGGGATCTCCCGGCCGCGCCAGACGGGCGGCTTGGTGTAGACGGGTCCCTCGAGGAGGTTGGCCATGGCGCCGGGCGCGAAGGAGTCGTCGCGGTGCGAGTCGGCGTTGCCGAGGACACCGGGCAGCAGCCGGGCCACGGCCTCGGTGATGACCAGTACGGCTGCCTCGCCGCCGGCCAGCACGTAGTCGCCGATGGAGACCTCGTGGACCGGCATGCGGGTGGCGTACTCGTCGACGACCCGGCGGTCGATGCCCTCGTAGCGGGCCGGGGTGAAGATCAGCCAGGGGCGCTCGGAGAGGTGGACGGCGAGCTCCTGGGTGAAGGGTCGGCCGCTGGGGGTGGGGACGATCAGGGCGGGCTCGTGCGAGCCGGTCTCGTAGCCGTCCGCCAGCACGGTGTCCAGTGCCTCGCCCCAGGGCTCGGTCTTCATCACCATGCCGGGGCCGCCGCCGTAGGGGGTGTCGTCCACCGTGTGGTGCCGGTCGTAGGTCCAGCCGCGCAGGTCGTGGACGTGGACGTCGAGCTGCCCGCGGGCGCGTGCCTTGCCGACGAGGGAGACGTTCAGCGGCTCAAGGTACTCGGGGAAGATCGTGACGACGTCGAGCCTCATGCGCCGGCGTCCTCGTCACGGGCGGAGGCGATCTCCGCGCGGTCGTCGACGAGGCCCGGGGGCGGGTCGATGACCGCCCGCTGCTGCTCCAGGTCGATCTCGGTGACGATCTGCGCGACGAACGGCACGAACACCTCGCTGCCGTCCGGGCGCTCGACCACGAAGAGGTCCTGGGTGGGCAGGTGCGAGATCTCGCTGATCCGGCCGACCGTCTCGCCGTCCTTGGTGACGACGTCCAGATCGATCAGCTGGTGGTCGTAGTACTCGTCCTCCTCCTCGGGCAGCTCGTCGGGGTCGACCTCGGCGATCAGGAGGGTGTTGCGCAGCGCCTCGGCGGCGTTGCGGTCGCGCACGCCCTCGAAGCGGAGCAGGAGGCGGCCGCTGTGGACGCGGCCCGACTCGATGGTCAGCGGCCCGGCGGACGGCGGGTCGGTGGCCAGGACGGCGCCGGGGGCGAGCCGCAGTTCCGGCTCGTCGGTGCGCACCTCGACGGTGACCTCGCCCTTGATTCCGTGGGCGCGGCCGATGCGAGCGACTACCAGCTGCACGGTGCTTGGTTCTCCTGATCTACGGCCGGCTGCCGTCAGGGCGCCGGTACGACTGCGGGCCGGGGACGGCCCTTCGGCCCTCCCCGGCCCGAGCCGGATGCGATAAGCGTCAGCGGACGTGATCCACGTCGACGAGGTCGACCCGGATACCGCGGCCGCCGATGGCGCCCACGACGGTACGCAGAGCGCGTGCGGTGCGGCCGTTGCGGCCGATCACCTTGCCGAGGTCGTCCGGGTGGACCCGGACCTCGAGCACACGTCCACGGCGCAGGTTGCGCGAGGCGACCTGCACATCGTCAGGGTTGTCGACGATGCCCTTCACGAGGTGCTCGAGAGCCTCCTCGAGCATGCTCAGGCCTCGGTCGACGCGGACTCGGCCTGGGCCTCGTCCTTCTTCTCAGCCTTCTTCTTCGGGGTGATCGCCTCACCCTTGCCCTCGTCCTCGCCGGTGAGCGCCTCGAACGACGGGCGAGCGGGCTTCTCCTCCGGCTGCAGCAGAGGCGCCGGGGCGGGCTCGCCCTTGAACTTCTGCCAGTCGCCGGTCTTCTTGAGGATGGCGAGCACGGGCTCGGTCGGCTGGGCGCCGACGGAGAGCCAGTACGCCACACGCTCGCTGTCGACCTCGATCACCGACGGGTTGTACGTCGGGTGGTACTTGCCGATCTCCTCGATGGCCCGGCCGTCACGGCGGGTACGGGAGTCGGCGACGACGATGCGGTAGTGAGGCGAACGGATCTTGCCCAGACGCTTCAGCTTGATCTTGACTGCCACGGGAGTGGGTTCTCCTGGATTTGACGTGGTTGGGCACTGCAGGTCGGCCGCGTGGGGTTGCGGTACCCGAGTGCCCGATGGACGCGTCAGCCGGAGGAGAGAGGGGTCCTATGCGGCTGTCGAGTACAGCTAGCCATTGTGCCATACCCTGCGGGGCCGCCTGGCCGAGGGGGTAGGCGGGGGTGGGGTCGGCTCGATCGGCTCGGGGAGTCGGGGCGGGGCGGGGGCCGGTGGCACGGCCAGGCGCCGACGGGCGCCGCCCGCGCCCACCCGTGCCGCCCCGGCGGCACGACCGCCCGCGGGACGACGGTGTCCGGGGCGCCCGTGGTGCCGTCCGTGGATCGGACCACGCGCGCGGACCGACGGCGAGCGGGCCGCGAACGGATCGGCGCACGATACGGCCCGGTGCAGGCGCAGGCAGGACACGGCCCGGTGCAGGCGCAGGAAGGCAGGCCGAAGGCCCCGGTGGCGTGGGGGCCGCCCGGGGTCGGGGGCGGGCGGGGTGGGGCCCGCCCGCTGGGGGTCATGGTGACGTCAGGTGGGTCGTCCGGTAGCCACGAGATACCGGGGGACGTACCTGGCGTCAGGCCGCGCCTGCCACTTCCGGGATGCGGAATGGTTTGCCGCAGCCGCCGCAGACGATGGGGGCCTGGGCGAGGACCGACGGGACCACGCGGACGTTGCGGCCGCAGTCGCAGACCGCCTTGACGCGCACGCCGCCCCCGGAGGAGCCGTGCCGTGCGGCCGGGCCCCGGAAGCTGCGGGCGCTGTCACCCGCCGTGGCCGCGGAGTGCGCCTTCAGCGCACGGTGCAGCCGCTCGATCGTCGACCGGTACCGCCGCTTCGCCTCGGGCGTGAGGGTGACCAGCGAGAAGCCGCTGCTGGGATGCGGCTCCTCGGGGTGGTCGAGCCCCAGCTCCTCGGCGATCGCGAGGAAGCGGCGGTTGTGGTACCGGCCGGCTCGGGATGTGTCGCGCACGCCGCGCGCGGCGGCGATGCCATGGACTGCCTCGTGCAGCAGTCGCTCGAAGGAGAGCTCGTGACCGCACGCGGACGACGACTCCCCGATCAGGGACTCGGGCGCGGCCAGATCGGGCAGCTCGGGGTGGTGCCGCTGAATGTCGGCCCACGCCTGCGCCAGCTCTGCGGCGAGTACAGGTGGTGTCTGTGTCGTGCTCACGTAATGACAACGAGCCTGGGTGCCTCTGTGTTCCGATTCCGGGGCATCCCAAATAATTTGCACGTACCCGTCAGTTGCCGCTGATGCGTCCCGACGAGGGCGGGTGCGTTGATCTGCGGAGAAGCCTCGCAGCTCGCCACAAGCCGGTGCGTAGCCTGACGTACGGCGCGGCGCGTAGGCGGTGTCCGCACGCCGGGGCAGCGGTGACGCCGCGGTGCGCAAGAGGTGTTTTCGGTCGCTCTCGCGGCTCAGCGGCACATCTCGTGCGGGATGCGCTCAGGCCGGGAGATTACCGGGTCCTCCCCCGGCACCGGGCACCGGCCCCCCGTATCCGGGCGCGGCGAGGATGCCGCCGGATTTCCGGAATGTGAATTCTTGCCAGTGGCACGAGCTGTTCCCAAGCCGCCCCCGCATTCCACTGGACGCCGGGTCCGGGCGGGAGTTACCTGGCATACGGGGGTAGTGCGAGCGCACTGCACGGGGGCCAAGGAATCGGGCACGGCGGCAACTCTCGGCTGATTGGGGCGCTTACCTATGACACCTACGCTCGTGCGGCAGCATCCGCCTCACGCGGGGGCCCGCCCCCGCGTGGACCTGCGTGCACGCGCGCGTGACTGGTCCGAGATCCAGGAGCGGATGCTCGTACCGCTCATCGAGGCCGTCTACGAGCGCCTGGACGTGGGCCCCGCGACCCGCCTGCTCGGCCTGGGCTGCGGTTCCGGGCTGGCGCTGCTGATGGCGGCCTCCCGGGGTGCCTCGATCACCGGTGTCGACACCTCCGCCGACCGGCTGGACCTCGCGCGGCAGCGGCTGCTCCCGGACGACAGGGAGGATCCGGCGCGGACCGGGACCCGGATCGTGGACGGCCCGGTGCGGGCCGCCGCCCGCCCGGAGACCGGCGGGTACAACGTGGTCACCGCCTTCGAGCCGATCGGGTGCCGCTCGGGGGACGCGGAGGGGCTGGGTGAGCTGCTCGCCGAGGCGACGCCGCTCACCGAGCGCGGAGCGGCCGTGGTGCTGGCCGGCTGGGGTCCGCCGGAGCGCTGCACCACGGCGTCCGTGCTCCGGGTGGCCACCAAGCTGGCGGAACCGCTGCGCAGCGCCTGGCGCCCGGCTCACCGGGACGACCTGGAGGAGGTCGCCCAGCGGGCCGGACTGCGGCCCGACGGCTCCGGCCGGGTGGCCTGCCCCTTCGGGTACGCCGATGTCGACAGCGCGGTGCGCGGCCTGAAGTCGACGGGGCTCTTCGACGCGGCGATCAGTGCCACCGATCAGGTGCAGGTCGACAAGGAGCTGACCGAGGCGCTGCACCCCTACCGCCGGCCGGACGGCACGGTGTGGATGCCGAACATCTTCCGCTATCTGATCGCACGGACCGGCTAGGGCCCGGGACGCTGCCCGGGCCCCGAGCCCCCGAGGCGCCGAGGCGCCGGGAGGCGAGGCCCCGAGCCCCCGAGACGCCGGGAGGCCGTCCCGTCACCGGAACGGCCTCGGCGGGCCTCAGCCCATGAACTTCTTGAACTCCTCCGGGAGTTCGAAGTCCTTGGCGCCCTGCTGCGGCAGGCCGAAGGGGCTCGCGCCCTCGGCCGCGGCGGCGCGGCGCGCGGCGGCCTCCTGCTCCTGCTGCTTGCGCTTCATCGGGTTGCCGGAGCGCTGCTTGCCCTTGGCCTGCTTCTGCTTCTTCTTCGACCGGCCGGGACCGCCGCCCATCCCCGGCATGCCCGGCATCCCGGGCATCCCCGGCATGCCGCCCTGGGCCATGCGGGACATCATCTTGCGGGCCTCGAAGAACCGCTCGACGAGGTTCTTCACCGCGCTGACCTCGACGCCGGAACCGCGGGCGATACGAGCGCGGCGGGAGCCGTTGATGATCGTCGGGTCCTGACGCTCGGCCGGGGTCATCGACTTGATGATCGCGGCGGTGCGGTCGACGTCCCGCTCGTCGAGGTTGTTGATCTGGTCCTTGATCTGCCCCATGCCCGGGAGCATGCCGAGCAGCTTGGAGATGGAGCCCATCTTGCGGACCTGCTCCATCTGGGCCAGGAAGTCGTCCAGGGTGAAGTCCTGGCCCTTCTTGGACGCCAGCTTGGAGGCCATCTTGGCGGCCTCTTCCTGGCTGAACGTCTTCTCCGCCTGCTCGATCAGGGTGAGCAGGTCACCCATGTCGAGGATGCGGGAGGCCATCCGGTCCGGGTGGAAGGCGTCGAAGTCGTCGAGCTTCTCGCCGTTCGACGCGAACATGATCGGCTTGCCGGTGACCTGGCGGATGGAGAGCGCGGCACCGCCGCGGGCGTCGCCGTCCAGCTTGGAGAGCACCACGCCGTCGAAGCCGACGCCGTCGCGGAAGGCCTCGGCGGTGTTGACCGCGTCCTGACCGATCATCGCGTCGACGACGAAGAGGATCTCGTCGGGCGAGATCGCGTCCCGGATGTCGGCGGCCTGCTGCATCATCTCCTGGTCGATGCCCAGGCGGCCGGCGGTGTCGACGATGACGATGTCGTGGACCTTGGACTTCGCGTAGTCGATGGAGTCCTTGGCGACCTTGACCGGGTCGCCGACGCCGTTGCCCGGCTCGGGCGCGTAGACCGCGACGCCGGCCCGCTCGGCGACGACGCTGAGCTGGTTGACGGCGTTGGGCCGCTGGAGGTCGGCGGCCACCAGCAGCGGGGAGTGGCCCTGGTCCTTGAGCCACTTGCCGAGCTTGCCCGCGAGGGTGGTCTTACCGGCACCCTGCAGACCGGCCAGCATGATCACCGTCGGCGGCTGCTTGGCGAACCGCAGGCGCCGGGTCTCGCCGCCGAGGATGGTGATGAGTTCCTCGTTGACGATCTTGAGGACCTGCTGGGCGGGGTTGAGCGCCTTGGAGACCTCGGCGCCGAGGGCGCGCTCCTTGACGGCCTTGATGAAGGAACGGACGACGGGCAGGGCCACGTCCGCTTCAAGGAGCGCGATACGGATCTCGCGCGCCGTGGCGTCGATGTCCGCTTCGCTCAGGCGCCCCTTGCCGCGCAAGTTCTTGAAGGTCGCTGAGAGGCGATCGGAGAGAGTATCGAACACGGCGGCGTCGGTCCTCGGAGTCGATGGCTAGGGAATCGCCCTCCAGGGTATCCCGGCGGCACAAGTCGCCGGGGGTGTCGTCACCCACGCAGGGTCCGTTCCAGTCTGCCCGCCACCGTGACGGCCTCCGCACCGGGCAGCGGGGCGCCTTCCGGGCCTGTGACATAGAACGCGTCGACGGCGTTGGCGCCCAGGGTGCTGACGTGCGCGCTGCGCACCCGTACGCCCGCGTCCTCCAGGGCGCGGCCGATGCGGAACAGCAGTCCGGGGGCGTCCTGGGCGCGCACCTCGATGACCGTGGCCAGGCGGGAGGCGGCTGCGGCAACGGTCACCCGGGGCGGCGGCGGTACCACGCCGCGGCGGCGGGGGTAGGCGGCGTCGCGTTCGGCGAGGCGGGCCGCGATGTCCAGGGTGCCGTCCAGGGCGCGCACCAGGTCGGAGCGGAGCCGGGCGGCCTGCGGCAGCGAGCCGTACTCGGCGGCGACCCGCCAGTCGAGCAGGAGCACCCGGCCGTCGACGCCGTCGGGGAGGGAGACGGCGCGCAGCTCGGCGGTGCGCACGGTCAGGCGGTGCATGGCGAGGACGCCGGCGACCGCGGGCAGCACGCCCGGCTGGTCGGGCACCGCGACGAGCAGCTCCACGCCGAGCGGCTCCGGCTCTCCGCGCCCCTCCCCCGTGCCGGACCGATCGGGCCCGGCGGGCTGCTCCGGCTGGGCCCTCAGGGCGAGCACGGGGCCGCCGGTGGCCGCCGCCTCCAGCGCCAGGCGTTCCTGCTCCGCGGTGGTCGCCGCGTCCCCGGGGTCGTCCGGCTCGTCGCCCGAGAGCAGCGCGGAGACGCGTTTGACCAGGTCGGCGACGAGCGTGGCGCGCCAGGAGGACCAGGCCGCCGGTCCGGTGGCCAGGGCGTCGGCCTCGGTGAGGGCGTGCAGCAGCTCCAGGGTGCTCTGGGAGCCGACGGCGTCGGCGACCGCGCGGACGGTGGCCGGGTCGTCGAGGTCGCGCCGGGTCGCGGTCTCCACCAGCAGCAGATGCCGGCGCACCAGAGTGGCGATCACCGCCACGTCGCGCTGGTCGAAGCCGATGCGGGCGGCCACGTCGCGGGCGATGGTCTCCCCCGCCACCGAGTGGTCACCGGGCCAGCCCTTGCCGATGTCGTGCAGCAGCGCGGCGACGAGCAGCAGGTCGGGGCGGCTGACGCGGCGGGTGAGCGCGGAGGCCTGCACGGCGGTCTCGATCAGATGCCGGTCGACGGTCCACAGGTGGACGGCGTTGCGCTGCGGCCGGCAGCGCACCCGCTCCCAGTCGGGCAGCAGGCGGCTGATCAGACCCTCGGCCTCCAGCGCCTCCCACACCTCGACGGTGGGGCGGCCGGAGCCGAGCAGGGTGATCAGCTGCTCGCGGGCCTCGGCCGGCCAGGGCGTGGGCAGGGGGCGCACGGTCGCGGCGAGGCGCCGCACGGCGTGCAGGGAGAGCGGCAGCCCGGCCTGCGCGGCGGCCGCCGCGGCGCGCAGCGGCAGGACCGGGTCGCGTTCGGGGCGTGCGGTGCGGGCGAGCACCACCTCGCCCTCCTGCTCCACGACTCCTTCGGCGAGCGGGGACCGCTCGGGGACCGGCTTGCCGCCGCCGAGCATGGCCCGCAGCCGGGGCCGTACGGCGCGGGAGCGCAGGACGCGGCCCACCTCGCGCCAGGTGACGTCGGAGGCGTAGGAGATGACCCGGGCGGCCTCGTAGACCTGGCGCAGCAGGGCATCGGCGTCGAGCAGGCCGAGTTCGGCGGCCACCTGGTCGTGCTCCTGGAGGGCCAGCCGGTCGGTGGCGCGGCCGGTGGTCAGATGCAGTGCGTCGCGCACGTCGAGGAGCCTGCGGCGGGCCTCGTCGAGGCCCTCGCGGGGGGCGTCGGCGAGCCAGGAGGCGGCCACGGCGCGCAGCGCGGTGGCGTCGCGCAGTCCGCCACGGGCCTCCTTGAGGTCGGGTTCCAGCAGGTACTGCAGTTCGCCCGCGCGCTCGGCGCGCTCGGCGCACAGGTCCCGCAGCTGGGGCAGGCGCCTGGGGGCCTGGTTGCGCCAGTCGGCGAGCACCGCGGTGCGCAGCGAGGTGGTCAGGCCCAGGTCCCCGGCGATGTGCCGGGCGTCCAGCAGGCCGAGCTGGACCTTGAGGTCGCCGCCGGCGGTCTTGCGGGCCTCGGCGGGGGTGCGCACCGAGTGGTCCAGGGCGAGGCCGAGGTCCCAGACGGGGTACCAGAGCCGGTCGGCGAGGGCGGCGACGCCCTTGGGGTCGCTGCCGTCGTGCAGCAGGAGCAGGTCGAGGTCGCTGCGCGGGGACAGCTCCGCGCGCCCGTAGCCGCCGACGGCGACCAGGGACACCCCGCGCCCCTGCTGCGCGCCCGCGGCGAACAGCTCGGTGAGCCACTGGTCGGTGAGGGCGGCGAGGGCGGCACGGCGCGGCGGCCCGGACCGCGCCCCCTCGGTGAGGAGGCGCAGCCGGGCCGCCGCGTAGCCGCCGGGTCCCGAGTCCTGTGCTTGGTTCGTCACGTTCACACTCGCCACCCGGCGACTCCCGTTCTCGTGTGTCAGAGCGCGTCGGGGCCGCGCTCGCCGGTCCTGACCCGCACGGCCGTCTCGACCGGGACGGACCAGACCTTGCCGTCACCGATCTTTCCGGTGCGGGCCGCCTTGACGATCACCTCGATGAGCTGTTCGGCGTCGTCGTCCTCGACCAGCACCTCGATGCGGACCTTGGGCACCAGGTCGACGGTGTACTCGGCGCCCCGGTAGACCTCGGTGTGGCCGCGCTGGCGGCCGTAGCCGCTGGCCTCGGTGACGGTCAGACCGTGTACGCCGAAGGCCTGCAGGGCCTCCTTGATCTCGTCGAGCCGATGCGGCTTCACGACGGCGGTGATGAGCTTCATGCGTCCACCTTCTTGGACTCGGCCGGGGCGACGGGGGCGGTGGCGGTGCGGGCGCTGCCGCCGCCGGCACCGCTGAAGTCGTATGCGGTCTCGGCGTGTGCGGCCTGGTCGAGACCGGCGACCTCGTCGTCCTCGCTCGCCCGGAACCCGATGGTCTTCTGGATCAGGAAGGCGAGGACGAACGTCACCACGAAGGTGTAGCCCATGACCGAGAGGGCACCGATGGCCTGCGAGACGAACTGGTCCCAGCCGCCGACCCCGTCGATGGCGAGGAAGCCCACCATCAGGGTGCCGATCACACCGCCCACGAAGTGGACGCCGACGACGTCGAGCGAGTCGTCGTAGCCGAGCTTGTACTTGAGGCTGACGGCCCAGGAGCAGACCGCGCCGGCGACGACACCGATGAGCAGCGCGCCCAGCACGTTGACGTTGCCGCCCGCGGGGGTGATGGCGACCAGGCCCGCGATGGCTCCGGAGCAGGCGCCGAGCGTGGTGAAGGCACCGTGGCGGATCCGCTCGTAGATGAGCCAGCCGAGCACCGCGGCACCGGTGGCGACCTGGGTGTTCAGGGCCATGCTGGCCGCGGTGCCGTCGGCGGCGAGCTCGGAGCCCGCGTTGAAGCCGAACCAGCCGAACCACAGCAGCGCGGTGCCGAGCAGGACCAGCGGCAGGTTGTGCGGGCGCATGGGGTCCTTCTTGAACCCGATCCGCTTGCCGACCACGAGGACCGCCGCCAGGGCGCCGATGCCGGCGTTGATGTGGACCGCGGTACCGCCCGCGAAGTCGATGATCGCCGGGTCGAGTTCGGCGAGCCAGCCGCCGCCCCACACCCAGTGGGCGACCGGGAAGTAGACGAGGGTGACCCACAGGGCGATGAAGACCACCCACGAGCCGAACTTCACGCGGTCGGCGAGCGCACCGCTCATCAGGGCGGGGGTGAGGATGGCGAACAGCATCTGGAACAGCACGAAGGCGAAGACCGGGATGTCCCGGCCGGCGAAGTTCTCCATCGCGCTGTCGCCGGTGATGCCGTCCAGGCCGAGCAGGTCGAGGTTGCCTACAAAGCCGCCGACGTCACCGCTGAACGCGAGCGAGTATCCGTAGAGCACCCACAGGACGCTGACGACGCCCAGCGAGACGAAGGACATCATGAGCATGTTCAGCGTGCTCTTGGTGCGGACCATGCCCCCGTAGAAGAGGGCGAGGCCCGGCGTCATCAGCATGACCAGCGCGGCGCTGATCAGGACAAATGCGGTATCTCCAACATTCAAGGCCTGAGACTCCTTCTGGCGGAACGGCCCTGTGCGGATGCCTGGGGGCGGTGGGCCGACTGTGCTCAGGAGATTGGCTCAGGCCGGTTTCACCCAGCGCGCAGAGATGTTTCCGCGATGTGACGAACGCCGCGACCGCGTTACGGCGAGGTGAAACCAGCTTCCGCGCGCGGCCCGGGTCGGCCATTGGGGCTGTCCGATTCACGACCACGGGTGCGGGAGCGCTCCGTCGCGCCGCTCGGGGACCTCGGGGAGAGGCCCGGGCGGGCAGGTGACCCCGGCGAGAGGGCCGCGCGTGCACCGGCGGGCCGGTCGGGGGCCCGGTCCATACTGGACGCGTTATGGACATCGTCATCCTTGCTGTAGTCATCGCCGTGGTCGTGCTCGGCGCGCTCGGCGGGCTCATCGTCGGCAGCCGGCGCAAGAAGCCGCTGCCTCCGCCGCCGCCCGCCACGCCCGACATCACCGCCCCTCCCGCCGAGCCGCACGTCGGCGACGAGGCCGAGACGCCGCGGGAGGAACCGCGGCGCACCATCGAGGAGGTTGATCTTCCGGACGGCGGCGGTGCTCCCGTCACCGTCGAGGAGCCGCCCGCCCCCGAGGCTCCGCCCGTCGAGATCCCGGAGCCCACCGCGGGCCGGCTGGTCCGGCTGCGCGCCCGGCTCTCCCGTTCGCAGAACGCCCTGGGCAAGGGCCTGCTCACCCTGCTGTCCCGCGAGCACCTCGACGAGGACACCTGGGAGGAGATCGAGGACACCCTGCTCACCGCCGACGTCGGCGTGCAGCCGACGCAGGAGCTGGTGGAGCGGCTGCGCGAGCGGGTCAAGGTGCTGGGCACCCGCACTCCCGAGGAGCTGCGCGGCCTGCT
Source organism: Streptomyces composti (assembly GCF_012034205.1). GTDB lineage: Bacteria > Actinomycetota > Actinomycetes > Streptomycetales > Streptomycetaceae > Streptomyces > Streptomyces composti. The sequence goes on from NZ_JAATEM010000030.1 coordinate 75,935, forward strand.
GCGCGAGGAGCTGATCAAGCTGGTCGGTCCCGACATGGACCGCACCGTGCACACCGAGAACGAGGCCGGCTGCCCCGGCATCGTGATGGTCGTCGGCGTCAACGGCACCGGCAAGACCACCACCACCGGCAAGCTCGCCCGGGTCCTGGTGGCCGACGGCAACACCGTGGTCCTCGGCGCCGCCGACACCTTCCGCGCGGCCGCCGCCGACCAGCTGCAGACCTGGGGCGAGCGGGTGGGCGCGCACACCGTGCGCGGCCCCGAGGGCGGCGACCCGGCCTCCGTGGCGTTCGACGCGGTCAAGGAGGGCATCGAGATGTCCGCCGACGCCGTGCTCATCGACACCGCGGGCCGGCTGCACACCAAGACCGGCCTCATGGACGAGCTCGGCAAGGTCAAGCGGGTGGTGGAGAAGCACGCCCCGCTGGACGAGGTGCTGCTGGTGCTGGACGCCACCACCGGTCAGAACGGCCTGGTGCAGGCCCGGGTCTTCGCCGAGGTCGTCGACATCACCGGCATCGTGCTGACCAAGCTGGACGGCACCGCCAAGGGCGGCATCGTGATCTCGGTCCAGCGCGAGCTGGGTGTCCCGGTCAAGCTGGTCGGCCTCGGCGAGGGCGCCGACGACCTGGCCCCCTTCGAGCCGGAGGCCTTCGTGGACGCGCTCCTCGGGGACTGAGTCCGCCGGGGACGGATCCCCGCCGAGCCCCACGGCCACGTACAGCGAAGGAAACGCTCACCGCGAAGGAAGCGCCCGCTCCCGGACCTCCGGGGACGGGCGCTTCGCCGTGTCCGGCACGCGCAGGCGGGCACCGAGAGGCACGGGATTGCGCGGGCCGACGAGGACGCCTGGACCGGCGAGGACGCGCGGGCCGGTGCGGAGAGGGCCGCTACGCCCGCGACCGGTGGGCCACGTAGGCCAGGGTGCCGAGGAGGAGGCGGGCCTGCGGGGGGCGGGTGGCGGAGTCGAGGGCGGGCGGGCGCAGCCAGCGGACCGGGCCGAGTCCGCCGCGGTCGGAGGGCGGGGCCGTGATGTACGCACCCAGGCCGAGGCCGCGCAGGCCGAGGGCGGCCGGGGCGTCCCAGCCCATGCGGTACAGCAGCTCGGGCAGGGCGTCGGCGGCGCCGGGGGCGACGAGGAACTGGGCGCGTCCGTCGGGGGTGGCGGCCACCGGTCCGACCGGCAGTCCCATGCGCTCGAGCCGGGCCAGGGCGTGCCGCCCGGCGGACTCGGCCAACTCCAGGACGTCGAAGGCCCGGCCGGCCGGGAGCATCAGCGAGGCGCCGGGGAACTCGGCCCACACGGCGGTCACCTCGTCCAGCGTGGCCCCGGCGGGGATCACCGGCGCGAAGTCCAGCGGATGCGCCCCCGGCGCCCGGCAGTCCGTCCGGCCGCAGGAGCAGACCCCGGCGGTGGCGCGGGCGCCCGGCACCACGTCCCAGCCCCACAGCCCGGTGTACTCCGCCGCTGCGGTGCCGTCCGATGGACGGCTCCGGCGGCGCGAGCCGGACCGGATGTCGCGGATGCCCCGACTGATGCCGATCGTGAAGCCCATGCCCCCTCCAACGGGTCCGACACACCGGTGGTTACGCAGCGGACAGAGAGTGTGACTCTCCGTTCGCGGCTTCCCCGCGCCGCTCGGTTCAGCGGGCGCCTCGACGCGCCAGAGGTGGTGAGCCGGACTCCGCGCGCCCCCGCTTGCGCCCCTGCATCCACTCCTGACCGCCCTATGTCAAGTGAATCGCGTGCCGACGACCTTGAGTTCATACAAAGGGGTGGCGAATGGTGGCGATTACGCATTCGCCATGGCTGGACGGGTGATCGTGAGATTACGTTGAGTGCACGGCTTCTTGGGGCACATGCACTCGTGGGTATGCCGGAGGCAACTCGGCTTTCCGTTCGAAGGGTGACAACCGCCGGACGGGCGGCCCCGACAACCGGCATTCTGATAGGGCTTGGCGCACTCGGCGGCAAGTGGTCTTCAGGGATGGGGGCGTTCCAGTGAGCGGCAACGGCGGTGGCGGATCGAGCGCTGCGAGTGCGGAGAAACGCCCGAACGAGCTTCTCACCTCGTGGTTCGTCCGCAGCGGCTGGTCCAAGGGCGAGCTGGCCCGTCAGGTCAACCGCAGAGCACGCCAGTTGGGCGCCAACCACATCTCCACCGACACCTCCCGTGTGCGCCGCTGGCTGGACGGGGAGAACCCGCGCGAGCCGATCCCCAGGATCCTGTCGGAGCTGTTCTCCGAACGCTTCGGCGTCGTCGTCTCCGTGGAGGACCTGGGGCTGCGCAACTCGCGCCCCTCACCCTCCGCGACCGGCGTCGACCTGCCGTGGACGGGCCCGCAGACCGTGGCCCTGCTCAGCGAGTTCTCGCGCAGCGACCTGATGCTGGCGCGGCGCGGCTTCCTCGGGAGCTCGCTCGCCCTCTCCGCGGGCCCGTCCCTCATCGAGCCCATGCAGCGCTGGCTCGTCCCCACGCCGTCCGCCCCGCAGCAGCACCCCGAGCCGGAGCCGGCCTCCTCCCCCGGCCGCGGCCGCGGCCGGCTGTCCAAGCCGGAGCTGGACCTGCTGGAGACGACCACGGTGATGTTCCGCAAGTGGGACGCCCAGTGCGGCGGCGGCCTGCGCCGCAAGGCGGTCGTCGGGCAGCTGCACGAGGTGTCCGACCTGCTCCAGGAGCCGCAGCCGGAGGCCACCACCCGCCGCCTGTTCAAGGTCGCCGCCGAACTGGCCGAGCTGGCCGGCTGGATGTCGTACGACGTGGGGCTCCAGCCCACGGCGCAGAAGTACTTCGTGCTCGCCCTGCACGCCGCCAAGGAGGCGGGCGACCGGCCGCTCGGCTCCTACATCCTGTCCAACATGAGCCGCCAGATGATCCACCTCGGCCGCCCCGAGGACGCCCTGGAGCTCATCCATCTCGCCCAGTACGGCAGCCGGGACTGCGCAAGCCCGCGCACCCAGTCGATGCTGTATGCGATGGAGGCCCGCGCCTACGCCAACATGGGCCAGCCGGGCCGCTGCAAGCGGGCGGTGCGGATGGCCGAGGACACCTTCGCCGAGGCCGACGAGTGGGACGAGCCGGACCCCGACTGGATCACGTTCTTCTCCGAGGCCGAGCTCTACGGGGAGAACAGCCACTCCTTCCGCGACCTCGCCTATGTGGCGGGCCGCAGCCCGACCTACGCCTCGCTGGCCGAGCCGCTGATGCAGCGGGCGGTGGAGCTGTTCGCCCGGGACGGCGAGCACCAGCGCAGTTACGCCCTCAATCTGATCGGCATGGCGACCGTGCACCTGCTGCAGCGCGAGCCGGAGCAGGGTGCGGCGCTGGCCACCGAGGCCATCAAGGCCGCCAAGAAGGTGCGGTCGGAACGCGTCAACACCCGTATCAGAAAGACCGTGGACAACGCGGTCCGCGACTTCGGGGGCGTGGCCGAGGTCGTCGACCTCACGGAGCGGCTCGCGGCCGAGCTGCCCGAGACCGCCGAGGCGGTCTGAGGCCGCCGCCCGCGGCCCCCTACAGACCCCGGCCGCGGCCGGCCCTCCCGAACTGCCCGACTCGGCTCCCCCATGCCAGTCATTCGGAAGGCCGGCCGTGGCCGGCTGCCTTCGCCCTGACGGTCTGACGGAGCGTCAGCCATGGTTCGCTCCGTCGGCGGCTCGGTGGTGGAGGGGGACGAAGAGGATGCCCGCCACGGTCGTACGGTTCCATCCGGCCACTCCCGGCGCGGCCCCTGCCGAGCTCTCCGCCCGCTACCGGGCCGCGCTGGAGATGGCGGTGCAGGCGGACGATCGCGGAATCACCACGGTGCAGACGGAGGAGCACCACGGAGTGCCGACGGCCGGCTGCCCGCCCCCTTCGCCTTCGCGGGCGCCGTGCTCGGTGCGGCGCGGCGGCTGACCGTCACCGTCTCCGCGACGATCGGCCCGCTGTACGACCCGCTGCGGCCGGCCGAGGAGATCGCGGTGCTGGATCTGCTCAGCGGCGGCCGGCTGGTCACCGTGGCCGGGATCGGCTACCGCCCGGAGGAGTACGAGCGGGCCGGGGTGCCCTGCGCCGAGCGCGGCCGGCTCCAGGTCGAGTTGCTGGACACGCTGCTGAGGGCCTCGACCGGGGAAGAGGTCACCTACCGCGGGTGCGCGGTGCGCGTCACGCCGCGCCCGTACTCGAAGCCGCATCCGCCGCTGCCGGTGGGCGGCTCGTCACGGGCCGCCGCCCGCCGCGCGGTTCCAGCTGCCGTTCTTCCCCAGCGCGCATCTGCCGGAGCTCGAGCCCTGCTGCAAGGCGCGGCTCGAGGAGTACGGCACCAGCGGCTGGATGAGGATGCCGTCCGCAGAGACGTCGCTGCTGCGTCTCTGCGGAGGACCCCGAGCAGGCCTGGGCGCGCCACGGCCGGCACTTTCGCACGAGGCGCGGACCTACGCCTCCTGGCAGCCGTCCGGGGCTCGTTCGGCGGTGCCGCCGACCGCGGCGACGGTGCAGGAGCTGCGCGCGGAGGGGGGTGTACCGGATCGTCACACCCGAGGAGTGCCTGGCGCTGGAGCGCGGGTCCTGTGTGCTGCATCCCGCCGGCCGGCGGGATGCCGGTGGACGAGGGGTGGCGGAGCCTGCGGTTGTTCGCCGAACGGGCGCTGCCGCGGACGGACGGCTGACCCCTGGTTCCGGCGCCCGTGGACAGGGCACCGCCCCGGCGGGCGGAGCCCGGCCGGGGCGGTGGTGGGGGGTACGAGGAGTGGGGCAGCGGGGACTTGAGCCCCCTCCTCGGGTCCTGCGGGGGGCGTCAGCCCATCTCCTCCAGCCTCTTGCCCTTCGTCTCCTTGACGAACTTCAGGACGAACGGGATGGAGAGCGCGGCGAAGGCGGTGTAGATCACGTAGGTGACGGACAGGTTCCAGTCGGCCAGCGACGGGAAGCTCGCGGTGATGGCCCAGTTGGCGATCCACTGCGCGGCGGCGGCGACGCCGAGCGCGGCGGCGCGGATCCGGTTGGGGAACATCTCGCCGAGCATGACCCAGACGACCACACCCCACGACAGGGCGAAGAAGAGCACGAACACATGGGCGGCGATCAGGGCGACCCAGCCCTGGGTCTCCGGGAGCTTGCCGCCGACCAGGTCAAAGGAGAACGCCCAGGCCTCCAGGGCGAGGCCGATCACCATGCCGACCGAGCCGATGATCGCCAGCGGCCTGCGGCCGATCCGGTCCACGAAGATCATCGCGATCACGGTGCCGACGATGTTGATGATCGACGTGGTGAACGAGTAGAAGAACGAGTCCGTCGGGTCGACGCCGACCGACTGCCACAGCGTCGAGGAGTAGTAGAACGCGACGTTGATGCCGACGAACTGCTGGAAGACCGACAGGCCGATGCCGACCCAGACGATCGGCTTGAAGAAGAAGCTGCCGCCGAGCAGGTCCTTGAAGCTGGACTTCTCCTCGCGGCGCATGCCGGTCTCGATCTCGGTGACGCGGGCGTCGAGGTCGGTCTCGGTGCCCTCGACCTCGGCGAGGATCTCCCGGGCGCGCTCGCGCTTGCCGACGGAGATCAGGTAGCGGGGCGACTCGGGGATGGCGAAGGAGAGCAGGCCGTACAGGACGGCCGGGATCACCATGACGCCGAGCATCAGCTGCCAGGCCTCCAGGCCGAGCAGCTCACCGCGCTGGTCGCCGTCGGCGGCGTTCAGGATGCCCCAGTTGACCAGCTGGGAGACGGCGATGCCGACCACGATCGCGGCCTGCTGGAAGGAGCCGAGGCGGCCGCGGTAGGCGGGCGGGGCGACCTCAGCGATGTAGGCGGGGCCGATGACGGAGGCCATGCCGATCGCGAAGCCGCCGACCACGCGCCAGAAGGCGAGGTCGTACAGCGTGAACGGCAGGGCGGAGCCGACGGCGCTGACCGTGAACAGCACGGCCGCGATCTGCATGCACCGGATGCGTCCGATGCGGTCGGCTATCCGCCCGGCGGTCGCCGCACCGACGGCGCAGCCGATCAGGGCGATGGCGATGACCTGGGCGAGGGCTGCGGAGCCGATGTCGTACCGGTCCCGGACGGCCTCGACGGCGCCGTTGATCACGGAGCTGTCGTAGCCGAAGAGGAAGCCGCCCATGGCAGCCGCCGCCGCGATGAAGATGACATGCCCGAGGTGATCGGGCTGAGCCTGGGCGGCGCCTGTCGCCCGGGTCTGCGCTGTGCTGGTCACGGGTCCACCTGACTACCTGAATGTAAAAGCAACGTTGCAGAGACTATGCCTTCAAGTTTTGAAGTCAATACCGCGAAGGAAGCGGAAATTGTGAGCAAGAAGACAGGTGACTGACAGCCCACTGTCAGCCATGCGTTCAATGTTTGAAGATCCAGGGTCGATGCAGCGCAGGCGCGGGCACGCGTGGGCCGACCGCGGGCCGGTCGCGGGCCGGTCGTCCTAGCGCAGCCGCTGGCTGATGACCTTGGAGACGCCGTCGCCCTGCATGGAGACGCCGTAGAGCGCGTCGGCGACCTCCATGGTGCGCTTCTGGTGCGTGATCACGATCAGCTGCGAGGTCTCCTGGAGCTCCTGCATGATCCGGATCAGCCGCTGGAGGTTGGTGTCGTCGAGGGCCGCCTCGACCTCGTCCATGACATAGAACGGGCTGGGGCGCGCCTTGAAGATCGACACCAGCAGGGCGACGGCGGTCAGCGACCGCTCGCCGCCGGAGAGCAGGCTGAGCCGCTTGACCTTCTTGCCCGGCGGACGCGCCTCGACGTCCACGCCCGTGGTGAGCATGTTGTCGGGGTCGGTCAGCACCAGACGTCCCTCGCCGCCCGGGAAGAGCCGGGAGAACACCCCTTCGAACTCCCGCGCGGTGTCCCGGTAGGCCTCGGTGAAGACCTGCTCGACGCGTTCGTCGACCTCCTTGACGACCTGGAGCAGGTCCGCGCGGGTCTTCTTCAGGTCCTCCAGCTGCTCGCTGAGGAACTGATGGCGTTCCTCCAGCGCGGCGAACTCCTCCAGGGCGAGCGGGTTCACCTTGCCGAGCTGCTGGTAGGCACGCTCGGCCGCCTTCAGGCGCTTCTCCTGCTCGGCCCGGACGAAGGGGCGGGGCTGGTTGCGCGGATGCTCCGGGTCCTCCGGCAGCTGCTCCCCCTCGGCGGGGGGCGAGGGCGGCACCGGCTGATGCGGGCCGTACTCCTCCACCAGCACGGCCGGTTCGACACCCAGTTCCTCCAGCGCCTTGGTCTCCAGCTGCTCGATCCGCAGCCGCTTCTCGGCGCCGAGTACCTCCCCGCGGTGAACCGAATCCGTCAACTTGTCGAGTTCCGCCTTCAGATCGCGCCCCTCGGTCCTGGCGCGGGCGAGTTCCTGCTCGCGCTGGGCCTTGGCGGCCTCGGCGGCGGCCCGCTCCTCCTCGGCGCGGGCGAGGGAGACCTCCACATGCGCCAGCAGCTGCCGGGCCCCGGCGGCGACCGCCTCGGCCACCGCGGCCTCGTGGCGCATCCGGGCCCTGCGCTGCTCGGCCCGGGCGCGCGCCTCGCGCTCCGCGCGGGCGGCCCGGTCGAGGGCGTCGGCGCGGCCGGCCAGCGCCTTGACCCGCTCCTCGTGGGTGCGCAGCTGGAGGCGGGCCTCCATCTCGGTCTGCCGGGCGTTGGCCCCGTCCGCCGCGAGCCGGTCGCGCCGGGAGGTGTCGGGTTCCTCCTCGATCGGCATCTCCTCGGCGACGGCGAGGCGTTCGGCGAGCTCCTCGACCTCGGCCAGGGCCTTGTCCAGGGCCTCCTGGGCGCGGGCGGCCGCGGCGGCGGAGCGCTCCGCCTCGCCCGCGGCGCCCCGGGCCTGTCCGGCGAGCCGGCCGAGCTGCTGGGCCACGGCCGACTTCTCCCGGTCGGCGGCCCGGCGGCGTTCGCCGAGCTCCTCGACCTCGGCGGCCGCCCGGGCCCGCCGCTCGGCCGCCGCCTGCTGCTCCCGCGCGAGCTCCTCGCAGCCCACGGCCAGCTCCTGAAGCTCGGCGGCGGCCTCGTCCACGGAGGCCTGCACCTCCAGCAGGCTGGGGGCCCCGGCGGAGCCGCCCTGGGCGAAGTGGGCGCCCAGCAGGTCGCCCTCGGCGGTGACGGCGGTCAGCTGCGGATGGCGGTAGACCAGGTCCTCGGCGTCCTCGAGCGTGGCGACCACGACGATGTCCCGCAGCAGCCGGTGGACGGCCGGCATCAGGTCGGAGGGGCCGCTGACCAGGCGTGCGGCCGGGCGTGCGGTGGCGGGGAGTCCCTCGGCGGCGGCCGGTCCGTGCTCCGCTGCCGCCGGGCCGGGCTCCGACGGCTCCCTCGCGACGAGCAGCGCCGCGCGACCGCCGTCCTGCTTGCGCAGCAGGCGGATGGCGTCGGCCGCCGCGGACGGCGAGGTGACCGCCAGGGCGTCCGCCGCGGCACCGAAGGCGGCGGCCAGCGGGACCTCGTAGCCCGGGGTGACGGTGAGCAGTTCCGCGGCGGGGCCCAGCAGGCCGGTGAGCCGGTCCTTCGCCTGCAGCAGCGCGCCGGTGCCGTCCTTGCGGCGCAGGCCCATGGCCAGTGCCTCGTGGCGGGCCTGGGTGGCGGCGCGCCGGCGTTCGGCGTCGCCGAGCGCCTCCCGGGCCTCGGTCAGGGCCGTCTCGGCCTCGGCGAGGCGCCGCTTGGCCGCCTCGTGCTGTCCGGCGAGTTCCGCGTCACCCGCGTCGAGGCCGTCGACCTCGGCCTTGAGCGTCTCGTACTCCTCCTGGGCGGCGACGGCCCGTTCCTGGGCCTCGTCGCGGGCGGCGGCCAGGCGTTCGATCTCGGCCTGGGCGGCCGCGGCGCGGGAACGGGCGGCGCCGACCTGGCCCTTGAGCCGGGCGAGGCCCTCGCGGCGGTCGGCGATGGCCCGGGCGGCGTCCTTCAGGCGCCGCTCCTCCTGGGCGAGTTCGCGCTCCAGTTCGGCGCGGTGCGCGACGGTGTCCTCAAGGGCGCGTTCGGCCGCCTCCAGGGCCGCCTCCAGTTCGGCCTCCTGCTCGCGGATGCGGGCGGCCTCGCGCTCCAGCTCCTCGGGGTCACGGCCGCGCCGCTCCTCGGGGGGCGCGGAGGTGGCGCTCTTCACCCGGGCGTCGGCCAGCGAGATCGTGCCGCGCACGCGTTCGGCGAGCCGGGACAGCTCGTACCAGGTCTGCTGGGCGTTCTGCAGCCGCGGGGCGAGGCGGCGCACCTCGTCCTCGAGCAGGGCCTCGCGCTGCAGTGCCTTCCTCAGCTCCTGCTCGGTGGCTTCCTTGCGCTCCTTCAGGGCCGCCTCGTCGGCGATCTCCGCCTTGAGCGCCTCACGCAGCCGTACCAGGTCGTCGGCGAGCAGGCGCAGACGGGCGTCGCGCAGGTCGGCCTGGATGACGGCGGCCTTGCGGGCGACGGCGGCCTGGCGGCCCAGCGGCTTGAGCTGGCGGCGCAGCTCGTCGGTGAGGTCCTGGACGCGGGCCAGGTTGGCCTGCATCGCGTCCAGCTTGCGCAGCGCCTTCTCCTTGCGCTTGCGGTGCTTGAGGACGCCGGCCGCCTCCTCGATGAAGGCGCGGCGGCCCATCGGGTCGGCGTGCAGCACCGAGTCGAGCTGGCCCTGCCCGACGATGACGTGCATCTCGCGGCCGATGCCGGAGTCGGAGAGCAGCTCCTGGATGTCCAGCAGCCGGCAGGTGTCGCCGTTGATCTGGTACTCGCTGCCGCCGTTGCGGAACATGATCCGCGTGATGGTGACTTCGGAGTAGTCGATGGGCAGCGCGCCGTCGGAGTTGTCGATGGTGAGGGACACCTCGGCCCGGCCCAGCGGGGGGCGGCCGGTGGTGCCGGCGAAGATGACGTCCTCCATCTTGCCGCCGCGCAGGGACTTGGCGCCCTGCTCGCCCATGACCCAGCTGAGCGCGTCCACGACGTTGGACTTGCCCGAGCCGTTCGGTCCGACGACGCATGTGATGCCCGGCTCGAACCGGAGCGTGGTCGCCGAGGCGAACGACTTGAAGCCGCGGAGGGTCAGGGCCTTGAGGTGCACGCCGCCGGACTCTACCGGGCGGCGAAGTCTCACTCCATGAACGCGCGGTTTCACCGGTGAACGTCCAGGGCAGACCAGACGTTGAAGAGGGTGAAAGGATGCGCGGGACAACCAGGTCGCCGATGCGGGCGGCGCCGGGGGCTACCGAGGGCTCGGGAGGCAAAAAGAAGGGACGCCGGGGCGTCCCTTGCACTTCTGAACAGCGTGGCGGTTGTGACGGGCGACCCGATCACTGTGCCGATGTGAAGCGGTACGGTGATCAGGTGAGCGCAGGCTCCGCCTGGTTCGCGTCAACGCTCTCCACGATCCTGTCGTGAGAAGCGGCAGCCGTCAGTGCGTCGTTCTCGGCCTGGATGCGTACGAGCTCGGATTCCAGGTCCTGGACGCGCTGCTGGAGCCGTCGCATCTCGGCGAGGAGTCGAGGGTCGGAGCCGCCGACGTAACCGAGAAGCGCCTTTGCCATGATGGATGGTCCTCCACAATGAGTGACCGACCGATGCGGTGTGGGTCGTGAGGGATTCGCACCCGCGGTTGCTTGACAGGCCTGGAGTTGTGCTGCCGTTCAGCCATGCCAAACAGCTAAGGTGCGCGGGGCTTTCAGCGTCTCACCAAAAAGTTTGACGGTCAACACGATCACGCCCCGTATTGGCGGACAACCGGGTGCGCACGGCCGTGATCGGCGGTGCCGCGACTCCCGCGGGCCCTCGGGGCGTGACGGTCGTCCTGGCGGCCCGAGCCGCCCGGGGCAGGCTCCCCTCGGCCATCACCAGCACTTTTCCGTGGTGCGGAGGCGGTGTGAAGGCCCCGCGCCCCTCACCGGACCCCCTCCGCGCCCCTGGAATCAGCGGATGGCGAAGCCGTCGTAACCCCCGCGCGGTGTGTCCCAGATCTCTGTGACTCCCTCCACGCGCCCGGGCGTGTCGCCGGTCTGGAGCCAGGCGAGGAGACGTCCACAGCGGGCACGGGGACCCTCGGCCACCACCTGGACGCGCCCGTCCTCCAGGTTGAGGGCGAAACCGCTCAGGCCGCCGATCTCCAGCGCCTTGGCGCGCGTGAACCAGCGGAAACCCACTCCTTGGACATGGCCGCGCACCCAGGCGACCAGTCGCACATCCTCGCTCATGTCTGCAACCTAACCGGACAATGTCACACCGGGCACTCCGTCCCCTCGCGCCATGCGGTACCGTCCCGACCCAATGAATCTCATATGAAACTCACTCGATCGTGTGAGTTTTGTGTCGATCGCGAGGACGAGCGACCACAAGGACGAGGAAGGCCAGAACATGGGACGCCACCGACGCTCCGACGCCGGCCGCGCCGCCAGGGGCCGCGCCACGGGGGTCACTCACCACGACGGCATGCCGGGCGGCGGCCACGACCCGCTGACCGCCCTGCCGGACGAGTCGGCGCCCACGATGGGCATCGCGCCGTACCTGAACCCGGAGGCGTACGCCGAGACGTACGCGAAGAGCGAGGCCTATCTCTTCGCCACCGACGACGGATCGCAGGGCACCGGGGCCGAAACCGCCACGGCCGTCCTGACCGGCGAGGACTTCCCGCCCGACGTCGCCTCCCCCTCCGCCCCGACGCAGGGCGGCTTCACCGGCGGCGCCCCCGCGGCGGACGGCTTCGCCGGCACCGGCACCGCCGGGCACGGATTCCCCGCGGCCGACGGCTACCCGTACGCCACCGGCGACGGCCTGCCGACGGGCGGCTACGCCGGTGACGCCTACCCGTGGGCCGGCCTCGCGGCCCCCGGCGATCTCCCCGGGCACGGATTCCCCGGCGACACCTACGCGTACGACCGGTCGGCCGCCGCCACCGAGGTCCTGGATCTCGGCAGCCTCGACGACGGTGGCTGGGCCGGCAGCGTCTCGGCTTCGGACCCCTCGGACACCTTCCGCTCCCGGCCCGGGCCCTCCAAGAGCAGCTTCACCAGCCGGGACTTCACCGGCGGCGCCTTCCGCAGCACGCCCCTGCGGGACGAGGGCTTCCCGCCCGGGGGCGGCACCGCGCGCGGCAGCGCCCACCGGCGCCGCAAGAAGAAGGCGCCGACGCCCGTCCGCAGCGGCCTGCTCGGCGTCTCCGCCGCCGTCGCCTTCGGCACGGTGGCGGTCGCCACGGGTGCCGTTCCGGGCCTCGAGAACTACAAGCTCGGCGGGGACAGCTCGCCCAGCGACAGCGTCCAGGCGGGCGACGCGCCCACCAGCACGCCCACCGAGCAGGGCGGTGCGTCGGGCGGCAGCCTGGAGACCCCGGGACGCGAGACGGGCAGCCAGGCGAGCCGCGACGGACAGCGCGCCACCTCCCCGGCCCCGGCCCCGTCCACCTCCGAGGCGGCGCCCACCGAGACGCCGGAGAAGGAGGACCGCGCCGAGACGCCGGAGAAGAAGCCGGAGACGGAGGAGGCGGCCGGCGGCGCGACGGCGGCCCCCGACAAACCGGGCAACTCCGAGCGCGGGGCCCGGAAGGGCGCCGCCTCGGCGTCGGAACAGGCAGCCGCCGCGCAGGTACTGGCGCTGGTCAACCAGGAGCGGGCCAAGGCGGGCTGCCGCCCGGTCACCCCGAGCCAGGAGCTGGCGGACCTCGCCGCGGCGTTCAGCGAGGACATGGCCAAGCGGGGCTTCTTCGACCACACCGATCCCGACGGCGCCACCCCGTGGGACCGCGCGGAGCGGGCCGGCATAGCCGACCTGGGCGGCGAGAACATAGCCCGCGGCCAGGCCGACGCCGCCGCCGTGATGCAGGCCTGGATGGACAGCCCCGGCCACCGGGCCAACATCCTCAACTGCGACTTCAAGACCCTCGGCGTCGGCGTCCACTTCGGCCCCGGCGGCCCTTGGTGGACCCAGAACTTCGGCTACTGAGCCGGAGAGAGCCGTTCGAGGCCCTGGGGCCCCGGGAGTTCCGGGTGTTCCGGGAGGGTCGTAGGACCTGGCTCCGGCCCCCTGGGCCGTCTCCGGGCCCCTCCCCCGCCGCGGGGCCGTCGACGCGCGCACGGGGCCTCACAGGGCCTTTCTGCGCGGGTGCAGGGCGGGCGTACCGGCACGTGCGGCCACCGGGCGGCTGAGCCCCTGAGTGAGCCGCAGGAGCCCCGAAAGTCAGCGCGGCGCCGGCCCGCGCACGGGTCGCGGCGGGCGCTGGCACCTGGGGCAGTAGTAGCTGGAGCGGTTCATCCAGGGGCGGCGGCGGATGGGGGTGCCGCAGCGGCGGCACGGGAGGTTCTCGCGGCCGTAGGCGTCCAGGGAGCGGTCGAAGTAGCCGGACTCGATACGTTTGTAACGTTCACGAATGGCCTGTCGAGTTGTCACTCGACTGACCATTCACGTGAAGAGCCGACTCGCACTTGGAAGCGGCCGAAGCCAAGCAGGTCGAGAACCAGCGTATCGATTCCTGACCTGCACGTCTCTGACCGCTTCCGAGACCATCATCCGAACCTGTCAGGCCTCTCCAGACCTCAAGCGACCTGGATATCCTGGTAGCCAATGACGTACTTGAGCGCTAGAACACCGTCGACTATCTCGAGCTAGTTGCGGATCGCGCCAACCTTCGTACTATCGATGTCACCTTGCGAACTCGTGGAGATCCGGCGTAGTCCGACGCTGATGCGCCCGTGAGCTGCACTTGAGTGCGTTGTCCATGGAAAAGCTCCGTGGAGTCGAACGGGCGCTCGCCTCTCGATCAATGCGGGCGGTCAGGAGACTTCCCTGCTCAACTTGCCCAGCCATTCGACGAGCAGCTGAGTCTCGGTGGCGCCCAGGATGTGTGGATGTGCAGCGGCAACCTCGATCGCCGCGTTGAGGGCGTCTCCCTGTCCGGTCGCCGTGCCGGTGATCGCCGCCACCACTCCCTCGCGCACAGCGTGGCTCAGCTCCGGGTCCGGCTGCGCAAGCATGATCTGGCGCAGGGTGACGCCGATGTTCGAGACGAGGACATGGGCTGCGGCCTGATCCGGCGACACCGCCAGGCGACCCTGATCAGCGGCCCGCGCGGTGAGCCCTTTCAGTATCTCGTTCGCTCTCGACTGGCCGGCGGGCGAGTGACCCGGGCTGACCTTGCCGTACATGAGGGTGTAGAAGCCCGGGTTGGTCAGGCCGAATGCGACGTGGGCATCCCATCCGGCCCGTATGTCCTGGATCGGGTCTCCTGAGGACTCCATCGCCGCCTTCTCGCCGAGGTAGAGGTCGAAGCCGTGCTCGACGACGGCGTCGATCAACCCCTGCTTGGAGCCGAAGAAGTGGTACAGGGTCGGCATCTTCACGCCCACCGCGTCGCATACCGCGCGCAGGGAGAAGTCCTCGCCGGGCGAGGCGGCGATGAGGTCAGCGGCAGCGGAGATCAGCCTCTCCCGTGTATCACTCGACGCCATCTCCATCATGTCGCTATAGTACCGTGTGTAGCCACGCTACATTGATACATACTGGTGACACAGAGGAAGCACGATGACCGAGCACACTCTCGCAGGAAAGAACGTCCTCATCGCCGCGGGCGCGAAGAACCTCGGCGGCCTGATCGCCCGCCAGGCGGCCGAGGCCGGGGCGAACGTCGCGATCCACTACAACTCCGATTCGACGCGCCCGGACGCTGAGCGGACCCTTGCCGCTGTCGAGGCCGCCGGGGTCAAGGGCGCGATGTTCCAGGGTGATCTCACCGTCCCGGCCAACGTCGAGCGACTGTTCGCCGATGCGGAGGCGGCGATCGGGAAGATCGACGTCGCCGTGAACACGGTCGGCAAGGTCCTGCGCAAGCCGATCGTCGAGACGACTGAAGACGAGTACGACTCGATGTTCGACATCAACTCCAAGGCCGCGTACTTCTTCATCAAGGAGGCCGGCAGGAAGCTCGCCGACGGCGGGAAGGTCATCACGATCGTCACCTCGCTGCTCGCGGCGTTCACCGACGGGTACTCGACCTATGCCGGCGGCAAGTCCCCTGTGGAGCACTTCACTCGTGCAGCGGCGAAGGAGTTCGCTGAGCGGGGCATCTCGGTCACCGCGATCGCGCCGGGGCCGATGGACACCCCGTTCTTCTACGGGCAGGAGACCCCTGAGCGGGTCGAGTTCCACAAGTCGCAGGGCATGGGGAACCAGCTGACCAAGATCGAGGACATCGCACCCATCGTGCGCTTCCTCGCGACCGAGGGCTGGTGGATCACCGGGCAGACGATCTTCGCCAACGGCGGCTACACCACTCGCTGACAGGGAGGGATGAGATGACGGACCTGACGATCCCCGAGCCCGTGTCGTCGTTCATCGACGCCGTCAACCGACACGACGAGACGGCGTTCCTCGGAGCGTTCACCCCGGACGGCGCGGTCGACGACTGGGGCCGTGTGTTCACAGGACGCGACGAGATCAAACGATGGAGCGACAAGGAGTTCATCGGGGCGCGCGGCACGCTCGCCGTCGAGGAGGTCGACGTCGCGGGCAGCACGATCACCGTCGTCGGCGACTGGCGTTCGAACTACGCCAACGGACGCTCCACGTTCATCTTCGACATCGCAGGCGACAAGCTCGCGAAGATGACCATCCGCGAGGGCTGAGAACGCTTCTTCGCACCTCGAGCGGGCGTCT